>NZ_JBHULS010000001.1:0-140816 GCF_042684585.1 Bizionia sediminis
TAGTTAAGCCCGTTTGCGCCGATGGTACTGCATCTCGTGGGAGAGTAGGTCGCCGCCTTTTTTAAAATCCCGATTCAAATTACGAATCGGGATTTTTTTTTGTTTATAATTCTTTGGTTGTATATTGTGGGTTTAATTGGCAGACGTAGTGGACAATGTAGAACTTGATTTAGCATGGCAGTATGTAACTGAAACAAATAAATTGGTTTTTGTTACTGGAAAAGCGGGTACGGGAAAAACAACGTTCCTTCATAAGCTAAAAAACAACACCCTAAAAAGAACGGTGGTTGTAGCGCCAACCGGCGTGGCTGCTATTAATGCGAAAGGTGTTACTATCCATTCATTTTTTCAATTGCCTTTTGGACCAATTGTTCCAAACAACCATAATCAGTCTTCTCATAGTTTCAATAGAAAATTTGGTAAAACTAAAATCAATATTATTAAATCCATGGATTTATTAATTATTGATGAAATAAGTATGGTACGGGCCGATTTATTAGATGGTATAGATGCCACGTTAAGAAGATTTCGAAATAAACAAAAAATATTTGGTGGCGTACAGGTGGTTATGATTGGCGACTTGCAGCAACTTGCACCAGTGATGAAGGAGCAGGAGTGGGAGGTACTAAAAACGTACTATCGTAATGGCTATTTTTTTAGCAGTCGGGCGTATCAAGAGGCCAATCCTGTGGTTATAGAACTGAAGCATATATACAGGCAAAAGGACCCAAATTTTATCAAGGTATTAAACGAAATTAGAACCAATACATTGTCTGAAGAAAGCGCTTCAATCTTAAATAAGCGCTACAAGCCCGATTTTGTACCTGCTACAAACGATGGTTTTATTCAATTAGCCACGCATAATAAACTAGCCAAACTTACTAATAGTAAAGAATTGGATAGTTTGAATGGTGAGGAGCACATTTATAATGCTGAAATAACGGGAAAATTTCCGGAACATGCTTATCCTAATGCCTTGGCCTTACGTTTAAAGGTTGGAGCACAGGTTATGTTTATTAAAAATGATAGTGCTACAGACAAACGCTTTTTTAATGGTAAAATTGGAAAAGTTATGGCATTGGACGAATCGGAGGTAGTAGTGCGTTGTCCAGACGACGATTTTAATATTATTACCAAAGCCGAAACATGGGATAATATAACCTATTCTGTTAACAAGGAAACCAAAGCTATTGAAGAAACAAAATTGGGTTCTTTTACACAAATACCCTTGCGCTTGGCCTGGGCTATCACCATTCATAAGAGTCAGGGTTTAACCTTTGAAAAGGCTATTATAGATGTAGAAGGCGCCTTTGCGCATGGGCAAACCTATGTAGCATTAAGTCGTTGTAAGTCCTTGGCTGGTTTAGTTTTGAAAAGTAAAATAACGCCTAACCAAATTATAAATGATAGTCAGGTGGTAGATTTCAATGAATCTGCTTATAAGAATCAACCGGATGCCGATACATTAATGGCTGCACAGCGCGAGTTTCAACTTGATTTAATTTCAGAGATATTTAATTTTTATCATTTTCTATACCCAGTAAATCGGATTTTAGATGCTTATTACAAACATAAAGCTAGTATAGCTGGAAACCTAGAAGCACCCATGGGCGAAATTAAAGAGCGTGTTACTAATTTACTAAAGGTAAGTAATCGGTTTTCGCTACAATTACGGCAGGATTTTGATGCTGCCACATTACCAGAAGTAAATAGTAAATTACAAGAACGCTTTGTTAAAGGAATAGCGTATTACAAAACGGAGTTAGATTCATTTATTAAACCAGCAGTAACAGCGTTTAATTTTACTACAGATAATAAAACTATAGAAACGGAATTACTAAAACATTTGCACAGTCTGGAGCTGTTGTTGGAAATTAAATATATTTATTTTGGTGGGCTTTCCAATGGTTTTAAAACAAAAACATATTTGGACTTGCGTGCCAAAGCTGTTTTTATGAAGGCAGAAAAGCCTAAAAAGTTAAAGGCCATGGTTGTTGATGGCACCATTAACGTTGAATTGTTTGAATTACTCCGAGTTTTAAGGAATGACATAGCGCAAGATAACGATCTTGTGCATTATCAAATATTCACACAAAAAGCCTTGTATGCTATTTGCGAAACTTTACCCACATCAAAACAAGCGTTATTGGCTATTCCTGGAATGGGTAAAGTACGTGTAGAAAAATATGGTGCAGCAATTTTAGAGGTAGTAAGAGAATTTTGTCGAGAAAACGATATAAGCTTTTCTGACAAGCAAACAACTGATGATTTAGAGCATTCTGCTACTTTAAAAAAGGAAAAAATAGACACGAAAACACAATCATTAAATTTATATAAATCTGGTAAAACCATTGCAGAAATTGCCGCTATTAGAGCGTTAAACGAGAACACTATTTTTGGGCATTTGGCCTCTTTTATTTCAGCTGGATTGGTGAAGCCAACCGATTTAATATCTGAAACACACTTAAAGGAATTACAAGAACTTATTCCAAAGCATCCATTTGAAAATTTATCGGATTTAAAACATCAATTGGATGATAAGTTTTCTTATGGCGAAATTAGACTCGTTTTAGAATTGCTTCAATAAAAAATCCCAATACAGAAACGTATTGGGATTTCGTTATTTAGATAGATTATTCACATTATTCTTTTAAAACACTTCTAGATATTACTATTTTCTGTATTTCAGAAGTACCTTCATAAATTTGTGTAATTTTTGCATCGCGCATTAGGCGCTCTACATGATATTCTTTTACAAAGCCGTTACCGCCGTGTACTTGCACAGCCTCAACTGTGGTATCCATGGCCACTTTACTGGCGTATAACTTGGCCATTGCACTGGACATGTCGTAATTATTTCCATTGTCTTTATCCCAGGCCGCTTTCATTACAAGCATGCGTGCCGCTTCAATTTCGGTAGCCATATCGGCAATTTTGAAAGCAATGGCTTGGTGGTTGCAAATTTCTGTACCAAAAGCCTTGCGTTCTTTGGAGTATTTTTTAGATAATTCGTAGGCGCCGGATGCTATTCCTAGCGCTTGAGCCGCTATTCCAATTCTACCGCCGGATAGGGTTTTCATGGCAAATTTAAAACCAAAACCATCTTCACCAATTCTATTTTCTTTTGGCACCTTCACATCGTTAAACTGCAAGGTGTGGGTATCGCTTCCGCGTATTCCTAACTTATCTTCTTTAGGACCAATGTGGAACCCTTCCATGCCTTTTTCAACAATAAACGCATTAATACCACGATGTCCTTTGTCTTTATCTGTTTGTGCAATTACTAAATACACATCCGATCTGCCGCCACTGGTAATCCAGTTTTTCGTGCCGTTCAAGACGTAATGGTCGCCCATGTCTATAGCAGTAGTTTTCTGCGATGTAGCGTCGCTACCTGCTTCAGGTTCGCTTAAACAAAAGGCACCAACAAACTCACCAGTAGCTAGTTTGGTTAAATATTTTTCTTTTTGAGCCTCTGTACCATACGCTTCCAATCCATAGCATACCAAGGAGTTGTTAACAGAAACAATAACGGAAGCCGAAGCATCAATTTTCGATAATTCCTCCATTATAAGCACATAAGATATCGTGTCCATGCCACTGCCACCATATTTTGGGTCTACCATAATACCCATAAAACCAAGCTCACCCATTTTCCTTACAAGTTCCTGTGGAAATTCTTGTTTGTTGTCACGTTCTATAACGCCTGGTAATAATTCTGTTTGTGCAAAATCGCGTGCTGCGTCGCGAATCATCATATGCTCTTCTGAAAGATTGAAATCCATAATAGTATAAAGTTATCGTATTGCTTTAATTATCTTGCAAAGATAATGTTTTAGCGTCATTTTTTCAATTATGATTGCTATTTTTACCTACTATGAATAAAACGACTTATTACGTATTAGGTGTCATGTCTGGTACATCTCTGGATGGTGTGGATTTAGCCTATATTAAATTCACCCACCATGCAGGTTGGGAGTACCAGTTTTTGCAATGCCAAACCATACCCTATAATGTTTTTTGGAAGGCTGAATTAAAGACTTTAATTCATACCAATAAGGCCGCTATGGATGCTTTAAATAGTGCCTACACTTTGTATTTAGCCGAACTCATAAATACCTTTATTAACAAAAATAGAATTACCAATATAGATTTTATTAGTTCTCATGGACACACGGCTTGGCACCAACCAGATAGCGGTGTTACCTTACAAATTGGCAACAAACCAGATTTGGCACGTATTACTGGGCATGTTGTTGTTTGTGATTTTAGAGTACAAGATGTTGCTTTAGGCGGTCAGGGAGCACCTTTAGTTCCTATTGGCGATTTACTGCTTTTTCCAGATTTCGATTACTGCTTAAACTTGGGTGGTTTTGCAAATTTATCTACCAACTACAAGGGGTCTCGAATTGCTTTCGATGTTTGCCCCGTAAACATTGTTTTAAACCATTATGTGGGGCGTTTGGGTTTCGATTTTGATACGGATGGGCAAGTGGCCGCATCGGGAGTGGTTTGTGAAACCTTGCTTGAAGAATTAAACAATTTAGCATACTACAAACATGCACATCCAAAGTCTTTAGGACTGGAATGGGTACAACAGGTGGTGCTGCCGCTCATAGATAGTTTTCAGTTAAGCACACCAGATGTTTTAAGGACTTTTGTAGCACATGTGGCAGCACAAATAGCACAAGTTATTAAAACAGGTAGCGTACTGGTAACAGGCGGTGGTGCGTATAACTCTTTTTTAACGGCGTGTTTAAAAAAACAAACAGCTGCCAAAATTGTTGTGCCCAATACCGATGTTATAGAATACAAAGAAGCACTAATTTTTGCCTTTTTAGGCGTGTTACGCGTGCGGAATGAAGTAAATTGTTTGGCTAGTGTAACTGGTGCAAAACACGACCATTCTTCAGGAATAATTTATAGCCATGAAAATTACTGAAAAACTAATTGTTACCAAGTTTTAGTTTATATATTTGCCGTAATTTAAGAATTTGATTCCACAATATTAATTTTTATAGAATGAAACAACTACTCCAAAAGTATGAAAACAAACAACCAGAGATAATATTCCATTGGAAGGATTCAGAAACTGAAGCCGAAGGCTGGACTGTAATTAGCTCGCTACGCGGCGGCGCTGCTGGTGGTGGTACCAGAATGCGTAAAGGTTTAGATGTTAATGAAGTGCTATCTTTGGCTAAAACTATGGAAGTAAAATTTACCGTTTCCGGACCTGCCATTGGTGGTGCTAAATCTGGTATTAATTTTGACCCTAAAGATCCCCGTAAAAAAGGGGTTTTGGAGCGTTGGTTTAAGGCAGTGTCGCCTTTGTTAAAAAGTTACTATGGCACCGGTGGCGATTTAAATGTGGATGAGAGTCATGAAGTAATTCCCATGACGGAGCAAACAGGATTATGGCACCCGCAAGAAGGTGTTTTTGAAGGGCATTTTAAACCAAGTCCTGGCGATAAAATAAACAGAATTGGCCAATTGCGCCATGGCGTTATTAAGGTTATTGAAAGCGCTACCTATTCGCCTAGTGTAGCCAGAAAATATTCGGTTGCCGACATGATTACCGGTTTTGGTGTTGCCGAAGCGGTGTTGCATTATTACAATATTTTTGGTGGCAACCTAAAAGACAAGCGTGTTATTGTACAAGGTTTTGGGAATGTAGGAGCAGCAGCTGCTTTTTATATTTCTAAAATGGGTGCTAAAGTAGTTGGTATTATAGACATCGTTGGTGGTGTTATTAAAGAAGACGGTTTTTCGTTTCAAGAAATAACCGAATTATATCTAAATAAAGAGGGTAACACTTTGGGCGGAACAGAATTAATTCCTTTTGAAGAAATGAACGCTAAAATTTGGGATTTAAAAGCTGAAATTTTCTTGCCTTGTGCTGCGTCACGTTTAATTACAAAAAACCAGGTAGATACCATGATAGCAAATGGTCTGGAAGTTGTGTCCTGTGGCGCTAATGTACCTTTCGCCGATAAAGAAATTTTCTTTGGTCCCATTATGGAAGCCACGGACGAACGTATTAGCCTAATACCCGATTTTATTTCTAATTGTGGCATGGCGCGGGTATTCGCTTACCTTATGGAAAGCCAAGCAGATATGACCGACGAGGCTATATTTGAAGACACTTCCCGCACTATTAAAAAAGCTTTAGAAAATGTTTACAGTCACAATACGTCTAAAACAAATATAAGTAAAACAGCTTTTGAAATAGCCTTAAAACAACTAGTATAATACCAAGTACATAATGGAAGCTATCATTATTAGTGTTTTTGTTATTGGCTATTTGGCCATAACATTAGAACATAATTTAAAAATAGATAAACTCATACCAGCTTTAGCTATGATGGCCCTTTGTTGGGCCGTTATTGCGTTAGGTGTAAACGATTTTTCGCAATGGTTCGATTCTGCCAAGCATACGCTTATTAGTAATTTAGATCCGCTAAATCATGAGGACCGATTGCATTTAGTGGAGGAAACACTTCTGCACCATTTAGGGAAGACTGCCGAAATTTTGGTGTTTTTGTTGGGAGCCATGACTATTGTAGAAATAATAGATCATTTTGATGGTTTTGCAACTATAAAAAGCTTTATTAAAACAAAAAGTAAAAAACGTATTTTATGGATTTTTGCGTTTTTAGCTTTTTTCTTGTCGGCTATTATCGATAATCTTACAGCAACAATTGTCCTTATTTCAATCCTTCAAAAATTAATAAGTGACAGGAATGTGCGCATATGGTATGCCGGGCTTATTATTATTGCTGCAAATGCAGGTGGTGCTTGGTCGCCAATAGGCGATGTGACTACCACCATGTTGTGGATAGGTAAAAAGGTTACTTCAGGCCATTTGTTTGTGTATCTTTTTATACCATCGCTACTGTGTATGCTATTACCTGTTTTTATTGCTTCTTTTTTACCTGCTTTCAAAGGTGAAATTTCGAATACATCGGTTAGAAAAGAAAAAGAACAAAATAGCGATAGCGCCAAAATGCTTTATTTAGGTTTGGCAGGTATTGTTTCAGTGCCGGTGTTTAAAACGGTTACACATTTGCCCCCTTATGTGGGTATGATGTTGGCATTAGCCACGGTAGCCATTTTTGCAGAATTTTATAGCAACAGGAAGTTTGTTCTTTCTTTCAACGGTGCAACGCCTATTAGTCGAGAAAGTTATCAGAGTCCCGTTCATCAAGCGCTTTCCAGAATAGAGTTACCGAGTATTCTATTTTTTCTAGGTATTTTAATGGCTGTTGCGGCATTGGAATCGCTTGGTATTCTGTTTGGTTTTGCATCGACACTACAAAATAGTATGCCTATGTTAGGCACCGAGTTAAACCATACGGGTGTATCGGATTTGGTGGTGTTATTAATGGGTGTGGGTTCTGCTGTTATAGATAACGTACCGTTGGTTGCTGCTAGTTTGGGCATGTTTTCAGAGCCTATGGATAATGAATTATGGCACTTTATCGCCTATGCAGCAGGAACTGGTGGCAGTATGTTAATAATAGGGTCGGCTGCTGGTGTAGTAGCCATGGGAATGGAAAAAATTAGTTTCTTCTGGTATTTAAAAAATATGGGTTGGCTGGCATTAATTGGCTTTCTGGTAGGTGCCGTGGCCTTTATGTTTACGCGCACAATTTTTTAATATAATTTTGTTCCCAATTTAACGTTACATAATAAAAAGTTTTCAAAACACATGAAATATACAGAATTACAAAATATACAGGATGTTCAAGAGGGTGCCGAAATACTATCGGATACAGAGTCGGTAGAGAAAACTCTCTCTATTATAGAACTTATAAGTAGTGGTGGGCTTGCGGGTCAGTTAATTATTGCCATACTTTTCTTACTGTTAATTTTTGCCTGCTATATCTATTTTGAACGCTTGTTCGCCATAAAAGCCGCCTCTCAAATAGATGCTAATTTTATGAATCAAATTAAAGATCATGTTAGTAACGGCAGAATAGAAGCCGCACAGTTACTGTGTGCCCAAGTAAATTCACCAGTATCGCGCCTTATTAATAAAGGAATCTCTAGAATAGGCAAGCCGTTGGAAGATATAAATACGGCCATCGAAAATGCGGGAAGACTAGAAATATACGGATTAGAAAAAAATGTGAGTATTCTGGCTACCATCTCTGGAGCTGCACCCATGATAGGTTTTTTAGGAACTGTTGTAGGTATGATATTAGCCATTTTTGAGTTAGCCAATGCCGGAGGCACGATTCAAATGGATGTTCTAGCCAGCGGTTTGTATACCGCCATGACAACCACTGTGGCAGGCCTTATTGTAGGTATTGTAGCTTATATTACCTACAACCATTTAGTAGTTAAAACCAACAAAGTAGTTTACCAAATGGAAGCCAATTCATTAGAATTTTTAGATCATTTAAACGAGCCTATTTAATATGAATATTCGAGGCAGAAATAAGGTAACACCAGAGTTCAATATGTCGTCCATGACAGATATTGTTTTCTTGCTACTCATATTCTTTATGATAGCCTCTACCTTGGTAACCACAAACGCTATAGATATACTACTTCCAAATGCCGACGGAAAGACCGAAAATAAAAAATCGGTTGCGGTAAGTATTACCAAAGATTTAAGATACTATATAGACGATGCTTTGGTGGCAGAAAGCATGTTAGAAGGCGAACTTTTAAACGCGCTTACGGCGCAGGACAAACCTACAGTTGTATTACGTGCCGAAAAGTCGGTACCTGTGGATTACGTTGTAAAGGTTATGGATATTGCAAATAGAAACCGTATTAAGGTTATTCTTGCTGTAAAACCAAAATAAAATTGCAATCCGGATTTACATGAAATATTTAGAAACCAAACACGAACGAAATTCAGCAAAAATAACGGCGCTTATTGTGCTTATTTTGTTGTTATTAATGTTTGTGGTTGGACCACCTTACATGGATCCGCCTGTGGAATATGGTGTTGCTGTTAATTTTGGGAATTCGGATGTAGGTAGTGGCAATATTCAGCCTAAAGAACCAGTTAAATCCGAGCCTAAAAATAATGACCAGCCATTAGACCCACCAACACAGCAAACACCTGTAGCGCAAGCGGCAGCACCAGAGGAATCTAGTAAAGCAGAAGCGGTTGTTACACAAAATACAGAGGAGGCGCTTGCCATAAAAAAGAAAGAGGAAGCTGCAATTAAACAAAAGGTATTGGCTGAAGCAAAAGCAAAAGCGCAAGCAGAGGCCGAAGCAAAAGCTAAAGCCGAAGCTGAGCAAAAAGCAAAAGAGCAAGCAGAAAAAGAGGCCAAAAAGAAGAAGTTAGATGCTTTAATTGGAGGTGTAAGCAAATCTGATGGAAAAACAACCGGCGGTGAAGGCAACGATACACAGGCAGGAGACAAAGGTCAGCTAGATGGCGATCCGTATGCTCCAAGCTATTTTGGCGAGCCAGGATCGGGAAGTGGTGGCGTTGGATATGGGCTAAATGGACGCGGTGAGGCTACTTTTCAAAAACAAAAGCAAACATGTAACGAATCTGGGTTGGTAATTGTTAGGATTGAAGTAGACCGTTCTGGAAATGTAGTAGTAGCTATACCTGGCGTTAAAGGCACCACTAATACCGCGCCATGCTTACTGGAACCAGCGAAAAAAATTGCGTTATCGCACAAATGGCGCCCCGATAGCAATGCACCAGTAAGGCAGGTTGGTTTTGTTAAAGTAAACTTTACCCTAGGCCAATAAAATTTATTATTTAAATGGGTGCCGTCAATTAGTTTTTGTACCGCTGCACGCAAATAAATTTCTTCAAAAGTTTATAGCCATTTTATATCCGTTCAAATATAATACAGGCATCAAGTAGCTAACTAAAATACGTGTTTTGCATGACATATCAAGAAACTTTAAACTGGATGTTTTCCAAATTGCCTATGTACCAGCGGCAAGGAAAATCTGCTTTTAAAGCAGATTTAACTAATTCTATCAATTTTGCCCAACATTTAAATAATCCGCAGCACTTTATTAATACCATCCATGTTGGTGGTACTAACGGAAAAGGGTCTACCAGCAATATGTTAGCTTCCGTACTACAGGAGGCTGGATACCGAGTAGGGTTATTTACTTCGCCACATTTAAAAGACTTTAGGGAACGCATTCGTATTAATGGCATAATGGTAAGCAAGGCATATGTTATGTCGTTTATAGCTCAAAATAAAGCTTATTTAAATGCCAGTGGTTTATCTTTTTTTGAAATGACTTCCGCTATGGCGTTTGCCTATTTTGCAGAAAGTAAAGTAGATATTGCCATTATCGAGGTGGGTTTAGGAGGCAGACTCGATTCTACAAATATTATAACACCCGAGTTATCGGTTATTACAAATATTGGTTTGGATCATACCCAATTCTTGGGAAATACTTTAGGAAAAATTGCAGTGGAGAAAGCGGGTATCATAAAAGCGCAAGTGCCTGTTGTAATTGGCAAAACACAGCAGGAAACTAAAGATGTTTTTAAAGAGGTGGCGGCCACACTGCAAGCACCAATTTATTTTGCTGACCAAGAAACGCAAGGAGACTTCCAATCGGATTTAAAAGGCGCGTATCAACAAGAGAATATACAAACAGCCTTGTGTGCAATTCAAGTTTTAAAAACAAAAAATTGGAAACTTTCAAACAAAGCAATTAGAAACGGTTTGAATAACGTCTCAAAAAATACCGGATTTCAGGGTAGATGGCAGGTTTTAAAGCAAAATCCTTTAATTATTTGCGACACCGGGCATAATAAAGAAGGTTTAGCATTAACCATGAATCAATTACTTAATTTACCACACACGGCAATTCATATGGTATTTGGTGTGGTTAATGACAAAGATTTAGAAACTATTTTCCCACTATTACCTAAAAAAGCACAGTATTATTTTTGTAAACCAGATGTGCCTCGTGGGTTGGATGCCGAACGCTTACAAGCAAGTTTTATTCAAAATGGTTTTCAAGGAACGAGGTATAAAAGTGTAAATGAAGCCTTTATGGCAGCTAAAAAAGAAGCCATGGAAACCGACATTATTTTTATTGGCGGCAGTACTTTTGTTGTGGCAGAAATAATTTAATTTTTTTTTTAAAAAAAGCTTTGGAATTTCAAAAAGTCGACTATCTTTGCAATCGAATTACGAAGGGCGATTAGCTCAGTTGGTTCAGAGCACCTCGTTTACACCGAGGGGGTCGGGGGTTCGAATCCCTCATCGCCCACAAAAAGGTCCGTTTTTAACGGGCCTTTTTTATTTGTATTAATGCCTGGTTTTTATATTTGAAAAATGCCGTTTCTAAATTAGTAATTTAGGCAAACAGGAGGGAAGTTTCATTAAGGAATTAGGGTAAATATGTTCCCTAGGAAAACAGGATAATTTAAAAGCTGTTTTTTGCTTCAAAGTATTGTGCAAGGGAGTGTCACCCTGCTTCAGCTAATTTAGCCACACTATAATCGTTTTAAAGTATTAGGTATCCACTTTAAACTTTTAAATTTACACGGCGAAGTTTTAAATTACCGGTATCTTTTTGGAGCAACAACTAGCAGTCGCATTTTGTGCATTTCTAGTAAAGATTATTTTACTGTGCTATTAAATCCAATACACGCTCTAAAGCCATTCCTCTCGATCCTTTTATTAAGGTTAAACCACCCATTAAGGCTTGTGGTTTAAAATTAGTTTTAAAGTCGTTAAACGTTTTATAGCGCTCTATTTTCGCATGGGTAGTTTTGGTTTGAAAGAAATGACTACCAATTAAAATAATTTGGTCTATGGGCAACGATACAGCCAGGCTACTAATAGCGTCATGTTCTTCTTCAGATGCGGAGCCAAGTTCAAACATATCGCCCAAAATAGCTGTTTTAGGCGTTTCTTTTTGTAGTGCAAAATGATGCAATGCTGCTGCCATACTGGAAGGATTGGCGTTGTAGGCGTCTAAAATTAATGTTGTTTTTTCACGCGATATAATTTGCGAGCGGTTGTTAGTTGGCACATACAATTCTATTGCCTTTTTAATGCTTTTAAACGGAACCTTAAAATAAAGACCTATGCTAATAGCTGCAGCGATATTGTTGAAATTATAAGCACCAATTAAGTGGCTATTAATTACCTGATCTTTAAATTTAACACACACAAACGGATTGGCTTCTAATAAGGTTATGAGTGTGTACTTCTGGTTTTTTTTCGTTCCGAAAGGAATAATACGTGCGGTTTTGGTTTTTGAAACCTGAATGGGGTCGTCTGCATTAATAAATATGTATTTATTATGGGTTATTAGGTAGTCGTACATTTCGCTTTTACCTTTTATAACGCCGTCCACACCGCCAAAGCCTTCTAAATGTGCTTTGCCAAAATTAGTTATGTATCCGTAATCCGGTTGTGCAATGTTACATAAAAAAGCAATTTCTTTCTGGTGGTTGGCGCCCATTTCTACAATACCTATTTCGGTATCTGTGGTCATAGCTAGTAGTGTTAAAGGAACTCCTATGTGGTTATTAAGGTTCCCTTTAGTGGCACTGGTTTTAAACTGTTGCGACAAAACACCGTTTATAAGTTCTTTGGTAGTGGTTTTTCCATTACTTCCAGTTAGTGCTAATATGGGTATTCCAAGATAATGTCGGTGATATGTTGCAAGATTTTGAAGTGTTTCTAAAACAGAATTTACCACGATGGTTTGTTCGTTTACGGCGTATTGCGGATTGTCTATTACAACGTATTTTGCGCCTAATTTTAAAGCTTCAGCAGCGAAACTATTTCCGTCGAAATGGGTGCCTTTTAAAGCAAAAAACATGCTGTTTTTTGAAATGTTCCGCGTATCGGTACAGGCAGCGGAGCAGTTTAAAAAGTATTTGTGTAGTGTGTGTATTTCCATAAAATAAAAGTATAAAAAAAGTCCTGACGGTGGTCAGGACTTTTAAATTATTATTTACGAAACTAATTAGTTTTTACGTTTGTTTTTGTTTTCAGATTTCGAGCCAACACGAGACATGGCGCATCTGAAGCCAATATAATCTGTAGCCATATTTTGTGGGAAATAACGACGCTGCGCTGGATCCAACCAATATTCTCTGTCTTTCCATGAACCGCCTTTGTAAACACGTACCTCGTCGTTTATTAAAGATGTTCGTTTGTCTGAACGGTCGTATTCGCGAATTAAATTACCTAACGAATCTCGTTCCACATTGTGTTTTGGTGAATTGTACATGTTTCTAGTATGAGATTCGCCAGATGCTTCTGTTTCATTAAAACCGTCGCGGTAATCGCGAGAAGAACGTCTATCACCATCTCTAAAGTTTCTGTTGTCGCTGGTATCAAAGTTTGTTCTTAAATAGGTTTCGTTTTCATCCACTGGTACTTGGTGAATTTCACCTGGAAGGTTACGCGCAATTACTTTTCCGTTTGGTAAGGTGTCGAACTTAATTTCATCGCTAGTAACAATACGTACCGTGCCATCTTCGTTTAATTCGTTTTTAGTGTATACATTACCACGGTAGTAGTTAAAATCGTTAAATTCATCATCAACAATTGGTCTGTAAACATCGGCAACCCATTCGGCTACGTTTCCTGCCATGTCATATAATCCAAAATCGTTTGGCTCGTATGATTTTACTTCATTTGTAATATCGGCACCATCGTCGGACCATCCTGCAATACCACCGTAATCACCTTTTCCTTGCTTGAAGTTAGCTAATTGATCGCCACGAACTTTACGCTTTCCTGAACGTGTGTATTGGCCATCCCAAGGGTATTTTTTTCTACCTCTATAAACATTGTAACTTCTTACAGATGTTAAACCTAAAGCGGCATATTCCCACTCGGCTTCAGTTGGAAGTCTGTATTTTGGAGAAATAATTCCTGTTTCGCGTGTGGCATTCACATTAATTGGATCGCCAGCTGCATTTGTTTGCACACGTCTACGCGTGTTTTCTGGATCTGTTAATGCCGTATTACCACCATAAACTTGCGAAGGAGCGTTGATGTATGTGTCTGTATTAAAAGTGGCATCGGCCGAAACTTCAGTTAATTTGGCATCTCTTTGGATGTAACCAGCTTCTTCTAAATTAGCTTCATTAACACGATCCGAACGCCAGTTAGCAAATTCTACTGCTTGAATCCAACTAACCCCAACTACTGGATATTCTCTGTAACCTGGGTGGCGCAGATAGTTTTCGGTTAATACCTCATTGTATCCTAAACGGTTTCTCCAAACTAACGTATCTGGAAGTACACCATCATAAATAGCTTTAAAATTTTCCTCGGAAGGTGGGTAAATACGCTTAATCCAATCTAGGTATTCTAAATACATTAAATTGGTTACCTCCGTTTCGTCCATATAAAACGATTGGACGTGCTGTTGGTTTGGCGTATTGTTCCAATCGTGCATAACATCATCTTGCACTTTACCCATTGTAAACGTGCCACCTTCTACAAACACTAATCCTGGACCAGCCTCTTGTCCTTTAAAGCTTGTGTTGGCTTGAAAACCACCATCTCTGGAGTTAATGTCCCAACCTGTGGCGCGAGAGCTATTGGAACTTGATGATCGTTTACAACCAACAGCTGTAATGGCTACTGCCAAAACTAACAATAATTTTATTGTTAATACATTTTTCATATTCATACGTTTAAGTAAGCTAATTATAATTTCGGTGACGCAATATAAGAATTATGTGTAATACTACAAGAAAATATTTAAATTTTACGTTTTAATTTACGCATTTTAACCTATTTATGTAACATTTTAACGATGCTTTTAGCGCCTTTTAACCGATGTTTTATGTTCTTATAACGTGTGTTTTTAGTTTTTATTATTGTATTTTGGCTAGGTTTTTTTAAAATTGTTGGTTTTATAATAATAAGCGCGGCTAAATTCCGTTATTTGTGTGATGAAAAAGAAATTAATACTTATTACTTTATTGGTTTCAAGCATGGTTTTTTCGCAAGAAAAACGCTTCAATATTTCTTGGAATGGAACTAAAACACTAGAAACCGAAAGTTTTTCAATAAAAGTACCTAGCTTTAATACAAATCATTTTAGGTATACGGTGGGCTCTGGTATTGCCTTTGTGGCGCAGTGGCCATTGGCACAAATGGTAAATGAAAATTCCGCAACATTATCCAATGTTAGTTATGCCATTATTCCCGAAACCGAATTAATGGATTTAGATAGAGTTAACATTCCTTCAAAGCCAAAGGTATCGCTTCACAACAGTATTAACAGAGATAAAATAAATGCCTTCCTAGAGGTGTCACCTATTATCAGGGAAAATGGTGTTTATAAAAAAATTACAGGCTTTACCGTAAACTACAGTTTTGGTGGTTCAAATTTCAGATCGGGCAATAGGTTGGCTATTACAAACTCTGTTTTAAGCGCGGGTAGCTGGTTTGAATTTCAGGTTGCGCAAACGGGGGTTTATAAAATTTCAAGACGTTTTTTAGAACAATTGGGCCTTAATCTGGAAACTATAGACCCCAGAACCCTAAAGCTTTTTGGTAATGGTGGCCGCATGATTCCTTATGCTAACAGTGAGCCTTATCCTATGGATGTTCAAGAAAACGCGATTGTTGTGGTTGGTGAAGGAGATGGTTATTTTGATGAAGGTGATTATATTTTATTTTATGCCCAGGGGCCGCATCAATACAACGAGGAAAGTAATACCAATTTAAATATTTACAACGATGCTACTTCGTACTTTATTCAAGTAAGCCCGGGAAACGGCAAACGTATTCAGAATTTAATTCAGCCTAACGGAACTCCAGACGTTACCATAAACACCTTTCAAGATTATAAATTTCATGAGGTAGATGACTACAATTTAGGGAGTGTTGGTAGACGTTGGTTTGGCGATAGGTTTGATGTGGAAACCACGAAAACATTCGATTTTGTTTTTCCTAATTTAGTGCCAGAGTCGCCAGTTATTTTAAAAACATATGTGGCCTCTACAGCCGAAACGCCCACGCGTATGGAGTTATCGGTTAACAATACGGAGGTAGCTATTTTAAACATTAGCGCCGTAAACGAGGCTACTTTAGCAAATCAAGCATTTTTTAATGATACCATTCCTGTTACAACACCCAATATCTCCGTAACCTTACGTTATGATAATGGTGGCAACCCTTCGGCGCTTGGTTATATAGATTATATTGCCTTACAGGCAACACGCGAATTGAAATACGCTGGAGCGCCTTTTACATTTTCAAACGCGCGTGTTATAGGTATGTCTGGTATAGGAGCTTATCAATTATCCAATGCTAGCCAAGTAAGCGAAGTTTGGGATGTTAGTGATATTTACAATATTAAACGGGTTAGAAATTCGGCCAATAGCGAAATCCTATCGTTTAAAGCGGTATTAGGAACCAAAAAAACCTACACAGTTTTAGGGCCTAATGGTTTTTTAGAACCGATTAGAATTGCCAATTCATATGTGGGTAATCAAAATTTAAAAGGGACTATTTTTAATAACCAGCAAGGGGTGTTTCAAGATATAGATTACTTGATAGTAACCCCAACTTCTTTTTACAGCCAAGCAGAACGTTTAGCCCAAATAAACAGGAATCAATATGGTTACAACGTAAAAGTGGTACGCTTACAGGATATTTACCGTGAATTTGGTCCGGGTGTTCAAGATATTGGAGCCATTCGGAATTTTGTTAAGTACGTATATCAAAATGCCAGCGAACCAGATAAACGGGTTAAGTATTTATGTCTTTTTGGCGATGGCTCATTCGATTACAAAGACCGCCTGCCTAATAACACCAATTTGGTGCCCTCTTGGCACGCTTACAATAGTTTTACGTTAACAAGTTCCTATGTGTCGGACGATTTTTTCGGAATGATGGACCCTAATGAAGGACTCTTAAGAACTTCGGATATGTTAGATATTGCCGTAGGGCGTATTTTAGCAAGTTCGCCGCAACAGGCTAAGGAGATGGTTGATAAAATTGAAACCTATTACAGCGAGGCGTCTTTTGGAAATTGGCGAAACAATGTTGTGGTTATCTCGGACGATGTGGATGAGGCCTGGGAAAAGGACATTCAATTAACTACCAATACAATTGGCGATAATATTGCGGCTTCGAAAGAATTTATTAATGTTATTAAAATTCATACCGATGCCTATATCCAAGAGTCCTCGGCTGGCGGCGACCGCTTTCCAGCTGTAACAACGGCCATTACCAATGCCATTGAAAGTGGTGTATTAGTGGTTAATTATTTTGGGCATGGTGGCGAAGATGGGTTGGCTAAAGAGCGTATTTTCCAGAAAACAGATGCGCAAAATTTAAATAATGTCTGTAAGCTTAACTGTTTTGTTACCGTTACCTGCGAATATACCCGTTTCGACAATCCATTGCGTCCTACGGCAGGGGAGTTTACTTATTGGAATAAAGACGCTGGAGCCATTGGGTTAATAACTACCACGCGCCAAATTTTTGTAAGTGTTGGTATTACTTTCAATCTGATTTTAGAGGAATACTTGTTCTCCTTTAATCCAGACGATGCGTATGCCGACGACGAATACCCTAGTATGGCCGAGGCACTTCGTTTAACTAAAACAAATCCTGAAATTTCAGGAATTGGCCAGCGCCGGGTGGTGTTTTTTATAGGCGATCCAGCCATGAAATTAGCCTTTCCGAAACCAAATGTGCGCTTAACTAAAGTTAATGACGTGCCTGTTTCGCAAGGGGCTCCTGCTTTAAAAGCCTTAAGTCGCGCCAAAATAACCGGACAGGTAACCAATCCGTCTGGGACTGTTTTAACCGATTATTCCGGTGTGTTATCTGTTAATATTTACGATAAAAAAGTAGCGCGCACTACTTTGGGAAATAATGGTGTTACCGAGGGTGGTCAAGTTATAAAAATGGATTTTGAAACATTAGGAGCTACTATTTTTAGAGGGCAAGCCTCCATAACCAATGGTGCCTTCGAATTTGAGTTTGTTGTGCCACGCGATGTAGGAATTCCAGAAGGAAACGGCCGGATTAGTTTTTATGCCAAAAAAACAAACGCTCTGGAGGACCAAGCAGGCGCCAATACAGAATCGATAGTTATTGGGGGGCTTAATGAAGAAGCGCCAGAGGACAATATTGGTCCCGTAATACAAATGTATATGAACGATGAAAATTTTGTGTCGGGTGGAATTACAAACGAATCTCCAAGCCTGTTGGTTAAACTAGAAGACGAAAATGGTATTAATACCGCTAGCGGCATAGGCCATGATATTGTGGCTATTTTAGATGGCGACGAAACCAATCCTTATATTTTAAATGATTACTACCAAACGGAAATAGACAATTATAAACGGGGTACGGCTACTTTTCCGCTCCGTAATATTGAACCCGGATTGCATACCCTTACTTTAAAAGCATGGGATGTTTATAACAATTCGTCAACGGCCGAAATTCAGTTTGTGGTACACAACGAAAATCAGAGTTTGGTAATAGATAATGTTTTAAATTACCCAAATCCCTTTGTTAATTACACCGAGTTTTGGTTTAATCACAACAGTTCCGATCCGCTGGATGTTTCGGTACAAATATTTACGGTTTCAGGTAAGTTAGTGCGTACACTAAATGGCCAAACTAACGCTACTGGATGTTGTGGAAATGGCACCTCTGCTTTGTCTCGAGATATTGTTTGGGATGGTCGGGACGATTTTGGCGATAAGATAGGGAAAGGTGTATATATCTATAAGTTAACGGTACGATCGCCCCTACTAAATAAATCGGTTGAAAAAATTGAGAAACTTGTAATACTCTAATAATACGTTATATTTGCTAAATAAATTCAATTCATGAAAAATTACATTTTATTACTACTAACATTAGTTTTTGGGCATCAAATTTATGCGCAAACCGTTGTTTTACCCAACAATAATGATTCACGTGTTATTACCACTGGTTTACCATTTGTTTTAATAGCTGCCGATGCACGCGCAGCTTCAATGGGCGATATGGGCGTCGCTACGGGTGTGGATGTGTTTTCACAACAATGGAACCCATCTAAGTATGCTTTTTCGGAAACCAAACAAGGTTTTGGTGTAAGTTATACACCTTATTTAAGCAGTTTAGTAAAAGATATTTTTTTAGGAAATGTTACGTATTTCAATAGAATTAACGAGCGAAGCGCTTTTGCCGGTAGTTTTAGATATTTTTCGCTAGGTGAAATTGAATTGGTTCAAGATGAGTTTTCGCAGGCACTTATTGAAAAACCAAACGAACTGACTATCGATGCGTCTTACTCCTTGAAATTAAGTGAGCAATTTGCCATGTCTGTAGCCATGCGTTATCTCCGATCGGATTTAAAAATTGGCGCTATAGATGCAGAAGCCATACCGGCCAGTACCTTTGGTGTGGATATTTCGGGTTACTACCAAAGTGAAGAACAGGCCTATGCCAGTTTTAATGGGCGTACACGTTTGGGTTTTGCAATTCAAAATATTGGACCTAAATTTAAATACGATGAAGGTGGACAGGAAAACTTTCAGCCAACAACCTTGCGTTTAGGAGGTGGTTTCGATTTTATTCTAGACGATTTTAATAAGGTTTCGATAACAGGAGAGCTAACCAAGTTGTTAGTGCCAACGCCTCCAATTTATGGAACAGAGTACGAGTTTACGGATAACGATGGTAGCGGTGTTTACAATCCAGAAACGGATGAGCTTGGTGCGGTTGTAACATCCAATGTAATAATGGAAGGAAAGGATCCAAACGTAGGCTTTTTTAAAGGAATGTTTCAATCCTTTGGCGATGCCCCAGGGGGTTTTAGCGAAGAGTTACAGGAAGTAACTTGGGCGTTAGGCGCGGAGTACATGTACCAAGATTCGTTTGGTTTACGAGCCGGATATTTTCACGAAAGTAACCAAAAAGGTGCTCGGCAATTTTTTGCTTTAGGGGCCGGATTTAAATACAATGTTATTGGTATCGATTTATCGTACTTGTTTTCAGCCTCCCAAGTAAAAAGTCCGCTAGAAAATACCTTGCGTTTTTCATTAACCTTTAATTTAGGGCCAGGAACCTACCGAGAATATTAATTACCTCATAAGAACATCAAAAAACTATTGCCTACCGCAATAGTTTTTTTGTCTAAAACCGTATCTTATTACAATGATTTAAACCCTATGAAAGAAGTTAAAATAGAATCTGTTTTACAGGTTTACGATAGTTTTAAGGAGCTTCCAGAATCTATAGCAACACTTATGAATCAGGCACAGGAAGCCCGAGCCCAGGCTTATGCGCCCTATTCAAATTTTTCGGTGGGCGCTGCCATATTACTAGACAATAATAAGGTGGTAACAGGAAGTAATCAGGAAAATGCATCTTACCCATCTGGACTCTGTGCAGAGCGCACCGCTATTTATTACGCTGGCGCTAAATATCCAAAGGCTAAAATGCTAACTATGGCTATTATAGCGGGGTCTAATTCAAAACCAACAACAGAACCTATACCGCCTTGTGGTGCTTGTAGGCAAGCCATAGCAGAATACGAAATTAAACAAGACCAGCCCATTGAAATTTATTTTATGGGCGAAACTGGAAAGGTTGTTAGGTCGCAATCGTTAGCTAATTTATTGCCATTACTCTTCGATAAAAGTTACCTATAAATAGCCTTAATTCTCTTAAAAACTGCTTTCTTGTAATTTTTACGTTTTTCAGTTTTTTCGTTAATAAGTAAAGTGTTACTTTTGTCTATTCGTTTTACAAATTAACGTTACCAATGCAAAAGATAACTAAAGAAGTGTACCTTAAATGGTATGAGGATATGTTGTTCTGGAGAAAGTTTGAAGACAAACTTGCTGCCGTGTATATTCAACAAAAAGTACGAGGATTTCTTCACCTATACAACGGCCAAGAAGCCGTTTTAGCAGGCGCTTTGCATGCTATGGATTTATCCAAAGATAAAATGATTACCGCTTACCGGAATCACGTGCAACCCATAGGTATGGGTGTAGATCCGAAACGCGTTATGGCGGAGTTGTACGGGAAAGCTACCGGAACCTCGCAAGGTTTAGGAGGTTCTATGCATATATTTTCAAAAGAACATCGGTTTTATGGTGGTCATGGCATTGTTGGTGGCCAAATTCCTTTAGGGGCTGGTATTGCATTTGGCGATAAATACCACGGAAGCGATGCGGTTACCTTGTGCTGTTTTGGCGATGGGGCAGCCAGACAAGGGTCGCTCCATGAAACGTTTAATATGGCTATGCTTTGGAAGCTGCCAGTGGTTTTTGTATGCGAAAATAATGGCTACGCCATGGGAACTTCGGTAGAGCGTACGGCAAATCATACCGACATCTGGAAATTAGGTTTAGGATATGAAATGCCATGTGGTCCAGTAGATGGCATGAACCCTGTAAAAGTAGCTGAAGCTTTTGATGAGGCTATTCAACGCGCCCGTCGTGGCGATGGCCCTACCTTTCTAGAGCTTAAAACATACCGTTACCGCGGCCACTCAATGAGTGATGCGCAGCACTACCGTACCAAAGATGAGGTTGCTGAATACAAAAAAATAGACCCTATTACGCAAGTAAAAGAAATTATTCTTGAAAAAGAATATGCTACCGAAGCGGATATAAAGGTTATCAATAAGCGTGTTAAAGATTTAGTGGAAGCTTGTGAAAAATTTGCCGAAGAATCGCCATACCCAGAAAAATCTGTTATGTACGATGCTGTTTACGAGCAAGAAGATTATCCATTTATTCAACATAAACTATAAGTAATGGCTGAAATTATAAATATGCCCCGTTTAAGCGATACCATGGAAGAAGGTACCGTGGCTACATGGCTAAAAAAAGTTGGCGATACAATTAATGAAGGCGATATTCTTGCCGAAATTGAAACCGATAAGGCCACAATGGAATTTGAATCGTTTCACGAAGGAACGCTTTTACATATTGGCGTTCAAGAAGGTGAAACCACAAAAGTAGACGCGCTGTTAGCCATTATTGGAGAACCGGGCGAAGATATTTCCGATTTAATTGCAGGCCAAGCAGCGTCAAGCAATAAGCAATCCGAAAATACCGAAGATTCCAAAGCGGAAGCCAATAATAACGAAGCTAATAATAAACCAGATTCTGAAGCTACCAAAGGTAATACACCGCTTCCAGAAGGCGTAACAGTTGTGTCCATGCCGCGTTTAAGCGATACCATGGAAGAGGGAACGGTTGCCACTTGGTTGAAAAAAGTTGGTGATACAGTTGAAGAAGGCGATATATTAGCTGAAATTGAAACCGATAAGGCTACCATGGAGTTTGAATCATTCCAGTCTGGAACCTTGCTTTACATTGGTTTAGAAGAAGGAGAATCGGCAAAAGTAGATGCTCTTTTGGCAATAATAGGGCCAGAAGGGACAGACGTGTCTGATGTGGCTAAAAATTACAAACCAGAAGGTGCCACCGGTGCTTCCAGCGATACTTCAAAAGCGACAGCTACAGAATCCACGTCGGCACCAGAGCCTACCAAAGAAGCTAAACCAAGTGAGGAAACGAAACTAAAATCTGCTCCAGAAACTTCTACAGCTTCTCATGCTGGTGGTCGTGTGTTTATTTCACCATTAGCTAAAAAAATGGCTCGCGAGCGTGGTATTGATATAACCAAAGTTACAGGTTCTGCTGAAAACGGCCGAATTGTAAAACGCGACATAGAAAATTACAAAGCACCTACAGAAGCAGCGGCTTCCGCTCCAGTAAGTGCACCAATAGTAGGTGCTTCAGAAGAAAGTGTAAATGAAATTAAGCACTCACAAATGCGCAAGGTTATTGCCAAGCGTTTAGCAGAGTCTAAATTTACGGCGCCACATTATTACTTAAATGTGGAGTTTAATATGGAACACGCCATAGCGTTCAGAAAACAGGTTAACGCCTTGCCAGATACTAAAATATCATACAACGATATGATTGTTAAAGCATGTGCATTGGCTCTTAAAAAACACCCTCAAGTAAATTCACAATGGTTCGACGATAAAATGGTACTAAACAACCATGTCCATATTGGTGTAGCGGTTGCTGTTCCAGATGGATTGGTAGTGCCTGTAGTACGTTTTGCCAACCAAAAGTCTTTATCTGAAATAGGTGTCGCTGTAAAAGAGTATGCAAGTAAAGCTCGTGCTAAAAAATTAACACCTCAAGAAATGGAAGGTAGTACCTTTACAATTTCCAATTTAGGCATGTACGGTATTGAAAGCTTTACTAGTATTATTAATCAACCTAACTCGGCTATTTTGTCGGTAGGAGCTATCGTAGAAAAACCAGTCGTTAAAGACGGTCAAGTAGTACCAGGACATACTATGAAATTAACAATGGCCTGCGACCACAGAACGGTTGATGGCGCCACAGGAGCCGAATTTTTAGTAACCCTTAAAGGCTATATAGAAAATCCGGTATCCATGTTTGTATAACCGCACGTTATTTAACGTTTATTATACCAAAGAAATCCTGCAAAACCATGCAGGATTTTTTATATTTAAACTTTAAAATAGGTTGCTAGCGCGCTAGCAATTTTAAAACATATTTTTATGAAACATATTTTTATTTTTTTTCTAGCTATTGGTTTATTGGGCTGCAAAGCAAAACACGAAAAACAGGATTCCCAACAAACGAACTTATTAGATAATGTAACTATTTCAGCATCAGAGCTGAACACCATAGTTGGCGTTTTAGCATCCGAGGACAAAAAAGGTAGAGATACAGGTACAGATGGCATTGAAGCGTCGGCTACCTATATTGAAAAACAGTTTGCCGCTTACGGAATTAAACCGTATTACGACACCTACCGGGACTATTTTAAAGTTCAGGACATGGATGCCTACAATGTTATTGGGTTTTTGGAAGGAAATGATGCCACATTAAAAAATGAAATTGTAGTTATTGGAGCGCATTACGACCATATAGGTACAAGAGCAAAAATTGTGGCTTCAGACTCTATTGCAAACGGTGCTAACGATAACGCGGCAGGAACCGCTGCTGTATTAGCTATGGCACGCTATTTTGGTGCTAAAAAGGGGAATAAACGTAGCTTGATGTTTGTTTTATTTTCGGCGGAAGAAATGGGGCTTTTAGGTTCCAAGCATTTGGCCAACCGACTCAAAACTGAAAACGCCAACTTATATACGGTAGTCAATATGGAAATGATTGGTGTACCTTTTACAGACCGCGAATATGTGGCTTTTGTAACGGGTTATAGCAAATCTAATATGGGCGAAAAAATTAACAGTTATATTGGTTCTAATTTTTTAGGTGAATCCGAGGTTTCAAAGCAATATAATTTATTTAAAGCTTCAGATAATTATCCTTTTTATGAAGTATTTAATATTCCCTCTCATACTATTTCATCTTGCGATTTATCCAACTATGATTATTACCACCATGTGGACGATGAAACAGACAAGTTAGACTACAATCATATGGCTAGTTTAATTAATACACTTATTCCAGGTATTGAGAAAATTACCAATACCGCAACGCAAGAAATTCAATTGAAATAATGAAAAAGAATATAATTATAACGGGCACAAGTAGAGGAATTGGCTTCGAGTTAGTCAAGCTTTTTGCAGAAAAAGGGCATCGTGTACTGGCGCTTTCTAGAAATGAAAAACCCGTAAATGACCTAAATTTAGACCAAGTCACAGCTTTTTCTTTCGATTTAGTCAATAATGCCGATTTCCTAAAAGTACAAAGCTTTGTAAAAACCGAATGGGGTCATGTAGATGTTCTTATTAACAATGCTGGCGCTATTTTAAATAAACCATTTGCAGAAACAAGCATTGCTAATTTCGAAATGGTTTATAGAACCAATGTATACGGTGTGGCCGAGTTAACCCGGGTAATGTTGCCTTTTATGAAGGCAAACAGCCATGTGGTAACTATAAGTTCCATGGGCGGTGTGCAAGGTAGCATGAAATTTGCTGGTTTAGCAGCTTACAGTTCTAGTAAAGCGGCGGTAATAACCTTAACCGAATTATGGGCGGAAGAGTATAAAGAAACTGGAATTAGTTTTAATGTATTGGCATTAGGTGCCGTACAAACGGAAATGCTAGAAGAGGCTTTCCCTGGTTTTATTGCTCCAACGTCGCCTCAAGAAATGGCGCAGTACATTGCAGAATTTGCCACAACAGCCAATAAGTTTTATAACGGAAAATTATTGCAAGTGTCCAATTCTACGCCGTAATAAACGTTGGTCTATATTTTTTATGGGCGTTAATAAATAGATTCCTTACCTATATTCGGGTTGTAAAACACAACCCGAATAACTTTTATAGCAAACTTCCTTTGTTTTCTTTTTTCACCGTATAAATGCAACTTATAGAGGTCTGTAAACAAACATAGCCAACAGTGTTTGCTACTTATAATGCCCACATGTTGGTAATTTTAAAGACAGTATGTGGGTGTTTAATTACGTGTCTTTTTGTTGTTCCTGTAAATTTACTTCTTTTATGCATACACAAAAACGTGAAAAAGTACTATTTGGTAAATAAAATTTTTATTTCACTAAAAATATTGCGTAATTTAAAGTAAATGTTTCTGTTATGATTAAAACAAGCCTTTTAACTACACGTATCGTTTGTGTGTGTTTTCTTCTGTGGGCGTTGCAAATGTCTGCGCAAAATTTTCAACGAATTGAGACTGTTTCCGGCCTAGGTGTTTTGGAGCAAAATAGTGGTGTAGCGGTAGCCGATTTTGATGGCGACAATGTGCTAGACATTTTTGTTGTTGCCGAAGCTGTAGATCGCGCAGGCGTGGAGCGTACACATAGTAAGTTGTACAGAAATAATAATAATGGCACATTTACCGATGTAACGGAAGCTGCTGGTTTAAACAATATGTTAACAGCAGATTATAGTCAGGATGAGATTTTTTATAATTTCGATGGCTTTAAACAAGGCGCGTCTTGGGGCGATTATAACAACGATGGCTATCCAGATTTATTTATAACAAACACTTTTAATGTGCTATTCTATCAAAATAACGGAAATGGTACGTTTACAAATATTACCGATTTTGCTGGTTTTAATTTAGCTACTAATTGCCAGTATATGGGAGCTACTTGGTTCGATTACAATAACGACGGGTTTTTAGATATTTATATTACCGATTGGGGTGGTTGTGCCTCTAATTTACTCTACAGAAATAATGCGGACGGAACCTTTACAAACGTAACAGCCACGACTGGTATAGCCGAAACCGAACCAAGACAAAGCTTTACAGCAATGCCATTCGATTTTAACGCAGATGGTTACATGGATTTATACGTTACAAACGATTTTAACATGCCTAACTATTTATACATAAATAATGGCGGAACAAGTTTTACAGAACAAGCGGCTATGTACGGATTGGCCAATCAGTTTGAAGATAAAGCCATTGCCATTTCCGATTTTAATAACGATGCTTTACTAGATATTTTTGTTACGGGTATAGATGAAACGGCCTTATTTACCAATACGGGCGCAAATGGATTTACAGAGCAGAGCAACAGCAATAATATTACGGAAACTGGTTGGGCTTGGGGTGCTAAATTTGCAGACTTCGATTTGGACGGCGATGAGGATTTAATTATTGCTAATGGCTACACCTTCGAAAATAGGTTGGACGAGTACAATGTGTATTACAAAAACAACTATATGGAAGGCGAAGCTTCATTTGAAAACGCCACAGCAGCTGCCAATTTATACGATAGCACTATTAGTACAGAAGTAGTGGATTTTGATTACGATAACGATGGCGATTTAGATGTGTATCTTACCAATAGTAACACCACTTCTTACCTTTACGAAAACACCACTTTAAGCGCCGGAGTAACAAACCCTGTTCATTTTTTTAAATTATCTCTAGAAGGCACCACATCCAATAAAAGTGCCGTAGGTACTCAAGTTAGTATTGCAACTAGTTTAGGGGTGTTTACACGCTACTTTACAGGTGTTGGTTTTTTAGGGCAAAGCTTAAAGCCAGTGCATTTTGGTTTACATGCTGAAATGACTATAAATAGTGTAACCATAAAATGGCCGTCTGGATTGGAAGAATCCTATAACAACCTTCAGGCCGATAGGCATTACAAGGCTACCGAGGGTGCTGGTTTGGTAGATTTAAATATAGTGCCTAGTCAAAAAATAAGTGGTTGCACAGATCCTTCTTCCTGTTCTTATAATGCGCAAGCTACAATAGATGATGGTTCGTGTACCTACTTGCCTACAAGCAATATTAACGGCACAACAAATGCGGGGTTTTTGAGTGAAGAAATCTACACCTATTCCACTACAAATACAAATACTACATTTACGTGGTCTGTTTCAGGTGGGCAATTGGTAAGCGGTCAAGGCTCAAATAGTATTGTGGTAAAATGGGGAATTAATAATTCCGGAGAAGTAAGGGTGAAAGAAACCAACGCTAGCTGTTCCAGCCCATTAGTTAGTTTACCTGTATCACTTGCTTATAGCAGCACACCAACTAGTGTCAGTATTGCTAGATTATGGAATGAAGTTTTATTGGATGCCATACGGAACGATTTTGCCAGACCAACCGTACATGCGCGCAATTTATTTCACAGCAGTGTTGCCATGTACGATATTTGGGCTATTTACAATCGGATAATGAATCCAGAGAATGGCCAGCATGCGGTACCTTATTTAATGGGGAACACAGTTCATAGCTTTAGCAGTTCGCTAGAAACCTTTCAGCCTTTGGAATCGCCAGAGCTTTCAGCTAATAAAGCTATTAGTTATGCCATGTATCGTATCCTATTACACAGATTTCAAAATGCACCAGGTTTTAACGACATTCAAGAGCAAGTAAATTTCTTGATGGCCCAGTTAAATTATCCAACTGGAATTTCTAGCACTAACTACACCACAGGTAATGCCGCTGAATTAGGAAATTATGTGGCTCAAACCATTATAAATTTTGGAAATACCGATGGTTCCAGAGAAAGCTCCGATTACGACAATGCATACTACCAGCCTGTAAATCCGCCATTAGCCCCAGCATATCAAGCAGTGTCGTTAACAGATCCAAACCGTTGGCAATCTTTAAGTTTAGACACATTTATAGACCAAAGTGGCAATTTAATAGATGCCGATGTACTCGATTTTTTAAGTCCCGAATGGGGTAATGTGGCACCTTTTGCCCTTTCAGAAGCTCATAAAAACACTTTTGAGAGAGACGGTTTTAGTTATCAGGTATACCACAATCCACAAGCGCCTCCTTATTTAGATAATTCCAATACAAGCCCTAGTAGCGAGGCTTATAAATGGAATTTTTCAATGGTGTCTGTTTGGGGGGCACATTTAGATCCAACCGATGGTGTTTTATGGGACATATCGCCTGCTGCAATGGGAAATATTGACAGTGCTTTATTTCCAGAAAATTACAGCACCTATCCAGAGTTCTATAATTATCTGGACGGTGGCGACCCTGGCACCGGACATCAAATAAACCCTATAACAAACCAACCGTATCAGTCGCAAATTGTGCCGCGTGGCGACTATACGCGGGTACTAGCGGAGTTTTGGGCAGACGGCCCAGATTCTGAAACCCCACCTGGACACTGGTTTACATTGCTTAATGGTGTTTCAGATCACCCTATGTTTCAACGGAAATTTAATGGAGTGGGGCCCGTTCTTAATCCAATAGAATGGGATGTAAAAGCTTATTTTGTTTTAGGTGGAGCCATGCACGATGCCGCTATTTCAGCGTGGAGTATTAAAGGGTATTACGATTATATCAGACCCATTTCGGCTATTCGTTATATGGCCAATTTAGGACAAAGTTCCAATAGTGAGCTGGCTAGTTATCATCCGCAAGGTATAAAACTAGAACCTGGCTACGTGGAACTGGTAATGCCAGGCGATCCGCTAGAAGGAGCTTTTAATCAGCATGTTGGGAAAATTAAACTCTATACCTGGCGTGGTCATGATTTTGTTAATAACACCGAAACGGATATGGCAGGAGTAGGTTGGATTTTATCGGAAAACTGGTGGCCATATCAACGACCTTCTTTTGTGACACCGCCATTTGCAGGCTTTGTTTCTGGCCATTCTACATATTCTAGAGCAGCAGCAGAAGTATTAACCCTTATTACAGGCGATGCTTATTTTCCTGGTGGTATGGGCGAATTTGTAGCCAGACAAAATGAATTTTTAGTATTTGAAGAAGGACCTTCTGTAGACGTTACGTTGCAATGGGCAACCTATCGCGATGCGTCAGACCAATGTAGTTTATCACGTATTTGGGGCGGTATTCACCCACCCGCAGACGATATTCCTGGTCGAAAAATTGGCCAAATAATTGGTGTTGATGCGTATAATTTTGCCCTACCTTATTTTAATGGCGCCACCTTGCATACCAATACTTTTAAAACGAACGTGTCTGCTATTTTTCCAAACCCAGTTAAAGCAGGAGGCAGTATACATATTACCAATACAAAGGCAAATAACCACTTTAACTTATACGATATAAGTGGCAGAATTATTAACATAAATAAATTGGGTTTTGATGGTAATACACAAACTACACGTATTCAAATTCCTACAGCTGTTGCTAGTGGAATGTATATTTTAACCGGGCCTAATGTGTCTAAAAGGATTATGGTAACAGGTTATTAATCCCTATTTTTTTTAACAAGCACAAGTTCATAATTATTTTAAAATACGGGTGTATTAAGTCTTTAAAAAAACATAATTTTGCGTTTTTAAAAACTCATATTATGCCGCAAACAACAAATACCATCTTAATGATTCGTCCTGTTCATTTTAGAATGAACGAACAAACTGCCGTTAATAATTACTTCCAGGAAGATTTAGATATAAAAAATGCCGAAATCAACCTAAAAGCACAGCAGGAGTTTGATGCCTTTGTGGATAAATTGCGTGCTGTGGGTGTAACGGTTATTGTGGAAAATGATAAAAAAGAATTGGATACACCAGATTCTATTTTTCCAAACAACTGGGTGAGTTTCCATGAAAATGGCGATGTGGCTTTGTATCCAATGTTTGCCGAAAACAGACGTGCCGAGCGCCGCGAGGATGTTTTAAATAGGCTGGAAGAGGCTGGTTTCAGAATTGATAACATAATAGATTATACCTCGGCTGAAAATGAGGGTGTATTTTTAGAAGGAACGGGTAGTTTGCTGTTGGACCGAATAAATAAAAAAGCCTATTGTGCGCTATCTGCTCGTGCCGATGAGGAACTTTTTATTGAGTTTTGCGAAGATTTTGATTACGCTCCTATAGTGTTTACTGCTTACCAAACGGTAGGCGATAAAAGGCTGCCTATTTATCATACCAACGTTATGATGTGCCTTGCAGAAAAGTTTGCGGTAATTTGTTTGGATAGCATTGATAACAAAAGTGAGCGAAAACAAGTAATGGCAAGTTTAAAAGCAGATGGTAAAACAATTATAGCCATTACAGAGGCCCAAATGCATCAGTTTGCGGGTAATATGCTGCAAGTACAAGGTCAAAACAATCAACGCTATTTAGTGATGAGTCAGGCTGCTTATGATAGCTTAACGGCAGCGCAAATAGCGCAAATAGAATCCTTTTGCCCAATACTATCAAGTTCTTTGGAAACCATTGAAACCTGTGGTGGTGGTAGTGCTAGATGTATGATGGCAGAAGTATTTTTGCCGCGCGCTTAAAAAGGCTGTTATTCTGGTTTATTTTTGGGTAGTTCTACAAAAAATGTGGAGCCTTTGTGTAGGGTGCTTTCTACCCAAATTTTGCCTTTGTTTAAATCCACTAATTCCTTGCAAATATTTAAACCCAAGCCGGTGCCTTTCTCGTTATGCGTACCAATAGTTGTATAATGACTATTTTTAAATAGTTCGTCTAAATTTTCTGGCGAAATACCAATACCCGTATCCGAAATACTAATGGTGCTGCGTGCATTGTTAGCGTGGTTAGCAATGGTAATCGTATCGCCTGGCTTGCTAAATTTTATAGCGTTTGTAAGAATATTCTGAATAACAATTTCAACCATACTTCTGTCTGCATACACAAAGTCTCTACTAGATTGATTTCGTACCGTTAATTCTTTCTTTTTAAATTTATGTTCTAGAAGCTGCAGTTTTTCATCAATTACCAACTGTATGTCAAACAAGCTTGGTTTAGCCTCCAAGGATTGCATCTGCGATTTAGACCAATTTAAAAGGTTAAACAATAATAGGGTGGCATTGTCTGCATTCTCGCTTAATTCGGGTAATAAGGACTTAAATTCAGACTCCGTTAAAGAACCATCGTTAAGTAAATCTATAAAACCTTTAATAGAAGTTAAGGAGTCCTTTAAATCGTGCGATACAATAGAAAACAACCGATCTTTAATTTTATTTACAGCTTCTAAATGTTTGGTTTGCTCCAGAATAGCCGCGTTTTGAAGTTCTATTTTTAAATTTTTGTTTTCTAATTCGCGTGTATACTTTATGCGACTATTACGTTGTAAATAAATTAATATGAAAAAAACCAATACTACGGCAAAAACTGCCAAAAGGGCATAAAACACCAGTTTTAAGTTGTTTAATTTACGTTCGTTTTCAGAAAATTCGAAAGCTTGGTGCGCCATTATTTCGGTTTCTACAACTGGTGTAACGGTTTCCACCAAAGCGGGCGTTATGGTGGTAGATGGTTTGGACTGTACGGGCGCTTGTTTTTGGTTTGCCTCTATTTTATGCTGCAGTTCATAATAGGCTTTTTGCCAACCAAAAGCTGCTTCAAAATTTTCAGTGAGTGAATCTAAACGTATTAAAAGTTTGTAGTTTTTTAACAGTGCTTGTTGGTTTTCTGTAAATGTAGCAATCCGGTTAGCTTCTATTAATTGCGCTTTGGCACGAACGGTTCTGTTTTGATCTAAATTGAGCCAGCCTAAATTAGTTAATGTATGTAGTAAACCTTCTTGGTTGTTATTGTTTCGGTTTAATTTTAAAGCTTCCAAGAGGTAGTTAGTTGCCTTGGTATAATCTTTAAATTGCAGGTATTCGCTACTTAATAGTGGCAAAATATCGCCACGTAGCGAATCGTTGGCGCTTGGTAATGCTTCTAAAATACGTTCGTAATAATCTATGGCCTTTCTTGTTTCCTTTTCTTCGGAGTAAAGTTTAGCTAATTGCTTTTGGCTTTCAAAAACACCCATTTTATCGTTTAAAAACCGTTCAATTTCCAAACGTTTTAAATTAAATTTAATAGCATTTTCGCGGTCGTTAACTCGTGTGTAATAGTTGGCCAAATTTTTATAGCTAACGCGTAAGGGGTCGTATGCATTGACTTTTTCCAACTCTGGTATGGCTTCTAAAATTAAGGGTAGGGCGTTGTTAATATTGTTGTTAGCCAGCTCTAAAAGGCCAATGGCATTGGAAACACGAGCGGAGTTTAGGACGTCGTTTAGGTTTAAGAATAATAACTTCGATTTCCTAAAAGCAGCCATAGCTTGTTGGGGTTTGTTTTGTTTCTCAAAAACAAGTCCTTTATAATAGGCAATTTCTGCAGTTGCTTTTTTGTAATTTAATTGATGTGACAAGGCTTCGGTTGCCGAAATGTAGTCTAGTACTTTTTGGTAATCTGCATTCTTATAAAGTAATTTTATAAGGTTTACAGAAGTGTCAATTTTAATAGAATCGGATTTTTGAAACGCTAAAAGTAAGGTCAAGCTGTCTTGCTCCTTCGTTTGTGAAAAACTGAAAGAAACAGCAAAAACAGCAAACAACGTAATTAGTTGCTTCATATTTAGGGTACAGTAGCTGCCTAAAAAGCCGTTTACCGAGCAAATAGCCTAGTTTTACGGATATAAGGGGATACTGTTTTGGTTTTTATAAACCCAATATTTTGGGAGATTAATAGCTTTTACACAACAAAAATTACTAAATGGCTGTGAAAATACTAATTTTTAAGATTTAATACCAAATTATTAGATGAACGGAGCAATTATTTTTTACGGATGTCTCTGCGGGCAATGCTTACTTCATTATCAAATTATTAGGTGTTTTTTATGCCTGCGTTTTATGGGTTTTAATTGATAAACCTATTTTTTTTTGAAGCCTTGATATTGGGATTGCAAATATGTCTTTTTCGATACTGGTATTTCCAGATACTAACTTTCTGGAAACTCTAAACGGTAAATTTGTTAAAAAATGGTATTAAAATAATATCTTTGCCAACCTAAAAAACACAAACATGAATCTGCAACAAACGCTTTCTGAATCTGTAAAACAAGCTGTTAAATCTGTTTATAATGTGGCCATTCCTTCGGTTGAGTTCCAAGCAACACGCAAGGAGTTTCCGGGCGATATTACGGTAGTTGTGTTTTCCATGTTGCGCCACGTAAAAGGGAATCCTGTTCAAATTGGTACAGAAATAGGCCAGTTTTTACAGGAAAACGTGAGCGAGGTAAAAGGGTTTAATGTGGTAAAAGGTTTTTTGAATATAGAAATTGAGAACACTTTTTACATCCAATCATTGCAAGCTATTTTGCAAAATTCTACCTATGGGTTTGTAAAGCCAAAGCCCTCGGAAAAGGCAGTAATGGTGGAGTATTCTTCGCCTAACACGAACAAACCGTTGCATTTAGGACATATCCGAAACAATTTATTAGGATACAGTGTAGCCGAAATAATAAAAGCTTCAGGAAAAAAGGTGTACAAGACCCAAATTATTAACGACAGAGGTATTCATATTTGTAAAAGTATGGTGGCTTGGCAGCGTTTCGGAGATGGCGAGACACCAGCGTCCACAGGGCTTAAAGGCGATAAACTAGTTGGTAATTATTACGTTAAATTTGATAAAGTTTATAAAGAAGAAATTGCACAACTTATAAGCGAAGGTAAAACGGAAGCTGAAGCGAAACAGCAAGCACCTATTTTATTAGAAGCCCAAAATATGCTGCGTAAATGGGAGGCTGGAGATACGGATGTTGTAGCACTTTGGAAAACTATGAATAACTGGGTTTATGCTGGTTTTGATACTACTTATAAAAACCTAGGTGTGGATTTTGACTGTTTGTATTACGAAAGTCAGACTTACCTATTGGGTAAAGAGTTTGTTGCCGAAGGCCTAAAAATAGGTGTGTTTTTTAAAAAACCAGACGGTTCTGTATGGTGCGACTTAACCGCAGACGGACTGGACGAAAAAATTGTGTTACGCGCCGATGGTACAGCCGTTTACATGACACAAGATATTGGCACCGCTATCCAACGAGTTAAAGATTATCCAGATGTTGGCGGCATGGTATACACAGTTGGTAACGAGCAGGATTATCACTTTCAGGTTCTATTTTTAATTTTGAAAAAATTAGGATTCGATTGGGCCAAAAGCTTATTCCATTTAAGTTACGGAATGGTAGATTTGCCAAGCGGTAAAATGAAAAGTCGGGAAGGAACCGTTGTAGATGCCGATGACTTAATGCAGGATATGAGCGCAACAGCTGAAGAAATTTCAAGCGAATTAGGCAAGTTAGACGGCTACTCGGATGCAGATAAACAAGCGCTCTACCAAACCATTGGTATGGGAGCTTTAAAGTACTATATTTTAAAAGTAGACCCTAAAAAACGTATTTTATTCGACCCGAAAGAATCGGTAGATTTTCAAGGGAATACAGGGCCTTTTATTCAGTACACCTATGCCCGTATTCAGGCCATCTTAAGAAAAGCAGATTTCGATTTTTCACAACCGGTAACACCCGCCAATCTGCATGAAAAGGAACGCGAGCTTATTAAGCAAATGACTGCTTTTCCAGACGTTATTCAAAATGCAGCAAGCAACCACAGCCCGGCCTTAATAGCTAATTATACATACGATTTGGTAAAAAGTTTTAATTCATTTTATCAAAATGTGTCCATATTAGGAGCCGATACAGACACCGAAAGACTGTTTCGCGTTCAACTATCGCAAGCCGTAGGTCAGATTATAAAAAATGCTTTTGGGTTATTAGGAATTCAGGTTCCAAACCGCATGTAAATTAAGGAAACAGCAGCCTATCTTTACAAGCCATGAGAACTGCTAAAGTGTGGAAATACTAAAAGCGAACACCAAACGTAACGTTAGGCGTTATGTTTAAAGCGTTGTTTTTTACTTGTATTACTTGCCCGTTGTTGTCTTGAATATAATAGGCGTTAATGGTATTGCTGGTATTGAAAATATTCCAAACCGAGGCGCCAACATGGGCTTTAGAGGTTTTAAACAAATCAAAATCGTAAGTTACGGAAAAATCGGTTCGCCAATAGTCTGGTAGGCGGTAGGTATTGGGGGCGGTGTAGGTTAAAATATTGGTACTTTGTGTTGCTACCGTGTTTATGGCAACTGCGGGTTTGCCGGTGTGCCAATTTACCCCTAGTGCAAGTTGGAAATTATTTAGTGAATAGGTGCCAGATAGGTTTAGTTGGTGGCGAATGTCCAAATTATTAGGAAAAGGTTCGCCATTATTTAACTGTGGAAACGTATAATCGTTTTTACTGTAAGAATAGCCTAGCCAGGTGTGTAAATTTTGATGCGTTTTACTAACCAAAACATCCAATCCAGAAATAAAATAACGACCTATCGCGTTGGTGTATTGAAACTGATTTTGAAACCCTTGGCTGCGTGTAGTTATGCCATCCACATGTTTTATATAGCCTTCTAAACTAATAAGCCATTTGTGTTTATTAAAGTGTAACCCTGCAGATAGTTGCCCACTAGTTATTACCGGAATGTCTTTATTGTTGGCCAAAATCCAGCGTTTTTTTTCAATGCCTAAAAAATCATTTTGTAAATCAATTATTTGAGACGTGGTTTGGCTTTTTAGTTCACCCAAAAGTTCCAATCGAAAATCTGTTGCAATAATTTGGTTAAAACTTATACGAGGTTCAAAATAAAACCCCGAAAACTTTTCAATATAATTTACCCGGAAACCAAACCGAGCTCGTGTATTGCCTGTAAGCGATTTGTAACTAAATTCGTTGTAAAAACCATGTGTGCGGAGGACTTCTTTTATATACCGTCTAAAAATTGGAGTAGAAACGTCCTCCAGATTGCTAATGCCAATTTCGGAATACTGATAGCCACCTTCGTAATTTAGCTGTGGCGCTACATTGTAAATTAAATGCGCTTTAAAGCTGCCGTCTGCTACCGTGTTTTCTTGAATAAGTGATTGACTATTGGTTAGTTCCAACTGTTTAGCATACAAATTATACTGCGAAAAGGAAGCCTGGATATGTGTTTTTAGTTTATCGTGCCAATTTTTGGTATAGCTACCCTGCAACGCAAAGCTATTTTGGTTTAGTTTGCTATTGGATGCTGTTTGTTGCTGGTTTACCGAGGCTAGTTCTTCATAATCTAAAAAGTTTACAATAGTTACAAAGCCTAATTCTAATTTATCGTTGCCAGAAATAGCATATTGCAGTTTACCGGAAAGGTCGTAAAAATGAAACCGTTCCTTGTTGGTAATAACTGTCTCGGTTGGATTTGTTAAATCGGAATCCTGAAAAATGCGCTGAAAATATTGCTTGTAGGTTGGTGTTTCAAAAGCATCGGTTAAGGAGCGTCTTCCGGATACTTGAAGGCCTATTTTTTTAGAAACCGGAATAAGCGCATAGGCATTGGCAGCCAACATATTTACGCCAAACCCTGCTTCGGGCTTGTTGCTTATGTTTTTGGCGCTTTTCATGTTAATTATACCCGAAACGCCATCGCCAAACTGCGCGCTAGACCCATTTTTAGAAACAACAACCTCTGATATTAACGCTGGGTTAAAAGCAGAGATAAGTCCGAAAAAATGCCCCGATTGATACATTTTAACACCATCCCATAAAATTAAATTCTGGTCGTGTGTGCCGCCGCGTATGGTTACATTGGAAATACGCTCTTCAGCACTAGTTATGCCTGGTAATGCTTGTATGGCTTGTAAAACGTCTGGTTCAATTAGGCCGGGTAAAATACCAAAAGTGTTTAAATTAACATGCGCCGTGCCATCGGCTTGTAATGAAATACCGGGCGTTAGGTAGTTGGTAAGAATAACCTCGTCTAAATATTGTGTTTTAGTAATATCTGAAAATAGTCGTGGTCGTATAGCAAAAGCCAAAGCCGAAATGTTTTCAAAAACCAACTGTGTTTCTGTTTCTAAATAGCTTATTAGTTCAGTTGGGTTTAAGTTTTGCTCTGGTACATTTAGGTATATGCCCTGAATGTTTGTATCGGCATAGGAAAAAGACATGTTATGGGTGCGCTCCAAGTCTTTTAAAACGTTTACCAGACTGCTTTTTTGGTTGGTTATGTTTTGGGCCTTGGCGGGACAAAATAATACCAAACAACACGCAAATACTAAAATAAGACGCTTACTTACCATGCAAAATAATAAAATCGGTTGTTTTGGTGTAGGTTATGTTTAATGGTACCGTTATGGCTTTTAGGGCTAACTCCAAATTGGTATGTGTAAACACACCTGTAAACAGAATGTTTGTATCTAGGTTTTCAGTTTTTATGTTTATGGCGTATTGCCGTTCTAATTCCTTTAAAACAAAAGTTAAAGGCGTGCTGGTAAAAGCACTTTCATTGTTAATCCATGCTGGGGCAGTAGTTGCTATTTGTTTTTTTGGAACAACTTGGTCATTAATAATTACAAACTGATTAGAAGGGTGTAATACCTTGCGCGATGTGTTGGTAACAACTTCTACGGCACCTTCGAAACAAATAACCTCAAAATAATCGGCTCTATTTTCTACAGAAAATTCAGTTCCTAAAACGGTAACTTGGCCCGAACTGGTTTCTACGGTAAATGCTGAACCTTTAGCAACCTTAAAATAGGCCTCGCCATGTAAGGTTAATGAGCGCTTGTTTTTCCAATTTTTTTTGTTGTAACTAAGGGTGGTAAGTGCATTTAGAGTCACTTCAGACGCATCGGGCAATACCACTTGTGTTTTTTCTGCCGTTGCGGTGGCTATTTGTGTGTTTAAGGTAGTGGAATAATAATACACGCTTACAGATACGGCCAGAAGCGCTGCAATTTTTGCTATAAATTTCCATCCCCGAGATTGCTTTTTAGAGGCTTTTGAAATTTCAGTTGAAATGGCCTCGTAAACGGCAGATTCGTTAAAATGGGGTGCTTTAAAATGCTGTAAACCTGCCGTTAATTTCATAAGGGCTTCGTAGTCCTCTAAAGCTTTAAAGGCAGCTTCTTCCTCCGAATTTAGGCTGCCTTGCAACCATTTTTGTATTAATGCGTCTTTGTTCATAACCTTTCTGTTCAAATATATAACAAGCTAACCGCTATTTTTCCTACCTCACATTGTAATTTAAAGGCCTTCAATGTCTTGTCGCAATTGTTTTAAGGCGCTATAAATGCGTTTTTCTACAGCTTTTGTTGAAATACCTAAAAGGGCTGCAATTTCTTTGTGTTTTTTACCTTCTATGCGGTTTAATAAAAAAGCAACGCGCTGCGCCTCGCTTAAATTAGAAAGTGCTTTTTCAAGTTTACTTAAATATTCGCGCTCTTCTAAAAGAAATTCAGGTGTTTCATTTGTAGTAGACTTGGGTTTGGTTTCCTGAAACTTTAAAACTACTTTCTGGTGTGCAACCGCGTTTAGCATTAGGTTGTTTGCCACTGTAAATAGGTAGGATCTCGCTTTTGAAGGTTTTACGTTTTTGCAGTTTTTCCACAGGGTAACAAAGGCCTCTTGCACCTGGTCTTGCGGATTTAAATGTGCCCCAAATTTATAGTACAGAAAATTATGTAAATTTTTGGCATGTGTTTTAAACAGCTTGGAAAACAACTGTTCATTGCAAATATCTTTGTGTAGTTCTTCTGACATTTTGGGTATTTAATCCTGTAAATGTAAAAAAAATCTCATGGCAGGGTAGGAGTTTTCGAAATTAAACTGTTCTATAAGAAACAAGTCTAACCATAAACACATAAATTATGAAAAAACCAAATCAACTTTTATTCCTACTACTTGGAATTTTGTTTTTTACACTAACCGCTTGTCAAGACGAGGCTGTGGAAGTAACACCGCCAAATAACCAGGAAATTATTCAATCGGATTCTAACTTGGCTAGTTTGCTACGAAATACGTCAAGCAATAACGGTAGGGTGGACAATATAATGGACAACAGCGATTGTTTTACCGTAGACCTACCCGTTACCATTGTTGCCAACGGTATTACACTTACCATTGAAACCCTGTCCGATTTGAGTTTGATAGAAGCTATATTTAATGAAAATTCAAACGATTTAGACGATTTAGAGTTTCTGTTCCCCATAACCATTATTTTAAACGATTTTACTGAAATTAATATTGAAACAGAGGAAGAACTAGAATCCTTTGTGGAAGGATGTATAGCTGACGATGACATTATTGAATGTGCAAATTTTGTGTATCCTATTTCATTTTCTATTTACAACACCAGTTTTCAGGTTATTGAAACAGTTGTAGTTAACAACGATTATGAGTTATATGTTTTTCTAGACGAATTAGAAGACAATGAAAGCGGCGTACTTTTAGCTAGTTTAAACTTTCCGGTAAGCATTGCCTATACAAATGGTACTACACTAGAAGTTGCTAATAACCAAGAACTGGAAGCGGCTATTAATGCTGCTGCCCAAAACTGTGAAGAAACCGACTACGACGCCGACTGCGACATAGATGTGGTTATGAATAATTTGAAAAACTGCTATTGGAATATTTCTAGTTATAACGGAGACAACCATTTAGAATTTTACACCTTAAATTTTAAAGGAGGCGATTCCTTGCAGGTTACCACACCTAATTTTGAAGTAATAGAGGCAAATTGGCAACTAACCGCTAATGGTGAAGGCGCTTCGGAAATTACCATTTCTAATTTTATTACAGATACCAATGGCACTTGGATTTTAGATGACTGCGACGCCGATCAATTGGAGTTGGTACAAACCATTCCAAATACAACCGATGAGATTGTCATGATTTTAAATCAGGATTGTGAAGAAACACCTTTCGATTGTTTCAGCGACCTTGCCTTTACTGTTTGTGATGAAAATAATGACGGCATAGAACTAAAAGATTTAGAAATATTGGTTTTAGAACCGCTATCGTGCAATCAAAACTACACGGCAACCTTCTTTGAAACAGAGGCAGATGCGCAAAACAATACAAATCCAATAGCACAACCAAGTAATTATGCGCTTTCCATGCCAAATCAAACCATTTACTTACGTGTGGCAGCGCTTAACGGTGTTTTTGAAATATATGAAATAGACTTTACTCTAGAAAATTGTGCACCCTATTGCAACGAATCGGATGTGGCAGCATGGCTGCAAACCTGTACTTGGGAAGTAATTAGTTACAATGGCGACGATCATTTAGCCCTGTTCGATTTCAATTTCGTGTCAGCCTCACAAGTTGTTATAACAGGCGATGGTTTAACCATTAATGCTAATTGGGCTGTTACACAAACAGGTAATACTGTACAGTTGGCCTTTTCCAACGTTAACGGACCAAATATTCAAGCGGTTAATGGCGATTGGATTATTACAGGCTGCCAAAGTGGTTTCCTGCAAATGGAAAACACCAACAATACAGTCATGATTATGGAACAGGACTGCAATAATGCTGGTATGTGTACACCTGAAGATGTGGTGGGTATGTTATTAAATTGCGAGTGGACGGCAACAAGCTATGCCGGCAGCGATTTTAGTATGTTTAATTTCAATTTTATGGCCAATAATGAAGCCACTATTTTTATACCAAATGGCAATGAAACCTACACCGCAAATTGGTCTGTTAATCAAGGTAGTACTGGTGTCGAGGTAACACTTTCAAATATTTCTGGAGGAAATGTTGTAATCATGGAAGGAACCTATGTAGTAGTGGAGTGTACGGATAATCAAATAGTATTGCACGATGTAACCAATAGTAACAACGAATTAGTTTTAGATAAAGATTGCGATTAAATTTTTAGTGTTTAATTAGTTTATAGTTCAATACCCTAAAAAGGCTGCATAGTTATGCAGCCTTTTTTATATAATTAAGTGCCAACTAAAGTTTATAATTTAATACGAAATTGCTATTTTTGTGCCTCCTAAAATTTAAAGAAACTATGTTTAATAATTTAAGTGAAAAGTTAGATAAAGCGTTACACGTATTAAAAGGCCACGGCAGTATTACAGAAGTAAACGTAGCCGAAACTTTAAAAGAAGTACGCCGAGCGCTTTTAGATGCCGATGTTAACTTTAAAATAGCTAAAGATTTTACGGTTCGCGTAAAAGAAAAAGCATTAGGACAAAACGTACTTACTACACTCCAGCCAGGCCAATTAATGGTTAAAATTGTTAAGGACGAGTTAACCGAATTAATGGGAGGTGATGCCGAAGGATTAAATTTATCTGGAAATCCTAGCGTTATTTTAATGTCTGGTTTACAAGGTTCTGGTAAAACAACGTTTTCCGGTAAACTGGCTAATTATTTAAAAACTAAAAAAACCAAGAAACCACTTTTAGTGGCGTGCGATGTGTACCGTCCAGCAGCCGTGGACCAATTGCATGTTGTAGGTGAGCAAATTGGTGTTGAGGTTTACAGCGATAAAGGCAATACAGATCCAGTTGCTATTGCTCAAGCAGGTATTGCGCACGCTAAAGCAAATGGTTTCAATGTGGTTATTATAGATACGGCTGGCCGTTTGGCGGTAGATGAGGTAATGATGACCGAAATATCTAACATCCATAAAGCCATACAACCACAGGAAACTTTGTTTGTTGTAGATTCTATGACAGGGCAGGATGCGGTAAATACGGCAAAAGCTTTTAACGATGTTTTAAATTTTGATGGGGTTATTCTTACAAAATTAGACGGTGACACGCGTGGTGGAGCAGCCATAACCATTAAATCGGTGGTAAATAAGCCTATTAAATTTATAGGTACTGGCGAAAAAATGGAAGCTATCGATGTGTTTTACCCATCGCGTATGGCCGATAGAATTTTGGGAATGGGTGACGTGGTATCGCTTGTGGAGCGCGCCCAAGAACAATATGATGAGGTAGAGGCTCGAAAGCTTCAGAAGAAAATAGCCAAAAACCAATTCGGATTTGACGACTTTTTAAAGCAAATTCAGCAAATCAAGAAAATGGGTAACATGAAAGACCTTATTGGTATGATACCTGGCGCTGGTAAAATGATGAAAGATGTAGATATAGATGACGATGCTTTTAAAGGTATTGAAGCCATAATCTATTCCATGACTCCTGCCGAGCGCAGCAATCCGTCGCTCATTAATGCTAGTAGAAAAAAACGAATAGGAAAAGGTTCTGGAACATCTGTTCAGGAGGTAAATCAGTTGCTGAAGCAATTCAACCAAATGAGTAAAATGATGAAAATGATGCAAGGTGGAAAAGGAAAAGCCATGATGCAAGCCATGAAAGGAATGCGCTAAACGGCGTAAATTGGAGGTTTTGAAAACAGCTAACCCTAAACTAGTGCGCCTGCCTAAAAAACCGAACAACCGAAAGGAAACTAAATACAATTGGAAATTAGTGTTTGTTGGTAAAACGTAAGTGGTAAAACAACAGGCCGTAAATTTTTAAATTAATAAAACAGCAGCTTCAAAAGCACAGTAAAATAAAAGGCGGTAATTCAAATAATATTTATGGTTATACTAGACGGAAAAAAGGTAAGCAACGACATTAAAGATGAAATTGCAGAAGAGGTAAAAAAAATGAAAGCCAAAGGCGAAAAGGTACCTCATTTAGCGGCTGTTATTGTTGGAAACGACGGTGCTAGTTTAACCTATGTAGGAAGTAAAGTTAAGGCCTGCGAACGTGTTGGTTTTGAATCCACTATGGTACGAATGTCTAATACCACCAGCGAGATAGAATTGTTAGATAAAATCCAGGAATTAAACAACAATCCAGATATTGATGGTTTTATAGTGCAGTTGCCGCTACCGCCTCAAATTAATACTCAAAAAGTTTTAATGACGGTAGATCCGGATAAGGATGTAGATGGTTTTCACCCTATGAACTTCGGGAAAATGGCCCTGGATATGTCTACTTTTATCCCGGCTACCCCTTTTGGTATTCTAGAATTACTGGACCGCTATAATGTAGAAACTAAAGGTAAGCACACGGTTGTTATTGGCAGAAGTCATATTGTGGGCAGACCTATGAGTATTTTAATGGGTCGTAAGGGGTTTCCAGGAAATTCTACGGTTACCATAACACACAGTCATACTAAAAACATAACCCAAATTACCAGTCAGGCAGACATTATAATTTCTGCATTGGGGGTTCCTAACTTCCTTAAAGCTGAAATGGTAAAAGACGATGCTGTTATTATTGATGTTGGTATAACACGGGTAACGGACGATACAGCGCCTAAAGGTTATGTTATTACCGGCGATGTAGATTTCGAAAACGTGAGCAAAAAAGCTAGTTATATAACACCTGTACCGGGTGGCGTTGGGCCAATGACTATTGCTATGCTTCTTAAAAACACCTTGTTAGCAAGAGAACTTCACCGTAGTAAATAATAATTATTAATAGTTACTTGGCAAATAGCTGCGAGGCATCTTTGAAGGCTTTAAATTCTAACGCATTTCCAGCGGGATCATAAAAAAACATGGTGGCCTGCTCGCCTGTAGCACCTTTAAATCGGATGTAGGGTTTTATAATAAACGACACACCTTTTTGTTGTAAACTTTCGGCAACTGTATGAAAGTTATCCCAGGGTAATACCACGCCGTAATGTGGTACGGGAACAGATTTGCCGTCTACAGCACTAGTTGGTAACTGCTGGTTGGATTTAGCTTGGTAGTGAATAACTAATTGGTGCCCGAAAAAGTTGAAATCCACCCATGTGTCACTACTTCTGCCTTCTTCACAGTTTATAACATCGCGATAAAATGCCCTACAAGTTTCTAAATTATGAACCGGTATGGCAATATGGAAGGGACAAAGGACAGTCATATAGTTTATTTTTTATGCTTTTTAGTTCTAGGTTGGGTCGTATAGGTTTTATCCGAATCTTCCAGCAGCCTGTTTAGTTCTGCTAATTCCTGCGGTGTAAATTCGCGATATTTGCCTACCGGAATATCCAGATTTATATTCATAATACGCACACGTTTAAGAGCAGTTACTTCGTAAGTTAAATATTCGCACATGCGGCGTATCTGCCTGTTTAGGCCTTGTGTTAAAATAATTTTGAAGGTATAGGTGCTTAATTTTTCAACAACACATTTTTTAGTTACCGTATCTAAAATAGGAACACCATTGGCCATACGTTCTATAAAAGTTTGCGAAATAGGTTTATCTACGGTAACAATATATTCTTTATCGTGGTTGTTGCTACCGCGTAATATTTTATTTACAATGTCGCCATCATTGGTAAGGAAAATTAAACCTTCGGAAGGTTTATCTAATCTACCAATAGGAAAAATGCGTTTTGGATAATTTATAAAATCGATGATATTGTCTTTCTCAATGCGCGTATCGGTGGTGCAAACAATACCAACTGGTTTGTTAAAAGCCAAATAAACAAAATCGTTTTCTTTTGCTTTTATTACGGTACCGTCTACGGCAACCACATCTGTGCTGCGTACTTTTGTGCCCATTTCTGGTACTACGCCGTTAATGGTTACGCGTTTGTCATCAATAAGTTTGTCGGCTGCTCTTCTTGAGCAAAAGCCAGCCTCGCTTAAAAACTTATTGAGTCGTGTTAATTTTTCTTCCATGTTGCAAAGGTATTAATTTACCCTTTTAAAAACGTAAGGATGTGGTCAGATATGCTACGATCCTTCAGCGAGTGGCCAAACCCCGACGTTGTAATGAGCGTGCTATTTGTTAAGTTAGCATGCAATTCTATAGCGTCTGCGTAGGGGATGACACGGTCTTTATTGTCGTGAATTATCAGGCTTTTTATGGCTAACTGTTTGCTAAATTGCGCTGTTGAAAAGTTTTTAGGAGCCACATTAAATACGGTTTCTATGTGTTTATTAGTAGCTTGTTTGGTACGTTCCGAAAATCCCATCATGTGGTAATACCTGTTTATAACACCTTCAAATTTAGTGGGAGTTCCCAGTAGGACCATCTTTTTTACGTTAGCTGATTTAAGTTTTGTCTGGGCGTAAACAGCTGCCATGCCGCCAACAGAATGTCCAATTACAATATCAGGATGGTAATGATTAGAAACTACTTGCATAAAATTGGCATACAGAATAGCGTTAAAACGCTTACTACCCGAATTGCCATGTGCTGGCGCATCCAAGGCAACGATGTTATAGTTTAAATCCTGCATGTCTTTAATAAGAAAATGCCACCGGCCCGAATTGCTCTCCCAACCATGGGCTAACAAAATAGTTGGTCCGCTACCTTTCCAAGTGTACGTGTTAATTTGGTAGTCTTCAAAAAATAAGGTTTTGGAAACAGCCGATTTAAGAAACTTGCTTTGTTTTGGTGTAATCTGGCCGTTTCGGGGTGTTGTAAAAAGGTATAAGGCCACACGTGCTGCTGTTTTTTTAGAGACAATACCAACACTATTAATTAAAAAACCCAGGCTCTTTGGTATAGTAATCATGGTGCTTCTCTGTTAACCAAATCCATTGAAAAGGCGGGTGTACAAATAGCTAAATAGGTACATGGCTCGGCAAAAGGATTGGAATACTGCACACGCGTATTTTTGTTTATTTTTATGGATTGGCCAGCCTCTAAAATAATTTTTTCGCCATTAATTATAAATTGTTTTTTTCCGTTAATAATAAAGGTATATTCATCAAATTCTGGTGTTTGAAACGGTTCTTGCCAGCCTGGCGGCGCTACCATATGTGCAATGCTTAAGTTTTGGTTGCCATCTGTGGCTAAACCTACATGCTCTTTAATTATTTTACCGTCGGTGGTGGGTACCACAAAAGGCGCTTTTTGGATGTTGTATGGTTTCATGTCAATTTGGTTTAGAATGTGTAACGCTTGAAGTAACACAAAAACAGCAACGCGTACTGCTTTTGTGTTACATGTTTTAAATTCAACTGCGATGAATTAGTGCCATCCCAGCATAAAGTATTTTATTTTTGCTGTTTCTGGTATCTGTATTGCTTCAATTTGGGTATTGGAATCAAATTGCAAGCTTGCCGGTAGCTCCTTTTTGTCGATGGTAAAAAAGGCTTGGATGTCATCCACAAAAATTACCACATTTTTAATAGTATTTTGTATGCTTGAAATGGTATATTTTTTTTGAATTTCGCCAAATGTACTAGCTACTGAAATACCTTCCGGTGTTTTATAGCGGCTATCCATAACCTTTACGGTGCTTATTACGGCGGTGGAGTCTGTTATTTGTTTCGGACTTAACACCAATAAAGTATTACCTGTTTTGTCTCTAATTTCAATATCGGAGTAGGCTCTCATATAAGCCTCGGTGGTGGCTAATTTTACAATAGTGTCGTTGGGAAATGCCATAGCTAAATTAGCTACTTGTGTGGTGTCTGTTAACAGGCCAACACGGTTTTTACTTATTTGAAAAGGATCCGGTTGGTTTGAGCAGCTAGATGCGATAGCGGCAATGGTAATAATACTTAAAATTATTTTTCTCATTCGGTTTAAATATATTTAGTGGTTTAAAAATTAATTTCGTTTGGAGCTGTTCATGGCTTTACTTAAAATACCAAAAACACTTCGTATAAACGTGGCACTGGTTAATACTTTAACCAGCGGACTCATGCTAGAGCTGCGTCCTGTAGTTTGTTTTCTAGCTGTTTTTTTCTCTAAAAGTTCCCGTTCCTGTTTTGCTTTTTCTTGGAGCTCTTGTGCTTGGGCATGCGTAATTTTTTCCGAAAGCAGTTCGTAAGCACTTTCCCGATCTATGGCTTCGTTATACTTTTTAGTTAAAGCAGATTGGCCAAGGACTTCTTTAATTTCCGCAGGAGTTAAAATGTCCATTCTACTCATAGGAGCACGCATCATGGTGGCGGCTAAAGGTGTTGGTCGTCCTTTTTCGTTTAAAGCAGAAACTAAAGCCTCGCCAGTACCTAAGGCTGTTAAAATGCTGGCAGTGTCGTAATAGGCAGTGTCTGGATAATTTTGTGCTGCTAATTTAATGGCTTTTCGGTCTTTGGCCGTAAAGGCACGGAGGGCGTGTTGTATTTTTAAACCTAATTGGCTCAATACGGCTTCGGGCACATCTGTAGGGTTTTGGGTAACAAAGTAGAGGCCAACACCCTTACTACGTATAAGCTTAACAATACTTTCTATTTGGCTTAATAAAGCTTTAGAGGCTTCTTTAAATATTACGTGTGCCTCGTCTATAAACAAAACAAGTTCTGGCCTATCGGTGTCTCCTTGTTCTGGGAAAGTTTGGTAAATTTCAGCAAGTAAGCTTAACATAAAGGTTGAAAATAACTGGGGTTTATCCTGTATGTCCGTTAGGCGCACAATGTTTATAAAGCCCCTGCCATTGTCATCCACCCGCAATAGGTCGTTCACTTCAAACGATTTTTCACCAAAAAAGATGTCACCACCTTGTTGCTCTATAGCAACTATTTTTCGTAAAATGGCGCCTGTAGATGCTGCTGAAATGCGACCATAATGTTCTTGAAATTCTTCGCGACCCTCCTGTGTGGCATATTGCAGTATTTTTTTAAAGTCCTTTAAGTCCAGTAAGGGTAGATTATGATCGTCGCAATACTTAAAAATAACAGAAATAATACCAGCTTGTGTTTCGGTTACGTCTAAAATTCTGGAAATTAGTACTGGGCCAAATTCGCTTACTGTGGCACGTAAACGCACACCATCTTGCTCTGAAAGCGATAAAATTTCAATGGGGAAGGCCTGCGGATTAAAGGGCAAACCAATTTGAGCATGGCGCTCGTTAATTTTGGTATGACCCGGACTAGCTTTGGCTAAACCACTTAAATCGCCCTTTAAGTCCATTAACAAAACAGGAATGCCTTTATCGCTTAAATTTTCGGCAAGCACTTGAAGGGTTTTTGTTTTACCGGTTCCCGTAGCACCTGCAATTAAACCGTGTCTGTTCATGGGTTTTAGCGGAATGTTTACAAAGGCATTGGTTATGGTTTTGCCATTTAACATGGCCGAGCCTAAAGTAATAAATTCGCCTTTAAAGCTGTTTCCTTCGGTTATGTGTTTCCGGAATGTTTCGGTTTTTTCCATGGTCTAAAATTTGTATAAAAGTACAATTCTCTTGTTAATCAGCAGAAATTTTTCTGAATAATATGCGGGTTTTGTCATTGCAGAAAAGAATACTATGTAATGAGCATGGTTTGTACTTACTAACTGGTGGTTTATAAATGCGTTAGCTAAAAATAAGGACCAATATAGAGCAGACTGCGTCTTGTTTTATATCTTTGCACGCTATGACAAAAAGTGAAAGACAAGCATTGTTAAATAAAGGGCTTTTATTGCCGTTAATGGAGGAGTTTTACACCATACAAGGTGAAGGGTTTCATAAAGGAACGGCTGCCTACTTTATTCGTGTGGGCGGTTGCGATGTAGGTTGCCATTGGTGCGATGTAAAGGAAAGCTGGGTAGCAGAACTGCATCCGCCAACGGCTATTGAAAGTATTGTGGCTCACGCTACCAAATACAGTAAAACCATTGTGGTTACAGGAGGCGAACCCCTAATGTGGAATATGGATCCTTTAACTTCAAAATTAAGGGCAGAAGGTTTACAAACACATATTGAAACATCTGGTGCCTACCCGCTTACAGGCCAATGGGATTGGATTTGCTTGTCGCCTAAAAAACGTAAGTTACCCACCCATGAGGTGTACGCCAAAGCACATGAATTGAAATGTATTATTTTTAATAAAGACGATTTTCGGTTTGCGGAGGAGCAAGCGGCCAAGGTTAATACCAATTGTAAGCTGTATTTACAGCCCGAATGGAGTAAGCGCGACAAGGTGGTGCCAGATATTGTAGATTATGTTATGGCGAATCCCAAATGGAAGGTGTCGCTACAAACCCATAAATATTTAAATATCCCTTAAAAAGAAACGCCTAGTTTGAATTACAACAAACTAGGCGTTTACTTTTTATTTTGCTCGGGTATTACTTGGTAGCAGTTGGTACTGCTAACCGTAAGTTACCCCAGCCCATATGCATGGTTCCTTTCTCGTCAAAACTTATAGAAAAGGCCTCAACAGATTCGTCAGCCATTTTTACAGGTGCTTTAACCCGAGCCACGTCATTGGCCTCGTTGTAATAATAAGCGCCCCAAGTGTTAAGGTCTTTGTTTATAATAACGGTCCAAGCCTCTTCTCCTGGAATGGTAAACAAGGAATAGGTGCCCGCTTTAATTAGCTTGTCGCCAAAATTTGTGTCTTTATAAAAAGTAATTTCTGGTGCTTCGTTAGCACCAGTACGCCAAACTTTACCAGCAGGTGCTAATTGCTCTATTGTACGGTTTTTAAGTTGTGGCCTGCTGTAAATTACCTTTATAAACTTATTAGCGTTTTTGTAATCCGAAGGAAAAGTTGCCGCATCCATGGGACTTTTGTCTAATTTAGGAAACGTTTGCGCCTGTAAATTGTTGCTAAAAAATAAAGCTACTATGCAAACAAAAGCGACAATACCTGTTAATTTTTTCATGTTATTTTAAATTTTAAGGTTATGCTGTTCGGAAATTATAAAGAACAGCCGGTTTTTGTAAAAATAACAATAATAAGAATGTACTCTAATCATAAGTGGTATTAATTTTAAATTTGGCCTTTTTAGGTAGCTAGATTAATTAGTTTTTGGTCGTTTTAAAACGGTATGCGTTCAGGGTTACGAAACAAATAAGCCCTTATAACGCGTTTTTGTATTTTTGAAGCTTTTTAATTTGGTTATTTTTTGCCGAAATCAAATTTAAGCCCCTTTTTAAACGATTTAAAGATGTTTTGTAGGAATTAACAATTGTTAATAATTTTGCACTACAACGCTTAAAAAGCTTTCAAATAGCATTAAAAAAGTGTATATTTGTAAGTATTCATAAAGGATGCTGGTAAAGCGTCCTTTTTTGTGTAGAAAAAACTTTTTATAAAATACGAATATTCAACAGCAAATTTGTTTGTACCATCGCACTTTTTGCGTTTACGCAATGGAAAAGGCAGGTGCAACTTTAAAATTTCAATTTATGAGCGAAGAAAGAGAAGCGTTTAACAAGGATAACTATTCAGCAGATAGTATTCAGGCATTAGAAGGCATGGAGCATGTGCGCATGCGTCCGTCCATGTATATTGGCGACACCGGTGTTCGTGGTTTACACCATTTGGTTTACGAGGTGGTCGATAACTCTATAGACGAAGCTTTAGCCGGGCATTGTAACAATATTACGGTTACCATAAACGCAGATAACTCCATTACTACCGAGGACGACGGCCGTGGTATTCCTGTAGATATGCATAAAAAAGAAGGCGTATCTGCTCTGGAAGTGGTTATGACTAAAATTGGTGCCGGTGGTAAATTCGACAAGGATTCTTACAAGGTCTCTGGAGGGTTACACGGGGTGGGAGTAAGTTGTGTAAATGCCTTATCCGACAACTTAAAAGCAACCGTTTACCGAAAAGGTGAAATTTGGGAGCAAGAGTACGAGCGAGGCAAGCCTATGTACCCTGTAAAGCGCGTGGGCGAAACAGATAAGCGTGGTACCATAGTTACCTTTAAGCCAGATGCTACTATTTTTACACAAACACTGGAGTATAGCTACGACACCCTAGCAAGCCGTTTGCGCGAATTAGCTTTTCTTAACAAAGGCATTACCATTCATTTGGTAGATAAGCGCCATAAAACCGATGAGGGCGAATTTGTAGGTGAAACATTTCATTCCGAAGAAGGCTTAAAAGAATTTATAAAGTTTTTAGATGGCAATAGAGAGCCACTTACACGCGAAGTAATCGCATTTGAAGGTGAAAAAAATGGCGTGCCTGTAGAGGTTGCCATGATTTATAACACCTCCTACGCCGAAAATTTACACTCCTATGTAAACAATATTAACACGCATGAAGGTGGTACACATTTGTCGGGCTTCCGAAGAGGATTAACACATACACTTAAAAAATATGCGGATGAGTCTGGGTTGCTTAAAAATTTAAAATTCGAAATTGCTGGAGATGATTTCCGAGAAGGCCTTACCGCTATTATTTCGGTAAAAGTGCAGGAGCCACAATTTGAAGGACAGACCAAAACAAAATTAGGAAACCGAGAAGTGTCTGCATCGGTAAGCCAAGCGGTTTCCGAAATGTTAACCGATTATTTGGAAGAGCACCCAGAGGACGCCAAGACCATTGTGCAAAAAGTTATTTTAGCCGCACAAGCGCGCCATGCCGCTCAAAAGGCACGCGAATTGGTACAGCGCAAAACGGTTATGAGTATTGGAGGCTTGCCTGGTAAGCTTTCCGATTGCTCGGAGCAAGATCCTTCTAAATGCGAGGTGTATTTAGTTGAGGGTGATTCGGCTGGTGGAACGGCCAAACAAGGTCGCGACAGGGCGTTTCAAGCAATTTTGCCTCTTAGAGGTAAAATTTTGAATGTAGAAAAAGCCATGACGCATAAGGTTTTTGAAAACGAGGAAATAAAAAATATTTTTACCGCTTTAGGGGTAACTATAGGAACCGATGAAGATAGTAAAGCGCTTAATTTGTCTAAATTGCGCTACCATAAGGTAGTTATTATGTGTGATGCCGATATTGATGGTAGTCATATTGAAACCTTAATACTAACCTTCTTTTTCCGTTATATGCGGGAGTTAATTGAAAACGGTCATATCTTCATTGCCACACCGCCACTTTACTTAATAAGAAAAGGCGCTAAAAAGCAATATGCTTGGAATGACGAGGAGCGCGCAGCTATTTTAAAAGACTTTGGCGAAAACGCTAAAATTCAGCGTTATAAAGGTTTAGGTGAAATGAATGCCGAACAACTTTGGGACACGACCATGAATCCAGAAAACAGAACCTTAAGACAAGTAAATATCGATAATGGAGCAGAAGCCGATCGTATTTTTTCTATGCTAATGGGCGACGAGGTGCCACCTAGAAGAGATTTTATTGAAAAAAATGCTATTTATGCAAATATTGATGCTTAAAACATAGGTCTCATTATAAAAAAGCGCTTGTTCATTTAGTTGGCCAGCGCTTTTTTTAGTTCCAAACATGGCGCATTGCAGTCCGTTTATTGGGTGCTTTTCGTTTATTTTTATTAGGATTGAAATAGATAGGGTAACATGTTGGAAATGCCACAGATATTTCGTAAAAACTATAAACGTTTGTAACATAAAAATGTTAAATTTGTGACCATTAATGTTTCACAAATAAAAAAAATACATACATGAAAGTAACAGTAGTAGGTGCTGGAGCAGTAGGAGCCAGTTGTGCAGAATACATAGCCATTAAAAATTTTGCGTCGGAAGTTGTTTTATTAGATATTAAGGAAGGCTTTGCAGAAGGTAAAGCTATGGATTTAATGCAAACAGCCTCATTAAATGGATTCGATACAAAAATAACTGGTATTACCAATGATTATTCGGCAACGGCCAATAGTGATATTTGTGTAATTACGTCTGGTATTCCTAGAAAACCAGGTATGACCCGCGAAGAATTAATAGGTATTAACGCAGGTATTGTAAAAACCGTTTCTTCAAGTTTAATAGAGCATTCTCCAAACACCATTATTATTGTGGTTAGTAACCCTATGGATACAATGACCTATTTAGTTCACAAAACAACAGGTTTACCAAAACATCGCATAATAGGAATGGGTGGTGCGCTAGATTCGGCACGTTTTAAATACCGTTTAGCGGAAGCTTTAGGTGCGCCTATAAGTGATGTGGATGGTATGGTAATAGGTGGCCATAGCGATACAGGAATGGTACCTTTAACGCGTTTAGCAACACGTAATAGTGTGTTAGTTTCTGAATTTTTATCGGAAGAGCGTCTTAACCAAGTAAAAGAAGATACCAAAGTAGGTGGTGCAACCTTAACAAAACTATTAGGAACCTCTGCGTGGTATGCGCCGGGCGCAGCCGTAAGTGGTTTGGTTCAAGCTATTGCTTGCAATCAGAAAAAAATGTTCCCATGTTCAGTATTATTAGAAGGTGAGTATGGTTTAAATGATATTTGTATTGGCGCACCTGTAATTTTAGGTCGTAATGGTATTGAAGAAATTGTTGAAATTGCCTTGTCCGATGCCGAAAAAGCCCACATGCAAGAAAGCGCAGAAGGTGTCAGAAAAACAAATGGCCTTTTGGCACTATAATTGCCCCATGTTAAACCGTTGTTTTGGCATGCTAGAGCAACAAATAGTAAAAGTAATAACCCAATAAAAAAAACAAGTTAAATGAAAAAACTAATTTTTGCTCTAGTATTAGCAGTAAGCTTTACCGGATTTGCACAAGACGTAATTGTAGAAGGTATTGTAAAATCCAAACAAACCATGACTAGCGATAACGAGCAAATGCAAGCCCAGCTTGCAATGGTAGGCGATGTCTTAACCACTACTTATTTTAAGGGTAATAAAACCCGTTCGGAAACATTCAACCTAATGTCTGGCAGTACCACTACGATTATAGATGGCGATACAAAAGATATGTTAATGTACATGGATAACCAAATGACAGGTAAGGTGTATGCTACCGAAAATATTACACCAACCGAAAAAGACCTGGAAGGCGTTCAGGTAACCAAGGGTACGGGTACGAAAACAATATTAGGATATACCTGCCAAGAGTACAACGTTACCATGGATAAAAATGGCGCTAAAGTTAACATGTCTGTGTATGTTACAGATAAAATTGAAGCTATGAATTCGCAGGTGGCGCAATTAGGGCAACAAATTGAAGGCTTCCCGTTATACATGAAAATGGATGTGGCACAAGCAGGTATGGCTTTAACCATAACAAACGAGGTAACCGAAGTTAAAAAAGCCGAAGTGGCCGATGATAAATTTATTATGAAGGCTCCAGAGGGTTACACAAAAACCGATAATTTAGGCGGCATGTAAGTTTCTTGATCGGGTAAAATCTAAAAAACAGCTTTTTAAGCTGTTTTTTTTTGTTTTCTAGCTATTAGAAACTAATCAAACCTTTTGTTAAATCATTATAGAAAACATATATTTGCTCGTTTTTAAAAATATCAACAATAAATTATAATTTAACACATAATGCAAAATAAAGGATTAGTAAAACTGTTTGCAATTTTGTTTGGACTGGTAAGTATTTACCAACTATCTTTCACTTTTAAGGCAAACAGTATCGATGAAGATGCTGTATTGTATGCAAATGGCGATGAGGTAAAAGAGCGAAAATATCTTGATTCCCTAGAAAACGAGGTGGTGTACAATTTGGGCGTAGCCAAGTATACCTACAATGAGGTAAAAGAAAACTCCATGAACCTCGGTTTGGATTTAAAGGGAGGCGTTAGTGTTATTCTTCAAGTGTCTGTAAAGGACATTTTAAAAGGGTTGGCTAATTATAGCAAAAACCCAGTTTTCAACCAAGCGTTGGATGATGCATCAGAAATTCAAAAAAACAGTCAAAACGACTATGTTACGGACTTCTTTATTGCATTCGATAAAATAAAAGGCGATACCAAATTAGCTTCACCAGAAATTTTTTACACCCGTGCATTGGATGGTGAAATTGAAGGGAGCATGACAGATGAGGAGGTAAAACCAATTATAGAGCGTAAAATTGACGAGTCTATTGTTTCTGCCTTTGAAGTATTACGTAAGCGTATTGATGAGTTTGGTGTAACCTCGCCAAGTATTCAGCGTTTAGGAAGCTCCGGACGTATTTTAGTAGAACTACCAGGTGTTAAGGATAAAGAACGTGCCATTCGTTTATTGCAAAGTACCGCGCAATTAGAATTTTGGGATGTTTACAAGCGCGACTTGTTCGGACAATTTTTGTTTGAAGCAAACAATGTGTTAAAAGAATTAGAAACACCTAAAACCGAAACGGTAGCGGAAGATACAGAACCGCAAGATTCTGAAGATGCTGCCATTGAAGATTTATTAGGTGCCGATCCAGACTCCACAGCTACAGAAATAAATCCGTTACGCGATTTATTATTCCAATCTCAAAATCCTGCAGCCATTGCTATGGTTAATTTAAAGGACAGAGAAACTGTACTTAATTATTTAAACATGCCACAGGTACGCTCCTTATTACCTGGTGAGCAACGTTTTACAAAATTCGCTTTTGGCAAACCAGCAAAAGATAGCGAAGTAGTAGATTTATATGCTTTAAAAGGGAACAGAGATAACGTACCCCAATTAAGTGGAGCGGTAGTTACAGACGCACGCCAGGAATATGACCCAATGGGGAAACCAACGGTATCCATGCAAATGAACTCTAAAGGGGCTAAAATCTGGGAAGAAATGACTGGAACAGCCTTTAATCAGGGGTCAAATATTGCTATCGTTTTAGATAATGTGGTGTATTCTGCACCAGGGGTTACAACAGGGGCCATTTCTGGTGGTAATTCATCTATTTCTGGTAATTTTACATTAAACGAAGCAACGGATTTAGCAAACGTATTACGTGCTGGTAAATTACCAGCTTCGGCCGATATTATTCAGGGTGAAGTTGTTGGGCCATCATTAGGTCAAGAAGCTATTGAAAGTGGTCAGAATTCATTCTTAATCGCACTTGCAGTGGTGCTTATTTGGATGTTTTTATACTATGGAAAAGCAGGTTTGTTTGCCGATTTAGCCATGATATTTAATATTGTTTTAATATTTGGCGTATTATCCGGTCTTGGTGCCGTACTAACCTTGCCAGGTATTGCAGGTATTGTATTAACCATTGGTATGTCCGTGGATGCTAACGTACTTATTTTTGAACGTGTGCGCGAAGAGCTGGCAAAAGGAAAAGACATGAAAGCCTCCATTAATGACGGTTTTGGAAATGCCTTATCTTCTATTTTAGATGCTAACATTACCACAGGTTTAACCGCTTTAATCTTATTTATATTTGGAACGGGCCCTATTAAAGGTTTTGCTACAACGTTAATTATAGGTATTGCAACTTCATTATTTACAGCCATTTTTATTACTAGGTTATTTGTAGACTGGTATGCAAACAAGAAAGGAAATTTAGATTTCTCTACTGCTATTACCAAAAACCTATTCAGAAACATAAATATTAACTTTCTTACCAAGCGTAAAGCAGCTTACATTATTTCAAGTGTAGCTATTGTGGTAAGTTTAGGATCGTTATTTACAAATGGTTTAGACCAAGGTGTGGATTTTGTGGGTGGTAGAACTTACCAAGTGCGTTTTGCCGAGCCTGTTAGCGCCAACGAAATTTCGGAAACTTTAGCAGATGCCTTCGGAAGTGCCGAAGCCAAAACGTTTGGTAGTTCAAACCAATTAAAAATTACAACCAAATATAAGGTTAACGAAACAGATAATGCGGTAGATGAAGAGATACGAAACACGTTGTTTACAGAATTACAACCGTATTTAAACGGATTAACGTATGAAGAGTTTATAGCGGACGACCAAGGGAAAACCACTGGTTTAATGAAATACTATAAAGTGAGTCCGACTATTGCAGACGATATTAAAAAATCGTCTATATGGGCCATTTTAGGGTCGTTAGTAGTGGTGTTTTTATACATCTTAATCCGATTTAAAAGATGGCAGTTTTCATTGGGAGCCGTTGCTGCGGTATTCCATGATGTGTTAATATTATTGGGTGTATTCTCTTTAACTTACAGATTTATGCCATTTAGTATGGAAATAGATCAGGCCTTTATTGCAGCCATTCTTACTGTAATTGGTTACTCCCTTAACGATACGGTGGTTGTGTTCGATAGGATTCGTGAGTTTTTCAACGAGCATCCATCTTGGGCTTTTAATAAAGTAATTAATGTGTCTTTAAGCAGCACTTTAAGTAGAACGTTAAATACCTCGTTAACAACATTGGTTGTGTTATTGTCCATCTTTATTTTTGGTGGCGATTCTATTCGCGGTTTTATGTTCGCTTTAATTGTAGGTGTTATTGTAGGTACCTATTCGTCCATGTTTATAGCAACACCGTTAATGTACGATGCTGTTAAAAAAGGCGATGCAGCCGATGCTTTAAAGAACAAACAACCTGAACCAGAGGAAGCTGAAATAGCTTAATCAGTTTAGTAACAGATACAATAAAGCCTTTTTGAATACCATCAAAAAGGCTTTTTTTATGGGCCATATTTTCGTCCTCTTGGCTTGTGAAAATCAAATATTGGAGATAAGATTAACAAGTAAAAAAATGCGCCAAAATTGTTACCTATAAAAAGACCTAACAGGTTTTTAAAACCTGCTAGGTCTGCTTAAAGGTGTTAAAAAGAAACCTGCAAAAAATTGAATAAACGTATCGCTGTTTTTTATGTAATACTCTGTAAAGGTTTGGTAATAAGTATTAAAATAGTGACAAAAAATTAAGCAGCTTTTAGCGTCGCAATTTTGGGTATTAATTGGTTTTAGAAAACGACATACTATCGCCAACTTTTAACTGCCATTTTTCAACTAATCCAGCATTTACTTCTAATACATATTTTGCTGGCGCATTAGAGGGTAAAGAACCTTCGTTAAAAGGTTGTGCATTTTCTTGAAAACTCACTACCCGTTTGGCTTCATTTAGGTAAATAATATCCAAGGGAAAGCGGGTGTTCTTCATGTAAAAGGATCGGGGTTGTTCATCTGGGAAAATAAATAACATACCTCGGTTGCTTAACATAGAGGGGCGGTACATAAGCCCCGTTTGGGTTTCAAATTCGTTGTCGGCAATTTCTATGTCTAATGTAACAATAACAGAATCAGTATTTTGTTTTAGAAGCTGTAGCGTGCCTTCTTTTGTAAAGGAAACCGCTACTTGTTTCGGTTTTTTAGGCGCTTCTTTACAGGTATATACGGTTGAAAAACAGCAGGCTAAAAGGAAAACTAATTTTAAATACCGGGTTGTCATATTACGTATTGCTAGATTTAGGTTTATATACAAACATAAAATACAAGCCAATAAGTATAAAAGGAATACTTAACATTTGCCCTGTATTTAAGCCCATTAAAGTAATGTACTCATCGCCTTGTGGTTCTTTTACAAACTCAACAAAAAAGCGAACTGTCCAAAGCAAAACTAAAAATAAACCAAATAAAAAGCCGCCCTGTTGCCCCTTGTTTGTTTTTTGGTACACAAACCAAAGAATTAGAAAAACAAAAATATAGCAAAAAGATTCGTAAAGTTGTGCTGGGTGTCTGTATGGCACGGCTTCGAGTAAGGTTTGAAACTGCGGATTATTGGTTACGGCTGCATACGCTTCTTTATAGTCCTTAATACCAGTGGCTTCTATAATTTGGCGTTTGCTATAATATTCCTGTATAAAACGAACGCCAAATGGCGATGTGGTTATTTTTCCTATAATTTCGGAGTTTATAAAGTTTCCAAAACGTATAAAAACGGCGCCTGCTGCAACAGAAATAACTACCCGATCTAAAATCCAAATAAGCGATTTATAGGTGTATTTTTTACGGTACAAATACATGCCTATAATAATACCAATGGCGGCACCATGACTGGCTAAACCCTGAAAACCTGTAAACTCCACACCATTCCTAAAACTGAATGGAAGAAACACACTAAAAAAGTCTTCGGTTATTAGTTCGGATTGATAAAAAATAACATGTCCAATTCTAGCACCCAACATGGTGGCTAATACGGTGTAAATAAATAAAGGATCTAGGTATTCTAAACTTACTTTTTCTTTTAAAAAAATACGTTTCATTATTTGGAAGCCTAATAAAAAGGCAACTATCCACATGACACTGTAAAAGTGAAGCTTAAAATTTCCGAAAATATCTATTCCAGTTACTGGATTCCAGTCAAATTGAAGTAATAACATAAGTTGTATTTAAGAGCGTAAATATATACAATCTGTGTTTGTATACAAAAGTATCCAATTTAATCTGCCTCTTATTTCCATCCTGAATTATAAACACAAACAGCCGTTAATTTGTTTGGTTTTTAGTACTTGCCTTTAGGAATGTGTATGCTTAGTGGCTGTCTTTTTTAGGAACGGGATCGTAACCGCTGCCTCCCCATGGGTGGCAACTAAAAATACGAATAAGCGCTAACTTGCCACCTTTAAAAAAACCGTGCACCTCTAAAGCTTCTTTAGCATAATGCGAACAGGTAGGTTGAAACCTACAAGACGGTGGGGTAAGCGGCGATATAAAAAGCTGATACACCTTAATGAGAAACAAAAATGGATATGTTAGTATTTTTTTAATCACAAAAATTCATGTGTGGTAATTGGTTGTTTTTTTGAAACAGTAGTTTAAGAAAACAGCACTAACAGGGTATTAATACCATACTTTTTATGGCCGGTTAATAACTAAAGGTTGTTCCTTCTCGGGAGTCTTTTAACTGTATGCCTAATAAAGCCAACTCGTCTCTAATTTGGTCTGAAAGCGCAAAATCCTTATTGGCTCGGGCTTCTTGGCGTAGTTTAATAAGCAATTCTACCGCGCCCGATAGTTTGGTAGAGGCCGTATCTGCTTTTTCCAATTCCTCCAAACCAAGTACATCAAAAACAAATGTGTTTAAGGTATTTTGAAGCAGTGCCAAATCGGATGCCGTTATGGTGGCATTACCTTCATTAATTTGGTTAATGTATTTTACAGCTTCAAATAGGTGCGCAATAAGTATGGGTGTATTAAAATCGTCGTTCATGGCTTGGTAACAAGCTTGTTGCCATTCCGAAATTTGAAAGGTAGAATTAGCGGCTGTAGGTAGTTTGGCTACTAGTTTTATAGCTTCCATAAGGCGCTTAAAACCTTTTTCGCTCGATTCTAAACCCGCATCGGTTAAATCCAAAACGCTTCTGTACGAGGCTTGCATCATAAAAAAGCGTACCACGCTAGGATTATAAGCTTTGGACATGATGTTGTTCTCGCCCGATAATAATTCGGCTGGATTTATATAATTACCAGTAGATTTGCTCATACGGGCACCATTAAGTTCTAACATGTTGGCATGCATCCAGTATTTTACTGGGGTTTGCCCTTTAGATGCCTGGTTTTGAGCTATTTCACATTCGTGGTGTGGAAATTTTAAATCCATACCACCACCATGAATATCAAAATAATCGCCTAAATATTTGGTGCTCATGGCGGTACATTCTAGATGCCAACCAGGAAAACCATCGCTCCATGGCGACGGCCAGCGCATAATATGGCTGGGTTCTGCTTTTTTCCAAAGTGCAAAATCCTGCGGATTCTTTTTATCGCTTTGGCCATCTAGCGCTCGGGTGTTATGAATAAGATCTTCAAGCTTACGTTTGCTTAAAATACCATATTCGTGTGTTTGGTTGTACTTATGAACATCAAAATATACCGAGCCGTTTACAACATAAGCCAAACCATTGTCTATAATGGATTGTATAAGTTCTATTTGTTCAATTATATGGCCTGTAGCGGTAGGCTCAATACTAGGAGGTAACAGGTTAAACGTGTTTAATACATTATGAAAATCAACTGTGTAACGTTGTACAATTTCCATAGGTTCTATGGCCTCCAAACGTGCTTTTTTTGTTATTTTATCCTCTCCGGAATCAGCGTCATTTTCCAAATGGCCGGCGTCTGTAATGTTGCGTACATAGCGTACCTTATACCCCAAATGTTTTAGATACCTAAAAACCATATCGAAAGACATAAAGGTGCGCACATTACCCAAGTGCACGTTGCTGTAAACCGTAGGCCCACAAACATACATGCCTACATAACCATCTGTAATAGGAGTAAAGGTTTCTTTGGTTCCTGATAACGAATTGTATACTTTTAATTCGTGTTGTTTGTATCGTTGCATGTTTTTTTGTTTGGTATTTAATGTAGCGTTGTAAAGTAAACTAAACTAATCTTCTGTTGGAACAGTTATTTTAAGCATTCAGAACATAATTTCTGAATGCATTAATTTTTATTGGTAATTAATTGTAGGTCTAATTTAATATTTTTAAAGGTATCTTCTAAAACGATATTTAATTCTTTTGAACTTATAAGTTGCTTTAATAATTCAAACGAAAACCATAGGCAATCGGCATAGCATGCCCTTTTTCGTTATTGGTTAAGCTGTACTATCTTCAATTTGAAGACAAAAAAACAGAACTGCGTTTCATTAAAGAGTTCAGGCCAAATGTGTCTTTTAAATACTAGTTATGCATTTTTACATCATAAAACGCTGTAACTAATATTAAAAGGCAGTATCCAATTTAATGTAATCTAGAAATTCACGTCGGGTGCCGGCTTCTTTAAATTTGCCACCAAATTCTGCTGTAATTGTACTACTTTCTGTATCGCGAATACCTCTGGAATTAACACATAAGTGTTTTGCATCAATTACGCAGGCAACATCCTCTGTATTTAAAACTTTTTGCAGTTCCTTAACAACTTGTATGGTTAACCGCTCTTGTACTTGTGGGCGCTTGGCAAAAAAATCGACAATACGATTCATTTTGGATAACCCCACAACAGACCCGTTAGAAATATAGGCCACATGCGCTTTGCCAACAATGGGCAATAGGTGGTGCTCGCAGGTGGAGTACACAGTTATGTTTTTTTCAACCAGCATTTCACCGTACTTATATTTGTTGCTAAAGGTAGAGGCACTTGGTTTTTTATCGGGATTAAGACCGCCAAAAATTTCGTTAACAAACATTTTAGCAACTCTGTTTGGGGTACCTTTTAAACTATCGTCTGTTAAATCTAGTCCCAATGTGTCCATTATATGACGCACATCTTCCTTTATTAAATTAATTTTTTCTTCGTTACTTAAAACAAAAGCATCATCACGCAAAGGAGTATCAGCCGACGTTCCTACATGTTCCTCGCCAATGGTATCAAAATCAGCTGTGTTATCGTTAATTTTCATTATTTTAAAAATAAATAGGTTTGCAATTTGCAAAGATAGGAAATTCCAATTTTTAGTTAAGGCTATTAACAAACAATTAATTTCCTTTCAAAATGTAATTGGTTTCCTTAATTTTTTCTTAATTTACACCACAAAATATTAATAGTCTAATAAACTTATATAACAGGATTACTCATACCTATTATATATAGTACAGTTAAATTCTTATGAAAAAGATAATTACTTTAGTTTGTTTGTTGTTGGTTAGTGCAACCTATGCGCAGCTTATAGCCATTGATGACGTGGTTGTTGGTCGTGCTGATAATCCGGCGGCTGCCTCATCAACAGGGAATCGTATTTTCTTAAACGATTATTTTAATGGAACCGCTATAACGTTCGGTACCTTTGGAAACTTTACTATTACTGAAACCGTGCCAGATCCGTCTGGTTTTGTTACATTAAACCCTTTAGGTTTTGTTACGGTAGGTGCCAATACGCCGCAAGGTATTTATTATATTACCTACCAGATTTGTGAAAACGCTAATCCAACTAATTGTGATACTGCAGTTATTGAAATACGCGTTTTCCCAAGTACTATTAGTTCTGGTTCTGGATCTTCTGAAATGTCTATTTCGGCAAGCTCTGGTAATGTTAATTGTGGGGGAGATGTTTGTATTACAGATCCGTTTTGTTTGGACTTAAACACCGGTACAATTCCGCCGCTTACGTTATCTGCCGATTTTCAAGAAATAGGTGAATCCAACAGCTACATGGTAAATGCCATTCCGTTTAATCCACCGTTTTCATTTGGCGATACGGCAACAGGTACCTCATTAACAACAGATGATATATGGAGCGGTGTAATTAATTTTGCTTTTGATTTTGAGTTTTTTCAACAAAATTATTCCAACTGTGTGTTATCCACTAATGGTGCTATTAGTTTTGATACTTCCAACGCAAATACATTTCATTTTTGGACTCCAGCTGCTGGTGCTTTAATTCCTAACAATACAGATGGCGCTTTAGGCGATGGAAACATTTTTGGAGCCGTTCATGATATGAACCCGGCCACTTCAGGAGCTTTAGGTACGGATTATAATATAACCTATAGTATTAAAGGGGAAGCGCCATTTAGAGTGTTTGTTTTTAGTTTCTTTAATGTGTCGCATTTTAGTAGTCCTTGTACGCCACTTAAAACATCACAAATGATTATGTTCTATGAAACAACCAATGTAGTTGAAACCTATATTTTTCAAAAACCTGTTTGTAGTTCATGGGCTGGTGGCCGCGCAGCCATTGGCATCCAAAACCCGGCAGGAACGGTTGGTTACGCTCCCCCAGGTAGAAATACAGGGGTTTGGGATATTCCCTTTACGGCACCAGAGGCTTGGCAATTTGTACCAAATGGTACAACTATAACAAGTTTTCAATGGATAGCCGAAGACGGCACAATTTTAGGAACAGATCCTACGGCATTAGTGGTTACACCCAGTCAAACTACCACTTATGTAGCACAAGTAACTTATACCGATGCCTTGACAGGTGTCGAATATATTGCCTTTCGTCCAATTACAGTAGTCGTGCAGCCAACTCCCGTTGTAACCGTTACAGCTAGTGCTGATGTTTGTGATTCAGGCGATGCTATTTTTACCATTACAGGTTCAGAAAACGATGTAGTGGAATACAATATTAACGGCGGCCCAACGCAAACAGTAACTTTAGATCCTACTGGTATCGAGGTTATAACGCTTTCGGGTATTACGACCACGCAAACTATAAACTTAATATCTACCGATAATTTAAATTCAGTATGTGGCGGTCCTGTTAATCTATCTGCTACGGTAACGGTAAATAACACACCTGTAATTGATGATCCTGCAGACATAACTGTTTGTAACGAATATATTTTACCGGCATTAACAACTGGAGGCGATTATTATACAGCCCCAGGCGGTCCAGGTGGTACCGGTACGTTATTAACAGCCGGCAGTGTTATTACAAGTACACAAACATTATACGTGTATGCCGAAACAGCCACAACGCCTAACTGTGCTGCTGAAAATAGTTTTGTAGTAACTATAGATAGCTGTTCGTTAGCAGTTTCAGCTGCTGCCGATACACCAACTATTTGTAGTGCTGCCGGTCTAGATGTTACACTTACAGCAACACCTTCTCCAGCTTTACCAATAGGAACATACAGTTATAGTTGGACAGTTCAGGGCGACGCTACTGTTTTAGGAACGAATGCCACTTTGGTGTTATCGCCACCACCAGCAACCACAACAACTTACGAAGTTACACTTACAGATAGTGGTTTAACGCCTCCGAACGATGTGGTTACAAATACTGTAACAGTTACCGTAAATAATACCCCTATTGCAGACGCCCCTACCAATGTAACAGCATGCGACAGCTATACGCTACCGCCTTTAACAAGTGGTAATTACTTTACGGCTACAAATGGCGGCGGTACGCAACTTAACCCTGGCCAAGTTATAACAACAACACAAACAATTTATGTTTATGCCGAAACGGCAACCACCCCTAATTGTACAGACGAAAATAGTTTTGTTGTGACTATAAATGATACCCCAGTACTTAACCCTGTTTCAAATGTTACAGCTTGCGATAGCTATACGCTACCGGTATTAACGGCAGGTGCCTATTATACAGCATCAGGCGGTACAGGAACCCAGTTAAATGCCGGCGATACAATAGCAACGTCGCAAACTATTTATGTTTACGCAGAAACAGGTACATTGCCAAACTGTTCTTCCGAATTAAGTTTTAATGTTACCATTAATACAACTCCACTTGTAGACGCCCCAACTGATGTGACGGTTTGTAACGAATATACCTTGCCAGCTTTAACTAATGGCACGTATTACACGGGTCCAGGTGGTTCTGGTACAGTCTTAAATGCGGGTAGTATAATAACCAGTACACAAACCATTTACGTGTATGTCGAAACAGGTACCGTACCTAATTGTTTCGCTGAAAATAGTTTTTTAGTAACAGTTAATACTTGTACCATATCGGTATCAGCTGCTGCAGACACACCAACAATTTGTAGTACAACAGGTGCAGATGTAACCCTAACGGCTACACCAACACCAGCTACAGCTTTTGGTAATTTTAGCTATAGTTGGACAGTGCAAGGTAATCCTACAGTTTTAGGAACCAACCCTACATTAGTATTATCGCCACCACCAGCAGTAACAATTACTTACGAAGTAACATTGGTAGACGACGGTTTGTCCGCGCCTTTTGATACCGCAACAAGCACAATTACGGTGGTTGTAAATAATACACCGGTAGTCAATGCGCCGGCCAATGTTACCGTATGCGACAGTTATACGCTACCGGCTTTAACAAGTGGTAATTATTTTTCTGGACCTAACGGAACAGGCTCGGCTTATAGCGCTGGGGACATTATAACTACTACGCAAACTATTTATGTATACGGCGAAACGGCAACGACACCTAACTGTACGGACGAAAATAGCTTTTTGGTAACCGTAAACGACACCCCGGTGGTAGATGCTCCGGCTAATGTAACTGCCTGCGACTCCTATGTATTACCTGCCTTAACAGCAGGTGCCTATTACACAGCACCAGGTGGTACTGGAACCCAGTTAAATGCGGGCAATGTAATAACAACTTCGCAAACTATTTATGTTTATGCAGAAACAGGAACAACACCTAATTGTTTTGCTGAAAATAGTTTTGATGTTACCATTAATACAACCCCTGTGGTTGATGCGCCTTTGGATGTAACAATTTGTGATAGCTATACATTACCAGCCTTAACAAGTGGCACATATTACACAGGTCCAAATGGAACTGGTGCTATCTTAAACGCAGGAGAGGTTATAACTTCCAGCCAAACCATTTATGTTTACGAAGAAACAGGCACGCTACCTAATTGTTTCGATGAAAATAGTTTTATAGTTACTATTAATGTCACGCCAACAGTAGATACCCCGGCCAATGTTTCTGCCTGTGATAGTTACAGCTTACCAGCGTTAACTGTAGGAGACTACTACACGGGTCCAGGAGGTACAGGAACCCAATTAAGTGCAGGCACTACAATTACAACGACGCAAACCTTATATGTTTATGCCGAAACCGGTTCAACTCCTAACTGTACAGATGAAAGTAGTTTTGTAGTAACCATAAATAATACGCCTCCTGTAGATGCCCCATTAGATGTTACAGAGTGCGTAAGCTATGCCTTGCCAGCTCTAACCAATGGTACATATTACACAGGTCCAAATGGAACGGGTACAGTTTTAAATGCAGGTGAAGTTATTACGACTACACAAACCATTTATGTATACGCCGAAAATGCAACCGATACAAGCTGTTCAGACGAAAATAGTTTTGTGGTAACTATAAATCCGCTACCAACCTTTGTAGCACCCGATCCGTTATTTGCTTGCGATGATAACGTGCCAGACGGTATGACTGTCATGGATTTAACAACAACAGTTAATCAAATTACGGGTAATAACCCAAACTATGTGGTAACATTCCACAACTCACCAGCCGACGCTATTGCTGGTACACCAGAAGTATCACCATCTGCAAGCGCCTATATGGGTACGGATGGCGAGGTAATTTCAGTTAGAATTGAAGACGCTACAACCGGTTGTTTCGATATTACAACATTAACACTGTCTGTAGTGAGTGCACCGGCAGCCAATACGCCTTCAGATTTACATTACTGCGATCCAGACAACGACGGTTTAGGAACTTTCGATTTATCTGGAGTAGCTGCCGAAGTAACTACAGATCCATCTCTAGAAGTAACCTTTCACCTTACACTACAAAATGCCATAGATGACGTTTTACCACTAGGTACAACCTTATCTAACTTACTAGGGCAAATTATTTATGTTCGTGTGGATTACGCAGGAGTTACTACAGATTGCCCTACAATTGTAGAATTACAGCTTATTGTAGACCCAACACCGGTTATTGAAGAGAATCCAGATCCTATAACGCTTTGTGATGATGCCGTTGCTGACGGATTAACCGAATTCGATTTAACGGTTAGAAATCTTGATATTTTGAATGGTTTAAACCCAGCCGATTTTACAGTAACTTATTATGCAGATCCTGCCGATGCGGATGTTGGTCCAACAGCACCTTCATATATAGCTACTCCGGGTGCTTTTACCAATACAATTCCAAATCTGCATACAGTAGGTGTGCGTGTAGAAAATAACACAACTAACTGTTATACGGCTACCACACTGGATTTAATTGTAAACCCATTACCAGTTCCAGAAACAACGCCAGACGCTTTAGTTTTAAGTATTTGCGACGATACAATTGATAACGACGGTTATGCGGTATTCAATTTAACGGTTCAGGATGCTATTATTACGGGTGGTAATACCAATTGGTCTGTAAGTTATTTTGAAACAGCTGCGGATATTCCAGCAAATCCAATTCCTGATTTTACGGCCTATACAAATACATCTATTGGCGGGCTACCTCATAATCCGCAAACAATATTTGTATTGGTTACTAATGGCACTACAGGTTGTACCAATACATCTACCTTAACATTGGAAGTGTCCAACGTACCAACACCTACCCCAACAGCTAATATTACGCCGCTAGCGGAGTGTGATGTGGATAACGATGGCTATGCTATTTTCGATTTACAACAAGCCACGTTAGAAATAGATAACGGTGAAGGTAATAATATTACGTATCATGGTACTTACGAAAATGCATTCGATGGCGTTAACCAATTGCCAGATATGTACGAAAACAACGATCAAAACACGGATATTGTGTATGTTCGTGCAGAAAATCCAACAACAGGTTGCTTTACAATTGTAGAACTCACTTTAATTGTACAACCAACACCAGAGGTACCATTGGCAATAGATCCGTATGCAACATGCGACGATGATTATGATGGTATTGCAAGTTTCGATTTAACAACTATGGATGCCACCATTTATGGCACACAAAATCCAGCCGATTATGTGTTAACATACCATGAGTCCTTAGCAAATGCTGAAGCTACACCGGGTATTAACCCTATTGTACAACCACAATTGTCTAATTATGTCTCGGCAAACCGTACTATATATGTACGCTTAGAAGGCGCCAATGGTTGTATAACGGTGGGGCAATTCGATTTAATAGTGAATTTACCACCTACCATCGCATCCGAAAACGGCTTGTTCCAAATTTGTGATGATAGTATTAATAACGACGGTTTTGCAAGTTTCGACCTAACAACAAGAGATGATATTATTACCGGGTTCGACGCCACCTTAACTGTGGACTATTACGAAACATTAGCTGATATTGCTGCCGGAACGCCAATACCAGATTACACAAATTACACCAACACGTCTATAAATGGCCTGCCGCATAACCCACAAACAATTTTTGTAACTGTTACAGAAACGTCTAGTGGTATAAGCTGTTCAGCTATAACAACGTTAACGTTAGTAGTTAATACGCTACCTACGCCTAACGATAATTTAAGTGATTTGGAGCTCTGCGATGATAACAATCCAGGCGATTTACAAGAGCTGTTTGATTTAACGGTAAACGAACCAGCAATGCTAAATGCATTCGATGAAACGGTAACATACCACACAACTCCTGCCGATGCAGAGTCTGGTAATAACCCGATACCAGATCCAACAGCATATCAAAATACCAGTTCTCCGCAAACTATTTATGCGCGAGTAACAAAAACTGGCGATCCTGCAAACCCAGCCGATATGGGTACTGGTTGCCATACAGTGGTAACATTTAATATAATTGTAAACCCATTGCCAGCTACACCAGATAGTCTAGAGGACATTATAGCCTGCGATGTGCCATTTGATAATGTATTTACTTTCGATTTAACGCAAAGAAATTTAGATGTTCTTGGCGGTCAAAGTGCTACAGGTTTTCAAGTTACTTATTACACGTCTTTAGCAGCTGCAGAGGCGGGTACAGGTAGTATTGCTAACCCAAGCGCTTTTACAAACACGGTTAATCCGCAGGAGATTTTTGTAAACATCAGAAATACAACCACGGGCTGCGATGTTGTTACGCAAAGCTTCTTTGTAATTGTACAAGAAGGGGCTACAGCAAACCCAGACAACAATCCACTGGAGTATGCCCTTTGCGATGACAATATGGAGTTTGATGGCAATCCAACAAACGATTCAGTAGGCTTCGATTTAGCATCTCAAAATGCAAATGTCCTGGATGGGCAAAATCCTGCAAACTTTACAGTGTCCTACTACACCAGTCAAACAGATGCCGACCTAGCTATAAACGCTATCGATTTAAGCGTGCCTTTTGAAAATACCGTGAACCCACAAGTTATTTACGTACGCGTGGATAATGATACCACGCCAGAGGATATTTGTTACGATACCACGACGATGACTTTAATAGTGGATCCAATTCCAGCCTTTACGTTAGCAGATTCGTATACGTTGTGTGTTAATACAAATGGTTCCGAAGTAGTAAGTAGTCCTATTTTAGATACCAATCTAGATCCAAGCTTGTACACCTTCGAGTGGACCGAAGCTTCTAATCCTACTACTATAATTGGCACCGATGCAAGCTACGAAGCCACTGCTGGTGGTACTTACTCTGTGTTAGTAACCGACGTAAATAACTTCTGCTTTAGCTTCTTATCTACTACGGTAATTGTAAGTTCGCCTCCAGTGCTGGAAGCAAACGTAACAACTTTAGCCTTTGCAGATAATCATGTTATTGAGGCCTCGGCTAGTGGTGATGGCTCGTCTGTTTTCGAATTCAGTATCGATAACGGGCCTTGGGTATCAAATAGTCCAAATAACAATACGTATACCTTTACCAATGTATCTATTGGATCGCATATTATCAAAGCTCGCGATATTAATGGATGTGGTGAAACCAGTGTAGAAGTTTTCGTGTTAGATTATCCGTTGTTCTTTACACCTAATGGCGATGGTGATAACGATACATGGCAAATTGCTGGTGTAGAGCACCTACAGAATGTTAAAATTTATATTTACGATAGATTTGGTAAACTATTAAAACAGTTAAATCCAAATGGTCCAGGATGGGATGGTACTTACAATGGTGAGCAGATGCCAACAAGCGACTATTGGTTTACTATAGATTACCAAGAATCGGCCGCCGAAGGGATGAAACAATTTAAAGCTCACTTTACCTTGAAGCGCTAAACCAACTTAAATACTAACCAACCTTAGAAAGACCGAACGCTTATAGAAATATAAGGTTTGGTCTTTTTTTTTGGTAAAGGTTATATGAATATTTTAAATATGTAAAGCTAATTTTACCATTTGTTAAGGCTACCTTTATAGGCATTTACACACTACAAACTTTCAGAACTGTTTCCCTTATTTATGTGTTAATAAAGCAGCTTGTAAACCTAAAATACAAGCATTTTCTGGAGCATGGCCATGTGGTTAATTTTACAGGATATAAACGGTGTATAAAATGACGTAGATGCACCAAAGGTAAGGTAAGCGAAGAGCTCTAACTTTACCGGTATTGGGCTATTTAGCTGTGCACTTGTAATTAGGTAATAGATAGAATAAAAGGCAGATGTGGGTAATATAGGTAACCAGTTGTAAACGCGCCGTTTTTTTACTTTTTTAAGTGGCACCCAACTTATGATTATAAAAAAACCCGAAACGTAAAGTTCGGGTTTCTGTTAAAATTCAGGCAAATTGTATTACAAACTGAAGCTTAAAGTAGCGGTAATAATACCTACTTTGCTATCTACAGAGGCACTATCTGTTAAGCCAACCGTGTATAACTGATTTTTGTTGGTCTGGTTGGTTTGGTCGTAAGTAATATCTAGCTTCGTGTAATTACCAAAGTTATAACCTATTCCCGCAGAATAACCCGATAAATCGCCTACAACTTTGTTATTTTTATAAGGGCTTTCTTCAAATCGGTATCCAGCCCGAAAGCTAAAGCGTTGTAGTTTATATTCACCCCCAATTTTGTAAGTAGCTGCGGTACTTAACAGATTTTCTATGCGTTTGTTCTCACGACTAAAAAATGGGTCAGATCCAGGTTTTAGTTTGGTGTTGCTAAAATCTCTTATGCTATAGTCAAAACTAATAAGGCCTTTATTACCAAAAACATAAGCAACACTACCAGTATATTTACCTGGACTACGCAATTTATAAGTTGGAAAAATGTTAGTAATAAACGGATTTACAATTTGATTAACATTACCACCGTTTTCTTGTCTTAAGGTAGATATAGATTGCGAACTTTCCTCTTCCAAGGTAATCCATGTAGGAGAATTGTAGCTAAATCCTGCTCGCAAACTAGGTGTAACTCTGTAAATGGCACCAAGCTGAAAAGAAAATCCCGAGCCATTGGTAAATAAATTATTTTGAAAACGAACGGTATTAACCACAGAACCTACGTTGTTATTTGCTTCATATAAAAAAGTAGAGCGTTCGTAGTTAATAACATGCGAATTTAGGTTTATCCCTAAAAACAACTTTTCTCCTACTTGTGCTCCCACGTTGAACGTGAACTTACCATTAAATCCCCGTGAGGCGTAAGTATACTCTTGGTAAAATCTACCCGGAGCTATAGCCGATGTGTATACTGTATTAGCGTCGTCTGCTGTTAATGGGTTTAATATGTACGATTCGTATCCCAGAAAAGCCTGCTGGTGGCCATAGCTATAAAAGCTGCCAATTTCGCGATAAGCTTCAGAGAACGATTCACCGGGAAAAGCACTAATTTCGTCCAATCGTAGTCCATTAGCGTAGTTTAAAAAATAATCGGCAATGGATGTGTTTGGATTGGTGCCATAAGCAAACCAATCGTTTTCGTAATCGTTAATTTTATCGTAGCTAGCAGCTAAAGTAAATTTTTTCCAAGCAGAATTAGGATTGTTGTTTTGAAAAACAAAAGCGGCACCTGTTTGGTTAATATCAAAATTGGTATCCGATGTATTGGCGCTTCCTTCAAAATATGTGGTTTCATTTTTTGTTTTCATATGGGCTAACGAGAAGGAAATCATGCCGTCATTAAATACAGCCGAGCCAGCTGGATTGATACTTATAGCACTTATATCGCCTCCAAGCGCGCCAAATGCGCCACTTAACCCCCTGTATCTAGCAGAACCCTGTATATTATCTTCCGAATATCGCAAGGCATCCGAAATACCTTGCGCTTGAACTTGGTGCAGCAGCGTGGATGCCAGCGCAAATAACAATATCTTTTTCATAGGTGTTTTTAATTTTTTATATCTCTTGTTTACATGCCGCCGCGTCTGCCTCCAGAACTTCGCATGCCGCCAGACGATCCGCGACTAGATCCACCACTTCGTATGGTTGGTGAGGAACTTCTTCTTGGTGTGCTAAAATTGCTGTTAGTTCTTGGTGTAGAATTGGTTCTCACACGTGGGCGCGGGGTGCTATTGGTTTGCACTCGTGGCGTATTGTTATTTCTTACTCGTGGTGTACTGTTATTTCTTACACGCGGCGTGCTATTTGGTGCAACATTATTTGAATTATTACGCGTGCTTCTAACATCTCTAACGGTACTACGGGTAGATCTAGTAGCTCTTGCATCTGTTTGTGTTCTGTCGCGTCTGCCTACATGGCTGCTTCGCGTGTAATCGCGTCTTGGTGCAGCGTTATAAATTCTATTAGAATCGAAGTACCTCGAGCTGCCGTAGCGACCAGGCATATTGTAAGCCCCACCGCGTCTGCCATTTATAAAAGCGACGTGATTTCCATAATAGTAATTATTCCAAGGATTGTGGTAATAGCCACCATAAAAACCACCATAATACCCGCCGTGCCACCATGGGTTGTAATAACCAGTGTAGTAGTAAGGGCGGTAAAAGTAATGATTCGTCCAAATGGGTGGGTAATATCCAAAATAAAAGGGATCATAAAAATTGTTATAAAAGCCACCGCCATTGTACACATTAATGGATACATTGGAAGTTTCTTGGCCCCACCCAGCGTATGCTTGTGGTTGGTATTGTATGCTGTCGTTTTCTACGTATTCTCCAGAGTATTCATCTACATCTGTAAACACCTCGTCATTGGTGTATACGGCATATTCCGATGTTTTTTCTTTGAAATAATTTTGGTAATATACACTGTTGTCTACAGCCGTGTTGGTTTCTTGTTCAACAGCTGTTGTTGAGGTATTATAAATACCATCGGCGTCCGAACCTGCTTGCTGGTATGTGCCGCATGCACTTACAAAAAGCAAGCTTGTTAAAACCGCTATTGTAGGTGTTTTATCTAGGATGTAGTTTTTAATGGACATATCTTTGTGTTTTATTGTTGAACATAACAAAAATAATTAGTTTTGCGAAATTATTTCTATTTTTAACATAAGTACAATATTTGTGCCAAAACCCTGTATATGAGTAAAAAACTAACAAGTAGAAAGGAAGACTATTCCAAATGGTATAACGAATTAGTGGTAAAAGCTGATCTTGCTGAAAATTCGGCCGTACGTGGTTGTATGGTAATTAAGCCCTATGGCTATGCAATTTGGGAAAAAATCCAAGCAGAACTAGATAGAATGTTTAAGGAAACAGGGCACCAAAATGCATATTTTCCGTTGTTTGTGCCTAAAAGTTTATTTGAGGCTGAAGAAAAAAATGCCGAAGGTTTTGCCAAAGAATGTGCTATTGTTACACATTACAGATTACAAAGTGATCCAGATAAACCAGGCAAGTTGCGAGTAGACCCAGAAGCAAAACTTGAGGAAGAACTTATAGTTAGGCCAACTAGCGAGGCCATTATTTGGAATACCTATAAAGGTTGGATTCAATCTTATCGCGATTTACCAATACTAGTAAACCAATGGGCAAACGTGGTGCGTTGGGAAATGCGCACGCGCTTGTTTTTAAGGACTGCAGAGTTTTTGTGGCAAGAAGGGCATACCGCGCATGCAACCAAAGCAGAAGCGGTTAAAGAAGCCGAGTTAATGAACAATGTGTATGCCACCTTTGTGGAAAATTTTATGGCCATTCCGGTTGTTAAAGGCGTAAAAACCGATAGCGAACGCTTTGCAGGTGCTGAAGAAACTTATTGTATTGAGGCTTTAATGCAAGATGGTAAGGCGCTTCAAGCTGGTACATCGCACTTTCTTGGACAGAATTTTGCTAAAGCTTTTGATGTTAAATTTACCACCAAAGAGGGGAGTCAGGAGTATGTTTGGGCCACCTCATGGGGAGTTTCTACACGCTTAATGGGTGCCTTAATTATGACCCATAGCGACGATAATGGTTTGGTATTACCACCTAATTTAGCCCCGAACCAGGTTGTTATTGTACCGATTTACAAAACGCAAGAACAATTGCAAGAAATTACAAATTTGGTAAACGTTATTATGGGCGAATTGCGTTTGCATAACATTACTGTAAAATTTGATAATAGAGATACGCTTAGGCCAGGCGCTAAATTTGCGCAACACGAATTACAAGGCGTGCCATTAAGAATTGCTATTGGCCCGAAAGATTTGGAAAATGGTACCGTGGAGTTAGCTAGACGCGATACCTTAACAAAGGAAGTTATAGCAATAGATAATCTTACCGAAAAGGTAAAAGGCTTAATGACGGAAATTCAAACTAGTTTGTACCAAAAAGCATTACATTATAGGGAAGCGCACACAACAGAGGTGGACGACTTTAAAACGTTTAAAAAAGTTTTAGAAGAAAAAGGGGGCTTTATTTCTGCACACTGGGATGGCACAGAGGAAACTGAAGCAAAAATACAAGAATTAACAAAAGCCACCATCAGGTGTATTCCTATGGATGAAAACACGCAAAGTGGTGATTGTGTGTATACTGGAAAACCATCTGCCAGACGCGTGCTTTTTGCGAAAGCTTACTAACTAAAAAAAAAACAAAAAAAATCGCATTTGTTGTTGCAACATTTAAAATAAGTTGTATTTTTGCACCCGCAACGACAAAGTTATAAGTTGTTTTGACAAAAAAAAAGATTTGCAGGTTTAAAAATTAGTTTTTATATTTGCAAACTCAAGAGCAAAATGGCCCGTTCGTCTATCGGCTAGGACGCCAGGTTTTCATCCTGGTAAGAGGGGTTCGATTCCCCTACGGGCTACAATTTTTAATAAGAAAAAAATCAAATGGCAAATCATAAGTCAGCGTTAAAAAGGATTAGAAGTAACGAGTCCAAGCGTTTAAGAAATAGATATAAGCACAAGACTACGCGTAACGCAATTAAAAAGTTACGTGAAACTAGCAGCAAAGAGGAGGCGCAAAAGTTATTTGTTGATGTTACCTCAATGATTGATAAGTTAGCAAAGAAGAATATTATTCATGCTAATAAAGCTGCAAATTTAAAGTCAGGTTTAGCGAAGCATATTGCCACTCTATAATTTTGTTATAGATGTAAAATATAAAGCTTCTCTTTCAAGAGAAGCTTTTTTTTATGCCCAATAATTTAGATTTAGTAAGTTTAAATCCAGTTTTGTTTATAATTAAAAATGCCTTGAATTATTTCAAGGCATTTTTTTATTTGAGTTACTTTAGGGTTTAACCATTCATAGAAATTAAAAACTCTTCGTTGTTTCTAGTTTGCTTAAAACGCTGGTTAATGAACTCCATGGCCTCTACCGGGTTCATATCGGCTAAATATTTACGCATTACCCACATACGTTGTATAGTGGATTCGTCCAACAAAATATCGTCACGTCTGGTACTCGATGACGTTAAATCGATGGCAGGGAAAATACGACGGTTAGATATTTTTCTGTCCAGTTGTAATTCCATATTACCAGTTCCTTTAAACTCTTCAAAAATAACTTCATCCATTTTGGATCCTGTTTCAGTTAAGGCCGTAGCAATAATGGTTAACGAACCACCATTTTCAATGTTTCTGGCGGCACCAAAAAAGCGTTTTGGTTTGTGCAAGGCGTTGGCGTCTACACCACCACTTAATATTTTTCCGGAAGCAGGTTGTACGGAATTATAAGCACGTGCTAAACGCGTTATAGAATCCAGTAAAATAACCACATCATGGCCACATTCTACCAATCGTTTGGCTTTTTCTAAAACAATATTGGCAATTTTTACGTGTTCATGCGCCTCCTTATCGAATGTAGAAGCAATAACTTCGCCGCGTACATTACGTTGCATATCGGTTACTTCCTCTGGACGTTCGTCTATTAATAAAATCATTTGATAAACCTCTGGATGGTTGGCAGCAATAGCATTGGCAACATCTTTTAAAAGCATTGTTTTACCAGTTTTTGGTTGCGACACAATCATACCACGTTGTCCTTTACCAATAGGCGAAAACAAATCCATAATTCGGGTAGAAATGGTACTTTGCTTGCCGGCAAGATCAAATTTTTCCTGTGGGAAAAGTGGTGTTAAATGCTCAAAAGATACGCGATCGCGAACAACATCGGGGTTCTGACCATTAATTTTTACTACTTTTATTAACGGAAAGTATTTTTCACCTTCTTTAGGCGGCCTTACGCGGCCAAGAACCGTGTCGCCAACTTTTAGTCCGAATAATCTTATTTGCGATTGCGACACATAAATATCGTCTGGCGAGGATAGGTAGTTGTAATCCGATGAACGTAAAAAGCCATATCCGTCTTGCATAATATCTAGAACTCCTTCACTTTCAATAATAGCGTCAAACTCAAAGTCGGGCTCACGATACCTGTTACGCGTATCTTTGTTGCCATTATTTTTTTTGTCTTGTTTCTGATTTTGTCCGCGGTTTTCTTTCGATTTTTCGTCCTTGGAGTTGGTGTTTTTATCGTCGCGTTTGTTGCCGGTAGTAGGCTTTGGACGGGGATTGGGTTTGTTTTGTTTCGGCGTGTTTCTGTTGGCCTCGGCGTTTGTCTGCTTCGTATCTGGACTCGCAACGTCTTCTTTGGTAGTTTCTGTTGGCGTTTGTGGCTTATTAGTTGCGGTTTCTGCCGTATTATCTGTTTTGCTTGCGCGAACAGCTTTTTGTACGCGTTTTCTTGGCTTTTTCTCCTTAACCTTTTCAGCGGGCTGTTCTGCTGAATCTGCTTTACTAGGCGCAGCAGCTAGTTCTGAAGTTGCTACTTCTTTAGCAGCTTTTGGGTTAGAGGCCTGGTGATCTAAAATTTGATACACCAAATCCAATTTTTTTAAAGACCTGTATTTGGGCACCTTAAGTTTTTGAGCAATTTCCTGCAATTCAGGAAGCTTCATGGATTTTAATTGAGATATTTCAAACATTGATGTTGAATTGAATGTTGTATTTTAATGTTTTTTAAGTTGACTAATTCCGAAGAATAATTAACCGTGTGGTTCAGAAGAATAAGGACTTACAACTCTGATAGTTGCAAATCAGTTGTGCAATTATACAACTTTATTTTCTTTTTTATTGCTTTATTTTCAAAGAAACTGTTATTTTTGTGTCCCGTTAAAGGAAAAACTTACATGCTGCAACGTATTCAAACATTGTACTTATTATTGGCCGCTATTGTTTCTGGTGGCCTTATTTTCGTGTTCCATTTGTGGACCACCCCAGCGGGTGAAAAAATGTTTGCAACAGATGTGGTATATGTATTAGTGGGGTTCTTGCTATCTGCCTTATTATCGGTAATTAGCATTTTTAAATATACAAATAGACAGTCGCAGTTTGTATTAGGGCGACTTAACATCATATTAAACTTTATTTTACTAGGATTATTTGTGTATCAATCTCTAAATTTATCTGGAGAAACGGTTGTTTCTGAGAAAGGTATTGGGATTTTTCTTCCTATTGTTTCTATCGTCTTTTTAGCTTTGGCTAATAAGGCCATCAAAAAGGATGAAGATCTTGTAAAATCTGTAGATCGATTGCGATAAACCTATCATCTTAGTAGTATTAGTGCGTAAGCCCAAGGTGAAGATCTTGGGCTTTTTTAATATGCTTAATCACTTGACGATTTTAAAAATTTAAACATTATACTTAATAAACTTGTTTGTTGATTTTTTTTTTGAGCCAAACCCAAATCTTATAAAAATGAAAAATAAAATCACATTTCAAGCTTATTATTTCTGTTAATTTTTGTCCTTTGTATTCAAGGTTGTTCACAGGATAATGAAGCGTACAAATTTGAATATAACAAATAAAAGTATTGGTATTCATTTTTCCAAAATAGGTCAAAAACATAACGACGCTTTAGGGTTCTATATAGTTATATTTTAAAAATAATTCTACAGACCCTAGTGCAATTAATTTAGTTGAAGCCACAAGTAATTACATTAGTGCTGTTTATGACAAAGATGTATATGGTGTAGTAGTGAACGAATTGAAATCAAGAAAAGATACTTTTATACCAGTTGATTTTTCTTAAAAAGTTGCTGATGTACTCCAGTTAGAATTAAAGAATAATTTAGTGATTGAAGAATCAAAAGAATATTTAGATTTAATAGAGACCACTATTGATGAAGTGAAAAATAGTTGCAAAAATAATCTAAATACTATAAAAGCAAATTTAGAGCCAATTAAAGTCGCAATTGAAAATGATTTACAAGGAGATGAGAAAATAATTTTAATGTCTGCAGTTGTTAGAGCTATAAGTTAATTGAATTATTGGGAGGCACATAGTGATAAATGGAATAGTTTACTTAACAATTCAAGTTCTAAAGTTACTTGTTATGGTTGGAATTGGTTTCAAGATACGATATCAGATATGGCAACCGCTAATGCTTACGGAGCAGGTATGGGTGCATTAGTTTGGCTAATAGCTATTGTTGGAGGTTCTGGTGATTTAGATGTAGTGGCTGCATCGGCCGTAGCCTATGGAGCAAATGCGTCAGCAGGTGTTGGATTTGTTGCCTTGTTAAACTCGATATAGTTTTAAATTATGTTAAAAACGCTCATAAAACATTTAATAGGAGGTGGCGTACTTTCAATTGTTCTCTATACACTAGCGAATTTTTCTATGCTAACGTCACTATTTGTAGGAATATTTACAGGGGTAACAGCCTATATTAGCTTGGATTATAAATAAACAAAGTAGATACTATCACCAGGTTGGTTTAGTGTTGATAGCAACTTCCATTTACTTTTTAAACTCAATTACTTCCAAATTTTCAATTTTTCTACCATCAATGGTAAATCGCAACATGGTACGTACTTTATGAAAACCATGTTTTCCAGCGGCTCCAGGATTCATGTGTATTAAATTGAGTTTTTTATCGGGCATGACTTTTAAAATATGCGAGTGTCCTGAAATGAAAATACGCGGCGGGTTTTCTTGTATTATGTCCCGAATTCTCACATTATATTTATTCGGGTATCCACCAATATGGGTTATCCAAACATCAACACCTTCACACATAAAGCGGTTGTCTAGCGGGAATTCTAATCGAGCTTTTTCGTCATCTATATTGCCGTAAACGCCACGTAAAGGCTTCAAAGCTTTGATGGCATCGGTTACTTTTAAATCGCCAATATCGCCAGCATGCCAAACTTCGTCTGCTTGTTTTACGTATTTTAAAATAGCGTCATCCATGTGGCTGTGGGTATCGGAAAGAAGTAGTATTTTTTTCATTTTAACAGTCCAAATGGATAGGGTTTTAAAGTAATTTACAAGGTTTATATTTAACGTTTATTTGAAATTTCGGGAGCAATTAAAATTCTATCTTTGTGCTTTACAAAAATAGCACAAACCTTTGAGATATTTTATAGAACTGGCATATAACGGAGCAGATTTTCACGGTTGGCAAAACCAGCCCAACGCCATATCGGTTCAGGAGGTTGTGGAAAAAGCGTTAACCACCTTGCTAGGCAGCCCTATTGCAATTACGGGAGCTGGGCGGACAGACGCCGGTGTACACGCGCAACAAATGTTTGCTCATTTTGATAGCAGTCAGGTTTTTTCTTGTACCATGTTACAATACCGCTTAAATGCCTTGTTGCCACCAAGTGTTGCTATTTTAAATATTTTTGAAGTGGCACCCCATGCACATGCCCGTTTTCATGCTACTAGCAGAACGTATTTGTACAGAATAGCCTTGCAGAAAAATCCGTTTAATTTTGATAAAGCATATTTGTTAAAAAAGGAGTTGGATATAACAGCCATGGAAACGGCTGCCAAAGTGCTTTTAAATTATACAGACTTTCAGTGTTTTTCAAAAACGCATACCGATGTAAAAACCTATAATTGCCAAATTATGAAGGCACAATTTAATCAGGTAGCAGACGAATTACATTTTACCATTCAGGCCGATAGGTTTTTAAGAAACATGGTGCGTGCCATAATGGGAACTCTTATTAATGTGGGGCTCGGAAAAATTACAGCAACCCATTTGCACACGATTATTACATCTAAAAACCGACAGCAAGCAGGATATTCCGTGCCGGCGCATGGTTTGTATTTAACACACATTTCGTATCCCGAAACTATAAAAAATGCTCACAAAACCAGATAATAAAATATTAGATACCAAGCTCCTTAAAAAGCTTATAAAATTTTTAGTTCCCTATAAGCGTATTTTTTATGGGGTGCTTTTTGTGGTCATTTTATTGTCTGTTGTAAGCGCTGCCAGACCATACATTTTACAGCAAGCTATTGATAGCAATGTGGTAACCAAAGAGCTAGAAGGGTTTTTGCCCTACATTTTGCTTATGGCAGGTTTACTTTTGTTTGAAGTTATTAGTCAGGTGCTATTTATATTTTATGCTAGTTGGTTAGGCCAAACGGTTGTTAAAGATATTAGGGTGGCATTATTTAACCACATGCTGCGTTTTAAAATGAAATATTACGACACCTCTTCTGTGGGCGTGTTAATTACCCGAGCAGTAACCGATATGGAGCGTATTGCAGCCATTTTTGGCGAAGGCTTGTTTATGATTTTTCGCGATTTGCTTACCATGTTAGTCGTTTCCGGCGTAATGTTTTATATGAATTGGCAATTAAGCTTAATAGTGTTCTTAATGTTGCCACTAGTTTTATATGCTACCCGCATTTTTCAGAAGTACATGAAAAAAGCCTTCGAGGAAGTGCGTACCGAAGTGTCTAATCTAAACTCCTTTGTACAAGAGCGGGTAACGGGTATGAAAATTTTACAGCTATTTACACGAGAAAACACCGAATACAAAAAATTTGTTGACATAAACAAACGCCACAAGAAAGGCTGGTTAAAAACAGTTTGGTATAACTCTATATTTTTTCCAATTGCCGAATTGTCTTCTTCTATAACTATTGGTTTGGTGGCTTGGTATGGAGGCTTAAATGCTGTAATAGATAACACGGCAACATTGGGCGACTTAACCGCCTTTATTATGATGATTCCTATGTTATTCCGTCCACTGCGCCAGATTGCCGATAAGTTTAATACCTTGCAAATGGGTATGGTGGCTGCCAACCGCGTATTTAAAGTGTTGGAAACAACGTCTCAAATTGACGATACAGGAACACAAGTAGCAGGCCATTTTAAAGGCGCTATTCAGTTTCATAACGTATGGTTTAGTTATGTACCAGATAACCCGGTTTTAAAAGATTTATCCTTGCAGGTTAAAGCCGGAGAAACCATTGCCATTGTAGGAGCTACCGGTGCCGGAAAATCCACAATTATTAATTTGCTAAACCGTTTTTACGAAATTAATAAAGGTGTTATTCAAATAGATGGTACAGATATAAAAGCCTTTACGTTGGCGTCTTTAAGACAGCAAATTGCGGTGGTGTTACAAGATGTGTTCTTGTTTGCAGACACCGTTTTAAATAATATTACACTTAATAATCCGCACATTACCGAAACGGATGTGCAAGAAGCTGCAAAAGCTATTGGAATACACGATTTTATTATGACCTTGCCAAACGGTTATCATTATAACGTAAAAGAGCGCGGGGCCATGCTATCGTCTGGGCAGCGCCAACTAATTTCGTTTTTACGCGCTTATGTAACCAACCCGAGTATTTTGGTATTGGATGAAGCCACATCGTCTGTAGACTCCTATTCGGAACAGTTAATTCAGAATGCTACCGATAAAATAACAAAAAACAGAACATCTATAGTTATTGCTCACAGGTTGGCTACCATTAAAAAGGCTGATAAAATAATTGTTATGGATGCTGGTAAAATTGTAGAGCAAGGTACCCATACTAATTTATTGAAAAAGGAAAATGGCTATTACAAAAACCTGTATGAGGTGCAATTTGTTCAGGAAGAAGTTTTGTAAAAACCTGTGCGTCCTTCATGGAACTAGCTTAAATCTTTTTTAATTAACTCAATGAGTTCGTCGGCTTCTTTAAACATTATAAATTCGCCGTCTTTAAAATAGGAAATCTGACCCGTTTCTTCGCTTACCACTACAGCCAGTGCATCGGTTTTTTCGGTAATCCCTACAGCAGCCCTATGGCGTAAACCAAACCGACTTGGTAAATTTTTATCATTATTTACGGGTAAAATAACGCGTGTGGCTTTAACAATATTATGCGCTATTATGATGGCGCCATCGTGCAGCGGACTATTTTTAAAAAATATACTTTCAATAATGGGCTGCGATACGGTTATATTCATGGCGTCGCCAGTGGTGGTTAAAAAATCTAAATTGTTGTGATTTTCAAATACTATTAAAGCCCCGGTTTTGGTACTGCTCATTTTTTTGCAAGCCGCAATAATACTAGCTATATCGGTAGGGTTTTCGGTTTCAGTTTTTAAAAATTTAAATTGTTTTAAAAATTTACCACGCTTGGCAAAATTAGTGGAGCCCACCATTAGTAAAAACTTTCTTATTTCTTGTTGAAAAACAACTATTAAGGCTATTAAACCCACACTCATAAACCCTCCTAAAATTCTACTTAACATTTTCATTTGAAGGGTTTCTGTTATTAAATATATTAGGTAAATAATAACAATGCCAATAAAAATATTAATAGCAACGGTACCTTTTACCAACTTATAAATGTAATAGAGTAGTGCTGCCACAAGCACCACGTCTAGAATGTCTATTACGGTTATTTTTAAAAGGTCGTTAAAAATATTCAAGGTTACTGGTTTTTAGGTAAATGTAATGGTTTTGGTTTAATAAATAAATTCATTAGGGTTTACTGTTACAACAGTCGAATCGGTTTCAATTAAGGCCGCTTTTAAAGTAATATAATCCTGAAACGTTAAATTTTCGGATAGGTTTAAAACCAAATTAGTGGGTTTTGGAAGTGGTTGGGCAGACAGGTAAGCTATAAAATCTTCTAAATTTAGACTGCCTTCTAAATTGGAAACAGTTATTCGGGACAACGCGTCCACTTTTGCGGCTAGGTGTTCACTTTTAATAGTTTCGCGTGCGCGAATTGTAGCTTTTGCAGAATCGCTGGTGTGGTAAAACACATCTGTAAAATCTATAAAACCCAAATTTTTTATGCCCGTATCATTACAGGAATAGTAGTTTTTGGCTGCTTCATTTTTATGCATGCCGGCATCGCGTTTTTTAAATTGTATAAATTGAATTTCTGGAATGGCCTGTTTTAGCGTTAAGCGCTTATCTACATTTACCAGCCAGTTTGTAGAAACAATAAGGTTGCGTCTATTTAATTCAACACCATTAACAGCCGTAGTATCGTAAAACAAGTAAGCCGGAGACAGGTCTAAAACCTCGTGAACTGGTGCATTACTTACCTCTGGCAATAAAATAACTTTATCCGAGCTACATGCAAATACAATTAATGGAATTAAAAATTTAAGGTATTTCATGGTTTATTTATTTAATGCGTTGGTTAGGCTAATACATTCCATAGCTTCTTTAACATCGTGCACGCGTAAAATGCGGGCGCCCTTTTGTAATGCTACAGTGTTTAATACGGTGGTGCCATTTAAGGCTTCGTTGGGCGTGTTTTGTAAAGTTTTGTATATCATGGATTTTCGAGACACCCCTACCAAAAGTAATTTTTCTAACGTTTTAAAATGCTGTAATTGGCTTAATAGCTCAAAATTCTGTTCGCGCGTTTTAGCAAAGCCGAAACCGGGGTCGATAATAATATCGCTTATTTGTTGCGCATGAGCGGCCTGTATGCGCTCGGAAAAATAATACAATATATCCTTAACTAAATTAGTGTATTCCGTTAATGTTTGCATGGTTTGCGGGGTGCCGCGCATGTGCATCATAATATACGGCACTTTTAATTGGCCAACCACTTGCAGCATATTGGTGTCTAGTTTACCAGCAGAAATATCGTTAATAATCGCCGCTCCAGCTAAAATGCTTTGTTTGGCAATTTCGCTTCTAAAAGTGTCTACAGATAATAAAATATCTGGAAAAGTCTTTATAATAGTTTCCAAAACAGGTATTAAACGCTGCAGCTCGTCTGCTTGCGAAATATAACTGGCGTTGGGTTTAGAACTGTAGGCACCTACATCTATAAAGGTGGCGCCTTGGTTCAGCATGGTTTCTACCTGATGGAGTGCTTGCGAGGTGTTTTTATACTTACCACCATCGTAAAATGAGTCGGGTGTCAGATTTAAAATACCCATTACTTTTGGGGTGCTAACATCAATTAAGCGGCCGTTACAATTAATGGTCATTTGGTTGTATTCTAGTTTGTATTGAAAAACCTACTGGTAGTATTTAGTAGGTTTGTCTAAATTTTTAAACAAAATTAACATAATCGATTTAAAATAATTGGCTATTTATGAAAAATAAAAACATTCATCACGTAACTTTGAACTTTGAACAATTTAAGCGAAATTTACATAATTTTTAGTTGTACCCATGCCAAACACAGCACAGCAATACGATGCGGTAATTACCGTGTGTAGCAATCTTTTTGAGAAAAAAATGTCCGATTATGGCAGTGCCTGGCGCATTTTACGATTGCCATCGCTTACCGATCAAATTTTCATAAAAGCACAACGCATACGCGGACTGCAACAAAATGCCGTTCAAAAGGTTGAAGAAGGTGAAATTAGCGAATTTATTGGCATAGTAAATTATTGTGTGATGGCCTTAATTCAAATAGATAAAGGCATAGCAGAGCAACCAGACTTATCTACCCAAGAAGCTTTGGCCTTATACAAGGAAAAAATTGCGCAAACCAAGGCACTCATGCTAAATAAAAATCATGATTATGGCGAGGCTTGGCGCGACATGCGCGTAAGTAGTTTAACCGATTTAATTTTACAAAAGTTGTTACGCGTTAAGCAAATTGAAAACAACCAAGGTAAAACATTGGTAAGTGAAGGTGTAGATGCTAATTATCAGGACATGATAAATTATGCTGTTTTTGCCTTAATTCATTTAGAATTAAAATAAACCTATTATAAAAAGGAAGTAACCATAAATAAGAATTTTAAAAAAGTAGTTATATGAAATATCTTGTGCAGATTAGTCGCATTTTTGTAGGCATCCTATTTATTATTTCGGGCTTCATTAAGCTTAACGATCCGCTAGGATTCTCCTATAAGTTAGAGGAGTATTTTGGTGTAGGCGTTTTAAATCTGCCATTTTTAGAACCATACGCACTTATAATATCCATTTTGGTGGTGGTGTTTGAAGTGGTTTTAGGTGTTTTTCTACTTATTGGTTACAAGCCAAAATTTACAGTTTACAGCCTGTTGGCTATGATTGTGTTTTTTACATTCCTAACCTTTTATTCGGCTTATTTCGATAAAGTAAAGGACTGTGGCTGTTTTGGCGACGCCTTAAAATTAACCCCATGGGAAAGTTTTACAAAAGACGTAGTCCTGTTAGTTTTTGTGCTTATACTTTTGGCGGGTATACGCTATATTAAACCTGTTTTTAACAGGCCTGTTGTTTTAACAGCAACAGCTTTAGTTAGTTTTTTAGCGTCGCTGTCCTTTGCCTATTACGTGCTTATGAACCTGCCAGCCATAGATTTTAGAGCCTATAAAATTGGTGCTAATATTCCGGAGGGTATGCGTATTCCAGAAAATGCGCCAAAACCCGTTCAGGAATTTACTTGGGTATTTATGGTAAATGGTGAAGAAAAAGAATTTGTTACCGATGGAAGCTATCCCGATGTGGATGGCGAATATGTGGATGTAGAAACCAAAATAATTGACCCCGGTTACGAACCACCAATAGCCGATTTTTCAATAGAAACAGAAACAGAGGATTTAACAGAATATTTCTTAAATAAAGATAAACTAATCATGATGGTGGTGTATAATTTGGCTACAGCAGAGCCAGACGGTGTTGCCAAGCTAAAGAGTTTTTCAGACAAGGCGCTTAAAGCGGGTTACACAGTTATAGGTTTATCCGCGTCTGGTGCAGCCGAAAAAGAACAATTTAAAGCCACACACAAACTTAATTTCGATTTTTATTTGTGCGATGAAAAAGCACTCAAAACGGTTGTTAGGTCAAGCCCTGGGGTTGTTAAGCTAGAAAAAGGAACCGTGATAGATAAGGCCCATTGGAAAAATATGGAACAAATAAAGCTTTAAAACCTAGAAATTCTGGTCCGCTATGTTTATCATAAAATAGGGTATGCCTTTCTAACACTTTTTGGTGTAGTTACCGTGGTATTTTTACTATTTAATGTCCTGCCTGGCGACCCCGCTAAAATGATGTTGGGTCAAAACCAATCGGCTGAACAAGTGGAAACTGTTCGTAAAAAGTACGGTTTCGATAAGCCAAAAATTACACAGTTTGCCTATTACATTAACGATTTGTTGCCGGTTTCCATTCATTCAAAAAATGAAGCGGATTACACATTTCTAAAAAAAGGAAAATACCGGGCCAAACCATTATTTTCAATTAAAAATACTGTGGTGGCGTTTAAGGTGCCTTACTTACGCGAATCGTTTACAAAGCAAGGAAAGCCAGTAGCCGAAGTTATTGGCGAAACACTGCCTAATACGGCTATTTTGGCCGTTACGGCTATCTGTATTGCTTTAATTTTAGGTGTCGTCTTGGGCGTAGTATCCGCCATTTATAAAAACACATGGTTGGATAAATTTATTCAAATTGTAAGTACCGTGGGTATGAGCGTGCCATCTTTTTTTAGCGCTATTTTAATGGCTTGGTTTTTTGGTTATGTGCTACATAATTACACAAATTTAGAAATGACAGGTAGCTTGTATAATTTAGACGATTATGGAAACGCCATGCAAATACAATGGAAAAATTTAATCCTTCCAGCAGTTGTGTTAGGTATAAGGCCTTTGGCCGTGGTAATTCAACTTATGCGAAATTCCTTGTTAGAGGTTTATAATCAGGATTTTATTCGCACGGCACGCGCTAAAGGTTTATCGGAATACCAAATAATTAAAAAGCACGCATTAAAAAATGCTTTAAATCCCGTTGTCACCGCTATTTCTGGATGGTTTGCCTCCATGTTGGCAGGTGCTGTTTTTGTGGAGTACATTTTTGGCTGGAATGGTTTGGGAAAAGAAATAGTAAATGCTTTAAATACATTAGATTTGCCTGTAATTATGGGGGCGGTGCTAATAATTGCTCTTATATTCATTCTTATTAATATTTTTGTAGATCTAATTTACGCATGGCTAGATCCAAAAGTATCGCTAGAATCCTAATAACAGCCGTTAACGAGGCAATATGTATGTAAGGGGAAAATAAATTTTTAAAAAAGTAATTAGTTCGTTTTAAACGAGACCAAAACAATATAACATGAGAAAACACATAGTTGCTGGAAATTGGAAAATGAACAATGATTTAGCACAAACCCAACTTTTAATTACCGAGCTAAAACGTGCTAACAAAACTTCGGAAGCAGAGGTAATGATTGCGCCATCATTTACCAATTTGTGGCCGGCTTTTGAATCCTTAAGAGAGACAAATATCGAAGTTATAGCACAAAATATGCATTTTGCAGACAGTGGCGCTTATACGGGAGAAGTTAGTCCGGGCATGCTAAAAAGTGTAGGGGTTAAAACTGTAATTTTGGGTCATAGCGAACGCCGTGCTTATTTTAATGAAACCGATGCCTTATTGGCTAAAAAAGTAAATGCCGCACAACAGCATAACATGCGTGTTATTTTTTGCGTAGGCGAAGCATTAGCCGACAGGAAAGCGGAGCAGCATGAAACGGTTGTTTCCAATCAAATTAAAAATGCCTTATTTCATTTAAGTCCTGAAGATTTTGGTCAAATCGTGTTAGCATACGAACCCGTTTGGGCTATAGGAACCGGCGAAACTGCTACGCCCGAACAAGCACAGGACATGCATGCATTTATTAGAAAAACCATTGCCAATAGGTACAACCAACAAGTGGCCAATGCTGTTTCTATTTTATATGGTGGAAGTGTGAAGCCTACAAATGCGAAACAAATTTTTGCAAAACCCGACGTAGACGGCGGTTTAATTGGTGGCGCGGCTTTGGATGCTACACACTTTTTTGAAATAGTTAATGCTTTTTAGTTTATAAAACCATGTCCAATACCATCATTTACATAGGATACGATTTTGAAGTATCACCATTACAGCCGGCTGTAGAAATTTTAATTGCAGAATTGGGCTTTGCAGGCTTTGAAAGTTTTGTGGAAACAGATACCGGCCTAACGGCTTACATTCAGAAAGATGATTGGCGCCCAAATATGTTGGACGGTATTCAAATACTGCAATCCAAGGAGTTTCAAATTTCCTATAAGTTTAACGAAATAGAACAGGTAAACTGGAACGCCGAATGGGAGCGCAATTTTAAGCCTATTGTAGTAGCCAACCAATGTACCGTACGCGCGCCATTTCACGAAAAAACAAATACCGAATTCGATATCATTATCGAACCTAAAATGAGTTTTGGAACCGGGCATCATGAAACTACCCACATGATGATTCAACACATTCTAAAAAACAATTTTACGAATAAAACAGTGCTGGATATGGGCTGTGGTACAGGTGTTTTAGCCATACTTGCCGAAATGAAAGGCGCCAAGCAATTGGATGCCATTGATATAGATAACTGGTGTTATGTAAATAGTTTGGAGAACGTAACTCGTAATAATTGCCAGCATATTACAGTTTTGGAAGGCGATGCCACACTATTAACTAACAAACATTACGATATAATTATTGCCAATATAAACCGTAATATATTGTTAGAAGATATTGCTGTTTACGCTACTTGCTTAAATGCCAAAGGTTTGTTATTTTTAAGCGGTTTTTACCAAGACGATATTCCAGCTATTGAAGCCGCCTGCAATCACGAAAGTTTAACACTTCTGGATACCTTGGAGCAAAACAATTGGGTAGCCTTAAAATTTGAAAAAGCCTAACACACATACAGTTTGAGTAAACAAAAAACAACTATCATGAGTACCAGAGAACAGACTTTAGAGGATTTACTACTGAATGAGGATGTTTTATTAGAGAATGAAATAATCCTTTTTAACGACGATGTAAATACGTTCGACCATGTTATCAATACATTAATTAGGGTTTGTAAACACACTCCAGAACAAGCCGAACAGTGCTCTATTTTAGTACATTACAAAGGAAAATGTACTGTTAAAACCGGACCTTACAAGGAATTAGAACCACAGTGTTCGCAGCTTTTGGAGGCGGGTTTAAGTGCGGAAATAAACTAATGGTTAAAACGTAAATTGGCTTGTTATGGTGTTATGTGTTTACAAAAGCCTAGTATGTTTTATGTTTCAATAATTTTAAATCACTTTTTACAAAGCGCATTTTTTTTACACGATTTTAAAAACTTGTAAATAACTACTATACGTACAAAAATCGGACGTTTTTAAAACTATGGGCAGATTTGTTTAGGTGCACACTTTTTCCAATATGCTTTTTTATATGTTACGAAAGTGTGGCTGTTAGGCCTCTATGCCAGGCCTATTATCAAAATAAAGTACGTAAATGGTAGTACCATTTAAAACAAAAAAAAGCTTCCAATTTCTTGAAAGCTTTAGTAAAGTTAGTGACCTCGACAGGATTCAAACCTGTAACCTCTTGAGCCGTAATCAAGTGCGCTATTCAGTTGCGCCACGAGGCCGTTTTGTGGGTGCAAATATAATTACTTTTATCGTTTTGCACAAATAAAAAGCCAATTAATCTAGGGCATTTTTTGTAACATATAATTTCCATCCAAAAATAATCATTTGTAGTCGGCTGGCTTTGCTCAAATCAAGCTGCTGCTTGGTAAAACTAGGTAAAATAACCTTGTTCAATTTGGCTAAAAATTTAAAAACTTGTTTTTTCATATTACCTGATAACAAAATTGACATTCAAGATGTTAAATTTAATAATTTATTAATCTTTAAAATAATTTTTACTGAAGTAGTTACTTACCTTTGCCAAAAACCCCTAACCATGAAAAATAACTTACTTATTCTTTTGGCATGCCTATCTGTAATGCCATTGTTTAGTCAGATAGTTATAAACGAATTAGATTGCGATACGCCAGGTATAGACGACAAAGAGTTTCTGGAATTAAAATCCAATACGCCAAACTTTAACTTGGATGGCTATATTGTCGTGTTTTTTAATGGCTCTACCTCTGGTAACAATGCCAGTTATTTTACTATCGACTTAAATGGCTATACCACTGATGCCAATGGCTTGCTTTTAATTGGGAGCGACTCCGTTACACCTTTTCCACAGCTTTTAATTCCACCTAATGTTATTCAAAATGGCGCCGATGCCGTAGCAATTTATCAAGCCGCTGAAACAGATTTTCCAGAAGGCACAGTTGCTAATATTACCAATTTAATTGATGTTTTGGTTTACGACACCTCGGATGCCGATGATACCGATATGCTGGCCATTTTTAGTGCCCATCCCAATTTTACCAATATTGAACAAATAAATGAAGGGTCTGGCAATAATACAAACTCCATTCAACGAAATAATGACGGAAGTTATACGGTTACCACACCAACCCCGCGCGCATTAAACGATGGTAGCGGAATTGTTTTTAACGCCATTGCCATGAGTACGGATGCTGAACAGTATCAAGAAGGCGCCACCGTAACGATTACTTTTACTTCTCAAATAACGGTGTTAGATGATGTTACATTTTCTTTTTCACTTAATAATGATGGTTTTAATACAAACGATTTTACCGGAAACACTACGGTAACCATACCTTCTGGTTCCAATACGGTATCCACTTTAATCACGGTTACAGATGATGGTTTAGATGAGGGGGATGAGGAAGCTGTTATCGAATTTGTTAATTTAAACCAGCCTTTTATTCCGTTTAACAACCGTTTAAAATTCCGAATTATTGATAACGATTTTAGAGTAGCAGACTATGGGGCGCCAACTAATCCTACATTCGGAATTGTAAGCAGCACACAACCCGATGGTTACTATAACCCCCTAGATGGTTTGGCTGATAATGCCTTAAAGCAAGCGCTTCAAGATATTATTGCGAACCCGGAAGTTGTAAGGGCTCAAACCTATACAGATGTAATTGATATTTTAAAAGAAGCCGATCAAAACCCTGAAAATAGTAATGAGGTCTGGTTGGTTTATTTGGAAGCGGGTCGTGCGAAATTAGATTTTCAATTGGGTTCGGTAAGCACCGGAAAATGGAACAGAGAACATACTTTTCCGCGATCAAGAGCCGGTTATTACAGCATTGAAGCCGATGAAATAGCCGATGGTAAAGATGTTTTTTGGGAAACAAATGCAGATTCCTTGCGTCATGGCAATAGTGATGCCCACGCCTTAAGAGCTGCCGATGGTCCTGAAAATAGCTCCAGAGGCAATCAATTTTACGGGCAGTATAATGGACCCGCAGGTACAATAGGAAGTTTTAAGGGCGATGTAGCACGAAGTGTATTCTATTTGGCTATACGGTACAATGGACTAGAAATAGTAAATGGCTTTCCAGATGGTAACGTAGGGCAGTTTGGTGATTTACAAACGCTATTAGAATGGCACAGAAACGATCCGCCAGACGATTTCGAAATGAATAGAAACAACGTGGTTTATACCTGGCAATATAACCGTAATCCCTTTATAGATCAGCCCGAGTTAATTGAATATATTTGGGGAAACAACGTAGGCGAAACCTGGAACCAGCCACTTGGTGTGGCGGAAAATGCCTTGGATACTTTGGCAGTGTATCCAAACCCAACTTCAGGACGCTTATATATTAAAGGGCTTAAGAAGCCTGGACGTTTTACTATTTTTTCTTTGGATGGTAGGCGTTTGGTTTCAAAAGCAATAAGCAATGGGTATATAGATTTAAACCTAGCCAGTGGTATGTACGTCCTACAAATTGTTTCGGAAGGCGCCAGTACGACCAAAAAAATTAGTATTAAATAAGATTAAAGGATACCTAAAAAAAGGTCCAAACCTAATGGTGTTTGGACCTTTTTTTTTGATTTTTGTACTAGTTATTAAGGTTTGGTGGTTACAAGTATGGCGCCATGTGTCCCTTTTTTACCATAGGTAGCTTTGGCCATTTCTGGTTTTAAAACACGAACGTTTTGAATGTTTTCGGGGTTAATGGCCTGCATATCGTTTTGAGTTGCTTCTTTTCCGTCTATTAAAATAAGGGGGTTTTCAGGAATTTCCATAAGTTTTGTATCCGTATCTCCTGTGGATATTATAATAACACCATCCTTGGCTTTACTTCCGTACTTTTCAAGCTCCGCCGCATTAGTAATGACATCAGTTTTAATAATTGTTTTTGGATCTATGCTATCCATTTTCTCGCGCGTTATCTCTTCATCATTTAATAGAATTAGCGGTTTGGCCTCCCCAGCATGTGGTTTGGTGGTTGCTGTATCTAAAGTTTTAAAGCCACTTATTCCTTCAAATATAATAACACCGTCTTTTCCTGCCGCACCATAACGTTTTAAGCCCTCCTTTTTATTAATAATTGTTATGCTTTTAGCTGTTGTAAAATGGGCTGGATGTTTTAGCGTTTCTTTTCTATAAGTTTTCCCATTTATAATGTAAAGCGGGTTTTCGCCTAATCCATCAGCTTCGCTCAAAGTTTTTTGAGTACCTAATCGGGTTGTGGCTTCTTTTCCAAACGTAATACGATCTTTGGCAACCAAAGTTGCTTCATCATCTGAAAACTGAAACAAGATATCTTGTTTATTCGCTGTTAGCTGTAATGAGAATGGTTTAATGGTTTTCTGCTTATCGTTTTTTACGGTAACACGTTTGTTGTATCTGCTACCACCGCTATGTTTTGTTTTAATGTAGATTTCCCGAATGGTATTATCGGCATTTCTGGAAATATCGCTAAATTTTAAAACGACATGTGTATTTGACATGTCTGATTCAATTTTAGCCAAATCGGCATCCGAAGTTGAGGCGGTAACTATATGTTTTTTACTTGAATTTTGAGCTTGAAAAGTCGCTTCCGAAATATACACCTCTTGCGTATTGAAACTCATTAAAAATAACGCCAAAACAGGAATTAGTAAAGCGTATTTCCAGCTTTTCAGGGTGTTCGATTTTGATTGTTGTAACATATAAATTCGTTTTTTAATTAATGAACTATTAAAACTATTTACCAGTTCTTGGTGTTTTGTTGGCAAGCTTACCTTTAACAATAAGCGTTGGTAGCTTTGTTGGCATTTAGCTTTGGATTGCGTTTTACCATCGGCAATAAATTCTAAATTTTGTTGTACTGCTTTTTTGTATAGCCAGCTAACGGGATTAAACCACAATACCACACAAGAGAGCTGCGAAATAAGTACGTCTGCAGAATGCCATTGCCTTACATGAACGCGTTCATGATTTAAGATAAGTTCCAGTTCCTTTGCACTAAAGTTATGAGGGTTGTAAACGATGTTATTAAAAAATGAAAATGGTGCTGCTGTGTTGGTTGTTTCTGTGTAATAGATGCCTGCCATTTTTTTTGACGGCTGGCTGCGTACCAATTGGGATAGCGATAGAATATTGATAGTAAATTTTCCGAAGAAGAATACAACCCCAGCAATATAAATCCATATTAATACAGTTTCTATTGATGGGAGCGTGGCCACGGACGCCGCTGTAATAGGCATATTGGAACGCGACGATGCCTTAAAAACTTCAGGGGCAACGGTCACGTAAATGGGAATAACAAGTAGTGGCAATAAAAATGCAAAAAATTGGCCAATAAGCAGAAACCAACGATTGGAGTTAAAAAAGGTTTCGCGTTGTAAAAACCATATATAGCAAACATAAAAAATGGTTAATACGGCCGATGCTTTTAATAAATAGTCCATAACTACTTGTTTTTTTCAATTAAGGCAATAATCTCTTTCAGTTCAGCCACACTTATTTTTTCTTCTTCAGCAAAAAAGGAAACCACGTTTTTATAAGAACTATTAAAATAATTAGTAATGGCCGTATGCATAAACTTCTTCTTGTATTGCTCTTTACTAACAACGGGAAAGTATTCATGCGTTTTGCCATAAGCCTTATGGCTAACATACCCTTTTTCCTCTAAATTTCGGATAATGGTAGAAAGTGTGTTGTAGTGTGGTTTGTCTGTTTTTATAGCTGCTAATACATCTTTTACAAAGGCCTTTTTTAAACGCCATAAAATGTGCATTATTTCTTCTTCTTTGTTAGTTAATTTTTGCATAAATAAATTTTTAAAGGGTTTGTTTTTCTGACGCGTGTAGCACGTATGCAAGCGTTGTAAATATATAACTATTTTTATAGTTTTGAAACTAAAATAATAGTTAAATAACGATTTTTTTAGTTTTGTTATAAAAATCGGCGGAAATAGTATCTTCGCAACCAGAAATAAGCAATAATTAAATAGAAAAAATTAAAGGATAATGAGTGTAATTTGGATGCTTTTAGGATTGGTGTTGCTCGTAGTGGGTGGTGAGTTTTTAGTACGCTCTTCTGTAGCACTTTCTTTTAAATTTAATATTTCTAAACTTGTTATTGGTATGACAGTGGTGTCCTTTGCAACATCGGCGCCCGAATTATTGGTGAGTTTACAAGCAGCTCTGGATGGATCGCCAGATATAGCGCTTGGTAATGTAATTGGTTCTAATATTGCAAATATAGGTTTGGTGTTGGGGGTTACGGCTTTTATATCGCCGTTAGCTATTGATAAGGATTTTTACTTATTAAATTGGCCTATGATGATGCTTCTTTCGGTAGCACTATATGTTATGTTAAGTACCGGCTTGCTATTAGATTTTAAGGAAGGACTGGCTTTAATGCTAGCGCTTATTTTATTTCTTTTTATTCTTATCCGAAGATCTAAAAAAGCCGGAAAAATGAGTACCGATACCGATGAAGTGGATGTTACCCTACAAACTACTTCAAATTTTAAAGTAATTGTGTGGTTACTTATAGGTGCTGCAGCGCTGTATTTTGGTAGTGAATGGTTGGTGGTTGGGGCCAAGGATTTGGCAACTACTTTAGGTATAAGCGAGCGTGTAATTTCGGTTACTATGGTGGCTATTGGTACGAGTGTGCCCGAATTAGCCGCTTCTGTAATTGCGGCTTTAAAAAAGGAAAAAGCCATTTCATTAGGAAATTTAATTGGCTCTAATATTTTCAATATTGCTTCGGTTTTAGGATTAACGGCCATGATTCATCCCATTCCTGTTAATAACCCTAATATTTTATCGCAAGATATTTTTTGGATGTTAGGGTTTTCTGCTGTGCTGCTGCCTCTGGCTTTTCTGCCTAAAAGGCTTCAATTGGGTCGTTACAAAGGTGGTTTGCTTTTAGGGGCTTATATTCTTTTCGTTTATTTAGCGTTTATGGGTAATAATTAATAGGGGTTCTGTTTGTAAAAACCCTTTTTTGGGTGTTTAGACCCTAAAAATAATAGGGTATGCTTTTGTTTTATTAAAATTAATGTACATTTGTGGCGTAATTTTAACAACACAACACATGTCTACTTTACGATTTCATGCTATTAAAGAAACCCTTAATCGCCAACCAATTACTATAACCGAAACCGAGCGCCGCTCTGCTATTTTTGGTGCTAACGTATTTAACGAGGACACCATGCGTCAGTTCTTAACCAAAGAGGCGTTCAGTAGTGTTATGGATGCCATGCAAAATGGTTCTAAAATAGACCGACAGGTGGCTGACCATATTTCAACAGGAATGAAAGAGTGGGCCATTTCTAAAGGTGTTACACATTATACACATTGGTTTCAACCATTAACAGGTACAACAGCCGAAAAACACGACGCTTTTTTCGAGCCTATTGGAAACGGGCGCGCTATTGAAAAATTTGGTGGTGGGCAATTAGTGCAACAGGAGCCAGATGCTTCTAGTTTCCCTAATGGTGGCATCCGAAACACCTTTGAGGCTCGTGGTTATACGGCCTGGGATCCTACATCGCCAGCTTTTATTTATGGAACGACACTCTGTATTCCTACCGTATTTGTTGCCTATACTGGCGAAGCATTAGATTATAAAACACCTTTGCTACGGGCATTACAAGCTGTAGATGCTGCAGCTGTGGATGTGTGTAAATATTTCGATAAAAATGTTAAAAAAGTAAACGCGTCTTTAGGGTGGGAGCAAGAGTATTTTTTGGTGGATAGTGCTTTGGCGGCTTCTCGGCCAGATTTAGTGCTTACCGGACGTACTATGCTTGGGCACTCGCCAGCAAAAGGGCAACAATTAGACGATCATTATTTTGGTACAATCCCCGCAAGGGCTATGCAGTTTATGCGCGATTTGGAAAAAGAGTGCATGTTGTTAGGTATTCCTGCCAAAACAAGGCATAATGAAGTAGCGCCAAACCAATTTGAATTAGCACCCGTTTTTGATGAGGCCAATTTGGCAGTGGATCACAACTCCTTGTTAATGGATTTAATGCATAAGGTAGGCGAGCGTCATAATTTAAAAGTGCTCTTTCACGAAAAACCTTACAAAGGCGTAAATGGTTCCGGAAAACACAATAACTGGAGTTTGGCTACAGATACAGGTGTAAACCTGTTTAGTCCCGGAAAAACACCCATGAGCAATCTTCAGTTCCTAACCTTTTTTATCAATGCCATTAAGGCTGTAAACGATCACGAAGAAATTATACGTGCAGCTATTGCCTCGGCTAGTAACGATCACCGCTTGGGTGCTAATGAAGCGCCACCCGCTATTGTATCGGTATTTATAGGTGAGCAACTTACAAATGTGTTAAATGAATTGCAAAATGTAACAAATGGTAAGTTGTCGCCACAGGAAAAAACCGATTTAAAACTTAATGTGGTTGGAAAAATACCCGAAATTTTATTAGATAATACCGACAGAAACAGAACGTCTTCATTTGCATTTACAGGTAATAAGTTTGAATTTAGAGCCGTAGGTTCAAAAGCTAACTGTGCCAACCCCATGACGGTGTTAAACACCATTATGGCTAAACAGTTAATAGACTTTAAAGCCGAGGTAGATGTGCTTATTAACACCAAAAAGTTAAAGAAAGACGAGGCTATTTTTAACGTATTGCGCGAATACATAAAGCAATCTCAAAATGTATTGTTTGAAGGAAATGGCTACGGCGAAGAGTGGGAAATGGAAGCTAAACGTCGTGGTTTAAGTAATCATAAAACAACACCCGAGGCCTTAAAAGCGAAGGTTTCTGAAAAAGCACTGCGCTTGTTTGAAGATTTGGGGGTTATGAATCGTGTAGAATCCCAGGCGCGTTACGAAATAGAAATGGAAGACTATGCCATGCGCATTCAAATTGAAGGGCGCGTACTTGGCGACATTGCGCGAAATCACATTATACCAGTAGCCGTGCGTTATCAGAATATTTTAATTGAAAACGTAAAGGGTCTGAAAGAAATTTATGGTGAAGATTTTAAAAAGTTTGGTCAAGAGCAGCTTAATTTAATTGAGGATATTTCCGAACATATTGCTTCTATAAACTCCGATGTTACTAAAATGATTAACGAGCGTAAAATTGCTAACAAACTTGGTGATGTAGATAAAAAAGCAGAGGCTTATTGCTTTAAAGTAAAACCGTATTTCGATACCATTCGCTACCACTGCGATAAGTTGGAACTCTTGGTGGACGACGAGCTTTGGCCACTAACTAAATACAGGGAGTTGTTGTTTACAAAATAGCGCGCTGTTTTGGTGAGAAAATAATACCGCGCTAATACTTTAGGTTGTTTTCCTACAAAAAAATAATTACTCATATAGCTGCACAGTTAATAAAACCATATTTAATGAAATATGGCTTTATTTTTTTTAGGCGAAAATGTTTCTTTTTTATAGGTTTTAAAGGAGTGAAATGGTTTGCAAAATTACAAATAGCCTTTAAGGAGTTACCGCTGTATTGGATTTTTGAAATCTAACTTAAATCCTAATGCTAAATAGATAACAATTGTTATTTTTGTGGCTCAATTCCATGATATGAGTCAAGAAGTTAGTAAGCGATACGCGCAGCGCGGCGTTTCGGCCGCCAAAGAAGATGTTCACAATGCCATTAAAAATATCGATAAAGGTTTGTTTCCAAAAGCCTTTTGTAAAATTATTCCTGACTATTTAACCAACGACCCGGAATACTGCGTTATTATGCATGCAGACGGCGCTGGAACAAAGTCTTCTTTAGCCTATATGTATTGGAAAGAAACGGGCGATTTGTCTGTTTGGAAAGGTATTGCCCAAGATGCGCTTATTATGAATATAGACGATTTGCTCTGTGTTGGTGCAACCGATAATATTTTGCTGTCTTCCACAATAGGTAGAAATAAAAATAATATTCCGGCCGAAGTTTTATCGGCTATCATTAATGGAACCGAAGAGTTAATAGCCGATTTAAAAGCGTTTGGGGTAACCATTCACGCAACTGGTGGCGAAACGGCCGATGTGGGAGATTTGGTGCGAACTATTATTGTAGACTCTACCGTTACAGTACGCATAAAACGCACCGATGTTATTGATAATGCGAATATAAAAGCTGGCAATGTAATAGTTGGTTTAGAATCCTTTGGACAGGCTAGTTACGAAACGGCTTACAATGGTGGTATGGGAAGTAACGGATTAACATCTGCAAGACACGATGTGTTTCACAAAGCACTCGCATCAAAATATCCTGAAAGTTACGATGCCTCGGTACCGGAGGATTTGGTATACGCTGGGCAAGTGGGGTTAACCGATGCCGTACCAGGTGCGCCCGTTAATGCAGGTAAATTAGTGTTGTCGCCAACACGCACGTATGCCCCTATAATTAAAAAAATACTTCAGGAGTTTACAAATCAAGATATTCACGGAATAATTCATTGTAGCGGTGGTGCGCAAACCAAAATACTTCACTTTGTGGACAACTTACATGTTATTAAGGATAATATGTTTCCAGTGCCTCCTTTATTTCAGCTTATTCAGGAGCAATCCAAAACAGACTGGAAAGAAATGTATCAGGTGTTTAATTGTGGTCATCGTATGGAATTGTATGTAAACCCAGAAATTGCCCAAAAAATCATTGATATTTCTAAATCATTTCAGGTGGATGCCAAAATTGTTGGGCGTGTTGAAGCTGCAGAAAAAAAGCAGTTAACAATAAAAAGTCCATTTGGAGAGTTTGTGTATTATTAATTTGGTAGTTTATTAGTATGCGATTTACAATATTGACAGTTTTTTTTAGTGTATTTTTTGTTTTTACTCAAAATGGTTTTGCGCAACCTGATTCGTTGTTTTTTAAGCCAGCAGAAAATTTTAATGCACCGGTTTGGTCCAATTCCAATACAGCGGGGCTGGATATAAACGAGGTCGCGTTTGTTAACTGGAATTCGGGTGGTAGTAATTCTATTTCTGGTTTGGTTAGTATTGCCAGCGATTTGCGCTACAAATACCGAAATTTTATTTGGGATAGCAATTTGGCGGCTCGCTATGGTTTAAACAAGCAAGAGGAGCAGGAATTTAGAAAAACAGACGATTTGCTTGAAATAAAATCTAGTTTGGGGTTTCGGAAAAATAAACTTACAAATTGGTATTATTCGGCTAGATTTAGTTTTAAAACACAGTTTGCTAACGGGTATAATTATCCCAACAGAGATAATCCGATATCCAAATTTATGGCGCCAGGTTATTTGTTTTTAGGGGGCGGTATTGAATATGGAAAAAATATCGATAAATTTTCTACTTACTTTTCTCCAGCAACGCTTAAAACAACCTTTGTTTTTGATGAGGCTTTATCCAACGCAGGATCCTTTGGTGTTATGCCTGCGGAATATGATGCAGAGGGTAATTTGGTACGTTCGGGAGAGCGCGTTAGGAAGGAATTAGGTATGCTACTTACAAGTACTTATGAAACAGCCTTGTTTGATAATGTGTCCCTTCGTAATTTTATGAGTTTTTACACCGACTATATAAACGATTTTGGAAACGTGGATGTAGACTGGGAGATAGTATTCGACTTTAAAGTTAATAACTTTATAAAAGCCACACTTGGCTCGCATATTAAATATGATAACGACATCAAAATAAAAGAAGAAATTACCAACTCCGAAACTCAAGAAACCGAACTCGTTGAACTGGGAGCGCGGGTGCAATGGAAGCAGTTGTTAGGTGTAGGTGTGGTTTATGAGTTTTAAATAAATAAAAATTATTTGTTAACTTTTGGTTGTTAACAAATATATAAATAATTGGTTTTTAGTTAATTAAAAATATTAGCTGAAAACTTTTTATTTTTTATAGTGGTTTAAATAGAAAAAAATTACGTTCTTTACTAAACAAATAATTTCACCAATTTAAACCATCTTCCACTATGGCAACACAGGTTAAAACAGTTAGCAGTGCTAAAACCTACACGCAAGAAGAGGCTTTTGAGGCTTCTGTACAATATTTTAAGGGCGACGATCTTGCAGCACGCGTTTGGATTAATAAATATGCATTAAAAGATTCAGAAGGCAATTTGTACGAGCGAACGCCGCACGATATGCATGTGCGTATTGCTAAAGAAATAGCACGTATTGAAAGTCGCTATCCAAATCCTATGTCTGAACAAGACGTTTTGGCTTTAATAAAAAACTTTACATACATTGTGCCTCAAGGCAGCCCCATGGCTGGCATAGGGAATCCGCATCAAACAGCTTCCTTGTCTAATTGTTTTGTAATTGGTAATGCTGGAAGTTCAGACTCCTATGGCGGTATCATGAAAATAGATCAGGAGCAAGTGCAGCTTATGAAACGCCGTGGCGGTGTTGGTCACGATTTGTCTCATATCCGACCAAAAGGATCGCCTGTTAAAAACTCGGCATTAACCTCTACGGGTATTGTGCCTTTTATGGAGCGTTACTCCAATTCTACCCGCGAGGTGGCGCAGGATGGGCGTCGTGGCGCCTTAATGCTTTCGGTGTCTATTAACCATCCAGATTCTGAAGATTTTATTGATGCCAAGCTTGAACAAGGTAAGGTTACTGGCGCTAATGTATCGGTACGAATAGACGATGCTTTTATGCATGCAGTAAAAAACAATACAACCTATACCCAAAAATATCCTGTATTTAGTGCGCAGCCTAAAGTATCTAAAACTATAGACGCTAACGGTATTTGGAAGAAAATTGTACACAATGCTTGGAAATCTGCCGAGCCGGGGATTCTGTTTTGGGATACTATTATAAACGAATCTGTTCCGGATTGTTATGCTGATTTAGGGTACACGACAGTCTCAACAAATCCGTGTGGCGAAATTCCACTTTGTCCCTACGATTCCTGCCGATTGCTGGCAATTAATTTGTTGTCCTACGTAAACAACCCATTTACGAAACAAGCATCTTTTGATTTCGACTTGTTTAAAAAACACGCTGTGGCAGCACAACGTATTATGGACGATATTATCGATTTGGAGTTGGAAAAAATAGACGCCATTTTAGCAAAAATAGATGCCGATCCGGAGCAAGCCGATATAAAAGCAACCGAGCGTAATTTATGGGTTAACATACGTAAAAAAGCAGAAGAGGGCAGACGCACGGGAATTGGTATTACAGCAGAAGGCGATATGCTAGCAGCCCTAGGTATTCAATATGGTAGCGAGGCTGGAAATGCATTTTCTGTAGAAGTTCATAAAACACTGGCTTTAGAAACTTACAGAGCGTCTGTGCAAGCAGCTAAAGAACGCGGAGCTTTTGCTATTTTCGATTCGGAACGCGAAAAGAATAATCCGTTTATTTTAAGATTAAAGGAGGTCGACGAAAAATTGTATTTTGACATGCTAGAGCACGGTCGCCGCAATATTGCGCTGCTTACAATTGCGCCTACTGGAACAACCAGTTTAATGACGCAAACGTCCTCCGGGATTGAGCCCGTATTTATGCCTGTTTACAAGCGCAGACGTAAAGTAAATCCTAACGATAAGCAAGCGCGTGTAGATTTTGTGGATGAGGTAGGCGATTCCTGGGAAGAATATGTTGTTTTTCATCACCGTTTTAAGCAGTGGATGGATGTAAATGGCATCGATTCAACTAAAAATTTCACCCAAGAGGAATTGGATGCGCTTATAAAACAATCGCCATACTACAAAGCAACATCCAACGATGTAGATTGGTTAAGTAAGGTGTCCATGCAAGGAGCTGTTCAAAAATGGGTAGACCACTCTATTTCTGTAACTATTAATTTGCCTAACGATGTTAGCGAAGAATTGGTAGGAGAGCTTTATTTAAAAGCCTGGGAAGTTGGCTGTAAGGGCGTAACCGTATATCGCGATGGTTCGCGATCTGGTGTTTTAATTTCTAACGATGATAAAAAAGAAACCGACCAAGCAGATACATTAACTAATTTCCCGGTAAAACGACCACAAATTTTGGAGGCAGACGTGGTGCGCTTCCAAAATAAAAAAGAAAAATGGATTGCCTTTATTGGGTTAATAGACGGAAAACCGTACGAAATATTCACCGGTTTGTCGGACGACGAGGATGGTATTCTAATTCCGCGATGGGTAGAAAACGGCCTAATTATTAAAAATAAAAATGAAGACGGGACGTCTCGTTACGATTTTCAGTACGAAAATAAACGCGGCTATAAAACCACTATCGAAGGTTTATCGCATAAATTTAATCCAGAATTTTGGAACTATGCCAAACTAATTTCAAGTACCTTACGACACGGTATGCCAATAGATAATATTGTAGAACTAATAAATAGTTTACAACTAGATTCCGAGTCTATTAATACCTGGAAAAACGGTGTGGGTAGAGCACTTAAACGTTATGTAGCCGATGGTACAAAAGCCAAAGGGTATACTTGTACAAATTGTAAATCTGAAAATTTAATTTATCAAGAAGGCTGCCTAACTTGTAAGGATTGTGGCTCCTCTAAATGCGGGTAATACGGTTTTAAACTAATACCGAAAAGCTTTCCAAATTCCCGAAAGGATTCCGTTTAGCAAAAGGTTTTTAAAATGTTGCACCACACAGCAGCTTTTGAAGTCTTGGCAAAACCTAATAATCTTTCGTGTTTTTGGAGGGCTTTTTTGTTGAGATAACTTGCAGTAATGAGTTTATTAAGTTTTATAACAGCTTATAACATATTACTAGTAATATAATTTTGGTTTTCCAGTTCCTCCAAATTGGAAACCAGTTTGGTGTGTCCGTTTTTAATTAGGTATAGCCTGTCGCTTATGTCAATAATATCCCTAAATAAATGGTCTGTAATAATAATTATTTTATGCGCTTTTTCTTGGTTAATGAGCTGTTTAATACGTGCCACATAAACCGGAGCGATATGCGAGAAGGGTTCGTCTAGGAGCACTACCTTGCACCTACTCATTAAAATTAAGTACAGTTCAATAATACGACGTTCCCCACCTGAAAGATGCCGAAAAGAAACCTGCTTATATTTTTCAAATGTCGGGAAATGAGTAATAAATTCCAGCCAAGATATCTTAAAAAAATGAAAAGCGCGTTGCAGCTTCAGGTTGTTTGGTGTTGCGGAGAATTGCGGTAAGTAGCGCACCATGTTTGTTTGGTAAAGCGGTTTTGTAATGGGCTTGTTGTTTAAACGAATAAGTTTATATTTTGGTAGCAAGGATCCAAAAATGATGTTTAAAATACAGCTTTTTCCGCAGCCATTTCGGCCTAATATTCCTGTAACTTGGCCAGTTTGTGCCTTTAAATATACACCATTTAAAATGCATTTACGGTTGAAGTAAAGTTCTACATTATCTAATTCTAATGTCATAAAAAGCTATTTAGAATAATGGAAATTAATAAGGTAACCATTAAGTCGAACAAAAACATAGCACCAAAAAGTTGTCCTGCTGTAATGCCTAAATTTTTATAAAAAATGAACTGACGCTTCAAGGTAGTTTCGGTAAACGTGTACCATAAAAAGCCAATTAAAACGAATTTAGAAATACAAATAACAACTAATTCCGATCCCAGACTTTTTAAGATAATTGTAATTAAAACGGACCAAAATAAATAGGGTTTATAAAATTGAAATAAAGCAGCTAGTTGATGCATAGATGTAATTTACAAAAAAATAGATGAATAATTTTTAAAGTGACACGCAAAAAATATTACAATTCATAAATTATCGTATTTTTACGGAACAATTGAAAAAACTAGATGTTAGATAAATTACAAATTATAAAACAGCGTTTTGATGAGGTTAGCGATTTAATAATCCAACCAGATATTATATCCGACCAAAAACGCTACGTAGCTTTAAATAAAGAGTATAAAGATTTACGCCTGCTAATGGATAAGCGGGAAGCCTACGTTGAATTAACAGATAACCTAAAAGAAGCCGAAGAAATTCTTGAGGATGGTAGCGATCCAGAAATGGTGGAAATGGCCAAAATGCAATATGAAGAGGCTAAAGAAGGTATTCCGAAGTTAGAGGAAGAAATTAAATTTTTGCTTATACCAAAAGACCCTCAAGATTCTAAAAATGCGGTTGTGGAATTGCGTGCGGGAACAGGTGGCGATGAGGCAAGTATTTTTGCAGGCGATTTGTTTCGTATGTATTCAAAATACTGCGAAAGTAAAGGTTGGAAAGTCGATACCGTAGATTATAGCGAAGGTACCAATGGTGGCTTTAAGGAAATTCAGTTTGAAGTATCAGGTGAAGATGTTTATGGTACTTTAAAATTTGAGGCCGGTGTACACCGTGTGCAACGCGTACCTCAAACGGAAACCCAAGGACGTGTTCATACCAGTGCCGCTACGGTTATGGTTTTTCCAGAAGCAGAAGAGTTTGATGTAGAGATAAACCCCAAAGATGTCCGTATCGATTTTTTCTGTTCATCGGGTCCGGGTGGTCAATCGGTAAACACAACCTATTCTGCGGTACGATTAACGCACATACCAACTGGCTTGGTGGCACAATGTCAGGATCAAAAATCGCAGCATAAAAACAAGGAAAAAGCGTTTAAAGTACTGCGGTCGCGCTTATACGATTTGGAGTTGGCAAAAAAAATGGAAGAAGATGCCGCGCTACGTGGTAGTATGGTTACCTCGGGCGATAGAAGTGCTAAAATTAGAACCTACAATTACCCACAAGGACGGGTAACAGATCATAGAATTGGTTTAACGCTTTACGATCTGTCGAATATTGTAAACGGTGATATTCAAAGAATTATAGATGAATTAATGCTAGCCGAAAATACACAGAAACTGAAGGCTAGCGATGAACATATTTAAAAATGAAAGCCTCTAGTAATGGAGGTTTTTTTATGCCATGACAACACAAGAACTAACCCAGCAAATTTTAAAAAAACAATCTTTTTTGTGCATTGGTTTGGATGTGGATATACATAAAATTCCAAAACATTTACTCCAAGAATCCGATCCTATTTTTGCATTTAATAAAGCCATTATAGACGCGACCCACCATTTGTGCGTTGCCTACAAACCAAATACAGCATTTTATGAGGCTTACGGTTTAAAAGGTTGGCAGGCCTTAGAGAAAACAATTAACTACCTCAATGAAAACCATCCAGATATTTTTACCATCGCCGATGCTAAACGTGGTGATATTGGAAATACGAGTAGCATGTATGCCAAAGCTTTTTTTGAAGATTTGGCTTTCGATAGTGTTACGGTAGCACCTTACATGGGAAAGGATTCGGTTGAACCATTTTTGGCGTTTAAAAATAAACACACCATACTATTGGCTTTAACATCTAATGAAGGTGCTTTCGATTTTCAAACAAAGCAAGTAGCAGGTGTGGAGTTGTATAAACAAGTGCTAGAAACTTCGAAAACCTGGGCGCATTCCGAAAATTTGATGTATGTTGTTGGGGCAACTAAAGCCGACTATTTTGCCGAAATTCGGAAAATAATTCCTAATAATTTTTTACTGGTTCCAGGTGTTGGTGCCCAGGGTGGCAAGTTAAAAGATGTTTGTAAATATGGTATGGCTGCAAATGTGGGCTTGCTTGTAAACTCTTCTCGGGGAATTATTTATGCTTCCAATACGGCCAATTTTGCGGAGGCAGCAGCACAGAAAGCTCGTGAAATGCAACAGGAAATGTCTTATATTTTAAAACATGTGGATTAAGGACCAGTTGTACCGGGAGTGCTATTTTAGTAGTACGCCAAAACGCATAGTATGCCTAGTGCCTAGTATTACCGAATTAATTTGCGATTTGGGTTTGGAATCGGCTTTAGTAGGTGTTACCAAATTTTGTGTGCATCCGCAACATATAAGGAAACAAACAACGGTTGTTGGCGGTACAAAACAGGTGCATTATCATAAAATTCGCGATTTAAATCCGGACATCATTTTGTGTAATAAAGAGGAAAATACGCAAGAAATGATTGCGGAATTAGAAGCGATAGCACCTGTACATATTAGTGATATTAATACTATAGCCAACTGCATTGAACTTATACGCATGTATGGGCAAGTGTTTAATTGCGCGCCCCGAGCCGAACAACTTGCGGAAAAAATAGCAACTGCCAAAACAGATTTTGAAAAATTTACAAAAACACTACCAACAAGGGAAGTGGCTTACTTTATTTGGAAAGATCCTTGGATGCTGGCCGCTAATAATACCTTTATACATTACATGTTAGAGCTAAATAAGTTTACGAACGCATTTGCTCATAAAAAAAGGTACCCCGAACTAGCCCCTAACACGGTATATGCTCATGTGGATTTTGTATTCTTGTCCAGCGAACCGTATCCGTTTAAGGATTTGCACAAGGATTTAATACATCCTCAATTTCCCAATGCACACGTAGAATTAATAGATGGCGAAATGTTTTCTTGGTATGGCAGCCGATTATTACTAGCTTTTAGCTATTTTAAAAAATTACATAACTTCGTTTTGAGGCCAAAATAAGATCTTTTATACTGTCTATTTCAGATTTCAAAAGTGTGTCTACATCGCGACTAGTCATAGGCGATTTTGGTGTATTTTGTGCGTAAACGGCATGTGTGTCGTGTATAGCCTTAAGGTTTAAAAGATCTTTTAAACTAACTTTTGTTTTTCCAATTTTACAGAATTGCGTTTCCATATATTCTTTTTTAAATATATACGGAAACCACTAGTTTATAGATGCTTATAAACGTTAAATATTAGCTAAAACTATAGCTGTTTGGCAGTTTGTGGAGACTCTCTGTTTAAATAAGATAGCTTATTTAATTTGTTTAAAACTTTTACTGCTTTAAATGCTGAAATATCGCTTTGGGCAGAATCGGTTTGTCTTAAATTGTAGGCTTGCTCCACAAGTTCTCGATAACGTGCTTGCAGCATGTCTTGTGATTGCTTAAGATTGAAGGTTTTTTTCATTGTTACTGGTACTTAAAATAAATGTATTTATTTTTTTCGAGAAATACCAACAAAAAATTAAATTTTTATTACTGAAATTGTTAAGTTTTTGTAAAAAATAAATTTTTAAAACATGTTTGTTGTAAAAACTAAAATTAGGTATTTAATCTTGTAGTGCAAAAACCTGTTTTAAAATAGTGGTTGTTCTTGATTTGTAGCTTGTTCTTATAGCATTTTCTTCAATAGCAATCATTTTATAAACACCTTTTAAGGCTTCCTCGGTAACATAGTCTGTTAAATTAGGATTGACATCGCTTGTAAATGGTAAATCATTGTAGGTTTCAATTATAGACGTCCAAATAGTGTTGGCCCCCACATTATTAAATGAATTATTTATGACCGGGTGAAATTGTTGGTATAAAGGAGCTTTTGTTTTTTGTGCTAAATACTGGGTGGCGGCATCGTTATTGCCAAGTAAAATAGCTTTGGCATCGGCAAAAGTTATTTCTTTTACCGCTTCAATAAAAATGGGTGTAGCTGTTTTTACAGCATCTTCGGCGGCTCGGTTAAGTAGTTTTAGGCCTTCATCGGCTAAATTACTTAAGCCCACATTTCGTAGGGCTTTATCTACTTTTTGAAGTTCTTCTGGAAGTAAAATTTTAACCAAATCGTTTTTATAAAAACCGTCCTCTTGCATTAAAGAGCTTACCTGTTGGTCTATACCCTGATTTAAAGCTTGGCGTAAGCCCATGGCAATATCGGCATTGGATAGTTGTGGTGCGTTTTCAGGTAAATTATCTACAACTTGTTGCAGCTCGGCACAGCTAGTTAAGCAGACTATAATGGTAACAATAAGGCTACGTTGTAAAAGCGTTAGGTGTTTTTTTGTTTTGGCTAATAAATAAATCATGTTTTGGTTTTTTTATGGGTTAACTATTGTGTTTTTGAAGCAACCCCTGAAGTGATGCCGCATTTATTGGTTTTACAAGAAACCCGTGAACGCTTTGACTGCGCATGGCGTCGTTATAATCCTTATCGTCCACAGATGAGGTTACAATATAAATTTGGGGTTGGTAAAGGTGTTCAATTTTTAATTGCTGTAACTGCTTTAAAAAGTCCCACCCATCCATAATGGGCATGTTTAAATCAAGAAACAAGGTTTTTGGTAACTGGGCAATGTTATTGATATGATGTTTTATAAAATCGAAAATTTCTTGACCATTTTCAAAAACTAAAATATCGTCAGTTAAAAAACCTAGCTTTTGTAAATGCATGCTGGTAACCTTTCTAAAAATGAGGTTGTCATCAATTATGGCAATTTTATTCATATCAGGACTTAATTTCTATTACAAAAGCGGTTCCTTTTTGGGCTGTGCTGTACACCTTAATTTTACCGTTTAATCTGGATACATACAATTTAACAAAAAACAAACCATATCCGTTATGGCTCCGACTATTATGATGAAACCGTTTGCCTTTTTTAAAAATATCCGCTCTGTTTACCTTGTTGCTAATGCCGATACCATTATCTTGGAAAATAATTTTATAACATCCATTAACGCGATAGGCAGAAATTTTAACCACCAAAGGTTCCGTGTTTTTTCTAAATTTAAACGCGTTGGTAAAAAGATTTTCTAAAATATTATTAATATGTACTTTGGGTAAAACAGGATCAGATGCTATGTCTAGTTCCAATGCCATGTCCGTTGGTTTTAACGCGGCTAGTTTGTTAAGCGTATACTGAATACTTTCTGAAAGCGTCATTTCTGGCTTTTTTTGTGTGTACTCCGTATTTATGAATTTATGGTAATTAATAAGCGAATTTATACCGTGATTTAACCGCTGAATGGCAGAGTCGTACATGCCAAATAGCTGATTGTGTGCAATAGCTTTTTCTTTTGATTGGTAATCGGTTACTTTTTGTAATTCACCTAATGCTACTATAGGCTCGCGAAGACTGTGCGATGTAATGGAGGCAAAATCTTCTAAATAGCTTTTTTTCTTATTTAGAACCCCATTTAATTTACGAAGTTTTTTATTTAAGTTGGTTAATTCGCTATTTTTTAAAATTAATAGCTCCGCTCTTTCATTTCTTTCTATGGAGTACTTTATAAAATTAGAGAAATATAAAAACATATTAATTAAGGAGGAAACGCTTAAAAATAAAATAATAATTAAGGCGCTATCCAATACGCTTAAATAGTTAAAATGTGTCAGAATTGAAGTGAATGTTATAAGTACAATGGGGGTTAAAAAAAATAGCGGATAATACAAATACGGGTGTGTTTCTTGAGGGGTTACGTTCTGTAATTGGAGTTTGTCTACAATTTTAACCAGTTTAAACTCGAACATAGATATGGCGTGAATAAAAAACAAAATAGAGGTATTCCAGCTCAAGGTTTCAAAGCCTTTGTAGGTGTTTAGTTGGCCAACTTCTAATAGATATGAGAATACAGAAAATGAGGCTAGAATATAGAGACTTCCGTTAAAAAGTAAAAATAGTTGTCTTTTTGGTTTAACACTTAAAAAATAAAAACCCAAAAAACTGAAAACAAACATTATTATTGTAGCAGGAGAACTTAATGCCCAATAATAGGACGTTTCCAAATTAAATACGGAAAAAACCAGTTCCAAGCCCTGGATAAAAAGCCCTAAAGCAAGTACATAGTGAATAATTTTTTTATTCTTCAAAAAGTAAAGCGCTCCCAAAACAATAAAACTAATACTTGTTATTATTTTCATGGTTGCCAATGGGTTTACGCTATACCCTGTAAATATAGAATTTGTGTTACCTGCCAACCATGCATAAACATTGGCTAATGAGGCTACTAAAATAACTACAGCTGTTAGTTTAAACGAAAACAACAGTCTGTTTACAGCCTTAAAATTAAATAAAGAATTTGCCATGTGTGCTTAATAGGGATAATGCATTGGGAAGGTTTGGTTAATAACTAGCTTGTTAAAGTTAGTATTTATTTTTTAATAAGGTCATGTGCAACGCGTGCAAAATTAATATTCGTTGCTAAAAAAAGACCTTTTACCACATTTAAATGAAAATTAGGCGGACTAAACAGGTTGTTAAAAATAAAATAATACCATTTTAATGCTCTGTTTTAAGTAGCTTATAGGTCTTTTAGATATTATACTAATAGGGCTGTATTTTACCTAATAATGTGTAAATTTGTGCTTCAAAAAAAATAAAATAAGCATGCAAGCTACAACGCCATACACTCCAAAACACAAAGTAAGAATTGTAACCGCGGCCTCCTTATTTGACGGCCATGACGCCTCTATAAACATTATGCGGCGTATTATTCAAGCCACCGGCGTGGAAGTTATCCATTTGGGCCATGACCGAAGCGTAGAAGAAGTGGTAAACACAGCTATTCAAGAAGACGCTAACGCTATTTGTTTAACCTCCTATCAAGGCGGTCATAACGAGTATTTTAAATACATGTTCGATTTATTAGCCGAAAAAGGAGCGGGACATATTAAAATTTTTGGCGGCGGTGGCGGTGTTATTTTGCCATCGGAAATTAAAGAGCTAATGGACTATGGCATTACGCGCATTTATTCGCCAGACGATGGTCGTGAAATGGGTTTACAAGGAATGATTAACGACTTGGTAGAAAAATCCGATTTTCCTAGTCCAAAATTAATCTTACCAGAAAATAAAAATGTAGCAGAATTATTACAGGAACAGGATGTAAATACCATTGCCCGTTTAATTTCGTTTGCCGAAAATGATCACGATGCTTTTGAAACGCATTTTGCTTCTATTGCTGCCAATAATAAAAATGCCTGTCCTGTTTTAGGTATTACCGGTACCGGAGGATCAGGTAAATCGTCATTAGTAGATGAGTTAGTACGTCGCTTTTTAGCAGATTTTCCAGACAAAAAAGTAGCCTTGGTGTCGGTCGATCCGTCTAAGCGCAAAACTGGCGGAGCTTTGCTGGGCGATAGGATTCGCATGAATGCCATTAATAATTCGCGTGTTTACATGCGTAGTTTGGCCACGCGCCAATCTAATTTAGCACTTTCAAAATATGTGCATGAGGCGGTACAAGTTTTGCAAGCATCTGGTTACGATTTAATTATTTTAGAAACCTCCGGTATTGGTCAGTCGGATACCGAAATTATAGAACATTCCGATGTTTCTTTGTATGTAATGACGCCAGAGTTTGGTGCCGCAACGCAATTAGAAAAAATTGATATGCTGGATTTTGCCGATTTAGTAGCCATCAATAAATTTGATAAACGAGGCGCTTTAGATGCGCTTCGCGATGTGAAAAAACAGTACATGCGTAACAATAATTTATGGGATACACCCCAGGACCAATTGCCTGTGTACGGTACCATAGCATCGCAGTTTAACGATCCTGGTATGAATACCTTGTACAAGGCTATTATGGATACATTGGTGGAAAAAGCTCAAGCAGTTCTAAAATCTACATTCCATATTTCTAATGAAATGAGCGAAAAGATTTTTGTTATTCCACCATCCCGAACTAGGTACTTATCGGAAATTGCCGAAACCAACAGAGCTTACGATAAAACCGTAACACAACAAGTAGCCGTAGCGCAAAAACTGTATGGTATTTACAAAACAATCTGCTCGGTTACAGATGTTAAAACCGATGCTGATGAAAAATCGTTTATAGGAAAATTGCAGTTGGATGTGGATGCTATAATGTCCTACGCGAAAAATGAGCAAGACCGCATGTTTTTAGGATTGCTTATAAAAGAATTCGACAGAGTTAAACTAGATTTAAATCCATATAACTGGGAAATTATTGTAGGCTGGGATGCGAAAGTAAACAAGTACAAAAATCCGGTATATGCCTTTAAAGTACGCGATAAAGAAATTAAAATTGAAACCCACACGGAATCATTATCACATACGCAAATTCCAAAGGTAGCGCTGCCTAAATATCAGGCTTGGGGCGATATTTTGAGGTGGACCTTACAAGAAAATGTGCCGGGCGAGTTTCCATACACATCTGGTTTGTATCCGTTTAAGCGAACAGGCGAAGATCCCGCCAGAATGTTTGCAGGCGAAGGTGGGCCAGAACGCACCAATAGACGTTTTCATTACGTAAGTGCCGGGTTACCTGCCAAACGTTTGTCTACGGCCTTCGATAGTGTTACGCTTTATGGAAATGATCCAGACCTACGTCCAGATATTTATGGTAAAATTGGAAATGCAGGGGTGTCTATCTGCTGTTTGGACGATGCCAAAAAACTGTATTCAGGCTTTAATTTGGCTGATGTCATGACCTCCGTGAGTATGACAATTAATGGGCCAGCACCTATGCTGCTAGCTTTTTTCATGAATGCGGCCATTGACCAACAATGTGAAATTTACATTAAAGAGCACGGTTTAGAGGCAGAGGTGGAAGCTAAAATTGCCAAACTATACAAAAACAAAGAACGACCTAAATACCACGGCGAACTGCCAGAGGGCAATAATGGTTTAGGTCTGATGCTTTTGGGCGTGACTGGCGATTTGGTGTTGCCTGCAGATGTGTATGCAGAAATTAAGAAAAATACCATTGCACAAGTAAGAGGAACCGTTCAAGCCGATATTTTAAAAGAAGACCAAGCACAAAATACCTGTATTTTTTCAACGGAATTTGCACTGCGCTTAATGGGCGATGTACAAGAGTATTTTATTGAAAATAACGTGCGTAACTTTTACTCGGTTTCCATTTCGGGTTATCATATTGCCGAAGCAGGAGCCAATCCTATTACACAGTTAGCTTTAACATTATCCAACGGCTTTACTTATGTGGAGTATTATTTAAGCCGCGGAATGGATATCAATAAATTCGGTCCTAATTTATCCTTTTTCTTCTCCAATGGTATCGATCCAGAGTATGCTGTAATAGGTCGTGTGGCTAGAAAAATTTGGGCAAAAGCCATGAAACATAAATATGGTGCCAACCCACGCGCGCAAATGCTTAAGTACCACATCCAAACGTCTGGACGTAGTTTGCATGCTCAAGAAATAGATTTTAACGATATTAGAACCACGCTTCAAGCACTTTACGCCATTTACGACAATTGCAACTCGTTGCATACCAATGCCTACGACGAGGCCATTACAACACCAACCGAGGAGTCTGTACGCCGCGCCATGGCTATCCAATTAATAATTAATAAGGAATTAGGTTTAGCTAAAAATGAAAATCCATTACAAGGTTCTTTCATTATAGAAGAATTAACAGATTTAGTTGAAGAGGCAGTGCTATTGGAGTTTGAAAGAATTACCGAGCGTGGTGGTGTGTTAGGTGCTATGGAAACCATGTACCAACGAAGCAAAATTCAAGAAGAGAGTTTGTACTACGAAACGTTAAAACACAATGGCGAATTCCCAATAATAGGCGTAAACACGTTTTTAAGTTCTAAAGGGTCGCCTACCGTGCAACCAGCTGAAGTAATACGGGCTACCGAAACCGAAAAACAAAATCAAATAAAAACCTTGAAAAATCTGCATGAAGCCACAGATACAAGTAATCTGTTGAAAAACCTTCAAACAAAGGCTGTTCAAAATGAAAATATCTTTGAAGCCCTCATGGATGTTTGTAAGGTGTGTAGTTTAGGTGAAATTACCAATGCTTTATTTGAAGTGGGTGGCCAATATAGGCGAAATATGTAGCCATTTTAGCGGCACTAAACGCTTAAAAAAAACGATAAAAGAGTCCTGTATTCGGGGCTCTTTTGTTTTTGTGCCCTCCAGCTATTGTAGGAACAACGTAATCTGTTTGTTTCAGAATAATAAACTAAACCAATTAAAAATGTCTTTTAAAAAACTACACCCCTTACTTAAAGAGGCCCTTGTTGCACAGGATATGCACGCGGCAATGCCATTGCAAAAAACCTTACTGCCTAAATTAAAATCGGGCATAAATATGTATGTTGTGGCTAAATCCGGAACGGGCAAAACTACTGCTTTAGTATTGGCAACAGTACATAAATTACAGGCACAAGCCAAAGGCGATTCGCCAAGGGCGTTAATTATGGTAAAGGATAAGGAAAGCGGATTGGCATTGAAACAGACTTTTGAACGGTTTACCGCTAACACAGATTTACGTATTTATTGTGTACATGATACTAGCTCCATCGAAAAACAAAAAGACGACATTTATGTGGGAACTGATATAATTATTGCCACCCCAAAACGATTGAACAAATTGTATTTTATAAACGGAATTCATTTGGGAGAACTACAAATATTGGCACTGGACGATGCGCATCTTATTTTGCAAGCTAATTTTCAAAACGATGTGCTACGTGTTTCCGATAGCTTAAAAAAGTGCCAGTACCTTATTTTTACGGAAGTGCTTTCAGCTAAATTAAAAAGTTTGGAACATAGCATGATGCATCATGCCGAATTGGTTGTTGGGTAAACTAGTTTATAAAGTTAGAGTCCACGTGTGTTGCAACTGCTTAAACTTTTTAAGTTCGCTGCGTAACAGCGGTAAATAATCTTTACCATTACTATTGCACTGCTCCAAACGTTTAATCGTTTTGTTTAATAAGCGTGTTAATCGTTTTACCGTAGCAATATGTTTGTACTTTTTATCGGAAAAGCGCGCCTCTTCTGCTTTAGCTATTTCGGGAGCTAACGAAACCGACTGTTGTATAATATCGCCTGAAAAATAAATGTACGCATTTTCCGAACCATCCGCTTGTAAATGCGCTAAATCCTGATGTAAGTAGTTTGAAATACTATGCGAAAGCGACATAATATCAATAGCCTTTTGATAAATAGGCGACTGAAATAAACTGGAAGCGATTGGGGTTTTCATATATCCATTGCAATTTTATCAAAAATAGCTACAAGTTTGGATTTATTAACTTGTTTATTAAAGTAAAAGCGTATATTTACTTTAAAATTTAAGTAATATTTATTATTTTTCTTTAAAATGAGTATAGATGCTTTAAACTGGAAAATACTAACCTGTTTGCAACAAAATGCCCAGATGTCCAATGCCGAAATTGGTAGGCAAGTAGGTATCAGTTCGCCTGCCGTTTCCGAACGCATTAAAAAAATGGAAGATGCTGGTGTTATTCAAAATTATCATACCACAGTTTCGCCTTTGGAGGCTGGTTACCAATTAAAAGCACTCATTACCATTCGTGCTTTTATGGGCATGTTAAAACCTTTTTTAGAAAAGGTGAAAACCTACGATGAGGTGCTAAACTGCTACCGCATTACAGGTAATGAGAATATTGTTATGGAGGTTGTTTTAAAAAATCAGAAACACCTAGAGGCTTTTATAGACCAATTAATAGTTTATGGCGAAACCAAAACTCAAATTATACTTTCGCACGTGGTAAAGCACAATGCGGTAAAACCGTTAAAAACGTCTTCTTAGTAAGGGGTATCTTTTGGTTTTGTTTTGGCAGTTGCCAAAGTAGTGTATTAAAGGTTACCTTGGTTAATGGTTTACTTTTTTATTAGCGCAGCAATTCTTGTAGGTAGGATTATTTTTATGCAATAGTTAGCGTTCACATACCTGCAAAATATGAATAAATTGTATTTTTGAATTTCAATAAAAAAAGGAGTCATGAAAATAGTAATTGCTTTATGCTTACTAGTTAGTATTGTGAGTTGCCAAAAAAAGGAACCGCTTTTGGGCGATACAGATTGGCAGCGACAAAAAAATGCCGATTTTAAGGATGCTAGTAAATCACCGTTAAAAAAGAAAGATCTTAAAAATTTTAAAACCCTAGATTTTTTTCCAGTGGATTCTTCTTTCATTGTTCAGGCCGTTTTGACCAGAACACCAGATTCTACCTGGTTTTCAATGCCTACTACTACCGATCGTGTTAGTAAAGAACGCGTGTATGGTATGCTATCTTTTTCTTTGCAGGAACAAAATTTTGAATTAGCAGTTTACCAAGGCGAAGAAACCATGGCACAAGAAGGTATGGAAGACTATCTATTTTTACCTTTTATTGACGATACAAATGGCGAAACAACTTATGGCGGTGGTAGATATTTGGATTTACGCATTCCGGAAGGCAATACCATGCTTATCAATTTTAACGAAGCTTATAATCCTTATTGTGTATATAACGAAACGTATTCCTGTCCTCTCGTACCACAGCAAAACACCCTAAATGTTGCTGTTACTGCTGGTGAAAAAAACTTTATCCCTGCAGAGTAGCACTTATTTGGCAATATAAACACCCAGCAGAACAGCTAAAAAGCCCACTATAAACGTGCCCAAAGTATAAATGGCTAGGCTTATAAGGTCGCCAGATTTTAAAAATAAATGGTTTTCATAGGCAAATGCCGAGAAGGTTGTAAACCCTCCACAAAATCCGGTGGCCAATAAAATAACGTACTGGTTACTAAATTCCGGGTTTTTTGCTGCAAAGCCTAATATGAATCCAATGAGTAAACTACCAAGTATGTTTACTAAAAATGTGCCATAGGGCAAGCTGTGTTCTAATCCGTTTAAGTGCTTACTTATTAAAAAACGAAGCACGCTGCCTGAACCACCTCCAATAAAAACTAAAAACACCTGTTTCATAAAGGCTTAATTAATGGCTGTATAGAGTTCTGTTTTCCAGTTTGCAGGGTTTGCTACCTTATTAGGGTCTGTTAGGTATACTTCTAACATGGGGCCTTCGGGAGTCGCCTGTAAGTTGTATTGGTTTATATAATCATCGTTAGCGTTACGGGCTTCTGCTAAATTATTGGTGTGGCCGTAAAGTGTCGTTTTTACTGCACGAAACGGAATTAATTGTCCGGTTAAAATGTCGCTTTCTGTAGTATTTATAGGGTTGGTGGTAGGTATAGCGCAGGAAAAGGTTACGGCATTATTAAGCGTATCCCAATTATGGTATATTACAAAAGGCGCCCCAGCCGTAGTTATGTTGTTATTTTGTACATAGGCTTTTAAGCGTGGCATTACTTTATGTATAGTTGTTTGAAGATCGGTTATTTTACTGGCTGTAGTACTGTACAGGTAAAAGCCACCGCCATAGGTGGTAATGCCGTTTACTTCTATATTGTATACAGCCATGGCGCTTATAACACTAGTGTTTAAGTTTTCTAAAGTGGTTTCTAACTGCTGTCCGTAAATTTTTTCGAAACCACCATTTACAAGGGCTTTTGCTTTTTCAAAAAAGCTTAAGCTAGAATCCGCAAGACTTATAGATACGGTGCTTTCCATTCTGTTGGTTTCACTAATATTCCAAGTAACAGTTTGGGCCCTTTTAGTAGGAAGTTTTAGTATTTGTTTCAGATTTTTATGAGGTGTGGTTTGTTCCATTTCTAAAAAACCTGTTTCTTGCTTATCACTCCAATAAATGGCTACAGGCTGTGCACTTATAGAGTCTATTTTAGAAAACTGCGCGTTACTTTCAGGGTTTAGCCAAGGGAGCCAATTAGAATATGTAGACAGGTCTGAAATATGGGTGTAAATAACTTCGGAAGGTGCCAAAATAGTTTGAGTTCTTCTTATGTCGTAATCATTTGGTTGCACAGCAATATAGATGGATCCACCTATACATAAAATAAGAATTAAGAATAACAGATATTGTAAAGCTTTCATTGTAAATTTAGTTAATAATCAAAGATAAACAATTTTAGTCGTTCATAATAAATGTTACATTTGTGTTACTTATAAAAATGCATATCCATGAAATTTAAAAAATTAATCACCATGGCGCTAATAGTGCCTATTTTTTACGCTTGTAATAACACAAAAAAAGAAGCTGAAGAAACAAACAATACCGAGATTGCCGAAGTAGCTACGCAACCATTCGATTTTAATGTGGAACAATTTGCGGACATTAAAATTTTACGCTATCAAATTCCTGGCTGGGACCAATTAAGCTTAAAGGAACAAACCTTGGTGTATTACCTAGGTCAGGCTGGTTTAGCTGGTCGCGATATAATTTGGGATCAGAATTACCGCCACAATTTAAGTATCCGAAAAGCTTTAGAGGCGGTGTATACAAATTACAATGGCGATAAAACTTCAGCAGATTGGCAAGCTTTTGAAACCTATTTAAAACGCGTGTGGTTTAGCAATGGTATTCATCACCATTATTCCAACGATAAATTAAAACCTGAATTTTCAAAAGCATATTTACAACAATTGTTGTCAGAAACTAAAACGGATTTAGATGAGCAGATTTTAGATGTGTTATTTAATGATCAAGATACCAAAAAGGTAAATCAAGCTAAAGATGTGGACAATGTGTTGCTTTCGGCGGTTAATTTTTATGGCCCCAATGTTACTAATGCCGATGTAGAAGCTTTTTATAAAACTAAAAAGTCACCAAATCCAGAAAAACCGCTGTCATTTGGTATTAATTCGAAATTAATAAAAGAAAATGGCCAGATAATAGAACAAGTATATAAGTCGGGTGGCTTATACGGTTCTGCAATCGATGAGGTTGTAAAATGGTTAGAAAAAGCACAGGGTGTGGCAGAAAACAAAGCACAAGCAGATGCCATTGGCTTGTTAATTTCGTATTACAAAACAGGCGATTTACAAACATGGGATGACTATAATGTTGCTTGGACGGCTGCCACAGAAGGCAATATAGATTACATAAATAGCTTTATTGAAGTCTATAACGATCCACTTGGCTATACAGGTAGTTTTGAATCTATTGTTCAAATTAAAGATTTCGACATGTCTGAAAAAATGGCCGTTTTAGCCGAAAATGCCCAGTGGTTTGAAGATAATTCGCCTTTAATAGAAGCGCACAAAAAGAAAAATGTTGTGGGTGTTTCGTATAAGGTTGTTAATGTGGCATCCGAGGCTGGCGACGCCTCTCCAAGTACGCCTATAGGTGTAAACTTACCAAATGCCAACTGGATTCGTGCGGCAGTAGGTTCTAAATCTGTATCGCTCGGAAACATTATTCATGCCTACAATAATGCAGGTAGCACCGGCCGTTTAAAAGAATTTGCTCATGATGCAGAGGAAGTGGCTTTGGAAGAACAGTACGGACAAGTTGCAGATAAATTACACACCGCCTTGCATGAGGTTATTGGGCATGCTTCTGGACAACTAAACCCTGGTGTGGGCGAAACGAAAGAAACGCTAAAAAATTATGCCTCTACATTGGAGGAAGGTCGTGCCGATTTAGTAGGATTGTACTTTCTTTACAATCCTAAATTACAAGAATTGGGTTTAATAGACGATTGGAAATCTTTAGGAAAAGCGGCCTACGACGGTTACATCAGAAATGGTTTAATGACGCAATTAATACGCTTACAATTAGGGGACGATGTAGAAGAGGCCCACATGCGAAACAGACAATGGGTTAGCGCCTGGGTTTTTGAAAAAGGACAAGAAAATCAGGTTATAGAAAAGGTAAAACGCGATGGAAAAACTTATTTTAACATAACCGACTACGATAAATTACACGCTTTGTTTGGCGAATTACTGCGCGAAACACAGCGTATTAAATCTGAAGGCGATTTTGAAGCGGCGCAAGCGTTAGTAGAAGGCTATGGTGTAAAAGTAGATCAGGAGATTCACGCAGAAGTATTGGAGCGCAACGCACAATTTAATGCGGCGCCATACAGTGGTTTTGTAAATCCGGTTTTAGTGCCAGAAATGGACGCTAATGGCGTTATTACAAAAATTACTATTAAGCAACCAGAAACCTTTGCCGAACAAATGCTTATGTACAGTAAAACGTATAATTTTCTGCCAGAAGTAAATTAAAACAACTAAAAGTTAGTAATGTAAAGCCTCAACAAATAGTTGGGGCTTTATTAGTTAAAAAACGAATACATTTAATGTTGGTTCTGTAAATTGGTTATTGAAACAACCATTTTATAGAGGCAATAAACAGAATGAAACCTATAAATGCTAACAACACCCATAAGGTACCTTTGTAGTGCTTTCTGTGAAGTACGATATCTTTACGATAGGCGTAAATTAAAACAAAAATAAAAGCTATTGTAAATAACCCGGTAAAAATTAATTGACCTCTACTAAACATAACGCATATTTTTTGCGAATTTACGAAAACAAACCCATTTTAATTATTCTTTTAATCATATAATCCTGCTAATGGGTAAAATTGCTGGTCTGGAACCGGCATAAGCACAATTTTTGTTCTTCTTGAAATTTGTATTTTTATACATTTTAGCGAAAACACGATGTGTGCGCTAACTAGAAGCTACCATGTTATGCAGGAGTTGCAATAGCAATATAAAACAATAAACAACATACCTATGAAACATAAAATTAACGCAGTAAAAGCTTTTCATGAGGCCTTTAAATTAGGATACAATACGCAGCCAACAGCAAGTTTGGGTGCCGATAAAAACATGTTGCGCTACAAATTAATGCGCGAAGAAAATGAGGAGTATTTTCAAGCTGCCTCTGATAACGATTTAGTGGCAGTAGCCGATGCCTTGGGCGATATGCTTTATGTGTTATGCGGCACCATAATTGCGCACGGATTACAGGATAAAATAGATGCGGTATTTAATGAAATACAACAAAGTAATATGAGTAAGCTGGGTGCTAATGGCCAACCAATTTACAGGGCAGATGGCAAAGTGTTAAAAGGTCCTAATTACTGCAAGCCCAATGTTAAAGCGGTACTTGAAATAAAAAAGCAGCCTTAAAAGACTGCTTTGCTTTAAAATTATTTTACTTCATAACGCCATCCGTGTTTATCTTCAGATAGGTTATGTTGGATATCTAATAATTGTTTTTTAAGTCTTAAAGCATATGAATTCTCGGTATCTGGAATTTCAAATACTTCGCCGCCGTGTTCAAAAGCCGAAATCGGACTAATAACAGCTGCTGTTCCTGCGCCAAATATTTCTTTTAAACTACCGTTTGTAGCCGCTTCTTTAATTTCACTTACGGTAACGCGACGCACTTCTACAGGTATGTTACTATCTTCTGCCAATTGGATAACACTCTTTCTAGTTATACCATCTAATATTCTGTCGCTAATAGGCGCTGTTAACAAGGTATCGTTAACTCTAAAGAAAATATTCATGGTGCCGGCTTCTTCCAAAAACTCATGTGTTTTGGCATCGGTCCAAATTATTTGTTGGTAACCGCGTTTTTGTGCCAAGCCTGTAGGGTAAAATTGCGCTGCATAGTTACCAGCCGCTTTGGCATACCCTACGCCGCCATCAGCAGATCGGCTATATTTTTCGGAAAAAAGAACTCTAATTTTGCTGGTGTAGTACGCTTTAGCTGGCGAACAGATAATCATAAACCTATAAGCTTCCGATGGAGCTGCCGCAATAGCTGGGTCTATAGCAAACATAAATGGTCTTACGTAAAGTGAATTCCCAACACCAGGTTTAATCCAATCCTTATCCATTTTCATTAGGGTAGTTAGGCCTTCCATAAAATATTCTTTCGGGAATTCTGGCATAGCCAAACGGGCAGCCGAAATATTTATGCGTCTGTGGTTGTCCTCTGGTCTAAATAAAAAAGCGTTTCCATTGTCGTCCTTATACGCCTTCATACCTTCAAATACAGCCTGACCATAATGTAAGGCACGGGCAGAAGGCTCCAAAGTCATTGGCTGGTAAGGTACTATTTTTGGCTGCTGCCAAGCACCGTCAATAAAATCGCAGTAAAACATATGATCGGTAAACTTGCGGCCAAAGTTAATATTATCAAAATCAACGTCGTTAATTTTTGTTTTTGCTATTTTTTCTATGGCTAGTTCCGAGTACTTTTGATCCGTCATGTGTATTCATTTTAATGTTTTGCGAAAATACTCATTTTTACGCTGATAAAAAATTAAACTTGTCTTAAAAAAAATTGTACTTTTGACAGTAATTTATAAACCCAAGAAAATGAAAAATATACTCTTTGCGGCATCAATTTTACTTTTTATGGTATCCTGCAACAACAGCGAAAAATCGCAAGCGGTAGAAGTATCTGATGCAAGCAATATTGTTTATGTGCCTTTTGGTGAAGAAATTAAAGCCGATAGTGCTTTGAGCGCTGCAGAAATAAGTTTGCAGTACCAGAATATGAAACCTGGCGATACGCTTAAAACAAAGGTTATGGCTAAAGTAAATAGCGTGTGTCAAGCCAAAGGCTGTTGGATGCGATTGGATTTAGAGAATGATGAGGAAGTGATGGTGAAGTTTAAAGACTATGGTTTTTTTATGCCAAAAAATATAGCAGACAAAGAAGTTATTATAAACGGTAAGGCGTATATCACGGAAGTATCTGTAGATGAACTGCGTCATTACGCCGAAGATGCCGGAAAATCTACCGACGAAATAGCAGCCATTACCGAACCAAAACGAACACTTTCATTTGAAGCAGATGGCGTGTTATTAATAGAAGAGTAATGAAAATAATGTCTAGCTGTTTCGGCTTGTTATTATTGGTAATGAGTTGTCAGAACGCCGAACAGGAGCAACCTGCTGCCATAGAAAATTCAGAAAAAATAGTTTACGACATGTACCAACCTTCTGAAATGGCAAACCTTATGAATGCTATGTATGCACACAACGAAACGGTAAAAGAGGCGATATTAGCGGGTGAGGATATTGGTCAATTCCCGATGGATTTTTTAGAAATTCATACAGCAGAATTATCGGAATTTAAATACAGAAATGAAACATTTCAAAGTTTTTCCCAATTATTTATTCTAGCCCAAAAAGAGCTCTACAATCCGGATGCAGAAACCTCCCAAGTTAGTAGGTTTAACAATGTTGTAAATTTGTGCATTGCATGCCACCAAACAGAATGCACAGGACCTATTTCCAGAATAAAAAAACTACACATTAAATAAGGTTTTTTGAAACGGGAAATCATTACAACCGCCGACGGCTCTCGAACCATTCAAATAACCGACTGGGCGGAGCAATACCACTCGGTTCATGGTGCCATTCAAGAAGCGGAACATGTTTATATAACACAGGGCCTACAAGCTATTCTTGAAGCCGATACCAAAATTAACCCAATAGCCATTCTTGAAATTGGTTTTGGTACAGGTTTAAACGCCATTTTAACGCTGTTAGCAGCTAAAAAGTATCAAAGCAATGTGCGTTACACTGCCGTGGAAGCATTTCCAGTTTCCAAGGACGAAATAGAGCAACTAAATTACACAGCCCTACTCACACCCAAACTGGCCCAAGCACCTTATTATGCTATGCACAATACGCCTTGGGAGCAAGAGGTAGTTATTTGTCCTAATTTTCAGTTACGGAAGCAGCAAAAAAAATTTCAGGATATTACGGTTATCAATCAGTTTAATCTTATTTATTTCGATGCTTTTGGGCCACGCGTTCAACCAGAATTATGGACAGAGACTATATTTTTAAAAATGTTTCAGGCTTTAAAACCAGATGGTATTTTAGTTACCTATTCGGCCAAAGGTAGTGTTAGGCGTGCCATGCAGGCTGTTGGTTTTACGGTGGAGCGCTTACCTGGTCCGCCAGGAAAACGAGAAATGTTACGTGCCAGAAAAACTAGTAGCTAGATTTATGTTGCTTTCATAATTACTTTTACTCTGCACTTCAATTTAGCTGGTTACGCGGGTATCTTTAAAAACATCTTTACCTATTTAACGGCGGTGAAGATACTAAAAACTTAAGCTTTCGTTAATTCTGTTAAACCTTCTCTAAAAAGAATTATCACTCCTTTTGCAATGCCTATCTTTATAAAAAATTTGTAAATGAAGGTATTAATTACAGGTGCAACAGGTTTAGTTGGAAAGGCAATAGTGGCGCAATGTCATCAGCAAAATATAGTGGTTCACTATTTAACAACCTCTAAAGATAAACTTGAAAATAAAGAAAATTATAAAGGATTTTATTGGAATCCAAGCAATCATGAAATAGATACGGCTTGTTTGGAGGGTGTTGAGGTGGTTATTAATTTAGCTGGTGCAACAATTGCCAATAGGTGGACGGCCGCTTATAAAAATACGATTTTAAATAGCCGCTTAAACACGTTGCGTTTAATGAAGCAAACCTTGGAGAACAATCCGCACACCGTAAGTCATGTTATATCGGCTAGCGCCATTGGGATATATCCGGACTCTTTAACCAATTATTACGACGAGGATACACCTGGTGTGTCTGCCAGTTTTTTGGGGCAGGTGGTTGAACAATGGGAGGCCATGACAGATCAGTTTAAATCCTTAAATGTATTGGTGTCTAAAGTTAGAATAGGTTTGGTATTAGATGCTAAAGAAGGTGCTTTACCACAAATAGTAAAACCTGTAAAATTTGGAGCAGGCGCCGCTTTTGGTAGTGGCAATCAATGGCAATCTTGGATCCATATAACCGATTTAGCACGAGTTTTTATGTTTGTAATGGAACAAAAAATGCCTGGCGTGTTCAATGCGGTGGCACCAAATCCAGTCACCAATACCGAATTAACCAAAGCAGTTGCCAGCGTGTTAAAAAAACCGCTATTTCTGCCAAATATTCCAAAATCGGCAATGAAATTGGTTTTAGGAGAGATGCATATTCTGTTATTTGAAAGTCAACGAGTAAGTAGTAAAAAAATTGAAGAGGCTGGTTTTCAGTTTCAATTTGTTTGTATTAAGCCGGCTTTACAGAATTTACTTTAATAAACATACAAACTTATTAATTGGGCTCTTGTCTAAAAACAAAAAATCCGCTACATAAATCATATGTAGCGGATTTTTTAAATGTGTTTGGGCCGAGGCTTATTGCTTGTTCGCTGTAATAGACAGTTGTAATTCTATATCGTCGTTAATAAACTTGTCGCCTAAATCGTCAAAAAATGATTTAGAACCATATTTTACATTCCATTTAGAACGATCTATAGTAAACGCTTCACTTTTAATAGTTACCATGTTGTCCGTTTCAGTTACCATTACTGGTATAGTTACGTTGTTTTCAGTATCTTTCATTTTTAAATTACCAGAAAGAAGCGTAGCGCCATTTTCAGTTTTAAATTCAGTTACTTCAAACGTAGAAGTTGGGTACATTTCAACATCAAAGAAATCGGCACTTTTTAAATGGCCAGATAGTTTACCATGACCTTCAGAGTCTTCCGGAAGATCGGTAACATACAATGAAGCCATATCAATGGTAAATTTACCACTTTCAATAGCATTGTTTGCCATAGCAAATTCGCCGTTTTCTATTTTAATGGTTCCAGTGTGGGAGCCAGTTGGTTTAAAGCCTTTCCACATAATGGTAGATGCTTCAGTGTCTACGGCATAATTAACAGCATTTTCAGTTTCTTCTGCTGCTGGTGCTTCTGCAGCAGTTGTTTCGGCTTCTTTAGCCTTGTCTCCACAGCTTGAAAAAGTTAGGGCAAATGCTATTGCAAGTATTGATACATAGCGTGTTTTCATAATAGTTTATTTAAATTAGTGTTTAGGTCAAAAGTAGTATTTTTGAATTACAAAAGCTTTAAAAAAATATTAAAATATTTTATGACATTCTGTCATTTTTCCAATTATGGCAGTACTTTTGCCGTTCAAAAACTGTATTTAAAATATGCATCCCAATGAGTAAGAAAGATAAAAACGAAACGGCTACAGATGATTTATTAGAAAATCAAACAACCGATACAACCGAAGCAACAGAAGAAACCTCTGATGCCAATACCGACCAAACACCGGAGGAAAAGCTTACAGAAGCACTTGCGCAAGAGAAAGATAAATTTATGCGTTTGTTTGCAGAGTTTGAAAATTACAAAAGGCGCACCGCTAAAGAGCGTATAGACTTGTTTAAAACAGCTAATCAGGACGTAATGATTGCGTTGCTTCCTATTTTGGATGATTTTGATAGGGCTTATAACGAAATATCAAAAACCCAAGAAAAAGACTTACTTAAAGGTGTGGAACTTATTAAAAATAAATTAAGAAACACCCTTAATAATAAAGGTTTGGAGCAAATAGAATTAAAAGCCGGCGACGACTTTAATCCAGATGTACACGAAGCGGTAACGCAAATACCAGCGCCTAACGACTCGTTAAAAGGAAAAATTGTGGATGTGGTAGAAAATGGATACAAGCTGGGCGACAAAATTATTAGATTTCCAAAAGTAGTTATAGGACAATAAAATATGGCAAAAAGAGATTATTACGAGGTTTTAGGGATAGATAAAAATGCAACGGCTGCCGAAATTAAAAAGGCATACCGGAAAATGGCTATTAAATATCATCCAGACAAAAACCCAGATGATACCGAAGCAGAAACAAAATTTAAAGAAGCAGCCGAAGCGTACGAGGTTTTAAGTAATCCAGACAAAAAGGCACGCTACGACCAGTATGGCCATCAAGCTTTTGATGGTAACGGCGGTTTTGGCGGTGGCGGCATGAATATGGACGACATATTTAGCCAGTTTGGCGATATTTTTGGCGGTGCTTTTGGCGGCGGCGGTTTTTCCGGATTTAGTGGTGGTTTTGGCGGTGGCGGACAACGCCGTGTTAAGGGCACCAATATGCGTATTCGGGTAAAACTAACATTGGAAGAAATAGCTAATGGTGTCGAGAAAAAAGTTAAAGTAAGGCGTAAGGTACAAGCGCCAGGTACTACCTACAAAACCTGCGAAACCTGCAACGGAGCAGGGCAGGTAATGCGCGTTACCAACACCATTTTAGGAAGAATGCAAACCGCTACAACTTGTACAACCTGCGGTGGTGCTGGCCAAACAATTGATAAAAAACCTAACGATGCCGATGCCCAAGGCATGCTGGTTAAAGAGGAAACCGTATCTATTAAAATTCCTGCGGGCGTGGTAGACGGTATGCAGCTAAAGGTTACTGGAAAAGGCAACGAGGCACCAGGCAATGGTATTTCTGGCGACTTGCTAGTGGCTATTGAAGAAGAAAATCATCCTAGTTTGCAGCGCGAGGGTGATAACCTGCACTACGATTTGTATATTAGCCTACCAGATGCAGTTTTAGGAACTTCTAAAGAAATAGATACCGTAACCGGAAAAGTGCGCATTAAAATAGAGGCCGGTGTTCAATCTGGTAAAATTTTAAGGCTACGCGGCAAAGGTATCCCGTCTATAAACGGTTACGGCAAAGGCGATTTATTGGTGCATGTAAATGTTTGGACACCAAAAACATTGGATAAAAACCAAAGAGCGTTTTTCGAATCCATGCGCGATGATAGTCATTTTGAACCAAAGCCAGAAGTTGGCGATAAATCGTTTTTTGAAAAAGTAAAAGACATGTTTTCTTAACGACTAAATTCTGTAATCCCATCAGAAACATACCTGTTTTCTGTTTTTGAAATAGGTTATTCGTTTCTTTTTAGCGTAGTTACAGAAAAATTACTATATTTGATTTATTACTATGCAGAATAGTAATAATTTTTCTTTTTCATAGCAATTTTTTCCCATCCTTTAGCGCAAGTTTTAGGATGGGTTTTGTTTTTATAACAATTTTAAAAAAAATTTAAATCTATTTTATAGTGTTAGCCTAAGGCATTTAATATCTTTACAGCTATTTCACTTACGTAATAATCAGGTATGAACAACTTATTAGAAACACATCAGGTTTCTAAACAATACGGGCAGTATAAAGCTTTAAATAACGTGTCTATTGCCGTTCCTAAAGGGAGTATTTTTGGACTATTAGGGCCTAATGGCGCCGGAAAAACAACACTTATTCGCATTATAAATCAAATTACAATGCCCGATTCCGGACAGGTAATTCTAGATAACGAGCCGCTACAAACACATCATATTAAAGATATTGGCTATTTGCCAGAGGAACGTGGTTTGTATAAATCCATGAAAGTTGGCGAACAGGCGCTTTATTTGGCCCAATTAAAAGGTTTGAGCAAAGCAGAGGCTAAAAAACGCTTGTTATATTGGTTCGATAGGTTTGATATTGGTAATTGGTGGCATAAAAAAATTCAAGAGCTTTCCAAAGGCATGGCACAAAAAGTACAGTTTATTGTTACCGTATTACACGAGCCTAAACTGCTTATTTTTGATGAGCCTTTTTCTGGTTTCGACCCTATTAATGCTAATGTGATTAAAGATGAAATACTGCGTCTGCGCAATGCAGGTGCTACGGTTATATTTTCAACGCACCGTATGGAATCTGTTGAAGAGATGTGCGATTATATTGCACTCATTCATAAATCTAACAAAATTTTAGACGGAAAATTAATCGATATAAAAAACCAATTTAAAACCAATACGTTTCAAATTGGCATGCGGGGTACCAATAACACGGAAGTGGACAGGGCTTTGGAAGCAAACTTTGACGTAACGCCTGGTAATTTTGTAACGCTAGACAGTCCTTTTAAGCGCATTGTTAAACTGCAAAGTCACCAAACACCAAATAGTTTATTAAACTTTTTAACTACCAAAGGGCAGGTAACCCATTTTGTGGAACACATACCTAGCGTAAACGATATTTTCATCCAAGCTATTAAGAATAACTAGATCATGAATCATTTACCACTTATTATAAAACGTGAATACCTTACCAAGGTGCGCAACAAATCCTTTGTTATCATGACATTTTTAAGTCCCATTATTATGATTGGACTTATTGCACTTGTGGCCTATTTATCGCAGTTAAATAATAATGCGGTGCGTAATATAGCTGTTTTAGATGCGTCTGGGTTAGTGGCTCCAGCCATCCAAAACACCCCCAATGTAGCGTTTGTTGTGCTTGAAGATATAAGCCTGGAAACAGCCAAAACCCTTACCAGTACACAAAGTTACTATGGCTTGTTGCATGTGGCTAATAGTACAAGCTCTCAAGCTGGCATTCCTGAAATAAAATTCTATTCAGAAGAGACACCGTCCTTATCCATAATTAGTAATTTGGAGCAACAGCTGGAAACATATTTTACCAACTTAAAGCTTAAAAGCCAAGGTGTAGATGTGGCTAAAATAGAATTGGCTAAAACCAATGTAACTATAAGTCAGGAGAGTTTTCTTGGTCAAAAAACATCTAAAGCCGATAGTTTGGTAAAGCTTATTTTTGGTGGAGCCGCTGGTTATTTACTTTTTATGTTTATCATTATTTATGGGAATATGATTATGCGCTCGGTAATAGAAGAAAAAACAAGTCGTATTATCGAAATTATTATTTCTTCGGTAAAGCCAATTCAATTAATGTTAGGCAAAATAATTGGTACCTCGCTTGCTGGTGTAACCCAATTTGTTATATGGATTTTGTTAGGCGCTATTTTAATATCGGGTGTATCCGCTTTATTGGGGCTCGATTTGGTTCAAGCTACTCCATCTGGGCAGATTATGAGTCAGTCGGCAAATCAAGAAGCTTCTGCAGATATGGTAGCAGCTATTTTACAGGCTTTTGTTAATTTACCTTTAGGTAATTTAATAGCAGCGTTTTTGGTATTTTTTATTGGCGGTTATTTGTTGTACAGTTCATTTTACGCTGCCATTGGGGCTGCTGTAGATAATGAAACCGATACGCAACAATTTTTGTTTCCAGTTTTAATGCCGCTCATCTTGGCAGTGTATATCGGATTTTTTACCGTTATTGAAGATCCCCATGGCACCGTATCTACTGTATTTTCGTTTATACCATTAACCTCGCCCGTGGTTATGCTTATGCGTATTCCATTTGGTGTGCCTGTTTGGCAGCAAATAGTTTCGGTTTTAATTTTAATCAGTACTTTTATGTTTACGGTCTGGTTTGCAGCCAAAATTTATCGGGTTGGTATTTTAATGTATGGGAAAAAAGCCAGCTACAAGGATATTTTAAAATGGATAAAATACTAAATAAGTTATGCAAAATCATTTAGATAATTTAGAAGAAGTTGTTGGCGATAGCCGTATAATTGACGGGATAATTGATTTTCTAAATATTGGTTTTCAGTTGGGTTCCGAAAAAAATCCAATTAATGTTACCATTGGGCTCATACTTTTGTTAATTGTTATTTACGGTGGTACTACTTTGGTGTTAAATTTTGTAAAGCGTATGTATGCCAAACGCTTGCCACAGGAAGATAAAGCCAAATTTAATACCGTATTCTCTTTTGGCAGATGGCTAATTTACTTAATTGTTATTTTAATTGTTTTCGATTCAGTTGGGGTAAATGTTACAGCTATTTTTGCGGCTTCTGCAGCTTTGCTTATTGGTATTGGTTTAGCCCTGCAAACCTTATTTCAAGATATTATCTCGGGCGTTTTTATTCTGGTCGATCAAAGCTTGCACGTTGGCGATATTATTGAAATAGAAGGCAAGGTAGGTCGTGTGGATGAGATAAAATTAAGAACCACACGTGCAGTAACCATCGATAATCGGGTGTTAGTTATTCCCAACCACTTGTACCTAACCAATAGTTTGTATAACTGGACACAAAACGATATTTCCACACGAGAAAATATTACAATAGGTGTTGCTTACGGTAGCGATATACAATTGGTAAAAACATTATTAATTCAGGCAGCTAACTCACATCCCGAGGTACTCGAAAAAGAATCAACCGTTGTATTGTTTACCGATTTTGGAGACAGTTCCTTAAATTTTAAGGTTATTTTTACGGTAAAAGATAGCTTTAAAGCCGTTTTTCCAAAAAGCGATATTCGTTTTGAAATAGATAGATTATTTCGAGAACACAATATATCCATACCATTTCCGCAAAGGGATGTTCACCTTATACAACCAAAAACTACATAAGTATGTCAAAAATATTAGTTATTGAAGATGAAGCAGCCATTAGGCGCGTACTTGTTAAAATTCTTTCAGAAGAAAACGACAGCTACCAAGTTGCTGAAGCCGCCGATGGTTTAGAAGGGCTCGAAAAAATAAAAAATGAAGATTTCGATTTGGTATTCTGCGATATTAAAATGCCAAAAATGGATGGCGTGGAAGTGCTTCAGGCCGTGAAAAAATTAAAACCAGAAATTCCAATGGTTATGATTTCAGGTCATGGCGATTTGGATACTGCTGTAAATACGATGCGTTTAGGCGCTTTCGACTATATTTCGAAACCACCAGATTTAAATAGACTATTAAACACTGTGCGCATTGCTCTGGATACTAAAGTGCTTGTGGTTGAAAATAAAATGCTGAAAAAGAAGGTTAGCAAAAATTACGAAATGATTGGCAAAAGCGATGCCATTGCGCACATTAAGGACATGATTGAAAAAGTGGCACCAACTGATGCCCGTGTGCTTATAACGGGACCTAATGGTACTGGTAAAGAGTTGGTGGCACACTGGTTACATCAAAAAAGTGAGCGATCCAAAGGCAATTTAGTGGAAGTAAATTGCGCTGCAATACCAGCCGAACTGATAGAAAGCGAATTATTTGGGCATGTAAAGGGCGCTTTTACCAGCGCCGTAAAAGACCGAGCTGGAAAATTTGAAGCTGCAAATGGTGGAACACTATTTTTAGATGAAATTGGCGATATGAGTTTGTCCGCCCAAGCAAAAGTTTTAAGAGCCTTGCAAGAAAATAAAATTCAGCGTGTGGGCAACGATAAAGATATAAAAGTAGATGTGCGCGTTATTGCGGCAACTAATAAGGACTTAAAAACTGAAATTGCAGAAGGACGCTTTCGGGAGGATTTATACCACAGGCTAGCAGTTATTTTAATTCAAGTTCCGTCCTTAAACGATAGGCGTGAAGATATACCCCTACTGATTGAGCATTTTTCTGAAAAGATTTCGCAGGAACACGGCACGGCCCAGAAAACGTTTTCCAAAGAGGCTATAAAAAAATTACAGGCCTACGATTGGACCGGAAATATACGCGAATTGCGCAATGTCGTGGAGCGTTTAATTATTTTAGGTGAAAAGGAAATTAGTGTTCAGGATGTAAACTTATTTGCATCCAAATAGCCTGTGTTTTGCATTGTAAATACAACAAGCCGGGTTTTTGGGGTTTTTTATAAATGCGTATATTGGTGGCTAAACATCCCAATAATGGGTGTTGGTATCTTAAAAATATAACTAGAAACGGCTATGAATTCTATAAAATCTATTCATTTACAAGATTTTAAGGCACAACCAACGGTGCCCTTACAAAAGCACCCCACCAATTTGAATCTAGAGGCCGATGACGCTCAAATAGAACAGACCTTAAAAAAAGCCTGTAAAAAGCTGGCTAAAATTCAAAACGCCATGTATGCCCATGGAAAATACGCTGTTTTAATTTGTATTCAAGGAATGGATACTGCAGGAAAAGATAGCTTAATTCGCGAAGTTTTTAAAGAATTCAATGCTCGTGGTATTGTTGTACACAGTTTTAAAACCCCCACAGCCCTAGAGTTACGACATAATTATTTGTGGCGGCATTATGTGGCCTTGCCAGAGCGTGGTAAGTTTAGTGTATTTAACAGAACGCATTATGAAAACGTCCTCATTACACGTGTTCATCCCGAGTATATTTTAAACGAAAATCTACCAAATGTGGCCACTTTAGCAGATGTAAACCACGATTTTTGGGAGCGTCGTTTTGAAGAGATTAATAACTTTGAAAAAACGATTTCGCAAAACGGGACCTTAATTTTTAAATTCTTTTTAAATATTTCCAAAGACGAACAAAAAAATAGACTTTTAAGGCGCTTGCACAAACCAAATAAGCAATGGAAATTTTCGCCTAGCGATCTCGAAGAGCGCAAACTTTGGGGACATTATCAAGCTTGTTATCAGGATTTAATTACAAAAACATCAAAACCATATGCACCTTGGTTTATTATTCCTTCAGATCATAAACCAACCGCACGGTACGTTGTGGCTAAAATTTTATTGGACACCTTAAAAACGTACGACGATATTAAGGAACCTGAACTGGACGAGACCATAAAAGACAATTTGGCGGCTTATATAAATCAATTGGAAAACGACTAATAAACCTACCAAACAGGCCTTATTAAACCTGTTGAACTAATTTAATGTAGAAAAAATATTATGAAACACCTTGCACTTACTCTGGCCATGCTCCTGTCCTTCAGCGGCTTTGCCCAAACAGATGCCCAAGTTTTTAAATCTATTTACAGTGCCTCACTAACCAAAGGGAAAAGTTATGAGTGGTTGGACTATTTGTCTAATCAAATTGGCGGGCGTTTGTCGGGGTCTTTAAATGCGGAAAAAGCGGTGCAATATACTAAAGAGGAGCTGGAAAAATTAGGTTTAGACAAGGTTTGGTTGCAACCCGTAATGGTGCCAAAATGGGTAAGAGGCAATAAGGAATATGCTTTCATAGAGTCGGGTTCTGGGGTTACAACTACGGTTAATATTTGTGCGCTTGGGGGCTCTGTGGCAACACCAATTGGGGGTTTAAAAGCGCCGGTCTTGGAGGTAGATGGTATAGCGTCCTTACAGGCTTTAGGTAAAGAACAGGTGGCTGGAAAAATTGTGTTTTTTAACAGACCCATGCAGCCCGATATTATTCAAACATTCGAAGCTTATGGTGGTTGCGTAGACCAACGGTATGCCGGTGCTATGGAGGCCGGAAAATTGGGGGCTGTTGGTGTAATAGTTAGGTCTTTAACATTAAGAATGGACGATTTACCGCACACGGGAAGCATGACTTACGGCAACTTGCCCAATGCACAACGCATTCCATCCGCTGCAATTAGTACCAACGATGCCGAAAAGTTGAGTGCTATGCTTGCGTTGGATCCGTCATTAAAATTTTTCTTTAATCAAACCTGCCGACAGTTAGCAGATGTGGAATCATTCAACGTTATTGGCGAGATAATAGGTAGCGAATTTCCAAACGAATATATTATTGTTGGTGGCCATTTAGATTCATGGGATTTAGGCGACGGATCGCACGACGATGGTGCCGGTTGTGCTCAGTCTATGGAAGTGCTACGCTTGTTTAAGGAATTAGGTATAAAACCAAAACGCACCCTGCGTGTGGTGTTATTCATGAACGAAGAAAACGGTCTCCGGGGGGCTAAAAAATATGCGGAAGAAGCAAAACAAAAAAATGAAAATCATATTTTTTCATTAGAAAGTGATGCAGGAGCTTTTACACCACGCGGCTTCCAGTTCGATTGCGATGATGCTTTTATGGATAAAATGGCAAAATGGGAACCCTTATTTAAACCGTATTTAATTCATTATTTCGAAAGAGGTTTCAGTGGCGCCGATGTAGCACCGCTAAAAACAGATTCCAACGTGTGTGCTGGTTTAAGACCAGATTCGCAACGTTACTTCGATCATCACCACGCCGCTAATGACGTATTTGAACATGTAAACAAACGCGAATTAGAGCTGGGAGCAGCAACCATGGCGAGTTTAATATATTTAATAGACAAATACGGTATTTAGCTTGCAGCTGCTAGGTTTAAGTAATTGGACCTTGCAGACTTTGTATTTTAACAGATAACGTAAAGTGTTTTTTAACTATTAAAATAGGTTTTTAACGGTTTTAACTCGCTGTTGTTTTTTTGGTTTATTACCTTTCCGAAGCTATTAATAAAACCGCTCGATTATGAAAACAACATTACAAGCCATTTTAACACTAATTACTACCTTTAGTTTTGCGCAAGCACCCATTACTAATTTTTTCAGCCTGCCTATGTCGCAATATGCCTTGGTTGAGCCTACGGGAGGGCTGGATCAAACAACGGCGGGAGCAAACATGGTTTGGGATTTTACAAATTTAACACCTCTTGGCGTTAATACGGATACCTATGCGGCACCTACCAGTCAGCAATTACAAACTTATCCAGGTACAACTAATGTATTGTCAATTACAACTACAGGGTCGGACAATGTGAACACTATTTTTGCTAAAAACGAAGCCGATAACTTTTATTTTACAGGGGTTTCTGCAGGTGACATTATTTTAAATTACAACAGCGATAATGCCTTTTTAGGAACATTTCCGCTCATGTATCAAAATCAAGTTACGGATGCCGTTGGTGGCACATTTTCAAGTCCGGATGCCTCCGGATCTTTTGTTGGAACCATTGTAACCACGGTGGATGCACACGGAACGCTTACTACAAACAATGTAGGTCAAGGCGCTTATACTGGCAACGTAACAAGGCTAAAAGTGGTCCAAAATTTAACACTTACAGTCGTAATTTTTGAAGGGACTGTCACCCAAACTTCGTATTACTATTACGATAACGCTTCGGGTAATCTTATTTTTAGATCGAATACAGCAACTGTGGTTTTTGATTTAGTGAATGTGAATGAAACTATTTCTACATACGAAAGCTTTTTAAGTAATCCGCTGTCTCAAGAGGTTATTAACCAAGATGTGGCTGATGCTTTTCAGGTTGTGCCAAACCCTGTTTCAGAGGTTTTAACCCTTAAAAATAAATACCAAAATCCTATAAAATCTATTCGCGTATGCGATATGCACGGGCGTAAGGTTGCCGAAACATCAGGGCCTTTAAACACTATTGGTTTGCCACATTTGGCTGGCGGTATGTATGTGGTTTATGTACAAACGGAAAATGGTATTTTTACTCAAAAGTTTTTGAAGAAATAAAATTTTAAGTAGCGGCTAAAACAACTTTTAAATTTTATTGGTTAAAACCGCGAGGTTGCTTACTTTTGTGCAACTAAAATTAAACGACTTTCTCTTAGTGAGAAAACTCCAAACCAAGTTATAAAATGAATTTACACGAATATCAAGGAAAAGAAATGTTAAGTAGTTTTGGTGTACGTATCCAACGTGGTATTGTTGCCCAAAATGCTCAAGAAGCGGTTGAAGCGGCCAAAAAACTAACCGAAGATACTGGTACAGGATGGCACGTAATTAAAGCCCAAGTTCATGCTGGTGGACGTGGAAAAGGTGGTGGTGTGAAATTAGCCAAAAACCTGCAAGAAGTAGAGCGTATTGCTGGCGAAATTATTGGAATGGATTTAGTAACACCGCAAACATCTGCAGAAGGTAAGCGTGTGCATCAAGTTTTAGTTGCCGAAGATGTGTATTACCCAGGCGATAGTGAGCCAGAGGAATACTATATGTCTGTGTTATTAAACCGTGCAACAGGTCGTAATATGATTATGTATTCTACGGAAGGTGGTATGGATATTGAAACAGTAGCCGAAGAAACACCGCATTTAATTTTTACAGAAGAAATTGATCCAGCAGTGGGCATAATGCCTTTTCAAGCGCGCAAAATTGCATTCAATTTAGGCTTGTCTGGTACGGCCTTTAAAGAAATGACAAAATTTGTAACAGCCTTATATACGGCTTACGACAAATCCGATTCGTCTTTATTTGAAATCAATCCGGTTTTAAAAACCAGCGATGATAAAATTATGGCTGTGGATGCGAAAGTAACCATGGATGAAAATGCATTATTCCGTCATAAGGACTATGCTACATTACGTGATTTACGCGAGGAAAACCCAGTAGAGGTAGAAGCCAAAGAAGCTGGCTTAAACTACGTAGACCTAGACGGTAACGTGGGTTGTATGGTAAATGGCGCTGGACTAGCTATGGCAACTATGGACCTTATTAAGCAAGCAGGTGGTGAGCCAGCAAACTTCCTAGATGTAGGAGGTACTGCTGATGCTGCGCGTGTGGAATTAGCCTTTGAACTAATTTTAAGAGATCCAAACGTAAAAGCCATTCTAATTAATATTTTTGGTGGTATTGTTCGTTGCGATCGTGTTGCGCAGGGTGTTATTGATGCCTACAAAAACATGGGTAATATTCAAGTGCCTATTATTGTACGTTTACAAGGTACTAATGCCGATGTAGCCAAAGAACTTATTGACAATTCTGGTTTAGCTGTTTTAAGTGCCACTGAATTCCAAGAAGCCGCAGATAAGGTGCATGAAGTACTTTCATAATAAAACAAATTAATTTTGTAGATAAAAAAACTCTCCGTTTCGGAGAGTTTTTTGTTTTTACTAGTTAGCACTAGCTTAAAGGTTGTGGTGCCAAACAACTTTAATTCTTGTTTGGCGCATCTTTGGTGTTTTTGGGTGTTTTGTCCAGAGGGACTTTGCCTTTTAATTTTGGCTTTTTTTCAAGTTTTGGGCCACGTAAGTGAATAACCAAACCGTTTAGGAAGTTTCTTAAAATTTGATCGCCACACTCCATATATTTTGGATGGTCCTCTTTTCTGAAAAAGGCACCTAATTCACTTTTTGTAATTCTAAAATCTACCAGTTCTAGAATTTTAATGATGTCGTCGTCGCGAAGTTGCAAGGCCACACGCAATTTTTTAAAAATGTCATTATTGGTCATGGTATTTCTTAATATAAATTGGTTTAATGTTATGTAAAATAAGGTTTTTAGCGTTTAACCGTTTTATTGTTTATTTTATATAATTAGCATAAAAACAGTGTTTTATAAAATTTATACAGATAAAATGAGCTTATAATCGTTTAAATGTGTTATTTTTTTCGACAAGTTACAATTTATCACGGATTATTAAATGGTGTTCATGCGTATCTTTAGAAACAAACAGGAACCAGCTATAGAATGATAAACCGTGTTGAAAAATTGAGTCTACTCTCTGAAATGATTGCCTTTGCCAAACACGATAATCATATAAAATCGGTTGAGTATAACTTCCTTTTAGCTGTTTCCAGACAGTTAGAAATTTCTCGCGAAGATTTTGACTACCTTATTGAACATCCGGTTAATTATATTCATTTAAAAACACATAGCGAACGCATTGTTCAGTTTCATAGATTGATATTATTAATGAATATTAATGGAACGCCTTCAGCTAAAGTAAAGGTAAAGCTTTATAACTATGGCCTGCGTATGGGATTAAATTTTGAGTCCATTAACAAAGTACTGTTCTTAATGGAAAATTTCCCGAATAGGTTAGTACCAACTGGCGTTTTAATTGATATTTTTAAATTGCAATATAATTAAACAACCAAGTTGTTACCATGTAAAGCCTATTTATAATTAACTTTTAAGCGCTTCTAGTTTTTCTTGATACCCCTTTATTAAATCTCTAAATTTAGCGGCTTGCATAAAATCTAATTCCTTGGCTGCCTGCTCCATTTGTTTTCGGTTTTCGCGTATTTTCTTTTCTAATTCAGATTTGTTTAAATAGGCACTTTCCGGTTCTGCCGCTTTGGCAGCTTCAAGTTCATAACTGTAGGTACTTACCGAATTTTGCGTTAAGGCATTATCCAAACTTTTGTTTAAGGCTTTTGGTTTAAGGTTGTGTTTGGTGTTGTAAGCAATTTGCTTTTCCCGTCTGTACTCGGTTTCGTCTATGGTTTTTTGCATGCTTTTGGTAATTTTATCGGCATACATAATGGCCTTTCCATTTAAATTTCTGGCGGCGCGCCCCACCGTTTGTGTCAAGGATCGGGTGCTACGCAAAAAGCCTTCTTTATCTGCGTCTAAAATAGCTACTAAAGATACTTCGGGTAAATCCAGTCCTTCACGAAGTAAATTAACACCAACCAAAACATCAAATAAGCCTTTTCGTAAATCTTGCATGATTTCTACGCGCTCTAAAGTATCCACATCGCTATGTATATAACGGCACCTTATTTGAATGCGGTCTAGGTATTTAGTTAACTCTTCGGCCATCCGTTTGGTTAGGGTTGTTACCAAGGTGCGTTCGTCTTTTTCAACACGGATTTGAATTTCTTCAATTAAATCATCAATCTGATTTAAACTTGGTCTTACTTCAATAATAGGATCCAATAAACCGGTGGGCCTAATTATTTGCTCCACGTAAACACCGTCTGTTTTTTCCATTTCATAGTCGGCTGGTGTAGCACTCACATAAATAACTTGGTTTTGTAGGGCTTCAAACTCTTCAAATTTTAGTGGTCTGTTATCCATAGCCGCTGGCAATCGGAAACCGTATTCTACCAAATTTTCTTTTCGGCTGCGGTCTCCGCCGTACATAGCGTGCACCTGCGAAATGGTTACATGGCTCTCATCTACAACCATTAAATAATCGTCTGGAAAATAGTCTAGCAAGCAGAATGGTCTGGTGCCAGGTTGTCTGCCATCTAGATAGCGCGAATAGTTTTCAATACCCGAGCAGTAACCCAGTTCGCGAATCATTTCTAAATCGAATTCCGTGCGCTCTTTTAGCCGTTTAGCTTCCAAATGTTTGCCAATTTCGGTAAAATAGTCGTATTGTTTTACTAAATCGTCTTGTATGTTTTTAATAGCACCTTGAAGCACATCTGGCGAGGTAACAAACATATTAGCAGGATATATATTTAGGCGGTCGTATTTTTCTATAACCTCATTGGTTTGCACGTTAAATGCTTCAATTTCTTCAATTTCATCTCCAAAAAAATGAATGCGAAATGCGTGGTCATCATAACTAGGAAATACATCTACCGTATCGCCTTTTATTCTAAAATTTCCGTGTTTAAATTCGTCCTCTGTTCTGGAATATAAACTTTGTACCAAGCGGTGCAATAATTTTGTTCGGGAAAGGACGTCGTCTCGTTGAATTGAAATAACATTTTTCTGAAACTCTACAGGATTTCCAATACCATATAAACAGGACACGGAGGCAATTACAATAACATCGCGCCTACCAGATAATAAAGAGGAGGTGGTACTTAAACGCATTTTTTCTATTTCCTCGTTTATGGATAAATCCTTTTCTATGTAAGTTCCTGTAACGGGAATATAGGCTTCTGGTTGGTAGTAATCGTAATAGGACACAAAATATTCTACAGCATTTTCAGGGAAAAACTGTTTAAACTCCGAGTATAGTTGGGCTGCTAGCGTTTTATTGTGTGCCAATACTAATGTGGGTTTCTGCACATCCTGAATAACATTGGCAACAGTAAAGGTTTTACCCGATCCTGTAACACCAAGTAATGTTTGGTATTTTTCATTAGATTGAATACCTATTGCCAGTTTTTTAATGGCTTGCGGCTGGTCGCCTGTAGGTTTGAAATCGGATTTTATTTTGAATTTCATGATAGCTTCTTGTTACTAATACGGTATAATTTTTAGACTTCTGAAGCTTGAAACAGCCCAAGCCCTTGCCTTGAAACAGTGCTGCCAAAAAAGAACCTAGCAGCTGCCGAAAAGGCATTACAAAAATACGTAAAATCTAGCGCTTTAAGGTAAAATGACCTGTGCGTTGTTCTCCAGATTTTAAGGTTATCAAGTACCAATAATCATTTGAAGGCATGAGGTTACCGTTGTAAAAACCGTCCCACATTTTAGATCGAACCGCTAGTTGCTTTAAAAGTTTTCCATACCTATCGAAAATAACGATGCTTTGAATGCTGTTTTTTGGGTCTGTTACTTGCCAGATATCGTTTTGTCCATCGCCGTTAGGTGTAAAAAATAAAGGGATTATTATGGATTCAGGTCCTTCAATTTCAAACATAACAGATTTTATGACGCAGCCATTTTCGTCTTGCACATATAAAATATGCGTTCCAGGCGTTAAGCCGCTAAATATATTGCCTAACTGGAAACTGCCAGTATCTAGCGCATACTCATAAGTAATTGCTGTGTTTGCCATAGTAACCGTTACGGTATCGCCATTTATTGAAATATTGTTTTCGGTTAGCGTGAAATTTATAGCAGGATAAACGCTAACCGTAAAACTAGATTCGTTAGAGCAGGTGTTAGGTGTGGTGCCAGATTCGTTATAAATATAAATTGTCTGCGTGCTTGTTATAATATTCCCAGCAAAAAGCGGCGTTCCCGTTCCGTTAG
>NZ_JBHULS010000001.1:140913-314748 GCF_042684585.1 Bizionia sediminis
TAATTACCGTTTGTTAATGCTGGCAAGGTGTAATCTGTACAAACTTCCTGATCTTGTATGGTATCTACCAAAGGCGCTCCAATAATGGTGATAGTAAAACTACTTTCGTTAAAACAGGTATTGGGTGGCGTACCAATGATATTATAAATAAAAATGGTTTGTGTGGATTGAATAACCTGACCAGGGTTTAATTGCGTGCCAGCTCCGTTGGGTGCTGTATAGTAATTACCATGGGTTAACACGGGTAAAATATATTCGGTACAAACTGTTTGATTGGCCAAAACATCAACAGGAGGCGTGCCTAAAACGCTAACCGTAAAACTAGATTCGTTAGAGCAGGTGTTAGGCGCGGTGCCGGACTCGTTATAAATATAAATAGTTTGCGTATTGGTTATAATATTCCCAGCAAAAAGCGGCGTTCCCGTTCCGTTAGTTCCTGTAAAATAATTACCGTTTGTTAATGGTGGCAAGGTGTAATCTGTACAAACTTCTTGGTCTTGTATGGTATCTACCAAAGGCGCTCCAATAATGGTAACCGTAAAACTACTTTCGTTAAAACAGGTATTGGGTGGCGTACCAATGATATTATAAATAAAAATGGTTTGTGTGGATTGAATAACCTGACCAGGGTTTAATTGCGTGCCAGCTCCGTTGGGTGCTGTATAGTAATTACCATGGGTTAACACGGGTAAAATATATTCGGTACAAACTGTTTGATTGGCCAAAACATCAACAGGAGGCGTGCCTAAAACGCTAACCGTAAAACTAGATTCGTTAAAGCAGATGTTAGGCGCGGTGCCGGACTCGTTATAAATATAAATAGTCTGGGTGCTTGTTATAATATTCCCAGCAAAAAGCGGTGTTCCCGTTCCGTTAGTTCCTGTAAAATAATTACCGTTTGTTAATGGTGGCAAGGTGTAATCTGTACAAACCTCTTGATCTTGCATGGTATCTACCGTAGAAACGAACAAAATTGTAACATCTGTAAGGTAGGTGCAATTACTTGATGAAATTTCGCAATAATACTGATTGTTATTAAAGCTCCCTGGTACATTATTTAAGGTTAGCGTATCAGTTTGTGCACCAGAATGTTGAGCGTCATTAACAACATTTACCCAGTTTCCCGAAATATCTAACATTTTCCATTGGTAGGTGTATGTCCCTGTAGCTATAGAAATAGCAAATTCAGCATCACCATTCTCGCAGGTATATTGCCAGTTTGGTTGCACATAGGACGGCGGATTATTTGTAATTGGGTCTGCTGTATGCGTGCCTAAATTGGAACATGTTTCATTTAAATTTATAGTCCAATCCGAAGGTGTGTATGTGTTGTTGGGAGCTATGGCATCGGGGTTTCTAATAATGCTGTAACCACGTTCATTTGGGGCTTCAACAACATCTATTACGGTTCCATTTTTTAATAACTTAAATTCGTCGTTATCGTTAATTCCCGTGTCTACTGTAAAATCTGCTGTTAAACCCGAGCATATAGCGCCATTACCTAACAAAATAATATACGTATCTAACGAGGCAATAGTACCGGTAATAGTATAGGTTTGACTGGGCGTTGCATTGCCAATATCGCCATAGCGTTCTATTAAGTACATGTTGTCCAGAGTTATGGTATTAGTTGTTGGGTTAAAAAGTTCTATAACCGCATAGCTTCCTGTTTCTGCATCGTACACTTCAGATATGTAGATATCGCTATCGGTACACTCCGATTTTATAAAGCCAAATTCAGTTGCTGAATTTCCCGTACAACCGCCAGAACTGGTTACAGAAATAGTGGCGCTATCATTTGTGCCAGATACGGCCCAAGCCGTAATTTCAGTATCACTAATAATATTGAAGCCATTTGGTATACCATTGAAAGCTACAGTTGCCGCGTTGGTAAAGTTGTTGCCGTAAATGGTAACCATGGTGTTTTCCCCACCTGTTAAAGGATAAAATGAAGTTATTTCGGGTGCCGGACACGGATTGGAAAAAGTGGTGTTTACATCTGGATTATGTAAACTGCCAGCAGTAAAACTGAACATGTTACTAACTGCGAAAAAAATAAGAATGGTAATAAATTGTAAAGGCTTCATGGTAGTGGAAATAGCCATCAAAAGTAGCAAATATTTAGAGACTTGAAAAATATATAGACAAGGGTTTAGCGCACTAATGAGAAATGCCCGGTATAAATTTTTCCGTTAGGAAGTGTAGCCCGGAACCAATAATCGTCTGCCCCTAAAAGCTGACCTTCGTAAGTGCCATTCCATGCAGCGTTGGCCCTGTTAAGCTGTTTTATAAGTTTGCCATACCTATTAAAAATAGCAATTTGCATTTGTGCCGTTCTCGGATTTAAACCTATGGGCCTCCACATATCATTCATGCCATCGCCATTTGGTGTGAAAAATTTTGGAAAACCTAAAACAGATATTTCTTTGGAAACAAAGCCACAGCCGTTTACATCATTTACCGTAATGCTGTGCAGGCCGGCCGAAACATTGTAAAAGGTAGGGCTGTTTTGAAAGGTTCCAAAATCTAAAGCATATTCATAGGTACCATCGCCCGAAACTGTTATTGTAACACTATTATTTGATGAGGCATCCATTATAGCAATATCCTCAATTGTTGGCAGGTTGGATGGTAAAACGCTAATAATTCTTGTACTTGCACAACCTGCTGTATTTGTAACGGTTACCGTGTAAGTACCTATGTTATTAATTTGAATTAGAGAAGTATTTTGCATTAAATCGGCTCCGTTAAAAAACCACTGGTACGAATAATTATTTGGCAGATTATCTGTAAGTCCCGCCGAAAGAGATAAAGGTAAAGGCGCCTTGTTTAAACAATAAAAAACGGTTTCATCGCTAGGTAGTTCCGGTTTTTTAGAAATATTTAAAGTAAGCGAAGTAAAAGCAAAACACTGATTATTATTTGTAATTTGAAGGTATAATACATCTAGATTAGGGCTGGTGGTGTTGCTATAACTTCCTAAAATTTCGTTTTGCTGATTTTCCAAATCATTTTGGGTCGGGTAAAAGGAAACGAAAGCCGAATTGGGCACATCGGGGTGCGCTAATACATGAGCCTCTAATTCTGAAATAGAAAAAGTTTCTACGCCATCGTTATCGGTATCGCAGGTTGAAAAAGATGCTAAATCAATAATGTTATCGGCAATATCTAATGTCACTTCCGCCACAGAAACGCAGCCATTAGCATTATTTACACGTGCATAAACAGGTTGTAAAGCTCCCGAGCTAATGTAGTTTGTTGGATTTGCAATACGGTCTGCGCCGCCTTGTTCTGCTCCAGAAAAGGTTTCATAAAAACTATTAACATCCAATTGGGTGTTACCGTTTACAATAGCTGGTTCGGCATCAAATAAATTATAGGTAGTGCGTCCGTTTAAATCCCAGTCGCATGCCACCAAAGTGGTATTACTTACTACGGGATTTGTGTCGTATTCTATGGTAACTTGGCCTGTACTTAAACACCTGCCGTCTATAATTACCTCAACTTCATAGGTACCCGCCTCTGTTACCGTGTAGGTAGGACCTGATTCGTTAGTAATTTCAAGTCCATTTCGAAACCATCTGTAGGTATTGTTTCCGGGCTGAAAGGCGTTTAGCTCAATGGTTTGGTCGGTGCAAAGTGCCGAGTTATCCGCAATTAAAAGGTCGCGACCCAAATTGGAGCGTAATTGAAAACTTCCCGCCTCAAGATAAACAGCCGAATCGTAGCGGTAATTTTGTTCGTCTGCAATAACTAATTTTACATGGTAGCGTGTGTTGGGAACGACGTTAGCCACTGCTGTTAAAATATCGGTTTGGCCATTAAAATTTATAGGTGCTTCTGGGCCGTTCCAGCTACCAAAATAACGTGGGTTTATAGGTGCGCAACTATTTGGTATTCCCGGGTGAACGGTGGTAACTTTTATGGGTGTATTGGTGTTAGGAACAACAGCAATATTGGTGTAAGACGATTGGTTTACGGGGCGGATTAAAAAGCCAAATAAATCGGAATACTGACAAGTATTGGCATTCCCTTCTTGATACTCTTCTGAAGCAAAAATATATCGGAAACTAATTTGGTCTGCTATGGCTTCAAATTCAAACTCTAGAATGGTAGCGTTTAAAGTATTGGTTTCGTTTAGGACAGTTTCTAAATCGCTATCTCCGTTCCAATTGGGTGCGTCATCATCGCTTAAAGTGGTATTTGGACCTGCTGTATTGGCTAGCCGTCCAGTTGAGAGTACAATGCCATTTTGAAATGGAAAAGAAGCATTATTCGCCTCAAAATAGCCGTAGCTTAAATCGTTGCCATTAAAATCTCCGCTAACGGCATTCGTTACAACAACGTTTGAAATACATTCGCTGTCAATTAATACCTCTTCAATAAGTTCCTGTGGTGTGTACAAACGCGCATCAACTTCTACGTTTTGTGCCCAAGTCAGGGATGTAAATAGACAGAAAAGTATAAAAAATATCGGTTTCATTTTTTGCAATTGGGCTGCAAAGATACGGAATAAGAATTGTTATTAATTCACAGCGCTTGTTGCTTTTATGATAAGTTTATGTTAAATCCTTTATTAGCGTTTTAGGGTAAAATTGCGTTTTACTTCAAAAGCGATATCGCCTTTTTTTACTTGCGCTAAAAACCAGTAGTCATCTGTAGGCATGTTTTGTCCCTTGTAGGTACCATCCCAACCAACGGAGGTGTGATTTAACGTTGTAAGCAGTTTGCCATATCGGTTAAAAATATAAACAATAGTGCCCGGTATTTGGTCTACGCCTGTAATATGCCACGTGTCATTTTGGCCATCTTGGTTTGGCGTGAAAAAGCGTGGGGCATCAATAATAACCAATTCCTTAATAGCAGATGCACAACCATTTAAGTCGATTACCTCTATGGTATGTGGCCCTAAAGAAACGTTGTAAAAAATGTTGGATTGCTGTGGTACGCCATTGTCTAAAATATACAGGTAATTGCCAATACCGCTTATGGTAACTGTAATATTGTTGGGATCGGAAAAATCTACTGTTTCTGTAAATTCTATGGTAGCCTGTTCGGACTCAATAACGTTAAAGGTAGCTGTAGTTGTGCAACCATAATCGGTTGTTACGGTTACAGAGTACATGCCAATTTCTGTGATTTCAATTTCTGATGTTCTGGCACCTGTGGACCATAAGTAGGTATCTGTTTCAAAGCCAGTATCGGCACTTACTACAAGCGGCAAATTATCTAAACATACCGTTTGATCTGGAATTTGAACAAAAGGCTTGCGTTGCACTAGGGTTAAGAAACTAGTGGTACTAAAGCAGCCAGTTGCATTATTTTGAACCCGTACATAAATGGTTTGCTCGTTAAACGCATTGTAATTTAAGTTGGCAATAGGATTGTTGTTTTCCAAGGCTTCAATCTCTAATTCAAAATATGATACGGTAAAATTAGCAGCATTCTGACTACCTAAAATAGATCTTGTTTGTTGCGATAAATCGAAAATAAGCATCCCATCAAAATCCGTATCACAAGCCTCCATATTTGGTGGTGTATTTGCTATTGGGTTTTGATTAACTGTTAACACAAATGAACTAGTAGCAAAACATCCTGTTTGGGTATTCTCGGCCCGAATATAAATAATATCGCTATTGGAACTGTAATTATAAGTGGTGTTTAAAGCATTTTCGTTGTTTTGAGCATCGGTTTCGGTGGCGAAAAAGTTGAGGTTTACATTGGGTTGGTTGCCAATAAAAGTTTCATAAGTGTCTAACAAATTAACGGTATTGTTGGGTGTCTCGCATACTGGATACGCGTTAATAGGGTTAATAGTGGGTGGTACATTAACACGTAAGTTTAATGGGACACTAACATAACAAGCCGATACGGTATTGGTAACACGGATATAAACAGTTTGCGGATTTTCAATATTATTGTAAGCCTCTGGATTGGGTATATTGTTTGTGTTGGCCTCTAAATCGGCTATGTTTTCGTGGTAGGTTACCAAAATATCGTTTTGCCTGATATTAAGCACTTCTAACTCTGCAACGGTTAAATTGAAACTGGTAGACCCATCGTTATCCGAGTCGCATTGTACCATTTCCGATGCCTGGTTAACGCGTGGTACCTGAATAACATTTAGCCCAAATTCTGCAATACCATAACAAAATGTCCCATTTTCAATTCGGGTGTAAATTTGTTGCGGATTGTTTTGGTTGGTATAATTTAAAGGCAGTGCGTTTATAGCATTGGTGGCATTTTCTAGACTATCGTAAAAAGTAATTGTTAGGTTTTCCGGACTATTTAAACTCATTTGGTCTTGGATGGCAGTGAGGTTGAATGTTTCTTGGCCATCGTTGGAAATATCGTCACATAAAAAGGTATCGGTTGGAGGTGTAAAAATAGGTAAGGAACCTACCTCTATTAAAAAGCTACTAACACCAAAGCAGGCTGTATCGGTAATATTTTCTACCCTTACATGAATGCGTTGTGGGTTTGAAGTGTTTTCATACACACTTGTTTTATCTATACTATTGGTACGGTTTAAGGCATCTTCTGGTGTCTCAAAGTAAAGCACGCGTTTGCCAACCTGATTATTTAAAATTTCGGCATCTTTATCTTGAAAAATAAAAGCGCCAATTTGATTGCCATCTGTTTCGCAATCATTAAAGTCTGAAATACTTGTAAATACGGGTAAGGTATTTACAATAACATCAAAACTTTCAACACTAAAACAGCCCGTGCTTATACGTTCAATACGGATAAATATGGTTTCTGTACCACTGTTGTAATTGGTGGTATTGTTTATTGGGTTCGTGTCGTTCTCGGCGTCTGCCAAGCTGTTGTAAAATGATAGGTTTAAATCGGTGGTGTTACTAACAATTTCAGATATTTTGGATTCTAAATTAAGGCGTGTCATACCATCTTGGTCGTCGTCGCAAATAATGGCGTTAGTTGGCTGGTTTGTTTCTGGAGCTGGTAGTACAAGTATTTCTAGGTTTTCAACATCAAAACAACCGGTAACGCTGTTGGTAACGCGCACAAATACAGTAACCGGGTTACTGGTGTTGTTGTAAAATGGTGGTAATGGATTTGTATTATCTAATGCATTTTGTTCTGTTTCAAAATAGCTTACCGTGGCATTTGGGATACTTCCAGAAACAAAGCTGTTAAAGCTGGACATGTCAATGGAGGCAAAGGTATCTGTATCCGTATCGCAATATGTGGTGGCTGGCAACGGATTTAGTATAGTAGCGGGGTCTATGAGTAATGCAATTTCAGAATTAATACTACAATCTAAATTTGCAACGGTTACATATAACGTTTGGGGCGCATTAGTAACTTGGTAAAGAATGCTTGCATCCAGAGCATTTTCATTATTTAACTGGTCTGTTTCGTTTTCGAAAAATGTTACCGTGGTGTCTTCTAATCCATTGGAAATGGTGGTAGCTATGTTTTCCAAATTAAAATCTGCAATGCCGTCATTGGATTCGTCATCGCACACCGCAAAATCTCTAATATTGGTGCTATTTGTTAGAAAATTAGCATGCAACTCGATACTGGCAATAGCTGGGCAGCCGGTAAGATTATCTACCACACGTATGTAAACAACCTGAAGTTGTGGCGTTGTGTTGGTATAGTTGGTAATATCTTCAATGGGGTTGGCCCCAGTTTGCGCATCTTCATAGGTGATGTGAAAGCTTGTAGTTACATTGTTTAAGCTATTTAAGACATCTGAAATAACACTGGATAAGTCGAAGGTTTCAAAACCATCTTCATCCTGTTCGCAAGCGTCTATAACTTGGGTTTCGTTATTAATTTGCGGACCTTCCAAAACCGTTATTTCTTGCGTGGTGGTAGTTACACAGCCTGTAAGCGCATTAACAACCCGAATAAAAACAGTATCTGTTTGAGAGCTATTGGTGTAAGGCATTTCTATAGGATTTGCTCCCGTGTCTGCATCTGTTTGATTAAAATGATAACTTACAGTATAGTCGGGATTACCGCCGGTAATGGTGTTATTATTAGCAGACAAATCAATTTGTGTCATGCCATCGCCGTTACCATCGTCGCAAACTTCTAGTGGGTCTGGTGGCGTAATGTTTGGAACTGGATTAACTAAAATATTAAAGGAGCCAAATGCTAGGCAGCCAGTATTAATGTCCAAAATGCGTACAAATATGGTTTGGGGGTTACTGGAATTTTGAAATGGCGCAGTAATAGGAAAACTACCGTCTTGGGCGTTGGTACTGTTAAAATGGTAAGAAATAGTGTAATTGCCAGGGGGTACAGCGGCAAGAACAGCGGCGTCCATTACAGATACATCTACGGTGTAGATTCCGTCGTTAGTGGGGTCGTCGCAGACCTCAAAATCGGGAATAGCTTCAGCGGCCTGTTCGGAGTTTAGGGTTACATTAATTGTATCCTCAATAGTACAAATAGTGTTATTTAGCGGAATGCTAACCGAAACAGTGTACGTTCCGGATTCGGTAACGGTTAATGTAGGACTGGTTTCACCCGGAATAGGAGCGTTATTATCCAACCATACATAAGTGGCTAAAGGGTTTTGTATATCGCCATCTAATATCAGATTATCTGCACAGGTTGTCACATCTGGACCCAAATCTACAGATGCATTAAAGCTATTACCTTCAATAAAAACAGCCGAATCGAAATTTTGATCTGTTTGGTCCGCAATTATAAGTTTAATTTGATACGGCACATTAGGTTGAATAGTAGCAGCTGCCGTAAGTACGGTTGTTCGTCCATTAAAATTAGTATCTCCTAAACTGTATCCTTCAAAATATGCTTCGTTGTCTGCGGGACAAAACCCCAAAATTTCTGGATGAATAGTGCTGGTATTTACCGGCACGTTTGTTCCAGGAACTACCGCTATATTTACATAAGGATCGGTGGAGCCAGCTTCTCTAATTAAAAAGGCAAATCCGTCAGAATAGATACATGGGTAATTATCAAAATATTCCTCGGAAGCCAAAATATAATTAAATTGAATTTGGTTGGAAACGGAAATAAAATCGAATTCGATAGTCGTGGCGTTTAGCGTGTTTGTAATACCCAAGATAGTTTCTAAATCGTTGTCTGTTCCCCAGTTTAAATCACCGTCATTTAAAGGATTGCTGTTTGTGGTATTACCTGCCGATACAGCAGCGCCTGTGGATAACAGAATACCATTTTGAAACGGGAATGCCGAATTACCACGTTCAAAATAACCAAAACTGTTTATATTGTTTACCGAACCATTAACGGCAGATTGTACATTTGAAATTTCTACACAACCACTAATAAGCCGCTCCTCAATTAGTTGCTGAACGGGTAGGCTGTCATCAATAGAAATCTGTTGCGAAAAGCTGTTGCTGGCTAAAAACAGACATGTAAAAAATAGGGCATATTTCATTCTTGTAGGGTTCAAATGGATTTTGTAGGTATCTAAAAACGAGACAAATATACGAAAAATTATAGACGAAAGACATAATTAGTCGACAAAATGCAATTATTTTTTGATACATTTAACAGTTCTTAATAGGTAACATATACCCAACCGCTAACAGGCTTGTAGTTCCCGTCGTTTAAATAAAGCACGTAAAAATAGGTGCCCACAGGAACTCTTTTTCCCCGGTGTAAACTACCTTTGTTGCTATTACCGTACCACGGCAAATTATTATGACCTTCAAAAATAAGCGTTCCCCACCGGTTATAAATAAGCAGTTGGTGCTTTTCAAAAATATCATAAAGGCCTTCTATTTGAAACCAGTCGTTAAAACCATCCTGATTGGGTGTAAAAACTTGTGGTATAATAGGGGGGCAGTTTTTAGTAATTAAATCGAATTTATAGAAATTAAAACAGGTTTCCGTGTCAACGCGGATATAAATGGTTTGTAAAGGTGCCGTATTTCTGTAGTATTCGGGTATTAAAATGTTGTTTTCAAGATTAAATAAATCGGTGGCCGTTTCATAAAAGCCAACTGATTCTATGTTTTCAACGTGTATATGCGGAAGCTGTTCGGTTAAGTTAAACACGGCACTATTAAAACCAATGTCGCAATTTTCTAGAGGGTTTAAACTAATAACTTCTGGCGGCGCCAAAAGCGTTATGGGTAGGTTGGTAGTATTGTTCCCTTCATTTAACTCTGTAACCAAGCCGGTGCCGTTACCTGTATCGTCCACGCGTATTTGTAGCGTGAAACTATCTGCAATGGTTTCCGGTATGTTTACGGTTATACTTTGTGTCTCAAACCCATTTATAGCTATCGTATTTTCGGTGGCACTTTGGGCAATTAAAGTGTTATTGGCGTAAAAGGCAATGGGTGTTGCAGGAGGCAAAATATCGGTGGCGTTATTGTTATAAATAGTGTAATTAACCTCTAGATTACGACTGGCACATGGCACATTATAGGTGTTAATTTCAACTGTGGCATCTGGTAACTGACTATTTAAGACGGTAACAATATTGTTTAAAATAATTAAATCGGCTCGTAATACACCAAAATCGTCCAAAGCACCAGTGGTTAAGGTAATGGCCACTTGTGTGTCGCCTATTGCAATGTTGTTTTCAATGGCGTAAACATCTAAATCGCCATTATAAAACGTATTGCTGCCTGTAAAGGAATTGGTGCCGTTAAAGGCATTGTTACCCGGATTTAAGGGTGGGTTGGACAGCAAATTGTTGTTAATTAAAATGGATTCGCCATAATCCAGATTGGCATCGCCTTCCCAGGCTAGAAAGCCAATTTTAGCACCATTATTATCTAAAACATTCACATCGTTTAAAACAATGGTTTTTTCAGGTACGTTTCTATTAATTATTTCAAGTCCTTGGAATAAATTTATTTGATTTATTGGTAAGTCGGCGTTTTCATAAATAACATAAATGCTCCATCCAGCAAAATTGGTTCTATTGTTACAATAACCACTATTTGAGAGCAGTGTTTCGGATATGTCTAAATCTGTAAAGGTGTACAGGCCGTTTCCATTGGTTTGTAAAAAATCGGTTATATTAACATAGCTAGAAAAATATGTTAAGGGTCCATAGGTAGGGTCGTTGTAAGTAACTTGGTAGGTGTCTTCAGCAGTCAAGAGGCTGTTATTCAAGCGGACATTAGTATCTCCCAAGCCGGAGCCAGCCCAATACAGGTAAGCTGCCACAATATTCCAGTCGGGATTTAGTGTTAATTCGGCAGCAGATTCTGTTAGAATTTCGCAGAAACTGCGGTCTAAATTATTTTCAAATGGATTGAGCGTATTGCCGATAGCCAAATAATCTACACGACCACTGTACTGCTGGAACAGTGCCATTTCTTGTGAAAACACAAAGCAGCTAGTCAGGCAAAATAAGCTAATGAAACATTTCTTTAACTGGAACATGATTTGGTGTTACAGTTTTAAATGTACAATTTTTTCTGCTTATCGTTTTAAGGTAAAATGACTTTTATACACCCGACCATCTTTTAAAATTACCGAAAACCAATAATCGTCTGTTATAGCAGGCTCCCCGTTACTAAAGCCATCCCAACCTTCGCCATTAGGATCCAGTTGCTTTATCAGTTTACCATAGCGATTAAAAATAGATACTTTTGTGTTTGGTGAAAATTGCGTGGCATCGCCTTCAATCTGCCAACGATCGTTAACCCCATCGGCATTGGGTGTGAAAAATTTTGGAAAACCAATAATTGTAAAACTAACAGATTCCAATCCGCAATTATTGGTGTCTCTTACATAAATGCGATGCATACCTGTACTTAAACCCGTAAAGGTTGGACTGTTTTGGTAAGGTCCGTCCGGGTTATCTAGCGCATATTCGTAATTTCCCAAGCCCATAACGTACACAGTGGCACTATTGTCAGTAATTTGTAAATTAGTTATGGTTGCTATGCTAGAGGCACTAACTGTTACCTCCCTTTCAGCATAACACCCATCGGGATTTTCGTCTGTTATAGTTGTGTTTAGGGCAATTCTTACCCGATACGTACCCGTATTTGTTACTGATATTTCAGGGGTAGTTTCTAATGATTCTAGCCATAAAAAACTATAATTGGATAGTGGTTCCGATAAATTACCTACGTTAATGCTAATACTGTCCTCGGTGCTGTTTTTGCAGAAAAAAACCGTTTCGTAGGGCTCTATAGCGGGCGGCAAGGTACTAATTAATTCCAAAGTGCTAATGCTAAAGCAATCTGAACTAGCTATATTCTGAAGCCTAACATAAAGTGTTTCATTACCCGATGTACTTTGGTAATTACTGGTGTTTGCGATGGCGTTAACGCGGTTTTCAGCATCGGCCCGATTATCATAAAAAGCAACGCCAATATTAGGGTTAGTTAGTATAACTTCAGGAATGGCATCCGTTAAGTTGTAATTGGGAAGATTGTTGCTGGAACTACAGGCTACTAAAGGCGCTAAATCCAAGGGTTCTGGTTGTTCAGAAATGGTTAAGCTACGGTAAACAACTTGCGTTTCGCCTTCGGTTTGAATAGTAATGGTTACAACATACTGGCCAGGTTGCGTGTACACATGGGTCGGATTTTGAACGGTTGCCGTATTGTTACTTCCAGATGCGGGATCGCCAAAATCCCAGGTTATACTGTCGATAACGGTGGATGTATCAATATTGAACTCTGTGGTATTACCAAAACAGGTGTTTCTGAATATATTCGTAGCAAAAAAATACGATTGAATAAATGGCGGTAGCCCAAATTGACTGGTGTTGCCTTCTAAATAAACGCCATTTAATTCAAAATTAGCTGCCGTTCCAAGTGTATTGGGGTTGGTAATAACAGCCAAATATTGACCATCCTTTACAGCAACGTAAATTCTGCCATCTATGGCTTGTTGCAGTGCACCAAACTGTTTACTACTTTCTTGCGCTATAATGGTGGCCGAGTTTATAATGTCCGTTTCCGTGTTTAGGGCTAAATTGTATTGGTATATGCTTGAAACATTATTGTCTCTGTCTATTTCCGAAATATATAAAATGGTACTATCTGGAGAAAATTCACAACCATAGGCGCCAATATTATCGGAGTTGTAATTCGAAATAGTTACCGGATTGGACAGAATGCCTTGCGTGGCATCGAAATCGAAAATTTGCACTTCGCTATTGGTATACGATCTAGCGGATACCACCTTTTCCCTATTGGGTGACGCTTTTAAATAGCCAATAGTTTTATTAATTGCGCCGCCATGAACCGAACCTACAGCACTAATAACAGGTGTTTGGTTAACTCCGGTTTCTGAAATTAAAAAAGATATAAATTGGTTGCTCTGCCATTTGTGGGCTATTACCCAAATACTGCGTCCGTCGGAACTTTCAATAGCTGTTATTTTTTCTGTAACAGGGCTTTCAAGAAGTATGTTTTTTTGGTCGGTAAGAGCACCTAATCCATTATCCAAACGCATATCGATTTCAGAAAATCGCAAACCATCCGTTCCCGCGCGATCATCAACCGTAAAAATATAGTAGATAAAATCATCGTTTGGTTTTGGAACAATTAAAGCCGATTGGGTAGCCGATTTGTTTCCCAGTAAACCCGTTCCATTGCGCATAACCATATGGTTGCGGTTCCAAACGGTTATACCGTCTGAATAAAACAGTAAATTTCCTAAATTATCTGAAATGGAGGAGCAGCCTTCCTCGGTATCAATTAAAGCGCCTTGTTGTGCAATGGGATAGCCAAAGCTAAAGTTTAAACTAGCGTTATTTCCGAAGTTCCAATTAGCCGCTTCATTTTGGCCGCTACTGGAAGCACTTATTAAAAGTCCTAAAAATAAAACGAGTTGCTGTAATTTCAAAATATTAGCGCTTTAGGGTAAAATGACTTCTAAAAATACGCCCGTCTTGTAATTTTACTACAAACCAATAATCGTCGTTAGGCATGAGTTCACCATTATACGTGCCATCCCAGCCGCGGCTTAAGGCACTAATTTCTGTTAAAAGTTTCCCGAAACGATTAAAAATTTGAATGCTGGTATTTGGTTGAAAAAGTGCCGATACGCCTTGTACATTCCACATATCGTTTGTGCCATCGCCATTTGGCGTAAACACTTTTGGAAAGCCTATAACTGAAACCTTTTGGCTTACTTCGCCACAGTCGTTTTTTATATCTCGAATGGTAACCGTATAAATACCTGGTTTTATATTGGTAAACACGTTACTGTTTTGGTAGGGAGCATATAGGTTGCCGTTGGCATCAAATAATGCGTACTCATATTCGCCTTCACCGGTTGCAGTAACGGTAATATTGTTATTGCTACTTAAACCATCTGTTACGCTTATATTCTGAATAGTAGCAATATCAGACGGATTTACGGTTATGGTTCTAGTTTCAGTGCAACCCGAACTATTTGTAACCGTTACGGTGTAGCTGCCAATTTCATTTACTGCTATGGTACTGGTTGTTTGTCCGGAGGACCAAGCATAACTATAATTACCAGAGGTATTACCTATTACACCCGCTTGTAAAATTATGGTTTGTGGCGCAGAATTTAAGCAATATAACAACGTTTCATCGGCCCTTAAAGTGGGCTGTTGGTTTACAATTAAAGTTACCTCTGCTATGCCATAACACGCGTTGTTGTTTTCGGCACGGGCATAAATAGTTTGATTAAATGGAATCGTATTTATAAAAGGTGAAGCTAGAGGGTTTTGCTCTAAAAGGGCGTCATTAGCGCTCGCATAAAACACCACAGGAAATGTAATGTTGTTTATGGTTTGTATGTTGGTAGCAATGGTGTCCAAATTAAATGTGTTTAAACCAGTTCCAATGGCTAAATCTTCGCAAACCCCATCTGCTACATAATCTTGAATTTGTGTAGTGCTTACCTCCAAAGAAAGCGTAGCCAAACTGTAGCAAAGGGTTTCGGTATTTATAACTTTGGCAATAACTACTTCCGGATTACTGGTGTTTTGGTAGGCATTTGCATTTAGCATAGCTGTGTCCGTTTCAGCGTTGATGGTGTTACTGTAAAAAGCAACTGTAACCATGGGGTTGCCTCCAGTTAGGGCATCAAATGCTTCATTTAAATTAAAGGTAGTTTGCCCATCTGGTGTACCATCTGTATCGCATTGTGTTAGATTGCTATTAAAGGCCTCTGGTAGCGCATTTACGGTAAGGTTAAAGGATGTCGTGCTAAAGCAGTTGGTATTTAAAACGTTTTCAACGCGTACAAAAATTTCTTCTGCAAAGGGTGTTTGGTTGTAATAGTTTGTTGGCAGCGGACTGGCACCTGTATTGGCATCTGCTTGGGAATTGTGATAACTTACATTAAAGTCGGCTGGACTTTGTGTACCTAAAACGAGGACATTAAAATCTGCTAAATTGGTGGTTATTTGGCCGTTGCTAGGGTCGCCATCCAAGTCGTCATCGCATAACACCAAATTGTTAATAGGGTTAGCGTTTGCTTGCGCAAATAGGCGTAAATTAAATGAAGTTATATCAAAACAATTTGGATTATTATCGTTTTGAATTCTTGCATAAATGGTTTGCGGGTTTTCGGTGTTTTCAAATGTACCCACAATTTCATTGCTGTTATTTTGAGCGTCTACCAAGTTTCTAAAATAGCGTATATTAAAAACGGAAGCATTTTGAGTGCCCAGAATGCTGGCATTCTGTTCGGTTAAATCGAAACTAGCTGTTTCTGTTGTACTGGAGTCGGCACAAACAGAAATGTCTGCGGCTGGATTGGCAGTAGGTACATCGTAAAATGTAACAAGCGCTTGGCCTTCTTTAGATTCGCAATCGTTGCCAGGTACTTCTATAAAAACGCTGTAATTACCTCCTGTACTAATTTCTAATTCGTTGGCTGGGGTAGGTGTTGCTATAGGATTGTTATTTTGGGTCCATGTGTATATGGCACCGGGAATAGCTTCGGCTACAAGTGTAAAAGTATCGCCAGAACATAGTGGTAACACATTTTCAACCGCTACGTTGTTGGTAATGTCAATTTTTTCAGTGAAAAAAGATGCAATAAATGGCGGTAATCCTTGTCTTGCCAAGCGGTTACTTCTGTCCGTATCTAAAAAAATAACGTTTTCTTGGTAGTTGCAACCCGTTCCTAATACATTTGGTTGCTCTATAACACTTAAATAAGGTAAGCCAGTATTGTAGGTGCTACTCTCGGTTTTGTAAATTTTGCCATCTGGTCCAAGCTGTAAAGCGCTTCTGTAGCCCTGCTTTGCCTCAAGAATCACTTGGCTGGAGTTAACAGCACTCGCTCTGTTTAAAGACACATTAAATTGCAGTAACGCACTAAAGTGGTTGTTTGGGTTGTTGTTTTCGCTAGTTGAATTGGAACTAAAATCGTTGTAAGTGCTTACATAGAGCACGTTACTATTAGAAGAAAATTCTACACCATAGGCACGATTTGCCGTGTTTAATTCGTCGTCGTTTATAATAATACGCTGCCTAAAAGTTACTTGACCCGTATTGGTGTCAAAATCGTATAAAAATAAGCCCGATTCTATGTTTGCAGAAACCAGTTTGCTTCCATCTGGAGAAAACTTTAAGTAGCCACGTCCGTTATTTGGCGAGTTCATACCAGCACTGGAAGGCGGGCCTGTAAGGGTAATACCGGAATTAGATACTTCGAAAACGTAAAACAAATCGGAGCCCGAATTGTTATTTACTTGGGTAGCTACTAAAATATTGCCAGATTCGCAGTCTTTTAAAACCGCAGCTAGTTTTTCTGTAGCAATAATGGGTACATTGTTCTCATCGCGCAATTGGGTGTTTTTAGTACTTCTTACAACACCACCCAATCCGTTATCCAAACGCATATCTACTTCAGAATACCTAAATCCTACATCTGATAAATTGTTAAAATCAGTGCTTTGGGTAAAAATGTAATACATATTTGGATCGCCTGGTTTTGGTATAATGATGGCCGATTGGGTACTTGAGGGATTACCTAGCAAGCCGCTACCATTTTGCATAACCTGATGATTTCCTGTGTAAACTGTAATACCATCTGTATAAAAAAGGAGGTTGCCGTTTTCGTCTGAAATACTGGTACAACCTTCATCGGTTTGTAATTGGCCGTCGGTTAAAGCTGTTATAACCCCAGTGGTATTGTTGAAGTTGATACCGGCAAAATCGCCAAAATACCAATTGGCAGCTTGGTATTGCGCAAAAGAAATACTTGATATAAGAAATAAAAGAATTCGAATGTTTTTCATGTGGGTATTAATATAACCCAAAGGTATTACAAATCTCGCTTCTTTAATAATCTAATGGAGAAAAACACGCAAAGGGCGGTCCAGATTACAACAATTATTATTTCGTGAAAATGCACGTCATAGTCGTAAGCTAATTCGGTTTTATCCGGGAATTTTGTTAATATAACTCGGTTAAGTGGCTGATTTATTAAATTGTAAATAGATTCCAGAGGTAAAAAGCCTTTTATTTTAAAAGCCATTTCGGTGGTTCCGAATATTTTGTAAGCACCCCAAAACACCAACCATTCTGCCAGATAGAGAACAAATAAAAAGGCCAAGGCAAAAGCAGAGCGTTTAAGAAGCAAGGCAAAAAACAAGCACAGGGTAAAAAAGCCTACTAGTTTTAAAAAATACGCCAGTAAAAATTCAGTTTCTCTAAATATAATAGCAGCCTCGGTGTAAGCGGAGTAATATAAGCCTATAAAAAAGGTGGTTACGGCTATAAGCACAGTGGCTAAAAAGGAAAAGAGTAGTATGGTATAAAATTTTGAAAGAATGAATTCCGTTTTGCTTAACCCATCTATTAAATTTTGTTTTATAGTTTTATTGCTGTATTCGTTACCTATCATGCTAACAACTACAATAGCAAAAAATAGCTTAAAATAGGAGGCACAAAAAGTACTAATATGCCAAATAATTGGAAAGTTGAAAATACCCAGTTGACCCAATTCCAGTGTAAAAAAACCGAAAAAATTTATTTTTATAGATGCTAAAATTAAGATGGTTAGTGGTAAGAGGAAGGATATAAAAATAAGGACTCTATTAGTTTTACTTAATAGTAGTTTTTGCAATTCTATTTGAATTAGTCGGCGCATAAATTAAAGTAATGTAAGACGCTATAATTGGTCGGTTATTTTTAAAAATTGTTCCTCTAAGGTTTCTTTTCGTGCCACTAAATGGTTTAATACAACACCTTGGTTAAAAAATAGCTGGTTAATATAGCCTGTGCTAACAGGTTTTTTTAAATACGCTTTTACAAGACCATTTTCTACGGTAGCAGCACCAAATATATTTTCCGCTTTCAGAATAGCCAGTATGCTTTCCTGATTATCGGCTTGTAGTTCTACATAGCCATAGGTGCTTGCCATTTGGTCCACGGGGCCGGCGTATAATTTTTTGCCCTTGTTTAAAATAACCACATGGGAGCATACCTTTTCAACTTCGTCCAACAGGTGGGAAGCTAGTAAAATAGTGGTGCCTTGGCTAGCTATTTGCTTAATAAGGCTTCTAATTTGATAAATGCCTTGAGGATCTAAACCGTTGGTTGGCTCGTCTAGAATTAGTATTTCGGGGTCGTTAAGTAGGGCAGAAGCAATAGCCAGGCGTTGTTTCATGCCCAAGGAAAAGCTTTGGAACTTACTGTTTTTACGATCCAGAAGTTTAACAAGTGCTAACTTTTCATCAATTTTAGATTCCGGAACCCCTTTTATTTTACAAACCAATTTTAGATTGTTGTAAGCCGACATGTATGGGTAAAAGTTTGGTCGTTCAATTATAGCGCCTACTTTTTTTAAAGCTTCGTGAGTGCTGTAATTTCCACCAAACCACTCAAAATGTCCAGAGGTTTTATTTACAACCTGCAGCACAATGCCCAATGTGGTGGATTTGCCACTACCATTAGGACCCAAAATTCCATAAACTTCTCCTTTTTTAATGGTAAAAGATACTTGGTTTAAAGCGGTTATAAAACCGTATTTTTTGGTGAGGTTTGAAATGCTTAAAATTGTTTCCAAATAGCGGATGTTTTAAGTTAACTAAAATTAAAACGATTGGGATGTAAGTTTGTTACACATGTTACAAAAAAAAGCATTCAAGGAGAATGCTTTTTGGTTTGTTTTTTTTATGTAGTAAGAATACTTTAATTCCAATTTTCATCGAAATTTAGATTATCATAATCGTCTATATCCAAATCGTCTTCAAATTCGTTATAGTCGTCAAAACTTTCGGCTTCAAAGTTTTTTTCGGGTGCATTATCTGGCACTTGGCCATGCACAAACATTAAATTGGGGTAGTCCACACCTTTAGCTTCGTCTGCAATTTCGGCTAGTTCCACAAAAAATGTCCACATGCTTAAAAAATCGTATACATAAATGAGTTTGGTTTTTGTTTTGTTAACCACTTCGTTTATGTTGGTTTCGCTCATTAATTTCACGGCATCTGGACCGTCGTTCATGTTAAATAACGAAATTTCTTCACCTTGATTCCATTCATCGTCAGAAACATAAAAAGAAGCCATTTCCATACCGTCAAAACCAAACGATTGCGTTATGGTATTGTGTAGGTCTTCTAATGTATCGTTTTCGCGTATTTCTATATCGCGAAACACATCGTCTTCACTGTCGTTATCTAGTACTATTCGAAATCTGTATATCATAAATTATAAGTAAACCGCAAAGGTATGTTTTTTATTATTATTTGCTAAAGCGGTGCAATGTAAATGTCATGCCAGCAATTAGGAAAAAGGCACCAATATGGTGTAATATTCCTAACCACAGCGGAACCGCGTAAATAATAGTAAGGACACCAATTAAAAACTGAAAACCAACTAAAATAAGTAAGGTGTTTATGGCTTTTTGCTGGAGCATTGTTAAGGGTAATTCGCGGGCCTTAAACCATAATACAAAAATTGATGCAACCACAAAATAGGCTAGGGTTCTGTGTATAAATTGAATCCCGCTTGGGTTTTCTATTAAATTTTTATAGAAGGGTTCTAAAATATAAACCGTTTCATGCATAAATTTACCTTCGTTCATTAAGGGCCAGTGGTTGTGTAAAAGTCCGGCTTTTAGTCCGGCAACAAACCCACCGTAAACAATTTGTACGATAAGTAATATGTAGCTACCAATTACCCAGTTACGGAAGTTTTTATTAATGGTTTTTTTCTCAGGGTAAATTAAGTCCAATGCCACCCATAGGGTTGCCGCAAAGGTTAAAAAAGCAGTAGTTAAATGAGCTGCTAATCTAAAATGACTTACATCTGGCATGTCTACCAAACCACTTTTTACCATATACCAGCCTAAAAAGCCCTGAAAAGCCCCAAGGGCCAGAAGCACCAAACATTTTTTTATGGTACTGGCGGTGAGGCGTTTTTTTATGAGAAAGTAAATAAATGGGATAATAAAAACCAAGCCAATTACCCTGCCAATTACCCGGTGAAACCACTCCCAGAAATAAATATCCTTAAAATCTTCTAAAGTAAAGTGGTAATGTAGTTTCTGAAATTCTGGATACTGTTGGTAAACCTCAAAAGCTTCCTGCCATTCGGCTTCGTTTAAAGGAGGGATGGTACCTGTTATGAGGCGGTAATCCGTCATAGACAAACCAGAATCTGTTAATCGGGTAATGCCGCCAACTACCACCATTATAAAAATAAGGATGCATCCTGTAAGCAGCCAGTACACTACTGTTTTGTTATCTTTTTTCATAATTTATGCAATTTTTAAAAATCCTAATTTTCTTTTTCCTTTTCTATTTCTTTCGGGTCCTTTATATTCGAACTAATCTGCAGGCCTAATTTGTCGCCAATTTGTAACATAAGTTTGAAAGCAGCTTCATAATTATTGGGTATGTCGCCGTCTAGAATAGCTTCTTTAATGGTTTCTTTAATTATGCCAATTTCTTTGGAAGGCTGGATGTTAAAAGTGGTCATTATGTCTTCGCCAGTTATTGGAGGCTGAAAATTTCTAACCTGATCTCGCGCTTCTACCTCTATAATTTTATGTCGCACACGTTTAAAATTATTGTGGTATTTTTTAAATTTAGCTGGGTTTTTTGTTGTTATATCTGCTTCACACAAAGTCATTAAATCGTCCACATAGTCGCCGGCATCAAAAACCAATCTTCTAACAGCCGAGTCGGTTACTAAATTTCCAGACAATGCAATAGGTCTGGAGCTCATAAACACCATTTTTTGAACGAATTTCATTTTATCATTCAATGGCATTTTCAACCTTTTAAAAAGTTTGTAAACCATTTTAGAACCTTCAAACTCATGGGCATGAAAGGTCCAACCGTTTTTTTTATGAAAACGTTTGGTAGGGGCTTTTCCAATATCATGGAGCAATGCTGCCCAGCGTAGCCACACATTATCGGTGTTTTTCGAAATATTATCAACCACCTCCAAGGTGTGATAAAAATTATCCTTGTGGCGTTGCCCTTCCTTTTCGTCAATACCTTTTAGGGCGGTGAGTTCGGGTAAAATATGGTCTAATAATCCTGTTTTTTCTAACAGTAAAAAGCCGATGGATGGTTTTGGCGATTCTAAAATTTTATTCAGTTCAACAACAATACGTTCGTTGGTAATAATCTCTATTCTATGATTGTTTTTGGTAATAGCATCCAAGGATTCTTTTTCAATAGTAAAACCTAATTGGGTAGCAAAACGAATGGCACGCATCATGCGCAACGGATCATCGCTATAGGTAATTGTTGGGTTTAATGGTGTACGGATTATTTTATTTTCCAGATCTTGAACACCTTGAAACGGATCTAATAAATCACCAAAATTAGTAGTATTTAAACTTAAGGCTAACGCATTTATGGTAAAATCGCGACGGTTTTGGTCATCCTTCAATGTGCCATTTTCTACAACAGGATTCCGGCTATTTTCATGGTAGCTTTCTTTACGCGCGCCTACAAATTCAATTTCAACATCTTCAAAACGTAACATAGCCGTGCCATAGGTTTTAAATATTTGAACTTTTGGTTTATTGGGCAGGTTTTTGGCTACCTGTCTGGCTAATTCAATACCACTGCCAATGGCTACCACATCAATATCTTTCGGATTACCACGGTTTAGAAGAAAATCGCGTACAAAACCACCAATGACATAGGCATCTATCTGCAGCTCTGTGGCAGATTTTAAAATTATTTTAAATAGCTGATGGTCTAATGCGTTTTTGTAATTCATTTGTTTCAAATTTCCTGCCCACTAAAGGGGTAGACTGTGCTTCAGTAATATAAACCCAAACTTATTTTGCGAATTTTGGTACTTGAAATCTTATGTGTAATACCAAATAACCATCAGTATTCCATTTAAAAGTATCGTAATTTAGATACCTGGTTTGCTGCTGATATTTTGGTTTTGCAAATTTACAACATAGTCTACATCTTTTAAAATGTCTGCATGTATTTATTTGAATGATTTTGAAGTAAAATTATCACAGCTATAGCTCTAATTTTAGTTAGTATGTTTTATCGATTTAAAACAGCTAACTAGCCTGAACACGGTGTTCGTTTATTTTTTCTGATACAAATAGAAGTGCGTATCCTTTAAGGTGATTTTTTTTCGGATGAAGTCGCTTTTAAAACTTTCAAAGGATTGAATATAGGCTTCAGAAATAGCTAAATAATCATTTTTTTCCATAGCAGAAATAATACTTTCTGGATAAAAATACCCAGGAAATGAGAAGCCTATCCGATCTAATTGAATGGATTTAAAATTCCCTAAATAATAGTAAGCAGGCGAGGGACCACTTAAATAAACTCTAGAACCGCTTGGAATATGGGTTTTTATAACCTGTAAAGTATGTGCTTGTTGTTTAAAATTTCGTCTTTGGTGTTTTACAGTAGATGCCGTTAGTAAACCTATTTTTATTAATGCTATTAAACACAGTATTTGAAATATTCTGTTTTTTGTTATATCGGGCACACTTGACGCAGCGTAAGCAAATACGATTAAAACGTATGGAAACGTATATTGGAAATAATGACTGTAAGCAGCAAATAAAAACACACTAAAAGATGAGGCTGCCAGAAGCGTATAAAATACTAAATCGGGTGTATTGCTTTGGCTGCGTTTTATTAAAAACGGTATCATAACAACAAAAGCATTGGCTAAAAGGAAACTTATTAAATACGATAGTTTAAAAGGACTACCTATGCCCGTGCCCGTGCCAATATCTAAATTTACGCCTTTGCCAAGAATGTTTTTTATAAAAACACCTACGGGCATATCATTGAAATAATAATATATAAATAGTATAAAAATGGGGAATATTAAACCAACACCAATAATGGCAATGTGCTTTAAAATATCTTTTCGTCTTAATAAAATATCAATGCCAATGGGTGCCAACAAAAAAAGAGCATACTGTTTTGTAAGGAATGATAGGCCGAGAAAAATACCTATAAAAAATAATTTATTGAAACTAGAACCCGCTCTGTGCTGTATATAGAGATATAGAGCGCAAAGCTGAAAAAACACAGAAATAGGCTCCAACATAATATGGTTACCATCGTGCGTAAAACACAAAATTATAAAAAATAAGGCTAGAAATGTTTGTAAAATTCTAGGTATTTTAAAGTGGGATAGTATGTGATAGAGTATAAACCCAGACCCAATAATAAATGATATATTAAGAAATAAAGACCAACGGAAATCGGGAAAATCACTAAAGAAAAAGGGGATACTTAAAATGCTAATGGCTAACGGATTGTATGGCGAGGCAATATCCTTAAAGTATATATTGCCTTGGTGCATTTCGCGCATAGTACTCATATAATAACCCGAATCGAAAGATACCACTGGATATATTACAAAATATAGCAGTAATAGTCCAATACCCATTAGAATTAAAACAGTCTCTATTTTAAGGATATTAAATCTCCCTATCATACGCTATAATGGTTTTAGTAATCTGGGCAACCTGTTCCAAGGTTAAATCGAAAAACAAAGGAAGACTTACCAAGCACGCCGTAAAAAAATTAGCATGAATTAAAGCGCGACCGGTATGATTATTTTTGTAATAATCACTTTCGTGAAGCGATTGATAGTGAAAAACAGCATGAATATTATGATCTTTTAAATGGGCTATTAAATCATTTCTATGCTTTTCCGTTTTTGCAACAAGGTAAAACATATGACCATTTTGAGTAGCATATTCTGGTGTTTGTGGTAAACTGAAATGGGTGATATTTGCTTCGGAAAGTTGTTTGTAATAGGCATTCCAAAGTTGCTTGCGTTTATTTTGGATCTGCTCTAAATTTTCAAGTTGTGCGTATAAAAAAGCAGCAATAATTTCTGAAGGTAAAAAAGAAGATCCGGTATCTACCCAGCCATATTTATTAATTTCGCCCCTAAAAAATTGGGATCTATTGGTGCCTTTTTCCCAAATTATTTCCGATCTATCTATAAATTGTTCGTCATTAATACCTAAAAGTCCGCCTTCACCAGAAATAATATTTTTTGTTTCATGAAATGAAAACGCCGATAAATGCCCAATAGTTCCTAAAGGTTTTCCTTTGTAATAAGAAGCTATAGCTTGTGCGGCATCCTCGATAACAATAAGGTTATAGGTGCTTGCTAAGTCCATAATAGCGTCCATATCACAGGCAACCCCAGCATAGTGAACCACTACAATTGCTTTTGTTTTATTGGTAATTAAGGGTTCAATTGTGGCCACATCCATATTGGGATGCCTTGGGGACGAATCAGCAAAAATTATTTTAGCATTTTGCCTAACAAAGGCTAAAGCTGTAGACACAAATGTGTAGCTAGGTACAATAACTTCATCGTCCGCATTAATATTTGCTAAAATGGCACACATTTCCAAGGCATCTGTGCAGGATGTGGTGAGTAAACATTTTTTAAAACCATAGGTGTTTTCAAAAAAAGCTTGGCATTTTTTGGTAAACATACCATTGCCTGAAATTTTACCGCTAGCCACGGCTTCTTCTATATATTTTGTTTCATTTCCGGTAAGAAACGGTTTGTTAAATGGTATCATTATTTATTTTTCCAGTAATGTTTAATAAATAGTTGTTCGTGGATGGTGTATCCGTTCTTTATATAAATATTGGTGGCCGGTATATTGCTTTTTTGTGTGGGTATCCGAATCGATTTTAAATTTTGAGTCGCACAATAGGCTTCCACATAATCCATTAATTGTTGTCCTAAACCTTGCCCTTGATGTTTTGATGAAATGGCAAATAAACCAAACTCGGCATAATCATGAAATTGTTTTATGGTTACAAAACTCATGGCCTCACCGTTTTTTTCGGTATAAAATATTTTAGAGGCAAAGGTTTTGTTAATACTATTGCGTATCCATTTTTTATAAAGGGCTTCAAATTTATCGTTCGAGAAGCCTTTGTCTAACTTAAATCTGCTGTGTTTACCACTTTCAAAAGCCAAGGTGTATAATTTTTCGGCAGTAATAGGATGTAAATCACTATCTAATATAGGTGTTTTATTGCTGAAATTTCGTTTTTTTATGGATTTAGAAAAGGTGAGTTTACATTCGCCAAAGGTATTGGTAAAACCGTCGATTTCTAGCGTTCTATCTAGTTCCGATTTATCTATTAATAGGTCAAATTCTGCTAAATCGTGTGCACAAAATACCAACGCGTCGCTGTTTAATTGGCCGACACGAATTTCGAAAAAATCCGAATCCCATTCCAGTTTTTCAATTTTGGGTGTCATCAATTATAAATATTGGTCGGTTTTTAGTTTGGTTGAAGGCTTTTCCTAAATAAATACCTAAAACACCTAGGGTTGTGATTATTATACCAGAAAAAAAGCAAATACTGATAAATATCGAACTATATCCCATAACTTCAATGTCACCTCTAAAGGCTTGGACAAGCACATATAGAGCGCCAATAAACGAAAATAAGGATATTATTAATCCTAAATTTAAAAATAAACGCAAAGGTTTATCAGAGAATGAAATAATGGTATTTGAAGCAAGTTTTATTAAATTTAGTAAATTATACGTCGACTTGCCACTATCGCGAGCAGCATGCTCCACAGCAATAGCCGTTTGGTTGTAGCCTACCCAGCGAATAAAAAGCGGGAAAAATATATGGGCGTCACCTAGTTTTAAGACGCTTTGAATAACAGTGTTTTTGTAAATTCCGAAGTTAGCAATTTCGTTATCAATTTTTACACCCGCCAGATAATTAAAGAGTTTATAAAAAACTTTAGACGACATTTTTTTTAGAGCATTATCCTGTCTTTGCGTGCGTTTGGCTAAAACAACTTCATAACCTTCTAGCGCTTTTTGATATAATTTTTTAATTTCTTTGGGTTGGTCTTGCAAATCACAATCCATAACAACAATCCAATGCCCTTGGGCTTGGGATAACCCGGCCATAATGGCAGCGTGTTGTCCGAAATTCCTGCTCAAGCGTATGCTTTTTACATGATTATGGGTTACAGATAATTTTTTAATTACGGGCCAGGAATTATCAGGGCTTCTATCGTCCACCAAAATAATTTCAAAAGAAACACCCAGCTCTAGCATGCTTTTCGAAATCGCTTCAACTAGCTTTTCGGCAATATTTTCAGCCATATAAATAGGACTGACTATCGAAATTTCTGGTGTTTTATTCATAATTAAGCGGTGGTCCTGATGCATCAATTACGGACTGATAATAGGTTAGTGTATCTTCACTCATTTTAGATACAGTAAAATTAGCGACTATTTTTTTTCGGGCATTTTTAGCTAGTTTTTCAGCTAACATAGCATCATTAAAAATAGTGTTTATTTTTGAAACAAAATCACTGTTGGATGTGGCAATTAATCCATCTTTGCCGTGTGTTATAATTTCACTAGAAACAGCAATATCTGATACAATAACGGGTTTTTCTAAAGCCATAGCTTCCAGGAACGAAAACGGGAAATTTTCGCCTTTAGTAGGAAAAACAATTACATGAGCTTGTCTTAAAAGTGCAGGCATATCCGTGTAGTTACACAAATCGTAATACGTGGTATTTGCCAAAGCTTTTGCTGTTAAAATATGCGCTTTTATATATTGAAACGTGGCGGCGCCTTTGCCTATTAAATGCAGTGTGGCGTTTTCATGATGCTCGAGTGTTTTGTTGAAAATTTCAGCTAGATTATAGGTTCCTTTTTGCTCGGATAAGGTTCCGAAGTAAAAAATAGAATTTTTTATTATGGTCGTATCTTTATCTTTTAAGGGCGAAAATAAAGCCGTATCAATACCATTGTTTATTACGGTAATAGTATCTTTTTTAAATAAGGTTTGGTTAATGCGTTTACTGTAATCCGAAACAGCTATGATATGCTCGTAATTTTTAAAAGCTATTTTTTCGAATATAAAATACTGGTTTACATCATTATAACCAAAATATTTATTTAAAAATCCAGCACTTCCATGACACCTTATAACTGTTGGTATGTTTAGCATATTTAACTTCATAAAAAAGCCACCATAATCCCAAGCTTCAATAATATCTATATTTTTATTTGCTACGTATTTTTTAAGTTCTGCTGCCCAATAGTTGTATTCTTTAAGTTTAAATTTGACGTATAAATTGGTGAGATTTAGTTTTTTTGAAGCAGACGCTAATAAGTTAGTTACTGGATGTGCTTTTGCGAATTTTTTCACAAAATGCAAGTTAATGTCTTGATCTGTAAAATGTAATCCGTTTTTGTGTGTTCCAAAGACATGAACTTTATGACCTTTTTTTGTTAAATCGTGCGCAATAATCTTTATAAAGGATCCGGCTCCTCCATAACTAGGCATTTTTGGATGATTGTATTCCTTGGTTAGAAAGAGAATGGTCATAAAATTGGCATATATGCGGGCAAAAATAGTGTTTATTGGTTTAAATTAAAGTTATTAACTAAATATATTCTCATAAGAATTGGTATTTTTGGCTTTTTAAAACTTATGTAATTAATGGTGATACTTCATATTTCTTATGCTAGCACTTGGGGTGGAGGCGAGCAGCAAATGATTGATTTGATTCATGCTTTAAACGATCTGGGTATTAAAAATCCGCTTGTTTGTTTTAAAAATTCGGCGCTACATAAATATGTGGTGAAAAATAATCTGGATTTTGTTAGCATCGAAACTAAAAATCTGAAAAGTTTACAACATATAATAAAAAATAGCGAGGCTAACTTATTGCACATTCATACTGGTAGTTTTATTAAGGATTTTATTCTTTTAAACATATTTTACGGACTTTCCATTCCCTGTGTTTATACGATTAATGGAATTATGCGTAAAAAGAGTTTTATGAGTCGGTTAAAGTATAATTACTCTAAAATAGATGCCATTCATTTTGTTTCTAATGCGGCTAAAAATCATTTTAAAAATGAGGTAGCCTTTAAAAAGTCCTATAAAAAATTACATACTATCTATGATGGAATTCAAGTGAATAACGCCAAATTACCAATAGATACCAACGTAATTACTAATTTATCAAATAATCCAGACGCTTTTTTTGTTGGCAATGTTGCAAATCATACACGTGCAAAAAACTTAATATCGTTTATTGAAACCGCAAAAATTCTGGTGCATGATATGGGGATGAAAAACCTTAAGTTTGTCCAAATTGGGCGTGAAAGTAAATTAACAGAACCCTTAAATCAAGCCATAATAGATTACGATTTATCAAATCATGTTTTTTTATTGGGCTTTATAGAAAACGCACAGGCCTATATTTCTCTGTTTGATACACTTTTAATAACTTCCAATAGAGAGGGGTTGCCTTTAACAATTATGGAAGCTTTTAAACATAATGTTCCCGTTGTTAGTACAGATGCTGGCGGTATCCCGGAAGCTATTGAAACGGGTGAAAATGGATTTTTATCGCCTATAAACGATCATAAAGGTTTGGCCTTACAGATTTTAGAATTGCGTAATAACAAACAACTTGCTGTCAAATTTGCCACCCGTTCTCAAGCTATATTGCAAGAGCGTTTTACCGCGAATAAAATGGGCGAAAACACCTTAAAATTATATAATTCGATATTACATGGAAACTAAATTAGTATTATTACTAACCACTTATAACTGGCCAGAAGCACTAGAATTGGTTTTAATGAGTATAAAAAATCAAACCGTGTTGCCCTATCAAGTTATTGTAGCTGATGATGGCTCAACAGAGGAAACAAGACGTTTAATACAGACATATCAAGAAAATTTTCCAGTTCCTTTAATTCATATATGGCATGAAGATAAAGGTTTTAGACGTTCGGCTATTTTGAATTTGGCCATTTCGAAAACTACAGCAGATTATATTGTTCAAATTGATGGCGATTGTATCATTGATAAAAATTTCATAAAAAATCATAAAAATTCTTTAGAAAAAAAAACCTATTTATTTGGCTCTAGAGTGAGTATTAAAGCCGATTTTTTATCCGAATTGTTCAATAAAAAAATAGTGTCTTTCTCCTATTTTTCAAAAGGTATTAAAAAACGAAATAGAACCATTTATATGCCGTTTTTAGGATCTATTTTATACCGAAAAAACAACGAACTTTCCAAGAAGTTGCGCGGTTGTAATTTATCGTACTGGCGATCAGATTTTATCGAAATTAATGGTTATAATGAGGATATGACTGGTTGGGGCCGAGAAGATTCGGAATTAATAACTCGCATGATGAATAAAGGTGTACAGGGAAAACGTTTAAAATTTCAGGCTATTCTTTATCATATTTGGCACAAAGAAAGCTCTAAAAGCAATTTGAATATTAATCATGAAATTCAAGAAAAAGCAAAAAAAGAGAATTTAATAAGCTGTAAAAACGGTATAAATAAATATTTAAATGATTAAAAACGGCAGGGTTAATAACGAGTTTTTAGCGCATGAAGCCTATTTAAATAGTATCATTGAAAATTATGATACAACTGGAGAAAATTTTGGAAATCAAGATCGGAACTCCCTTAAATTATTTGATTTAAATGGATTAACTATTAACGTAAAATCCTTTAAAATTCCCAATTTGGTGAATCAAATTGCCTATCGTTTTTTTAGAAAAAGTAAAGCACAACGGTCTTTTGAATATGCTAACCGGCTTTTAGAGCTGCATATTGGTACACCACAACCCATTGCTTATTTTGAATATAAAACACCGTTCTTATATAAGAAGAGTTACTATATGAGTGCCCATTTGCCCTACGATTTAACGTATAGGGAATTAACAACAGATTTAAAATATCCAAATCATGAAGCCATTTTGCGGGCTTTTACACGTTTTACCTTTAGTTTGCATAAAGCCGGTGTTAATTTTTTAGATCATTCGCCTGGGAACACGTTGATTCAATTAAATGGTGGAACCTATAAATTTTATTTAGTGGATTTGAATCGAATGGAATTTGGTACTTTGGATTTTGAAACACGGATTAAAAATTTCGCTAGGCTAACGATTCATAAATCTATGGTAGAAGTTATGAGTGATGAATATGCCAAATTAAGCGGTTATGATTATGAGCGTGTTTTTAATTTAATGTGGGCAGAAACCGAAGCTTTTCAATATAGATTTCATAGAAAAAGACGCCTTAAAAACAAGATTTTCTTCTGGCGTAAAAAATAAGCTACTCGTTATTTTTCCAGAGTTGATGTAGTTTAATGTATTTTAAAAATGTGACATTATACGTTTGTACACAGATTATAAATCCGTTTAAACCATCCAAAAAGCCAAGTCGTAAAAAATACGCCTTAAAAAAGGCCCATGATGGTCGGTAAATAATTTTCCAGATAGACGACTTTTTTCCTAATTTATAATAGGCTTCAGCAGCAATTGATGAAAACCGTTCCACTTTTAAATTATGCTCTTGGTAGTCCTTATATATCCAATGTAATAAATTACCATCTAATTTACCGGCACGATTCCCAGCTTTAAGCGTGTAACAATCATGCGGGTTAATGCCTTTCCATTCGCCACTATTTTTTTTAAAGAGGCGTAATTTTTTATCAGGATACCAATCGGAATGTTTAATCCATTGGCCGCAATAATTATTCAAGCGTTTGCAGTAATAGCCATCAAATTTCCAATTTTTTTTGGTCTCTAAAACTGATTTTTGTAAAGGTTTAGATAGCGCCTCATCGCCGTCCAGAGATATAATATAATTATAATTAGCCTGTGTAATAGCATAATTTTTTTGCTCAATATAACCTTCAAAAGCCCGTTGAATAAAAGTCACGTTAAAAGCTTTGCATATATTTGGTGTGCTATCTGTTGAAAAAGAATCTATCACAATAATTTCATCTGCAATACCAGTAAGCGAGGTAAGGCATTTTTCCAAATGCTCTTCCTCATTATAGGTGATTATTACGGCAGATAATTTAATCATGTGTATGTAATTTTTGTAAAAATACTTGTAATTTCTCGGCAAACAAATCTGGTGTAAATTTTTGATATAGTGCCAAAGCATTGGGCTTCATGTCTTTTTCGGTTTGGCCAATATACAATTGGGGCTTGTAATCTTTTAAATGTACGGATTCATTTACGGTTTCTTCCTCAAAAATATTCCAAGTATCCTTATCAATCCAGGTTGAAAAAATGGTAAATGTCCTTATATTTAATGCTTTTGCCATATTTACAGCACCACCTTCATTACCAATTAACGCATGACAATGTGCTGTGAGTGCTAAAAATTCGCGCAGGCTTTTCCCAAATAAATTCATATAAATATGTTGTTGGGTTTGTGGTTGGCATAAATTAAAAATAGCTTGGGCTTCTGTTTCTTGTTTGGGTATATAATTAAATAAAATTTGAGCCTTACACGTACTTACAATGGTATCAATTACCTGTGCCATATATTCAAACGGATAGGTTTTATTGGTGCCACTTCCTAAAACACTAATCATAACAAGTGCTTGTTGAAAATTAATGCCGTTTGAGATTAGAAATTGTTTACTACTTTCAAGTTCGGAAGTAGTCATATAAATTTTTGGCGTGGCCGTTTTTAAATATATATCCAAAGGTTCCAATAGTTGCAGACGGTTTACAATTGCCAAACCGCAGTCTTGTACCGTTTGTTTGGCTCGTTTTATAGTGTGTGTATATATAAATGAAGAATAGGCTTTGTGATAGGAAATTTTAATTTTGGCGCCAGACAAAGCGGTTATTAAATTACTCGATATTTTGGAGTACACATCAATAACCACATCGTATTTGGCTTTTTTTATAGTTTTGGCTAAAATCCACAGGGCTTTTTTGCTTTTTTCGGCTTGCGGTGTAAATTCTATAATACGATCAATATACGGATTATTTTCAACCACAGGAACCGTATGCGTATGGATTAAATAATCCAATTGCGCATCCGGATAATGCGCACGCAGGGCTTCAAATAGTACTGTAGACGTCAGCACATCACCAATCATTTTTTGCTGTATAATTAATACTTTCAAATGAATTTTTTTAAGTTAAATTTAGAATCTTCTCGTTCTTAAATTCTTGATATATTAAATTAATAAGGTATTCCAACGAAATAAATAAGCGAGCTAATAACCTATTAACCCAATAACAATTCGAAAAAAAAGGTATAAACTTCAAGCCAATTGGTTTTTTAAGCACTCCATTTTAAAAACAGCGACTGCAAATTAAATTAAACTAAACCGCAACATCGTATTCGCGTAAAGCATCATTTAGAGATGTTTTTTTATTTGTGCTTTCTTTACGTTTCCCAATAATTAAAGCACAAGGTACTTGAAATTCTCCAGCAGGAAATTTTTTGGTGTAACTACCAGGAATTACCACAGATCGTGCGGGTACAATGCCTTTCATTTCAACGGGTTCGCTACCCGTAACATCAATAATCTTGGTGCTCATGGTAAGTACAACATTGGCGCCTAAAACGGCTTCTTTTTCAATTTTCACACCTTCCACTACAATACAACGAGACCCAATAAAAGCACCATCTTCAATAATAACTGGTGCCGCTTGAAGGGGTTCTAAAACACCACCAATTCCAACACCACCAGAAAGGTGTACATTTTTACCAATTTGAGCGCAACTACCAACGGTAGCCCAGGTATCTACCATAGTTCCTTCGTCTACATACGCGCCAATATTTACATAGCTAGGCATTAAAATAACCCCGCTTGAAATATAAGCACCATGGCGAGCCACGGCATTTGGCACGACACGAATCCCTTTGTCTTGATACCCTCTTTTTAAAGGAATTTTGTCATGATATTCAAAAATACCAACTTCCAAAGTTTCCATTTTCTGAATTGGAAAATACAATACTACGGCCTTTTTAACCCACTCATTTACCTGCCAACCATTAGGTGTAGGTTCCGCCACGCGCAGGGTTCCAGCGTCCAGTAAGTCAATAACATTTTTTATGCTATTTATGGTTAATTCGTTGGTAAGTAATGCGCGGTTATCCCAGGCATCTTCAATTATTTGTTGTAGTTGCTTCATAATATTTATCTTGCTTTCTTAATGTTCTAAAAAAAATAGCGCTGTTTGTTACAAAGATATAGTTATAATTGAAATTTAAATGTCACAATTGTTTTTATTGGCAGACTTGTAAGGCTATTTATATTTTAATAGTAACTTTGCCAGCTATGGGACGCATATTAGCAATAGACTACGGTAAGGTACGAACAGGTATAGCTGTAACAGATGAACTTCAAATAATAGCATCAGGATTAACAACCGTTGAAACCCCTAATTTATTGAAATTTTTATTGAATTATATTGAAACGGAAACCGTTGACTTATTTCTGGTTGGTGAGCCCAAACAAATGAATAATATGCCCTCCGAAAGCGAAGCACTTATTAAGCCGTTTTTAAAAACCTTACAAAAAGCCATACCCCAAATTCCTGTGGAGCGTGTAGATGAACGGTTTACGTCTAAAATGGCATTCCAAACCATGATAGATAGTGGGTTGTCCAAAAAAAAGCGTCGTAATAAAGCTCTGATAGACGAAATTAGCGCCACCTTAATTCTGCAAAGCTATTTAGAAGCTCAAAAACGATTTTAAAACTAACAGGTTTTTTTCGGTTTCGCTTTTAGTAATTTATAACATAGTTTTCAGTTTTACCGTTTGTCGAATGGGCTTAAAAACAAGCTTTTTTTGCTGTAAAAGCAAGTCGTTTTTGGGATAAATTTTTTCTTTTATATTCTCTTTTTTAGCCTTTATACACATATAAAAGTAAGTGTAAATTAGTTGAAAATAGGGCATTTATCGATTAAATGTAAGCCCAAGCCACCTTAACGATTATATCTTGTGTTTCAACAAAATAATTCTACTTGTACCGTTCATCGACTGTATCTTTGTACACGTATAAAAGAAGTCTTAACGAATGAAGCATTTTTTCTTAATCGGTATGTTTATGTTTGGTAGTTTTTTTAGTGTTCAGGCACAAAACAGTTTGGAGCCCGTTACAACTATAAAATCAATGCCTATTGCCATAAACCAGGCGTCAAGCTGTTCGGTTTTACCACAGGATATTGCTGCCAGAAAAAAAGACATTCTTACCAAAAAAATTGAATCGAAAATAAACGGTAAAATAAATTTATTTACCCTAAAAGAAACCCGCGTTATTTGTTAAAGAAAAGCAGATACACACGGAAATAACGCAAAACGCCCATTTTAAGGGCGTTTTTTTGTGCGTATATATGAGAGTTGTTGTATTTTTGCCCCTTAATTTATTGAAATAATAATCATGATATTACCTATTGTAGCCTACGGCGATCCAGTACTTAAAAAAGTAGCCAAGGACATTCCTGCAGATTATCCTAAATTGGATGAATTACTTCAAAACATGTACGAAACCATGTACAATGCTTTTGGTGTTGGACTTGCCGCGCCACAAATAGGTTTAGATATTCGGTTGTTTATTGTAGATACCACACCTTTTGCTGAAGACGAATCCTTATCCGAAGCCGAGCAAGCGGCGCTTACAGGCTTTAAAAAAACCTTTATAAATCCTAAAATTACAGAGGAAACAGGCGAGGAGTGGGTTTTTAATGAGGGTTGTTTAAGTATTCCAGATGTGCGTGAAGATGTATTTAGAAAACCAACCATTACCATTACATATTACGACGAAACATTTAAAGAACATACAGAAACGTATTCGGGTTTAATAGCACGGGTTATACAACATGAGTACGATCATATTGAAGGCGTTCTATTTACCGATAAATTATCGTCTTTAAAAAAACGCCTTATTAAAGGAAAGCTTACCAATATCTCTAAAGGTAAAATAAATGTCGATTACCGCATGCGTTTTCCAAGTCAAAAAAAGAAACGATAATATTTGTAAAACAGTTGTAAACATTTGATATTTGCTTCCCTTAAAATAATACTATGAGTTTAGAAAAAATATTAGCTATAGCTGGAAAACCTGGCTTATATAAAATGGTGGCACAAACACGTGGTGGTTTTATTGCCGAATCTTTATTGGATGGAAAAAAAACCTCTGTAGGTATTCAGCATAATGTTAGTGTATTAAGCGAAATTGCAATTTACACCCTAACCGAAGAAAAACCTTTACGTGAGGTGTTAAAACTTATAAAGGAGAAAGAGTCTGGAAATGAAACACCTATAAGCCACAAAGATAGTAAAGATAAATTGGAAGCCTATTTCTTTGAAGTGCTTCCAGATTACGACGAAGATCGTGTTTATCCTGGCGATATTAAAAAAATTATCCAGTGGTATAATTTATTGCAAAAAAACGATTTATTGGATTTAGATGCAGAACCAGTTGCTGCCAATGAAGAAGAATAAAAAGTAATTTTTTAAATATTATTAATCCAGTAGTGCCTAGCTTACTGGATTTTTTGTTTCAGGATGCTTGCTATTCTGGGAAAATTAACCGTAATTTTATCAAAACCTATATTATGAACAACAGAAAAGCCCAGTTGGAAGCCTTTAACCGGTTACTAACCATCATGGATGAATTACGCGAGCAATGCCCATGGGATAAGAAACAAACCATGGCAAGTTTACGCCATTTAACTATTGAAGAAACCTACGAATTGGGCGATGCCATTTTAGATAATAATTTGGATGAGGTTAAAAAGGAGCTAGGCGATGTGTTGCTACATATTGTTTTTTATGCCAAAATAGGTAGCGAAACCAATGATTTTGACATTGCCGATGTGTGCCATGCTATTTGCGATAAACTAATTAGCAGGCACCCCCATATTTACGGAAATGTTACCGTAGCCAATGAAGCCGATGTAAAACGAAATTGGGAGAACTTAAAACTGAAAGAAGGGAAATCCAGTGTGCTAGAAGGTGTACCTAAAAGCTTACCAGCTTTGGTAAAAGCCAATCGTATTCAGGATAAAGTAGCTGGTGTTGGTTTCGATTGGGAAGCCGACAATCAGGTTTGGGATAAGGTAATGGCAGAGCTTCAAGAGTTTAAAGATGAGGTGCAAGCTAAAAACCAGGTGGGTATGGAAAATGAATTTGGCGATTTGCTTTTTTCGCTAATAAACTACGCGCGCTTTTTAAAAATAGATCCAGAAAATGCACTGGAGCGCACCAATAAAAAATTTATAAACCGGTTCCAATTTTTAGAAACTAAAGCTAAAAGCATGAATAAAAACTTACGTGATATGACCCTGGGTGAAATGGATGCTTTGTGGGAAGAGGCTAAATCGCATACACACTAATGGCTTTTAAGATAGTTTTTTAGATAATTTTAAAATTGTAAAAAAAAACCTGCTAAAGTAATTAGCAGGTTTTTTTGTTGCTTTAAAACTTAATAAAGCGCCTTTATTTTTGAAAGTTTTGTTTTCCATAAATTTAGGTCTTGCTTGTGTTTAGCAATGTTTTTATGGACGTCTTGAACCAGCGGATTGTTGTCGTTTACATTCTGAAAAAACTGTAAATTGTTTTCTAACTGGTTAATTTCTGCTTTTATCTCGTTAATGCGTTTTCTAACAAATTCACGTTCGTGGTCCAATTGCCGCGAATCTTCCTTGCTACTTAAAACGTCTAATTTGGTTTCAAACTTAATTAATTCGGCTTCGGTTTTGTTTAAATTAAGCGCTTTAAAGGTGTTGTCCAAAGCCTTGTTTAGTTTGGTTTCAATGTAGCGTTTGTTAGGAGGTACAGCTCCTACAGATTTCCAGTTTTCAATAAGTGTTTTTACAGCGGCTAAATCGGTGTCTTTATTTCCTGAAAGCGCTAAATTTTTTAAATTGTCTAGCAAAGCAACCTTTTTATGGTAGGCTTCGTTGCCTTGGGCATTTGCCGCATCTTTTACTTTGTGTAAACGCTCAAAATAGTGGTTGCAAGCTGCTTTAAATTGCTTCCAAACCTTATCGCTGTTTTTCCGCGGTACATGGCCTATTTTTTTCCAATCGCTTTGGATTTTTTTCATAAGTTCTGTTGTACTTTCAAAATCCTCACTGTCTTTATGAGCTTCGGCAATATCAATTAAGGCCTGTTTTTTTTGAAGATTATCAAATTGGGTTTTCTTCAGGTTTTTATAAAAAGCATTTTTCTGTCTGTTAAAATTTCTAACAGCTTCTTTAAATTGAGCCCAAGTTTCTTCGTTTACTTTAGCAGGTACTTTGCCAGCCTTAAAAAACAAGTCGCGCAGCGTCTCTACATCTTTAATGCTATTTTGCCAAGCATTGTGCGAATTAGCCCCTTTTTCGGTTATTTTATGCAGATGTGCAATAATTTCATTTTTTACCTCTAAATTCTTCTCTTGCTCTTTTTCCTGTTCAGCAAAATACGCTTGTCTGCGATCGTGAATGGTTTTAGTAGCGGCTTTAAAGCGCTCCCAAATCTCATCTCGATGTTCTTTAGCAACTGGTCCTAGTTCTTCCTTCCACATTTTGTGCAGCACTTGTAATTCTCGGAATGCACGGTTCAAATTTGGGTCTGCGGCCAACTCTTCGGCACGCTCAATAATTTTCAGTTTCTGATCTAAATTATGCTTAAAGTCTAAATCGCGCAAATCGCGGTTTAAATGCAGATAGTCGTAAAAAATTTCTACATGGTGGTGGTAGCTATTCCAAGCGTTATTGTATTTATCGCGCGGAATTGGGCCAGCAGTTTTCCAGCGGTCTTGAAGCTCCTTAAAGGTTTTATAGGTAGAATTTATATTTTCTTCGTCGTTTAAAAGGCCTTTTATTTCTTCAATAATTTGAAGTCTGTTAGCCAGATTGGTCTTTAAATTGGTTTCAATATTTTTGTGGTAAGCGTGTAAGTTACTTTTGTATGTTTTGTAGCTATCTTTAAACTGCTTTTGCACCGGACTAGAATAAAAGAAGTCTATTTCGTTACCACCGTCGTTTAGAAACTCTTCTTTTTTCTCCTCTAATAACGCATTAAATTGGGTTTTAAACTCGGTTCTAATAGCTTCTACATGCTTTTTAATGGCTTGTACTTTGTGGTTTGCAATTAAATAATTTAATTCATCTACAAGCTCTTGCATTGATAGTTTATCGTAAGCTTTTTCGGCTATTTCATGCCTATCAGCATTGCCCTCATCTTCGGCATCTTCGGCATTGGCTTCGTCTATTTCGTTCATACCCTCGTCGCTTACGGTTGCTATAGTTGCTTCTGTTTGCACCGTTTCTGGATTAGGGGTTTGTTCTGCATCCGGAGTTACTTCCAAATTAGCAGCCTGCGTGGCTTCTTGGTTTGTACTAGCGGTATTTACTACTGTTTCGGGTTGCAATTCTGCTGGATTTCCGTCTGCTTTGGGCAGGTTATCGTGCTCTGACATGTTATACAGGTGTTAGTTTTAACTTCACTCTTGCGCTAAAGATAGCAACAACCGTAAGAAATACAAAAAGATAGCTAGTATAAATGTTTATAATGTAGCAATTAAAGGCTGTTCCAAATGGACCAGGATTTTTCTGCTTGTAGTTTAAGCATGAGCCAGCCATTTATAACCTGCGCCTTGCTAGCCCTACCGTGCCTTAAAAATTGTGTTTCCGACGGGTTGTAAATTAAATCGAATAGTATGTGGTTTTGGGTTATGTATTGGTAAGGAATAGCTGGTTTTGCCATTACGTTTGGAAAGGTTCCTAGCGGTGTGCAATTTATTATAATGGCATGGTTTTTTATTATGGTTTCCGTTAGGTCGTGGTAGCTAAAATGTGCCGGGTTAAGGGGGTTTCTGGAAACGATTTTGTAAGCTATATTTAATTGCTGCAGACTGTATGCTACGGCTTTACTAGCGCCACCTGTGCCCAAAATAAGGGCGGTTTTGTGCTTGCTTTGTAATAGCGGTTGCAGGGCTTTTGTAAAGCCAAAATAGTCTGTGTTATAACCTGTTAAACCACCATCCTTGTTTCGTTTAATGGTGTTAACGGCGCCAATTTGCTGCGCTTCTGTACTCAAGGTATTTAAATAAGGGATAATAGCTTCCTTGTAGGGAATGGTTACGTTAAAACCACAGTTGTCTGGGTTTTCTAGTAACGGCTTTACTTGTTCAATATGGCGGATATCGAAATTAAGGTATTTAGCATTAGTAATGCCTTCATTATGAAATTTGTTAGCAAAATACGTTTTAGAAAATGAGTAGGAAATATCCCTTCCAATTAAGCCAAATTTACGCATGTTGTTTGGTGGTTTTTCTACCGTATATTTCCAAGGCTAAAACAATGGCAATTCCTAACATAATATAGACTAAAGCCCAATAGGTTTCGGTGTTTAATTGTGGTAAATACCGTTCGTAATTTTCAATAATTTGTTTACCGTTAGAATCCAAAAGAGCGCTGCCATCTGCCTGATATTTAAATTTGGTTTCTTTCCAGGGCCAGACAACACCAAGCGAACCTACAATAAAGCCAATAATAGCAGCTATGGTAATGCTTCTGTAATGTTTAAGTATGTAGTTTAAAACATGCGAAAACGTAACGAGTCCAACCACCGAACCGCCAGTAAAAACAGCCAGTATTTTTAGCATTCGCAGGCGCGCTTCATTCTTTATAAAACTGAAATCGCCTTGAAGCATTTCGGCAAAGGTATCGAAAAGTGCGTTAACTGAATCGACTAACAAGAGGACGTAATTCCCTAATAAAATGAGAATAAAAGACCCTGAAAACCCTGGCAAGGTCATTCCTGAAACACTAATAATACCACAAAAAAATACAAACCAAAGATTGTCGTTTTCTGTGGCAGGATCCATAAAACTTACACTGATACCCATAATAATACCAATGCATAGCGCTGTATAGGTTTTAAGTTCCCAATCTTTAAAATCTTTACTAATGTAGTATATGGACCCGATAATCATGCCAAAAAACACGCTCCATACGTAAAGTTCGTAGTGTTTTATTAAATAGTCCAACACTTTGGATACACTAAAATAGCTGATAATCATTCCTAAAAACAAGAGACTTAAAAACCTGCCGTTTACATAGGTGTAGAAGCTTTTAAATCGGCCGTTAATAAGCAGTTTTACGGCTTTGGCATTAAATTTTTGTAGCGAGTAAATAAACTCTTCGTAAAATCCGGCAACAAAAGCGACCACGCCACCCGACACGCCAGGAACCTTATTAGCGGCTCCCATACCTAGTCCCTTTAAGATGAGGAAAACTTTATCGGATAGGGTTCTGGTGCGTTGCATAGTTTATTGTTTGTTTCCTAAACGCTCTAAAATAAAAATGGTTAAAAACCCAGCAAGCATGAGTGCTAGCGCTGGCAATATTTGCGGATCTACACCATTATTTTGAAGGGCATATGTTTGAGGCGATACGCTAGCTTCGGAAATGAGTTTTAACGAATCGAAGTCTACTAACTGCTGTTGATAAAGCGTTAAATTACCATAGGACGTTATATCTGTTAACTTTAATACGGTTCCACTATCTTTTTCCATGACCAAATTGGTAAGTTTCCAAGGCCATATTTTATTAAGGGAACCAAAAATAAAGCCGGTAAGCAAGGCCAACGTAATATTATGATAATTTTTAAAAAGCCATTTTAATACGCGACTAAAACTTAATAAGCCAACTAAAGCACCACTGGCAAATAAGGCTATCCGTTGCCAATCGAAATCATGAAACGCATCGGTTAGGGTTTTGTAGGCACCTAAAATTAGCAAAATAAAAGAGCCTGAGATACCTGGCAAAATCATAGCGCAAATGGCTATGGCTCCAGCAAAAAACAGAAAAAAAGGCGATTCGTTACTGGCCGATAAGGGTAATTCTGTAATAATGTAGGCTAAAATGGTTCCTAAAATTAGGGCCACAATAGTACCCGCACGCCAAATAGTAATTTGTTTGGCTACAAAATAAATGCTGGCAATTATTAATCCGAAGAAAAAAGACCAAATAAGCACCGGATGGTACTCTATAAGATATTTGGCCAAACGCATAAAAGAGACAAAGCTAATAACAAGACCTAATAATAAGGCAACTAAAAAGTTTCCGTTTAATGCCTTCCAAAAGGCAAAAAAACCCGATTGCCTCCATATTTTTAAAAGGCTTAAATTAACATTGCTTATGGTGCTAATAAGTTCCTCATAAATACCAGAAATAAAAGCAATGGTGCCCCCAGAAACACCAGGAACGGCGTCGGCTGCGCCCATTGCAGCGCCTTTAAGGGATATAAGTAGGTAATTGGATAAGCGTCTTGGCATGATTTATTTTTCTGTAAAGCGCTTCAAAGGTAACTAATTTATGTTACACAAACCATGCAAATCTAGGCTTTCAAAGCACTTTTTAGCTGTTGCGATTTATAAATATTTGGAAACAATTCCTCTAAAATAATAGCGTATTCTGCATTAAAACGCAGTCCATTTTTTAGATGGTAAAACCCCTTTTCAGTTTCGTGCAGTTGGTAATACAATCCGGCTAAACGAAACTCTATTTCAGCATTTTCAGGATAAAACTCCGATGCCTGCAACAGGTTGTAAATGGCGCCTTGCGGCTCGCCTAATTGCAATAAAATATCGGCACGTGTTAGCCAAGTGCTTAACTCGTAACTGCCTAATTCTATGGCTTTTTTGTAGCCTTTTTCAGCCTCCTCTAAATAGTTTAAACGCTCGTTAATTTGAGCAAACAATTTCCAGTAGGCAATATTTTCGGCATCTATATTTAGTGCTTTATTTATGTAGTATAAGGATTTTTGATAGTTTTTTTGTTGGTTGTAAAACTTGGTAATTGCTATCCAACCTTTATCCAGCAACGGGTCTTCTTCTACGGTTTTGTAAAAATACTGAACGGCTAAATCGTTGTTTTTTAATTTTTGATAACACATGCCAATACGCAATAAGGCAAAGGAAGTAGGGTCGTCCAGTTCCAGCGTAATGTTGTAGTTTTCGATTGCTTCCTCGTAGCGTTTTAATTTTTCTAAAACTTTACCTTTTTCTAGATAGGCTCCAATAAAACCGTCGTCTGAAATGATTGCAAATTCGAAAGCAGATAGGGCTTTTTCGTAAGCTTTTAAATCCATAAATTGCTTTCCTAGTTGGTGCCAAGCAACCTCGCAATATGGATTTCGTTCTAAATACAGGTTCAGGTATTTAATGGCTTCCTCGTGTTGTTCTAAATAATCGAAACAGTATATAATGTTATGTAGTGCCGAATAGTCTTCAATATCGGACTCTAGGCATTTCATAAAATTATTTTTAGCCTCTTCAAATTCATCTAAAAACAAATATTCCATACCTATTAGCGAGTAAATATCGGTAGGGTCTTCGGTCATTTTTAAGGCTTTTTTAAGAACCTCAATGGCTTTTTTATGGTTGTCTCGTTTCGATAAAATATTGGCTTTCTGGATGTATATTTCCTCGTTTAAGGGTTCTAGCAAATACAATTCGTTAATTAAATTGTCTGCTTTTTCAAGGTTGTTTTCAAACACATATATTTCTACTCTAAAAAGTTGCAAATTAATAGAGGAGGGGTGTTGTTCTAACCCTAGTTTTATGGCTTTTTTAGCACGTGCTATTTTGCCATGATTAAGATAATGATGAATGATATTATCAAATTCATCCGAGTCGAAAAACAATACATTGTTTGTTTTTAACATGGACTCGAAACGGTTTAGCGATAATTTGTTATTCTCGTTTGGATTTAACTCCATAAGCGGTTTTCTAGTTTTCCTTTTCTAAATTACAGGTTCTAATTGGGGTTCTGGAATTTTAGGGGTAAATGTTTTTAACAAAGTAATCAACAATTAGGCCAATTACGTCGTTTACTGGCTAATTGGCAGTGGGTTAAATTCCTTGTTTTCTAAAATAGCATCCAATATTGTTGTAATAATTTTACAACCTGCTTTAATTTCATCCTTACTAATGGTTAGCGGTGGTGTAATTCTTATAGCTTTGGTTTCAAATAACAGCCAAAATAGTATTAATCCGGCCTTTTGAGCTTCTAATACCACTTGGTTTGTTATTTCTGCTGAAACTGTTAATGCCGCTAACATGAGTCCGCGGCCACGAATTTCTGTTATTAGTGGGTGTTTTAAATGTTCTCTGAAAATAGCTTCTTTTTCTAGTGTTTCGGCCATTAAATTGGTGTTAACAACCTCCAATAATGTGGCATGCGCTGCGGCCGCAATTACGGGATGGCCGCCAAAAGTTGTTATATGACCTAATTTGGGGTTGTCCTGTAGCAAACGCATAACATGAGTGGAAGCTGTAAATGCACCTATGGGCATACCACCACCTAAACCTTTACCCGTAACCAAAATATCTGGCACACAATTATAATGCTCGAAAGCAAAAAGTTTGCCGGTCCGGCCAATACCGGGTTGAATTTCATCTAAAATAAGCATGGCACCAACAGCTTCACATTGTTTTTTTACTTTTTCCAAATACTTGTTTTCTGGTACAATAAAACCAGCACCACCTTGAATGGTTTCCAAAATTACCGCTGCTGTTTTATGGGTAATATGGGTAATATCGGAAAGCTTATTAAAGGTTATAAAACGAACATCTGGTACAAGTGGTCGAAACGCTTTTTTTCGCTCTTCAAAACCCATAACGCTTAATGAGCCCATGGTATTGCCATGATAGGCATGGTGAGCCGCAATAATTTCACTTCGGCCTGTGGCACGTCTGGCTAGTTTTAAAGCGCCCTCTACGGCTTCTGTACCCGAGTTGGTTAAGTAAGTTGTTTGCAAGCTGGCAGGTAAATGTTGTGCCATTAGCTTTGTAAGGGCTACGGCGGACTCCTGGATGTATTCGCCATATACCATAACATGTAAGTACTTATCTAATTGGTTTTTTATTGCAGCAACCACTTTGGGATGTTTGTGCCCCAAAGTACAGGCCGATACACCGGCAACAAAATCTAAAAAAGCCTTTTGGTTGGTATCGTAAATGTAGGAACCTTCGGCATGCGACACCTCCATGGCTAATGGATGTGGCGATGTTTGGGCTTGAAAGGTGTAAAAATCTGTTTTCACGAGTTGTAAACGTATCAGTAAGTTATCAATTAATTATTCGGGTTTCTTTACGTTAATAAGGGTGTTTTGTAAAGCGTCTGACTTGTTTTTATGGGCGTTTGGATTTCGTTTGTTTTCAGGGATATTTCTAGAGGCTTTTGATGGGGTTTCATGATCGCCCGCTTCTTTTGGTTTTTTTTGGTTTGTATTAGCATCTGCTTTTTCAACCCGTTTTAATAAGGCTTCGTCAAAAAATTCTTCTTGCGGCACGTAATCGTCCAAGCCTTTTATTTTCGGCAGCTCCAAAGGTGGGTCTTCACTAAAAAGGTCTTCCACACTTTTTGGCCGTTCGTCCTCGCGCCAAACAAAGCCTCTTAATAAGCGGCCATTTTCTGGAAATTGCGAATCGGGAATCATGGTAGCATCTGGAGACATGTAGCGAATAAATTGTTCTATTTCGCCGTCGGAAAATAAAATAGAAATCTGACCAGATTTGGCTTTGTCTATACCAATGAGGTCGTTTTCATCGTTTCGGGCATAAAAAATAGATTCAGCGTTTTTATCAATATCCACTTTTTTTAAATTGTTTTGTGCATCAAACAAACCAACCAGTGTTTTACCTTTTACTTGGTTATAACCGTTTTCGCTTAAGGTGTCTTTACTAACTACAAAGGCATTTTCAAATACAAAAAGCGAATCTATTTTCTCGGTTTTCGGATTGGATTTTATATGTATGGTGTCTCCCGTCATTTGGTTTTGTAAATTCCAAATTATGGGATCGCGCCTGTTTGCAAAAGCATCTGCAGGGGCCAAACGTTTTAAATTAATTAACTGTGTTAAGCCTGTAGCGTGATTTACATGAACAGAGTCGGCCTTACCGCTCATATCAGATTTATAAAATTTAGCATTTCTGAATGCGCGCGTAATGCGTTTGTCTGGTTGGCCTGTAACCATTAAAGTATCGGCGTGCATGTATATAGAATCGTTTTCTTGCACCGTTATAGCCAACGCACGTTTTGTTATAAAAACAGAATCCTTGTCCTTATAAATTTCGGCATAATGCCCCTTTATAATGCTGTTATTAATGGTATCTGTTACCTTAATATTGTTTGTAGCCGAGGCAAAACTTCTGCCATTATCAAAAAACATGCTATCGCCCTCAAAAATCCTATTGTCGTAATCTATTCGGGTGTTTTTAACGCCATAGCCTAATTTGTTTTCCGTATCATAAAACCCTTTTTCGCAGTAGGTTTTACTGGCATCGGTTACAATGGTAGACGGACCAAATAAATAGGCGTGCCCAGTTTCAGAATAAAAATCTAATTGGTTGGTGTTAATTACATAGTCTGGGTGATTGAGTACCACCGAATTTACAAATTGATATTTTTGGGCATTCATATAATACCTGCCAATAGTACTGGTAATTACGCCAGAAGAATCGCGTGCTACTCGTCCGCCGCTTTTGTAATAGGATTCTTGTTTTAAGCGGTCCAAATAAAGCGTATCTGTGGTTAAAACCGAATTGGGTTCTTCCAATACCACTTGGCCACTAGCAAAAGCTAATTGGGTTTTTCCGCTGTATTCCACGTATTTGGCTGTCATGGTTATACTATCGCCTTGCTTCATGGTAACGTTTCCAAAGGCCTCTACAAAATTTTCATTGCTGTATAAATTGGCTTGGTCGCACCACATGTCTATACCTTCATGAATTACATGTATCTGGCCAGAATCATCGCGTGTCATAACTTTTAAGCCCGGTTCTACGGCATCGTCAAAATTCAAAAAACCAGAGTACACAATCTGAATTTGTTTGGGTTGCTGCGCTAAAACCACATTGGAAACCAAAAGGCACGCAAAAACAGTAACATATACTAAAGCTGAATACTTCAAACTACAAAATTTGTGTCAAAAATAATCATTAAAATGACGTGTTTGGGTGCTTTGTGAATATTTTAATAGAAATTTCAGTTGCGTTTTTCTGGTAAGTAGTACGCTTCATTATAAATTGAAACTGGTATTAAGATGTGTTTAAAAGGAGCGTTTGCCTTTGTTTTTTTGGTGCATAAACCGAATAAATAGTAAGTTTGCGAAAATTAAACTTTAATTATGACAGATTTAACCCAAACAGCATGGCAAGAACAGCTGGAAAATGACAGCCAAGCAGTGATAGTAGATGTTCGTACCGAGGCAGAAATAGCCGAAGGGAAAATTCCAAACGCGCTGGAAATGGATATTTATCAACCACAGGAGTTTATGGATAAGCTACAGGCCTTGGATAAAACCAAAAACTATTATGTGTATTGCAGATCTGGCGGCCGTAGCGCACAAGCCTGCGCCCTTATGAATCAGTTGGGCATTGAAAACGCCTATAATTTAATGGGTGGTTTTACCGATTGGACTGGCGATGTGGTTATACCTTAAACAATTAAACCCTCAAAAGGTTATTTCTATATATTTACTTTTTGTGGTATTAGTAGTTAGCTCCTGTAATGAGGCAGCCCATAATGGAGGTGTTCAGGTGGTTTCCACGCAAGACGTACAAGCACTTTTAGCGGACAACACCGTGCAACGTGTAGATATCCGAACACCTAAAGAGTTTGCAGCAGGAGCTATTTCTGGTTTTCAAAATATCAACTTTTTAGCACCTAGTTTTAATGCAGCTATACAGAAATTAAATCCACAACAGCCCATATTAATTTACTGTCAGTTAGGCGGGCGCAGTGCCTTGTGCGCGCAAAAACTTAAAGAAGCTGGTTTTAAAACAATATACGATTACAAAGGTGGCATGGCAGCCTGGACGCAAGCGGGTCTTAAAGTGGTTACCCCTTAAACTTTTAATTTGGTTTCTTAATTGGTAAGCATTACATTTATTAATTAAACCCCCAAGTGTACCATGAAAAAGCTAACAATTTGCGCTCTGCTAGTTCTGTTTGCCGTATTAAGAGCCCAAGCACAAAAATCAGACCCTCAACCAAGTACGGAAGTAGATGCCTCCAAACCTACCAATTTATACACCCAGGTTAATACCTTAATGGAATTTACCAAGCTTAAAAACGGTACGCGTTTATATGGCTTCCGCGGTAATTTACAATATTCCTTCAATCCAGATAATTTAATTCTGGCCGAAATACCTTTACTATACAATAACCAAACAACAGCTTTTGGATTAAGCGACATTCGTGTACGTTATTTTGGTGTTGTAAAGCGGGTGCAAACGCCCGAAAAATTTTCGGTTGTAGCCCCTTTTATAGATGTTACCCTGCCAACAGGAAGCTTTAAAGACGGTTTAGGAAGTAGTAGTTTGGTAATAGGAGCTGGTGTTGTGTACGGTTTTGCTGCAGCTAAAAACATAAGTATGTTTCCCGGGTTAAGTGTGGTACATGTTACAAAACCCAGCGCCTCAACAATTCCTGAATCTTTAAAATTTTCAAGCACAGGGTTTTCAACACAGGTAAACATGAGTATCAGCTTTACAAAAACATGGTTTTTATTTGTAAATCCAATAGCCACCGTTTTGCATGGCAATAATAACTGGAAAACAACCTGGACAGGCGAGTTTAACCTAAACCACATGGTTGTACCAAACAAGCTAAAAGCCAACTTGGGCTATTTTCCTAATTTTACATACCACAGTAACACCATTAGGGCAGGTGCCACCTTTTATCTATAAATATTTGGGGTGTTTCTTTATTTTTTGGGCAATTGCTAAAGCACCGGGCTTTGTGCTATATCTTTTTAAAACAAACAACCTGTAGCCCTTATAAGCATTGCTCCAGTAGCCTAACCTGGTTTTTTATCAGCTAGCTGTTTAGGGGTTTAAAAAGGATGCCGCTGCAATCCCTATTGCGAAAACAGGTTTATGGCTTTATTAATTCTTTTTAATCCGTAATACTGGTAATATCTATTTCAATTTTTGTAAAATTTCGGAATATTCTCTTTTCTGGTGTGTTACATGTAATTTTCAATTTTTATCGGTTTTTTTGGTTCCTGTGGTACAACGTATTGCATAGCAATTTATGTTAGGTATAGGGATATAAGTGTATAAAAAAACCACTTCCGTAAAGAAGTGGTTTTAAACTATTAATTATCTAGCTGGTAAGCTTATTTTAATAAATCGTAGCTACGTTTAATAAAGTTGGTTAGCTCTTCGCCTTTTAATAAACCTTGCGACAGTCGTGCCAAATCCAAACTTTGCGAAATTAATCGCTCTTGTTTTTTCTTGGTTTTGGTTTCTAAAATGTCACTAACCAAAGCCGAATTGGTATTAACCACCAAGTTGTACATTTCTGGCATATTACCCATGCCAAACATGCCACCACCGGTTTGCTGCATTTCCTTCATACGTCGCATAAACTCGGGTTGCGTAATCATAAAAGGCGTAGCTTCGCTATCCATGGCTTCCAGTTGTACCATAAATTTTTCCGCAGGAATAACGTCTTTTAATAAACCTTCTAAAGCTTCTTTTTGCTCATCCGATAGTTTTGAAATTTTGGTATCTTCGGTTTTAATTAAATTATCAATATGGTCTGCATCCACACGCGAGAAGGTAATGTTTTCTTTAGTAGATTCTAATTTTTGCATTAAATGCGAAACAATTGGAGAATCGAGTAACAGTACCTCGTAATTTTTGGCTTTTGCAGCTTCAATATAACTGTGTTGCTCTTCTTTATTAGACGCATACAGAATAACTAATTTGCCATCTTTGTCTGTTTGTTTGGCCTTTATGGCATTAAACAATTCCTCGTAGGTATAATATTTGCCGTCTACTGTTGGATACAGGGCAAAGGCGTCTGCTTTGTCAAAAAATTTCTCTTCAGATAGCATGCCATATTCAATAACAATTTTAATATCGTCCCACTTTTTCTCAAAATCTTCACGATTGTTATTAAAAAGCGATTTTAATTTGTCGGCAACTTTACGGGTTATGTAAGACGAAATTTTCTTAACGGCGCCATCTGCTTGCAGGTAGCTACGCGATACGTTTAATGGAATATCTGGCGAATCAATTACCCCGCGCAACATGGTTAAAAATTCAGGTACAATGCCTTCTACATTATCTGTTACAAACACCTGATTTTGGTATAATTGAATTTTATCCTTTTGAATGTTAAGGTCGTTGGTCATTTTTGGGAAATACAAAATACCCGTTAAGTTAAATGGGTAATCTACATTTAAATGAATGTGAAACAACGGCTCCTCAAACTGCATTGGATAAAGTTCGCGGTAAAAGTTAGAATAGTCCGCATCCTCTAAATCGGCGGGTGTTTTGGTCCACGCTGGATTTGGATTGTTTATAATATTATCTACCGTAATTTGTTTGTGTGGCTCGGTCGTTTCCTTACCATCCTTATCGGTTGTTGTTTTTGGGGTAAAATCGGGGTCGTTTATTTCCTTGGTTCCAAACTTAATTGGAATAGGCATAAACTTATTGTACTTTAAAAGTAACTCTCTAATTCTGGCTTCCTCTAAAAATTCTGTTGAGTCCTCTGCTATGTGTAAAATAATTTCTGTGCCACGTTCGGTTTTATCGGCAGTTTCTAGAGTAAACTCTGGCGAGCCATCGCAAATCCAATGAGCAGCAGGTTCGTCTTTATAAGATTTGGTTATAATTTCTACTTTTTCTGCTACCATAAAAGCCGAATAAAACCCAAGTCCAAAATGACCAATAATTCCGGAGTCCTTGGCAGAATCTTTGTACTTATCTAAAAATTCTTCTGCACCAGAAAAGGCTACCTGATTAATGTATTTTTCAACTTCGGTGGCAGTCATACCCAAACCTTGATCGATGATGTGTAATTTTTTACCTTCTTTATCAATCTTAACTTCAATTTGAGGGTTTCCATAAGCCACGGTAGCTTCACCTATACTGGTTAAATGCTTAAGTTTTAGCGTCGCATCGGTTGCGTTACTAATTAACTCACGTAAAAATATTTCGTGATCGCTGTATAAAAACTTTTTAATGAGTGGAAAGATATTCTCTACCGATACATTAATGTTTCCTTTTGCCATAAATTTGATGTATTTAGTTGCTTCCACAGAGGTGGAAAAGTGTTAAACATTTTGTTTGGTGTTGGATGTCAAAAAAAGTACCAAGTATAAAAACGTGACAAACTGACACTGTTAAAGTGAAAAAATGCCATTACTGACTACAAAAGCCTTTTTGCGGTACCTGGGGAAGCACATCTAAATAGGTTGTGTTATTTGAAATGTTTTTTCTGCTGTAATGGCCGTTATACTGAAAATAATACCTGGGCGCGTTTAACATGTAGTTGCCCAAAACAAAAACTATTTCTTACTATTAAAAAAACAGGAGCATGGTCTGTGTTGCACAACTTATTTTAACCTCTGTTTGGTTATTGGTGTTCCCAAAAGTGTTTAATAAATAGCGCAGAGACAAAAGTTAATAGGGGGCTTAATATACAGATAAGCCTATTTAGTTGCTTACTATATAAAAACAAGTTCCTAAAAAGCAGGTGTTTAATTAAATATTGTATGCTACACATGGCGTATTTTACTACCTAATTTGAAGTAAAATTGTAGGGTAGTTACTTTTTAGGAACCTGTTTGTTTGGTTTATAACTAGTTAGTTTTGGCTGGTTTTGTTGGTGTTAATTTCTTTGTTTTTAACATGGGTTTCCAGCCATTCATCCTGTTCCCACAGCATGTGTAAAATAGATTCTTTTGCAGCATACCCATGACTTTCTTTTGGTAACATTACTAAACGTACAGGGGCACCCAAGCCTTTTAGGGCATTAAAGTATCGTTCGCTTTGTAATGGATACGTACCCGAGTTATTATCGGCCTCTCCGTGAATAAGAAGTAGTGGCGTTTTCATTTTATCGGCGTGCATAAAAGGCGACATGTTATAATAAATTTCTGGAGCTTCCCAGTAGTTGCGCTCTTCACTCTGAAAGCCAAACGGTGTTAAAGTCCGGTTATATGCGCCACTTCGTGCAATTCCGGCTGCAAACAAATTGGAGTGCGACAGTAAATTTGCTGTCATAAACGCGCCATAACTATGGCCACCAACTGCCACACGGTTTCTATCTATATACCCCATAGCATCTACGGCATCTATAGCAGCCTTGCCGTTAGCAATAAGTTGTTTTATAAAACTGTCGTTTGGTTCTTCATTGCCTTCACCAATAATTGGAAAAGCTGCATCGTCCAGCACCACATAACCTCTGGTAACCCAATATATTGGCGAACCATAATACGGATACGTAAATTCGTTGGAGCTAGAGGTGTTTTGTCCGGCGCTGCTTTTATCTTTGTATTCGCGTGGATAAGCCCATAAAATCATCGGATATTTTTTGCCTTCTTCAAAATTGGTAGGTAAATACAGCGTGCCCGATAAATCCAATCCATCGGCACGTTTGTAGCTTATCACTTCTTTTTTAACATTCTGAATACTTTTAAATGGGTTTTCAAAAGTAGTTAGTGGTATTAGTCGGTTTCGTTTGTTAATATTTCGGATGTAGTAATTAGGAAATTCGTTTTTCGACTCTATTCGCACTAAATAGGTGCCATCTTGGGTGTTTATGGCAGAGCTAATACTCTCTAATTTGTCGGTTAAACGAGATTGGTACAAGCGCTTTGTTTTTTGCGATTCTAAATTTATTTCATCTATAAACGGAAATTTTCCGGCATCGCTATACCCATCGCCAATTAAATAGGCTTTATTGGCATGTAGGTCCAATACGTACTCGTTAAATTTGTTTTTTGTGTAAACAAAACTACCTGGGTTGCTATACACATCTTGGTAATTTCTATCAAACAACACAGTAGCTTCTTGGTCTGGGTTGGACGGATTAAACACATAGGTGCGTGTATTTCTGGTATTCCACCAATAATCTGTTGCAATGGCCACATTGTCTGTACCCCAAATAATACCTCTAAAGCGGTCTTTTGTTTTTAATAGCGATGTCACTGCTCCGTTAAACGGTGCATCTTGTTGAAACACTTCATCCCGATAAGGCACTTCGTTACTTGGGTCGCCACCATCCAAAACTTCAGCCCAATATAAGGTAGCTGGTTTGTCGTTACGCCAGTTTAAGTCGCGCATTCCGGTACGTTCTGCCATAAAACCTTGTGGTAAATCTTCTATTAGCGGAACCTGTAACATGGTTTTTACTAAATCGCCATTAGCTTTATAAACCGAAGTTTTTGAAGGAAATCTGTAATAAGGTACTAAATAAGAAAACGGTTTATCTATAGTTGTTATTAACACATAGTTCCCATCTGGCGAAAACGAGATGCCCCTGTACATGGCTTCCCCTTTCCATAGGGTGGTAATGCCATCTAGCGTTACTTTGTATAACACCGATTGCGCTAATTGTTCAAAATTATGCTCGTCGTTTTTATTTTTAAGCAAATCCTGATAGGTTCTATTTTGGGCTTTTACACCAGCCGTACTGGTAGAAATAGTTGGTCCTGTTGGCACTGCCTCTTTGGTGTTTATTAACGGTTTTTTCGTTTCGGATAACATGGTTACCAACAGGGCTTCACTGTTTTTTAGCCACACCGCCGGATTGCCCATATTGGCATTTAAATTAGGTTTGGTTAGCTTGGTAGCACGGGCATTGGCAATGGTTAGGAGCCACAATTCTGTTCCGTTGGCAACAGTATTGGTAAAGGTCATATATTCTTGGTTAGGCGCCCATAAAAAATTGGCAAACCTGCCATTTTCAGGTAATCCAGATACGGCTTTAGGTTGCCCTTTTTGATTGTGTTTTACCTTTATATTATTGTAAAAACGGGTTCGGCTGCCAATATTGGTTTCCGGGTTTATTCGCAATCCGCCCAAACGCATTTCGGTTTCAGACAGCTCTTCAATAGTTTTGTAGGCACTGCGGTACAGAAATACAATGTTTTTACCTTCGCTATCCATTCTAATACTTGGTGCCAAAGGAGCTTCGGCCAATTCAAGGATGTTGTCGTGTGGTTTTTGGTAACCCAAGTTTTCTTGTGCATAGCCCGTAATAACAAAAAAGAGTAGTAAACAAATGTGTAAGAATCTCATAATGAACGTGTATTTTTTTGAACTCTGAAATATACGGAAAACTACCCTATTTGCGGTGATGCCTTTCTATGAAATACCTCTGAATTATTATGCGTGCATAACGAATACAATTCGGATTCTGAATCTCGTAGCACGGAAATGGTTAAATTGCAAGCAGTTTAATCAGACACTTTCAGAATACAACTAAAAATAATTCGGTTAGTGGCCTCAAAATAGGTTTAATGTACAATTCTAAAATAATTGGTTTAGGTTATTATGTGCCTGATAATGTTGTAACTAACAACGATTTATCCAAACTAATGGATACAAATGATGCGTGGATTCAGGAACGAACCGGTATAAAAGAGCGTCGTTGGGTAAAAAAAGGTTCGGAGGACACCACGGCTACTATGGGTGTGAAAGCGGCTAAAATTGCCATAGAGCGTGCCGGAATTTCGAAAGATGATATTGATTTTATTGTGTTTGCGACCTTAAGTCCGGACATGTATTTTCCTGGGCCCGGCGTGCAAGTTCAGCATGCATTAAACATTAAAACGGTTGGTGCTATAGATATACGTAACCAATGTTCTGGGTTTATTTATGGGCTTTCTGTTGCCGATAATTTTATTAAAACCGGTATGTATAAAAACATTTTGGTTATTGGGAGCGAATTACATTCGCATGGTTTAGATGTAACAACGCGGGGTCGCGGGGTGTCTGTTATTTTTGGAGATGGCGCAGGCGCAGCGGTTTTAACCCGTGAAACTAACGTTAAGAAAGGTATTTTATCTACTCATTTGCACGCGCAAGGCGAACACGCTGAAGAATTGGTTTTGAAAGCGCCTGGCATGGGTAGTAGATGGGTTACCGATATCTTAGCTGATAACAACGCCGAAGATGTTAGTTATTTTCCTTACATGAACGGCCAATTTGTTTTTAAGAACGCTGTTATGCGCTTTAGTGAAGTAATTAACGAAGGTCTGGAAACCAATAATTTGAGTGTGGCCGATATAGATTTGTTAATTCCGCATCAAGCCAATTTGCGTATTGCACAATTTATTCAAAAAAAGTTTGGATTAACGGACAATCAAGTTTTTAACAACATCCAAAAGTATGGCAATACCACTGCAGCTTCCATACCAATAGCCTTAACAGAGGCTTGGGAGTCTGGAAAAATTCAAGTTGGAGACACGGTGGTTCTAGCTGCCTTTGGAAGTGGTTTTACATGGGGTAGTGCCATCATAAAGTGGTAGAAGGGAATTATAGAAGCCATAAAAAAACCCGAAACACACTGGTTTCGGGTTTTCTGCTATTAACCAATTTAACTAACACTAAACTATAAACTTCACAGTTTAAAATTACTTAAAACTTATCACTTACCTTTATAGACGAAAAAAGGCGGGAATTATTTCATATTAGTTGTGTTTTAACGCGCTTTTAACATTAAAACCAGTAAAGTAACCCTAAAACAGCTTAAATATGTCTAAAAAAACTTTAGTAGTGGGCGCGTCCCTTAATCCAGATCGGTATTCTAATATAGCTATAAAACGTTTGGTAAAGCACCAACACGAGGTTGTGGCTTTTGGTTTGCGAAGTGGTCAAGTTGCAGGTGTTACTATTAGTACAACATGGGATGCCTTTGCCAACATACATACGGTAACATTGTATTTAAATCCAGAACGCCAAAAAGCGTATTACCAAGCAATATTGGCTGTAAAACCAAAACGAGTTGTTTTTAATCCCGGTACCGAAAATCCAGAATTTTATGCGTTGCTAAAAGCGGCCAATATTAAAAGTGAAGTAGCCTGTACCTTGGTGTTACTTGCTACGAATCAGTATTAAACCTACAAAGGTTAAAAGTCCGTTGATAATTAAAATTTCGAAACCTATTTTGTAGCCATTAAATAATACTTCAGAATAGCTATTTAAGGCATAGGAAAGTATGGGTGCCATAAGCGCCACAATCCAAACATACTTATCTTTTAATGCTTTTTTTGTTAAAATACCAAAAGCAAACAGGCCTAGTAATGGTCCGTAGGTGTAACCGGCAGCCTTAAACAATTCCCAAATAACAGACACGTCTGTAAAAAGCGAATCGAATAAAATTATAATAAGAATTAAAACCAAGCTAACGGCTAGGTGGACCCGTTTTCTGATACCTTTTTGTTTTTCGGCTGCTTTGTTTTGAATATCCAAAATATCTATACAATAGGCCGTTGTTAAAGAAGTTAATGCGGAATCTGCACTAGAGTAGGCGGCGGCAACTAGCCCTAATATAAAAAAGGCCGAAGTTGCTATGCCAATTTCGGGAAGCATAGCAATGGTAGGGAACAAGTCGTCTTTAGCGGCTGTTAAGCCATTTTGTTGTGCATACTGTGTTAACAATAGCCCTAAAGCAAGAAATAATATATTCACAAACACCAGAACAACACTAAAAACAATCATGTTTTTCTGCGCGTCTTTTAGGTTACGGCAGGTTAAGTTTTTTTGCATCATATCTTGGTCAAGTCCCGTCATGGTTATGGTAATGAATATGCCGGCTAAAAAGCTTTTTATAAAAAATTGCGGATCTTTGGAGTCCTCAAAAAAGAATATTTTGCTCATGCTGTTACTGGCAATGTTATGGTATACATCAGATACGCTTTGTAAATCCAGCGCAGCAGCTAAAAATGAAATAGTAACCACCACCGAAACTAGCATAAACAATGTTTGTAAGGTATCGGTAAAAATAATGGTTTTAATACCGCCTTTAAATGTGTAAAGCCATATAAGTGCAATAGTAATAACTACCGTTAATGGAAATGGCATGCCTAACCCATCAAACACTAAAAGCTGTAACACTTTAGCAACTAAAAACAGTCTGAATGCCGCGCCAACAGTTCTGGAAATTAAAAACGCAACCGAGCCTGTTTTGTAGCTTGTAGGTCCAAACCTATCGTGTAAATAAGTGTAAATAGACGTTAAATTCATCCGGTAATACAAGGGTAACAGGACGTATGCAATAATTAGGTAGCCAAAAAAGTAGCCAAAAACAACTTGTAAATAACCAAATTGTTTGGTTTCAACCGCGCCAGGCACGGAAATAAAGGTGACACCAGATAAGGAGGCGCCTATCATGCCGAATGCTACTAAATACCAGGGAGCCGATTTGTTTGCTTTAAAAAACGCGGCGTTCGAGTCTTCTTTTCCGGTAACAAAAGAAATTAAAATTAAAACCAAAAAATAGCCAGCAATAAGGAGTAAAATTTGTGTCGGACTCATAGGGTTATAAAATGAAGCAGCAAAATACAAATTACCGTGGTATATGCAATTCTTAAATTGAAAATCGTAAATTCGCAGCTATGGAATTTTCATCAAAACTATTAGAAAAAGCGGTTAACGAGGTGTCGCAGTTACCAGGAATTGGTAAGCGATCGGCGTTAAGATTGGTGTTGCATTTATTAAATCAGCCTGAAAGTCAGACTTTTCAACTGGCAGACGCTCTGAAAACCATGCGTGCCGATATTAAATTTTGTAAAAGTTGCAACAATATTAGCGATGTGGAGTTATGCGAAATTTGCGCTAACCCAAACCGGACCTCCAATGTTATTTGCGTTGTGGAAGATATTCGGGATGTTATTGCTATAGAAAATACTAGCTCCTTTAAAGGGTTATACCATGTTTTAGGAGGTAAAATTTCACCAATGGACGGCATTGGTCCGCAAGATTTAAACATTCAATCTCTTGTAGATAAAGTAAAGCAAGGTAAAGTAAAGGAGCTTATATTTGCATTAGGATCCACCATGGAAGGCGATACCACCAATTTTTATATTTACCGCCAAATTCAAGATTTTCCTGTTATTTCTTCAACCATTGCAAGAGGTATTTCGGTAGGAAATGAATTGGAATACACAGACGAAATTACATTAGGACGCAGCATTGTAAACCGGATTCCTTTTGAAGCCTCCTTAAAATCCTAGCACTTGAAACTATCTGTTATTATCCTAAACTATAATGTGCGTTATTTTCTGGAACTTTGTTTACAGAGTGTAGAAAAAGCCCTGCAAGGCCTCGATGCCGAAATTATTGTGGTCGATAATAAATCTACCGACACAAGTTGCGCTATGGTAAAAACCAAGTTTCCGCAGGTTACGCTTATCGAAAATCCAACCAACAGTGGGTTTTCTCATGGAAATAACATAGGGGTACAACATGCCAAAGGAACGTATGTATGCATTCTAAATCCAGATACAGTGGTTGCCGAGGACACCTTTAAAAAATTGGTATCATTTGCCGATAACCAAACAAATCTGGGTATTGTTGGCTGCCGTTTAATAGATGGTACGGGCAATTTTTTACCAGAAAGTAAGCGCCATGTTCCAACGCCTGTTGTGGCACTCAAAAAACTATTGGGTTTTTCTAATAAGTATTATGTAGTGGAAACAAATGAGTTGGAAACGGCAGAGGTACCTATTTTTGTTGGAGCGTTTATGCTTCTAAAAAAAGAGGTATACCTAACAGTAGGTGGTTTTGATGAGGCGTATTTTATGTATGGCGAGGACATCGATTTATCGTACAAAATAAAAAAAGCAGGTTATGCTAGTTACTATTTTGGTGGCACTACGGTTATTCATTTTAAAGGCGAAAGCACCTTAAAAGATGCCACCTATGCCAAACGGTTTTACGGGGCCATGCTTATTTTTTATAAAAAACACTTTAAAAGCAATGTTTTGTTTAATGCCTTGGTTTGGTTGGCTATTCGCGTAGCGTCTATGATGCGTTTTACAAACAAAACCCAGCCTGCCGCCGTGAAACAGCGCATTATTTTCACAACACAAAAAACACATAAATTACTGGATTTCCTGGAAAAACCGGTGGCTGCTTGCTCGCAACTAAATGCTGTTAAGCCATTTACAGAGATTATTTTGGATGCGGCAACTGTGTCTTACAAGGTTATTTTTAAAGAAATGGAGCGGTTAAAGACAGTTCCGGGAATTTCATTTAAGATAGCGTCGCAAGACGCGCATTTTATATTAGGAAGTCAGAGTTCACGCAGCCGAGGCAGTGTGCAGGTATTTAAAAAGAATTAATTAATAAAACAACAAGTAAATTGATGATTTTTCATTAATTTTGCAGTCGAAATTTAAAAACATACGGTTTAGTTACAGATATGGCAAAATTTGAATTAAAGCTCCCTAAAATGGGAGAAAGTGTAGCAGAAGCAACCATAACATCTTGGTTGAAATCAGTAGGCGATACTATAGAAGCAGATGAAGCAGTTTTAGAAATTGCTACAGATAAAGTAGATAGTGAGGTTCCAAGTGAGGTGGACGGCGTTTTAGTGGAAGTTTTGTTTAATGTGGACGACGTGGTTCAAGTAGGGCAAACTATAGCAATAATTGAAACAGAAGCAGTTTCCGAGGCATCAGCTAGTTCAACCAGTAAAGAAACTACGCACGAAGCGGCACCAGCAGTTGCAGAGGTAGCTAAAACGGTAAGTGCGGCTCAAGAAACAGTTGCACCTGTAGCATCATCTTCAGAGCGTTTTTATTCGCCATTGGTAAAAAATATGGCAACAAAAGAAGGCATTTCGCAAAGCGAATTGGATGCCATTCCAGGTACAGGTAAGGATGGTCGTGTTACTAAAAACGACATGCTAACGTATCTAGAAAACCGTTCGGCAGCACCACAACCTGCCGCGGCACAACCTGCCCAGTCGGTAGCTCCTAAACAAACAGAAAAGCCAAAAGCAGCTCCTGTTGTGGTTTCTGGCGATGATGAAATTATCGAAATGACCAGGATGGGCAAATTAATAGCGCATCACATGGTAGAATCGGTTCAAACTTCTGCCCATGTGCAAAGCTTCATTGAAGCCGATGTTACAAAAATATGGAACTGGCGTAAAAAGGTTAAAGATAGCTTCATGAAACGTGAAGGTGAAAATCTAACCTTTACACCTATTTTTATGGAAGCAGTTGCAAAAGCTTTACGCGATTTCCCAATGATGAACATCTCCGTTCAAGGCGATCGTATTATTAAAAAGAAGCATATTAACCTAGGTATGGCTGCAGCTTTACCAGATGGTAATTTAATTGTGCCTGTAATTAAGGACGCCGATCAGCTTAATTTGGTGGGCATGACTAAAAAAGTAAACGATTTGGCAAATCGTGCTAGAATGAATCAACTAAAACCAGACGACATCCAAGGTGGTACTTATACGGTTACTAACGTAGGTACTTTTGGAAGTATTATGGGAACTCCAATTATAAATCAGCCACAAGTGGGTATTCTAGCATTAGGAGCTATTAGAAAAGTACCAGCGGTTATAGAAACACCAGAAGGCGATTTTATTGGCATTCGTTATAAAATGTTCATGTCGCACTCTTACGACCACCGCGTTGTTAATGGTGCTTTAGGCGGCCAGTTTGTGAAAGCGGTTAAAGATTATCTAGAAGCCTGGGATTCCAATAGGGATATTTAAAAGACCAGTTTTTAGGTTGTTTAAATAAATATTTTAAAAAGGTGTACCATAGCGGTGCACCTTTTGTTGTAAATGGTTAAAACGGGTAACCCTTTTTTAAATGCAAGTCGGTTTCTAAACCGTTTCTCTTACATCTGTTAATATTACGGTGGCAATGGCATTATAACTGGTATCGCTCGTGCTGTGTAAAACAGATATATCGCCGGTAGATTCCAGTATAACTGCCATAACCTGATTTGTGTTAGTAACATTGGCTTCCCGCAGTTTGGCAATGAGTTGCGATTTATGTATGCGTGCGTGTTTTAAATTGGTTTCTAAAATGGTATTCCCCTTCATTAACAGTAATGGTTTGTTGGAAATAGCATTGTTAAGCACTTTGGACCGCCGTTGTAAATAGGAAAACACAAATGCTAATACTAACAAACTGGCTATAGCTGTTGCGCCTTGTGCTACCGATGTACTAGATGTTAACGTAGACGATATGATACTACCAATGGCTATTGTAAAGGCAAAATCGTAGGCTGTAAATTTAGCAAAAGAGCGCAAACCAATGAGCCGGGTTAGAAAAATGATGACTACAAAAATTAATATACTGGCTAAAAATGTATTCAGTATGGGGTCTGATGTGTTGTAAATCCAATCCATATATAGGTTGTTAAAATTGATAGTTTGGGAAAGCTAGCGGTTTTTTTTTTCACAAAAAGAATTCAATTAAATAAATAACGCGCCTGTTTACGCAAAAGGGATTACAACAATGTATTTTTAAATGGTTAGCCAAGCCATAGGCATTCAAAATTCCTACTAGGCCATACAAGGTTTACTATTTCCTAAAGGCTTTTCTATTTATTCTAGTTACCTTTGCAAAAAAACAAGAGGCATGAAACTCAATTTAACCAAACCCATTTGCTTTTTTGATTTAGAAACTACCGGTATAAATATTACGGCGGATAGGATTGTAGAAATAGCAATTTTAAAAGTACATCCTAATGGCAAGGAGGAATCGCACAGGTGGCTTGTAAATCCAGAAATACCTATACCTAAAGAGGTTACCGCTATTCATGGCATTTCGGATGCCGATGTTGCTCAAGCGCCCACCTTTAAGGTTTTGGCAAAGGAAATTCATCAAATTATTAAAGATTCAGATTTAGGTGGGTTTAATTCAAACAGATTCGATATACCGTTATTGGCAGAGGAACTGTTGCGTGCTGGTGTTGATTTTGATATGAAAAATCGCGTTTCGGTGGATGTTCAAACAATATTTCATAAAATGGAGCAACGTACCCTAAGCGCTGCCTACAAGTTTTACTGTAATAAAACTCTGGCCGATGCGCATACAGCAGAGGCAGATACCTTGGCTACCTATCAGGTTTTAAAGGCGCAAATAGCCAAATACGACGAATTAGAAAACGACACAGCATTTTTGGCAGAATTTAGCGCTCACAAAAAGTTTGCAGATTTTGCCGGCTTCATTAGCTTTAACAAAAATGGTGAAGAAACCTTTTCTTTTGGCAAGCACAAAGGCAAACTTGTAACAGATATATTGGAAAACGAGCCCGGATATTTTGGGTGGTTGCTTAATGCCGATTTTCCGTTGTACACCAAAAAAGTGCTAACAGCTATAAAATTACGTGGCTTTAACAACAAATTAAGCTAATCAATTTTGTAAGTTTAACGCTTGGTAACCAAAAAGAAGCTAAGTTGAACAAATTTTAAATGTAATTGCAAAAATTATAGCGCGTTCCTTATTATGAAACTTATTTGCATTGGTCGGAATTATGTAGACCATATAGAAGAACTCAAAAACGAAAAACCAGCACATCCGGTGGTGTTTTTAAAGCCCGATACAGCTGTATTATTAAAAAAACAACCGTTTTTTATTCCAGATTTTTCTAACGATGTACATTACGAAGTAGAAGTCTTGGTAAAAATTAATAAAGTGGGTAAGTATATAAACAAAAAGTTTGCCCACAAGTACTACAACGAAATAGGTTTGGGTATCGACTTTACAGCTCGAGATCTGCAAGCGGATTTGAAAAGTAAAGGCTTGCCTTGGGAAAAAGCAAAAGCTTTTGACGGGGCGGCTGTTATTGGTTCTTGGCTCCCAAAAAGCCAATTTCAAGATGTAAACACACTTAATTTTAGGCTAGAAAAAAACAATACAACCGTGCAAACTGGTAATACCAGTCATATGCTCTGGAAAATTGATGAAATCATAGAATATGTGTCTAAATATTTCACTTTAAAGATTGGGGATATTATCTTTACGGGAACGCCTGCTGGTGTGGGAGCAGTAGCACCAAACGATACATTAACAGGATATTTAGAAGAACAAGAATTATTTTCAATTATAGTAAAATAAATGGAAGAGCATTATAAATTATTTCGCGTCCGGGAATTGGCAGATGGCGATGAAGACTTCGTGGCAACATTGGCAGCTGCTTTTTTAGAGGAAGTTCCTGAGGATTTGGAGCAATTAAAAACCGCAGTTGCGAATAAAAATTATGAAAAGGCCTACCAAACTGCGCACAAAATGAAGCCAACAATTGATTTGTTTGAATTGGGAGTTTTGGACGATTTAATAATTATTCAGGATTGGGGCAAGTTTACAAAAACCAATGAAGACGTTACCACACAAGTAACTCTTGTTAGTAATGCAGTAGAAAATGCAGTGGCCAGTATTAAATCAGATTTTAAGTTATAATGCAAGCAGAAATAATTACCATAGGTGATGAAATTCTAATTGGTCAGATAGTAGATACCAACTCGGCTTTCATAAGCAAAGCGCTCAATAAAATTGGCGTTTCGGTGTACCAAATAACCTCGGTTCAAGACGATTTGGAGCACATTACAAAAGCCCTACAAGAAGCCGAAGCCAATGCTGATATAATTATAATTACCGGCGGATTAGGCCCTACCAAAGACGACATTACAAAACGCACAATTTGCGCTTATTTTAACGATACCTTGGTTCAAGACGAGGCCGTTTTAGCTAATATTAAACACATCTGGAAAACCTATGTTAAACAACCTCTAGCCAAAGTAAATATCGATCAGGCATTGGTGCCGTCCAAGGCTCAAGTGCTCATGAACACCCATGGTAGCGCACCGGGTATGTGGCTTGAAAAAAATGGTAAAGTATTTATTTCGTTACCAGGTGTGCCCTACGAAATGAAAGCCATCATGGAAACACACGTCATGCCAAAGCTACGCGCTACATTTCAGTTTCCGTATATTAAACACGTGACACTACTAACATATGGTTTGGGAGAAAGTTCGCTGGCAGCCCGTATAGAGGATTGGGAAGATAACTTGCCAGACTTTATAAAACTAGCGTATTTGCCAGGTTTAGGACGTGTAAGACTTCGGTTGTCTGCAAAATCGATCAATAAAAATGGGGTAGAAGCAGCACTGGAGGCAGAAGTAAAAAAAGTATTGCCGCTTATTTCCGATATTTTTGTTGGATTTGAATCGGATGAATCCATTGAAGCAATGCTAGGCAAACAGCTTACAGCCTTACACAAAACTGTATGTACTGCAGAGAGTTGTACTGGCGGTAAAATAGCCCAATTATTTACAAAAAATGCCGGTGCGTCAGCCTTTTTTAAAGGTAGTGTGGTTAGTTACGCCACATCGGCAAAAATAGATGTATTACAGGTGCCTCAAACCCTTATAGATAAACATACGGTGGTAAGTGCACCTGTTGCAGAGTGTATGGCGCAGCACGCTTTAAATTTATTTGGAACAGATTATGCCATTGCTACCACTGGAAATGCTGGTCCAGAAAAAGGCGATTCTGATGCCGAAATAGGAACCGTTTTTATTGCTATTGCTACTAAAGAACGGGTGTATTCTGAAGAATTTTCCTTGGGTAACCACCGTACTAAAGTTGTCATGAAAGCCGTAAATAAGGCATTTGAGATGCTTCAAAAAGAAATTTTAAAAAAGTAAGCATATTAACTTGCTGTTATTATAAAGATTTATTAAATTTGCAGCCTGTTTTGAAACGTCTGTTTTGAAATAGTCGAAATAACACTTTTAAAGAAAGAACAATGTCAAGAGTTTGTGAACTTACAGGAAAAAAAGCCATGGTTGGTAATAACGTGTCGCACGCAATGAATAAAACAAAGCGTAGATTTGATGCAAATCTTATTAAGAAACGTTTTTATATTCCAGAGGAGGATAAGTGGGTAACCCTAAAAGTTGCTACATCAACATTAAAGACTATTAATAAAATTGGAATTACTGCGGCTTTAAAAGAAGCACGAGCTAAAGGATTTATTAAGTAACAGTCTGATTTATAAAAATACAGAACAATGGCAAAAAAAGGTAACAGAATACAGGTAATATTAGAGTGTACAGAGCACAAAGAGTCTGGTATGCCAGGAACTTCAAGATATATTACAACAAAGAATAAGAAAAATACGCCAGACAGAATGGAGATTAAGAAATTTAATCCAATTCTTAAGCGCATGACTGTTCATAAGGAGATTAAATAAATTTATTATTGTCACATCGTGATAATAATCTAAAAAGCATATAACATGGCAAAGAAATCAGTAGCATCATTACAAACCGGCTCTAAACGTTTAACTAAAGCTATTAAAATGGTAAAGTCGCCTAAAACTGGTGCTTACACATTTGTAGAGTCTGTAATGGCTCCGGAATTTGTAAATGAGTGGTTAGAAAAAAAATAATTTCACCAACTTAAAAAATATATAAGCTGCTTTCCATTTGGGAGCAGCTTTTTGTTTTATCTTTATAACGGAATAAAAACCTAAAGCTAGTTTTAAAACAGCGCTTTGGTTACTAATGGGTAAAGAAATTAAAGGGAATGAGTTTTTTTAAAAAAATATTTTCTTCCGAGAAAAAGGAAACCTTAAATAAAGGTCTAGAAAAATCTAAAACTAGTTTTTTAGGGAAATTAAGTAAAGCTGTAGCTGGAAAATCTAAAGTCGATGACGAAGTTTTAGATAATCTGGAGGAAATTCTAGTTAGTAGCGATGTAGGCGTTAATACCACCTTAAAAGTTATAGACCGCATTGAAGCGCGCGTGGCAAGAGATAAATATTTAGGTACAGACGAACTAAATAAAATTTTACGCGAGGAAATTGCCGGACTTTTAAGTGAAACAAACCTAGGCGAAGACACGGAATTTGTGGTTCCTAAACAACATAAACCTTACGTTTTAATGGTAGTTGGTGTGAATGGTGTGGGCAAAACCACCACCATCGGTAAACTGGCCTACCAGTTTAAAAAGCAGGGTTTAAAAGTGGTATTGGGTGCTGCAGATACCTTTCGGGCCGCGGCCATAGACCAGTTACAAGTTTGGGCAGACCGCGTGGATGTTCCCATGGTGCGCCAAGATATGGGCTCAGACCCTGCTTCCGTTGCTTTTGATGCCTTGCAATCTGGTGTAAATCAAAACGCCGATGTTATAATAATAGATACTGCCGGACGCTTGCACAATAAAGTTAATTTAATGAACGAGCTGACCAAAGTAAAACGCGTTATGCAAAAGGTTGTTGGCAATGCGCCGCACGACGTGCTGTTGGTGCTAGATGGCTCTACGGGCCAAAATGCCTTCGAGCAAGCCAAACAGTTTACAGCCGCAACAGAAGTTACCTCGCTAGCAGTAACCAAATTGGATGGCACAGCGAAAGGCGGTGTGGTAATTGGTATTTCAGATCAGTTTAAAATTCCTGTAAAATATATTGGTGTAGGCGAAGGTATTGAAGATTTACAGGTGTTTAATAAATTTGAATTTGTCGATTCTTTCTTTAAATAACATAAAAACGTACCATAATTATAGAAAAAGACTTCAAAATTTTTGAAGTCTTTTTGTTTGGAAACATGTTGTATCTTTGCAGCCTTGAAATAATGATATGAGAACAAAATCACTTAAAAAAAATAAAATCAATGTAGTAACATTGGGTTGTAGTAAAAATTTGTACGACAGCGAGGTGTTAATGGGGCAACTTAAAGCCAGCGGTAAAGAGGTGGTGCATGAGGAAACTGGAAATGTTGTAGTTATTAATACCTGCGGTTTTATTAATAATGCCAAGGAGGAGAGTGTGAATACTATTTTAGAATTCATGCAAAAAAAAGAAGCTGGCGAAGTAGATAAAGTTTTTGTTACAGGCTGTTTAAGTGAACGCTACAAACCGGATTTAATTAAAGAAATACCTAATGTAGATCAGTATTTTGGTACCACAGAATTACCTAGTTTGTTAAAAGCTTTGGGAGCCGATTATAAACACGAATTAATTGGCGAAAGGCTCACAACCACCCCTAAAAATTATGCTTATTTAAAAATAGCAGAAGGCTGCGACCGGCCATGTAGTTTTTGTGCTATTCCGCTTATGCGTGGAAAACATAAAAGTACGCCTATTGAAAATTTAGTTACAGAGGCCGAAAAACTAGCCGCTAACGGGGTTAAAGAGTTAATTTTAATTGCACAGGATTTAACGTATTACGGACTGGATTTATATAAAAAACGGAATTTAGCAGAACTTCTGGAAGCGTTGGTTATGGTTGAAGGAATTGAATGGATTCGTTTACATTATGCTTTTCCAACCGGTTTTCCTATGGACGTGTTGGATGTTATGAATCGTGAGCCTAAAATTTGTAATTATCTGGATATTCCACTGCAACACATTTCAAACGACATGCTAAAAAGTATGCGTCGAGGTACTACCAAAGAAAAAACCACGAAACTACTCCAAGAATTCAGACAGGCAGTGCCTAATATGACCATTAGGACTACTTTAATTGTTGGCTATCCAGGCGAAACAGAAGCGCATTTTCAAGAACTTAAGGAATGGGTAAAGGCTATGCGTTTTGAACGCCTAGGTTGTTTTACATACAGCCATGAGGAAAATACGCATGCCTTTAATTTGGTAGACGATGTGCCTGAAGCTGTAAAACAGCAAAGAGCCAACGAGATTATGGAAATACAGTCGCAAATTTCGTGGGAGCTAAATCAAGAAAAAATTGGCCAGATTTTTAACGTGGTTATCGATAGAAAAGAAGGCGCCTATTTTGTTGGTCGCACCGAATTCGATTCGCCAGACGTAGATAATGAAGTGCTCATTGATGCGTCTAAAACCTACTTAAAAACAGGCGAATTTGCACAGGTAAGAATTACAGAAGCAGCCGATTTTGATTTATACGCTGAAGTGGTGTAATTTACCAGTGCTATACATTAGTGCTAACAGATATAAATGAAATAACCGAACGTAGTAAGTAAGGAGTAGCACCATGCTATAAAAATTAAAAAACCTTCCAAATGCATTTTTATAATGCTATTGGAAGGATTTTAATATTAGGTTTGTTTTTAGTTTTTGGGTTATAACAAAATAACAGTGACATAGCACTAACTACTCATTAGGAATTATCTAACTGCTTTCTAATTTTTTCTATCGCTGTTTCAATAGATTTTTCAGGTTCAATAATATTGTAAATACCCCAAAAATCGACATCCATAAAACCCGAGGTTTCGTCTATTAAAATAGTGTTAGGCTTTAAAATGGTTTGTTTATTTTCTGGCTTGCTATACTTCTGGTCTGTTTCTAACCAGTTGGTAATTGCCATTTCACTGTTTAGGGTGTACACCGAGTTAAATAAACGCCCTTTCCAGTTTACTTTAAAAGACAATAAAATATTACTGTAACTGTAATGCCATTTACCGTTGCTATTTCTGTAATCCACACGATAGTTTGCAGTTGTAGGATGCACTTTAACTCTGTTGGGTTTTCGCTTAACAAACAAAGCACTTGCCTGTTCTTTGTTAGTAAGGTTTAAGCTGAAACGGGCGCTGGTTAAGGCATAGTTTTTTGCATCTATATAAAGGGTGCCATAATATAAAGGTGTGGTATATGTGTTTTTTTGTTTAAAGTTTACCACATACATAACTTGGTTATTTATAACGGTGGTTTTGTCAAATTCAAAAGTGTACTTGTCTATATTGCCGTTGCCAAACATAAATTGTGGATATTTCATAAAATCAATAAACAAATTATTAAAGGGGCCTCCCTGCAATTTCATAGCAATGGTGTCCAATCTGGCATAGTTGGTGCTTTTTCTGGACTTTAATAAGGCTACAGCATCCCGTTTGTTATTGCTGTTAGGTTCTTTATAAATGGTAACTACAGCTTCCGATAGTGAGGCATTTTTACGCCGCTTTTTTATCGTTTCCCTGTAAAATCCTGTCATTTCCAATGCGTTATCTACATAATTTGTTGTGCGGTTTTTTAACATAAGTTTTACCAAGGTTTCGGCAGATTGCGGCCTGGAAATAGTTACTTCATCAAGCGGCGTTGCTACTGGAGTTAAGGCAATGGTTTTAGTTGTTACCGCTTCAGAAACCGGTAAATAGGCGTCCGCATAACCTAAATAGCTTATTTGAAGTGTTTCGGAACTTAAATTTGAAGCCAGTTTCAATGTAAAATAGCCATCGTTATTGGAAATTGTTGCTACATTGGATCCAGAAACAACGATATCGGCAAACAGTAACGGTTGGTTGGTGTTTATATCTACTACCTTTCCAGTTATTTCCAGTGTTGTCTGGGGTGTAACTTGAGCTTTTACAAGAGAAATAGGAGCATAAAATGCTACAAATAGGGCTAATTGAGTGAGTAAGGAACGCGTTTTCATAGGACTTAAAAATAACATTTAAGATACTTAAAAATCGCGAATAGCCCTAGTAATTACCTGATAAAGAAATGTTAAGGTTTTTAAAGCTTTAAACCAATAATTTTAATTTGGTTGGTTATTAGCCGTATTTTAAGATTTTCAAAAAAAATGTATTGGTAGCTGCTATCTGTAAGTTTTTAATTAATAAGCTTTTACAGGCAAGGCCCATTTTCGCAACACGGCCCCAACTGGCATTCAAAAAAAGTGGCTACCACGTTTATTAATAACAAGGCAGTGGCTAGGTAAAATGTAAATTTTTCAAATGGAAGCATCTCTTTTTTTACTTTTTCAAAGGTATGACTAAACAGTAAAAAAAGTGCAGACCCGAGTATACTTGCTACAAAAATAACAACGCCCCAAGTGTACAAATGAAGTCCAAAAACAGGTGTGCCGTAGCCTAAATCGTCTGGCGAAGGACAAATATGGAGCAACACTTGGCGAGTAGAAAAGGTGCCGCCAATAAGCGCAGCAATAATAACAATGCCAAAATGTTTGGCTTTAAACCCAAAATGACTATTAAGTAACAACCCAAAAATAACGCCAAACATACCCAAACGTTGCAATAAACAAAGTGGACAAGGCTGCTCGTGCAATACAAATTGGAAATATAAAGCACCAATTAGGATGCTGCAAACCAATAAAATGCAAATGCTGTTTATGTATTTTAAAGTATTCATAAGGTTTAAAAGCTTAAATTTAATGTAGACGAGCTGTGGTATAAAAACATAACAATGCTAAAAACAGAGGCTAAAGCAAAAAAAATGTAAGCTAATTTCTGCTTTTGTTTAAATAAGCATAAAAACGATACGAAATAGGTAAGAAAAATAAGACTCATATTTTTTGTAAAATTAGTTCTGCCTGCTTAACTATTGGGTAATAATTAAAAACTGGCTTTTAGGTAGTTAGTAATCAAATATAATAATTTTAATTGGGTTTGTAGGAAAATATTTCATTCTGCAAGAATTTAACGTTTTTGGACGCCTGTTTTTTTAGTTCTTTTTGTTTGTATGAGCGACTTAACGGGGTTTCAACAATTAAAAAATTCCTTAAGCGGCTATGGGCAGTATCTGCTAGTTAGGTGTATTTTAAGTTAATTTTAAGACAAGAAACAGTATCTTTGAGCTTTTAAAAACTGCAATTCTAGCTTATGTCTACCGCGTTTATACCGTACCAGGAAACCCCTTATTTTTCATCGTTAATTTGTAAGTATCTGGATCAAGATTCGGCTCTAAAGCCTTTTTACAACCGGTTTCCCGAAAAATCTAACTTTTTAGAGCAAGTCAAAGAAAAACAGAAAGCTTTTACAGTAGCAAAGCGCACCATTTTAGTTAAAAGCTTACTACAACAGTATAAACATGTAAACGTTTCTGCGGAAACAAATAAAAATATTACAGCTTTAGAAAAAAACAATACCTTTACCATTACTACTGGACACCAGTTAAATATTTTTACGGGACCACTTTATTTTTTCTATAAAATTATATCTGCTGTTAATTTGTGCAAAGAACTCAATACAGCATACCCAAACACACATTTTGTTCCTGTTTATTGGATGGCAACAGAAGATCATGATTTTGAAGAAATAAATTACTTCAATTTTAAAGATAAAAAAGTGCAGTGGCAAAAAAAGGCTTCCGGCGCTGTAGGCTCCTTGGATTTGCAAGGGTTAGAAGCCGTATATAATTCCTTTAGCAACCAGCTTCCTAAAAGTAAAAACGCTCAAAATTTACGGATACTTTTTAAAAAGGCCTACCTAGAAAACAATACATTGGCCGCCGCTACTCGGTATTTGGTAAACACCCTGTTTGGGGACACCGGTTTGGTAATTGTGGATGGTAATAAACCTGAATTAAAAAAACAATTTGTACCCTACGCAAAAGAGGAACTGTTAAAACAAACAGCCCACAACACGGTTGTGCAAACCAACAAAAAGTTAAATGCGCTGCCTGAAAATTATAAAATTCAGGTAAACCCACGCGAAATAAATTTATTCTACTTAAAAGCCAACTTGCGCGAGCGTATTGTATTCCAAAATAACACCTATCACGTTTTAAATACAGATATCAGTTGGGAGCAAAACGATTTGTTAAACGAGCTTGAAAAGTATCCAGAACGGTTTAGTCCAAATGTTATTTTAAGGCCCCTTTACCAAGAAGTGGTGCTGCCAAACATTTGTTATATAGGCGGTGGTGGGGAGTTAGCGTATTGGCTTCAGCTACACGAGTTTTTTAAAACACAAAACGTGCCTTTTCCTATGTTGCTTTTGCGTAATTCAGTTTTACTAGCAACTAAAAAACAACAAAACAAACTAGAAAAATTAGGCTTAAATTACCAGGATTTATTTTTAAAACAACCAGCATTAATTACGAAAGTCACTAAAGATGTTTCTGCCATTTCAATCGATTTTACGGAACAAAAAACACATCTAGAAAAACAGTTTAAAGCGCTGTACCACCTAGCAGAAAAAACGGATAAATCGTTTTTAGGAGCAGTTGCCGCGCAAGAGAAAAAACAACTTAATGGCTTGGATAATCTAGAAAAACGCTTGCTAAAAGCGCAAAAACGTAAGCAAGCAGATGTATTAAATCGTGTAAAATTACTGCAAGATAATTTGTTTCCCAATCAAAGTTTACAAGAGCGACAGGCTAATTTTTCTACCTTTTATTTGGAGTTTGGCGACCAATTAATCCAGCAGTTAATGCTAAATTTGCAGCCTTTAAAAAACGATTTTACAATACTTAATTTAGAGTAAATCATGCATAAAATAGATATGGAACTTGTAGAAATGACCTTAGATGTCATGAAGTTTGCCATTGGCCGACTGTCTGCAACGGAACACCAAATAGGGAAACCCAAAAAATATGAAGAACTTAAACGCCTAGTGGGCGATACCGTTACCGAAAGTGGTGTTGGTGGCGAGTATGCCTTTAACCTATGGAAAGAACATTTGGCAACCGCAAATGTACCTGTAGATCATCCTAGAAATTTAGCTTTCGTACCGGCTTCGCCAACACGTGCCGCTATAATGTTCGATTTGGTTACATCGGCATCTAGCATCCACGGTGCCTATTGGATGGAAGGTGCAGGTGGTATTTTTTGCGAAAATGAGGCCATGTCGTGGATTGTTTCGCTAACGGGGCTTCCGGCCGGAGCGTTTGGTGTGTTTACAAGTGGTGGTACGGCTGCCAATTTATCGGCTATTGTTACAGCGCGCGAATATTGGCGTCGAGACGATACGTATAAACGCGAAAAAGGCTTAATTATTACCTCTATAGGTGCCCATTCATCTATAAAAGCTATGGCACAAGTAGCCGATGTAGATATATTGTTGGTAGATTCTGAAGAGCGTTTAACGGGAGTAGATTTACGTAAAACCATCGATGGTTTAAACTTTCACCAACGCAAACGCCTATTCGCCGTAGTGGCTACAGGCGGCACAACCAACGCAGGTATTATAGACGATTTGGAAGGAATTGCTGAAATTTGTGAAACAGAAAACTTATGGTTCCATGTAGATGCTGCTTATGGCGGAGGTGCCCTGGCAGCCGATTCTGTTCGTCATTTGTTTAATGGTATTGAACGCGCCGATAGTATTACCATCGATCCGCATAAGTGGATGTTCTCGCCTTACGATTGTGGTGCCGTTATTTATAAAAACCCGGAATTGGCAAAAGCAGCACATTCGCAGCAGGGTTCCTATCTGGATATTTTTAAAGATGAAGGCGCTCACGGCTTTAACCCAACCGATTACCAAATTCAATTAACCAGGCGCGTGCGCGGTTTGCCACTGTGGTTTTCTTTGGCTACACATGGCACAAAAAAATATAAAGAAGCCGTAGAACGCGGCCTAGAATTGGCACAGCTAGCAGGTAAAATGATTGAAGAAAATCCAAATGTGGAATTGGTTAGAGAACCTAGTTTGTCTTGTGTATTGTTTAGAAGAAAAGGTTGGAAGCCAGAAGATTATACAAATTGGACGTATGAAAATCATAAAAAAGGTTTCGCTTTAGTGACGCCTACCAAATGGAAAAATGGCGATTCGTTTGAAACCGTTTCCCGATTTTGTTTTATAAATCCAGATACCACAGAAAATGATATTCAAATGATTTTAGCTAGTATGAATTAATTGAAAAAAAAGGACACCATAAATAGCTAATATAAAATCTATTCTTATTTTTGAGCATGCAACACAACAACGTATTAATATTAGATTTCGGTTCGCAATACACCCAACTTATTGCGCGTCGTGTTAGAGAGTTAAACATTTATTGCGAAATTCATCCGTTTAACAAAATACCTCAAAATTTAGAAACCTTTAAAGCCGTTATTCTCTCCGGAAGTCCCAATTCTGTTCGGGGCGAAGCGGTGTTACACCCCGATTTAACAAATATTAGAGGCAAAATGCCTTTATTGGCGGTTTGTTACGGCGCACAGTATTTAGCGCATTTTTCTGGAGGCGAAGTCGCGCCATCCAATACCCGCGAGTATGGCCGTGCAAATTTGTCGTTTATACTGGAAAGCGATCCTTTTTTTAATAAAATAAAAACAGGCAGCCAAGTATGGATGAGCCATAGCGACACCATAAAAACCTTACCAGATAATGGCGTTTTATTAGCTAGTACAGAAGATGTTAAAAATGCAGCCTACAAAATTGAAGGCGAACACACCTATGCCATTCAATTTCATCCAGAAGTATACCACTCTACAGACGGTAAGCAACTGCTCGAAAACTTCTTGGTACATATAGCGCATCTAGATCAGGATTGGACACCACAATCGTTTGTAGAGGAAACCGTAGCCAATTTAAAAAACACGCTTGGTTCAGATAGGGTTGTTTTAGGGCTCTCGGGTGGTGTAGATTCCTCGGTGGCAGCTATGTTACTTCACAAAGCCATCGGAAAAAACCTGTACTGTATTTTTGTAAACAACGGCCTTTTGCGTAAAAACGAGTTTCAGGAGGTGCTAGACCAGTATAAAAATATGGGACTTAATGTTAAGGGAGTTGATGCATCGGCACGCTTTTTGGACGCCTTAGCAGGATTAAACGACCCGGAAGAAAAACGGAAAGCCATTGGACGGGTTTTTATTGAAGTTTTTGACGATGAAGCTCACGAAATTTCTGATGTAAAATGGTTAGCACAAGGTACCATTTATCCAGATATTATTGAAAGTGTTTCGGCTACAGGCGGCCCTAGTGCTACTATAAAAAGCCATCACAATGTAGGTGGACTGCCAGATTTTATGAAGTTGAAAATTGTAGAACCTTTAAAAGCATTATTTAAAGACGAAGTGCGCCGCGTGGGGGCATCTATGGACATGCATGCCGATTTACTAGGCAGACATCCGTTTCCTGGGCCTGGTTTAGCTATTCGTATTTTAGGCGATATAACGGCAGAAAAAGTCCGCATATTGCAAGAAGTGGATGCCATTTTTATTGGAAATTTAAAAAAGTGGAATCTGTATAACAGCGTCTGGCAAGCGGGCGCCATTTTATTACCTGTAAACAGTGTAGGTGTAATGGGCGACGAACGTACCTACGAAAAATGTGTGGCTTTACGGGCTGTAGAAAGCACCGATGGTATGACCGCAGATTGGGTAAATTTGCCCTACGAGTTTCTACAAAAAACGTCAAACGAGATTATAAATAAAGTGAAAGGGGTTAACAGAGTGGTGTACGATATTAGTTCAAAACCACCAGCAACCATCGAGTGGGAGTAAATTACCCTATTTTAGCCAATTTTAAAAAGTTTGAAATGCGCCCTCAATGCCCAATGGACTGTGTCTATTTTTTTTAAATTAAATAAACACCAATAGCCTTTTAAATGTGCATACCAAAGTGCAATTATGGGCGTTACATAGTAACTCGCAGAAAATAGTTGCTTGCGGATACACTCTAAATTGTTACATTTAGTTATGATGAAAAAAATATTTTACATGGTTAGCATGCTGTTTGTGTTTATGTACGCAGCAACAGCTACAGCTCAAAACTATAAAACACATAAAGTTAAAGCAGGCGAGACGATAGCGAGTATTGCCAACAAATACCAAACAACTGCAGAGGCTATTTATGCTTTAAACCCCGATGCAAAAAAAGAATTAAAACGGCACGCTGTTTTAATTATTCCGAGTGAGCAAGTGGGTTTGTACGCGCCACAGGCAACCATTAATAAAGAGCTTACAGGTTTTATAACTCACAAAGTAAAGCGAAAAGAAACGCTTTTTAGTTTGGCAAAGCAATACAACATTACGCAAGATGAATTAAAAAAACACAATCCTTTTTTGTACGCCAATAATTTGCGAAAAGGAGATGAACTTAAAATTCCAGAGTACAAACGGGTGCTTACTATTTCCGAACAAGCGGCCGCAGACACTACCACAACATATACCGTACTGCCAAAAGAAGGTAAATGGCGCATAGCTTATAAATTTGGTATTACCGTAGCGGAGTTAGAAGCTTTAAATCCAAATATGGGCCCGGTATTGCAAGAAGGTGCCCTAATAAATGTACCTAAACGTATCGATTCCGATATCAAGCCCATTGACAACCGGTTTTCGTATTACGAAGTATTGCCTAAAGAAGGTTTTTACAGACTTAAAGTTAAGCTAGGTGTGGAACAGGCGGAACTTGAAGCTTTAAACCCAGGGCTAGCAGAAACAGGTTTAAAAGTAGGAATGATTTTAAAAGTACCTAATAATACCAATCTCGATGCCAGCAGTACGCAAGCAGAGGCTAGTAATCTTACCAATAATATAACAAATTTTAATGAGAAGCATATTGCTATTATGCTGCCTTTTAGGTTGCAAAAAGTAACTATCGATTCTGTAGCAGACACCCAGGAACTTATACAGAAAGATCCGTTTTTAAACACGTCGCTAGATTTTTACTCGGGCATGGTGGTAGCCTTGGATTCACTTAAAAAATTAGGCCTTAATTTAAAAGTGGATGTTTATGATACCAAAAACATGGCAAGTGAGGTAACTAACATTTTAAACGAAAATAATTTTGATAGTGTGCATGCCGTTATTGGTCCTTTTATGCCAGACAATGTTAAACGTGTGTCTGAAAAACTTCAAGAACTTAATACGCCAGTGGTATCACCTTTAACAAAACAAGTGGCTTTAGCTAGTAACGTATTTCAATCCAGACCTTCGGAAGATTTACTAAAGGATAAAATTATCAATTTTGTAAAAAATGATAGCAGTCTAAATCAAATTATTGTTATTGCAGATCAAGGAAAAAAAGAAATTTCGAATAACTTAAAATCCCACTTCCCTGGAGCCATTCAAATCTTTTCCCGCAAGGACAAAGATGATAATGATGCGTTTTATATTTACGACACAGATATTATTCCAAAATTAAAACCGGGAAAAAATGTCGTGTTTTTGGAAACTACCAGTTCGGGATTTGTTTCTAATGTTACAAGTAAACTAAACTCTTTACGCTCCAAAGATATACAAATTGTACTGGCTACAACTAATATGGGCAGTGCTTTCGAGGACGATGATGTGTCCAATTACCATCTTTCTAATTTGCAATTTACCTTTGCTACAATTGCAAAAACCTATAACGAGGACGATAAAAATAGTTTTGCAGAGGCCTACCAAGAGCGATTTGGCGTAACGCCAAACAAATTAGCAGTTCGCGGATTCGATATTACCATGGATGTTGTGCTGCGCTTGGTACATTTCAATAATTTATACGAATCTGTGCAACAAGCACCATTAACTGAATACGTGGAAAATAAATTTGCTTACAAAAAGCAACCTTTTGGTGGTTATTATAACGATACGGTGTATTTGGTTAAGTATAACGATTTAAAAATTGAAGAAATAAAACAATAAGCCCTATGACGGCAACCGTAATTTATTTAGGAGATTTGCGTACAAAAAATACGCATGTTAAGTCGGGTAATAGCTATGTTACCGATGCCCCTTTAGATAACAATGGAAAGGGCGAAGCATTTTCACCAACGGACACCGTTGCTACTGGTTTAGCCAATTGTATGATAACGGTTATGGGAATTAAAGCTCAAGATTTGGGTTACAATATGGAAGGTACTACAGCACATGTAACCAAAACAATGGCGGCCAATCCTCGGCGTATTTCAAAAATAGATATACAGGTGAGCTTTCCAAAAGCAGCCGATACAAAAACACAGAAAATTTTGGAGCAAACAGGACGTACTTGCCCTGTGTTTTATAGCCTACATCCAGATATTGAGATACACATCCTTTTTAATTGGAACGCGCTAAGCTAGGCAATTTTAAGTATGGAACCAGACAAGACCTTTCTTATTACACTGGCGCACACCAAAATGCCTTTTGGTAAATATAAAGATCGGTATTTAATAGATTTACCCGAACATTATATTGTTTGGTATTATAATAAAGGATTTCCAAAAGGGAAATTAGGCGAAATGCTTCAATCTGTTTACGAACTTAAACTTAACGGATTAGAAGATTTAGTTAGAACCATTAAAAAAAAATACCCCAAACAATAAGCCGAATTTTGTTTAAGCGGCTTTGCATGGTTTTTAAAAACCGCTTGCATGGTAATTGTAACGCTTTTGCTTTCTTCAACGGTTTGCATTCCAGTAAATTGATTTTGTGTGCAGCAACGGATAAGTAGCTGAAAAACCAGAGCTGTCTATTTTAAAATAAACCACAAAACAAGGACACTTTTAAACATAAAATCGTAAATTCGCAGGCGTTTAACAACGCATCATGACAACAACAACAAAATACATATTTGTAACAGGCGGCGTAACATCTTCACTGGGGAAAGGTATTATTGCGGCTTCATTGGCAAAACTCCTACAAGCGCAGGGCTACCGTACAACTATTCAAAAGTTAGATCCTTATATTAATATAGATCCAGGTACTTTAAACCCTTACGAGCATGGCGAATGCTACGTAACAGACGACGGTGCGGAAACCGATTTAGATCTGGGGCACTACGAGCGTTTTTTAAACGTAGCTACCAGTCAGGCTAATAATGTTACCACTGGTCGTATTTATCAAAGTGTTATAGACAAAGAGCGCCGCGGTGAGTTTTTAGGCAAAACCGTACAAGTTATTCCACATATTACAGATGAAATTAAAGAACGCGTTCAAAAATTAGGAAATTCGGGAGCTTACGATATTGTAATTACTGAAATAGGAGGCACCGTGGGCGATATAGAGTCTTTACCATACATAGAAGCGGTAAGACAATTGCGTTGGGATTTGGGCGATAATAACGGATTAGTAATTCATTTAACACTCGTGCCGTATTTATCGGCGGCAGGCGAATTAAAAACCAAACCAACCCAACATAGTGTTAAAACACTTATGGAAAGTGGTGTTATGGCTGATATTTTGGTTTGCCGAACAGAACACGAGTTACCAGACGATCTTCGAAAAAAATTAGCACTTTTTTGCAATGTTCGGGAAGAGGCAGTTATTCAGTCTATAGATGCTTCAACCATTTACGACGTACCTAACCTAATGCTTAAACAAGGCCTAGATAAAGTGGTGCTAAAAAAACTGGCATTGGAGAGTCATACCCCAGATTTAACGCGATGGAATGCCTTTTTAAACCGACATAAAAACCCAAAAAACGAGGTAACTATTGGTTTAATAGGCAAGTATGTGGAACTTCAAGATTCTTATAAATCTATTTTAGAGGCTTTTATTCACGCAGGTGCAGAAAACGAGGTTAAAGTACATGTGGAGCCTATACATTCGGAGTATTTAAATGCAGACAATATTCACGTAAAGCTTGGACATTTAAACGGTATTTTAGTGGCGCCAGGCTTTGGCGAAAGGGGTATTGAAGGAAAAATTGATGCGGTAAAATATGTTAGAGAAAATAACATGCCATTTTTTGGTATTTGCTTGGGTATGCAAATGGCAGTAATTGAATTTGCAAGAAATGTATTGCAGCTACCAAACGCCAACTCAACCGAAATGGATGCTACTACCTCGCATCCTGTTATTGGTTTAATGGAATCGCAAAAAGCGGTTACCAAAAAAGGAGGCACCATGCGTTTAGGTTCATGGAGTTGCCAATTAGCAACCAATAGTTTGGCTCACCAAGTATATCAATCTACAAATATTGAAGAGCGTCATAGGCATCGTTATGAGTTTAATAACGATTACAAAGCGCAAATGGAATCTGCTGGTATGTATGCTACAGGCTTAAATCCGGAAACCAATTTAGTGGAAATTGTAGAAATACCAAGCCATCCTTGGTTCATGGGGGTTCAGTACCACCCAGAATATAAAAGTACCGTGGCCAACCCACACCCGCTTTTTGTAGCTTTTGTAACAGCAGCTTTAAAACATAAACAAAAGCACAAACATGCCAGTATGGCAAAACAATAGGTTTGGATAGTTTTTTGTAAGTCATTAAAATTGCATCGAAATAAATAAAATTAACAGTGTCTTTTTTTTACCCCTCGCAGGGAAATAGAAAAGTACAGGTATTAAATGTATGGAAGAAAAAAAATTAGATATTAACTCGATTATTGGTTTTGCCTTAATTTTCGGAATTTTAGTGTACATGATGTACACCAATCAGCCTACACCAGAAGAACTTGCCGAACAAGAACGCATTAAACAAGAGCAAGTAGAGGCAGCGCAGGAAAGGGCTAAACAAAATGAAACAGCTATTACAACGGCTCAAGACTTTACGGCAATAAGTGCTCAAGATTCTGTTGGGGTGGCTGCTGTACAAAACAAGCTTGGTGCGTTTGCATATTCTGCACTATTACCTTCTGCTACGCCAAACGAAACCGTGGTAAAAACAGATGTATTAGATTTAAAGTTTAGCAATAAAGGTGGTTATTTATCAGAGGTCATTTTAAGTAAATTTGTCGATTTTGATTCGGTACCTATTTACCTAATTAAAGACGGGAACACCAACTTTAATATCAATTTTGGGACAACCGATAGTCGGATTTTAAATACCAAAGATTTATTTTTTGAGCCACAAGTAACCAAACAAGGCGAAAATACGGTGGTTTCCATGAAATTGAAAGTTTCAGATAGTCAATTTTTGGAGTACTTGTACGAGATTAAGCCAGATAACTACATGATCGATTTTACGATACGCTCGCAGGGTTTAAGCAATGTTATAAATACGACCCAGCCTATTAATTTAGATTGGCAATTAAAAACGTATCGTCACGATAAAAGTATTAGTTATGAAAACCGTTACACCCGTTTAACCTACCAATATGAGGGTGGTAAAATTGATAAATTAAGTCCTACAGGCGAAGACACCGAAACCGAGGCGGATGTTAGTTGGTTATCCTTCAGACAGCACTTTTTTAGCAGTATTTTAACTGCCAAGGCGCCTTTAAAATCAGTGAAATTAAATTCAACGGATTTAGTTCAAAATGAAGATGTAGACACTGTTTTTACAAAAGCATATCAGGCTAATTTTAATTTAGAGCCACGTGCTGGCGAGGTTAACGAGCAATTAGGATTTTATTTTGGCCCTACAGATAACAAAGTATTGCAACAATACGACATCGGTTTGGAGGATAGTATTCCTTTTGGATGGGGCATTTTTGGCTGGATAAACCGGTATGTTTTTGTACCGCTCTTTGCCTTTTTAGCCGGTTTCTTACCCTATGGTGTGGCTATTATTGTCATGACTATTTTAATTAAATTCTTATTGTCTTTTGCTCAATACAAACAGTTTTTATCGCAAGCAAAACTAAAAGTATTGAAACCCGAATTAGATGCTATTCGGGAAAAATACAAAAACAATAAAATGAAAGCCCAGCAAGAAACCATGGCCTTACAAACCAAAGCTGGTGCTAGTCCATTAAGCGGTTGTTTACCAGCTTTAATACAGTTGCCTGTTTTTTATGCGTTGTTCCAGTTTTTCCCTTCGGCATTCGATTTAAGACAAAAAAGCTTTCTTTGGGCAGACGATTTATCGTCTTACGACATTATAGCGGAATTACCAATTACAATTCCATTTTATGGGGATCATGTTAGTTTGTTTCCAATTTTGGCTTCCGTAGCTATTTTCTTTTACATGAAAATGACAACAGGCCAACAAATGGCTACACAACCTACACAAGAAGGTATGCCAGATATGGCAAAACTCATGAAATACATGATTTACTTGTCGCCAATAATGATGCTATTCTTCTTTAATAACTATGCCTCTGGTTTAAGTTTGTATTATTTTATTTCCAATCTAATTAGTATTGGTATTATGATTGTAATCAAGAATTTTATTTTAGATGAAGATAAAATTCACGCTCAAATTCAAATAAATAAAACCAAGCCTAAAAAACAGAATAAATTTCAGAAAAAAATGGCAGATTTAATGGAGCAAGCAGAACAACAACGGCAGGCCCAAGAGCAACGGAAGAAAAAATAACCCTTAAAAGCTGCCAATTTTGGTGGCTTTTTTTCTATAAAACAAATTTACAATACCAACGTTTAAATAGTAAATAAAGCACTTGTTATGAAACCGATTCTTTTTTTAATAAGCCTGTGTGTTAGCTTAACATCTTTTTCACAAACTATTAATCAATTTAATGAAAACGGCGAACGCCATGGGGTTTGGAAGAAAAATTTTGAAAACACGAATGTTTTGCGCTACGAAGGTACTTTTAACAACGGTCAGGAGGAAGGCGTTTTTAAGTTTTATAAAAATATAAAAGGCAAAGCGGTTTTAACGGCCACCAAAGCATTCGAGCCCAACACAAATAAAGCCAAGGTAACTTTTTTCTCGAGTTCGGGTAAAATTATTAGTGAGGGTACAATGCGCGAAAAAACTTATATAGGTACTTGGAAATATTACCACAGCAATGGTAAGCAGTTAATGACTTTGGAACATTATAACAATGAAGGACGTTTAGAGGGTGAGCGCTTGGTGTATTATCCGTCTGGTGTTGTAGCCGAGAAATCGCTTTACAAAAATGGGCAGCTACATGGTAAATCCGCCTGGTACAATGAAGCGGGGACTTTAATAAAAATGTATCATTATAACATGGATTTATTACATGGTCTGGCCCAGTTTTACGACAATTCGGGAAACTTATTGCAGGAAGGAAATTATCGTAACGATAAAAAACATGGTATTTGGAAGTACTATGAAAATGGCGCGCTAAAGGAAGAAAAAGACTTTACTATTAAAAGTAAAAATCCTTATAAAAATAAAGACTAATTAAAGCTAATATAAGTCTTTGTTTCTGCTGTAAGTAAAAAATAATATAAAATATAAAGGCTCCTTATTAAGGAGCCTTTTTTTTAGGTATACATTTTAAAATTCTTAAGCTATTAATCAATCAAAAATGAGGAATACCTAACAAGGCAACAAAGGTACACATAATTTGGATTATTACAATTAATTGTTTCTAAAAATTAGCTGCCATCCCTTTTCGAAAATGCAATGGTGGATATTTTTGAACTAGTCAAAGACTTATAAAAGTTGGTTATTAGTCATTAATGCTTTCTTTTAAGCGTACATAATGTGGTGCTGCTAAAAAATAAAGCCGAACATTGCTGTCCGGCCTTATTTTCTTTTTCATAGTAATTTTTAATGTCAATGGCGTTTTCATCTCACCATTTTTAAAAGATGGTTACTACCGATACGTAATCGGTGGCAAGCAACCTCATTACTGGTATGTATAACGGCATCAGAAGCCTTTACATCAACAGCAATAATGTTGCCCATTCTGCCGTTTGCATCAGATAAGGTTGCACCACCTTAAATTTATTATTCGCCTAGACGAATTGGGCATTTTGTAAGGCACCAAACTAACTTTTAGTTAGGTAGCATTACTTTGTTTAATACGTGAATTACGCCATTACCAGCTTGTACATCTACAGCAATAATACCAATATCAGAAGCTCCAGAGCCATCGGTAACATCGGCAATATTTCCATTAGTTCCTGGCAAGGTTATTGTAAAGCTGCCACCTTGAAGGGTTGTTGGAACGGTGTCTCCTGGGTTAGTTAAATCGCCAGAGGTTACGTTCGCTTCTTTTACCACATGGTATAATAATATATCCGTTAAAGCAGGCTCATCTGGAATAGCTGGAAGCGCTGCAAAAGCGGCATTAGTAGGAGCAAATACTGTAAATTCAGGATTTATACCGTCTGGATTACCACCTTCTGTTCTAGACAGAATGCTAGCAAAATCTGTAGCAGGTGTTAACGCTGTTAAGGCTTGCACCAATGTTGAAAAATTAGGATCGGCAGTGGCAAATGTTACTACTGTAGGAATGCCAATTACGGCATCCACAACGTGAATGACACCATTTTTAGCCACAATATTAGCAGCAGAAACCGTGGAAGTTCCATTAAATACAACACCGTTAGATGTGTTGAAATATAAACTTAAATTATTGCCATTAGGTCCAACAGAGTTTGTATTGGTGTAACCAGCTCCCAAGTTAGCTAAGTCTCCTGAAAAGACCGCACCACTTACCACATGGTTTAATAAAATGTCGGCTAACAAATCGGTTGGCACAGCACCTAAATTATTTAAACCATTATCGTCTAAAAACGTACTGAAAGCGTTATTATCTGGAGCTAAAACTGTAAAAGGGCCATCGCCTCGTAACACCGTATCTAAATTACCATCTGCTGCAAGTAAAGCTGCAGATAAACCATCCAAATTAGGATTAGCATTGGCGAAATCCACAACATCAGGAAGGCCAATTACGGCATCCACCACATGAATCAGACCATTGGAGGCAAAAATATCGGCAGTTGTTACCGTAGAAACCCCGTTAAAAACGACGCCGTTGGAGGTGTTAAAATACAAACTCATACTAGCATCTCCCACACCTGTGGCATTTGTTGACGCATATCCTGAACCTTGGGAGATTAGGTTGGACGATGAAATGCTACCGGAAATTACATGGTTTAATAAAATCTGCGAAAGCACATCAGTTGGAACTGCATCTAAAGAAGCAAATCCGTTATCCGCTAAAAAAGAAGCAAAAGCCTCGTTGGTTGGTGCTAAAACTGTAAATGGTCCTGAACCTTGCAGTACAGAAACTAAATTACCATCGGCTGCTTGTAACGCGCTTACTAACGAGCTTAAGTCGGGGTTAGCGCTAGCAAGGTCCACAATATTGTTTAACTGTGGCGTTGGGGTTGGAACGTTGTTGTCGTCATCGCTACTACACGAGGCAACAAATAGAACTACCAACAAAGCTGCTGATAATCTTTTTAATGCTGTTAATGTTTTCATAATAATAAAATTTAAAATTTGTTCAGCTAATATATGAAAAGATTAAACAAAAAATAGCATTTGTTTATTTATTTTAACAAAATATTAAACAAATAAGATATTGGATTGCATGTCTGTAGCGGTTTAATAAGTGGTAATTGTTATAAAACCGCTATCTTTGTACCCAATATTATGGAGAAAAAGAAACGCGTTATAGTTGGCTTGTCCGGTGGTGTAGATTCCAGTGTGGCAGCCTACCTTTTAAAAGAAAGTGGCTACGAAGTCATTGGCCTTTTTATGAAAAATTGGCATGACGATTCGGTAACAATTTCAGATGAGTGCCCTTGGTTGGATGATAGCAACGATGCTATGTTGGTTGCTAATAAACTAAATATCCCTTTTCAAACGGTGGATTTAAGCGAACAATATAAGGAACGCATAGTCGATTATATGTTCAAAGAATATGAAAACGGCCGAACCCCAAACCCAGATGTGTTGTGCAACCGAGAAATAAAGTTCGATGTTTTTATGAAAATAGCTTTAAGCTTGGGGGCCGATTATGTTGCTACGGGCCACTACTGCAGAAAAGCCTCTTTTAACAATAATGGCGAAACAACGCATCAACTTCTAGCAGGAATAGATAGTAATAAAGATCAGTCGTATTTTTTATGTCAATTATCGCAAGCGCAATTAGCCAAATCTTTATTTCCCATAGGCGAATTAACAAAACCGGAAGTGCGCGACATTGCTGCCAAATTAAATTTAATTACAGCCGATAAAAAGGATTCGCAAGGTTTGTGTTTTATTGGCAAGGTGCGCTTACCCGATTTTCTGCAACAACAATTAAAGCCAAAAGCGGGTGTAATTGTAGAAATACCTAAAACGTTTGACGCCTATACAGAAGCGGCACCAACATTTGCCAATAAAGAAGCAGAACTTGCCTACCTGTCTAGAAAAATAACATACCAAGTTTCTGACGGAAAAATAGTAGGTAAACACCAAGGTGCGCATTTTTACACCAAAGGCCAACGCAAAGGTTTAGCCGTTGGAGGTACCGTAGAACCACTTTTTGTAATCGATACAGATGTAAAAGACAATGTTATTTATACCGGTCAGGGTAAAACGCATCCTGGTTTGTACAAAACAACCCTCTTTATTGAAAATGACGATGTACACTGGATACGCGAAGATTTAGAATTAGCAAAAGGCGAAAGCCTGTCCGTATTAGCGCGTATTCGCTACCGGCAAGCGCTAGAAAATGCGGTGTTATACCGCGTAGATTCTGGATTGTATATTCAGTTTTCTAATCCGCAAACGGCCATTGCCGAAGGTCAATTTGCTGCATGGTATTTAAAAGACGAGCTCATTGGCTCTGGTGTTATTTCTTAAAAAACCACTAATTTAAACTATAAAATATGTCCAATAAAATTACGGAACTGTTTCATATTCAATACCCAATAGTACAAGCTGGTATGATTTGGAATTCTGGTTGGAAATTGGCTTCAGCCGCGAGTAACGCAGGCATTTTAGGCTTAATAGGCGCTGGAAGTATGTATCCAGAAGTGCTTCGAGAGCATATTCAAAAATGTAAAAAAGCAACTAAAAAGCCTTTCGGTGTTAACGTACCTATGCTATATCCTAACATAAAGGAAATTATGGATATTATTGTGGAAGAGGGCGTAAAGATTGTTTTTACATCCGCCGGAAATCCTAAAACCTGGACAAGTTGGTTGCAGGAACGCGGTATTATAGTGGTGCATGTGGTTAGTAGTGTAAAATTTGCATTGAAAGCGCAAGAGGCCTGTGTAAATGCTGTTGTAGCCGAAGGTTTTGAGGCTGGTGGCCATAATGGTCGGGACGAAACCACAACGCTTACACTTATACCTATGGTGAAAGAACAGCTTTCCATTCCTTTAATTGCGGCGGGAGGGATTGCCACGGGCAGAGCCATGTTGGCTGCTATGATTCTAGGTGCCGATGGTGTGCAAATAGGGAGTCGTTTTGTGGCGAGTTTGGAAAGTTCCGCTCATCAATCTTTTAAGGAGGAAGTTGTAAAAGCAAAGGAAGGCGATACCCAACTTACTTTAAAAGAATTGGCGCCTGTACGTTTATTAAAAAACAAGTTTTATAACGATATTCAAGAACTTTATAAAACAGCACCCACACCAGAACAATTAAAAGAATTGTTAGGGCGTGCGCGTGCTAAACGCGGTATGTTTGAAGGCGATTTGGACGATGGCGAATTAGAAATCGGGCAAATAGCTGGTCTTATTCATAACATTAAGCCTGTGGCAGATATTGTGACTGAAATTGTTACCGACTTTGAAGCGGCAAAACAACAGGTTCCTAATTTATAGTGTAGCATGGGCCACAAAAATCAAAGCAATTTTAAGCCTACTAACAGTCTATTTAACGGCAATGCTGCATAATCTTTTGCAAGCTTTAAGTTTTTAGTAAAATCATTTAAAAAAAGCCATATTATTTTTAAATAATGTGGTTTTTTTTTGATTTTAGCTTAAATGAGCTTTGCTTTTTTTATCAAAAATGAAATTTTAAGTGTCCAATTAAGTTTTTTTTTAATTTTTCATCGACTAATTAAATATGTCTGCCTTGTTAAAAGTTATGTTCGTCGAAATACCATAAACACCTGTAAATTAGTACGTTGTATTTTTTTATTTTTGAATAAAATAAATCACCGTATTATGAAGCATATTACACTAGCTTGCCTCTTTATTTTATGTTTTTGGAAGGCGAAATGTCAGGATTTTTTCGTGGGTGCTGATAGTTTTGTTTCCTTGCAAGCAAATGCCAATCTTTACATTAACGGGTTGACTCTAACGCCAGATCAGGATTATAACATTCCGGCAAACACGCAATTTCAGCGCTTTGTGGCATCTGTAAATACAGGGAATCCATTCTTGCCCATAACGATATTAGTCCGGTGCTTTCAGATTTTTCCGGGCAACTTCAGTTTGAGTATCAAGAATCTGAATTAAATGGCCTCAACGAAGCGGAACTCTCTCTAGCCATTAGCAATGCTACCGGTATGTGGTTGGGTTATGTGCCTGATATTGATACTAATGTCAACAGGTTAACCTATACATTTAACACTGCGGCAACTTTTAGCAAAGTCACGGCGGACTTTAACAGTGCTTTAAATGTGGATAATCCGCAAATTATGGCGGCTATTTCCATATATCCAAATCCTACCGCTAGTGTGGTTTACATTAAATACGCGTATCCCGTAAAAACAACGGTGTACAACATGATAGGTCAAGTTATTCAAACAGGAAATTCACATCAAGTGGATTTAAGTTTATATGAAGAGGCCACCTATTTATTGCAAGTTCAAGATCAAAACAGTAACGCTTCCAAACTTTTTAAAGTCATTAAAAAATGAAACAACTACTAACCATTTTAGCAATTATTACAACCTTTACGCTTTCAGCGCAAAATGGTGTGGGTATTAATACCAACACGCCAGACGAATCGGCGGCGTTAGATATTCAGTCTACAGAAAAGGGCATACTCATACCAAGAATGACAGAAACCCAGCGTTTGGCCATTAACCCAGCTACATCTGCAACAGGCTTGATGGTATATCAAACTGACGGTACTTCTGGTTTTTATTATTTTAACGGAACAACCTGGAATAACCTTCAGGGTATGGAAGGTCCCCAAGGTCCCGTTGGTCCGCAGGGCTTACCAGGACAAGCTGGCGCAGATGGTTTAAGCGCTTACGATATTGCTTTTGCAGCCGATAATACCATTGGCGACGAGGCTACTTGGCTAGCATCCTTACAAGGCGAGCAAGGTCCGCAAGGCGAAATAGGCGAACAAGGTATCCAAGGCGAAATAGGCCCAATGGGTCCGCAGGGATTGCCTGGTCCACAAGGTTTACCAGGTGTAGATGGACAGGATGGTGCACCTGGTGTTATGGGGCCGCAAGGCTTACCAGGACAAGCTGGCGCAGATGGTTTAAGCGCTTACGATATTGCTTTTGCAGCCGATAATACCATTGGCGACGAGGCTACTTGGCTAGCATCCTTACAAGGCGAGCAAGGTCCCCAAGGCGAAATAGGCGAACAAGGTGTCCAAGGCGAAATAGGCCCAATGGGGCCGCAGGGATTGCCTGGTCCACAAGGTTTACCAGGTGTGGATGGACAGGATGGTGCACCTGGTGTTATGGGGCCGCAGGGCTTACCAGGACAAGCTGGCGCAGATGGTTTAAGCGCTTACGATATTGCTTTTGCAGCCGATAATACCATTGGCGACGAGGCTACTTGGCTAGCATCCTTACAAGGCGAGCAAGGTCCGCAAGGCGAAATAGGCGAACAAGGTATCCAAGGCGAAATAGGCCCAATGGGGCCGCAGGGATTGCCTGGTCCACAAGGTTTACCAGGTGTGGATGGACAGGATGGTGCACCTGGTGTTATGGGGCCGCAAGGCTTACCAGGACAAGCTGGCGCAGATGGTTTAAGCGCTTACGATATTGCTTTTGCAGCCGATAATACCATTGGCGACGAGGCTACTTGGCTAGCATCCTTACAAGGCGAGCAAGGTCCGCAAGGCGAAATAGGCGAACAAGGTATCCAAGGCGAAATAGGCCCAATGGGTCCGCAAGGCCCAGCGGGGAGTATTAGTGCCTTGGAATCGGGTAAAATTTTAGTAGGCGATATCGCGGATACGCCCACAGCGGTAACGCTATCTGCTGACGCAACGTTGAGTAATACAGGCGCTCTTACTATTAGTGAGGATGCCATTACCAATAACAAACTCGACAAACCGAACATTCCTTTAAGTGGCTTCGGGCCAGCTACGGACCATGTAGCTTTAGGTACATACAAACTAACAGGAGTAGGCAATCCTACCGAGGCGCAAGATGCAGCCACCAAAAATTATGTAGACAGCCAAGTAATAACCCCAGGATTAGAAAGCATTACAGAAAATAATGTAACTGGTTACCGCCGTGCCGATGCGGATCCGGCAAATTATGGGAATATTGGAGCAGGGGCTGTAGATTTATCGTATAACAGTTCTTCATCCACTTCTCGTGGGGCTACTGGCTCCAATTCGCTAGCTTTAGGTTTTTCTACTACGGCTAGCGGCAACTATTCCACGGCCATGGGTGCTGTTACAGAGGCAAGTGGCATAAATTCAACAGCAATGGGTCTGTCTACTCGTGCAAACGGCCCATTTTCCATGGCCATGGGTCGCGATACCCGTGCAAGTGGTGAATCTTCAACAGCTATGGGTGGTGATACTACCGCAAGCGGCGACTTTGCTACTGCTATGGGTGATGATACGCTTGCAAGTGGCGCAGCTTCAACGGCCATGGGTCGCGATACCTATGCAAGTGGTGACAATGCAACGGCCATGGGGCGCAATACTTATGCAAGTGGTGACATTGCAACGGCTATGGGGCGAAGTACTGATGCAAGTGGTGACAATGCAACGGCTATCGGGCAAAATACCACTGCAAGTGGTGTATCTTCTACGGCAATGGGTTATTATACCACTTCAACAGGTACTTATTCCACAGCTATGGGGTCAGATACCACTGCAAGCGGTAGCAATTCTGTTGCCATGGGGCATTTTACCACCGCAAGCGATTACGGTTCGGTTGTGATGGGACAATTTAACAATGCCAGTGCTACAGTAACTAGTGGTGGTTATGCATCATACTATTCAGCAAACAACACCGCTTTGGTTATTGGTAATGGTAGTTCCAATACGGCACGCTCCGATGCATTTAAGGTACTTTTTAACGGGAATACCACGGTGGCAGGAACGTTGCAGGCGGGTACGGTTACTTATCCGAATACGCATAATAGTGTAGCAGGACAGGTTTTAACTATTAACGCAGCTGGCCAAGCAACTTGGGCAACACCTTCTTATAGCGGTCGGTTGGCTAATACCACTAATTTTGAAACAGATGTAACAGCCAAGCGTTATGTGCTTACGGCTCCAGAGGCTGTTTCTGCAACAAACCAAACAACAGTAGATTTAAGTTCTGGAAATGTTATTACCATTACTTTACAAACAAACACCCAATTAATAACAAGCAACCCAGCGGTTGGTACTTATTTGGTAAAATTGGTACAGGATAGTACAGGCGGTAAAACTGTTAGTTTTCCAAACAATTGGAAATGGTCTGGTGGTGAAGTGCCTGTGGTAACCCAAGTAGCAAATAAAACCGATATTATTACTTTAATATACGATGGCAGTTCGTTTTATGCCACGATTTCTCAAAATTTTTAAAGGTGTCATCTTGGCTGTGTTTATAATCTAGAAACCAGCCTGTATTGCGCATACAAATTAAAAAAGGCTTGCCTCGTTTATCGAAGCAAGCCTTTTTAACTATTTAAATGAATTAAATGTAAATCCTGTTTTTTGAGCCTGTGATGTGAAGGGCTTGTTTTAGCATTATAAATCATTCGTAGATGAAACAACAAGGCATTTTATAAATTCAGAACAAGTGAAAAGCCTTCATAAACCATTTATTAAGAGCCATTTGTTTAGTAGTAAGCATCTGAAAAAATAGCCGATTTAAAACTAAAAATAAGCCTTTAATCGGCAGCTCTAAATATGCAAAAATTAAGACTGTTTAGATGAAATATGCGTAGATGAATTTTTTTATGAATTTTCAAAAACAACCCGACATATACCATTCTTTGGCTTACCTTTGGCTCCTGAAAAAAAACACGAAACATTGGTTTTAAGCAACTACACCAAAGAATTTAAATACAATTGGCAACTGGCAGCACCTGTTATGTTAGGCATGCTAGGTCATACCTTTGTTAGTTTTGTAGATAATATTATGGTTGGGCAATTGGGCACAGCCGAATTAGCAGCTGTTTCGCTTGGTAATAGTTTTATGTTTATTGCCATGTCTTTAGGCATTGGTTTTTCTACAGCTATTACACCCTTAATTGCCGAGGCCGATGCCGAAGGCAATTTTGCCAAAGGTAAATCGGCTTTTAAGCATGGTTTGTTTTTATGTACTGCTTTAGGCTTTTTTTTATTTTTGGTCTTATTACTCGCAAAACCATTAATGTACGCCATGAAACAACCTTTAGAGGTGGTGGAACTGGCTATACCATATTTAGATTGGGTGGCGTTTTCGTTGGTGCCTTTAATTATTTTTCAAGCATTTAAACAATTTAGCGACGGTCTTTCCATGACGCGTTACCCCATGTATGCCACCATAGTTGCCAACGTTGTAAATGTGGTTTTAAATTATGTTCTTATTTTTGGCAAGTTTGGTTTTCCACAATTGGGTATTGTGGGAGCTGCTTATGGCACTTTAATATCTAGGGTGGCTATGGTTTTATTTTTGTGGTGGTTACTAAAAGGCCATGCCAAATCCAAAGCCTATGTAGTTCGAATAAAATTGTTTGTATTGGAAACAGCCATGCTTAAAAAAATATACAATTTAGGTTTGCCCAGTGCTATGCAAATGTTTTTTGAAGTAGCCATTTTTACGGCTGCTATTTGGTTAAGCGGCTTATTAGGTAAAAATGCGCAAGCAGCTAATCAAATTGCGCTAAACTTATCGTCTATGACTTTTATGGTGGCAACTGGTTTAAGCGTGGCCTCAATGGTACGTGTTGGCAACCAGAAGGGATTAAGAAATTATTACGAATTACGCCGTATTGCCTTTTCCATTTTCTTGCTTGGTCTTATTTTAGCTACCGGTTTTGCCTTGTTGTTTTTTATTTTTCATCAGCAATTACCAAAATTATACCTTGATAATAACGATGTCATAAACGCCATAGATAATGCCGAAGTATTAAGCATTGCGGCCAATTTGTTAATAGCTGCTGCCATTTTTCAAATTTCGGATAGTATTCAAGTGGTTATGCTAGGTGCTTTACGCGGTCTTCAGGATGTTAAAATACCTACCTTACTAACCTTTATATCCTACTGGGTAGTAGGATTTCCTATTAGCATTTACTTTGGAAGTGCCGAGCGTTATGCCAGTTTTGGAATTTGGATGGGTTTATTGGCGGGATTAACAGTAGCTGCTGTTTTATTATTTATCCGATTTAACTATCTTACCAAACGTTTAATTGATACTAATTCGTAATACCTGTATATGGACTTTCCTAAATTTTTATTAGGCGACAACACCGATTTTCCCAATGCCATTTTTGTTATTCATACCGAATTTCCGCGATTTATTATTAATCTGGAAAACGATGAGGTGGAATGGTTAGAAGATTTTGATGCACAAGATCAGAAAGAATTGGAAACCGAAGCCGAAACACTTATTCAACAAGCAACCGATTTTTACGATCGGGAAATAGAACGTTACGAAAGTTAATTATGATAGAACAACTTGCACAATTAGATACCGAACTGTTTTTATACTTAAACAACTTGGGCGTACCCAGTTGGGACGGCTTTTGGATGTTTTACACCTATAAGTTTAATTGGATACCCTTTTATGCGGTATTATTATATGCCATATATAAAACAAGAACCCCAAAATTATTTTTGTTAACCATTGTACTTATCGTGTTAATGGTTTTGTTTACGGACCAGGTTACCAATTTATTTAAGAAGGTTCTTGTTATGCGCTTGCGGCCCTGTCACGATCCGGCATTGGAAGGTTTAATGCGTGTGGTAAAGCCCCATTGTGGTGGCCAGTTTGGTTTCTTTTCGGGGCATGCTTCCAATTCAATGGCTGTTGCGGTTTTTAGCGGTTTGTTGCTGCGCTTTAAATACCAGTATTTAATCTTTTTTATGCTGTTTTGGTCGGCTGTTATGGGGTATAGCCGTATTTACATTGGTGTTCATTACCCATTAGATGTGCTTTGCGGCTGGACCTTTGGTGCGCTATCTGGTTTTATGTTTTATAAATTAGACGGCTATCTTCAAAATAAGTATAAAACAGTTTAGTCCTTTTTAGTTAAAACAAAGTAATGTGCTACCAGTCGCGTTTTATATTGGCGCGATGTTTTTAAAACAGTATTCAAATTAAAGCTGTCCTGTTTTTTAATGGTGTAACTGGTTTTTAACTGCTGGACCTGTGCTAGCTGCTCTTCTGAAACGAGCAAACCAAAGCGCTCTTCAGCAGGTGGCTTAAAGGTTTCATTTTCGCTAATTAGCTCTGGAATTTTGTTACCGTATTCCCAAATCATTTCGGGTGCCATATATTGTAACTGGTATAGCGGTAGTAAGCCATTAAAATTGGTTGTTATGGGGTGAAAACTGTCACTATTTAAAGCCGGTTTTAGTGGGAGTGCAGTGAGCAGTAAGGCGGCATAAAGACCAACAGAAGCTTGCACAGCACGGCCTATATTTCTTTGTGTTAACGCATGCAGTATAATAAGGCCCATGGTAAAAACAACAACCGATGCCACCACATAATAAGCCCAATAGCCTTGTAAATTCTCTTTTAAAAACAAATAAGCTAAAGCTGGAAAAACCAAACCAATAAGGCCAATAAGGCCAAAATTAACATATACCGGAATCGTTTCGCCTTTATGTTTTAGGTGTTTAAATTCTCGAATTAGAAAGGCAATATAAAAACTACAGTTTATAGCTAACGGAATTAAAACGGGCATGAGGTACCGCGACTTCTTCTCTGGAATAAGCGATAGCAGTACAACTGCTAAAAGTGTCCATAACAAACTAAATTGATAAGCTTTCAAATTGGTAACGCGGGTTTTTAAATACGGATATAGCAAACTAATAAAAGCTGGCATAGTCCATAAACCACTTTGAGTAAAGAAACTCCAGTAATAGTAAAAAGGGCGTACATTATAGCTACTCCAATTACTTGTTTCTTTTTCGGCAATGGCTAAAAATGTGTTTGGATCTTCTAAACGTACATATAAATACCACCAGCCGCCTATTGTAAAGCCAATAAGTAATAGCGTTAAAAATGGCACTATTTTAGGTGTGAAGCCTTTAAAAGAATAGATTAGGGCATACGCTAGCAAAAAGGGGAGTAATAAGGCGTAAAAGCTAACAGGGCCTTTACTTAAAATTGAAAAACCAATGCAAATACCCGCTATGATAGCTGCTTGCCAATTTCTTTTTTCAGATTGAAAAAAAACAAATAAGTAGTAAATGGCTACTAACATAAAAGCATGTGTAAAAATATCCCATGGTGCTTCTATCATGATGCCTAAAACATAGAAAGAACTCGTTACAATAGCTGCAGCTAGTACACCAAAAGTTTTATTTCCGTCCAGTTTTTTGGCCAATTTAAATACATAAACAGCAATAATAATGGCAAATAATACGGCGGGTAAGCGCATGGCAAAAACGCTATGCATACCAAAAATACTGGCAGATATAGCGCTTAACCAAGTGGGAAGTGGCGGTTTTTGATAGCGTGGTTCGCCGTTCATGGTGGTTAATAACCAATTGCCATCCGTTAGCATTTCACGGGCCGTTATAAAATTTCGAGCCTCCATTATGGTAACTTCCATGATGTGTAAATTTGGCAGTAAAACCAGTAGTATGGTTAGACAAATAACCAAAATGGGGTGTTTTTTAAGTAGCGATAACATGTTTTCTAGTTAAAATAATGTTGCGTATGTAAATAATAGCGCCCAAAACATGGCCAATAAATAGAACCGGATCTTTTCTGAAAATGGCATACGTTAAAATAAGAAGTGAGCCTATTAAACTTAATAACCAAAATCCGAAAGGTAAGGCAGATTCTTTTAGTTTTTCAGAATAAAGCCATTGGTAAACAAAACGAAAGGTAAATACTACTTGCGATACAATACCCAGCAAAAGAAGCCAAAAAGGAATGGCATCGTTTTTAAATAACTTTTCAACATCAATGGCATTATTATTAAAATAAAAAATAACAATAAACGAAGGAACTAACAGCAAAAACCACTGCATAAACTTGGGATAGCGCTGCCATTGGTTTTGAAGTTGCAAATTTCTAATGTAAATAAAATAGGTTAAACCCTGACCTAGCATAATAGCGAAATCGTCACGTAAATACCCGTAAATAAATAGTAAAAAAGAGGCTAGTAAACTTAAAGTCCAGAAAATTGTGGGAGTAATAACCCGTTTTTGTCTTTCCGAGTATACCCATTGTATTACTAGCCGCGACGAAAACAAGAGCTGCGCTAAAAATCCAATGCTGTATACAAGCCAGTTATCCATTAATTTCTTTTTGAAACGGTGTAATTAATGTACTTTTTTTTCATCCATAAATAGGCGAAGCAATCCATTAAGGGGCCAATTAAGCGGTTCCAAACACCAAATTTAGCTTGGCCTGCTACCCGTGGAAAATGTTTTACAGGAACTTGAATAATAGTGCCGTTTTGTAGTAAAACCATGGCAGGTAAAAAGCGATGAAGGCCTTTAAACATTGGAATGCGTTTGGCATAATCGGTTTTTATAACTTTAAGGGGGCAACCTGTATCATCCATACCGTCGTGCGTAAAGGCCCTGCGAATACCATTGGCTATTGTGGACGACATGTTTTTAACAAAACTGTCTTTTCGGTTGGCACGCACGCCTGTAACTAAATCATATTGGTTAATATGCTCTAAAAGAATGTTGAAATCTTGCGGGTCTGTTTGTAAATCGGAGTCTATGTAGCCAACTAATTCGGTGTCGGCGTAATCAAAACCCGCTTTTATAGCGGCACTTAAACCACAATTATTTTTAAAAGTGATATAATGAAACGCGGGATTTTTATCGGCAATTGCCTCAATAAGGCTTTGGCTATTATCTTGCGAGCCATCATTTACAAAAAGCACCTTTGTTTTTTTAGTCGCTATTTTTATATAGTTTGTTAGTTCTTGCTCTACGCGAGCCAAATTAGCTTCTTCATTATAAACAGGTACTATTATTGTAAATTGGTAATCCATAAAATATGTATTGTTTTACAAATGTATTCTTTTTTATAGAATTCTAATCTTACAGAAAAAAAATGTTTCTTTGTAGTTCAGTCGAAAAATATGAAAATACTAGTTACCGGTGCCGTTGGGTTTATTGGTTCGCATACCGCCGAACGCTTAAAAATAATGGGTTATGATGTAGTGGGTGTCGATAATTTTTCACCTTATTATAGTCCGTTACTAAAAAAGCAAAATGAAGCGGCATTGCGGCAATTGGGTATTCCCGTTTTAAACATCGATTTACGAGCAGATAATATAAGCGCGCTATTACCAAACGATGTAGCCTTTATTTTTCATTTTGCAGCGCAACCGGGTATTTCGGAAACGTCAACGTTTCAAGATTACTTGAGTAATAATGTACTGGCTACAAAAAACCTAATAGACTACGCTTTACAATTACCAAATCTGGAATTGTTTGTAAACATTGCCACGTCATCTATTTATGGGTTGGAGGCAACCTTTCCGGAATCTGTTGCACCACAACCAGCTTCCTTTTACGGTGTTACAAAATTAGCAGCCGAACAGTTGGTGCTTCAAAAATCGCGCGAGCAGCAACTAAAAGCCTGTTCTTTGCGCTTGTATTCGGTTTATGGCCCTAGGGAACGTCCGGAAAAAATGTATACCAAGCTTATTGCCTGTGGCTTTAAAAATAAAGCATTTCCATTATATACTGGTAGCGCCAATCATTTGCGCAGTTTTACTTATGTTTCGGATATTGTAGATGGGGTAGTTGCTGTTTTGCAAGCAGTAGATGCCGTAAACGGAGCCGTTATAAATTTAGGAACAGAGCAGGAGCACACCACACAAGAGGGTATTGATGCAGTACGCCAAGTTATGCAAACAGACATTCCTATTCAACTTGTTGCGGCTAGGGCAGGCGACCAACTTCGTACGAAAGCCCATATAGAAAAGGCGCGAAAATTACTACAATACAATCCGCAAACCACCTTATTAGAAGGTATTGAAAAACAGGTAATGTGGTATAAAACTCATGTGCTTCCTACATTAGGTTAAACCTAATAAATACTCGGCTGCTGCAAAAGGGGTTGTTTTTTGATTTTCAATTAAACTAATTTGCTGCTGCAAGGCTATTTTTATAGTAGGATTGTTAAAAAAGGTGCTGTGAAGCGCGTCTTTAATGGTTTCAATAAGCCAAAATTTGTTTTGGTCGTGGCGCCGTTGGTCAAAATAGCCATTTTTAGTTGTAAGCATTACATAGGTATGAATGCTGTCCCAAATGGTTTCAATGCCTTCATTTTTTAAAGCGCTGCAAAGCATTACTTTTGGCTGCCAGTTAGAGGCTTTTTTAGGATATAAATGCAGTGCTCTGTTAAATTCTACTTTTGCTATTTTAGCGGCTTTTACATTAGAGCCATCGGCCTTATTAATAACGATAGAATCGGCCATCTCAATAATGCCGCGTTTAATGCCTTGTAACTCATCGCCAGCGCCTGCTAGTTTTAGCAATAAGAAAAAATCTACCATGCTATGTACTGCCGTTTCGCTTTGTCCTACGCCCACGGTTTCAATTAAAATGGTATTAAAACCGGCTGCTTCGCATAAAATGATCGTTTCGCGTGTTTTTCTGGCTACACCACCAAGGGATGTGCCTGAAGGCGAAGGTCTTATAAATACATTGGTATCTTTAACCAAATCCTCCATTCGGGTTTTGTCGCCTAAAATACTGCCTTTGCTTATGGAACTACTAGGATCAATAGCTAGAACCGCTATTTTTTTTCCAATGGCGGATAAATAGCTACCAAAGGATTCAATAAACGTGCTTTTACCTACACCGGGTACTCCAGTAATGCCAATTCGTACAGATTTATTGGCATGTGGTAAGCAGGCCGTAATTATATCGTTGGCCTGTTGGGCGTGAGCCGGATTGGTACTTTCAATTAAAGTAATGGCGCGACTTAAAGCTGTCATATTACCAGCTAAAATGTCTGAAACCAATTGTTGCGTGGTTGGTTTTTTTTGGCGTCGTTTTTTTAAAGCCGCAATAATGGCTTGGTTGGTGGTTTCTACTTGAGACACACCAGCCGATTCCTGTAAAGCTTTATGTTTATCCGTTTGTTTACTCAAAAGTTTCTAATGGTACGGCTATTTTGGTTTCATCCCAAGCGATGGTTAATGATAAATTATCTAGTGCATTGTCAAAACCAATGGTAAACTGTTCTACAGTTACGCCTGTTTCTTCTACAGGAACACTAATGGTAAGGACATCAAAGCGAGCCTCTCGTAAGGGTTTCATTTCGGAATCGACACCCCAAGGATATTGCTTGGAATTAAATATTACTTGCCAAGTAGTATCTGTTGGAATGGTCCAAAGTGTATACTTTCCTGCTGGAAGCGAATCGTTGTTTATTTTTAGTGCCTTATTGGTTTTAAATGTCGTAGCCTCATTGGCTCCTGTTCGCCACACTTTCCCGTAGGGAACCAACCCACCAAATACCAGTCGGCCACGTTTGGACGGCCTGTTGTAAACGATGTCTAATTGCAAATCGTTTTTAGCAAACGATACGGTATCAATGGGACTTTTTCGCGGTGCCAACAAACTACCATCAACAAAAAAAGAATATAAAAATAAACCAATGGCTATAAGCGATAATCCGCCTAAAAACCATCTAAAAACCTTCTGCATATCTATTTTAAATAATGGATATAAAGATACTTTAAATGTTGTTTTTATTGAAATACTATAACATTTATTTAAGTGTTGGGTATTGTTTTTTTGTGGGCTAGTAACGAATGGCTGCAAAAACAGAAAAAAGGTCTTTTTTGGTACTTACAAAACACAATATTAGCAGCTTAATTTCCTGTTGAATTGGCGTTTGAAGTATTAAAACTGGTTGTGGCATGGTGGTATTATTTTTTATGTAATATACCACAACTTGTTATAAATGTTTCCTATTTTAGTAATATGAAGACCGCCGCTTTTACACAATTTTTAAGGGACTTGAGCCCAGCGCCCTTGCGCGTATTAACGAATCAAATTCCATTTTCTGCCTATAAAAGCATTAATTTATCAGGGCATTATTTAAATAGTAAAGAGATTCATTTGGTTACGGTAACCGATTGGTCTGCTTATTTAAAAACCTACTGCCAAACACATAAAGCCGATGTGGTTTTTGGAGGTTATAAGGAAGTTCGTGGGCTTTACAACCGCAGCAGCCATTTTAATGACCCTGCAACCTCCGAAAAACGCAACATTCATTTGGGTATGGATTTGTGGGTGGCCGCAGGAACGCCAATTTATGCGCCTTTGGACGGGGTTTTACATAGCTTTGCTAATAATGCGCGGTATGGCGATTATGGTCCCACGCTTATACTAGAACACCGTATTAAGGCGGTTACATTTTATACGCTTTACGGGCATTTAAGTTTGGCCTCATTAAACAACAAAACAGTGGGTATGTCCATAAAACAAGGCATGCAAATTGGCACTTTAGGAACCCCTCATGTAAATGGCGATTATGCACCACATTTGCACTTTCAAATAATAAAGGATTTACAAGGTTGGGAAGGCGATTACCCAGGTGTGTGTGGTGCTTCTAATTTAGCTTATTTTTCCAGTAATTGCCCGGACCCTAATTTGCTGTTAAAGCTGCCCGATGCTAACCAGATAGCTTACTAGGCACACTAATGGTAAGTTTTGAAAAATATGTTTGTGTTTACGACAAAAAAAGTCCGAAATTTTTGGGAAATTTCGGACTTTTTATGCAAGATTTCAAGCGTTTAGTCATTTACAAGAACCCAATCGCCTTTAGCAATAAGCGGTTCGGCTTGTTTAAACTTAACGGTTTTATTTTCGCCACTCATTACATGTTTAATGGTTACTTTGTCGTTTCTACCAATTTTAGGACTTTCTCTCACAATCGTTTCAACAACTTCCGGTTGGCGTTGGGTATTACTAGCTGCGCGGTTTTGCGCTGTGCGTTCATCTAGATTCTGAATATCCTCTTTTTGTGTTTGAAGCTTTTCACGCTTAACAGACTGTCTTGCTTCTTGAATGGCATCGGTTGTTTCGGTAGGCAATTCACCTTTAAACAAGAAGGAGATAACCTCTTTATTAACCTTGTCTATCATGCCTTTAAACAATTCGAAAGCTTCAAATTTATAAATTAGTAATGGGTCTTTTTGTTCGTGAACAGCTAGTTGCACGGATTGTTTTAGTTCATCCATTTTACGCAAATGCGTTTTCCATGAATCGTCTACAATGGCTAAAGTAATATTTTTTTCAAAATCGTTTATAAGCTGTTTTCCGTTGGTTTCGTATGCTTTTTCTAGGTCTGTAATAACCTGAATGCTTTTTACACCATCCGTAAATGGCACAACTATACGCTTAAATTTATCGCGTTGTGTTTCGTACACATTTTTAATAACAGGGAAAGCTAATTCGGCATTGCGTTCCATTTTGTTGCGATAATGTTCGAAGGCAGCTTTGTAAATTTTACCCGCCAGTTCTTGTACCGATAACTTGGTAAATTCGGCTTCCGAAATAGGCGCACTCATGGAGAAGTATCGGATTAATTCAAATTCGAAATTTTTATAATCGTTAGCGGCTTTGTTGGTTTCGGCAATACCTTCGGAGGTGTCGTAAATCATGTTGGCCAAATCTACCCGCAAGCGCTCACCGTGCAGCGCATGATGACGGCGTTTGTAAACCACCTCACGTTGGGAGTTCATAACATCGTCGTATTCTAGTAAACGTTTACGAACACCAAAGTTATTTTCTTCCACTTTTTTCTGTGCACGCTCAATGGATTTAGAAATCATGGAATGCTGAATGACTTCGCCTTCTTCAAGTCCCATTTTATCCATCATTTTGGCAATACGCTCGCTACCAAATAAACGCATTAAGTTATCCTCTAACGATACGTAAAATTGCGAGCTACCCGGATCTCCTTGTCGTCCAGCACGACCACGTAACTGGCGGTCTACACGACGCGAATCGTGACGTTCTGTACCCACAATTGCCAAACCACCTGCTTTTTTAACGGCATCCGAAAGTTTAATATCTGTACCACGTCCTGCCATGTTAGTGGCAATGGTTACCTGACCCGGTTTTCCAGCTTCGGCTACAATATCGGCTTCTTTTTTATGTAATTTAGCGTTTAATACGTTGTGTGGTACTTTTCGAATGGATAGCATTTTTCCTAAAAGTTCACTAATTTCCACATTAGTGGTACCAATAAGAACGGGGCGTCCAGCTTGCGATAATTTGGTAACCTCTTCAATTACGGCGTTGTACTTTTCGCGCTTGGTTTTGTAAACTAAATCTTCACGATCGTCTCGGGCAATAGGTTTGTTGGTTGGAATTTCAACCACATCCAGTTTGTAAATTTCCCAGAATTCGCCTGCTTCCGTAACGGCAGTACCTGTCATACCCGATAATTTGCGATACATACGGAAGTAGTTTTGAAGTGTTACGGTAGCAAAAGTTTGTGTGGCATCTTCAATTTTAACATTCTCTTTTGCTTCAATAGCTTGGTGTAAGCCATCGCTGTAACGGCGGCCGTCCATAATACGACCTGTTTGCTCATCTACAATCATTACTTTGTTGTCCATAACCACATATTGGTTATCTTTTTCGAACAACGCATAAGCTTTAAGTAATTGGTTTAGGGTATGAATGCGCTCGGATTTGATACCGTAATCTCGGAATAATTCTTCTTTTAAATTAGCTTCCTCTTCGGAGGATAAATTTTGACTTTCAATTTTAGAGATTTCTAAGCCTATTTCTGGCATAATAAAGAAGTTAGGATCTTCTTTACCCGATAAAAAATCGATACCCTTATCGGTTAGTTCTATTTGGTTGTTTTTTTCTTCTATTACATAGTACAATTCCGCGTCAATTTTAGGCATTTCGCGGTTGTTGTCTTGCATGTAATAGTTTTCTGTTTTTTGTAGCAGTTGTTTTATCCCTTCTTCACTTAAAAACTTGATAAGCGCTTTATTTTTAGGAATACCACGATACACACGTAGCAACTGAAAACCACCTTCTTTTGTGTCGCCTTCGGCAATCAATTTTTTCGCTTCTGCCAGAACTCCTGTTAGGTATTTGCGTTGCACAGATACGATGCTTTCAACTTTTGGTTTGAGCTCTGTAAATTCATGGCGATCGCCTTGCGGAATAGGTCCGGAAATAATTAAGGGTGTTCGGGCGTCGTCAATTAGTACAGAATCCACCTCATCCACAATGGCATAATGATGCGGACGTTGCACTAAATCGTCTGGAGCATGCGCCATATTATCGCGCAAGTAATCGAAACCAAATTCGTTATTTGTACCATAGGTAATATCTGCTAAATATGCTTTTTTACGTGCAGCCGAGTTAGGTTGGTGGTAATCTATACAGTCTACCCGCATGCCATGAAATTCGAAAATAGGTGCCATCCAGGCGCTATCTCGCTTTGCAAGATAGTCGTTTACGGTTACCAAATGCACACCTTTGCCAGCTAACGCATTTAAGTACACTGGCAGGGTAGCTACCAATGTTTTACCTTCACCTGTTTGCATTTCGGCAATTTTACCTTGGTGCATAGCAATACCACCAATAAGCTGCACATCGTAATGAATCATGTCCCAGGTAATAGGTTTTCCAGCAGCATCCCAAGAATTAGCCCAAATAGCCTGATCGTTATCTAGGGTTACGTAGTCTTTTTCGCCTGAAATTTCGCGATCGAAACTATTGGCGGTTACTGCAATTTGCGTATTGTGCACAAAACGTTTAGCTGTTTCTTTAACTACGGCAAAAGCTTCCGGAAGAATGTCGTTAAGCACATCTTCGGTAACGCTATAGATGGTGTCTTTAATTTTATCTATTTCCTGATAAATATCTTCACGTTTGTCTATGTCTTCTGTTTCGTTTGCTTTTTGAAGGAGGTCGTCTATGGACTGGTTTAGCGGTTTTCTAGCCGCTGCTATTTGCTCTTTAAAATATGCAGTTTTGGCACGTAATTCGTCATGCGATAATTTTTCGAGATTCGCTTCGAATGTTTTAATTTTTTCAACTATTGGCATAATGGCTTTTACGTCCTGTTTGGACTTATCGCCAACAAAAACCTTCAGTACTGAATTTAAAAAACTCATTTTATGGGTGTTTATGGTTGTATTAGCACGGCGCTAATATTAAATTAATGTTTGTGTTCCGACTACAAAAAAACGCTTTTTGTTTGAACTTTTTAAATATAATACACAAAAAAAGCCTCTAAACGAGACTTTTTAACTTTTAATGTTATTAATATTCATCCTCATTCCAGAGGTAATCTTCGTCTGTTGGATAGTCGGGCCAAATTTCTTGAATGGACTCATAGGAGTCGCCTTCATCTTCTATAGATTGTAAATTTTCAACTACTTCTAATGGGGCTCCAGTTCTAATTGAGTAATCAATTAGTTCGTCTTTGGTCGCTGGCCAAGGCGCATCGCTTAAATAAGATGCTAATTCTAGTGTCCAATACATTGATACTTCGTTTTAAATTTTTGCAAAAATATATTTTTAATTAAAATATGCAAGAAAATAATCAATTATTTACCTGTTAAGTATAAGAACGTGTGTTACCAATTGTTACCTTATTGCTTATTTCGTTAGGTTTGTATGGCTTACAGTTTTTCTGGAATCCATTTTATTTCATCGGCATTAAGGTCTGAAGACAATTTTCGTGCCAATACAAACAGGTAGTCAGATAGTCGGTTTAAATAGGTTAGCGCCTTATCGTCTATGGGTTCTAAATCGTTTAATGCAGCTGCCAACCGTTCTGCTCGCCGGCATACACAACGTGCAATATGACAGAATGACACGGTTTGATGGCCGCCGGGCAGCACAAAATGTGTCATGGGTGGCAAAGCTGCATTCATATTATCTATTTCCGTTTCTAACTTTTTAATATTTTCTTCAGAAATTTTAGGAATGTTTAAGCGTTCTTTGCCGCTTTTTAAAATGGCTTTTTCTGGATCGGTTGCTAAAATGGCTCCTACCGTAAATAAGCGATCCTGTATGTGCATTAAAACCGATTTGTAATGCGCATCTATGGCCTGATCGCGAATTAGGCCTAAATGTGAGTTGAGTTCGTCCACGGTGCCATAACTATCTATGCGAATGTGGTGCTTGGGTACACGGGTACCGCCAAATAAGGCTGTGGTGCCCTTGTCGCCTGTTTTTGTGTATATTTTCATAAGCGTTTTTTAATTTCAAAGTTACTGGATATAACGGATAAGGCAAAGTAATTTTTACGATTGTTGGATGCGCCCGGGCTAATGTGGTTGTTACTAGGGTCTGTTTGTTGGTCTGGAATTACACCCTAATAGTAAAATGTTGTTTAACCTGTTCTTGTCTAAAAAATACCAAACCCCAAAAAAAGATATCGATAGTTACCGTAACTTTGGGGTGTTTTTTTATGGTTTCCCAAGCGTCGGTCATGTTGGGCGACCAATAAATGTCGTCGAAAATAAATAGGGTGTCGTTGTGCGTTTGGGGTAAAAGCGCCTGGAAATAGGCTAGGGTAGCATCTTTGTTATGATGTCCGTCAAAAAAAACGATATCCCATGTGGTTTTATTTTCTGCGTTTAAAAAGGTTTTAAAGGCGCCCGTTTTGCAACTAATATTGGTGTAGTTGCTTAAGTTATTTTTTGTAAAAGCCGCTATGTTTGGGCAGCCTTCCACGGTGGTTATTTTTGCTGCTGGATGCCCTAAATGAAAGGCTTGTGTGGCTATGCCCAAGGAGCTGCCTAACTCTAGTATTTGTTGTGGTTTAAAATAATGACTTATGCGGTAGGCTAATTTGGCTCTTTTTAAGGTAGATCCCGCTGTTTTTGCTAATTCCGAAACTTGGCGTTGGGTGGTTTTGTTTTTTTTGGAACCCATCCCTAAATCTGTTACCTGTAAGGCGGTTTGGTTTTTAATTAGTGCTGCCCGATAGGTTTTTAAACTGTTATAATCTGTGTAAGGTTGGCGGTTGTAGAAACAGTGTGTTACCAACTGGTATACAAAAGGCGAATGTACACCATGTTGGTTGGATGATTTTAACAGAAATTGAATGTATTTTTTAATTTGGTACAACAAGGCAAAAATGAAATTTTGTAGGTTGAAGCGTTTTTTTAGCTTTTAGTCTTCTAGTTTGGCGCTTAACTCAAACCAGCGCATCTCTTTGGCTTCAATAGTATCTAAAATGTGTTGTAATTTTTCCGATAAGGTGTTTATGGCTTCTGGTGTTAAGTTGGGGTCTAAAAATTCTTTTTCCAGAGCAGCCTTCTCCCGTTCCAAACTATTTATTTTACTCTCTAGATTTTTATATTCCTTCTGCTCGTTATAGCTTAAAGCTGTGTTGCTATCCTTTTTCCATTGTTTTTTCTCTTTTTTTTCAGGCTGAAGGGTTTCGGGTTCTTGACTGTCTTCGTAAGATCTAAAATCGGAGTAATTGCCGGGAAAATCTTCAATAACGCCATTACCGCGAAACACCAATAGGTGGTCCACTATTTTATCCATAAAATAACGGTCGTGCGATACCACAATTAAGCAGCCAGGGAAGTCCAATAAAAAACTTTCCAGTACGTTAAGGGTTACAATGTCTAAATCGTTTGTAGGTTCGTCTAAAATTAAAAAATTTGGATTTTGAATTAAAACCGTACATAAATACAAGCGTTTGCGTTCGCCACCGCTTAATTTTTCAACAAAATCGTATTGTTTTTTTCTGCTAAACAAAAAGCGTTCTAAAAGTTGTCCGGCACTAATTTGGCGGCCCTTTTTTAAGGGTATGTACTCGCCAAACTCCTTGATAACATCAATAACTTTTTGGTCTGGTTTTACATGAATACCCGCTTGAGTGTAATATCCAAATTTAACGGTTTCGCCAACAACCACTTTACCTGCGTCTGGTTGCTGGGTTTGGGTTAAGATGTTTAGAAAGGTGGATTTACCGGTACCATTTTTACCAATAATACCTATGCGTTCGCCTTTTTTAAAGGTATACTCAAACTTATCCAGAATGGTTTTGTCCTTAAAGCGTTTACTTACGTTATGAAATTCCAGAATTTTACTTCCTAAACGCTCCATATTCAGTTCTAGCTGTATTTGGTGGTCTTGGCGGCGTTTGTTGGCCCGGTGTTTTATTTCGTGAAAATCGTCTATGCGCGATTTAGATTTGGTGGTCCTTGCTTTTGGTTGCTTACGCATCCAATCCAATTCTTTTTTAAAGAGTTGTTTGGCCTTGTTGGTTTCTGTAGCCTCGTTTTCTAGCCGCGCTTCGCGTTTTTCTAGGTAATAGGAATAATTGCCTTTGTAAGTATATAGTTCGCCTTGATCTAGTTCAATTATTTCGTTACACACACGTTCCAAAAAATACCGGTCGTGCGTTACCATGAATAGGGTAATGGCTTCTTTTGCAAAAAAAACCTCCAGCCACTCAATCATCTCCAAATCAAGGTGGTTTGTTGGCTCATCTAGAATTAATAAATCGGGTTTTTTTAGTAAGGCATTAGCCAAAGCCAAACGTTTTTTTTGACCACCAGACATGGTACTTATTTTTTGGTCTAGGTCATTTAGTTTTAGTTGAAATAATATTTGTTTGTATTGGGTTTCAAAATCCCAAGCTTGGTGCCGTTCCATTTGTTCAAATGCCTTTTGGTAAGCCTCTACATCGTCTGGGTTTTTAAGTGCTTTTTCGTAGTTTTTTATAACATCCAGGATGGGGTTTTTGGTGTCGAAAATAGCCTGTTCAACGGTTAAGGTTTCATTTAAATCTGGATCTTGTGCCAAGACGGCCACTGTAATATCCTTGCGGAAAATAATTTGTCCAGAATCGGCTGTATCTTTACCAGATAGAATATTTAAAATAGATGTTTTTCCGGTACCATTTTTGGCAACAAATGCAATTTTCTGGTCTTTGTGAATGCTGAAAGACAGGTTCTCAAATAGCGTTAATTCGCCGTAAGATTTCGATATATTTTCAACTGTAAGGTAGTTCACGTGTTGTTTTTTTGCAAAGAACGTAAATAATTCAAAAACTATACGATAAGTTTTCATTTTCCTATTGAAAAGCTATATTTGTACACTAACCCTTAAGCCTTTTCATGAAGTCATTATTTTTTATTGCTGTTTGTTTATTGGGCCTTTTTTCGGTGTCCTGCATTCCTAATAAAGAGTTGGTGTATCTTCAAAATAAAGCTATGGCAACAGATTCTTTGGTGGTTGTTTCAGAAAAGCAAGCGCCTTATCGCGTTCAAATAAACGATATTTTAAATATTCGGGTAAAGGCCATGGACCAACGCAATATTCAAATGTTTAACCCAACTGGAGCAACCGATTTAAATGCCACCGGCGATGAGCGGGCTTTTTTTGACGGTTTCACAGTAGATTTGCACGGTAATATTCGTATACCTATTTTAGGTGAAGTTCGTGTTTTAGGCTATACCACGGACGAAATAGAAACCATGCTAGAAACAAAACTATTGGAAGAAGAACTAAAGGAAACTTCCAATATTTTTGTAACGGTAAAACTAACCGGATTGCGTTTTACAGTAACGGGGGAAGTGGGTTCTACGGGAACACAAACGCTGTACCAACCGCGGGTAAATATTTTTGAGGCGCTTGCCAATGCAGGCGATATTTTGGTAACTGGCGATAGGAAATCTGTTGCTGTTATAAGGCAATACCCTAACGGGCAAAAAATACACCATGTTAACCTGTTGGATGTGGATGTTATGAATTCGCCTTATTATTACATTCAAATGAACGATATTATTTACGTTAAACCGTTAAAACAAAAAACTTGGGGTACAGGGGTTACCGGACTGCAAACATTTGGAACCATCATGACGGTAGTGTCCTTTGTTACTACCACCATTCTCCTTATAGATAGGCTTTAATAATTATGGCAGTATACGACTATGATGATTTAGATACCGCTGGCGGTGGCAATTTTAACTTCGACTTTAAAGGCTTTTTATTTAAAATTTTAAGTCTCTGGAAGTTTATTCTGGTATGCGTCTTAATAGGTTTGGTGGTAGCCTATTTTATAAATGTGCGCAAACAAAATGTTTACCGCTTGGAGTCGTTAATAAGCGTAGAAAACGATCAAAATCCTTACTTTTCAGCCAACACCAGTATATCTTTTAATTGGGGAGGCGTATCGGGCAAAATGGGGAAAACCATAACCACCCTACAAACACGTACCCACAATGAAAAGGTGGTAGATTCCTTAAAATTTTATTTAAGTTATTTTAAAGAAGGACGCTACCGCAAAGTAGATATTTACAAAAACGCACCGTTTATATTTCAGCCCGATAGTGCACAGGCGCAAGCTTTAGGACATTTTATAGGGCTTCGCTTTGTAACCGACGATAGCTTTGAAGTTTTTACAAATTTCGAGCATGATGCGGTTTCAGGGCAACGATACGATACCCGACAGCGGCAACCGGTTACCACACCCGTAGGCCCATTTACCAAAGTTTTTAAAATAGGGCAGGTAATAAATTTGCCTTTTTTACACGGCATTGTTACCTGGCGTGACGGCAGAACAGCTAAACCAGGCGACACCTATTTTATTCAGTTCTCTAATTTTGATGCTGTGGTAAGTAGCTACCAACGTAATATTCGGGTAGCGCCCTTTAGTAGCTCGTCTGCCTCTGTGTTGCGTTTAAGCTTAACGGGCACCAATAAAGCCAAAATAGTTGATTACCTAAATACAACGGCTATTATTTTAAGTGCTTTTGAACTGGAGCGGAAAAATTTATACTCCACCAATACTATAAAATTTATAGACAGCAGTTTGCAAGCTGTTAATAGTAATTTAAAGGATTTTACAGACGAAATGAACAGCTTTCGACAAGAAAATAAGGTGTTTAACGTTTCGGATGAAATGACCAATGTTTCTAGCAAGTTAAAAGAGCTGGAAATACGAAAAGAAGCAGAACTTACTAAACTCAACTATTTAGAAGCTTTAGAAACCTATTTACGCACGAAAACCGATTACAGTAGCATAGCAGCACCCAGTTCTGTGGGAATTGATGAAATTAATATTCAAAATAGCGTTTCTAAAATTACAGCACTTTCTATAGAACGGCAAAGTTACGAGTACAGTACCCGAGAAGGTTCGGCTATTTTTAAAGATTTGGACAGGCAAATAGATGCGGAAAAAAATGTGTTATTAGAAACTATTTCGGCTACGAAAAATACCATTCGTGTTTTAATGAATTCACTAAACAGCAATTTGGCAAAATTAGAAGCTAAATTGAGTAGTTTACCCGAAAATCAGCAAGAATTTCTAAAAATTCAACGCAAGCTAGATATTAGTCAGGAGGCCTATAATGTATATATGGATAAACGCAGTGAAGCGGCCATTATAAAAGCTGCAAACGTGTCCGATATTAGTATTATAGACGAAGCTAAAGATATTGGCGGTGGATTAATAGGTCCTAACAAATCATTAAATTATATGATGGGACTATTGTTAGGTTTTTTTGTGCCCATAGTTTTAATCTTTATTGTGTTTGTTTTAGATCATACCATTCACGGCTCGGAAGATGTGGAGCGCCTATCTCATATTCCTATTTTGGGCCTTATTGGAAAGTTTAAACATTCCAATAATTTGGTGGTATTTGAAAAGCCTAAATCGGCAGTAGCCGAATCCTTTCGTGCCATTCGTTCTAGTTTGCAGTTTGTATTAAATAAAAAGAAACAGGAAGGTGGTCGCACCATTTTAGTAACCTCGTCTGTTAGTGGCGAGGGTAAAACATTCTGTTCCATAAATATTGCCACGGTTTACGCATTAAGTGGTAAGAAAACCATTTTATTGGGCTTGGATTTACGAAAACCTAAAATTTTTGACGACTTTGCGTTAACCAATAAATTGGGTATTGTAAATTACTTTATCGGGGAAACTGATTTTGAATCGGTTGTTAATGCCACCCACATTGCAAATTTAGATGTGGTAACCTCTGGACCTATCCCACCAAATCCATCGGAGTTGTTAATGAGCTCGGATTTGGAAGATTTAATGCAAGACTTGCGGCAACGCTATGATATAATAGTATTAGATACACCTCCCTTAGGTTTGGTAACCGATGCTTTGGAATTGGTTAAGCATGCGGACACCACCTTGTTTATGATTCGGTTGGATTATACTAAAAAAGGCATGCTTCATTTAATTAATGCCAAACACCGAAATGGCGAAATTAAAAACATTCATTTTGTATTAAATTTTTATAAACACAAATCAAGTCAGAACTACGGTTACGGCTATGGATACGGTTACGGCTATGGCTATGGGGTTTACGGTAATGCGTACCACGAAACCGAATCTAAAGGTCTGTGGAGCCGAGCAAAAAGGTTTTTAAAACGCATTTAGCTAGGCCTTCAAACCGCAACCCAGGGCTGCAAATGATGGTAATTAACAAGCTTCCATTTGAATTTGTGGTAAGAAATAATAAACATTTCAATTGTGCATACAAATAAAGACGACAACTGGCTATACACTATAACGTCCAAACGGAAGCTAATAGACTTTAATTTTGCCGAAATTTGGCGTTACCGTGACTTGCTTTTTTTGTTTGTAAAGCGCGATGTGGTAACCGTTTATAAACAAACTATTTTAGGCCCGCTTTGGTATTTAATTCAGCCATTATTTACCGCCTTAACATTTACACTTATTTTTAATAAAGTAGCCAATATAGAAACAGGAACGGTACCACCATTCTTGTTCAACCTTGCTGGAATTTCTATCTGGAATTACTTTAACACCTGCTTAACAGCTACCAGTGATACCTTTAAAGCTAATGCCGCTATTTTTGGTAAAGTTTATTTTCCGCGAATTATTGTTCCGCTATCCATAATTATATCAAACCTATTAAAATTTGGCATACAATTGCTTATTTTTATTGCCTTTTACCTGTATTATTATCTTAATGGAGCTGGTATTCACCTAACAAAAGCCGTGGTGTTTTTTCCGCTTCTTGTTTTGCTTATGGGCTTATTAGGGCTTGGATTAGGCATGATAATTTCCAGTTTGGTAACTAAATACCGCGATTTAAAATTTTTAGTAGGTTTTGGTGTGCAGTTACTTATGTATGTTTCGGCAGTTATGTACCCCTTGGCCTTAATGCGCGAAAAATTGCCTCGCATTGCATGGTTGGTTGAATATAACCCGCTGGCCTATATAATTGAAACCGCAAGATTCATGTTATTAGGTTCAGGAACTTTTAGCTGGTTTGGCGTTTTATATACAATAGCTGCCACAACAGTCATTGTTTTGTTGGGAATAATTATTTTTAACAGAACCGAAAAAACCTTTATTGATACGGTTTAGTTATGAAAAATGAGTGATGATTAGTGAGAAGCAAGCCAGTGTGTCGCTATATGTGTTTAGGGATGGTGAGTGGATTAAGGATGAATTCATGCAGTTTTAGATTGAAAAGATTTAGATGTTTAAAAAAAAATCATGAATTTAGAGATTTTAAATGTCCATTCAACTTCTAAATTACCAATTTTAGAACATTTTAGACCTGTTAGTCAAATGCAACATGCGGCGGTTTCCAAGCCATTAAATTGCGCTTAAGCTGCTGCGAGAAAAAATGATCACGAGTTTTTACAAATTAAAGTATGGCTTTAAGCGTTTAGAAATTAGTTGAAAAATATATAAAAATAAAGAATGTTATTTACATTCAGGAATCACGAATCACAAAATAATGAGTGTCATTTTAAAAGCTGAAAATATTAGTAAACAGTACCGATTAGGTATTGTTGGCACCGGCACAATTAGTCATGATTTAAATAGGTGGTGGGCTGGTATTCGCGGTAAGGAAGATCCGTATTTAAAGGTAGGGTCTGTAAACAACCGTAGCACCAAAGCGGATAGTGATTATGTTTGGGCCTTGCGTGATATTAATTTTGAGGTGCAGCAAGGCGAAGTGTTAGGTATTATTGGTAAAAATGGGGCTGGAAAAAGTACGCTTCTTAAAATATTAAGTCGGGTTACAATACCGACAACAGGCGAAATAAAAACTAAAGGTCGCATAGCCAGTTTATTAGAAGTGGGCACCGGTTTTCACCCCGAATTAACAGGTCGCGAAAATATTTATTTAAATGGTGCCATATTGGGGATGAGTAAAGCCGAGATACGAGCCAAAGAAGAAGAAATAATCCAATTTTCTGGTTGCGAACGCTATGTAGATACACCTGTAAAGCGGTATAGTAGTGGTATGCGTGTGCGTTTGGCTTTTGCCGTAGCCGCCTTTTTAGAACCTGATATTTTAGTGATTGATGAGGTGTTGGCTGTTGGCGATGCCGAATTCCAAAAAAAGGCTATTGGTAAAATGCAAGATATTAGTCAAGGCGATGGGCGCACCGTGTTGTTTGTAAGCCATAATATGGCTGCCGTAAAAAGCTTGTGCACGCGGGCTATTGTATTGGAACACGGAAAAACCGTTTTTGAAGGCGATACGGATGCGGCTGTGGATTTTTATTTGAAAGTAAATGAGGAAAGTAAAAGTTCTTATATTGGAACAAGGAAAGAACGTTCAGGAAGTGGGGAAATCACTATCGATAAAATATTGCTTTTTAATAAAAGCAACGCACTTGTTAATTCTGTCTTGTCAGGTGATTTTTTGAAAATGCGCGTAGAATTTAAAATAAAAACTTACATCTCAGAAAGATTAATTTTTGGGTTTTCAATTAACGATTATCACAATGTTATGAAGGTGATGATGGTTTCAGATGAAATGGAAGTAGATGTTAATTCACTTATTCAAAGAGGGTATATCGATATTTGTTTTAATCGATTAGCTTTGCGAGGAGGTGATTATAACTTTCAGTTTATTCTATCTAAAAACACTACAGCTGAAAGAGATCATGTGGACTATATTGATAGAGCCTTTCGTTTAAACGTTTTACCCGGAGATTTTTTTAATATTGGTAAAGTTAATAGAAAATATAACGCTTTAATTGTTCCATGCGAATTTAAGTAAATGAAAGAATCTTTAGATTATTATAATCAATTTGATAAAAAACTGATTAATGATTACGTAACAGGAAATAGGCGTATTATTAGCGCAATTAAAAGATTGAGTCAATTTATTCCGGAAAATTCTGGTTCCGTTTTGGATATAGGTTGCGGCATAGGTTGGAGTAGTCATGAGTTTGCAAAAGCTTTTCCAAATTCCCAAGTTTTGGCAGTGGATTTAAGTCCGGTATTAATAGAGACAGCTAAAAAGCTTTTTGAAAATCAAAAAAACTTATTTTTTAGATCGTACGATTTGACAGAAGGATTACCAAAAGGTAAATTTAATGCCATAGTTATGATTGATGTTTATGAACACATACCACTTTCGGATAGGACGGACTTTCATCATGCACTAAAAAACAAATTAGATGTAAATGGGCGTGTCATTTTAGCTTGTCCATCCAAATACCATCAGAACTTCTTAAAGCGATATAACCCTTCTGGGCTTCAACCAATTGATGAAGATGTGGATTTTGAGACGATTAGAACTATAGCTAAAGATATTGACGGTGAAATTATTTTATTTGAATATCAGGGTATTTGGAACAATTATGATTACCTATACGCAGTTATAGAGTTAAAACCTCAATATGGTGATAAAACGCGAAAGATAAAGCTAGATGCTCTTGATGTAGAACCAAAAAGTAGCAGGGTTAAGCGTGTAAATTCAAAACTCGATATTTTTATTGAAGCCGAAAATAAGGATATCATCAAAACCATGAACATAAGGTCCATACTGAAACGCTTAAAGAAAAAGTTTAATTTATGAACATAGCTATTTTTACACCCAGTCAAAATCCGTATTCTGAAACCTTTATTCAGGCTCATAAAAATTATCTAAATGACACTGTATTTTATTATTATGGAGGTCTCGGACAAATGAAACTGGAGGGGCAGACAAAGTTAGTTAGCAAAGCTACTTACTTGGGTTATCGAATACGTCGGAAATTGCATGGTTATTCTTATTCTCATTTAAATGAGCAAGTCATACTTGCCTCGTTAAAAATAAATAAAATCGCGGTTATTTTAGTAGAATACGGCACACACGCTTTTAACTTACAGGCTTTATTAAAAAAAAGTGGTTTGCCCATTGTTGTGCACTTTCATGGTTATGATGCCAGTGTTCATGATGTGGTTAAAGCATGCCATAGCCACCAAACTATTTTTAGTTTAGCCTCCAAAATTATGGTTGTTTCCCTAAAAATGAAACAGATGTTGCTAGCGCTAGGCTGCCCAGAGGACAAACTGGTTTATAATGTTTACGGGCCAAAGCCTGAATTTGAATTACTTAAACCGAACTTTTCTAAAAAACAGTTTATTGGAATTGGGCGTTTCACCGATAAAAAAGCACCCTATTATACCATAATGGCTTTTAAAGCGGTAGCCAATAAACATCCTGATGCTCAATTGCTTTTGGCAGGTGATGGTGTGTTGCTTAATATGTGTAGAAACCTTGTTAAGCATTTTGGTATTGAAAATCAAATTCAATTTTTAGGCGTTATTACTCCGGAAGCTTATCAGAAGCTATTAGTAGAGTCGTTGGCTTTTGTGCAGCATTCTATAACAGCTGGCAATGGCGATATGGAAGGTACACCATTAGCTGTTTTGGAAGCTAGTGTGGCTGGTTTACCTGTAATTTCTACATACCATGCGGGTATTCCAGATGTTATTAAACATGGGGAGACAGGATTGTTGTGTGCGGAGCATGATGTAAAGGTCATGGCTAAACATATGTTGCAGGTGTTGGATGATGTTGCCTATGCTCGACAATTAGGAGCCGCAGGAAAAATACATATTTTGGATCATTTTAGTATGCAACGACATATTGAAGCCCTACAAGACATTTTGGAACAAGTCGTTAAAGATTATAGATTATAAATTGATACTTGTATATTAGTACCATAAAACGTTTTCATGTCCGTGCAACCACTAGTTTCCATAATTATCCCCACTTTTAATCGCGCTCATTTAATAGGTGAGACCTTGGATTCGGTATTAGCACAAACCTATACTAATTGGGAGTGTATAGTAGTTGACGATGGGAGTACGGATGGTACAGAAGCATTACTTAAAAACTATACAGCCAAGGACAGGCGCTTTCAATACCATAAACGACCTGACAATCATCTGCCAGGTGGGAATGGGGCTCGGAATTACGGGTTTGAGGTGAGTTCAGGTGAGTATATTCAGTGGTTTGATAGTGATGATATTATGCTGTCTAGTTTTTTGTGTAAAAAATATATGAAATTTAGTAATAAAGTAAATATAGTTTTTTGTACTGGTTTTTCGGTAGACAAAGAATTGAAGAATAAACAATTGAAACAATTACCCTTAATTAAAAATCTTTTTAAAGAATATGTTTGTTGGCAAACTAATATCATGCTTCCATCACTAATGGTTAAAAGAAGTTTTCTAGTTGAAAAATCTTTGTTTAATGAAAATTTATTACGTGGACAGGAAAATGATTTTTTTTCTCGCTTATTTTATAAATTAAATACCGAAGATTATACTATTTTAAATGAAGGCCTATATCTGTATCGCCAACATAGTAAATCTAAAAGTTATGAGGATAAACAACAATTTGTTAAAGGATATAAGGAATCCCTATTTCAAGTTTCTCTAAATAATTTGAATCGAGGTATTGTTTTGAATGATTTGGAAATTATAAATTACCATTATCAAATTATAATACACTATTTGTTTGATTGTATTTATAATAAAGAATTAAAATTGGGGTGGTCTTTTTTACTTAAAATCGCTAGGGTATTTGCTATTTACGCTAAATTATTTACCGCGCAGTTATGGTTTTGGATTAGTTTATTTTTATTAAGTAGTAGGACTATCTATAAAGTTGAAAAACGGATAAAAAATAAGATTTTTAAATGAAAACCATCCTATTAATAATACCCTATTTTGGGAAATGGCCTATTTGGTTTGATGCTTATTTAGTTTCCGTAGCCGCCAATCCTAGCGTAAATTGGTTATGCCCTACGGATTGTGATATACCTGAAAAACACCCGGAAAACATCCGTTTTTTACCAACCACATTAGCAGTATTAAATAAACACATTAATACTGTTGTGGATACACAAGTACCCTTGAGTCCGCGTAAGTTGTGCGATTTGAAACCTGCTTATGCCGACATATTTGCAGACGAAATAAAGGAATACGATTTCTGGGGCTTTTGCGATATGGATATTATTTGGGGCGATATCCGAAAATTTATTACGGATGGTATGTTAAAGGATTACGATATTATTTCTAGTAGAAAGGAAAACATATCGGGTCATTTCAATATATTCCGCAACACTAAACTAATTAACACGCTTTATAAACAATTACCCAATTATAAAGGACGCTTTGAAATACCAGAATTTCAATGGACAGATGAGATTGTCTTGTCTAACTTTATAAAATACGACCCTGCTTTTAAAGCGTTAAATTTACGTGTATATTGGTCTCGTGTTCTGTGTAATCAAGAAAATGGCATGGATTCCCATCAGGAGTATTATTTAGATAGATGGCTATGGCGAGATGGACAAATGCTAAACACAAAAAGTCAAGAAGAAATTATGTATTTGCATTTTATTAACTGGAAACGAACCCTATCACATTCGGAAATAGATTATTTGGGTGCTATGAAGCCTTTTTACATTAGTTATACCCGCATGCATTATAAACCTCATTCTAGTTTGATTATAAGGTTTAATAGCTTAAATAATGTTTTTAATGGGTATCGGGTTAGAGAAAAGAGGCGCCACAATAAAAATAAATTTAAAAGCTTGATGAAACGGGTTAAACGTAAACTTAAATTAGATTAATGTTTTTATTTACACATATAGAAAAATAGGCGGGTATTTCATTTAATCATACGTTATCTCATACCTACCCTATATATTTTTAAATTGCGAAAAATAAATTTGGGCGCTATGAAAAACGAAATGACTTGAACGCTTTACAATATGAAAAATAATGCGCTATCAACCTTCTGATATAAAAGGTTACAGCGTGCAACTAAATTTAGATTTTTATAAACCGGCTAAAAAAACACATTTTTAAGAGAACCATTAGAACGCTATATGTCTCAACTTAATCAAATGAAAGACAGAGGTTGGACACATTCTATTAATCATTTTTTAGATAATGAGTTCTATTATAATTTTATGTTTGGAAAAATAAGTGGTAGTGATGATTTAATTTAACTAAAAGATTATTATTGGATTTTGATTTTATTGCTGATGTTAATCAATACATAAAATCCTTAAATTATTATAAAGAAGCCTTAAACGTTAAGTTGATAGCAGAGCTTGCGCAAAAAAAACAAAGGAACAAGCGTTCCGATTATCTTGGTTTTTCCTATTTTAAAAATGAGCAAAAAATAAGACTAGAGATGAACAATACGATAGACTTAAGATTGTATGACAGCCTTTTACTCAATAATTTAGAATTTCAAAACTATAAATTCTAGATAGGAATAAAAAACTATCAGAAATAAAAAAGAAACTTATTCGTAAGTTAAAAAAGCACAAAAAAGAAACCATTATTAATCCAATCCAATTAGCGTGAAAAAAATAGCGTTACTCCATCCTTTTTCAGCCCAAGCCATTGGTTTACATGAGCAGGATCTTTATTTTTCGCACAGTAAACCGCATGAACAAGCTTTACGGGCACTACAAAAACAGGGATTTGCTGTAAGCATAGACTATTTTACAGGGCGGCTTTTTACCTACACTAAAAACTGCTTGGGAATAAAAAAACGCTTTTGGAGTGTAACCAAACCAATTTTTAAAAAAAGACATGGTTGGCGCAAGCAGTACTCGCTTTTTCATTATTTGAGTACTATAATATGTCCTGCCGATGTTACTATAATTAATATGTCCGGTCATGGTAGTCCGTATTGTTTTAAGCTTGCTCAACTTTTAGTTAAAAAACAAAAACCCTATATAGCTTTGATAGGGGGTATGCATGTTGCTAATAGTTTGAAAGCAAGCTATTATTATAAAAATGCCCACCACGTGCTGGTGCATACGGCTGTTCAAAAACAACAATTAGCGCAGCAAGCTATTTTTAAAAATCTTGATATTCGTGTTATGCCATTGGGCGTAGATACTACAATTTTTGTGCCTATTGAAAAAACACTAGAAACCATAGAACTGCTATATGTGGGGCGTATTTCGCGTTTAAAACAAATAGAACTTTGCTTGAAAACGCTTGCTTATTTAATAAAACAGCAGCAAAAACCGGTGCACCTTAAAATTATAGGACCAATAAGTGACGGGTGTTATTATGACGAATTACAAGTTTTGGCTAAAGATTTGAACTTAGAACCGCATCTTACTTTTGAAGGAACTGTTAAACAAACTGATTTGGTGCCTTATTACCAAAAAGCTAGTCTTTTGTTACTACCCAGTGCACACGAATCCTTCGGGATGGTCATGGTTGAAGCCATGGCTTGTGGCACACCCATTATTGCAATGGCAGGTGCTGGAGGTCCCGATGAATTAGTCCAAAATGGTGTCAATGGTTTGCTTTGTTCCAAATCTGAATTTAGTGTCCTAACAGCAGCACTAGTTAAGGATGAATTTGCATGGCGGACACTGGGTAAGAATGCTAGGCAAAGTGTTTTGAATCAATGGAGTTTAGAAGTAACCTGTATAACTATGGAAGAATCCGTAAATAGTGCTTTAAAATAATATGAAACCAGCTTATACTATTGTACTATACACGCCACAGGAATTAAACCATGCTTCTAATATCCAAACAGGGCTGTTTGAATTAGAAAAGCTAAAGGTCCTAAATACAAAAATAGTTTTAAGCATAACTGGACGAAGAGGCCGTCTAGTGGTAGGTGATGATGAAGTAATCAGAACCCATCAGGCAAACCCTAAAGTTTCTTTCTATGAGTTAATAATTCACGCTTCAGGCGCGCGTATTTCATTTGCATGCGACCTTTATGATCATGCCAATCAATTTTCAGAATACGCTTTTAATCACTGTGACTTTGTTTTCAAGCGCAGCTATGAAACTAAATATGTAAACAAATTGCCAAAGGCTTTTCAAAGTAAATTGTATAAATTGGGTTTGTGTTTTGGTGTACGGTCTAAATTTAAAACTCAAAGTATGTCTACGTTTTATAAAGGTTTAATTTTAAGTAATTTAAAATTAAACATAAAGCCAGATCGTTTGCTGTTTAAACGGTTGGTACATACCTATAAAGCGCAATTAAAGCATTGGAATTTTATTTTAACCGCTCGAAATTTAGAACGTTTTGAAGATTATACAAAACCAAGTAATGCCACTGTTTTCTTCCAAACGCGCTGCTTTACGAATGAAAATGATATAGACGTTTTACAAATACACCAACAGCGCTACCATATTATAAAATTATTACGGCAAGCTTTTCCCTACCAGTTCCAAGGCGGTTTTATTAAGTCGCCGATTGCCATGGAGAAATATTACGATGCTATTTCAGATGTGCCAGCAGAACCCGAGTTATATTTAAATGCTTTAAAACAGGCTAAAATTGTTATATATACAAGAGGCTTGGCAAATTCGACGGCTTGGAAAATGGCCGAATACCTGTCGCAAGGTAAAGTCATTATAGCCGAAAAACTGACTACCGATTTACCGGTACCTTTAGTACATGGCCAGGAATTATTATATTTCGAAACGGATGAGGAGTTATTAGCTGCTATTACATTAGTTTTAGAAGATGATGTATTAGCTGATATGCTTTCTAAAAAAGCGCGTGCTTATTTCGAGACCCATGTTCATCCCGTTAAAAATGTTAAGCGTATATTGGAACTAATGCTTTCTAAACCATTGTTTTAGTTTGAAACCCATATTTATACATCACCGCTCCTCACACCACGCTGTTAATTCGGGCTATAGCCGCCTTATCGACTTTTATCAACCTGCAACTGTTGTGTTAGGGCAAGCCAAATTACCTTATAAAGTCGCAAAAGTACTTGGTCGTTTTGTAAATCAGGAAGCGGGACTTTATAATTCCAGTAGTGTATTTAAAGAGTTGGAACTATTACAGGTTTTAAAAAAATCCAAAAACGAACAGCAAGTGGTACATTATTTAAATGCCGAGCGTGATGTTCGGTTTACGGTGCAACAAGGCACACGATTTAATAAAACGGCTTTCTGTGGTAGTTTCCACAAACCACCTAAAGTATTAGAGAATCATTTTAAAAGTTCCAAATACATAAAGCACCTAGATGGCGCTGTAGCTGTTGGAATAAATCAAGTGGATTACATTCAAGATCGCCTTAAAATTAAAGAGGTAACTTATATACCGCATGGCGTAGATACGCAGTTTTTTAAACCCAAAACTTGGAAAAATCCTGTTCCAACCCTTTTGTTTGTTGGGCAACATTTACGAAATTTTGATTTATTTAACAGCTGTATTCCTGTTATAGCCCAACAAGTACCCGATTTGAAGGTGGAAGTGGTTATGCATAAACCCTATATAAAACAAATAAAACCACAACCTTATATTCAGTTTTTTAGTGGACTAGACGATCAAGCCTTAAGCTTAAAATACCAGCAGGCTCATGTATTATTTTTACCTATGATAGATGGAACAGCTTGTAATTCTATTTTGGAAGCTATGGCTAGCGGTTTACCAATAGTTACAACCGATGTTGGTGGAAATAGCGCATATTTAGAGGGGTCTGGTGCCATTCTAGCACCCCCAAAAGATGCCAACTATTTAATTGATGCTACCGTTTATTGGTTAAGGTATGAGCAATTATTACAAGATATTGCTATTAAAACTAGAGCGCATGCATTGCAGTATGATTGGAAACGAGTAGCTGATTTGGTAAAGGCGTTTCATGGAACGCTATTTTAATTAAATATTATTGGATTATAAAAAACAAGAATTTTTAATGCTCCAACAAGTAAATTTAAAAAATGAAAGAAAAAGGATATTTATATGTGGCTAATAGACCGAAATTTGTAAATGAAGCCATAACATCTGTTACTTCATTAAAAAAATACAACAAGGAAGAAAGTTGTCTTATTTGTCCTCAAAACGTTTTTACTAGTGAATTAAATAATTTTTTCGATATCATTATAATTAACAATGAAATTGAAAAATACACGTATTTATCTAAAGTTTTAGGACTTAACAAAAGCCCATTTGAAAAAACAATTTTTTTAGATTCAGACACCTTTATAACTGATGAAATTTCTGAATTGTTTGATCTATTGGATTTTGTTGATATCGCCACCACAAGTGAAGAGAATTTGCATACAACAGAGCCGTTTGATTTTAAATATCGAGAGATATTTCCTGAATTTAACAGTGGTGTAATTGTGTATAGGAAAAACAAATCAACGCAGACGCTTTTTATAGATTGGTTTAATATATGCCAGGAATATGGAATTATTAATGACATGCCAGGTTTAAGAGAAGCAATGCTAAAAAATTTTGATAGTATCAAGTATTCTATTTTGCCTCAATTGTATAATACTCATGGATTTAAAACTATGTTGATTTTATACAATAAAGTTAAAATAATACATGAACGTTTGGGGTATAAAAAAGGTGTAATTGTACCACATTTTCAATCATTTGAGAAAATGGAAAAATTTGCAACTAAAATAAATAAAAAACATTACAAGCGATTGTATATTCCTAGGGTTGGGATTATATCATATCGTTATAGTCCTGAAAATATTCTTTTATATCTGAAAAGAAAATTAAGATATAAGAAAGTTTCAAAGAGTTTTTAATTAGGTATCAATAATTTTTCAAGAAACAACTACGTATCGAGGCATATGACAGCTATTATTTTTTATATATATTTTCATAAAATGTCAAAAACGTCGCCATATTCGTTTCCGTATTAAATTTTGTTTTTATCAAATTATGAGCCCGTTGGATTTGTTGTTGTAAGTTGCTTATGGGTAAGGCATATAACTCTAAAATGGCTTGTGCCATTGCTTCGGGGTCTCGGACTGGCACTAGAAACCCCGTTTTGTTCGGGATTACCACCTCGCTCATGCCACCGCAGTTGGTAGAAATTACCGGTAAACCAATCGCCATAGCTTCCAATACCACATTGGCAATTCCTTCTTCCAAACTGCTTAATAACAGAGCATCTTGATCTTGCATGATTTTTATGAGTTCTGCTTGTTGCACGTTGCCCCGCAATGTAACCTGCTTTTGTAGACCGAGTTCTGCAATTAAAAATAGTAATTCCTCATCGGGAGTATCCATCCCTATAATTTGATAGGTTACCGCAAAGCCTTGTTTTTTTAATGCTGCAATGGCATAAATAGCATCGGGGTAGCCTTTAATCCAATGCGGTCTGCCTACGGATATTATTTTAAACGGTTTGCTTATTCTTTGCTGAATAGGTTGGTAGGCGTCTAAAAATACCTGAGGCACTAGGGAGTGAATAACGGTTATTCTATCAGGTGGAGCACCATATTTTTGGGCTTCAATACCTATGGCATCGGATACTGCGTGAAAGGCTGTTACCTGCGGAAAGTTTTTACGGTAGCTCTTGGCTAATGCTCTGGAGGCAATTGGCGAATAGTTAATATGTGCCCCACGTAAGCTTAAAATAATGGGAATGTTATACTGGATTTTTAACAGCATAAATTCTTCCAAACTCTTGGCCCATTGGATATGAATTATATCGGGTTTGTATAGCACCATGGGGAGTAGTCTGGAATAAGCCTGCCATTTCTTGTAGGCGGATGGATGTTTGTTAACGTCTTTTAATAGATGCCAGAGGTCTCTTGGTCGCCTAACCACCAGTTTTAAACTACGCCATGTGTTATATAAAAGTTTTAAGCCGTTGCCCTTTGGGGTTTTGTGTATTATAATATTAGTACTATTGTAATTAACGGCTTTAGTTTGACTACCAAACAGAATGACCTGATGTGTTTTAGCCACGGCTTTTATGAGACTTTCAATAAAAGTAGTACTTGGGATTTGCCCAGAGTAAATGGCTATTTTGAGTTTTTTAGACACGTGCTGGTTTGTTTCAAATATCGATTGGAAAGATAGTGAAAAGTTGGTAGTTGCAGGAAATTATTAATTAGGTAATCATGAACAAAATCCGTCCATTAGCTATCCTGACGCGGGTTTATTTATCCCTCTTTTAGCAACCGGTAAGCTAACTTTGTTTGGCTTTTAAGTATAGATGGTAATTTGCTTATTACTCTAGTTAGAAACTAGTTTTTTAAAACAGTTGTAAAAAAGGTTGATTTATGACAAAATCTTATTATTTTCGAGGTTAGTAGCTGTAAAGCAATCTAATTAAATCAATATACTTGCCATAACTCTATTTTGAAAATAATAGAAACACCCATTATTCCCCTAAAGCAATCCTTTGCGAAACGCACTGGTATGGAAAGGGCGATTGACAGAAAAGCCATCTGTATTTTTGCGGCTACAGGCTTCTTTTTGGAAGCGGATACCTTTTACACTGATGAACAGGTTTTGCAGCCCGGTACGAAGTATGTTTTGGATGCCGATGGACAAATAAAAGAACAGACCGTCAATTTTAAATGGTTCCATAAACCACGAGATATATCCTTTCAGACGGCTTTGGACGAGTTTACCGATTTGTTTGAAACCATAGTCCAAGAACAAACAGGTAGCAACCCCGTAATATTACCGCTGTCTGGTGGCTTGGATAGTCGGAGCCAGGCGGTAGCGCTTAAACATATGGGCGCCGATGTGCATAGTTATTCGTATTCGTTTGTTGGTGGTTTTAAAGAACATAAAATAAGCGAACATATAGCAAAAGCCTGTGCTTTTCCTTTCACAGCTTTACAAATTCCGACCGGGTACTTATGGGATGTTTTGGATGGTGCGGCCGACATAAATAAATGCTACTCCGAGTTTACTCATCCGCGGCAAATGGCCGTTTTAGAAAATCTTAAACAAATTCCTGGCGAGTTTTCGTTAGGGCATTGGGGCGATGTTTTTTTTGATCGGGGTATTGCCAAGCAAGATGCACACCTATCGGAACTGGGCCTGATTTATAAAAAAGTAATTAAAAAAAGTGGACTAGCGTTAGCTAGTGCTTTGTGGCAATCTTGGGATTTGGAAGGGGATTTTGAAGCTTATTTAAAATCCCGTATTCAAGAGCTATTACATCAAATACCTATTGCCGATACTGGGGCGAAAATACGGGCTTTTAAAAGTTTGTATTGGGCGCCACGATGGACCTCAGTCAGTTTAAGCTTTTTTGAAGCCGCGCATCCGGTGAATGTACCGTATTACGATGATAAAATGTGTAAGTTTATTTGCGAAGTACCCGAAGCCTATTTAGCCGATAGGCAGTTGCAAATAGCCTATATAAAAAATAGAAACCCCAAAGCAGCCCGTATTCCGTGGCAAGGACAAATGCCTTATAATTTATATACCTACCAGAATAACAAGTCGCCTAACAATTTACCTTATCGTATACGGACTAAATTGAAGCGGGAAATAGAGGCCTTACTCGGCAAGAAATACATTCAGCGCAATTGGGAGTTACAGTTTTTAGGCACCAAAAATGAGACGCATTTAAAGCGTTATTTGAATGAGCCGTCTTTTTTAGACTTTGTAGGTATGGATGTGGTAACTAATATGTATGATAAGTTTAAACATGACGATCCGGTATTTTATTCGCACGCGGTGAGTATGTTGTTGACTTTGGCGGTGTGGTATCAGAAAAAAGAAGGTTCAAAAATAACAACTTATAAGGAGAATTTAAAACGTGATTTTGAATCACACTAAAAACAGATGTCTAAAAAAACCCGTATTCTATATAGTATTCCTAATTTTGATACTGCAGGCAGTGGGAAGGTTGTTCGCGATTTGGTACAAGGTTTAGATAAAACAAGGTTTTCCCCAGAAATTTTAGTCATGCATACAAAAGGTGCGTTTTTTAAAGAGGTGGAAAAGCTAGGTGCTCCTATTCATGTCTTTCCTTATGAAACGCCTTATAAGCCGTTTTGGTCCTTTCCGTTTCGCTTACTAAAAGTTGTTCGCTTTTTTAAAAAGCATCAATGGGATATTATACATTCATGGCATTGGAGCTCTGATTTTTCAGAAGCTTTAGCTGCTAAATTAGCCGGCATTAAATTTGTTTATACTAAAAAAGCCATGGGCTGGGGGAATAAAGCTTGGCATTGGAAATCGGTATTAAGCAGTCAAGTCATTGCCATCAATGAAACCATGATGACGGCGTTTTTTACCCCCATGCCTAAAGTAAAGGCTATTTATTTACCATTGGGCTTGGATACGCACACTTACAGTCCACAAGCTAAAAATAAAGCAATACAACAAGCTTATAATATTGGTGAACAGGATTTTGTGGTTATTTCTGTTGTTAATATGGTTCCCGTAAAAGATATTGAAATATTAATGGAAGCAGTGCTTAAAACGCAATTACCAAATATAAAGTTACTTTTAGTGGGTAGTGACCAGTCGGATTATGCAAAAACTTTGAAAGTTAAATATGCAAAAGCCCATTCGCAAATTATTTTTACTGGAAAGCAGTCGCAGGTACAGGATTATTTGTCTGTTACAGATATTTTTGTAATCCCTACGAAAGAAAAAGGTGAAGGTATGCCTATGGCTCCTGTAGAAGCAATGGCTATGGGAATTCCTGTATTGGGATCTCGTGTAGCAGGTATAACAGATATTCTAAAAGGTTTTGAAAATCAGATTTTTGAGGCTGGCGATACCAGTGCGCTTTGCCAACTACTTATAGACTTTAACCGCATGGAACCCTTGGAGCGCCAGCAAATAGGCAGCGCTATGCGAAAAAAAGTTTTAGAGCAATATAATTTTGAAAGGTTTATCGGTTCGCGAGAGACTTTGTATGAAAACCTTATGGCTAAATCGCTAAATAAAAATATGAGAACAACCCAGCAGCTATGAAAAAAATAGGACTCGTACTTTCACAACCGCCTAGCTATTCGGAAACTTTTTTTAATTCTAAAATAAAAGGACTGAAAGAAAACGGACATACGGTGACTTTGTTTACAGGTCCCTGTGTAACGTCCTACAAAGCATGCACCCATAAAACCAGTCCAAAGCTTTATGCCTTTTTACCGCAGCAATTACTCAATATGCTTATTGTAGGGGTTCAGCTATTGCCTTATTTAAATCGGGTGACTAGGTTTTATGTTTTGGAAAAACAAGCAGGTAGCTCAACGAAACGTATCATTGAAAAAGTCTATTTAAATGCCCAGTTATTAAAATTTAAAGGCGATTGGTTGCATTTTGGATTTGCCACTCTAGCTATAGGTCGAGAACTAGTTGCCAAAGCAATAGGCGCAAAAATGGCGGTGAGCTTTAGGGGATACGACCTAAATGTGTACCCCTTAAAGCATCCAGATTGTTACAACTTGTTATGGCAGCATGTGGACAAAGTGCAATCCATCTCTAAATATCTTTTAGCAAAAGGATATGCGTTGGGGCTGTCAGCAAAAATTCCTTATGCTATTATTACACCTGCTGTGAATTTAGCGACTTTACCTTCAAAAAATATTAATACTTCTGAAAACCTATTTAAAATAGTCACTATTTCACGGTATAATTGGATAAAAGGGATGGATTATTTAATAGAAACCGCTACTCATTTAAAAACGGCAGGTGTTGCCTTTGAATGGCATGTTATTGGCTCCGGAACAGCCGATGAAATGGAGCGCTACGTGTTTCACATCCATCAAAGTGACTTGGAACAGCAGCTTATTTTTAACGGAAAGCAGTCCCATTCCAAAACTTTAAATATTGTAGCTACTGCCAATTTATATGTGCAAACTAGTTTAAATGAAGGGTTTTGTAATGCTATTTTGGAAGCACAGGCATTAGGTGTTCCCTGTGTTGCTTTTAATGTTGGCGGCATACCAGAAAACATAAAAGAACTAGAAACAGGTTGGTTGATTGTACCTTATGATACAGCAGCCATGGCAGAACGTATTACAGCTTTTATGAGCTTGCCAAGCGCAGAAAAACAAAAGCTAGCAGACCAGGCCATAGCACGTGTGCAGACACATTTTAGCTTGGAGGCACAAAAGCAAGCATTTAATGAATTCTATATTAAAAAATAGAAATCAATCCTATGAAACTATACTACCCCAAACAACATTACGATGCCTCCCAGCGCGGTCAGGTTTTTCCATTGCTTAAAGCATTTATAAAGGGAGCTGACTTTACAGATGCTCAACGCCAAGCGATGTATAGTGTTAGTGAAACGGATTATAACTTTGTGGATAATTTAGCCGATGCAGAGGTGGTTGTTTTACCCATGTCTTGGAATTATTATGTAAATGAAAACAAACAACATCTCGCTTTGGAGCTCATAACTTCTGGTGCTAAATTGAATAAGCAAGTTTGGCTGGTTCTGTTAGGCGATGTTGGGCTTCCCATTCCTGTCTTGCAAAATACCATTGTTTTTAGAACTAGTGGATATCGCAGGAACTTACCAGCTTGGCATCAAGGTATGCCTGTATTTATTTCAGACCCATTAAAAGCTATTTATAATACCGATGCACTTGAAGCACGCGATTATTCAGAGCGCCCACGTGTTGGTTTTTGCGGTTTAGCGAGCCCGAATAAATGGGACGCCCTTAAAACACGTTGTAAAATTGCTTTAAAAAACCTTGGCTACGTTAGTAAACTATATAAACCAATCCCTGAAGCCATACTGGCTGCGCCTTATTTTAGATACCAATGTTTGAAACCACTAATAGCAGATGATAGGATTGCCGACAATTTTATTTTAAGAAATAAATACCGGGCTGGTGCAGAAACAAAAGCGACCCGAGAGCAAACTACCGCAGAGTTCTATAAAAATATAAAGGATTCTGATTATGTGCTTTGCACTAGAGGTGCAGGTAATTTTTCTGTAAGACTCTACGAAACCTTGGCTATGGGTCGTATTCCTGTTTATGTGCATACAGATGGACTATTACCATTATCCGACAAAATTGACTGGAAAAAGCATGTTGTATGGGTGGAAAAAAAGGAAATTTCGGATATTGCTGAAAAAGTGCTAGATTTTCATAAGACTTTAAATCAGGAGAAGATGCAAACTTTATGTATATCAAATAGATTTCTTTGGAAAGATTATTTTCGTATCGGAGCTTTTTTTAATAAATATAGTAAAGATGTCTCAATTTAAATTTTTTAGCCAAGATGTAAACAGAATTGTTGGAAAACAAAGATATCGCTTGCTCTTTATTTGGATGAATAGAAATTTCTGGGGTGTATTATTATATAGAACCGAAAGGGGTTTTTATTTGCTGTTGGGAGAATCCTACCGATTTTTTCGAATTGTTTTACTTCCTTTTTTAAATTTGATTCAGGCTTATTCCAACGTAGATATACATTACAAGGCTGACATTAAAGGCGGTTTACTGGTGTTACATGCTTCTTTAGGCTGTGTTATTTCTGGTCAGAGTATCATTGGAAAGAATTTAACGCTTACTGGCGGTAATGTTATTGGAATAAAGAAAAAGTGTGAAAGCGGTTCTTTTAAAATAGGTGATGATTGCACATTGGGTGCAAACGCCGCGGTTATAGGGCCTTTAATTTTGGGAAATAAAATTATAATAGGAGCATCTTCATGTGTTGTTACTTATTTTGCGAGTATTCGGATTCCATTGCACCAAAAAATTTATCAGGTACCCTGTGCGGATGGCTATGAGTCCCGGTATTTAGAGGTTTATGAAAAAATGAACACGGAGATTTTAGCGTTCTTTAAAAACAAACCTAATTTTTTAGTCATGGAAATGGGTGTAAATTTTGACTATACCACGCTTTGCACTTTTTTAAATATAGAAACGATTCCTGAAGACGCCTTCCCGCATGCTAGAAATAATAAGAAACGTAAATTACCAAAATATAAGCTATACCGAGATTTGAGATCTCTATATTGGAATTATAAAAAGGATTATAAATACTATAAATGATTATTTTACTTTTTTATTCGCGAAACCAAGGTTATTTATCTCAATTTTTTGAGGAGGTATCCGTGCGTTTGGCAGATGACCGTCATGAGGTTCATAATTTTTCGCTCAAATCTGAAGCCTATACAGAAAGTAAAAATAATGTACACTTAACCGTAGCGCAAAAAGGGGGCTATTTTAGAAATTATTATGAAGTTCTTAAAATTATAAAAACGGTAAAACCCGATGTCGTTTTATCGAATTTCAGTTATGTTAATCCAGCATTGCTTTTTGGGAAATTATTTGGCGTTAGGAATAACATTATTTGGTTTCACTCCTTAAATGCGCAGACTGGCGCTACTACAACTAAAATTTTTGTAAAGCGTCTGTTTTTAAAGTTAGCAGACATTGTTATAGCTAACTCGCATCATACTAAATTGGAATTGCAATCTGCATTTCATGTGCCCGTCCATAAAATTAAAACCGTGCCATTTTGGTCTCCAATAGCGGGAAAAGGTAGGGCCAAGCCAAAACCGTTTAATTCGGTTAATCTTCTTAAAATAGGTTGTCCGGGTCGCCTGGTAGGCCATAAGAATCAAGGCATTGTTTTAGATGCATTGGCTTATTTTGATAAAAGCCATTACCAGTTGCATATTGCAGGTACGGGTTCTAATCAAACACGATTAGAAACACAAGCAGCGGAATTGGGGATTGACAGTCATATTGTTTTTCGTGGTCATTTATCGGCAACCGCAATGATTAGCTTTTATAAGGAAATGGATTTAATCATATTACCAAGTTTGGCGGAAGCTTTTGGACTGGTGTTTATAGAGGCTATATCTTTGGGGACGCCCGTTCTTGTGTCGTCCAAATTTGGAGCGCTTACATTTATGGAACCTACGGAAGCGCTACAACAGATTACATTTAATCCGTATTCAAAAGACTCGCTTATTGAGAAATTAAATCCTTATTTTGAGAATAAAGGTTTACCTTCAGATTATTTTAAGAAGTTGTATTACAACAATTTTGACAAACATACAATTTATAGCCGTTTAAAAAATATCATACTTACTGAATAAGTAAATAACTATGCCATTCCACCTCCTAAAATACTTACAACCCACCCATTATTTTGCTTTAAAAAAGCGTGATGGGGCTTTTGTGTTTCCTGTGGTTGACCAGTTACCAAGTGCTATTACAAATCAATTAGAACCCGATACTAGTTTTAAAAGTGCTTTGTCACAGACTTATGATCTGTCCTGGCAGGCTATACAAAAAGGCTATATAGGCGATGCGGCTACTTACCAGCATTTTGAAGCCTTGCCTTTGGCGGATAACTATCGTTTCATACGCAAGTACTTTCATCTGGCTTGGGTGGTGTATGTGCTTTTATTTCGATTTGCCAGTTTAAAAAATCCGTTTAAAGAATGGCGGGCTTTTTATGGCAGCAGGCACACCGCATCTAGTTGCTATTTAGAAACTCCACTTGTACATACCGCTTATGCTGGTTTTGAAAGTGACCTGCTTGCCAGGCAGCCCAAGGTGTCTGTTATTATTCCTACTTTAAACCGTTATGTGTTTTTAAAAGATGTGTTAAAAGATTTGGAAGCACAAGACTATACGAATTTTGAAGTATTGGTGGTAGATCAATCCGAACCTTTTCAGCAAGCGTTTTATGAAGGTTATAATTTAGATATTCAAGTAATTCGTCAAGACCAAAAAGCCTTATGGTTGGCACGCAATACGGCTGTTAAGAAAGCAGCAGGAGATTATTTGTTGTTCTTTGATGATGATAGTCGCGTAGATGCTAAATGGATTTCAGCGCATATAAAGTGCCTGGATTATTTTAATGCTGACCTGTCTTCAGGGGTTTCTATTTCCAAGGTAGGCGCGGAGATTCCTGCTAATTATAGCTTTTTTAGAGTTAGCGATCAATTAGATACCGGGAATGTACTTATAAAAAAGACGGTGTTTTATAAGATTGGTTTGTTTGACCGCCAATTTGAAAGGCAACGTATGGGTGATGGAGAATATGGCTTAAGATCTTATTTACAAGGGTTTTTAAACGTCTCTAACCCGCAAGCCAAACGCCTGCATTTAAAAGTCGATTCTGGCGGCTTACGCGAAATGGGAAGTTGGGATGCGTTTCGAACTAAAAAATGGTTTGCTCCCCGGCCATTGCCAAGTGTACTGTATTTTTTTCGGAAGTATTTTGGTGATAAATTTGCTATACTAGCCGTAATAAGGACAGTTCCCTTTTCTATAATACCCTACAAATACAAAAAAAATAAAGGCATGATGTTACTCGGAGTTTTTATTTCCATATTATTATTACCACTTGTATTTATTCAAGTTATTAAATCTTGGAGACTAGCGAGTACGAAGTTAATCGAAGGCGCCAAGATTGATAGTCTCGTTTGAAAAGCAAAGAGCGGAAAGTTGCTATTAAGGTAAGGTAATATGGAGTTTTGGCTTTTTTATAGTTGCTGCGCCTTTTTTTTTGTGAAATCTTCCGATTTTTGCTGAAGCAAAAATCACCTTCTTTCATTTGAGGGAAGGAGCTGTTTTAAAGTTAAAAGTAAAGAGCAAAAACACCTAAAATTGAATAAAAAACGCATACTTTTAGTAACTTCCGAATTCCCGCCACAACCGGGTGGTATAGGTAATCATGCTTATTATTTGGCGCTTTATTTAACTAAAAAAGATTTTAATGTTACCGTAGTTGCCGATCAGCGCGATAGTGAAAATGCTTCCGAAATAGCGTTTGATGCCGCATTGCCTTTCGCCGTGACGCGAATTGCTATAAAAAGGTTTCGGTTTTTAATGTATTTTAATCGGGTGGTGAAAACGCTTTCCGGTTTTAAAAAAGCCGATACCATTATAGCTACCGGTAAGTTTTCTTTGTGGGCGGTTGCCGCTTGCTCTTTATTGTATAAACGGCAAACTTTAGCAGTTTTGCATGGTACAGAGGTTAACTTTAAGTCGCTTATGCTGCGAAAATCCATCAATTTGGCACTTAAACAGTTTAATAAAATTACAGCAGTTTCCCGGTATACACGGCAATTAGTAGCGCATTTGGAAAAGGAAGTAACGGTAATTCCAAATGGTATCGATTTAAACGCATGGCCACAAACCAAGGAAGCAACCAATAGCTTACATGGGTTTCCTATAATTACAACGGTTGGTAGGGTAAGTGAACGAAAAGGGCAAAAGCAAATTATTAAAATACTACCCGAACTATTAAAACAGTATCCAAACGCTCAATATCATTGCGTAGGCATACCAACAGAAGCACCTCAACTTCAGGAGTTAGCTGCTAATTTGGGGGTAGCAAATCACGTTAAATTTCACGGCGCTTTAACCCATACTAATTTGAAACATGTTTTAGGAGCCACAAATATTTTTGCTATGTTAAGTGTAGAAAGCACCTCTGGAGATATTGAAGGTTTTGGTATTGCAATACTTGAAGCCAATGCTATGGGGATTCCAGCTATTGGCTCCCGAAACTGTGGTATAGAAGATGCTATAAGCAATGGTTATTCTGGGTTTTTAGTAAGCAGTAATCATGGTCAAGAATTTTGTGTGGCAGTAGCTCAAATTTTAAGCAAGGAGGCAGCATTTAAACAGCAAGCGCGCCATTGGGCAGAACAACACGATTGGCAGCAAATTATTAAAAAATATGTAGCATTAATATCTTGAAAAGTTTAACCATTATATCGCACACAGAGCATTACCTAACAGCAGACGGTATGGTAGTTGGATTAAGCGCTACCGTAACCGAAATTAATAGTTTGTTAGCTGTTTTCGATAGTATTATTCATGTGGCAATGTTGCATCATACGCCACCACCAATTGGTGCCATTCCGTATATTTCAAATCGTGTAACTTTTGTAGCATTACCTGCTGTTGGTGGCCCAAAATTCCGTGATAAATTAACCATTCTTAAACAGCTGCCAAAAATACTGGCGCTAGTAAACAATTCGGTTAGGCAAACAGATTGTTTTCAATTTCGAGCACCAACAGGTATAGGCGTGTTTGTAATTCCTTATTTAATCTGGGGGTCGTCCAAAAAAGGTTGGTTTAAATATGCAGGGAATTGGAAACAAACACAGGCACCATGGTCTTACCGGTTTCAAAAATGGTTGTTAAAACAGCAATCGCGTCGTGTAACCATGAATGGCTATTGGCAAAATGAACCAAAGCATTGCATACCTTTTGAGAATCCATGCTTAACGGAAGCAGATATAAAAAAAGGCGCTGTAACTGCCGTTGAAAAATCAAATTCAGACTTACTTCATTTTTGTTTTGTAGGGCGTTTAGAGGCTGCTAAAGGTTTAAACTTACTTCTGGAAACGGTGCGGGGTTTAAACGATACAATGCGTAATAAAATAGCAGCAATTCATGTTGTAGGTACCGGAGCTGGTTTAGAAGTCTATAAACAATTTGCGGTAAAATGGGCATTGCCCGTAGTTTTTCATGGTTTTTTGGAAAGAAATGCCGTTCATGATATTTATAGGCAGTGTCATGCCATTATATTACCATCGGCCTCCGAAGGGTTTCCAAAGGTTATTGCCGAAGCTATGAATTTTGGTTGTATTCCCATTGTTTCCAATGTATCGGCTATTGGTCATTATATTGAAAACAATAAAAACGGATTTTTAATTCGTAATCTGGATGTTCCAGGTGTAACGGCAAGTTTGCATCAATTTATGACATTAAATGCCCAAAATTATAAACGTATACGTATTTGTGCGCGACAAGATATTTACAAATTTAGTTACGCCTATTATAACCGCCGTATACAACAGGAAATATTATAATGCATAAATCTGGTTTTTCCTGTCGTTATCGGTGCTTTTATAAGTGTATTAAGCGGGTTTATTTCGGTAGCCTTACAAATTATCAATTTTATAGTACCTTGCAGTTTAAAAATTTAGTTTGAATACCAACACACCTTGAAATCCAATTCTACCTACATTAGTGCCATTGGCTTTCATGCCTTATTAGGAATTAGTATTTACTTGAATGAAAGTATAGCCAAGCCGTATTTTTTTGTGGCTGTGTTTTATTTTTTGTATCAAGTAGTTAATGCTTCGGATAAATCAAGAACTTTTGAAGTATTAAAAGCATGCGCGTACTTTGTTGGAGCAGAGGTGTTTTTTAGAACTACCAAAGGCGCTATTTCCTACGAAATGGGTAAATACATGGTTATTGTATTTATTTTAATTGGTATCTTTTACAAAGGACTTTCAGGACGGGCTTACCCTTACTTTATTTACTTATTGCTGTTAATTCCTGCTATTTTTGTGGCCTCAATAACCTTGCGCTTTGAGGCTAATTTTAGAACTAATATTGTTTTTGTTTTAAGTGGGCCTATATGTTTAGGATTGGCAGCACTTTTTTGTTACGGCAAACGCATTAGCTATCAGCAAATGTCGCAAATACTCTTATTTATGGTGCTGCCCATAATAGCGCACACGGCTTATATTTATTTGTACACACCCAATTTAAAAGATGTTTTAACTAGTGCGGCCTCCAACAGGGCTGCTGCTGGTGGTTGGGGAGCCAACCAAGTGGCGGCAGCATTGGGTTTGGGTATGTTTGTAATGGCGGTTCGGTTATTTACAAAATCGCCTACCCTAGTTTTAAAGTTAATTAATGCCACTATTTTGGCACTTATTTCCTTTAGGGCTGTTACAACTTTAAGTCGCGGTGGCGTTATTGCAGCGGTTATTGCTATTTTAGTATTTCTTTTTTACTTCTTTAGAAAAGCACCCGCCAAAAAGAAAAACGAGGTGCTAGGAATTTTTGGTTTATTCTGTTTTAGTTTGGCACTTACTTGGTTTGTAAGTATTAATCAAACCGACGGATTGGTAAATTTACGTTATGCCAATAAAGATCATTTAGGCCGGGAAAAACAGAACCTTACAACAGGCCGGGCGGAACTCTTTTTAGACGAATTAGAGGGGTTTAAATCAAGCCCTTTCCTGGGTATAGGTGCTAGCCGATCTAAAGACCAACGCATAGAGGAAGTTGGCGAAACAACCACCTCGCATAGCGAGTTAAGCCGAACACTTGCCGAACATGGTTTGTTGGGAATTATTATTTTGGTAATATTAATTTTAAAACCGTTTAGCATCCGATTAAAAAATAAAGGAAATTATTATTTTTATGCCTTTCTGGTTTTTTGGTTTCTTACTATTAACCATATGTCTATGCGCACCGCTATGCCAGCATTTATTTACGGACTAGCCTTATTACACTTAACACATGATAAACGTCCTTTACATAGGAAACAACTTAAAAACACAAACGACTAATGTTTCGGCTATTTCCGTTTTAGGACCACTTTTAGCTGCGGAAGGTTTTAAGGTAAATTGTGCCTCGTCAAAAGTAAATAAATGGGCACGTTTAACAGATATGGTTTGTCACGTGTTTAAGCATGCTAAATCAACCGACGTGGTTTTAATTGATACCTACAGCACCACAAATTTTTTATATGCCGTAATTATTAGTCAATTGTGCCGCATGCTAAACATGCCTTACGTACCTATTTTGCATGGTGGTAAGTTGCCCGCGCGCTTAAGGGACACGCCCCGATTAAGTGGTTTATTATTTAAGCATGCGCACCAATTGGTGTCGCCATCAAAGTATTTGGAGGCTGCTTTTAACCAATCACAGCTGGCACCTGTTGTTTACATTCCTAATAGTTTAAATATAGATAATTATCCATTTAAAAAAAGGAACTATGCCACCATTAACCTATTATGGGTACGTTCGTTTTCGTCTATTTATAATCCGCAATTAGCTATTAAATCATTAAAGTTACTGAAAGACACAGGGCTTCCATGTCACCTTTGCATGGTGGGCCCAGATACCCAAGACGGGAGTTTGCAGGCCTGCAAACAACTGGCCCAAGATATGCAGGTTGAGGTTTCTTTTATGGGAAAATTATCCAAACCTGATTGGATACGGCTATCGTCAGACTACAACATATTCCTTAATACCGCTAATTTCGATAATATGCCCGTTAGTGTTCTAGAGGCTATGGCATTGGGACTTCCAGTAATATCTACTTCTGTTGGTGGTATGCCTCATTTAATTACTAATAACAGCACCGGTTTATTGGTGCCAGCAAATAATCCGGTGGCTATTAAAAATGCCGTTATGTTCTTAAAGGAACACCCCCAGCAAGCTAACACACTAGCTGTTAAGGCAAGACAAATGGTAACCAATTTAGACTGGAAGATAGTTAAACATAGTTGGGTTACACTGTTTTCTGAAATTTCTAAAAAAAGAGCTTAATACTTGCTTTTGATGGGTTTTTTTAGTTTTTTTACCAATGGTAAGTTATTGAAAGCCCATTATTATTCCCCCCTCACTATATTTTATTTCAATAATTTCCCTACACTAACTTTACCTACAATTAGTAATTTTTTTTATTTAGTGCTTTTATGCCCAAAAATGCCATTCATTTTAACATGTCTGAACGGATTTTTCTGTTGCGATTAACGGACATGCTTGTGGTTCTTGGTAGCCTCTATTTTGTTGGTAGTTGGTTCCAGTTTAATTACTTTTATATAGCATCCCAACATTGGATTTGGGTGTTTGTCCTTATGGTTTATCTTGCTGTTTTTGGGACTATTTTTGAACTGTATGATTTAAATAAAGCAAGCCGCGTAGATAAAGTTTTAGGGAACATTGTTTTAACGGTTACTGTGGTGGTGTTATTTTATTTATTAACCCCTTTCCTAACACCAATATTACCAAATAACCGCTTGCAAATTGTTTACTTCTTCCTAGCTATTTTAGTACCACTATTTTTATAGCGACTACTTTTTATATACGTAATTTGTGCACCACGATTTTATAAAAAAGTGCTTATAATTGGCGAGTTAGCAACTATTGAGGCGGTAATTAAAAATTTTAAGGATGCCGATCCCAATTATCATATTGTAGGTTTTATTAATTGTGAAGACACACCAAAAACTACTGAAACAATTGCCGGTATACCTATTTATCCAGGTGGCGCTTTACACCGCGTAATTGTGGACAAAGCCGTATCCGAAATTGTAGTAGCTAGCTATAATGCCGAATCCATCTCTGCTCAAATTTACTACGATTTAATGGGGTTGTTGGAGCGAGGCTTTCCAATTAAAGAGTACACACAGGTATTTGAAGATATTACCCACAGAGTTCCTGTCCAATTTGTTGGTAAAGATTTTTATAAATACTTTCCATTTAGTCGCAGTAATAGCAATAAATTATACTTGTTTTTTCACCGATTTTTCGATGTGGTTCTCGCTAGTATTGGACTGTTGTTTGGTATGGCATTAATACCGTTTATATTTCTTGGAAATAGTATTGCCAACAAAGGTTCCTTGTTTTACAGCCAAGAACGAATTGGTAAAAATGGGAAAATTTTTCGGATTATAAAGTTTAGAACAATGGTTAAAAATGCAGAGACAGACCGGGCTGTTTGGGCTGTTAAAAATGATGCTAGAATTACACCATTTGGAAAGTTTTTACGACGCTCGCGGTTGGATGAGGTACCCCAATTTTTAAATATCTTAAAAGGAGATATGAGTTTAATTGGTCCGCGTCCAGAGCGCCCCACATTTGTTAAGGAATTGGCTTTGGTTATACCCTTCTACGAAACACGACATATTATAAAACCAGGCTTAACAGGGTGGGCACAAGTTAAGGTGCGCTACGGTGGCACCATAGAAGCGAGTCTTTTAAAATTACAATACGATCTGTACTATATTAAACACAGAAGTTTCTTTTTGGATATAAACATCTTAATAAAAACCATTGGCACCATGGTGTATTTCCGCGGCCAATAAAAAGCGTCAAACGAGTGTGTTACTTTAGTCTTTAACTTTTAAATTTATTTTGGAGAAAAACTGAATAAGATATACATACCTTACTGCCAAAGCTATTACTAAAGGGAGTAGGGCATAGGCGAAGTTTTGTACACCAACTACCCAATGAAAAACCATAAGCACCAACATAATAACTAAAAATTTTAGAAACGGTATAACCCAAGCTTTGGGCCTGTTACGAACCAATTGCCAGGCTAGTAGACCATTTAACGGGAATGCCCATAATAAATTGTAGTTGTAGGCTGTTGCTTGGTGGTCCGTTCCAAACCATAAAAATAACACCAAAATACCAACAAAAGTTGTGGTTGTTAGCAATAGTATATCCAAGGTTTTTTGGCGTTTTTGGTTTTTAAAATCGGCGTAAGTAAGCCATAATATAACGATACTTATAAAACCAAAAACTGCATAGGGACTCCACAAAAAACCGGAAGATTTGGCTTGTGGTTTAGGTGTGTATAAGGTTTCCTTGCTTACCACTAACGCTTTACTCCCCACTTTGGCATTACTAAAAAAAGTATGAATATACTCCGGTAAAAACATGTAGTTTTCTGGTACAATGGCTTGGTCTATTAAAGAGCCTAATGCAATATCTATTCCTAAACTGCCCCAGGTGTTGGTTGGCACTTTTTCTCTAATAAGACTTCGGAAGGTATGCGGCTTTAAAGTGCTGGGTGTGTTAAATATGAGCGAATCTTTTAAAACTATTTTGAGAACATCGCGCATTTTGGTAGCACAATTATCGTAAAAAAAGTCGTATTGGTACGCTCTATTTTGTGGTTTATTATTGTTCAGCAGGTAATTAAATAGCGTTTGTTTTTGTTGTGGCGTTAAATTTAAAACCTGTTCTTCTATACGTCTGTTTTGCCAAGTATAAAATTCTTTAACTTCTTTAAAATTACTTTTTCCAATAGAGTAGTTTAGTTTTCCTAGGGCAAAATTAAGGTAAAAGCCAGGCTCATTAAAAGGAAAGCGCCCGTAATCGAAAGTAACATCTAAATCGTTTGCCCTATCTTTAATGCGAAAGGCATTATGGCCAAAGGCATCGTTTAGCGCCGGACCCGGCCCAATGGTTAATACGCTTATTTCAGCTTGTTTGGATAATGTTTGACCCCACATGGTGTGTAAACACAGCATGGCAATTACTAATAACAAACTATTTTTCATAAAAGACTATTATCTAAAAATGCTAAAATCTAATTTTAAAGAAAACACGTTGGAGTATAGGGCCACAGATTGGTCGCCAATATCGGTAAAGGCGTAATCTACCTGAATGCCTTTGTATTTAAAACCTACTCCTAAACTGGGTTGAAAGGACACCCGCTCGGTATTATCTATTTGTAATTCATTTTGAAAATTTCCGACACCAGTTCTCAAAAACACCATATCTAAATACCCAAACTCAAACCCTACAGATGGCGTAACGCTGGCAAATGAGGTTGAAATAATATCGTTATTTTGCTCGAAGCGCACATGTAAATCTACAGCAGCTAACAAGGAATAATCGTAACGGAAAATAAATTTTTTAGATACCCCTACCTGTAATTTAGGGATGGTAATTTCGGTGGTTTCGGGTAACTCTTGATTTTCACCCTCAATGGCATTTTGTATTTCGGCAAATTTTTCTTCATCTATAGCCCAGGCATTAAAGGTGGTGGTGATATCGCGGGCCATAATACCAAATTTCCAATTATTTTTGGTTTCAAACTGTATGGCAGCATCCAAACCAAAGCCCCACGAGGAGGCAAAATCACCAATAATGCGTCTAATTACTTTAGCACTTACGCCATAGTTTAAGCCGTCTAAAGGTAGGTTTCTAGCATAAGAGAAGGTAACACCGTAATCGGCCGTAGAGAACAGGCTAATTCGGTCGTAGTTAATGTTTCCTTCTTCATCTATTAATTGGGTAGTGTTTAAAATATCGTCTACAGCAAACCTAATAACCGAAACGCCTATAGCCGAACGTTCATCCAGAGGCATAGCAAATGCAAGATAATCGTAGTTAGCAATATTGGCAAAATAGCTGGAATGCATAAGCGCGAGCTGTTTGTCCGCTACATGAACAAGTCCAGCAGGATTCCAATAACCAGAATTAACATCGGCCGAATGTGCCACCACAGCATTGCTCATACCCATGGCAGCGGCGTCTACACCAATATTCATGAATTCGTTTGAGTATTTTCGGACAGTCTGACTAACAACGGAGGCAGCTACCAAAAAAACCAAGGTTGTGGTTAATAATGCTTTCAAATACAATTCTTTTTTGCAAAGATGCTACAATTTTTCAATATATTAAACTTCAAATTGAACGAGATATTGCCTGTTTTCTTGTTTTAGCCGTAATTTGTTTGCTATTTTTACCATAAATTATGATTACGGAAACATGTTTATGTTAACTGTTTGTACCAGTGGTACCCCTACTTTTTTTTTGAAGGATTAGGTGTTCACCTTACGGCCAATCTGGTAACGGGTAAAGCAGGTAAGCGTGAGGTTTGTGAAGGCACAATAGGTTTTTACGTGAGTCGCAAAACTAGGATTGGAAGGTTGGCCAAACCTGAAAATTTTATTTACGGGAAGTTATATTTAGGAAACAAATTATTTTTTATGAAGCAACACATACCAAATTTTATAACGCTACTTAATTTATTAAGTGGCTCTGTGGCGGTTATTTTAGCGGTAAATAACCAGTTTGTTACAGCAGCAATTTTTGTTTTTTTAGGTATATTTTTTGATTTTTTTGACGGTTTTTTTGCGCGTAAACTCAACGTGCAAGGGGATTTAGGCTTGCAACTAGACTCGTTGGCAGATATGGTTACAAGTGGTTTAGTACCCGGTATAGTTATGTTTAAACTAATACACATGGCAACAGGTACTGCTGGCGCAGAATTTACAAGTGTAGCAGACTGGAACGCGCAAACTGTTATAGATGGCTTGCATTACGCCCCATTGGCTTATCTCGGGTTTTTAATTACCCTATCGTCTGCATACAGATTGGCTAAATTTAATATTGACGATGAGCAACAAAGTTATTTTAAAGGACTTCCTACTCCTGCAAATGCCATATTTGTGTTGTCCCTACCACTTATTATGAGCTTTCAAGATAATGATAGTTTAAATGCTATTATTTTAAATCCTTGGTTTTTAATTATCATGACATTGTTAAGCACTTACACGCTAAACGCGCCTATTAAATTATTTGCTTTAAAGTTTAAGACATGGGATTTTAAGTCGAATATAACCCGCTATTTGTTCTTAATACTTACAGTTGTTTTGCTTGTGGTACTGCAATTTGCAGCAATTCCTGCAATTATATTACTATACGTATTTATGTCGCTTTTAACGGCCAAAAATATCCATACCTAATTTTATAATATTTTATGGCCTCTGGTTTTTTTGCTCTGTTGGATGATGTTGCTGCGTTAATGGACGATGTGGCGGTTTTAAGTAAAGTTACTACTAAAAAAACGGCTGGTATTTTAGGCGATGATTTAGCTGTAAACGCCGAAAAAGCTTCAGGTTTTACAGCGTCCAGAGAATTGCCAGTATTGTGGGCCATTACAAAAGGGTCGTTTTTAAATAAACTTATAATTTTACCCATAGCCTTTTTATTAAGTGCGTTTTTACCCAAAGTTATTACTATTATTTTGGTTTTGGGTGGTATTTATTTAGCTTACGAAGGCGCAGAGAAGGTATATGCCTACCTATGGCCGCACACTAAAAAACACCAAAAACAGACGAAAAAAACACAGCACATTTCTAATACAGAAGTTGTGGAGCAGGAGCAAGCCAAAATTAAATCGGCTATTGTAACAGATTTTATCTTATCTGTGGAAATTGTAATTATTGCACTAGGTACGGTTTTAAATGAGGTATTGTTAGTTCAAATTATGGTTGTATCTGTGGTGGCTATTATTGCTACGGTGGGGGTTTATGGCGTGGTGGCGGTTATTGTAAGGATGGACGATTTTGGATTAAAACTAGTTAAAACAAGTGCAGGGCGTGGTTTTCGTTTTAAAATAGGTGGCGCATTGGTAACAGCCTTACCTTATGTTATAAAAGCCTTATCCGTTATCGGAACGCTAGCTTTGTTATTGGTTTCTGGTGGTATTTTTGTCCATAATATTCCAGAATTACATGCCGTAATGGTTGCTTGGCCAGCACTTGTTAAGGAATTTGTAGTGGGGTTGATTGTTGGTTTGGTAGCTGTAATGTTATGGAATGTAAGCGCTTGGTTGATAGAGAAAATTGGTAACTAGTATCATACTAGCCCGTAGGTTTTAGTATAATCCAGCAATTATCTTGTTGTAAATAAATTAGCTGTTTACAGTGCTAAAAGAGCGTCTGTGGTAATTTTTTTTAATATTTTTAGGGGTTGGCTTTAGTCTCTAATTTTCTTTCTACGCAATTCAAAATTTTGTCCCAAATACACTTTTCTAACCATTTCGTCGTTGGCTAATTCTTCGGGTTCTCCTGCTTTTAAAATGCTACCTTCAAACATTAGGTATGTCCTGTCTGTAATGGCCAGTGTTTCTTGAACATTATGGTCGGTAATTAGGATGCCAATATTTTTTTTCGTGAGCTGCGCCACAATACGTTGAATGTCTTCAACGGCCACAGGATCCACACCCGCAAAGGGTTCGTCTAACAGAATAAAATTTGGATCGGTGGCTAGGGCACGTGCAATTTCGGTTCGGCGCCTTTCGCCACCAGACAATAAATCGCCTCGGTTTTTTCGGATGTGACCTAAACTAAATTCATCAATTAGGGATTCCATTTTGTGAAGCTGTTCTTTCTTACTTAATTTGGTAAGTTGTAACACGCTTAAAATGTTGTCCTCAATACTCAATTTTCGAAACACAGAAGCCTCCTGTGCTAAATAGCCAATACCATTTTGCGCCCTTTTGTACATGGGGAAGTTGGTAATATTGGTTTGGTCTAAAAATATATTGCCACCATTGGGTTTTATAAGACCTACAATCATATAAAAAGAAGTCGTTTTTCCGGCGCCATTAGGGCCTAAAAGTCCTACAATTTCACCTTGGTTTACTTCTAACGACACATCTTTAACAACCTTTCGGCCGTTGTAAGATTTCATTAAATGTTCTGCTCTTAATTTCATATGCTCTGCTCTTGCTGCTAAAATAGTAAAATAGTAGTATTACCGTTATTATAGCACTTACTTTAATTTAAGTTTAACGGCTATTTGTTACCGTTTTTTTGTAACATTTAGGCTCTTCTTTTTAAATCTTTTTTTGCCTGCCGCTCCTGATTTCTTACCACAATTTTAGATATGTAGATACTTATTTGGTACAAAATTAGAATAGGAATGGCAACAATTACCTGACTTGCAATATCTGGTGGGGTAATAATAGCCGAAATTATTAAAACAATTACCAACGCAAATTTCCTATACTTTTTAAGAATTTGCGGTGTAACCAAACCAATTTTGGTTAAAAAGTAAATAATTATGGGTAATTCGAAAACCAAACCAGAGGCCAATGAAGAGGATCGGACCAAGGCTATATACGAACTCAAATCAATTTCGTTTGAAATTTGGCTACTTACGGTATAGGTACCTAGAAAGTTTATAGATAACGGGGTTACAATGTAGTAACCAAATAAAACACCAATAAAAAATAGTACCGATGACACTACAATAAAACCACGCGAGTATTTACGTTCGTTTGGCTGTAACCCAGGACTTATAAAGCGCCACAGTTGGTAAATTACGTAAGGGAAGGCCAATATAAAACCCGAGTAAATAGAAGTCCAGATGTGTGCCGAAAATTGGCCAGCCATGGTACGGTTTTGAATGCGAAATGGAAACTCGTCCAAACAAAAGGTTGTTTCTACGCCTATAAGTTGCGACATTTGGCATAACCATTGGTAAGTAGGGAAATCCATGCGCTTTGGTCCAAAAATAATGCGGTCGAAAATAAAATCTGAAAAAATAAAAGCAACCGAACCGGCCACAAGAATTCCTAAAGTAGCTCTAATTAAATGCCAACGAAGGTCCTCTAGATGGTCCAAGAAGGACATGTCGTTAATGTTCTTTTTAGCCATTACAAAATACCTTCTTTAATTAAATCGTGTATGTGAACAATGCCAGCATAAGCACCGTTTTTTTCAACTAATAATTGTGATATACCATTGGTTTCCATAAGCTCTTTAGCATGAACTGCCATGGCATTAGCATCTACACGTTTCGGGTTGGGGCTCATGATATCTTTGGCTGTTAGGTGACTAAAATCATTGCTTTTTGTTAGCATGCGTCTTAAATCGCCATCGGTAATAATACCCACTATTTTTTGGTTGTCTACAACCGCAGTAACACCCAACATTTTTTCAGATATTTCAATAATCACATTTTTAATATTGGTATCGGAGGTAATTTGTGGTTTTTGGTTGGCGTCGCTAATATCGCTAACCCGCAAATACAGTTTTTTTCCTAAAGCACCACCAGGGTGGTATTTGGCAAAATCGCTGCTAGTAAAACCACGTAATTTAAGCAAACAAACAGCTAGCGCATCACCCATAACTAGTTGCGCTGTAGTACTTGTGGTTGGAGCCAAATTGTTTGGGCAAGCTTCTTTTTCTACAAACGTATTCAGCACAAAGTCGGCATTTTTAGCTAAAAACGAATCGGGATTACCAGTTATGGCAATCATATGGTTTTTAGCTCGTTTTATAAACGGTACCAATACCTTTATTTCGGGCGTATTACCACTTTTAGAAATACAAATTACCACATCGTCCTCTAGAATTAGTCCTAAATCGCCATGAATAGCATCTGCTGCATGCATAAAAACAGCTGGTGTTCCGGTTGAATTTAAAGTAGCTACTATCTTGGTTGCTATAATAGCACTTTTCCCAATACCTGTAATAATTACGCGGCCCTTGGACTCAAATATGCAGGAAACAGCGTCAGAAAAGTCGGCGTTAAGTAAAGAAGCTAAATTGGCTATAGCCTGACTCTCTAGGTTAATGGTCTGAATAGCAGTATTTAAGATTGTATTGTTGGTTTTCAAAATTTATTATTTTTTTGGGTTGATGCTTTTAAAGAATTTATTATCTTTAAAGTTATGCAATCTAAATAATTAAAAGGTCTGTTTTGAATGCTACAAAGCTAACAAAATAATTATTAGAGTTCTGTAAATGCACCCGTATTTAATTAATAGCAATTTATATACAGTGTGTTTAAAAATGAGGGAAAATAACATATAAATTTAATACATGTCTGTAAATGAAAAAGCCCTGCACGACGCCTTAAAATCCTATTTTGGATTTGAGGTTTTTAAAGGCCTGCAGGAACCAGTAATTAAAAGCATTTTATCCGGTAATGATACCTTTGTTATCATGCCCACAGGAGGTGGCAAGTCGTTGTGCTACCAACTACCAGCACTAATGCAAGAGGGTACAGCAATTGTGGTATCGCCATTAATAGCGCTAATGAAAAATCAGGTAGACGCTATCAGAAGTGTTTCAGAACAAAACGGGGTAGCCCATGTTTTAAATTCATCTTTAAATAAAACTGAAGTTAAACAGGTAAAAAACGATATTAAATCTGGTATTACCAAGCTGCTTTATGTGGCTCCAGAGTCGCTTACTAAAGATGAAAATGTTGAATTTTTGCGCAGTGTAAAAATATCCTTTATGGCCGTGGACGAAGCACATTGCATTAGCGAGTGGGGCCATGATTTCCGACCCGAGTACAGAAACCTAAAACGCATAATAGAACGTATAGGCGATAACATTCCAATTATTGGATTAACCGCAACTGCCACCCCCAAAGTACAGGAAGATATTCTTAAAAACCTAAATATTCCAAACGCTAAAACCTTTAAAGCGTCCTTCAACAGACCTAATTTATACTACGAAGTTAGGCCTAAAACCAAAAATGTTGATTCTGATATTATCCGATTTGTCAAAAAAAACGAAGGCAAATCTGGCATTATTTATTGTTTAAGTCGCAAGCGTGTAGAGGAATTAGCACAAACACTGCAAGTAAATGGTATTAAGGCTGTGCCGTATCATGCTGGATTAGACGCAAAAACACGGGTAAAACATCAGGACATGTTTTTAATGGAAGATGTAGATGTGGTGGTTGCTACCATTGCGTTTGGTATGGGTATCGATAAGCCCGATGTTCGCTTTGTAATTCATCACGATATTCCTAAAAGTTTGGAGAGTTACTATCAGGAAACTGGACGAGCTGGCAGGGACGGTGGTGAAGGTCATTGCTTGGCATTTTATTCCTACAAAGATATTGAGAAACTAGAAAAATTTATGTCTGGCAAGCCCGTAGCAGAACAGGAAATTGGGCATGCACTGTTGCAAGAAGTGGTTGCTTTTGCCGAAACATCCATCTCCCGGCGTAAATTTATACTTCATTATTTTGGTGAATCGTTTGATTCCGAAACTGGCGAAGGCGCCGATATGGACGATAATATGCGGCACCCCAAAAAACAGCATGAAGCTAAAGATAGCGTCCTAACATTGTTAGAAACAGTGTCTAAAACCAATGAAAAATATAAATCTAAAGATTTGGTTAACGTTCTAATTGGTAAGCCTAACGCACTTATTGTATCGCATAAAACACACGAACAACCGTTTTTTGGAGCGGGTTCTGGAAAAGACGCTAAATATTGGATGGCTTTAACACGTCAAGCATTGGTGGCTGGTTTCTTAAAAAAGGATATTGAAACCTATGGCGTAATTAAGTTAAAACCGGCGGGATTAGATTTTTTAGCAAACCCTAAATCCTTTATGATGACCGAGGATCATTCCTTTAGCGAGGAGGCAGACGACGCTATTGTTACTGCTGCAAAAGGTGGTGGCGCTGTAGCCGATGCTACCCTTATGCGCATGCTTAAAGATTTACGGAAACGCAATGCCAAACGTTTGGGTGTACCACCGTTTGTTATTTTTCAAGATCCTTCTCTGGAAGATATGGCTTTAAAATATCCTATTAATTTAGAAGAGTTAAGCTACGTACACGGAGTTGGCGACGGAAAAGCCAAAAAATATGGTAAAGATTTTGTAGAGCTTATAGCTACCTACGTATCGGAAAACGACATTGTACGCCCAGACGATTTAGTGGTAAAATCTACGGGAACAAATTCTTCCTTAAAACTTTACATCATTCAAAATATTGATAGAAAACTGCCGCTAGACGATATCGCCTCTGCCAAAGGCATGTCTATGTCCGAATTTATAAAAGCCATGGAAGCTATTGTTTATTCGGGTACCAAACTAAATATAGATTACTGGATTCAGGATATTTTGGATGAAGACCAGCAAGAGGAGATTCACGATTATTTCATGGAATCTGAAACCGACAAAATAGATGTTGCTATTGATGAGTTTGATGGAGAATACGACGACGAGGAATTGCGTTTGTATCGCATAAAATTTATTAGTGAAGTGGCTAATTAAAATATAGCTTGACCGAAACCCTAAAAGGTTACAAAGCCTATGTATGGCTTTTAAAAAGTATTCAATTACTTCTTATGTTAGGTGTTTCTATAAGTGGCAAATAATAACGAACCGTATGTAAAGCGTCAGCCGGCCTTAAGCTGTTAGCAAAAAAGCATACTTTCGTTCCAATTTTATATATTTGCCACTTATTTTTAAAAAAGATATCATGCAAGACGGATTATACGCAAAATTTCACACCAATAAAGGCAATATTTTAGTTGCTTTAGAATACAAAAAAACACCAGGAACAGTTGGAAACTTCGTAGCACTAGCGGAAGGCAATCTTGAAAATTCAGTAAAAAAACAAGGCACACCATATTACGATGGTCTTAAGTTTCACCGAGTAATTCCAGATTTCATGATTCAAGGTGGTTGTCCATTAGGCACGGGCACCGGGAATCCTGGCTACAAATTTGATGATGAGTTTCACCCCGATTTAAAACACGACGGACCAGGAATTTTATCTATGGCCAATGCTGGACCAGGCACCAATGGCAGTCAGTTTTTTATAACACATGTAGAAACGCCTTGGTTGGACGGCAATCATACTGTTTTTGGTAAAGTAACAGAAGGGCAAGAGGTTGTGGACGCAATAGCACAAGGCGATACATTAGATACGTTAGAAATTATTCGTGTAGGTGCTGAAGCAGAAAACTTTAACGCTGTTGAAGCTTTTAGAACCTTTGAAGGTGCGCGCGAAAAAAGACTAGCAGAAGAAAAAGCAGCAAGCGAAGCCGAATTGGATAAATTAGCCGCTGGTTTTGATAAAACAGCAAGTGGATTGCGCTATAAAATATTGCAAAAAGGTACAGGTGCTCAAGCCAAAAAAGGCCAAACGGTGTCGGTTCATTACAAAGGACAACTGGCAGACGGAACTGTTTTCGATTCCTCCTATAAGCGCAAGGAACCATTAGAATTCCAAGTTGGCGTAGGGCAAGTTATTGCAGGATGGGACGAAGGAATTTGCTTATTGCAGGTTGGCGATAAAGCACGATTGGTTATTCCTAGTCATTTAGGTTACGGCTCTCGCGGCGCTGGTGGTATTATTCCAGCAGATGCTACACTAATTTTTGATGTAGAATTGGTAGCCACTAAATAAACGGTACTACAATTACGAAATATTTAAAAAGCTACCATGAGGTAGCTTTTTTTATTATGGCCTGCTTTGTTTCCATTTTATATTGCAGCCAATACTGGGTTTTTGTTCGGTTAGGTTTTCTTTATTTTCAATAAGGCAGTTTAAAGCATGTCGGATATCGGAACCTGTAACAGGTATGTCGTTTCCCGGGCGCGAATTGTCCAACTGGCCGCGGTAGCTTAATTGCAATTTACTATTAAACACATAAAAATCTGGTGTGCAAGCAGCTTGATAGGCTTTTGCTACAGTTTGAGTGTCGTCATACAAGTACGGAAATGTGTACCCTTCCACAATAGCTGTTTGCTTCATTTTATCTGGTGCATCTTGGGGATAATGTTCCACATCATTACTAGATATGGCTATAAAATTAACACCTGCTGCCTGATAGTCTTTAGCTAATTTAACAAGTTCTGCATTTACGTGTTTTACAAACGGACAGTGATTGCAAATAAACATGATTACGGTAGCACGGGTACCTTTTGCTTCCTGAAGACTAATGGTTTTTCCCGTTAGGCTATCTGTTAAACTAAAGTTAGGAGCTACCGTGCCTAAAGGTAGCATATTAGAAGGTGTTTGTGCCATGTTGTTTTTAAAAATCAAGGTAAACAATAATTGTAAGTTTTACAATTGGTTTTGTGGTTTTTGAGAAGTTTTATATCATGTCCTTCCGCACAACCTGAAAAATCTGCTGCTTTCCGAGTTGGAAAAAGCTAACTAATTTTATACAGATATCATTGGCTATTTTAAATTTTTGTAGCATCTTACAGCGTAATTTTTAGGATAGGTTTTTTTATATGCAGGAACTAGACAGGATTCAAATTCATTTCGATTCTAATAATTTATGGGTTTTAAATACTGCTCTAGCCATTGTTATGTTTGGTGTAGCTTTAGGAATAACCACCAACGATTTTAAACAAATAATTAAAAAACCCAAGTTGGTTTTTGTTGGTGTTCTTTCGCAGTTTATATTATTACCTTTTTTAACCTATTTATTTGTTTTAGTTAGCAATCCGCAGCCCAGTATAGCACTGGGTATGATTATGGTTGCGGCATGTCCGGGTGGCAATATTTCAAACTTTATAACCCATTTGGCGCAAGGAAATACCGCACTTTCTGTAAGTCTTACAGCAATATCCTCTGTTTTGGCCATTGTAATGACGCCGCTAAACTTCGAGTTTTATGCGGGACAATACCCGCCAACAGCGGCCTTGCTAGAACAGGTTTCGTTGCAACCGGCAGATATTATTAGTGTAATAATGCTTATTTTGGGTATACCCTTGGTGTTAGGAATGTTTGTGCGCAGCCAATTTCCTAATGTGGCTATAACCCTTGCAGCGTGGTTAAAACAGTGTCTGTAGTGGTTTTTATAGGTATTGTAATAATTGCTTTGCTGAATAATTTACAGTCTTTTTCAGAATTTATTCAGTACGTGCTACTACTAGGTATTACACATAATATTTTAGCTTTGGCATTAGGATTCTTGGTAGCCAAAGGTTTTAAACTGTCTGTTAAAAACACGAAAACCATAAGCATTGAAACGGGTATACAAAATTCAGGAATTGGCTTACTACTTATTTTTACTTTTTTTAACGGATTAGGAGGTATGGCACTTATGGCTGCTTTTTGGGGCGTTTGGCACATTGTTTCTGGATTATTGTTGGCTTATTTTTGGTCTGCTAAATCTGTTTTAAAAACACAGCAATCTTGAAAAAAGTTTGGCTATATAGTGTTAGAGCCTACATAAAGCTAGGCCTGTTTTTTTACTACAAACGCGTTCGTGTTGCGTTTAAAACGCCACTGTCATCTAACGAGGCTATTTTGTTTGTAGCTAATCACAACAATGCGCTTATGGATGCGCTTTTAATAGCGGTACATTCGGGAAGATTTTCTTATTTCTTAACGCGAGCAAGTGTTTTTCAGAAACCCATGATACGGGCTATATTAAGCAGTTTAAATATGTTACCCGTTTATAGGGTGCGCGATGGCTGGACAACCATAACAAATAACAAGCAGGTATTTTTTGAGTGTAGTAAAATTTTAGGAAGAGGTGATACAGTGGTTATTTTTCCAGAAGGCAATCATCATATTAATAGAACCGTAAGACCAGTAAGTAAAGGGTTTACGCGCGTTGTTTGGGAAACCTTAAAACACAATCCTAATTGTAATTTAAAAATAGTACCCATTGGATTAAATTATGAACAGGCCACAGATTGTGCTAATTCGGTATTTATTAATTTTGGTACAGCTATAAAAGCCCAAGCGTATACTGCTGAAAATATTACTAATGCTACAAAGCTTTTAAAAACAGATGTTTGGCATGCGTTAAGCCGACTTACAACCCATATTCCAGCAGCGCAATACCAGCAAACAGCCACGAAGTTACAGGCATTGGGAGCTAATTTTTTATATCCGAGTGCCGTAAATAGTTGTATGGCGTCTAACTTTGAAAAGTGCCACTTTCCATACCAAGCCAAAAGTCCGTTGTTATTAAAAAGGCTGTTTAAATTTTTAATGATTCTGTTACTTTTAGGGCCTTATATGATATGGAAATTATTAGTGAGTCCGCGTATAAAGGATGCCGCATTTAAAGCCACTTTTCGCTTTGCAATAGCTATTGGTTTGGTGCCAATTTGGCTTGCTTTGGTAGCTATTTTTTTAATGCTAACTTTTAGCGGTGGTATTGCTGTAATGTACTTGGTAGCTGTTATTATAGCCAGTATGTTGGCTATTAAACTATAAAAAAAAGCTACTTCAAAAATGAGGTAGCTTTTATGGTTTTTATGTGCTTCTTAAATATCGTCGAAATCTATATCTGTAAAACGTTCGGCAGATTTCGACTCAGTTCCACTTTGTACACTATCCGGAGCATCTGTAAATTCTTTTTTGAAATCTTTTTGATGTCGTTCACTAATAACTTCATCGCCTTTTTCGTTAATAATGAAATCTGTCATTTCGTTTAAAATGCTACTAAATTCCGAGAAATCTTCTTTGTACAGATAAATTTTGTGTTTTTTATAATGGAAAGAGCCATCGTCATTAGTAAACTTTTTGCTTTCGGTAATAGTCAGGTAATAATCGCCTGCTTTTGTGGATCTTACATCAAAAAAATAGGTACGTCTACCGGCTCTTAATACTTTAGAAAAAATTTCTTCTTTCTCCATCATGCCATTGTTATCCATAGTTCTTAATAAATTATAAAAAAGGTACGTAATAGGTTTTTCAAAAATCTAAAAAAAACAGATAGTAAGCAACAAATTATGAGTTTTCTTTTGGGTTGGCTTTGCAACAATTAGTGTATTTAGTTATGCTGCGCATTATAACGGTTATTTCCAGTGTTTTTTATGCGTAATTTAGGCTTGTTCAGATTCACTTAATTGTTTTAAATACAAATTTTTGTAGTAACCGTCGGTATTTATTAATGTATCGTGTGTTCCCATTTGTTGGATGCTACCGCCCTCTAAAATCATAATTTTATCGGCATTTTTGGCTGCAGAAATCCGGTGGCTTACAATAATTGTTGTTTTGCCTTCGGTAATAATTTTTAAGTTGTTCAAAATTTTCTCTTCGGTTTCGGTATCTACGGCAGATAGACAATCGTCAAATAATAGTATTTGCGGATTTTTTATAATAGCTCTCGCTATAGATACGCGCTGTTTTTGACCTCCGGAAAGGGTAATGCCCCGTTCGCCTAACATGGTGTGGTAGCCTTTGTTAAAATTAATGATGTTTTCATGAACTTCGGCATATTTAGCAGCTTGTATTACTTGCGCTTCGGTAGCCTCTTCTTTGCCAAATTTTATGTTGTTGTTTATGGTGTCTGAAAACAAAAAGGCGTCCTGCGGAACATAGCCAATGGCATCGCGTAGGCTTGACAAATTTAAGGTGTTTATAGGGTTATTGTCTATTAAAATTTGTCCGTTTTGGACGTCGTATAACCTGCCAATTAAATCTAAAATAGTAGATTTACCAGATCCCGTTTTGCCAATTATAGCAAGTGTTTCACCTTTTTTTATTTCAAACGAAACGTTTTTTAAGGCCTGTATATTTGTGTCATCGTAAGTAAAAGAAACCTTTTTAAAGCTTATGTTACCAGAAATTTTAGAAGGTTCACTAGCGGTGTTCTCTATTTCTGGAGTTACTTGTAAAAATTCGTTTATGCGCTTTTGCGATGCCGCAGCGGTTTGCACAATAGAGGTTACCCAACCCACGGTAGCTACTGGCCAAGTTAGCATATTAACGTAAATAATGAACTTGCTTATAACACCCAAACTAATTTCGCCAGCAATGTACTGAAGACCGCCAATATAAATTACAATTAGGTTGCTTAAACCAATAAGTAAAATCATCATAGGGTAAAAAAAGGCATTTACCCGAACTAAATCCAGTTGTTTTTCGCGACTTTGCGTTGCCAGTGTATCAAACTCTTGCGCCGTTTGTGATTCCAAGCCGTAAGACTTTATAATGGCAATACCCGAGAAATTTTCTTGAGTAAACGATGATAGGCGCGATAAATACTGTTGCACTACCGTACTGCGTTTATGAATTACCTTACTTAGCTTGTAAATAATAATAGATAAAATAGGTAGTGGTATAACCGTGTATAGCGTAAGTAAAGGCGCTTGCTGGTACATAGATGATATAGCAATAATAAACAACGTTATGGTGTTTATACTATACATAATGGCAGGCCCGGCATACATACGCACACTATTTACATCCTCGCTAATACGATTCATTAAATCGCCGGTTCTATTTTTCTTATAAAAATTTAAAGAGAGTCTTTGGTACTGCTGGTAAATGTCATTTTTTAGGTCGAATTCAATATAGCGCGACACGTTTATAATGGTTTGTCGCATAAAAAACGTTAAAATACCCGTTATAATGGCAGCACCAATAATGAGTGCAATATTTAGTAGTAACTTTTGTTTAACCACATCAATTTCGGTAATAGTACCTTTGCGGTAGCTATCTACAACATCTATAGATGCACCAATAAGCTCGGGCGTAAAAAGCAAGAAAATTTTGGAAACAATGGTAATTACAATACCAATAATTATTTTCCATTTATACTTTTTAAAGTACTTATTTAACGTTTTTAATTCTTTCATTAACTAGCTAGTATTGGCCAAAGTTTTTACAAATTCTTAAATTCATATTATTTATGTTGTTTAAACATTAATAATCACTTAATTTTGCACGTTGTTTTTACAAATAGTACAAAACGCAATAACTTTAAATTATAACTAATATGGTAACAGACGTTATAAACTCGAATGACTTACACAAGGTAGATCCAGTTTTCGGACAAATGTCATTTGATAATCATGAACAAGTTGTTTTTTGCAACGACAAAGATACAGGTTTAAAAGCAATTATTGGAATTCATAATACCGTTTTAGGTCCAGCTTTAGGTGGTACTAGAATGTGGGATTACAAAAATGAATGGGAAGCTTTAAACGATGTATTAAGACTGTCTAGAGGTATGACCTATAAGTCTGCCATTACAGGCCTAAACCTAGGTGGTGGTAAAGCCGTAATTATTGGCAATGCAAAAACCCAAAAGACACCGGAATTAATGCGTAAGTTTGGCGCGTTTGTGCATAGTTTAAGTGGTAAGTATATTACAGCTGAAGATGTTGGGATGACTACCGCCGATATGGACACTGTTCGCGAAGTTACACCATATGTTACAGGTATATCCGAATCTTTAGGAGGTGCCGGAAATCCATCGCCTATAACCGCTTATGGCGTGTTTATGGGTATGAAAGCAGCCGCAAAATACAAGTATGGTAGCGATGTTTTAGAAGGTAAGTCGGTGTTTGTTCAAGGAATTGGAAATGTAGGTGAAGCTTTAGTGGAGCATTTAGTAGACGAAGGCGCCAACGTAACCATAACGGATATTAGCCAAGAACGTTTGGAAGCGGTTAGCGCAAAATATGGCGCTACCATATATAGTGGAAACGATATTTATGCCGAAACAATGGATATTTATGCCCCGTGTGCTTTGGGTGCAACCATAAACGACGAAACCATTTACAAAATTAAAGCACAAATTATTGCTGGTGCAGCAAATAACCAATTGGCTTTAGAAGCAAAACACGGCCCTATTTTACAAGAGCGCGGCATTGTATACGCACCAGATTTTTTAATAAATGCGGGTGGTATTATTAATGTTTACGCCGAGTTAGAAGGCTACGACCGTAAAGAAATTATGCGTAAAACTGAAAATATTTACAATACAACCTTGGAAATATTAAATAACGCCAAAACGGACAATATAACAACAAACCAGGCCGCCATGCGTATGGCTGAAGCTAGAATAGAAGCTAGAAAAAAAGAAAATTCGAAGTAATTTTTTCTAAATAATTATATTTTTTTGGGGCGAAAGGTTTACTTTCGCCCCTTTAAATTAAAAGTTCTTTGTAAGTATGCTAAATAGAAGACATATTCGCATAAAAGTAATGCAAACCCTTTATGCCTATACAGGAGGCGAAGGCGGTAATTTTAGTGCAGACCAAAAATTCCTTTTGGGTAGTATCGAAAATATGTATAACCTGTACCTGTTGCAACTTTCCCTGCTTATTAAGTTGCAGGAACGCGCCGAGGATTATCTGCGTAAAACACAAAATAAACAGTTAGCTACTTCGGATGATAAAAATCCCAATAAAAAATTTAGCAATAATCAAGTACTTTTAGCCTTAAAACGAAACATTAAATTAAATGATGCTTTTGAAGATTATAAGGTTAAAAACTGGGAGCTAGATGGCGAATATGTAGATGTAATTTTTAAAGCTACATTGGCTTCTAAACTCTATCAGGACTACATGCAAACCAGAACCTCAACATTTGCCGAAGACAAAGCGTTTATTGTTACCTTGTTTAAAGAAGTAATAGCGCCAAACGACAAGTTATACGACTATTTAGAAGACCAAAGTTTAACTTGGACAGACGATTTGCCTGTGGTTAATACCGCCATACTAAAACGTTTGCGAAAGGTAAAAGCGGAAGCCCCAGATACATTTTTTCTACCAGAATTATTTAAAGATGAAGATGACAGAGACTATGCTACCGCACTCTTAAAAAAAACTATTTTAAAGCAAACAGAGCTAAATGCTATTATTGCATCCAAAACAAAAAATTGGGATACCGATCGTATTGCAAGTATCGACACCGTTTTACTACAAATGGCTATTTGCGAGCTTCTGTATTTTCCATCCATACCGGTAAAAGTTACTATTAACGAATATCTAGAAATAGCCAAAGCGTATTCCACACCAAAAAGTAGTGTGTTCATTAACGGTATTTTAGATAAATTAGTGAAGGAATATCAGGCCTCTAATAGTTTAAATAAAGTAGGGAGGGGCTTGATGCAATAAGAAATATTCCTTACATTTACTGCCCGAACAAAAAATAATTATTATTATGAAAAAAGTACTTTTAGGATTAAGCGCGTTTTGCCTTATTGCCTTTACTTCTTGTAAAGAAGACGCAACAAAAAAAATTGAGGAAAGTAATGTAGCAGAAGCAGCTAGCAGAGATGCACAAGCAGCTAACTTTCCTGTGTTAACTTTCGATAAAACAGAACACGATTTTGGTGAAATTGAAGCAAAATCCAAAGTTCAAACGGTATTTAAATACGAAAATACAGGTTCAGCACCTTTAGTAATTACCGATATAAAAAGTACCTGTGGCTGTACAGTTCCAAGCGATTGGAGTAGAGAGCCATTGGCACCAGGCGAAACAGGACAGTTTACTGTAATTTTTGATGGTACCGGTGCAAATAAAGTAACAAAAACAGTTACCGTTACTGCAAATACCGAAAAAGGAAGAGAAACCGTGAAGGTATCTGCTTTTGTAAAGCCAGATCCTAATGCTCCAGCAAGAGCTTCAGCATCAGCTGTATCTGGTCAAGCTGCTATGCCAGCAGGCGCTATTCAAAATGCCGCTCCAAGAAAATACAGCACACAACCCGGTCATGAAGGCCACAACCACGATTAATTTAATTAGATGGGAGAAAGCTTAAGCACATTTTTGCCGTTTATCTTAATGTTTGTAGTCGTGTATTTTTTCATGATTGCACCACAGATGAAACGCGCAAAAGCAGAAAAAAAGTTTGCTGCAGAATTAAAGCGTGGCGACCGTATTATTACTAAAAGTGGTATGCACGGTAAAATAGTAGAGCTTAACGACAAAGACTCTAGCTGCGTAATTGAAACCCTTGCAGGCAAACTAAAATTCGATCGCTCTGCCATTTCTATGGAAATGAGCAAAAAACTAAACGACTCGAATAGCAAATAGAAATTTATAATCATTAAAAAAGCCACTCAAATATGTATTTGAGTGGCTTTTTTTTTTCGGTTTAGGTGGCAGTTTTATTACCTGCCTTTGCTTAATTGTTTTTGTACTTGCTAGCAGTTAGCTCGGCAATTTTGCAAATAACTTCTGTGGCTTTAATAATGCTTTCTACAGGAACATACTCGTAACGTCCGTGAAAATTATGCCCACCTGCAAAAATATTAGGGCAAGGAAGTCCCATATAGCTCAACTGCGATCCGTCTGTGCCACCACGTATAGGTTTTATGAGGGGCTTAATGCCTAAATCTAACATAGCTTCCTCGGCTATATCTACAATGTGCATTACAGGTTCTACTTTTTCTTTCATATTGAAGTACTGATCCTGGATAGTAATAGACACTACTGTATCGCCATACTGCGCGTTTAAGTCGTTTGCCAATTTTTGCATAACTTCTTTACGAGCCTCAAAATGTTGTTTATCGTGGTCCCTAATAATATATTCCAAGGTGGTTTTATCTACTTCACCATTCATGCTGTGTAAATGGAAAAAACCTTCGTAACCTTCCGTATGCTCTGGTGTTTCAAGTCGGGGTAGAGAATTAATGTATTCTGTTGCAATATACATGGAGTTTACCATTTTACCTTTAGCATATCCCGGATGTACAATGGTGCCTTGTATGGTTACAACCGCTCCAGCAGCATTAAAATTTTCGTATTCCAATTCGCCTACTTGGCTACCATCCATAGTATAGGCCCATTCGGCGCCAAATTTTTCAACATCAAATTTATGTGCGCCTCTTCCAATTTCTTCGTCAGGAGTAAAGCCCACACGAATCTCGCCATGTTTTATTTCTGGATGTTTTATTAGGTATTCCATTGCCGAAACAATTTCTGTAATACCTGCTTTATCATCCGCGCCTAAAAGTGTGGTACCATCTGTGGTAATTAGCGTCTGACCTTTGTAAAGTAGTAAGTCTTCAAAATAATCCGGCGATAATACAATACCAGCTTCTTTATTTAAAACAATATCTTTTCCATCGTAATTTTCATGAATTTGCGGCTTCACGTTGGCACCAGTAAAATCAGGCGAGGTGTCAAAGTGCGATATAAAACCAATTGTAGGCACTTCATGATCCACATTACTAGGCAGCGTTGCCATAATATAGGCGTGCTCATCTATAGTAACATGTTGCATGCCAATAGCTTTAAGCTCTTCAACCAAGGCATTTGCTAAATCCCATTGTTTGGCTGTGCTAGGTGTGGTATGCGAGCTGGCATCAGATTCGGTATCTACGGTTACATAACTTACAAATCGTTTTATAATATGTTCTTTTGAAATCATTTTTATAATAGTATCAGGTTAATATTATTAAAGGCAAATTTACGATTAATGATATTTATAGCATTTGAATTGCGCATTTTTTTATTTAGAATTACTTTTGTGCAAATAATTACTCATGTACAAGCTTTTTTTAAGACCAATATTTTTTCTTTTCGATCCTGAAAAGGTCCATTATGCCACTTTCTCATTAATAAAAATAGCTTCTAAAATACCTGGTATGGCAGCTATTTTTAGAAGCCTGTATGTTGTAAATAATCCAAAATTAGAGCGAAAACTTTTTGGATTAACCTTTAGGAATCCCGTGGGTTTAGCGGCTGGTTTCGATAAAAATGCTGTATTGTTTAATGAGTTGGCAAATTTTGGTTTTGGTTTTATTGAAATTGGCACCGTAACACCCAAAGGGCAAGCAGGGAATCCTAAAAAACGCCTGTTCCGATTGCAGGCAGACGAAGGCATTATTAACCGCATGGGTTTTAACAATGCTGGTTTAGAGGCAGCCATTACCCAATTGAAAACCAATAAAGGTCGCGTAATTATTGGTGGAAATATTGGTAAAAATACACAAACAAAACCAGCCGATTACACCGCAGATTATTTAACCTGTTTTAATGCACTACACCCATACGTAGATTATTTTGTGTTAAATGTAAGCTGCCCAAATGTAGGCAGTCATGCCAAGCTTAACGACAAAGATTATCTAGTTGAACTCATTCAGGCTGTGCAAAAAGCAAATAATAGCTATAAAAAGCAACGGCCTATATTGCTAAAAATAGCACCCGATTTAAATACGCAGCAGTTGGATGAAATTATTGAACTCATTATTGAAACCAAACTAGATGGCGTTATAGCAAGTAATACCTCTGTAGATCGAAGTGGCTTGAAAACAGCCCCCGAGCGCCTTGCTGAAATTGGCAATGGCGGATTAAGTGGACAACCAATTAAAGACAAATCGACAGCGGTCATAAAATATTTGGCACAACATAGCCAGAAAGCCTTTCCTATAATAGGCGTAGGCGGTATTCACTCGGCTGCCGATGCCCTAGAAAAAATAGAGGCGGGAGCCGATTTAGTTCAAGTGTACACCGGTTTTGTTTACGAAGGTCCAAAATTGGTTAAAAACATTAATAACGCGCTGTTAAAGCGTTAGTTTTTTGGAATTCGATATCCTCATATCCTTTATATTGGCAACAGCGGCTTTAGCTATATCGCCAGGTCCAGATAATATATATGTGTTGATGCAAAGCGTTACACACGGTAAAAAATACGGATTAGCAACTGTTTTTGGTTTAATTTCGGGGTGTATTATTCATACTTCTTTATTGGCTTTCGGAGTTTCGGCAGTGATAAAAAATAGCGAGACTTTATATTTTATAATCAAACTGTTTGGTGCGGGATACTTGTTGTTTTTAGCTTATCAGGTTTTTAAAAGTTCAGGTAGTTTAACGGTTACGGGAACAGCAGTTCCTAAAAAATCGGTAGCACAGTTGTTTAAGCAAGGCTTTATTATGAATGTATTAAACCCCAAAGTCAGCATGTTTTTTTTGGCTTTTTTTCCTGGCTTTTTGTTTAGCAATACGCTTAATAACGTATGGCAGTTTTATGTGTTAGGTTTTATATTCATGGCGGTTTCGTTAGTCATTTTTTCGGCAATTGCCATATTAGCGGGTTTCATTTCAAATTATCTAACTACAAATAATAAAATAGGATGGTATTTAAAGTGGCTTCAAATATTTGTGTTTATTGGAATTGCCATTATTATAATGCTTTAGTTTAGGAAAAAGGTTTTTGTAAATATATTAGTTTAGTATCTTTGGATGCCATGAACACACCAGTAAAAATAATAGAATGCCCGCGAGATGCTATGCAAGGTATTAAGGCATTTATTCCTACCAAGCAAAAGGTACAGTACATTCAATCGCTTTTACGCGTAGGATTTGATACCATTGATTTTGGTAGCTTTGTATCGCCAAAAGCAATTCCGCAAATGGTAGATACGGCCGAAGTTTTAGCCCAGTTGGACTTAAGTAAAACCACAAGCAAATTGCTAGCCATTATAGCCAATACACGTGGGGCAGAAGCAGCAGCTAAACATCCTGAAATAGCTTACTTGGGCTATCCGTTTTCTATTTCCGAAAATTTTCAAATGCGGAATACGCATAAAACCATTGCGCAATCGGTAATTACCTTACAAGAAATTTTAGAAATTGCCAACAAGGCTAATAAAGAGGTTGTTGTGTATATATCTATGGGATTTGGTAACCCTTATGGCGATCCGTGGAATGTGGATATTGTGGGCCATTGGACCGAAACCTTAAGTAATATGGGGGTTAAAATTTTATCCTTAAGCGATACCGTGGGAACTTCTAATCCAGAGAACATTAACTATTTATTTAGTAATCTGATACCAAAATATCCGCAAATTGAATTTGGTGCGCATTTGCATACCACACCAACAACCTGGTTTGAAAAAGTAGATGCCGCATACAAAGCCGGTTGTTTGCGTTTTGATGGCGCTATACAAGGGTTTGGTGGCTGTCCTATGGCAAAAGATGAATTAACTGGAAACATGCCTACCGAAAAACTACTGTCATATTTTACAACTCAAAAACTATCAGGTTTAAACGCTTTAAGTTTTGAGAGTGCCTATAATGAAGCAACCAAAATTTTTAGTATTTATCATTAAAATGTCTACAAAACTGTTTTTCAACGAGTTAATTGTAAACGTTAATTTTTATTTAAATTTAATCTAAATAATCTTGTCAGAGTCACTTTCAGTATTTATTTTTGCACAAGAATTAAAACATTATTTATAATAAGTCTAAATAAAAATGAAAAAACTTTTTATGGCTGCAGGCCTTACTGCAATGATTCTTACCTCTTGTTCTAGCGACGACGATAACAACACGCCTGTTGTGGATAATGGTGTTGTAGCACCTGTTACTTACACCTTTGAAAGAAATGGAGCTTCTACGGTTAGTTTTAGCGGACAAACAACACGAATTTTAATGGCTAACGAATTGGCTTCAGCCTTAAAGGATAATGCCAAAACAGAAGCCGAATTAGACGCTATGTTTGCCCATGTTGAGGGTGAAGCAGATTTTTCGGATCCTGATTTAAATGCCTCCAACAAAAATATTAGAAGCAAAGTAGCTGCTTCAACAGATTTCTTTTCGGCTAACGTAACAGTAGCTAACGCCATAAAAACAGATTTCGATACCTGGATTGCCAACCAAGTGAGCGAGGTGTATCCTAACTGGAATCAGCCTGCCACAGCTGGTGTGCCTGGAAGTATTCAGGAATTAAACAATAGCTCGGTGCGTTATGTAGATGCCAAAGGTTTGGAATTAAACCAAGCGGTTGCTAAAGGATTAATAGGTGGTTTAATGGCCGATCAAATTTTAAATAATTATTTAAGTACAAGTGTGCTTGATGCTGGATCCAATACTGCTAACAACACTAATAAAGTGCTGGAAGAAGGAAAAACGTATACTACCATGGAGCACAAATGGGATGAAGCATATGGCTATTTATACGGCGCAGAGGACAATCCTAGTGTACCAGTTTTAGGTGCCGATGGCTTCTTAAATAAATATTTAAGTCGCGTAGATAATGATAGCGATTTTGCTGGTATTGCAGATGATATTTACAAGGCGTTTAAACTTGGTCGTGCGGCCATTGTAGCCAATAACTACGATGTACGTGACCAACAAGCTCAAATAATAAGAGAAAAGGTGTCTAAAGTCATTGCCATTCGCGGTGTATACTACTTACAAGCTGGTAAAGATAAAATTGCTGCTGGCGATATGGGATCTGCATTTCACCAACTTTCTGAAGGGTTTGGATTTATTTACAGCCTACAATTTACTAGAAAGCCTAATACCAATGAACCATACTTTACACACGAAGAAGTAATGGGGTATATAAATGAATTACTAGCTGGTAACGGCTTCTGGGATGTAACTGCCGAAACATTAGATATGATTTCCGATGAAATAGCAGCACGTTTTAACTTTTCTGTAGCAAACGCCGCAAGTTAACAATGAATTTAATAACGAGTTAGTCCATATTTGCATACAAACAGGCGCCTTACTAAAGGGGTCTGTTTGTGTGCGTATATAGTAGTAAAAAAATAGAATCATGATTAAGAAAATAATTTCAGTATTTGCAATGGTCGCCCTAATAGTGGCCTGTAGTTCTAACGACGATTTAACCTCCAATTCAGGGGGTGTAGCAGATAGTTTTGATAGACAAGCCATGCTAACTAACTGGGCGGATAATATTATTATTCCAGTTTTTCAGGATTTAGATGCTAAATTAACAACCTTAACCGGGGCAAAAGATGCTTTTATTGCTTCTCCAAATCAAGCAGCGTTGGAAAACTTACGCGCAGCCTGGTTGTCTGCATATAAAGTATGGCAGTACGCCGAAATGTTTAATATTGGTCAAGCAGAAGCATTAAATTACTATTCTAAAATGAATATTTATCCGACCTCTGTTTCAGAAATTGAAGCAAATGTAGCCAGCGGAAATTACGATTTGTCGCATCCTAATAACCAAGATGCGGTTGGATTCCCTGCTTTGGATTATCTGCTATTTGGCTTGGGCAGTACCGATGCCAGTATTTTAGATATGTACGCAACAAATGGTAATGCCGGTAAATACCAAACCTACTTATCGGATGTGGTAAACCAAATGAAAACACTTACCACAACTGTTTTAACTAATTGGACCACGGTTTACAGAGACCAATTTGTAAACAGTACAGCCAATACCGCTACTAGTGCTACAAACAAACTGACTAACGATTTTATTTTCTATTACGAAAAAGGCTTACGAGCTAATAAAATTGGTATTCCTGCGGGCGTATTTTCAACCACGCCGCTTCCAAATAAAACAGAAGCCTTCTACAAAGGTGATGCCTCTAAAGAATTAGCATTGGAAGCTTTAAATGCGGTTCAGGATTTCTTCAACGGTAAAGCCTACAATAGCAGCGCTACCAACGCCAGTTTTAGGCAGTATTTACAGTACTTAAACTCTGTAAAAAATGGTGAAGATTTGGTTAGTTTAATAAACAATCAAATTGAAGTAGCGCGTCAAGAAATAAACGGATTGCAAGCTAATTTTACAGAACAAGTTACAAGCAATAACGCTAAAATGACAGATGCCTATAACGAATTACAGAAAGTGGTGGTGTTATTAAAGGTAGACATGATTCAGGCTATGAATATTAGTGTGGATTACGTAGATGCAGATGGCGACTAATAAGTTAATAATAAAGTAATTAAAGATTCTTCAACTTTTTAGAGGTTTGAAGAATCTTTTTTTGTTATGAAATTCAACCTACAAACATACGTATCTAAACAAACAAGTGCTGCCCCTTTAGCGGTTTTCCGAATGCTTTTTGGTATCATGATGCTTTTTAGTATCATTCGGTTTTGGGCCAATGGCTGGATTGAAAAGTTATACATTCTTCCAAAAATGCACTTTTCGTTTTATGGTTTCGAATGGGTAAAACCATTGGGAGTTTATACCTATGTTCTTTTTATTATTTGCGGTATAGCTGCGTTTTGTGTGGCATTAGGGTTTAAATACCGGATAGCTATAATTACCTTTTTTTTAAGCTTTACCTATATTGAATTAATGGATAAAACAACTTATTTAAACCATTATTATTTTATAAGTTTATTAAGTTTTTTAATGATTTTTTTACCAGCCCATGCTCATTTTTCGGTAGATGGGTATCTGAAAAAAATTAGCTACCAAAAAGTACCAAACTGGACCATAGATAGTATAAAACTGCTTCTAGGTATTGTTTATTTTTATGCCGGACTGGCAAAAATTAATAGCGATTGGCTATTTAGAGCCATGCCCTTAAAAATTTGGTTGCCCTCAAAATACGATTTACCCTTTATTGGCGAAAACCTCATGCAACAAGAATGGTTTCATTTTGCCATGAGCTGGAGTGGTATGTTATACGATTTGTTTATTCCGTTTTTACTGCTGTACAAACGCACCCGGTTGTTGGCCTTTGCCTTGGTTGTTTTTTTCCATGTTTTTACAAGGGTGTTGTTCCCAATAGGCATGTTTCCGTTTATAATGATTGTTTCTACACTAATCTTTTTTGAAGCCGATTTTCATAAAAAAATACTAGCAGGTATAAAAACGCTTATACTTTGGGTTCGTAAAAAATGGACCTTAAAACCGGTGCATAATTTACGCGAAATAACAGAGTACCAATTTCAAAATAAAAAGGTGTTTTTGCCTTTTCTAGTACTTTTTTTTGTGTTGCAACTGGTTATACCTTTTCGATATCTAGCCTACCCAGGCGAATTGTTTTGGACCGAAGAAGGTTTCCGATTTTCTTGGCGTGTTATGCTTATAGAAAAAATGGGTTACACCACATTTACTATTAAAAATGCTGAAACAGGAGCTGCTTTTGTTGTCGATAATTCAGATTTTCTAACATCTTTTCAGGAAAAGCAAATGAGTTTTCAACCGGATTTTATTTTAGAATACGCGCATTATTTAGGCAATCATTTTTCCCAACAGGGGCACGAAAATGTACAGGTTTTTGCCGAAAGTTACGTGGCACTAAACGGTAGGCGTAGTCAGCCATTTATTAATCCGACAGTAGATTTATATCAAATAAAAGAATCATTCCAGCATAAATTCTGGATATTACCTTTCAACGATGAAATTAAAGGACTTTAAAGTAATTAGTTTATTAGCAGTGCTGTTTGTAGGAGTTTCCTCATGGGCGCAGCAAACCGTATCGGGCATTGTAACCCACGCCGAAACCAATACACCTATTGAAAATGTAGAGGTATATGACAAGGATTCGGGGCTACTAGCTAAAACAAATGCATCGGGTTATTACCAGTTTTCTACAGTAAAAGAAAACCTAACCGTTGTGTTTTTCTCTTACGAGTTTGATGTGTTAGAAATACCGGTACAAGTTAGTACTAGCCAAACGCTACAGGTGCAGCTAACACCTTTAAGCGTGTCATTATCCGAAGTGGAATTGTTTGCCCGTAAAAGTCAAGTGTTTGCGCTATCCAGATTAAAAGATGTGGAAGGTACCGCAATTTACGCCGGTAAGAAAACGGAAGTGGTTTTAGTGGACCAAAGCATGGCCAATTTAGCTAGTAACAATGCGCGTCAAATTTACAGTCAGGTGGTGGGTTTAAATATTTATCAAAACGACGACGCTGGTCTGCAATTAAATATTGGAGGTCGTGGTTTAGATCCTAATCGGACCTCTAATTTTAACACGCGCCAAAATGGCTACGATATTAGTGCTGATGTTTTAGGATATCCAGAAAGCTATTACACACCCGCATCCGAAGGCTTGGAATCAGTACAAGTAATTAGAGGTGCAGCCTCGTTAGAATTTGGAACCCAATTTGGTGGGTTGGTTAATTTTAAAATGAAACAGCCCAACCCCAACAAGCCACTGGAACTTATTACCCGTAATACCGTTGGTAGTTATGGTTTGTATACCAATTTTACCAGTGTAAGTGGCACTAAAAACAACTGGAGTTATTACGGTTATTTTAACTACAAACAAGGCGACGGTTTCAGACCAAATTCGCAATTTGAATCCAAAAATGTTTATGCTCATATAGGCTATAAATTTTCTGAAAATACTTCGGTAACTACCGAGTTTACTTACATGCGTTATTTGGCACAGCAAGCGGGAGGCTTAACCGATGCCATGTTTTATAGCAACCCCTACCAAAGTAACCGGGAGCGCAATTGGTTTCAAGTAAATTGGCTTTTGTACAATGCAAAATTAACTCATAAGTTTTCAGAAACAAGCGATTTTACGTTTAGTGTTTTTGGTTTGCAAGCATCCCGATATGCTTTGGGTTTCAGAACCAACCGCGTGGACCAAATAGACCCAGGAAATGAGCGCGATTTAATAAAAGGGGATTTTAAAAATTTCGGATTTGAAACCCGTTATCTAAACACCTATAAGCTGCTTAATAAAGAGGCAACTTTTTTAGTTGGTGCCAAGTATTACAACGCTAATAATACACAAACACAAGGGCCTGGAAGTGCTGGCGCGGGTGCGGATTTTAATTTTTACACCAATGCATTTCCAAACTATCCAAACCAATCCGATTACCAACTGCCTAATTTAAATATGGCTGTTTTTGGTGAAAATATCTTTTATGTTTCGAATAAATTTTCTGTGACACCTGGATTCCGATTTGAGTATATAAAAACAGAAAGCGATGGTTTTTTTAAGGAAATAAGACTGGATGGTGCCGGAAACCCTATTTTTAATGAAACAGTTTTTGAAAAACAAAATTTTGAGAGGTCGTTTGTTTTACTCGGAGTGGGTTTAAGTTATAAAGCGAATAGCGCGCTAGAATTTTACGGAAATATATCACAAAATTACCGCTCTGTAACCTTTGCGGATATTAGTATTTTTAATCCAGCATTTGCAATCGATCCCAATATAACCGATGAGGAAGGCTTTACAGCCGATTTAGGCTTGCGCGGTAATTTTAAAGGCATTATTTCCTACGATGCAAACGTATTTAGTTTGGTTTATAAAAATCGTATTGGGTTTGTACAAGAAGTACTGCCAGGTTCGCGTATAATAAGTTTGCGTACCAATGTAGGTGATGCCATTATGTACGGCGTAGAGTCATTGTTTGATATAAATGTGAAAGATATTATTGGTTTAAACGCTAAATACAGTTTAAATTATTTTATAAATACATCGCTTATAAACTCGGAGTACACAGCCTCCAACAAAGTTGGTATTAAAGGTAATAAAGTAGAATTTGTACCCGAACTTAACTTTAAAACAGGCTTAAAATTTGGTTATAAAAACATATTAGCGAGTGTGCAATATTCGCATTTATCCAATCAGTTTACCGATGCTACAAATTCCGTTGAGTCGAATATTGGTGGGGTTATAGGCGAAATACCTAGCTACCATATTTTAGATGTTTCGGTGTCTTACAATTACAAGCGTTTTAAGCTAGAGGCGGGTGTAAACAACCTGACGGATAATGCCTATTTTACGCGTAGAGCTACTGGCTATCCAGGACCAGGAATAATTCCATCGGCACCCAGAAACTGGTATACAACCTTGCAAATTAAAATTTAATTTCAAGTAAAAAAAAAACAAACATAAAAGGGCAAGTTTGGGTTTGGCAACCGGCCCTTTTACACTATCTAGAAAACCTAAAAAAGCCCGCTTTAAACTAATATACGCTAGGTAGTAAGTGATATATTAGTCTTTACAAACGACTTATCCTTTTGTTTTTTTTCAAGCTAATTTGGTTACAATGCATAATTTATTAATAACTTAAAACCAATTTCTTTATATAAATTGTATATTTGCACGCAATTATAACCGTAATTGCATCATGATAGCACACACCAACAAAATTTTAGGCGAAGGATTAACATACGACGACGTTTTATTAGTTCCAGCATTCTCTGAAGTTTTACCACGCGAAGTTAGCATTCAATCTAAATTTTCTAAAAATATAACCTTAAATGTTCCCATTGTATCCGCTGCTATGGATACCGTAACGGAGAGCAAAATGGCTATAGCTATGGCGCAGGAAGGTGGCATTGGTGTATTACACAAAAACATGACCATTGAGGCGCAAGCCTTTAAGGTGCGCAAAGTAAAACGTGCTGAAAGCGGTATGATAATCGATCCGGTTACATTACCCTTAACCGCTGTTGTTGGCGATGCCAAACAAAATATGGCCGAATACAGTATTGGTGGTATTCCTATTATTGATGCCGACGGTTTTTTAAAAGGTATTGTTACGAATCGGGATTTGCGTTTTGAAAAAAATAATGCCCGACCAATTGTTGAAGTTATGACCTCGGAGAATTTAGTTACTGCAGGTAGAGGCACTTCATTGCAGGATGCCGAAGGTATTTTGCAAGAAAATAAAATTGAAAAATTACCAGTTGTTGATGAAAATAATAAGCTAATAGGCTTAATTACATTTCGCGATATTACCAAACTAACACAAAAACCAAACGCAAATAAAGATTCTTTTGGGCGTTTGCGCGTTGCAGCCGCTATAGGTGTTACTGGCGATGCTCTAGAGCGTGCGGAAGCCTTGGTAGCTGCTGGTGTAGATGCCATAATTATCGATACGGCCCACGGCCATACCAAAGGCGTGGTAACTATTTTAAAAGAAGTTAAATCTAAATTTCCAGAGTTAGATGTGGTGGTTGGTAACATTGCGACTGCCGAAGCAGCTAAATATTTAGTGGAAGCAGGTGCGGATGCCGTTAAGGTTGGAATAGGACCCGGCTCAATTTGTACCACACGTGTGGTTGCAGGAGTTGGTTTTCCGCAGTTTTCTGCTGTTTTAGAAGTGGCAGCAGCCATTAAAGGTTCCGGTGTTCCGGTAATTGCCGATGGCGGTATTCGGTATACTGGGGATATTCCGAAAGCATTGGCTGCAGGAGCCGACTCGGTAATGCTTGGGTCTTTATTGGCCGGAACTAAAGAATCGCCTGGCGAAACTATTATCTATGAAGGCCGAAAATTTAAGTCGTACCGCGGTATGGGTTCTGTGGAAGCCATGAAGCAAGGTAGTAAAGATCGGTATTTCCAGGATGTTGAAGACGATATTAAAAAATTAGTGCCAGAAGGTATTGTTGGTCGCGTTCCATATAAAGGCGAATTACATGAAAGCATTCACCAATTTGTAGGAGGTTTGCGTGCAGGTATGGGATATTGTGGCGCTAAAAACGTCGAAACCTTAAAAGAGTCTGGTCGTTTTGTAAAAATTACCGCTTCTGGAATTAATGAAAGTCACCCGCACGATGTTACCATTACTAAAGAATCGCCTAATTATTCGCGTTAACCTTGATTTGTTGGTTTACTGTGCAAGTAAATGGTTAAAAAACAGCTTTTTCCGCCAACATTGAGCATCTTTTTATAATGCGCCGCTTTATTTAGTTTTCTAAAACATTGAATTTTAACAAAGACAATCTTTCTTAATAGTTATAATTAGTTGGGGTGTGCATTGCAATAACTCACCTATAAACAGCTTTTTATAAAGCTAGGTACTTATTTGTTTTTATAATCTTTAGAATTGGCGCGAATAAGCATATAAGGAACACCCACACCTACGGCAATTAAGGTGGTGTAAGAACCAATTTGCATGTTGTTACATATTTTAGCGCCCGCGTAACCCAGCACAATAATTATAGCCATGGCATACATGGTATTGGCGTATAATACAGCTATTTTTTCAATGTTATACTGCGCTTTTTTATCATCAGACATGGTGTTATAACCGGCAATTAAATCATATAGTTTTAAGGATTTAATTAAGTAGGCAACTATACTTAAAATAATGGCAGTTATAATCATGGTTCAGGTGTATATACTTGACCTCGATGTGGTTTAAGTGCATCGCGAATGGGTTTCATCTCATTTTCTGGAACCACCAAATAGGCAATGGCATGCATATCGTTTTCGGCTTGATATCCAGTAATATTTAAATCTAATTTATGGTTTTGGATATATTCTTTTAAATGAATTTCATGATGTTCAGCTATTTTCAAGGCGTCTGGCCCTCTAAAATCCCATATCAATTTTAAATCTCTCATCTGTCAATTTTTGCTAAATATCGCTAATAAATAAATGAATTTCAAGCTTAATTTTACTTTTAAATGAAATTTTAATACCTTACTGTTTAAATAACTAACAACTAAAATGTAAGCTATGAAACCCGAGGTTGGTACTAATTTTAAAGAAGGACAGGCTCAAATTTTTTCAAATTCATTTTTAGAACGTTTAACAAAAACCAGTCCCGTTGCTAATATTGTAGTATATGGTTTGGTAATAATGGGTTTGGTGTATGTGGCTTTATTTGTTAGGGCGCTACCTTTGGTATATTTTGGTGCCTTGTTTTTAGGTGGCTTGTTTTTTTGGACGTTTGCCGAATATATATTGCATAGGTATGTTTTTCATTGGGTAACCGAAGCAAAGTGGTCGCAACGGTTTCATTTTATTATGCATGGGGCGCATCATCATTTTCCTAAAGACGAACAGCGTTTACTAATGCCCCCAGTTCCTGGGCTCATTTTAGCTAGTTTATTATTTGCCTTTTTTTATTTTATGTTTTGGTTGGCAGGTATTACCAATTTAGTGTTCGGTTTTTTTCCAGGTTTTTTTGTAGGTTATTTATTGTATTCTTTCGTGCACAGAGCCATGCACATAAAACGACCACCTAAAAAATTCAAGAAATTGTGGTTGCACCATAGTCTTCACCACTATCAATACCCCAATAAGGCATTTGGCGTTTCCAATACCTTTTGGGATCGGGTTTTTGGCACGATGCCTCCAAAAGCTAACCGACAAAATAAAACGGCTTAAGTTTTTAAATTTGTAATGCGTTGTAGTAATGTAGGATGCGAATAATGCACAAAAACGTAGGCTTTATGTGGTGTTAAGTTGCTTAAATTATTTTTAGATAATTTTTTAAGCGCGGTAATTAACGGCGTGGCTTTAAAGGTTGTTTTCGCATAATTATCTGCTTGATATTCAAATTTTCGTGAAAACCAATTCATAAGCAAGCCTGTAATTTCTGAAATAGGACTGTAAAGCAAGCCAAAAGCAATTAAACCCGCATGAAAACTGGGTTCCGATACACCTAAAGCTAAAGAAAGCAACGGATTGGATATAAACACCGATAAAATAAAAAGGGTTATACCGGTAAGCAAAATAGATGTTACCAAATTGAAGATAATATGTTTCTTTTTGTAATGACCGACTTCGTGGGCTAAAACAGCTACAATTTCATCGTCGTTTAAATCGGTAATAAGCGTATCGTAAAGGGTTACGCGCTTCTCACTTCCAAACCCAGAAAAGTATGCATTAGCTTTAGTGCTGCGCTTGGAGCCATCAATAACAAAAATTTTATCTAAAGTAAACCCAACTGTTTTAGCATAAGCCGAAATTTTATCGCGAAGTTCACCAGCTTCTAGCGGTGTTTGCTTATTAAATAACGGCACGATTAGTTTGGCGTAAAACATATTTAAAAAAATGGTAAAAACAGTTACTAGGCCCCAGGCATATAACCAAAAGTTAGGCCCCGCTGTTTCATAAAACCAAATAATGAGTGCTAAAATACCACCTCCTAAAATAATTAGCATAAGCCACCCTTTCAGTTTGTCTAGTAAAAAAGTACTTTTAGTGGTTTTATTAAATCCAAATTTTTCTTCAATAACAAACGTTTGGTAGTAGGCGAAAGGTGTGGTTAAAATGTCGCTTCCAATTACAATAATACCAAAAAACAAAAGGGCGGTTATAATCGGATTTTCGGAATAGCCTCTTGCTAGGTTATCGATAAACTCAAAGCCATCAAAAATTAAAAATGCGAGCGTTACAACAATTGAAAAGGTAGAACTTAACATCTCAAATTTGTAATTGGCCTGTTTATAGGCTTGCGATTTTTTGTAATCCTCGGCGTTGTAAACATCGCTTAACGCATTAGGAATGGGGTCGTTGTATTTTTTGGCATTTAAGGCATCTAGGATTTTATCGACTACAAAATCGATTATAATAATAGCTATTATGAAATAGAATAAGGTGGTTGCGGTCATAAGAGGTAAATTCCAATTTTTAAAAAGCTAAATCCCAAAGGTGTTCTTTAACATTTTCGTGTTTGATTTTTTTTGTGATTTTAATGAGTTGCAAAAATAGAGACTAAATACTAGATTCCTGTTTATTACTGTAAAGTATTCTATCAATTTATTCGGGGGTTTTTAAACACCATTATATTTATAATGCGTGGCATTTCTGCATTCAGAAAGAATTTGAAGTTTATCAAAATCACCATTTATTAATGCTTCTTTTTTGGCGTGTGTCCATCTTTTGATTTTTTTTTAATATTTGGCTTGAAGAACATCTATGAACGTTTCCTGAAATTGAATTTCTAAAGATCTTCTTTTGAACGTATAACAAGATTGATTTATTCCGTGAATATGCTCATTTATACGCCTGTCCAAATTATTGGTAAACCCAGTGTAATAGCTATCATCCGAGCATTTAATAATGTAAACGTTATCAGAAAACATATTTATTTAATTTATGGTCTTCAACTGCGCTCAAGCTGACAATTGGCATGTTATAAAAAATTTCGCTGGCGTTTCGCTTCAAAAATAAGAATTCCAGCTGCAACAGATACGTTCATGGAATCTATTTCGCCTTGCATAGGAATTATAATATTTTGCGTAGCCGCATCACGCCATTCCTGACTTAATCCCGTAGCTTCCGTACCAACAACCAAAGCGGTTGGTTTGGTATAATCTTGAGTGTAATAAGCAACGGAGGCTTGTAGGGCTGCGCAGTAAATGGGAATTTGTTTGTCTTTTAAAAACTGAATAATTTGAGTGGTCGTTCCTGTAGCAATTTGGTTGGTAAACACGCAGCCAACGCTTGAGCGAATAATATTGGGATTGTATAAATCTGTTTTTGGGTTGGCAATAATAACCAAGTCTACATTTGCCGCGTCGGCAGTGCGCAATAAGGCACCAATATTCCCTGGTTTTTCGGGTGCTTCGGCAATTAAAATTAAGGGGTTTTCAGTACGTAATATAACCGAATCTAATGCGTGTAATTTTGGTTTCGCAATAGCCAAAATACCTTCCGTTGTATCGCGATGCGCTAATTTTTGATACACATCTTTGGAAATTTCTATACGCTTAATTGCAGCAGTTGCTAGTTTATGTAATTGTTCTTCCGAAAATAATTCGGCATAAAATAAAATGGTATCCAAATCATAGCCACCTTTTAGGGCTAAATCAATCTCACGAGTACCTTCAATTAAAAACAATCCCGACTTTTTGCGCGCTCTAGATTTATCTTTTAAAAGGACCAATTCTTTAATATACGGGTTTTGGGTACTTGTAATTTCCTTAATAAACATTTTTGTAAAACCTTTTAAACACAAATTTACATTATTATGTTCAAGTATGCTTCTTTATTTCTGGCCCTCTTGAATTTGCTCATGATACGTTGGATTTATAATATTACGGTTTTAACTTAAGATGCAAGAAACACCAAAACGAAAATCAACACTGGATTTATTATAATACCTAGAGTAGTCGACAAGCTTATTTTACGGCAACCAATTATACGCTATTGAAAGCTGGTTAGTCATTAAAAAAGCATGTTTAATTTTTTTTCAATCTACGGTTTAGCGGCTTTTTTCCTACAATTAACGACTAAATGCGCTGTTGGTTTTTTCAGCGAAGGAAATTTAATAAGTTTAAGGATTCATTCAACACAAATTAAATATTTTTTATTTTATGAAAAAAATTACAGTTAACTTTTTTGTTTTAATGTTTTTTGCGGGAATTTCATTTGGGATTTCTCAAACATTAAACCAAGCTGCAAATTGGCCTAATTCAGAATGGACACTTACCGGTTCTTTTAATTCATTAGGCTTAATTTCAAACCCCACAGTTTCGGGTAATTCATTTACTTATGATGACGATACTTCTGGTAATGGTTCATCTGACACACTTATTTTAACCTCGCCAGTTATTGATTTAACTGCTGCCAATGATGCTGGTGAAAATTGGGTTTCTGTTAGTGGTGAATACATTTTCAGGTCATTAGGCGAGCCTTTCCGTATTGAGGTTTACGATGCAGACGCAATGACGTGGTCAGTACTTCAAAATTTTACTGGCAACTCCGATAACACTGATTTCCAAACATGTACTGGTGTGTCCGCATACACCAGTCCAATTTTAGATATTTCGGGTTTTACCGCTACACAATTAGCAGGTTTCCAATATCGTTTTTATTATATTGACACTAGTAATAATGGAACTTGGCTCTGGGGATTTTGTTTAACGTCTCCAACAATCGTTTCTGCTGCACCACCGGTATGTTTAGATCCCTCTGCATTAAATATTGGTTTAGTTACAGATACTACAGCAGAGTTAGGTTGGACAGAGAATGGAGAAGCTACAATTTGGAATATTGAAATAGTAAATGTAACTGCTGGCAATACGGTAACTGGTACCGCTACCAATACAGGTGTATCCAACCCGTTTACAATTACAGGATTAACTGCTAACACAACTTATGAATATTATGTGCAAGCCGATTGCGGCGGTGGTGAAACTAGTGCTTGGGTAGGCCCTTTTAGTTTTACAACGCTTTGCGAGGCAGTAACTACCTTTCCCTGGACAGAAGATTTCGAGTCAATTTCAACACCAGATTTACCATCCTGTTGGAATTATATAAATAATAACTCAGATACAGATTTTTGGAAAACTTTTGACACTTATGGTACTTCAAGCTCAAACGCTGCTGGTTT
>NZ_JBHULS010000001.1:314840-666692 GCF_042684585.1 Bizionia sediminis
CGTATTGTCAACTTCGGGAACTGCACCAGCAGATTTTACAGAGGAGTTGATGCCTTTAACAACGGTTTCTAATACAACTCATCAAGCAATTGAGCCTATTAACTTGAGTGCATACTCTGGGGATGTTTATATAGCTATTCATGTACCATCAGGTGGTTTAGATGGTTATTATATTTATTTGGATGATTTCACAGTAGAAGAAATTCCTTCATGCACAGAGCCATCAGCATTAACAGCTTCAAATATTACGGCAACAACGGCCGATTTAGCATGGGCAGCAGGAGATGCAGAAACGTTGTGGAATGTTGAAATAGTAGATGTAACCGCAGCTGGTACCGTAACTGGCACCGCTACCAATACAGGTGTAACCAACCCGTTTACAATTACAGGATTAACTGCTAATACAAGTTATGAATATTATGTGCAAGCCGATTGTGGTGGTGGTGAAACTAGTGCTTGGGTAGGTCCTTTTGAATTTACCACGTTATGCTATGCAGTAACTACCTTTCCTTGGACAGAAGATTTCGAGTCAATTTCAACACCAGATTTACCATCCTGTTGGAATTATATAAATAATAACTCAGATACAGATTTTTGGAAAACTTTTGACACTTATGGTACTTCAGGCTCAAATGCTGCTAGTTTGTATACAGACTATAATGGTGGTAATAATGATGATTATTTAGTATTGCCTCCATTTACTTTAACAGGGAACGAGCGTTTAAAATTTAGTGTAAGAGCTAGAAGCTCTACTGAACCTAACGACTATAGAGTCGTATTGTCAACTTCGGGAACTGCACCAGCAGATTTTACAGAGGAGTTGATGCCTTTAACAATAGTATCTAATACAACTCACATAGAAATTGAGCCTATTAACTTGAGTGCATACTCTGGGGATGTTTATATAGCTATTCATGTACCATCAGGTGGTTTAGATGGTTATTATATTTATTTGGATGATTTCACAGTAGAAGAAATTCCTTCATGTCTAGAGCCATCAGCATTAACAGCTTCAAATATTACGGCAACAACGGCCGATTTAGCATGGGCAGCAGGAGATGCAGAAACGTTGTGGAATGTTGAAATAGTAGATGTAACCGTAGCTGGTACCGTAACTGGTACCGCTACCAATACAGGTGTAACCAACCCGTTTACAATTACAGGATTAACTGCTAATACAAGTTATGAATATTATGTGCAAGCCGATTGTGGTGGTGGTGAAACTAGTGCTTGGGTAGGCCCTTTTAGTTTTACAACGCTTTGTGAGGCTACTGGTAGTTTTGTTGAAGGTTTTGAGTCTTATGCAACTAACGTAGATCCAGATTGTTGGTCAGAAAACTTAAATGGTTCATCAGGGTATATTTATACAAGTTCTAGCAATGTAAATACAGGTTCTAGAGCCTTAAGGTCAGGTAATTTGTCATCAGCTACAGCAGAACAATATATTATATCTCCAAGCTTACTTGATATGCCAAACGGAACACATAGACTTAAATTCTTTGTTTATGGTTCTTCATCAGTTACATTGGAAGTAGGTAGAATGAGTGATCCAACAGATGTTAATACATTTACAACCGTTCAAACAATACCATTAATAACAACACATACAGAGCATGTTGTTAATTTTAACATGGTAAATACAGATAGTTACTTTGCTTTTAAAATGTCGTATTCAAGTACGTATGCCTCTGTCTCAATCGATGATGTTACATGGGAACAAATTCCTTCATGTACAGAGCCATCAGCATTAACAGCAACCTCAATAACAGCTTTTAGCGCTGAATTAGGGTGGACGGAAGCTGGATCGGCAGCTTCATACGATATCGAAATTGTAGACATTACAGCTGGAAACTCTGCTACAGGAACGGCTAGTTTTACAGGCGTTACAAATCCTTATGTCGCTATGTCTTTAACACCAGATAACGACTATGAATTTTATGTTAGAGCAGATTGTGGCGCTGGCGATACCAGTGCTTGGGTAGGCCCTTTTGCCTTCTCAACTGCAATTGCTTGTCCAGAACCTACGGCTTTAACAGCGTCCAATATAACAGATGCTGCTGCAACTTTAGGATGGACTGAAAATGGCACAGCTACATTATATAATATTGAAATTGTTGATATTACAGCTGGTGGAACTTTTACAGGAAATGCAACAGTAACAGGTGTTACAAACCCATACGTTGCAACAAATTTAGTGGCTTCCAACGATTATGCATTTTATGTTCAAGCGGATTGTGGAACAACTAATGGCGTTTCTACATGGAATGGCCCACGAAATTTTACAACAGCGTGTACCGCCATTTCAACATTCCCGTTTACAACAGATTTTACAAACAATCCACCAACAGATTGTTGGTCTGAAGCAGGTTCTGGCGAAGTTGCTGATGGACCTTCTAGCTTGGGGTCATCGGATTGGAGATCTGGTAGAGGCTACACAAACGCCAATTCTGATATAATTAATAGTAATGCAGTTAATTTATATAGTGCTGTAGATAGAGAATGGTTAATATCTCCAACATATAATATTCCTGGAGATGTAGCCTACAATTTAGTTGTAGAGGTTGCTGTAACTAATTGGACCACGTCAGGTATTAGTACGCCTACTGATACCGATTCCATGGGTAGTGACGATGAAGTACAACTATTAGTAACCACAGATGATGGTGCTACCTGGACAAACCTAACCACTTGGAATGTGGGTAACCAACCAGCAGTTACAGGTACCGAGTTTGTTGCAGATTTATCAGCGTATAGTGGGAGCATCAAATTTGCTATTTGGGCAAGCGATGGACCAGTTAATGACTCTGAAGATTATGATTTTCATATTGGTAAATTTAGTATAGTAGAAAATGCAACATTAGCTGTAAATCAGGTAGAGTTGGCAAGCTTTAAATACTTTCCAAACCCAGTTACCAATACCTTATCGTTACGCGCAGAACAAAATATTCAAAACGTGTCTGTGTTTAATATGTTAGGTCAGGAAGTTATTAGAACGGCACCAAATACGGTGTCAAGCGCGTTAGATATGTCTAATTTACAAGCTGGTGCATACTTTGTAAAAGTAACAATTGATGCAAACGTACAAACGGTACGAATTATTAAAAACTAATAATAACGCATATTGTATTTAGCTAATTTTTAGCTAAAAACCATAATTAAAAAGAGGCTGCCTAAAAACACATTAGGCAGCCTTTTTGTTTTTGGTTATCGGCTATAAACGACTTCATAGTTGATGTTAATAAATTTATTGGATTGTAACGTGTTTCAATGGCTTTTAAATAATGTATTTAGAAAATAGCATCGATTTTTGAGATGTTTTTTATGTGCTTATTTGGGATGCAATGGTAGCTCCAGTAGTAACGCGCTTCTATTTTAGACGGGTTTTCTTTATGTATTATTACGATGTAAATCTCCTGTATTGAAAGGGGGGTGTTTATTCGCTTTTATGTGTACGCCAATATGGGTTGTACAATTCAATTTTAGAAAAAAAAAGAGGCTGTTGTTTAAAAACAGCCTCCTTATTACAAGTTGTTAGCTTGGTTACTGGTTCTTGTATTTTTCAGAGTAACGTTTCCATAGTTCAGTTTGGTGACTCTCCAAACTAACTTTTCGGCCTTGAATAAATGCGTGCGTGAGTATATTTGTTCGCATATCCAGCGCGTCACCCTCACTAATAAATAAGGTAGCGTCCTTACCTACTTCCAAAGTGCCTACAAAGGCGTCTATTCCCAATATTTTTGCAGTATTAGCCGTAATAAGCTGTAAGGCATGCTCTTTATTCATACCATAAGCAGCGCAGGTACCGGCATAAAATGGTAAATTACGTGTTTGAAAATTATCGGCATTACCAACTTGAATACCCACCAGTATTCCAGCATCATGTAATTGTTTGGCAAGCTTAAATGGCATATCGTAGTCCTGATCGTCATTGGCAGGTAAGCTATGTGGGTTGTTTATTAAAACGGGAATATTATGCTGCTTTAATAAACCTGTTACTTTGTTTGCTTCGGCACCGCCAACAATAACAAGCTGCTTTATGTCGTGCTGTTTGGCAAAATAAACAGCATCGGTTATTCCTTTTTCATCATTAACATGTACAAATAACTTTTGCTTACCATTAAATAAGCCTTCCATGGCTTCAAAAGGTATGTTTAAAGGCTGTTTAGTACCCTTTAAATAGGCTTTACTCTCATTAACAAACGATGCCATTTCGGCAATTTGATTGCTGTAATTTTTATTTGGTTTTAATCCGGCAGGTTCGCCAAGCCACCAACGACCTCTAGAAAACGTACTTGGCCAATTTAGGTGAATGGCATCATCGGTTTTAATGGAAGCATCTTCATAATTCCATGCATCTAATTGTACCACCGAGGAGGTACCCGAAATGCGCCCACCTTTGGGTACTATTTGAGCCATTAAGATACCGTTAGGACGCATAGATTCCACCACACGCGATTCGGCATTGTAGGCTATAATGCTTCTTATATGTGGTATCATGCTTCCAACTTCGTCTTGGTCGTCTGAAGCTCTTACAGCATCTACTTCAACCAAACCTAAAGCGGCATTTGGCGCAATAAATCCTGGATATACATGTTTGTTTTCGGCGTTTATAACAGTCATGCCGTTGGTATTAGAAGCAGCGTTATTTTTTCCTACGGAAACTATTTTACCGTCTTTAAAAACCACGGTTGCATTTTCTATAATAGTTCCGTCACCAATATGCGCAGTGGCACCTACTATGGCTATGGTGGTGGTTTGTTTGTTTCCTGGTGTTTGTTGCGCAAAACCAAAGGTTCCAGTAACTAGCGCAAGGCACACTAAATATATTTTAATATAATTCATTGTTGTTTTTTTTATGTTTAAAGGGTGTCGCAGTGGAAATGTTTTTCTTCTTTCTTAACAATAGGTTTTGTTTTTAAACCTTTATTTTTTGCTTGAAGCATCATGGTGGCTAACTCATTTTTTTCGCGTTTCATGGCCTCACGCGTTTGCTTGTCGGTTGCCATGTCAAAATAAACAGCGCCTTCAATTAAGGTTTTTTCTGCTTTGGTGTAAACAGATAAAGGGTGGCCACTCCACATAACCATATCGGCATCTTTTCCTTCCTTTATACTGCCAACACGATGATCTATATGTAGTAATTTTGCAGGATTTAAAGTGACCATTTTCCATGCTTCTTCCTCGGAAACGCCACCGTATTTTACAGCTTTGGCAGCTTCTTGGTTTAATCGGCGAGACATTTCGGCGTCGTCGCTATTAATAGCAGTTACAATACCTTGCTCATGTAGTATGGCTGCGTTGTATGGAATGGCGTCATTTACTTCATATTTATATGCCCACCAATCGCTAAAAGTAGAGGCTCCTACGCCATGGGCTTTCATTTTATCGGCTACTTTATAACCTTCCAAAATATGGGTGAAGGTATTTATGGTAAAATTAAACGCCTCTGCAACACGCATAAGCATCGTAATTTCGCTTTGTACGTACGAATGACAGCTAATAAAACGTTCTTCGTTTAAAATTTCGGCAAGGGTTTCTAATTCTAAATCTTTGCGGAAAGGTTTACCACTTTTCTTTAAAGCATCGTAATTTTTAGCACGTAAAAAATAGTCTTTATAAACCTGCTCTACGCCCATACGGGTTTGAGGAAAACGCGACCGGGCGTAATCGCCCCAATTAGATTGTTTTACATTTTCGCCCAAGGCAAATTTTATAAATTTTGGACTGTCTGGAAAAATTAAATTTTCAGGAGATTCGCCCCATTTTAACTTAATAATGGCAGAACGGCCTCCGATGGGATTTGCCGACCCATGTAGTATTTGTATGGTGGTAACACCGCCAGCTAGGTTTCGGTATATGTTAACATCGTCCGAGTCTATAACATCTTCAATACTTACTTCGGCCGTGGAGTTTTGCCCAGCTTCATTAACAGCTGCTGTAGCAATATGCGAGTGCTCATCCACAATACCCGAGGTTATATGCTTTCCTGTGGCATCAACTACAAGGGCATTTCCTGCCTTTAGGTTGGTACCTATTTTAGCAATTTTACCATCTTTAACGAGTACATCGGTGTTTTTTAAAATGCCAGCCGACTCGTTGGTCCATACTGTTGCATTTTGGAATAAAATGGTTTGTGGTTTTGGTTTATTTGTGTATCCGTAAGCTTCATTAGGGTAGGTAACTGGAAATAGCTTTATTTCGGATTCTGAATTGTTGGAAGCATCTTTTTCTGTGGCGTCGTCTTTTTTATCCGTTTCAGACACTAATTTCTTGGCAAAAAAAGTTGTTTCGGTTCCATTTGGTAAAATTGCGGTGCCGCTAATGGATGCTGTTTGGGCTATTTTGGCAGAGAGTCTTATAAAATCTTGCTTGGTGCTGTCTGTACTAGAAAATGTTAAAGCTAACCAATTATCAGAGAGGCTAATTTTTGTGCCTAATGATTGGGCCTCTGTTTTTACACGCGCTTTTGGTTTGGTAATTTCGCCAGAAATTTCCAGATCGTAGGTTGTTCCTGCTACTTGTAATTCATACGTACCACGAAGGTCTTTGGTATCCATAGGTACAATTTCGTGTTTGTTACCTAAAACCCAGTTTTCGTATAACGTAGTTTTTTTATCAAAAATAGGACCAGAAGTAATTAGAAAATTAGCATACGCCCCGTTTTTTAAACTACCCAATACGTCACTTTTTCCTATAATTTTTGCCGGTATGGTTGTTAAGGCAGCCAATGCAGCTGTTTCCTCCAAACCATATTCTATGGCTTTTTGAAGATTTGGCATAAATTCCGATGCTTTTTTTAAATTATGCACTGTTAGCGCAAAAGGAACACCATTTTTGTAAAGCACAGCAGGGTTACTTGGTTTTTGATTCCACTCACGCATGTCGGCTAAACTAGCTGTGTTGGCCATAATTGGATCTTCCATGTCAAAAGCATCTGGAAAGTCGATTGGAATTATAAACGAGGCATTGGTTGCTTTTATAGCGTTTATAAGCTCGTACTCATCGCCACCACCCACTATAACATATTGGGTGTTTACATCGTCTCCAACTTTATCTAAACGCAAACTGTTTAATTTGCTACCAGCTTCTATAATTTGCACTAAATCTCGATTGTTATTGAAAGCTTCTAACGAGCGGTCCTTTGTTTCCGATAAGCCCTTGGCATACCAGTCGGCATCATAATTTACTTGCCGTATTAACGCCATGGCACCCATTAGCGACGTGGGGTAGGCTTGTTGTGAGGCCACACTTTTTTGTGTAGATAAATACTGTGCAGAGCGGTCTGATAAAATGCGTTCAGCATCGGTTCCACTTGGCGAAAGTGCAATTAAACTGCCTGTACCGCGCATGATACCATCGGGTATAAATGTATTTACAGCACCAAAACCAGCCTCCCGTAATTCGGTTGCTTTTTCTGCATCAAAATCATAAGATTCAATAGCGTTTTGTTCTGGTTTTATATGGTCGTTCCAGTAATATCCTTCTCTGCCAGCATCGTACTGCGGACTATTAGATCGTGTAGCTCGGGTAGGGGTTTTAGTTCCAAAAGTGGTGTAAATGTCCACAAACGATGGATAAATATGTTTGCCTTCCACATTAATTACGGTTGTGTTTTCTGGAATACTAACACGCTTACCGCTTGCCACTACCTTACCTTTATTAATTAGTAAGGTTGCATTTGTAATGGTTTCGGTGGGCGAAATATGCAGAGTTGCATTAGTAAAAGCATGGTAGTTGTTGTTTTCTGCTTTTACGCCATCGTTTTTAGGAAAATAATTTTGTGCTAGCAACGGAATGCCGTAAAACAGACACAGGAGAAAGATTAATTTTTTCATTGTTAAATTTTGGTTGACATTTTAAAATCCTAAATATAGGTAATATGGATTTTGAATGTTTCATTCCTAAAGCTATTTAACATTTTGTTTAGGATTCCAAAAAATAATTAACATACAAAGCCACCACATAACTGTAGCTTTTCATGCCACCTTGTTGGTTATTAGCCTTTAAAAAAGAGTTATAGGTTGTTTTAAATAGCGGTTCAAGCGGATTTTGGTAACTGCGCCAAAAGTCTTGTACTTCTTGATAGTTTTTTAAAATGCCTGTTCTTATGTTAGGTAATAAGGTGTTGTATGTTTCCGGGTCTCGTCTGTAAATTTCGTATAAACAATGTCTTAAGGCAAACGTGTAGCCGCAATATTTAAAATAGGGGTCGGGGTGAGACATGGCCGCTAGGCTACCAATAAAATTGGCTTCGTTTTCGGCGGCATAACCCAATTGATGCGCTATTTCATGCGAAACCGTAGTGGGGAATTTATATACCGGAATAAGCTTATCTACTTGTGCTTCGTTGGTTAGCGGGTTTAAATACCCACTAAATCCCATATAGGTTAATGGCAAACTAAAAAGCGACATTTTAACACTAGTAGGCTTATAAGCCAAATTTGGAAACTGGTTTTGTAGGGCTTTATAACCTTCTGGAGCCAAATTAAAAATGTCTGTTTTGGAGTAAGGTAACACTACCATTAAACTATCGTTGGGCTCCAATTCTTTGTGTAAATTATTGGAAATGGTGATTAATTTATTGGTTACTTCCAACAGCGCCTCCGTGGTATAACTAGCTTCTAAATTTAAATTTTTATGCAGTGGCAGTCGGTAATAATTAAATGCCCAAAAAATATGGAAAGCAAAATACACTACAGAAAGGGTTGCTACCACATCTGTTAGCCATTCTAAACTATTGTTTAACAGGTGTTTTCTATTTAAAAGAAGCCATCTTACAATTAAAACAATACCTATTAAATACATGATGTCGCCTACAGAAAACGGAACCCATCCAAAAACGTAACGCGATAGGGTGGCTAGATAAGGATACACACCTGTGCTGTAAAATGTTTCAACAAACTGCGGATATTCAGAAAGTAGCGAAGTTACTATAACTTGAGGTATGAGGGCAAGCGCCACGTATTTTTTCACGTTTTTTTGCATAACTCAAAAATAAGGAATTGTTTTATTACTCAACACAATATAAGTACCTTTGTAACTCTTTAAAAATATACTTATGAACGAAGTAATACGAGAATTAGAACCTAAAGTTTTATGGAATAAATTTGCCGATTTAAATGCTGTACCACGACCTTCAAAAAAAGAAGCACGTGTTATTGCTTTTATGAAGGATTTTGGAACTAAACTAGGTTTAGAAACTATAGAGGATGAGGTTGGCAACGTAATTATAAAAAAACCGGCTACACCTGGTATGGAAAACAGAACCCCAATTGTTATGCAATCGCATTTGGATATGGTTCATCAAAAAAATAACGACACTACGTTCGATTTTGATACACAAGGTATTGACATGTATTTAGATGGCGATTGGGTGCGCGCTAAAGGCACTACCTTAGGTGCAGATAACGGTTTAGGAGTAGCTACTATAATGGCTATTTTAGAGAGTACAACAATTGATCATCCGGCATTGGAAGCCTTGTTCACCATTGATGAAGAAACAGGTATGACAGGTGCCATGGGTTTAAAAGGCGGCTTATTAGAAGGTAAAATTCTTTTGAATTTAGACACAGAAGAAGACGACGAAATAGGTGTTGGCTGTGCCGGTGGCGTAGATATTACCGCCAGAAGAGATTACAAAGAAGAGGAAACACCCGAATTTAAATCGGGGTACCAAATTACCGTTAAAGGATTACAAGGTGGCCATTCGGGTATGCAAATTCACGAAGGGCTGGGTAATGCCAATAAAATAATGAATCGGTTATTATTTGATGGTTTCGAAAATTTTGGGCTGCGTATCTCTAATTTAAAAGGCGGTAGCCTTCGAAATGCTATTCCAAGAGAAAGTCAGGCTATTGTAGCTATTGATACTATACATGAAGCGGCTTTTGAAACAGACATGCGCGACATGGCTGAAGCAATAAAAACGGAATTAAAAACTATGGAACCCGATTTAATAATTGAGGTTTTAAAAGTAGAAGCGCCAGAAAAAATTATGGATTTAGGCGTGCAAGAAGGTGTAACAAGAGCGCTTTATGCGGCCTTAAATGGTGTGTACCGTATGAGTGCCGATATTCCTGGTTTGGTTGAAACATCCAACAACTTGGCACGCGTAACTATTGCTAACGGCAATATTGAAATAGCGTGTTTAACGCGTTCCTCGGTGGAGAGCTCGAAATGGGATTTGGCCAATACCCTGCGGGCAACTTTTGAGTTAACAGGCTGTGAGGTTACATTTTCTGGCGATTATCCTGGGTGGACACCTAATATGGATTCCAAGATTTTAAAAGTTTTAGAAAATTTATATGTAGAAATGAATGGTAAAAAACCACATGTGGCGGCTTGCCATGCTGGTTTGGAATGTGGTATTTTAGGGCAGAACTATCCAGATATGGACATGATTAGTTTTGGTCCTAATATTAAAGGTGCGCATTCCCCAGATGAACGTGCCCAGATATCATCGGCTCAAAAATATTGGAAATTTGTTCTTGAAATTTTAAAGAATATCCCGGAACAAGTAGCGTAATGCTTTTGCTTTACGCACTAAAAAGCCGCATTTCTTTTTGCTGAAATGCGGCTTTTTTAATTTAAAAATAAATGGACGCTTGTTTTTTATTGTCCTTGGATGCCTTCAATTTTTAAATCGAAAATTAGGTTTGTGTTAGGCGGAATAGGACCAGAGCCATTTTCGCCGTAACCCAAATAGGATGGAATAAATACTTTTGCCTTGTTACCAACGTTCATATTTAACATGGCCTCTCTAAAACCTGGTACCAACCTAGCTGTTTCATTATAAATCATAGCAAATGGTTGGTAACCGCCTGCTGCGTCGCGTTGCTGATTGTATGCGTTATTTTCTTTCGCCACATCGGCCCAACTGGTATCAAATAAACGGCCATCCTCAAAAAAGCCCGCATAGTTTACTAGAACTTTGTCCATGTTAGATGGTTTGGTATTGGCACCTTCTTCCATAAAAATCATGACAACACCTGTGTCTAATTTTTTTACCGTTCCTAAATTTTCATATTTAGCAACAAAGGCGTCTGCGGCTGCTTGCGCCGACTCTTTAGCTTTTAAACGTGCGGCTTCTTTTAAGGCTTCTTGCTTTTCAAGTACTTTTGGTAATTCCTCTTTGTAAACCTGCGCGGCGTTAAACGCTTTGGCTTCTGCACCTTTACGAATTATGTTTAGCTTGTTAATTATAACAGGTTCAAGTGGTTTGTTGCTGCCCGGTTCTACTTGAACATTTGAAATAGTATCTAATACGTCTAAACCTATTACAACTTCACCAAAAACGGCGTGTTTATTGTCTAGGTGTGGTGTAGGTACTTCGGTTATAAAAAACTGACTGCCATTGGTATTTGGTCCAGAATTAGCCATTGATAGGATGCCGGATTTGTCATGCATTAAATCTGGGTTAAATTCGTCTGTAAATTTGTAGCCTGGACTACCGGATCCAGTGCCTGTAGGATCGCCACCTTGAATCATAAATTTATCAATTATTCTATGAAAAGTTAAGCTATCGTAATACGGTTTTCCTGCAAATTCGCTAGAAACATCTGGATGTGTGCCTTCGGCTAACGCCACAAAATTAGCAACGGTAACGGGTACTTTATCATAAAATAATTTTGTTACCATGGTACCTTTGTTGGTTACAAACTCGGCATAAAGTCCTTCTTTTAAATCTGGATATTGTTGGCTGCAAGAGGTAAAGCTTACTAATAGTGCCAACAAAACTAATTTCATGGTATGTTTTAACGTGTTCATTTTTAATTTTTAAAGGGTTGTTATTGTAAATTTAATTAGATTCTGATCTGGTTATGCTGTGCAAGGTTACCTCACAAATTAAAGGAACATTGGTTCCAATTTTGTTTTCATCACCATAGTAACCATAGGCTTTTTGCGACGGAAATAAAAAAGTAACTGTTTCGCCTGCACGCATTAGTTTTAAGCCTTCACGCAATCCTGTAAACAGTTCTTGTTTGTCCATAATATACGTTTGTGGCTGTAAATCTGCTTTGCTATATATGGTATTACCAGCAATATCTGTTACGTGGTATTCAAAGGTAAGTTTATCTCCAAATTGTGGTGTTATAAGGGAGTCGGCTACCTGTGTTTGGTAAGCATACCAAAAGCCCGAGTTGGAAGCTATGTATTTGGTTGTTGTATCGGCTTGCATTAATTGCTCGAAAACCGCATGTTCGCGCTCGTTTAATTCAATGTTACGGGCGACTGATTGGTCTATAAAGGAGCCCGATTTGGCTGAAACAGGTTTTCTGGCCTCTGGCGATTTGCAAGCAGCAACTGTTAGCACTAAAAAAAATAAGTATAAATAGTTAGTCATTTTGAAGGGCGTCTTTATAGGCTGGTAATATACTAATAAATTTTTCAACGGTTTCAGATAAGTTTAATTCGCTTTTACCACCTGCTGCATTGGTGTGTCCGCCACCATTAAAATGTGTTCTAGCCAATGCATTAACGGAAAAATCTCCTTTAGAACGCAATGATATCTTTATAATATTGTTAGGCTTGTCTTCAATAAAAATAGCTGCAAATATAACGTTTTTCAAAGATAGCGCGTAGTTAACAAAGCCTTCGGTATCACCTTTTTGAAAATGATGTTTATTTAACTCCTCTTGGGTTAGAGTAATGTAAGCTGTATTAAATTCTGGCAATAGCTTTAAATTGGTTAAAGCTTGCCCTAACAGTTGCATCCGGTTGTAGCTGTTGGCGTCCATAACGGCATTATGTATGGCGCTATTTTGGGCTCCTTGGTCCATTAAAAAGGCTATAACTCGGTGTGTTTGGCTAGTGGTTGAGGCAAAACGAAACGACCCGGTATCTGTCATGATACCCGTGTAAAGGCAGGTGGCAATATCCGCGGTAATGTGCTGTTTTCCAGCAAGCATGTCTATAAAGTTAAAAACCATTTCGCAGGTAGAGCTCATGCTAACATCCGAATACATAAACGTAGCATAGGTGTCTGGTTGTTGGTGGTGGTCAATCATTATTTTTATGGCCTTGCTAGCGTCTAACAATGGGGCCATATCGCCTGCTCGGTCCAAGGCATTAAAATCCAAGGTAAAAATAAGTGTCGCGGCGTTAATTAGTTGCGTACAAATACCTGTTTGGGTATCATATTTTAAAATTTCGGAATCTCCAGGCATCCATTTTAAAAACTCGGGATAATCATTAGGCGCTATAATAACTGGGTTTTGTTCCTGTGTTTTTAAAAAGTGAAACAAACCCAATGAGGCACCAATAGCATCGCCGTCTGGATTCTTGTGTGGAACAATTACAATTTTTTGAGGTGTATTTAAGTACTGTTTTATCTTTAAAATAGCGTCTGTTTTCATAGGCAACGAATATACAATATTTTACGAACGGATTGTATGGTTTTTATGAAGAAATACGTTACTTTTGCACGAAATTTTAACGAAGCGTATGCCTAATGAGGACGTTGCGTTTTCGGAAAATAATTGTAAACGATAGAAAATAATTAAAAAGAATGGCAACAAACAGAACATTTACCATGCTTAAGCCAGATGCGGTTGAAAACGGTCACATTGGCGCAATTTTAGAAAAAATTAATGCTGCAGGATTTAGAATAGTAGCATTGAAAAAAACACAAATGACAAAAGCAGACGCCGAGGCTTTTTATGCCGTTCATAGCGAGCGTCCATTTTTTGGCGAGCTGGTGGAGTTCATGACACGTGGTCCTATTGTAGCGGCAGTTTTAGAAAAGGAAAATGCAGTGGAAGATTTTAGAACCTTAATTGGTGCAACTAATCCTGCAGATGCTGCAGAGGGTACTATTCGAAAATTATATGCGACCTCAATGGGCGAAAACGCCGTACATGGAAGCGATAGCGACGAGAATGCTGCCATAGAAAGCGCCTTCCATTTTTCGGGACGCGAGATGTTTTAAAACATAAATGAAATGACAAAAAGCCTAAAATAATTGATATTTTAGGCTTTTTTTTTGGTATTAATGTATCTTTGACCTTCATAAATAATAAACTATGTTAAAAAAAAATTACCTACTAATAGCCTATTTTCTTTGTAGCGGACTATTATGGGCGCAACATGCAACAGAGGCGCTCAATACGCTTCAAAAACAAACCGATGCCAGTATTACCTTAAATACACAATCGGGTGTACCAGAGTTTATAAAGTTTCCTGCCAATAAGCCCTTAACGTTACCTGGTGCTACGTTGGAGGCTAAGGCCATAGCATTTATGGAAACCTATGCAGCTGTTTTTGCCAACAACCTGTCTGTTACAGATTTTCAAATTGAAACATCCAAACCAGATAGTTATGGGTTACAGCGCGTTACGTTTCAGCAATATCATCAAGCTGTTCCGGTGTTTGATGGTCAGTTGCGTTTTCATTTTAATGCTAACAAGCAATTAACCGCTGTAAACGGAAATTACATTACCAATATTAAGGTAAATGCTACGCCTACCATATCCTTACAGGAAGCCAACAACATAGCTATTAATTTAGTTAACAAACAAGATATAAATTATTCCGGGCAGCCAGTATTTGCCTTTAAAACGGATTTAATGGTTTTTCAAAAAGGCTTGGTGCAAAATAATTTAGGCGCTAGTTTTTTAGTATATAAAGTGGAGGTACGAAATAATGCCGATGTACGCGAATATGTGCATATAAATGCGCACACTGGTTTACTTGTTGAACAATTTACAGGTATGCCACATGCCATGGACCGCCGTGTTTACGAGGGTAATACAAGTAATTTGGTATGGCAAGAAGGCGATGCATTACCCGGTAATTTAACCATTTGGCAACGCAATGAAGTTATTGCTTCTGGACATGTTTACAACTTTTTCAATAATGTTTTCGGCTTTGTATCGTACGATAACAACGACGCCCAAATGCGAACCATTAATAATAATCCCAACATAAATTGTCCGAATGCAAATTGGAATGGTGTAACAGCCAATTACTGTAACGGTACCGCTTCGGATGATGTTATTGCACACGAATGGGGTCATGCTTATACCGAGTATACGAGTGGTTTAATTTATGCATGGCAATCTGGTGCACTAAACGAATCCTTCTCGGATATTTGGGGCGAAACAGTCGATTTAATTAACGCTTACCAAGACGAAGATGAAAGTTTAGCGTTACGAACAGGTTGTGCTAGCTCCGATCGCTGGCGTATTGGCGAGGATGCCACAGCTTTTGGTGGTGCCATTCGCGATATGTGGAATCCGCAATGTAACGGGCATCCAGGGAAAGTTTCTGATTTTAACTACCGTTGTAGCACCAGTGACGGGGGTGGTGTTCATTCCAATTCGGGTATTCCTAACCATGCTTACGCACTTTTGGTAGATGGTGGTACTTACAATGGTCAGACTGTAAATGGAATTGGTTTAACAAAAGCCGCACACATTTTTTGGCGTGCACAAAGTACGTATTTAACAGCTACCAGCGATTTTGCCACATTGGCCGATGCATTGGAAGCGTCATGCACCGATTTAATGGGTGTTAATTTAGAGGGTTTAACTACAGAAGCAAATGCTGTGGGCCCTTCAGATGAGGTTATAACAGAAGCCGATTTTTTAGAGTTAAGTAAAACCTTAATGGCGGTAGAGTTGCGTATGGCGCCAGAATCCTGCAATTTCCAACCAATTTTAGAGGCGGTAGCAGATCCGTGCGAGGCAGCAACTACCAACCCAATTTATGCTGAAAATTGGGAATCTGGTTTGGGTGCTTGGACCTTACAGCAATTACCTTCCAATCCAAATTCTTGGGAATCTAGAGACTGGGTGGTAACAGGCAATTTACCAGACGGTCGTGCTGGTCAAGCTGCTTTTGGAGTAGATCCTGTTAATGGTAATTGCAGTTCTTCCATGCAAAACGGAATTATAAGTCTGCAAAGTCCTGAAATTTCAATTCCCGACTCTTATACAACGGGTACTATAGAGCTTTCATTTGTTCACTACATTGCCACAGAAGGTGGCTGGGACGGTGGAAATATAAAATATCGTTTAAACAACACATCCGAGTGGCTTTTGTTGCCAGTTACTGCTTTTACTGCCAATGCGTATAATGCAACTATTAATTCGTTTAGAGAAGGAAACGATAACCCAATGTCTGGACAAGATGCATTCACGGGAGCAGATGAAGGCTCAACGGCGGGAAGCTGGGGTAGGAGTATTATTAATCTGTCTGCACTTCCAAACTTTGGTGCGGGAGCAACTATTCAATTCCGATTTGACATGGGAACAGATGGCTGTAATGGTTTAATAGGTTGGTATATAGACGATATTACCATATACAATTGCTTGTACCCGCTATCTGTTAGCAATTTTGATGCGTTGGAATCTGGCTTACGCGTGTTTCCAAATCCATCTCAAGGAATCTTCAATTTGAAGAATGTAGGCGCATTAGATTTAATGAAAGCAGACGTTATGGATATAAACGGTCGTGTGGTACTGTCGCTAAATTTAAAAAATACCGCACAAACAACGGCCATCGATTTGTCTGGTATGGCATCTGGTATGTACTTCTTAAAAGTACAGTCTAATTTAGCCAGTAGTGTTATTAAACTAGTAAAAGAATAAGTAACTTTTAGCTAATAAAAAATCCCGCAATATGCGGGATTTTTTTTGTTTTGAGCGGTTTATTAGTACTGTGGTACTTATTGTAAAACCAACTTTTTAATAAGCTCTTTCCCTAAATGTTCGTTTAACATATTAATTATTTTGGCCTTACCATAACTTAACTCCTCCCGAAGTACGCTGGAACTTAATTTTACAAAAAGAGTATCGTTTTTTAGCTGAATGGCTGTTGTGTAATTATTTACACCATTACCCATCATCTGTTTCCAGGCGTCTTGAACATTTACGGCGTCCAAGCCCTTTTCTAGTCTATTAGTTTCTACAAACTCTTTTAAAACGTCGGCAAGACTTAAATTTTCATTGTGGCGTTTGGTCATGGGTTCTATTATTACAGCATGCTGTTAGGTTAATTAATGTCCAGCGGAATATATCGTTTATATAAAAATACAGCATCGTTTTTGTTTATTACTTTTAGCTGATTTTTATTTGCAAATAAAACGGTTTCTTTCCAGGAATCGAAAGGTGTGTTATAGTACATGTTAACACTATCGTTTTCAATTTTAATTTGAAATGTTTCGGAACTTTTTGAGGTTTCGAAGGTTCCCATAAAGTTAGGTTTAAGTTTTTTTCTAACGCCAGTTAAAGAGTCCTCTAAACTAATAAAATCGATAGTATCATTGTATTTGTATTTTTTGGTGCTACCATTTTTTAGAGTAACTTCATCTATTTCCCAATAACCTTCCAAATGCTCCAAATACGACTCGGGATTTTTGGCACAACTAAAAAGGAGGCAGGTGGCAAGAATAAGTAGTGTTGCGTTGGTTTTCATGGTACGTGTATTTTAAAGTTTAAACATTTGGTAGGTTTGGTGCACTTGTTGTATAACGGCTTCTGTACGGTCCGCATGCGTATCGCTAATAAAAAGCTGTCCAAAATTTTCGTCGTTCACTAATTTAATAATTTGTGTAACCCTTTGGGCATCTAATTTATCAAAAATATCATCTAGAAGCAAAATAGGATTTACTTGGCTTTTTGTTTTAATAAAGTCGAATTGTGCCAATTTTAACGCAATTAGAAATGATTTTTGCTGGCCTTGGCTGCCAAATTTTTTAATGGGATGGTCTTCAATATTAAACACCAAATCATCTTTATGAATCCCAACACTGGTGTGCTGCAGGGCTCTATCTTTTTGCAGGGCGTTAGTTAAAAGGTTGTTTAAATTATTGGTGCTTAAGTGGCTTTCATAAAGTAAGTTAACGGTTTCGTTGCCACTACTTATAGCTTGGTAGCGTGCTTTAAAAATAGGAATAAATGTTTCTAAAAAGGCTTGGCGTTTTTCGTATATAATTTGGCCGTATTGCTCTAATTGTAGGTTGTAAACTTCTAAAGTATCCTGATTAAAAGTCCTGTTTAGCGCAAAGTATTTTAAGAGCGAATTGCGTTGGGTAAGCGTTTTAGTATACTTTAAAAGCGCGTCCAAATAGTGTTTGTCACTTTGGGAAATAACACCATCCATAAATTTTCGGCGTGTAGCGCTACCTTCAATAATAAGGTCGCTATCCGCTGGGGAAATAATTACAAGTGGTAAAAAGCCAATATGGTCGCTATACCTATCGTAAATTTTGCCGTTTCGTTTTATAATTTTTTTTTGTCCGCGTTTTAAACTTACTACAATTTTTTCGGTTTGTTGCTCTTTTTCGTAGGTTCCATTTATGACAAAAAAGGCAGCTTCGTGTTTTATATTTTGTGAAGCCACAGGATTAAAATAGCTTTTCCCAAAGGATAAATGGTAAATAGCATCTAGGATATTTGTTTTACCCACGCCATTGTTTCCAACAAAGCAGTTAATTTTATTGTTAAATACAAAACTACGTTCATCAAAGTTTTTGTAATTAATCATTGAAAGCGATTTCAGAATCATAGGTTTTGGAACTTAAATACCGATTTAGGTTAAGAAGGTGCAAATTATTCAAAAAATAACAAATAAATAGGCTTTTAAATATAAAGAAAAATTATATTTTTGCGGCGCATTAATTAAGACTATATGGCAACGTACAAGAAAAGAGGATATAAACCAGAAACCAAGCAAGAAAAACAAAATCAAGTAGAAGAGCAATCTACTACGGCAGAAGTTTTTAATACATTGGATGAAAGTGCTTCCAAAACCGAGGATTGGGTTATTAGCAATCAAAAATATATTTTTATTATTATTGGTGTTGTAGCTGCCGTGGTTTTAGGGTATTTAGGTTTTAACGAGTTTGTAGCAAAACCAAAACAAACGGAGGCTATGAATGATATGTACCAAGCCCAGAAATATTACAACGACGCAATTAATGCAACCACTGAAAAAGATTCGTTATTCAATTTAGCTTTAAATGGTGGCGAAGGGAAATTTGGAATGTTGGATGTTATTTCGGAATACAGCGGAACGCCTGCTGCTAATATGGCTAATTATTACGCAGGAATGGCCTATTTAAACATGAAAGATTACAAAAACGCTATTGCCTTTTTAAGCGATTTTTCTGGGGAGGACGAAATACTAGCGCCTATGGCGAAAGGATGTATTGGCGATGCCTTTGTACAATTAAATCAGCAGGAAGATGCATTAAGCTACTATGAAGCAGCAGCAAAAATGCGTTCCAATGAATTTACAACACCGATGTTTCTGTACAAGGCCGGTTTAACTGCCATGGATTTAGGGAAAACAGAGGTAGCTTTAAAGCACTTTAAAGCCATAAAAGAAAATTATCCGTCGTCTAAAGAAGGCACCAATATTGATATTTTTATTGGTAAGGCCGAAGCATTGGCAAGCAATTAAGCAATCCTACATATGGCTACAGAAAATAAAAATTTATCGGTTTACGATAAAGCGTCAATCCCAAATGCGAAAAATTTTCGGTTTGGGATTGTTGTTTCAGAATGGAATGATTCCATTACAGAAAACCTTTATAAGGGCGCTCTAGAAACCTTGCTGCAACACCATGTTGCCGAAAAAAATATTATCCGTTGGAATGTGCCAGGCAGTTACGAGCTTATTTTTGGCTGTAAAAAAATGCAGCAACAACCTGTAGATGCGGTAATAGCTATTGGTAGTGTTATACAAGGAGAAACCAAACATTTCGATTTTGTTTGCGAAGGCGTTGCACAGGGGATAAAAGATTTAAATGTACAGCATAATACACCAGTCATATTTTGTGTACTTACAGATAATACCCTGCAGCAATCCATAGATAGGTCTGGTGGGAAACACGGCAATAAAGGAACGGAAGCCGCCATTGCTGCTATAAAAATGGCGCATTTAAATACGTTTTAAACAACGGTTCTTATTATTTCTTCGTAAAAGGGCAGCGGTGCTAGACTGCGCCAAATGTTAACAATTTTTGGCAATATAGCTGTTTAAAATCCTTGTAAATTCTGTATTTTTGAATCAGAAGCAAGAAAACACGGTACACCTTGGCAAAAAAGAACAAACGCTTTAGTTACAAACCGCAATTTCAGTCGGAAGCTGTAAAACAGGAACCTACCGATTTTAAAACCCAGTGGCGTGGTTTAAAGGACACTAGAAAGCGAAAAATTAATCTTTTTACTAGCCCTACCTTTTTAATCCTAGCTTTAATTGTAATTTTAATAGTGATTTTTTGGTTAAGTCGCTACGAGTAAAACAGAACTAATGGGAGTTTTTGGGAAGCGAAAAAATAAACGATACGAATATACCCCGCGTTACTACAAAGGCGAGGGAAACCCGTACGAAATAAAACATAAATTCGACGATTTTAGGACAACGGTTGGAAGCACTGGCGGGTTAAAAGGTAAAATAAACACGGCTTTAGATGATTTTAAGCATAACGCAGACACGCAAGCAAACAAACGTGTTTTACTAATAATAGCAATTTTACTGTTTATATTCTTGCTTATTATTGGTTTCGATTTATCCATATTCTTTTCTTAAAACTGATGGCAGATATTATTCAGTTATTACCCGATCATGTTGCCAATCAAATAGCAGCGGGCGAAGTTGTACAACGGCCAGCCTCGGTAGTTAAGGAACTTTTAGAAAATGCTATAGATGCGCAAGCCACCGAAATTAAATTGCTTCTTAAGGATGCTGGAAAAACCTTGGTTCAAGTAATAGACAATGGTGTTGGGATGAGCGTTACCGATGCCCGTTTTAGTTTTGAACGGCATGCTACCTCTAAAATAAAAGCGGCAAACGATTTGTTTCAGCTACGTACCAAAGGATTTCGTGGCGAGGCTTTAGCGAGTATAGCGGCCATTGCACATGTAGAACTAAAAACCAAACAGGAAACAGATCAAGTAGGTACCCATATTGTTATAGCGGGAAGCACGGTGGAGTCTCAAGAAGCCGTTGTAACCCCAACAGGCACATCGGTTGCGGTAAAAAATTTATTTTTTAATATTCCCGCCAGACGTAATTTTTTAAAATCGAATGCTGTGGAACTCCGGCATATTATCGATGAATTTCACCGGGTTGCATTAGCGCATCCTGGTATTCAGTTTTCTATGTATCATAACGGTAGCGAATCGTTTAACCTACCCGAAAGTAATTTTAGGCAACGTATTGTTAATATTTTTGGCAGTAAAACCAACGAAAAGTTGGTGCCTGTTAACGAAACCACAGAGGTTTTAACCATTTCGGGGTTTGTAGGTAAACCAGAGTATGCCAAAAAAACCCGAGGCGAACAATTCTTTTTTGTAAACAATCGGTTTATTAAAAGTGCCTATTTAAATCACGCCATTAATGCAGCTTTTGAAGGCCTACTAAAAGATGGAGCTCATGCTAGTTATTTTTTAGATTTAACTGTAAATCCGGAAACTATAGATATTAATATTCATCCTACTAAAACTGAAATTAAGTTTGACGATGAACATACCTTATACGCTATTTTAAGATCGGCAGTAAAGCATAGTTTGGGTCAGTTTAGTATTGCGCCAGTATTGGATTTTGATCGCGACGCGAATTTTGATACGCCTTATAATTTCGAAAATAAACAAGCCAAGGCGCCCAGTATTGAGGTGGATAGAAGCTTTAATCCCTTTGCCGAAGAAACCGCTTCTAAACAAAGCTTTGCACCCAAGTTTAAAAAAGATAAGGGCTCCAGTTGGCAAGGATTGTATACCAATTTAGATTTGGATGCCAGTGGCACAGAGGCCCAAACAGATGCCCGTGCTATGCGTTTTGAAAGCGGTGAAGAAACTAGTAATATGTTTGAAGATGCTTCAGAATTGGATAAGAAGCAAACAACATACCAACTGCACAATAAATACGTTGTTAGTACTATAAAGTCTGGGATGCTTATTATAGATCAGCATCGAGCGCATTGCCGTATTTTGTATGAAAACTTTTTAAAACATATGACTATTAAGGAAGCTGTGAGCCAACAATTATTGTTTCCTGTATTGGTATTTTTATCGCAACAAGAAATGGCTTGTATAAAAAGTGTGCAGTCCGATTTGGAGCACACAGGCTTTGTTTTTGCTAACTTCCATAACGATCATATTGAAGTATCTGGCGTGCCTGTAAATGTGCCTGAAAGTGAGGTAACGGTTATTTTAGAACAACTAATTAGCGATATAGAAAACGAAGTACCCGACAGCCATTTTAGTGCAACCGACTTATTAGCCAAATCTATGGCAAAGAGTTTAGCCATTAAAAGAGGACAATCCTTATCTTTGTTGGAGCAAGAACATTTGGTTAACAGTTTGTTTGCCTGCAAAGATCCAAATCATGCCCCCGATAATAAAACCATTTTTATTACGATAAGTGTGGATGAATTGGACAAAAAATTTTTTTAACGAATAAGCTATGATGAATAATATTACCGAAACCGTAAAACATTTAATTATTATTAATGTTATAATGTTTGTGGGCACGCTTACCATAGGAGGAAGCGCATTTGGTAGCAATACGTTATTTTACGATTGGTTTGCTTTGCATTTTCCGGAAAATGTTACCTTTCAGTTTTGGCAAATAATTACGCACATGTTCATGCATGGTGGTTTTATGCATATCCTGTTTAATATGTTTGCCCTTTGGATGTTTGGCACAGCCGTAGAACAGCGCTTTGGCGCTAAAAAGTTTTTGTTTTTCTATATTTCTTCGGGGCTTGGAGCAGCTATATGCATGTTGGGGTATTATTACATTACTTTTTATTCAGGTTTATCGGTTTTAACAGAAAATGGCTTAAACAAAGCACAAATTTTAGATACCCTTAACTCTGGAATGTATAATACTGGTTGGCAGCAAATAATGGGTGCTGCAGATATGCAGCAATTTATACGCGTTTTTAACAGTACTATGGTTGGTGCCTCTGGCGCTATTATGGGGGTTTTAGTGGCTTTTGGTATGCTCTATCCTAACTCCAAACTCATGCTAATATTTTTACCTGTTCCTATAAAAGCCAAGTACTTTATTCCCGGTATTTTAGCTTTAGATTTAATTTCGGCCATTACTGGTCAATCTTTTTTTAGTCCAAGTAATACCGCTTACGTGGCGCATTTAGGTGGCGCCTTAACCGGATTTATAATTATGTGGTATTGGAAAAAAACACAGTTTAATAAAAATAGATGGTATTAGTATGACAAGTTTAAACCAAGACCTTCAGGATAAACTAAAGCGCCTTACTGTTTTTGAAAAACTAATAGGGGTTAATTTAGCCGTGTACGTGTTAAGTTTACTGCTTAAGTTGCTTTTTAAAACGGATTTATTTTGGTTTGAAATGCCCAGTACGTTTGGGAATTTTATTACGCAGCCATGGAGCATAATAAGCTATGGCTTTATACACTACGATTTTTGGCATTTCTTTTTTAATATGATTTGGCTCTATTTTATTGGTGGTATGTTTACCAATTTATTTTCCACAAAAATGGGGCTGAATATTTACTTTATGGGTATTATATCTGGTGGTGCTCTATTTTTATTGGCGTATACCGTTTTTCCTGATGTATTTCATTCGCCATCCCGATTGGTAGGAGCCTCGGCAGCAATTAGGGCTATATTAATATTTTTATGTGCCTATATGCCAAGCACCGAAGTTCGGTTTTTTACCTTCAACATAAAACTTTGGTATATTGGTGCTGCTATTGTAGTGTTTGATGTGTTGGGTGTACTGGCAGGTGTTAAAGATCCATTGGTAGGTAATGCTGGTGGTAATTTGGCACATTTAGGAGGTGCAGCTTTAGGTTATTTTTATGCAAAACAGTTGCTAAAGGGAACGGATATAGGTAAGGGGTTTGAAGGTTATATGGATGTTGTTGCCAGTTGGTTTAAAAAGTCGAAAAAAACACCCTTAAAAACGGTTCATAAAAAGAAAACGGGTAAGGTAGCTGGTTTCTCGGAGGAAGAGTTTAACCAGTTTAACAAGCAAAAAAAAATAGATCTTATTTTAGATAAAATTAGTAAAAGTGGTTACGACAGTTTAACCAAAGCCGAAAAGGAATTTTTGTTTAAAGCAGGAAAATAACGCCTGTTTTCATTGCTTGTAGCTAGCTTGTTACTGGTTAGTTAAGGTAATTAATACCTTGTTGTTTTTATCACGCATTCATGAAAAACTTAACGCTAATAGATAAATTTCTATACCTTATAAACGGTGTGTTGGCTTTTATGCTACTATTGGCGTACTTACTGCCTTTTGTACCACCAAAAACCTTTGCATTGCTGTCCGTTTTAAGTTTAGGAGTGCCATTTTTAATATTATTGAATGTGTTGTTTTTTTTGTTCTGGTTGGTGAAACTAAAAAAACAGCTAATGGTTTCGTTGGTCGTTTTGGTAATTGGTTATTTCAGTTTTGGCTCGCTTTATAAATTTTCTTCGGAGTCTGGTGTTGCTAATTCCAATCAGTTAAAAGTAATGAATTACAATGTCCGTTTGTTTAATTTGTACGATTGGATTCCAGATACTACCGTAAGGCATAAAATAACTCATTTAATAAAGGAGAAGGCTCCGGATATTCTGTCTATTCAGGAGTACCATCCGCATCCGGAAGTAGATTTATCATTTTTTAAGTATAAGTTTGAAAGACTATCTGGTAATAAAACAAAATACGGCCAAGTAATTTTATCGCAATACCCCATTGTTAATTCGGGTTCTATTACCTTTCCAAACACTTCTAATAACGCCATATTTGCCGATATAGTTATAGCAACAGACACGATTCGTGTATATAATGTGCACCTACAATCCTTAAAAATAGACACCAATATTAAAACGTTTCAAGAAGGCGATTCGGAACGTTTATTAAAACGCATTGAAAAAACTTTTGAAATGCAGCAGGAGCAGGCCGAATTGTTTTTAGCGCATAAAGCGGCTTGTCCGTATAAAATTATTATTGCAGGCGATTTTAATAACACAGCTTTCTCCTACGTTTATAAGGAAATAAAAGGCGAGTTGGTAGATACGTTTAAAGAGGCAGGTAATGGGTTTGGCCGAACGTACGATTTTCAGTTTTTTCCGGTTAGAATAGATTTTATCCTATCTGATCCAAGTTTTGAAGTCGCCGATTTTAAAACATTAGATGTTAAATATTCGGACCATTATCCTATTATAACAACTTTGAATTTACATTAAAGCGCAATCGGTAGCATCTGCTATAATATGCACAACCAGGCCAATACCCACTAGGCGCGTGCGCTTCGGTATTAGTAAAATAACATAAACCACCATAGCCCAATAAGTATGAAGCGGGTGAAAATTAATGCTACAGCGGTTGGGATCGAAAATAGGCGTTGCTAGTAAATGATCTAAATCTATAACCATAGTGGCTATCATGATACCAAAGGCTTTTAGCCAAATAGGTTTGTAAAATACGAAGGCAATTAGTAGGGGTACTAAAAAATGTATGCCATAATGAATAGAGGATTGTAACATTACCAAAATGCTTTTTGAGCCTGTAAATAGTTAATGCTGTTGGGGCCTTCATTAAACAATAAATCCAAAATACTTAAATTATTAATATAGCCGTGCTTGGTATTAAATACCTGGTTGTAGGGTTCAAATTTCAAATTATTGGTTGCTTTTACATCGGCTAGAAACCGCAAATCTGTTTGCTGCTCCGGGTTTTTTTGGTACACGGTGGTGGTTTTGTATGGTAAGTTGTACTGCATACAATCTAAAACGGTTTCAATACAAGCCATGTTAAAGTCGAACAAACGTGTTACGGGAGCCTTAAAAAGTGGTGCTATATCGTCTTCATAAAACTCAAAAAAAGGTGAGGTTCTGTAAGCAGTTTCTAGACTTCGCCAGTGATTGCGTTGCCAGTTTTCTGTATTACAGGTTAATACGTGGGCGTATTGTTGTCTGTTTTTTTGTGTATGCACCACTGGAATATTTAAAAGTTGCTTCCCATTGGCGGCATAAATATAGCTTCGGTTACGGTAGCTTTGTTTCTGAAAATTGTCGGCTTTTTCAAAAGTTAGACTACCCGCTTGACTTATAGCTACAAAGTGTGCAATGTTAGGGAAATAGGTGGGGTGCATTAATAGATTCATACCTGTAAAATACGGTTACATAGGTTGGCAATACCGTTTGTTAATTGGCTTTTTTGTGTTTACGCCACTTGCTAAATCCGAACCAGGCGGCCACAAGAATTAAAAATGGAATGAAATACGACACTGGTTCACCACTGCCATGCACAGTTGTAAATAAACGGTCCCAACGTATTTTTTCTTTAATACCTTGGCCATTGGCGTTGTAACTCATCCAAATAAAAACGGGTTTTCCAACAACGTGATCAAAAGGAACAAAGCCCCAAGAACGTGCATCTAAAGAATTATGCCTGTTATCGCCCATAAGCCAGTAATAATCTTTTTTAAAGGTGTAGCTGTTAGCAACAACACCGTTTATTAAAATTTGATTCCCCTTTACTTGAAGTTCATTATTCTCATACTCGGAAATAACACGCTTGTATAAAGGTAAAACTTCTAAATCCAGGTTAATTGTAGCACCTGCTTTCGGAATATACAAAGGGCCAAACCAGTCGTTGTTCCAATTGTATGCGGGGTCGTGTGGAAATACACTAGCTTCGCGTTCGCCCTTTTCGCGTTTTAAAGGTGTAATGGTTTTTACGTTAGGGTGGTTTCTAAATTTAGCTAAATTGCTATCGGTAATTCCTGGAAAATAACTTAAGGAGTAATCCTGATTGTATTGTGGAAAATCTGTTATACCATAGCGGTTCGCCAGCATATAGTTATTAAAAGGGCCATTTTTTGTTTCTACTTTATACGAAAACTGCAATTTAGCACGATCGGGTAGTTCATTTTGCTTGCCGTTAATATATACGTAACCATTTCTAATTTCTAATGAATCGCCAGGCAAGCCAACCGCACGTTTTACGTAATTAGTTTTTTTATCGATTGGTTTGTAGTAATTCCGGTCTGCTTTTTTGTACATGTTGTACAAGGTATCTACAGGCCAATTAAAAACCACAATATCATTTTGCGAAATATCTTGGAAACCCGGTAAGCGTAAATATGGCAGGGATAATTTATTTATGAAAGCTGTGTTTTTGTTGGCTACATTATCATCGTATAAATAAGATTTTTTATTTATAACCGGAATCGTGTCATGCACCATTGGTGCAGCAATAGTGGTCATGGGTACCCGAGCACCGTAATGAAATTTACTTACAAATAAGAAGTCGCCTACCAATAATGATTTTTCTAAAGAAGAAGTAGGTATGGTGTAGGGTTGAATAACGTAGGTATGCACAACAGTTGCCGCTACAACCGCAAATAAAATAGAGCTAACCCAATCGCCAAGCGATGTTTTAGGTTGTAAGCTACGGTTTTCTATATGCGCCACTGGGGCACTGTAGTTTAAGTAAAAATTATAAAAGCCTAAACTAAATAAGGCTAACAAGGTATCGGTGGTTGTATTTTTTCCAAAACTTCTAGCCGTTTCTACCCAAACAACAGGAAACATAATGAGGTTTACAATGGGTAAAAATAACAGTATTGTCCAATACCAAGGTCTATTTATAATTTTCATTAAAATAACCGCATTGTACACAGGAACAAATGCTTCCCAGGCTTTTCTGCCTGCTTTTTCATATAATTTCCAAGTTCCTAAACCGTGAATAACTTGAATGATTAGTATTACTAAAAGCCAGTGTGTTAGTGCCATATTTTATTGTTTATCTTTTTGGGTAGGTAAGGTATTATTTTATTTGCCCGAATTGTTTTTATTAACTTATTTTTAAAACATCTTTCATAGTAAAGACACCTGTTTTGCCATATAACCATTCTGCCGCCACAAGCGCACCTTGTGCAAAACCTTGCCTATTATTAGCATTATGTGTAATAGAAATACTATCTGTTGGGCTGCTATAGCTTATGGTGTGTTTACCAGACACATCGGCAATTCGTTTGGCCGTAATGGGAATGCTATGTGCTGTTTCCGTGTTTAAATTCCACTTTTGATATGCTGGATGTTCGTTTATAATGGACTGGGCAAGTGTTATAGCCGTGCCACTTGGTGCGTCCAGCTTTTGTGTGTGATGCACTTCCTCTATAGATACATTATAGTCTTTTAAGTTGGCCATCATTTTGGCTAGTTGCGTATTTAATTCGAAAAAAATAGTAACACCCAAACTAAAATTAGAGGCATAAATAAAGGCACCTTGTTCTTCGTTACAAATACTTACTGCTTTGTTGTAATTATCCAGCCACCCGGTAGTTCCTGAAACAACTGGCACCCTATTTTTGAAGCACTTTACCACGTTGTTAAAGGCTGCATCTGGGACACTAAAATCTATGGCCACATCGGCTATACTAATATCGTAACCCGTTTCTTTATTGGTTTTTATAACAATATCATGACCGCGTTGTTTAGCTAGGTTTTCAATGGTTTTACCCATTTTTCCATATCCCAAAAGTGCAATTTTCATACTTAAAATTTGTAGTTTATTGTAATGCCCAAATCGCCTGTGTTATCAAATTCATTTAGTTTATAATGTGGGGCTAAAGATAAATTATCGTCCACATTATACTGCAGCAAATGTGCATCTACATTGGCGTCAATAATGTTTAGTGCATAAATGCCTATGGTAACTAAAAGCGAAATTTCTCTATTTCTACTCAAAGTTTTTTGCGCTTCTCGGAGTCCGTCGTCATTTATGGTTCCATAAAATTCATCGTCGGTAAACCCTGCTAAACGTCTTTTGTAGGCACCTCTGTAGCGTTTGTATTCTTTGTTGTTATCAATATAGAAGTAAACGCTAATACCCAGACCAGCGTACACTATAGGGATTTTCCAATATTTTTTATTGTAAGCTTGGCCTAACCCAGGTAAGACTGCCGAATAAAATGCCGCTCGAGCGGGAGCCAACGGGTCTATTGGATTGCTTGTAATTTGTGATGAAGTAACAACCAGATCGTCTGTTGTTTCGGCCTCTGAACGCTTATTGTTTTCGGTGTTTTGCGCCCATGTTAAACAACTAAAAATCCAGATAAATAAAACTGTTATGGCATATTTATTCACCACGCTTTATTAATTTTAGAATACGGTTAAAATCTTCTTCGGAGCTAAATGGAATGGAAATATTTCCTTTACCGTTTTTAGCTACTTTAACGTTAATTTTATGGCCAAAGTATTCCGAAAAATCTTGCATGCCTTTTTTGGCAAATTGGGGCAGCTCCTTTGCAGGTTTGGCTGTTTTTTTTGTAGCTTGGTCTTGGTAATTTCTTACCAATTCTTCCGTATCGCGTACCGATAATTTTTTTGAAATTATTTTTTCGTAAATGTCTAGTTGCACCGCATGGTCTTCTATAGTTATAATGGCACGGCCATGACCCATAGAAATAAAACCGTCGCGCATGCCCGTTTGTATAATAGGATCTAGCTTTAATAAGCGCAAATAGTTAGCAATAGTGGAGCGTTTTTTACCCACACGATCGCTCATTTGTTCTTGTGTTAAATTAATTTCATCAATAAGGCGCTGGTAGGATAGGGCTATTTCAATAGGGTCTAAATCTTGGCGTTGAATGTTTTCTACCAAAGCCATTTCTAACGATTCCTGATCGTTTGCAATTCGGATATAAGCAGGAATGGTTTCTAAACCTATTAATTTAGACGCTCTAAAACGGCGCTCGCCCGAAACCAATTGAAACTTATTGAAATCTAATTTTCTAACCGTGATGGGTTGAATTACGCCCAATTCTTTAATAGAAGAGGCTAATTCTTTTAACGTTTCTTCATTAAAGTTGGTACGCGGTTGGAATGGGTTTATTTCAATGGCATCAATATCCAGTTCTACAATATTACCAATTACCTGATCGGCATTTTTGTCCTGACTGGATGTAATATCGTTGCTGGGGTCTTTTAATAAAGCAGATAAACCTCTACCTAAAGCCTGTTTCTTGGTTGCCTTCGCCATGTTTTAGGAGTTTTTATTTATTATTTCTTTGGCCAAACTTAAATAATTTTTGGCACCTTTACTATCGGCATCATAATTTATAATGCTTTCTCCGTAACTTGGGGCTTCACTTAAACGCACATTGCGTTGTATAATGGTTTGGAACACCATATCGTTAAAGTGTTTTTGAACCTCTTCTACAACTTGGTTGGATAGTCGTAAACGGGAGTCGTACATGGTAAGCAGTAAGCCTTCAATATCCAATTCTGGATTATGAATGCGCTGAACACTTTTTATGGTATTTAATAATTTTCCAAGCCCTTCTAATGCAAAATATTCGCATTGAATAGGTATAATAACCGCTTGTGCTGCCGTAAGGGCGTTAAGCGTTAGTAGGCCCAAAGATGGCGCACAATCTATTAAAATATAATCGTAATCGCTGTCAATTTCTGCTAAACCTTTTTTTAGCATGTATTCGCGCTCTTCTTTGTCTACTAGTTCAATTTCAATAGCCACCAAATCTATGTGGGCCGGAATAATGTCTAGGTTTGGTGTTTCGGTTTTTATAATGGCATCGCGCACATTACTGGTGTGCTCTAGCAACTGGTAGGTTCCTATTTCTACACTTTCTACGTCTATACCTAGGCCCGAGGTAGCATTGGCTTGGGGATCCGCATCTATTAATAAAACTTTTTTTTCAAGAACGCCTAAAGCGGCGGCAAGATTTATGGATGTTGTTGTTTTTCCAACACCGCCTTTTTGGTTGGCAATAGCTATTATTTTACCCATTAATTGAATTGGTTTATTTACGTGTAAAAATACAATTATTTGTGGGTTTAGAAAATGGAAGTTGTTAAAAACACAAAAGCAAACTATTTTTTTGTAAGACGTCTTGTATTCAGTGTTTTACGAAATATAGACAAGTGTTTATAGCGTCATTTTTGAACTTATTTCTTAACAGTTTATATGTGTATAACAAATTGAAATTAACAGCTTGAACCTGATTACCAACAAAAACAAAATATAAAAAGGTAGGTGTTTGCAAACCCGTTGGACGGCCGTTTAGGCTAACAAATTAAACCTATTAATGGCAAAATATTTCGGAAAACTGACAATTATCATATTATTAACAAGCCTTGTCATTTAATTTTGCTTTAAATAGGATAAAAAAGTCCGATTTAAAATCAACAGCAATCAATAACTCTAAAAAATCCATCATTATGAAAATTCAGAAAAATATGAAACGCGTGTATCCACTAATTTTGCTACTCGGGGTAACCGTATTTTCAATTGGGTGCATGAATGAAAAATCGCCTAAATTAGCTACAGCAGCCGATATTAATGTAACACAAGAAATGGTAGCAGAACTAACGGCACCACCTCACGTACCAACACCAGTGGGCAAGCGCAAGGCAAAAAAACTAAAAGTTAACATGGAAATACTAGAACTAGAAGGCGAATTAACCTCTGGTGTAAGTTATGTTTACTGGACCTTTGGTGGTTCTGTGCCTGGTAGTTTTATAAGAACTCGGGTAGGCGATGAGGTAGAATTTACCCTGTCCAATCACCCCGATAATAAATTGCCTCACAACATCGATTTACATGCCGTAACCGGACCAGGCGGCGGTGCCGAATCGTCTTTTGTGGCTCCAGGATTTGAAAAAACGTTTTCATTTAAAACATTAAATCCAGGTTTATATGTGTACCACTGTGCAACAGCACCTGTAGGTATGCACATTGCCAACGGTATGTACGGACTTATTTTGGTTGAACCAGAAGGTGGCTTGCCTCCAGTAGATAAGGAGTATTATATTATGCAAGGCGACTTCTATACCAAAGGAAAAAATGGCGAGCGTGGCTTACAACCATTCGATATGCAAAAAGCAGTCGATGAAAATGCCGATTATGTGGTATTTAACGGTAGTGTAGATGGTCTTACAGGCGATAACGCTATTACTGCAAAAGTAGGCGAGACAGTGCGTTTATATGTAGGTAACGGTGGTCCAAATTTAGTATCGTCATTTCATGTTATTGGCGAAATTTTCGACAAAGTTTATGTAGAAGGCGGTAGCGTCATAAACGAGAATATACAAACCACACTTATTCCTGCCGGAGGTGCCGCTATAGTTGAATTCCGTGTGGATGTTCCTGGCTCTCTGGTATTAGTAGATCATTCAATTTTTAGAGCCTTTAATAAAGGGGCTTTAGGGATACTAAATGTGGAAGGCGAAGAGGATAAGAAAATTTATTCGGGCGAAATTCGTGAAGGCATTTACCTACCAGAAGGTCCTGGAATACAAAGTATGCCAACCACAGCCGAGTTAGCTGAAACCAATGTACCTGCTAAATCCTTTGATGAACAGATGACTTTTGGAAAACAAGTTTATATGCAAAACTGTTTTGCTTGTCACCAAAGTGAAGGTCAAGGTATTCCAAATGCGTTTCCACCGTTAGCAAATTCAGATTACCTAAATGCTGATGTAGATCGCGCTATTAGTGCCGTAGTAAATGGTTTAAGTGGCGAAATTACGGTAAATGGAGACACCTATAACAGTGTTATGACCCGACAAATGATTTCCTCTGAAGAGGTAGCAAACGTATTAACGTATGTATACAACAGTTGGGGAAATAACAAACAAGTTGTTACCAAAGACATGGTAGAAAACGTAAAAAATAAATAAGCTTAAATTAGGGCAAGTTAACCTCTAAAAATAATATTATGAAAACCAACATCTTTAGCTTGTTTATAGTGTGTGTAACGTTTCAATGGTTCGCTTTCGGACAAGCTAAAGAGATGGTTTTTATAGAGGGGTCTCGGTATATTCCGCTATACGGGCGCGACTCGACAGTGGTGGAAGTAAAGGATTTTTTTATGGATGTGTATCCCGTTAGTGTAGCCGATTTTAATAGGTTTTTAGAACAGCATCCAAACTGGAAAAAAAGCCATGTTAAAGGACTATTTGCAGATAAAAGCTACCTGCCAAATTGGGAAACAACTCTAGCAGACACGGAAACAAACAACGCTAAAAAACCTGTTACCAGTGTATCCTGGTTTGCGGCAAAAAGCTACTGCGAGGCTCAAGGCAAACGCCTACCAACTGTAGATGAATGGGAGTACGTAGCTATGGCCGATGAAACAACCAAAGACGCCCGAATAAAAGCCGATTACAACGAAAGAATTTTGGCCTGGTACGAAGCTCCTAAAAAAGACTTCACCATAGGGAATACACCCAAAAACATTTGGGGTGTAGCCGATTTGCATGGTTTGGTTTGGGAGTGGACATTGGATTTCAATTCGGTATTAATAACGGGCGAATCGCGAAAAGACACCGATAAAGATGCTAATCTATTTTGTGGTAGTGCCGCTTTAAATGCAACCGATTTAATGAATTATGCCGCGTTTATGCGCTATGCTACCCGAGGTAGTTTAAAAGCTAAAAATGCCATGAAAAATATGGGCTTCCGCTGTGTAAAAGACGCACAACCAGCTAACTAAATTTTATAAGTATGAAAACACTAAAATATACAATTATATGGGTATTAGCGCTACTATTACAAAGTTGCGCTTTTACTAATGAAGAAACTAAAAACGACTCGCTTGTTTACGCATGTCCTATGCAATGCGAGGACCAAAAAACCTATCAAAATCCGGGTTCTTGTGCTGTTTGTAAAATGGATTTAAAAGCGGTTGAAACAGAAGTAAATAAGCCCGTTGCTGAAGATATTTCAGATGAATCTATTTTTAATTTAACCTCACAATGGCATACCGAGGAAAATAAAGCCATCCAGTTGGAAGACCTAAAAGGAAAAACGTTGGTTATGGTAATGATTTATACCTCGTGTAAAGCAGCATGTCCACGTTTAGTGGCCGATATGCGCAATATTGAAGCCCAAATACCTGAAGAAAAAATAGCAGATATTCAATTTGTAATGGTAAGCATAGATCCAGAAACAGATACGCCACAAAGGCTGAAGGCTTTTGCTAAAGAAAACTTTATGGATGCAGAACATTGGATGTTTTTGCAAGGTACCGAAAGCAGTGTTCGGGAATTTGCCAATGTATTATCTGTTAAATACAAAGAAATCTCGCCTATAGATTTTTCGCACTCTAATATTATTTCGGTGTTTAATAATGCAGGCGAATTGGTACACCAGCAAGAAGGACTTGGCGTAGATAATAAAGAAACCATAGACACTATTTTAGCGTTAAGTTCTTAATTTAAGAAAATACCAAACACAGTGTAAAAACCAAAACAAACTACCACCATGAAAAAAACATTAATTATTTTACTTATTGGATTATTTAGTCAGCATTTTATGGCGCAAAGCCTTGAAATAGGTGCAGAAATTAGACCGCGATTGGAATACCGGCATGGGTACAAAACCTTAAAAGTGGACTCGTTAAATGCCGCTGCCTTTGTATCGCAGCGCACCCGCTTAAATTTTACTTACAACAGCGAAAAAATGAATGCCTACTTAAGTGTTCAGGATGTTCGGGTGTGGGGCGATGTAGCTACATTAAATGCTTCCGATAAAAATGCACCGGCCGTACACGAGGCATGGGCAGAACTGCTGCTTGCACCTGCCTGGCGCTTGAAACTTGGGCGTCAAGAAATATCATTGGACAACCAGCGTATTTTTGGAGCAGTTGGTTGGGCACAACAAGCTAGAAGTCACGATGCTTTGTTAGCATCGTATAAACCAAATGAATTTCATGAAATTACGTTAGGACTAGCGCTAAACGCAACTGCAGAAACACTATTTGAAACAGATTATACTTTAAATAACTACAAAGCCATGCAATACTTATGGTACCATGCCCAATTAAATCCATTAAAATTGAGCTTTTTGGTGTTAAACAACGGTTTAGCCTATATGGAAAACAACAAACAGGAAGTGGCTTACAACCAAACGTTTGGCACACATGCGCGTTATAGAAAAAATAACTTCCAGGCAGATGGTTCTGTGTATTTCCAAACAGGAAAATTAGATACAGCCAGTTTAAATGCGTTCAATGTAGCTTTAAATGCCTCGTATAAATTTACTAATGGCTTAAAAACAGGGTTAGGAGCAGAGTATTTATCTGGAACCGATATGAATACCACAAGCACTACCGTAAAATCGTTTAATCCATGGTATGGTACCAATCATAAATTTAATGGCTTTATGGATTATTTTTATGTAGGCAACCATATTAACTCTGTTGGTTTAATAGATGTTTATGCATCAGTGGCGTATGCTAAAAACAAGTTTTCGATGGCTGTAACACCACACGTTTTTAATGCGGCAGCTGCAGTTATAAACTCTCAAAATCAAGAGATGGATGCTTATTTAGGCACCGAATTGGATGTTACTTTTAATTACAAATGGACGCCAGATGTAACTTTCCAAGCTGGATATTCGCATATGTTTGCTTCGGAAACTATGGGTATTTTAAAAGGTGGTAATGCCAACGCTACCAATAATTGGGCTTGGTTAATGGTAACTATTAATCCGCGTATTTTTAAAACTACTTTATAGAAAATGGTGGTTATAAGGCTGTTCGGTTTGTTTATTCATAATAATGCCTTTTAATCCGTTTTTCTCCAAAATTCATCGGTCAGATTATCTTGAAAAGGTTCTGACTGGTGAATTTTTTCTATGTCAAACATCTGTGCTTCCGAAGCATTTTTTTGTATTTCGGGAAACAAAATCCGTTCTTCAAACCTAATATGTTGTTCCAAAGCTTGTTCAATAGCTTTTAAATCATCCTCACTTATAATAGGATTTTTGAATAAGTGTTCAATTAATGCATGATCTTCCAAGGCTTTGATTATATACTTATGATTAGCCTCTAGAATTGGGAAAATTACTGTTTCCTCTATCCGGAAATGCGGAATTAAATGGGTTTGGTAAAACCAACTAGCATAGGTGGCAATGCGACTTACCGCAATGTTGTTTTTTATGCCCATTCTAATTTTCCAACAAAGTAAAAGACCAAAATGATGCTCCCTGCTTAAAGGTTGCAATGCTTTGTGACGTTTTAAAGGTTTTAAAGTCATGCGTTATTTTTTTTTGAATTAAATATGTATTTTTCTTTTAAAGTTTTGTTGTAAGTAGCTTAATAAAATTAATAAAACTCCAGCAGCCAGCAAGATACTGGTTGAAAACAATAGTAAGTGGTAGGAAGGTAGGATGCCCCATTGAAATAAATAAAAAGTTCCTTGCATAAATAAAAGCGCCTCGGTACATAAAAAACCTAATAAAAAGCAGGTAAATCCAATGCGTAGGGTTGGTGTAATTTTAAAAATTCTAGATTGAATTAAAAATGCCCAGATAAAGCCTGTAATAACCCCTAACATGGTTAAATGGATAAAACCAATTATAAAATTATGATGGGTATATAAGGATGCGGAAAACACTGGAATTATGGATGCTGTTTGAAACAGTATTTTTACACAAAAGCAAATAAATGCAAAAATATACATGGTTCTAGCCAATGGCCTGGAATTTTTTAAAATGTTTTTAGGTTGGGTTTGTATAATTTTAAAAACCATAATTAAGGCTGTTATTTGAAGGAAAAGGCCAATGGTATTTAACCAATATAATATAGGATGATTGGCAAACCACTGAACTGGCATGGCAAACGTGAATAAAGTAGCCGCAGTAAGACAATAATAAAATAAGTTGGTATTTTTGGATGGCTTAAGTTGCAATTGGAAGCAGGCTACGGCTAGAACAGCAAATAAAAACCAGCCATTAAATTGAAAATGTAAAAAAAACTGTATGGCTATTTGGTAAAATGCCGAGCTAGGTCCTAGTGTGCTGGCAGCTGGTCCTAAACACCAAATACCAACCGTAGAAAGTAGCATAAAAATTAAGGCGGTTTTGACCAGTTTTTTTACCAATGGATTTGAAATTTGAATATCCTGCCACAAGCGGTAAACAAAAAAATAGCTACCGAAAATATGTAGTGTAGAAAAACTGATAGAAATAGCCGCATAACCTTGAAACGGAAAACTAAACATCATGCCTAAAACGGCTACCTGTGTTAGCCAAAATAATTTGGTGTAAACAGATTTTTTTTCAGAGATAAAATACTGAACAAAAAAAGCATAAAGCATTAAATATACCCAGCCCAGCATGGCTATATGAGAATGTGCATGCGTTAAATACCTGTAATTTATGGACACGGGGTTAATAAACATGTAGCGTAACAGTAACCCCATTAATGCTGCTATTAAAAAATTAAACAGGCAGGTAATTATAAAACTTTTAGGCATGAATAAATGGTTTAAACAAAAAAACACGTCTCTTATGGAAGTGTTGTAATAAGTAATTTCCTCTAATAAAACACTTATTTATCACTCTTACAAGAGACGTGTACCAATAAACAAACTATTAACTACATGAACGGAATATTGTAAGGGCAAGTATCCCGTAACTTTAAATAGCAAAGGCTATTAACTAACAAAAAAACGCTGTTCTAATTTGGCAGCTTCAGGAAACAAAATATTGTTTTCTAAATGGATATGAAGGTGTAAATCTTTTTCAAATTCCTCTAGCATGGCATAGGTAACCCGATAGGTATTGCAAGCATCGGCAGGTGGGGTGTAGTTATTAGTAATTAAAGCAATCTTTCTAAAGCGCTCACCTTCATTATCATGCTCTTCCATCATTGTAGCGATAGGGTTTTCTACCGTACCAAAATGTGGCGCCTCCAGCGGTTGGCCGTCTAGAGTGGCTTTTACCATTTTCTTAATAAACGGAAATAAAATTAGTTCCTCTTTTTTCATGTGCGAGGCTAATTCGCCAGCACTAGCGGTAAAAAGTTCATTAATTTTAAATAACTCTGAATGATTAGCACCATGCACTTTGCACAGTTTATCTAGGAATTGGCGCAAAACAGGAATTTTTTCCTCCACATAACGGTGGTGTGTTTTTTCAATATAGTCTGCTAATAAATCTAATGGCCATGACTTGTAGTCTATTACCGGTGTGCTTTTAGCATTTAAAACACTATCTAGCTTATCTAAAAGCTCATTAGCATTAACACCATTTTTATCGCAAACCTCTTGAACGGTGCGGTGTCCTTTGCAGCAAAAATCGATTCCGTAGCTACTAAATACGGCAGCTGTTCTATAATCTTCGGCTACAAATTCGCCAATTGGTTTTTTAAAATTTTTATGTATTGTTTCCATATGACATCTTATTTCGGATAATTTTATCCTATTTATAAATAAATTTTTTTAGGTTTAAATTTTCAAAAAAGAAACACCAGACTGAATATCCAGAGCTAATTCTTCTAAACTGGTTGTTTCTAACATATTTTTTAATTCGTTACGTATGTGTTTAAATTTATCGTGAACCGCACACGGATGGTTTTCATTACACGTGTGAAGACCTAACCCGCAGCCGTTATAAATGCCATCGCCGTCTATGGCACTCACTATGTATTTTAACTTAATGCTGTTTGTTTTTTGGGGATCAATTTCAAAACCACCATGCGCGCCTTTAACCGAATTTATAATGTTATGGCGTACCAAGTCTTGTAATATTTTTGCTGTAAAGGCTACAGGCGAATCTATTTCGTTAGCTATTTCTTTTAGGCTTACACGTTTTCCTTCGTGTGAACTTAAAGCAATAAAAATAGAAGCCTTGATACCGTATTCGCAAGCTTTGGAAAACATAGTGTTAATTTAAAGTACAAATATAAAACATATTTTTAATTCAGACAAACTTATCCGAATTAAAAATATGTTTATTAATTTATGTTTTGCTAGGTGTGTTTTAGGCTAATAAAATGTCTAAAATTTTAATAGCAGCGTCGCTAATTTTAGTACCTGGACCAAATACTGCAACAGCTCCTGCGTCAAATAAGTATTGGTAGTCTTGTTTTGGAATTACACCACCAACAATAACCATTATGTCCTCGCGACCGTAAGCTTTTAAAGCATCAATTACTTGTGGAACCAAAGTTTTATGTCCTGCGGCTAAAGAGGACACACCTAATACATGTACATCGTTTTCTACAGCTTGTTTAGCGGCTTCTTGTGGTGTTTGGAATAGGGGGCCAATATCCACATCAAAGCCTACATCCGCATAACCTGTAGCTACTACTTTGGCGCCACGGTCGTGACCATCTTGCCCCATTTTGGCAATCATAATACGCGGGCGTCTGCCGTCCTGCTCGGCAAATTTGTCGGCTAAATCTTTTGCTTTGGCAAACGATGCATCATTTTTAATTTCTTTACTATACACACCAGAGAATGATTTTATTTGTGCTTTATAACGGCCAAATGCGCTTTCTAGAGCATTGCTAATTTCGCCCAATGTGGCGCGTTCTCTTGCCGCTTCAACAGCTAAAGCTAATAAATTTTCAGAATTATTTTTAGCTGCATGGGTTAAATTATGAAGTGCTTTTGTAACATTTTGGTTGTTGCGTGTGGCCTTAATGTTTTTTAAGCGTTGTATTTGCGAGTTTCTAACAGTTTGGTTGTCTACTTCCAAAGTGGTTATTGGTGCTTCTTCGGCAAGTACGTATTTGTTTACGCCTACAATGATATCCTGACCAGAGTCTATTCGGGCTTGTTTTCTAGCCGCCGCTTCTTCAATACGTAGTTTAGGAATTCCGGCTTCAATAGCTTTTGTCATGCCTCCTAAAGTTTCTACTTCTTCAATGAGTTGCCATGCTTTGTGAGCAATGTCATGGGTTAACTTTTCTACGTAATAGCTTCCTGCCCAGGGGTCTACTGTTTTTGTAATATGCGTTTCCTCCTGTAAGTAAATTTGTGTATTTCTGGCAATACGCGCCGAGAAATCTGTTGGCAAAGCAATGGCTTCATCCAAGGCATTGGTATGTAAACTTTGTGTACCACCAAAGGCGGCAGCTGCTGCCTCAATGGTTGTTCGGGCTACATTGTTAAAGGGGTCTTGTTCTGTTAAGCTCCATCCAGATGTTTGGCAATGGGTTCGTAGGGCGAGCGATTTTTCATTTTTAGGGTTAAATGGCTTTATTAATTTAGCCCATAGCATACGCGCTGCACGCATTTTTGCAATTTCCATAAAATGATTCATACCAATAGCCCAAAAGAAGGATAGTCTAGGAGCAAAGGTGTCTATATCCATACCTGCTTCAAGTCCTTTTTTTACATATTCCAAACCGTCAGCTAATGTGTAAGCTAGTTCAATATCGCAGGTTGCACCAGCTTCTTGCATGTGGTAGCCGGAAATACTGATGCTATTAAATTTTGGCATAAATTTACTGGTGTATTCAAAAATATCCGATATTATTTTCATGGATGGTGTAGGCGGGTAGATATAGGTATTACGCACCATAAACTCTTTTAGAATATCATTTTGAATAGTTCCTGCTAGTTGCGCGGGTTTTACACCTTGTTCTTCGGCGGCCACAATATAGAAAGCCATAATGGGTAAAACGGCACCATTCATAGTCATGGAAACGCTCATTTTATCCAAAGGAATTTCGTTGAAAAGTATTTTCATGTCTTCAACAGAATCAATAGCAACACCTGCTTTTCCTACATCGCCAACAACCCGTTCATGATCGGAATCGTAACCGCGATGTGTGGCCAAATCGAAGGCTACGGAAAGTCCTTTTTGCCCTGCAGCTAAATTTCTTTTATAGAAAGCATTGCTATCTTCCGCAGTTGAAAAGCCTGCATATTGCCGTATCGTCCAAGGGCGTCGTACATACATGGTACTGTATGGACCGCGTAAATTTGGGGTAATACCGGCTACAAAATTTAGATGTTCTAAATTGGTTACATCTGCTTTACTGTAAATAGATTTTATAGGAATATCCTCGGCTGTGTTACTTGTTGTAACAGCAGATTTTTGTGCTGTGTTGTTACCCGATTTAATGTGAATATGTTGCATGTCTTTCCGACTCATTCTTCCTGTTTTTTTAATTACCTATGGTTTTGCAGCCATAAGGTACACATTTAATATTGTATTCTAATTTACACCTTTATACTTGTTCCGTTTTTTAGAACTGCCCTTTATAATAGGAGTGCTACTGCGCTTGTTCTTTGTTTAAACGCGCTTGTTCCATTTGCTCTGCCAAACGTTTTTCTACAATTGGTGCGATAAGTGTTTTTCTTGGATTGTTTTTTACAAAGGGAAACAACTCCAATTCATGCGCCATGTTATCTTGGCTATTTGGATGTTTGTTGGTGCCTACCAAAATAAGTTCGCCAGAATTAAACTGTGCTTGTTCTTTGGAAGCACTTTCGTTTATTTTACGTTGAATAATACCTTCCTTGAGTTGTTTTAAAAAGCCTCCGTTGGCCTCTATATCTTTAAAGCGTTCTAATGCTTTTTCTGCTAACTGTTCGGTAAGGGATTCAATGTAATAACTTCCCTCTGCCGGGTTTTTTACCTCACTAAAATAACTTTCGTGTTTAAGAATAAGTAATTGGTTTCTGGCTATTCTGTCGCCAAATTCATTGTTTTTGTGGTAAATAGCATCGTAAGGCATGTTACAAACGGTATTGGCACCTCCTAAAACGGCACTCATACATTCTGTTGTGGTTCGTAACATGTTTGTATTATAATCGTACAAGGTTTTATTGCGTTTGCTTGGCGTGGCAAAAATTTGGCAGGTGTTGTTATAGCCGTATGCATCGGCTACACTTTTAAACAGTAGGCGTAAGGCCCTAATTTTTGCTATTTCAAAGAAATAGTTGGAGCCAACCGCTATTTGAAAAACAACTTGCAGCCCTTGTTTTTGTTTACTGCTTAGTTGCGTGTCCAGATAATTAAAGTATTCATTAACATGGGCTAGGGCATAGGCTAGCTGTTGCACCATATTGGCACCAGCGTTTTGGTATAAGCCAACATCTACACTTAGAGATTCACTTGTTTTTACTAGTTTGGTAAAAGTGTTGTAATCCGCATCCATACTTGAAAACCAGTTGCCGCTACGTGCTAAATTACCAATAATATCATGTTGTAGTAATACGGTTTTAGGCTTGTTTAGCGTCTTGATACTTTCTGTAAAACTTTCGGACAATGACTGTAATTCAAAAAACAATGAAGTTTCTTCTAAATTAATGTTTTTAAGTAATTTAGAAAGCGCAATTTCAGGGTCTGGAATAATAAATTTAATACTTTCAGCACCATTTTTTATGGCCGAAACAGCAATTTTATTGGCCACTTCCAGCTGTTGTACATAAATAGTTTGACATATTTGCCAGGTACTTTCTGGTATGGCAGGATTGGCTAAAAAATGTTGGGAATCTTTGTGGTAAAAAGGTTTAACATGAATGCCTTCATTGGACTGCCATATTAAAGTTTCTGTATAGTCTGCACCTTTTAAATCGGCTTGAATTTTTTGTTTCCACTCCTTCGATGATACTTCGGGAAATACACTAAATAAAGGTTTAGTCATGGTTATTTTTCTTTTGGAATACTGTCTTCATATTCAATAATGAAGATATCTTCATTGGATTTTTTCATGTAATATTTTTCGCGTGCCAATTTTTCAACACCTAAATCGCTTTGTAATTCTTTAATGGCTTTTTTATCTTTTATTATTTCGTTTTGATAATATGCTTTCTCGGCTTCTAAATCTTCTATTTCAGCATTTAATTCTCTGTGAATTAGATATGAGTTGGCATCAAAAAAAAGCATCCAAATAACAAAACCAAGGCTTAACACCAAAAATATGTGTGTGGACGATTTTAGGAATTTGCGCTTAAATAGGGCCATTGTTTGTTTTTAAGATAAACGTTCGTTAATAATCGATTTTACAATATCTACAGCTACAGTATTGTACTTGTTATTTGGTATAATAATATCGGCATAAGCTTTCATTGGTTCTATAAACTGCTGATGCATTGGTTTCAAGGTGTTTTGGTACCGGCTTAATACTTCGTCTAAATCGCGACCACGTTCCGAGATATCTCGTTTTAGGCGTCTTATTAATCGTTCGTCGCTATCGGCATGTACAAATATTTTAATATCGAACATATCGCGTAGCTCTGGATTAGTTAAAATAAGAATTCCCTCAACAATCATGACTTCACGCGGATGTGTTAAAATGGTGTCGCCTGTGCGATTGTGTTTTATAAACGAATATACAGGCTGGTTAATATCCTGTCCTTCTTTTAAGGCTTTTAAATGGTTGGTTAGTAATTCGAAATCTATTGATCTGGGGTGGTCAAAATTTATTTTAACCCGTTCGTCGTATGATAAATGGGTGGTGTCTTTGTAGTACGAATCCTGCGAAATAACACCAACTTCCCCTTCCGGTAATTGTTCCAGAATTTGATTTACAACCGTTGTTTTACCACAGCCAGTACCACCAGCAATACCAATAATAAGCATGAAATTAAATTTTATTTGGTCACAAATTTAGTTATTTACAGCGTAAATTTGTGATTCCACCATTTAAAGTTGTGTTGCTGAAAACAAATTTTTAGGATTTGGAAACTATTTTTACAATGCCCAAATTTTCCACACCCACATACAGGTAGCCATCTGGACCTTGCACAACCGAGCGTATGCGGCCCAATCCGTTTAATAATTGTTCTTCTTTTATAAGTTTTTCTCCATCTAAAAAGCAGTTGTTAAGGTACTGAAATTTTAAGGAACCAACTAGCACATTGCCCGTCCAATCTGGATATTTACTACTAGTTACAAAAGCCATACCACTGGGTGCAATAGATGGCGTCCAGTAATGAATTGGCGCGCGCATGCCTGGCGCCTGTGTTTGGTTTGTTATTGGCGTACCCGAATAATTTTTGCCAAAGGTTACTTTGGGCCAGCCATAGTTTTTGCCGGCTTTTATAATATTTATTTCATCGCCACCTTTTGGGCCGTGTTCGTGACTCCAAATTTCTCCTGTTTCAGGGTGGATGGCCATGCCTTGCGGATTGCGATGCCCGAATGAATAAATGGCCTTTTTAGCATTTAAGGTATTGTAAAATGGATTGTTTTTAGGGATGCTACCATCATCATGCAATCTGTAAATTTTACCACCGTCTGTTGTAAGGTCCTGCGGAAACAGGTCTCTGTTGCCCCTGTCGCCTATGGAAAAATACACGTAATTGTTGGTATCTATTACAATACGCGATCCAAAGTGCTGACCAGCATCTACATTAGGTGTTGCTTTATATAGAATTTCTAAATTAACTAAAGTTGAATTTTTTAATTGAGCGCGGGCTAGCGCGGTATTTACACCATTGGTATCCCCTTGGCTAGAGGCATATGTAAAATAAATCCAACCGTTGTTCTTGTAATTGGGGTGAAGTGCGATATCCATTAAACCGCCCTGTCCATATACGGCAATGTCTGGAAGTCCCGCAATGGTTGTTTTTTTTCCATTTTTGAAATGAATTAAACTACCTGATTTCTCCGTAATTAGCATGGCATTATCTGGTAAGAATACAAAACCCCATGGGTTTTTTAAACCTGATACAATTACTTGATGCGTATACGCCAAGTTGGTATTGTTTTTATTTTGAGCACAAGCCATTAATGAGCTTATTATTACCCCAAAAAGTACGTAAATAATTGATTTCATGAAGGCTATAAGTTTTCAATAAATTTAAGAAATAATATGAGATGTTTTAAAGAAAAACTATATATTTGCAGCGTTGTTGCAGTTTGTTAATTACAACAGCATAGATAACCTTTTCGGGGTGTAGCGTAGCCCGGTTATCGCGCCGCGTTTGGGACGCGGAGGTCGCAGGTTCGAATCCTGCCACCCCGACAAATTATAGTATCAATCTATAACAAAAACCTGTTAATCGTATGATTTTCAGGTTTTTCTGTTTTTAAGAATATCATAAGAATTGATATGTTTTGATTAAAAATGTCAACAAATCGGATAACAAATTAAAATTTCAAAAAGTGTTGACCAGATTTATGACCAACGGTCTGCTAATCAATAAATAAATGTATCTTTATAAGTGATTTGACTTTCGTCTGATAACAACGAATTATTGTTAACTAAAAGACGAAATAATGAAAACATCTACCACCTTCAGTATTTTGTTCTGGGCGGACTTCTCCAGGGCAAAAAATGACCAAGCATCTATTTACGCAAGAATTACGGTAAATGGCAAGCGAGCTACCATCAGTCTAAAACGAAAAGTTTTAGTGTCTGATTGGGATGTCCATAAAAACAGAGCTCGGGGAACAAATCAGAAATCAAGAATTCTAAACAGTTATTTAGATGAAACTTACAATCATCTGTTTAAATGTTATCGCGATTTAATGAATGAGCATAAATTGATTACCGCACAGGTCGTTAAGGCTCGATATTTCGGTAATGACGAAAATAATCGTTCCATTACAGATATTATCAATTACCATAATGAAGATATGGTAAACAAATTAAAGTGGGGAACACAAAAAAATTATTACACTACACAGAGTTATATCTCCAAATTTTTATCGAAATCCTATAAGACCACAGACCTTTATTTACGGGAACTTGATTATCACTTTATCATAAAGTTTGAGAAATATCTCCGGGACTACATACCAGAAGACCATCAAAAGCCAATGGGCAACAATACCGTAATGAAGCATATCGAGCGTTTTAGAAAGATGATAAATTTATCGTTTAAATTGGGTTGGATTCAACGCGACCCATTTATCAATTTCAAATCTAAATTCATTAAAAACGAAAGAGGCTTTTTAAGTCTCGAAGAGCTTCAAGAGATAGAAAATAAACAATTTAGCATTCCAAGATTGGAATTGGTAAAGGATTTGTTTGTTTTTAGTTGCTATACCAGTTTAAGTTATATCGATGTCATCCATTTAACTGCGGATAATATCTGTATTGGCATCGATGGCGAACTTTGGATTTATTACAAACGGGAAAAGACGACAAAGCCCATACGAATACCTTTGTTGCCAAAGGCGATGCAAATTGTTGAAAAATACAAGAGCAACCGTAAATCAATATCACAAGGAAGTATATTTCCTAAAATCTCAAATCAAAAACTAAATTCTTATTTAAAGGAAATTGCTGATGTTTGTGGTATTAAAAAGAACCTTACTTTCCACATTGCCCGACATACATTTGCTACAACGGTTACATTAAGTAATGGTATGCCCATTGAGACGGTTTCAAAATTGTTGGGTCACTCCCGAATATCTACAACCCAAATTTATGCTAAAGTCATTGAACGTAAAGTAAGTGATGATATGCAAAAATTAAGGGCTCAATTCAATGAGATAGAAAATGAATCTATCTCTAAAGTGGTTTCTCAAAATTCATAATTCCAGTTAATTAAAAATACAATGGAACTATCTATAATAAAAAATAAAATCCATAATATTCAAGGAAACAAAGTTATTCTTGATTTTGACCTTGCTGAACTCTATGAAGTAGAAACTAGAGTACTAAAACAAGCGGTTAGACGTAATCTTAAACGTTTCCCCGATGATTTTATGTTTCAGCTTTCAAAAGATGAGTGGAAAGAGGTTATCACAAATTGTGACAACCTTCCAGAGAACATTAAATTTAGTCCTGCCACTCCGTTTGCCTTTACCGAACAGGGCGTGGCAATGCTTTCTAGCGTACTTAACAGCGACAAGGCCATTGACGTAAATATATCTATTATGCGTGCATTTGTAGCGTTACGGCAGCATCTTACAGATTATAGCAACCTTAAAGAACATATAGCCCAACTTGAAAAAGAAATGAATATCAAATTTAAGGACATTCATCAGGCTTTGAATTATTTACTGCAAAAGGACAAGGTACAGATTGAACAGCATAACAGGGAACGAATTGGTTTTAAAACGGATAGGAAAGATTAGTAACTTTTCTTTGCTTATCAGAATAGACAATTTTTATGAATATATTGCTTTTATTAATTCGGTTCAATATGAATTAGTATGTGTCCTAAATTCGGTATTTCTTTTTGTAAATGGTCTTTTAACTTATGAGCAATGTCGTGACCAGATTTTACCGAAATTTCATTATTCACAATTGCGTGTAAATCCACGTGGAATTTCATTCCGGATTTTCTAATAAAACATTTCTCTGTTCCTAAAACACCTTGAACTTCTGTTGATTTTTCTCTAATTTCAATTATCAGTTCGTCATAAAGTTGTTCGTCCATAACTTCTCCTAAAGCTGGACGTAATATTAAATAACTATTATATAAAATGAATCCAGAAGCGAATAAGGCAGCCCAATCATCTGCTGTTTCATAACCTTTTCCATATATGATTGCTATCGAAATACCGATAAAGGCCATTACCGAAGTTATGGCATCACTTCTATGATGCCAAGCATCTGCTTTTAATGATGAACTATTTGTTTGTTTACTTTTTTTAATTACAATTTGAAATGAGATTTCTTTCCAAGCTATTATTAGACCTAGCACAATCAAAGTCCAAGATTTCGGGATTTTATGAGGTGTTTGAATGTTTTGAATACTTTCATAGGCGATTATTGTGGCAGAAACAACAAGGAATGTAACAACTCCAAAGGTAATTAATGGCTCAATTTTGCCGTGTCCATAGGGATGATTTTCGTCCGCTGGTCGTTTTGCATATTTAAAACCTAATAAAACTAAAAATGAAGCAAAAATATCCGTTGTCGATTCAATCGCATCTGCAATTAAAGCATAAGAATTTCCAAAAAATCCCGCAAGTCCTTTAATTAAGGCTAAAGCAGTATTCCCAATTATGCTGAAATAAGTTGTTCGTATTGCGGTTTGTTCGTTATTCATTCTAATTTTAGTTGTCAATAAATTTGTTATATTTATAACAAAGATACTTTTTTAATCACAAAAAAAAGAGGTGATAAACACCTCTTAAATTTTGGTTTCCAAAATCATTTTTCTGCTCCCTTTTAGCTCCTTCAGCTCCAGCATTAACTTTTCGTTGTCGCCTAAAACAAACTTTGGAACTACATACACAAAGCATTGACTTTCTCCATCAGTAATGGAATATGGCATTTTGTGTTTGTAAATAACTTCTTGTTGTAATCTTTGGTAAGAGGCTTTACGCTTTTTGTTTCCGTTGGTTCTATAAACTTTAATGTAGTCAATTTCAAAATCGATTCCAGACCTGTTCTTGACCTCTATAACCAAATACACTTCAGAAGCATCATACGCTATTTTTTGTAATTGGACTTTAATTCCTTTTTTGCGTTTGGTTTCAATACGCTCAAAGTTGGATTTTAATAAATACTCGCTGAATTTTTGAAAATGTGTTATTCTATTTGCATATTCGTTCAACGGTTTAACTTCTGGCTTCTGCTTAATCTTTTCCGGAAGTTCACTGCCAATGCTTTCATTTTCATTGATAAAATAATTCAGTTCTGGAAGTTTTTCAGAATATTTCAAAATATAAGAATAAACGCGACCATCACTTGTAACGGTCAATAGGTTGCTTTCTGTTCCAGGCTTCGCCTGTAACAAACCGAAATACTGCTCTTTCTCACGATTATAGGTGAATACAAAATTGGAAGCTCCTGTAATTCCTTGTCGAATAGGGTTTGGAAAAAACAGGGCAACGTTTTTCTGGTCGTTGGCGTAAATAGTGTCAAGGGGTTGCTGTGCTGAAATTGACATTGAACAAATCAATAACAGTAATGTGATATATGTTTTCATAAGAGTGAGTTTATTAATTGCCCATTATGGGCTTTCCTTGATATTTTGTTTTAGGAAGTCTTAAAATGAGTTTGTAATTATCGGTTATCGTAACCTTTACGTTTTTATGGTTACGTTGGAATATTTTCTTGAAACCGCTTACTTGCGGAACACCAGTAATATTAATGTCGTCCACCATATCGCCAACAATTTCATTGGTAACTTCTGCTCTAAAACTGTTTTCAACATAAATGCCTTCGCTACCATCCTGAAAATCATAGGCTTTCAATTTTACTGGTTGATGATTGATATTCTCAATGTCTATGATGGTGCGATTGGGTTTAAAATTGACAAATCCATAAATAGGCGTATTCTTGGAATAGCGTTGTCCATAAATGGTAGCATCTTTTATCAACCGCATTTGTAAGCGATAATTGGTTTTAACTGTTTGTGTGCCATCTACTCGTACATAAATGAAATCATCGGTATTTTTTGAATTCAAATCCTCATTTTCAATAGGATGCGAAGCAAAAAAGAGTTGATGCTCCAAAGCACGTTCTTTGGCTTCCACGTTCGTTTCTTGCTCTTCAATAGCATCCGTTGTGTCTTTTTCCTTCTTAACAGGTGGTTTTGGTGGATAGTATCTTGGATTAATATTTTCAAACGTTCTATCTGAATATCGAATCTGCCCTTGTTGGTAAATGCTATCTACCATCTGCATTTTTTTCTTGTCCAATAAATCAGGGTCATATACGCCTGTGGAATCCAACAGCCGTTCATCATAAATGCTGGGTGCGTTGGTTTCCCTAACTTCCTTTAAGTCGTTTAGGGCATCCAATTTGGAATCGTATTCCTTTTGGTCGTCTTCCAGTTCCGGTACAGGAATCTGGTTGTTCTCAATGGTCGGTTCTTCGTCCTCGCCCAATATAAGCATTGCATAGCCACCTATAAAAAGCAGGATGCATACCAACACGATGGCAAAGACTATTTTATTTTTTTCTACTTTCATAATTTTCTAATTTTCGTAATGTGCTTTCAAAAAAGTTGGTAATTAGCAGTCCGTGGGTATTGTTTGGAAAGTTTCTATCTACGTGAATCAAATTTCCAATAGTGGTCAACTCATAAGTATCTGTGATAGTACCTCTATTGATTTCAAAAATGGTTTTCGTTTCAAACTTGTAGGGTTCGTTTTGAATATCAACTTTGGATTCGATATTCAATACTTTTTGAACCAACGAGTATTGCAACAAACGGTTATAAACTCCATCGGCTTTTTTCTGTCGGTACAGAGCATCTACAGAACTATTACCCAACCAAAGGGCTTTCTCCAAGTTCTTTTCGTAATTGCTGGCATCAATGTTATAGAAATAAGTGTGAAACAACTCCAATTGTGCCAAGACTTCTACTTTTAAATTTTCTTGTTGAGATACCAGTTTCAAGGGAATAACACTTCCGTCCGAATTGACTACAAAAGCATTATTAACTGTTTCTTTATGCAGCTTTATGACCATCAAAACGGAAATGACGCACGTGAGCACAGCTCCAATAACGACGGTCAATACTATAAAGCGATTGAGCTTTAAGATGTTGTAAATATTCTTATATGGTGTTTTCATCTGTAAATTATTATTGCTTTATCAGCCTGTAAAGAGTTTAAAAGTGAACGAGGTCGCTCGTTTATATAATTTGAATTTCAGCAATACAATAAATCCGATAGACCCTAACTGTAAAAGCGGTGCGAAAAAATTACTCCCCCAATCCGTACCAAATAAGTCGCTCCAGAAATTTGTATTGATTTCGGTATAAAGATTATTCACGAAAACATTGACCAGAAAGAAGGCAGGAACTAACATATATACGCCAGCGTAAAGCTTAAAAAAGTTGTATGCCAACGACCTGAACTTTTCAAAAACCGCCAAGCTGATGACCAAAGGGAAAAAGGCTTGCATTATGCCCAGCAAAAAGAATCGTTCTGCAAGGAATAAGGGGTAAATAAACAAATCCAATAGCCAGAGAAATATTCCGGCAATAAAGGATAGTATTTTTAAGCCGTATAAAGGTGTTACTAATGCTTCATAAAGCATTGCCATTGCTTTTTTGGTGGCATCCCAAGCACTTACATCCTGTTCGATGTCAATATCTTGCATCTGTAAAGGAAGAAGTGCGGGTGCCGTGTCCCGATATTGGTTTTCAATGGCCACCAAAATGGTGTCGAAAACACTTAATACCTGTGTGGAAAAAATGACTAAAATCACTATTGCAAAGTTTTTGGCCAGTTCCGCAGGGGTCAATCCCCACGTATAACCCTCATTATTGGCTACACCTTCATTGTACTTTTTTAGGATGTTGATGAGAAAAAACAAGAGGGCGAGTGTCTTCATTCCTACAATAGTGTATTGTGAGAAATCACTATTTTTTATCGTTTGAAAAATAGTGTCCACAAACTCTAACCCTATGCCTAAAAAAATACCTGACATTAGTAATCGGTTTCTCGGTTATTGATTTTGTACTGCATTTCTCGAAATTGAATAATCTCTCGATAGCGTCTGGTTTTTGCCTCAATTTCCGCTACCATTTCCTTGGATTCCAGCTCTTTTTCTTTAAGGACTTCGGCACGTTCGGCATCGGTCATTTTCAGATTGTCGCTGGACAATATTTGGTCGATATATTCCATACCAGCCATAGAGTTCTGAAGGATGGCATCAAAGGAATCTGAAATGCGTGTAACTTCATTTGGTTTAATAAAAGGGGAATTGAGGATTTCCCTCAAATCATCCTGTACAACATCAAACAATCGTTGGTTGTTTCTTGCCAGTTCCCTGACTGCTTGAAGTTGTTTGATGACATTGTTTACCTTATCGATATTCTCTTTTTGGGTTTTAAGGAATTTTACCGTCTTCATTAAATTGGCGGTTTGTTTACCTGATTCCAATAATGATTTTACAAAAGAGATAAAGTTTGTGTTGTCATACACAGGCATCCCCTGGGCCGAAGCCTTACTTCCAATTAGCACTACAAATAGTGCGGATAACATTAGATTTCTGATAGTGTGTCTCATAATTTTTATTTTTAAGAATTAATAAATATTTTAATGGCTTTCTCCATATTTTGGTGTTCTTCAAAATGTTTCATAATGTCTTCGTTTTCTTTGCCATCCGTGAGGTAAGCAGCAAAGACTTCGGGCGGTACTTCCAATCGGAAAATGTTGCTTTCCTTTCCGATTTTGATGAACATTTCGGTATATTTTCGTGTTCCTGTAAGGTTGTTACGAATGGATTTTAACTGGTTTAAATCGTGACTGGTAAGGTTGAGCCTGTTTTTTAATTCGGCATAGCCTTTTTCATTACGAAGGCTGTAAATTACTTGGGTGTTTTCAAGAATACTCGCCGATGTGGAATTGTTGGGCAATTGGTTAATGGATTGCAGTATAATCCCAATCGCTCCATTTTGTTTTCTAATGGCTTGATAATAGAATTCTACACTTTCGAGTACATTTCCAAATTTGAGCTGTTTGGCAAACTCGTCGAATAGGATGATTCCCCTCTCGGCTTTATTTCTCCAAATGGTTCTTTGAATGGCAGATTTAATCAGCTTCAACATTACGGAAAGGATTTCCTTATTGTCCTTTACTTCATCAAGTTCAAAAACAATCAGTCTTTTATCCTCAATTTTATAGGTCTGGTCTTCACTTACATTGAACAGGAAGCTGTACAAGCCATCATCCACATATTCAGAGAGAATGTGCAGAAAATCGTAGATGTTGAAATGTTGCTCTTGAATATGTAGTTCTTCTAAAAAGGTGTCTTTTTTTGTATCAACGAACTGGTATAAATTTTCCAAAGAATGTGTACCACCCACATTTTGTAGATAGTAGTACCGAAGTACTTTTTTGACCGCCACTTCTTCAGCTTTAGTCGTTGCTTTGCCCGAAGCCAAGAGCTCTAAAAGGAAGATTGCCAAATCTTCCAATCGCTCTGGTGTCAAATCATTGACATCAGAGATATAGAATGGATTGATACCCAAATTTTTTCCCTGTTCATAGCGAAGGATGATATGGTCGTCTGGATAGAGCTTGGCAAATTTTGAATATGAACCACCTAAATCAATAATGACCAATCGAACATTTTGTTCAAAATATTGGCGTAGAATATTGTTTGCCAAAAAAGATTTTCCCTCTCCAGTAGGTGCGAAAATGGCAAAGTTCCTTGCCTTGATGCGTTTCTTCTTTTCATCCCAGACATCTTTAAGTACAGGAATGTTATGTTGTCTGTCATTAAAGATGACACCTGTGGCATCTGACTGATAGTTGGTATTGTTAATGTACAGGCAAAGAGCGTGTTTTAAATCGGTTACGTATAAATCCTCATTAGAAAAATTGGAAGTAAAACAGCAATATGAGTTTAAGAAATATTGCTTGCGTTCTTCGCCTTTTGGATAATAAGGCACTATATCCAATTCTTTGAATTCGGTTTTTATTTTGGAAGCAATTCTTTCTAATTGTGCTTCATCTTTATCCCAGAATATAATATTTAGATGACCCCTAATAATTCTTGAACTATCGTCCTCATTGATTTTGGTAACAATGTCTTCAATCTTCTTTAAGATGACTTTGTTCTGTGTTCCAAAATTGGAACTCTTTTTGAGTTCTTCAATTTTCTTGTCCAACAGCTTTCGCCATTTGTGCTTATCATCCAAATAAATGATTTGGTTGACAATATGATTTTCATTGAGATTCAACCCTAATCCGTCAATAAATCCTTGGTGGAATACAAAGTCGTCCGAAGTAAATTTATCATTGGTCTTGCTACTCTGAACCACATCGCCATAACACAATTCGCTATTGATGGCCAGCACATCAAAATGATGGTCGCCAATTTCAATATTCGCTTTTTTCAATAGAATGTCGGTATCAAATCCTTCGTTGAATCCATTAAAATAAGCATTGGTCAATGACAAGACTTTATCGATACCCAAAGGTATCAATGACACTTTCCGGCTGTTATTTACAAAGGAAACGGCATCGTTAACAGAAGCAATAAATTCCTGAACGTTATGGTCCATTTGCTTATGAATACCCTTTTCGACCTTGCGGAATGGGTTGGTAAACTTCGGTGCGTTCAAAGCTTTGTTGTGCGGAAGTATAAAGAATAGGTAAGAAGAATGTTTAATGAATTCCCGACCTTTAAAATAATCGTGTGTGGCACGTTGCAAAAAGCTTTTGTTCGGAAGTTCTTCCGCCAAATATTCAGCTTTCTGATAGATGTCCTGTTTGTGGATAACCGTGGCAATAGGCAATGATTTAAACGCTTGAAACCACGAACCGTGAATATCCTCAAAATCTTTTTCCGCGAGGGAATAGATTTCAGGATTGTCCACTTGATAGCCCAATACCACATTGCCGTTATTAGCGAACACGATATGGTCTTGAATATCCAAAATAGGATGATATGCCGATAGGTTAATTTTCTTCATAGTACAGACGACTTCCTTTTTTGTTACTAATTGTTTGTGGGAATACCTTTTTGATGTGCATCAATGCAGGGTTTTTGGTAATGTGAGTCAATACGATATACAGTGCACCGTTCAATAGAAATACTGAAATGATAACAGTAAAGCTGAACGAAAAGATGATGAACAGCAATGAACCGATAACAACGGTCATCATTAAAGCGAACAATGATATGGGCAGACCCATAATCACGGCTCGCTTGCGTATGTTTTTATAGACCTCGAATCGTTTCATTACACTACGATGCTAATGAGGTACGTAAAGATGCCCACGACTGCTCCCGCAATCAATACAAAGACCAGTACGCGGGTAATCCCTTTTTTTAAATCGGCATTTTCGCCAAAGAAATGTCCAGCATTAAATAGGAATCCAATTAAAAAGATAACGCCCAAAATAATGGGGAAAATGGTTCGGATAGTATCAGAAACATCGTTTACGGAATCTTCGATACCTCCAATTTGTGCAAAAGTTGTACTTGAAATAAGTAATGATAAGATGGTTACATAATGTGATTTTTTCATAATCAAAGTGATTTAGATTTTACGTCAATTTTGATATTTGAAAAATAGTGTATATTGCAATACAAAGAACTGATAATCAGTAAATTGTGAATAAAATAAGTTTTGATGTCAATTGTTTTTATTTGATGCGAATTGGTATCAAATTTTATGAAAATTGAAAAGTGCGATGTTGATAACTCTAAAATTTTGGAAGTGGGTAACGCCCAAAAACGTCAGTTTTGTGATTTTGATGCTACAATTCTGTGTGATTTTCGGTCAACAAAAAGTCATTATCATCGACCCTGGACACGGTGGAAAAGATACTGGTGCAATCGGTACAAATAGTATTCAAGAAAAGGATGTATCGTTAAGTATTGCCAAAGAGATTATAAGGCTAAATGAAACCCTCTTAAATAACGAGTTTGATATGTATTCGACCAGATATATGGACACTTTAATTTCTTTATCCGATAGAAGTCGATTAGCTGAAAGCTTAAAGGCTGATGTGTTTGTATCGTTACATTGCAATGCCTCTAACACATCGGCAAAAGGAATGGACATTTACGTGCATAATACCAACGATGAAGAAGTACTTATAAAGAAATCTATCGGAATGGGATTGTCCATTTTGGAAGAAAGCACTCTGAAATTGGACTTTAAAAAACGAGCAGTTCGATTCGCAAATTTTCAAGTGCTACGTGAAAATATCGAAATTCGCCCTGCTATACTCATCGAAATGGGCTTTATTTCGAGCACCGATGAAGCAGATTATTTTTTAAAGCCCAAAAATATAAGAGCAATGGCATTGGCCATTTTAATGGGATTGTATAACTATTTAAATGTTGGGTTATGAAGGAAATATTTATGGAAATTGTAAAAAGCATTAGAAAGATTATTATAACTATCTTCAAAGAGATAATTAAAACTAAAAATCCTCAATCCTAAATTTTAGTTTTTTGTCAAAATATAACTTGTCAAAATAATTTTGTAGGGTTGGGTCAGTAAAAACAACATATTCACTTTCACATATTTCTTTGAAGTTCTTTGGGTCTTTTAGGAACATAGCACATACATCCAATTCATCATTGGTTATTAATCTTCCGTGTAGTAATTCTCTATGCTCCAAAAAGTTAAAAATCTTTCTGGATGGATTACTGAAACTATTGTAAAGCACTTTCAAAAAAGTTTCTAAATCATCGACATATATTGACCAAGGGTAAGGGTCTTCATTATTTTTCCTTTTAAGCATTAATCCTAAATCGGTTTGTATGGAAGCAAATCTTTCTGAAGTAACTACAATGCAAAAAATCTCGTGAATTTCATTCGTGATAATTACCTCCGATTTATTTTTCAAGCTAACAATAACCTTTTCATTGTTTAACAATTCCTGTTCAACCTGATAGCATTGGTCATAACCTTTTTGAATACAGTCGTTAAAGTCAGATTTAATTCTTTGGTATGCTTGTTCCGTAACCCTTCGTGGTTCTCTATATCTTGAAGCCTTACATTCAATGATATAGGCGTTATTATCCACAAGGATTAATATATCTTTTTCTTCTGGCTCGTTGTTTATGTAATAGTTGGTGAAAATTTTAATCCTTTTTGATTTTTTGAAGAATTTTTTAAATATATCCAAAGTATGGCTTTCCAAAACAACTTTTCCTCTACGGAAATTTACTTGTTCTTTTTCCTTTTTTGTTTGAGTAAGCGTGGTATAAAGTAAATCATATAGAGCTGAAGGCAATTGTTTTTGATATACGTTTAAATACTGATTATCACTAATTCTTATAATCGGTTTATTTTCTAAAGGATTTTGTTGGGAATAAAATAAATTACTATGATTATCTTTAATATCAATTGAAAATAAGCCACAGAAAATATCAATATGTTTTTCTTCAAAAGAGAGGTGAAAATCTTGTTTGGCAAAAAGTAAACATTGGTGGGGTTTCTCAAAAAAATTCAAAAAACTTTCTTGGGTCTCATTCGAAAGTTCTAACAGCTTATCTGTAAACTCATTCTCTGCTAATAATCCATTTGCAGATTGTCGAGCCAGTTTGTCAAAGCCTTTGTCTAAAATAAATGACTTTGAATTTATTGACTTTGCACGATAAATTAATTCAGAATGATTGCATAAATTAATTAAGGTTTTTAAATCGATTTCTAATCTTTCCTGTATTTTATCTTGATAAGGTTTAAACATCCTAATAACCTTATTTACCTCTTGTTCTCTATAATTTAATATTCCGTTTTGAAAGTAATTTTTGAATGCTAATTCGTGAACAAGTAATTTTTGTCTTTTATCAGAAATCTCATCAAATTCATTTCCCTCATAATTTTCTGATAAATAGAAACTAACTATCTCTAAAAGAATGTCAGCAACTTGCTGAAGTACTAAATCATTTTTTTCTGAATAATGAAGTTCTTCCTTGCCTGCCAATGGTGTAGAGAGTCTTAACATTATCAGATATAAAGAATCTTTTAATTTTGACTTGAATTTTTTTGAAAATCCAATATTGCTTCTTTCTGGATGGTGTCTAATAAAATCAGCAAAAAAACATACAAAGCTCTCTTTTGTATAACGAGAGATTATTTTTTGAATTTCTAATGATTTTTTCTCTAAATCTATTTTCTTCATTTTATCCTAAAAACACTATCCTTAATTTTTCAAATCGTTACAAATGGATTACAACATTTTTTATATTTCATCAAATTCAAAATTAAGATTTTGCAATTCTGGGGTAATCTCTAACGGGTTTCCTTTTTTGGTTTGTCTGCCAGTTTCTGATATCAAGTGTAAATTGGTTTTGGCTCTTGAACAGATAACATAAAGTAGTTTTTTTGAAGCGGCAACAGGGTCTCCAGTAAAAATGTCATTCCAATGTGGGATATACCCATTTAGCAAACCATAAGCAATAACGGTTTCAAATTCTTCTCCTTTAACACCAACGCAAGTATTGATGACGACGCCTGACATTTCTCTATAAAAACTCATAAATGATGCTATGTCACTTGGAACTTGAAACGTTGGGTCTTCAAGACGGCTCTTTATTACATCGAAAAAGGTCTTCCTATTTATAAGAAGTTGTGCGTAAATAGTTTGGTCAATCCCAACAGCCTCTAAAAACTGGTCAAAACAATCATTAAGATAATCGATACCTTCAGTTTCATTGGATGTTATCGAGTTAATCAATTTCAATACATTTCGCTCTGTTTGATATTGTTCGCTGAATTCAGTATTGGTATGTTCTTTAAAGTTTTCAATTACTTCAGAACACCATTTGTATCGCAATGAATATATTTTTGGTTGTGGCTGCGTTAAGAACAACCTCGATAACTTATACCAAATGTTATTTCGATTTTTTGACATTGGTGCTAAACCTGAAGCATCAAAATTTACATCTGGTAGTTTAGCTCTCAACTGTTTTGTGATAGTAGTTATTAACCACCATTGCGGAACCAATACGCATATTTCATCTTCTGGAATTCCATTATCTAAACTATGCTCTATAAGTCGTCCAATTTCATCTACTAAATATCCTTTGTCAATGGTGTTATTGTACGTTATTATACTATCAACGTCTTTATTAGTACCAATAGCTTCAATTTTAATTGGGTTTGTCTGGAATATAGAGTAAAAGTCGATAATTCTTTGTGTGGACCTATAATTTCCAGAAAGCGTAAGTTGCTCAATAGGTAAAGTGTTTAACTCTTCCTGTATTTCTTCCAAACTTTTGGCAATGCCACCCAAAGATGCATAAATTGCTTGGTCTGTATCTCCTACTAAAAATAGATTTGAGCTACCTTCCCCAGTTGTTACAATCGACGAAATAATTGCGTAAAGCAAATCTTGCGTGTCTTGATATTCATCAACACATATAAGGCTAAAAATGTTCGATAACGTTTTTTTTATTTTAGGATGCTTGGTTAAGAGTTTGTATGAATAGTATAGTAGAAGCTCAAAATCAATTAACTTCTCTGTTTGTAGCCTTTCGTGATAATCCTTAAGGACTCTTTTTTGAATTGTTTTTGGTTCGGCAAATGTGCCGTCCCTATTGAATCTGAAATTAATCGGGTCAATAGGTTTTAACTTATGCATTTCTTTAAGTTCACTTATGATATCCGAGGCATAAGTTTCATCGGCAATTAAATAGCCGTTTTCAAGTTCAGGTAAATAACAGGAATAGGGTTTTATAATCCATTCGAGACAAAATGAATGCAAAGTGCCAGACCAAACCCGATTACTATTAATTCCCATTGCGTTTAATCTGCGATATATTTCTTCGGAAGCCCTTACGGTAAAAGTTAGAGCGACAATCCTTTGTTTACTGTTTACATCAATATTTTTTAGAGCATAAGCGAGTTTATGAATAATCACTCGTGTTTTTCCACTTCCTGGGCAAGCTGTAAGAAGTACATTTCCATCTTTAACAACGGCATCTTTTTGTTGGTCGCTTAAAGTATCTAAAATCATATAAACGATAAAAATTTAGTAAATTGGTCATTAGGAAAGTTGGCTATATAGTCATCAATAACCTGTTGGTCTTCTTTATCCTTAAAACTAATTTTTGTTGCTACATCGTAATAACTATCATTTTTACTACGACTAATTTTTCGTAACCTGTATTTAGCGGTTTTAGCTTTAGAGGCATTATTTAAATGCGAAGATGCAAAAGCAACGGCTTTCAAAATATATTCAGGAATATAAGTATTGTAAACTAAATTATCTGCAACAACCAACGCCAGCCAACCTTTGCCTTTTTTATCAGCCAATCGTAAAACTTCTACACCTGCAATCGAAACTGATTTTTCTTCTAACTTTTTCTTTGAAGAATCAATAGCTGCTTGTTGTTTGAAAATTTCAGGAAGTGATTGTACGTATTCGTGGCTATTCCCATTCAAAAGGAAATCAACTTCAAAGGTGTATTTAGAGTAAAAAGGAATCAAGAAGTCGTTTTTGTCACAAAATTTATCCAATTCCTTTTTTCTTTCAGCTCCACTAATTTGCGATGCCCTACAATGTTTTTCATAAGCAGAATCATCAACTTCATTTGCAGGTAAATTGACAATACTGGCATCCAAGTCAGTTAGTATGGCACAGTTTTTCTGAATTCTATCCTTATGGAAAAGCCTTGCAACATTTTTAAAACCTGTACTTCCAATGTTTACGAGACTTATCCCAATTTCATCGAGCGAAATTCCAAAGACTTTTTTAAACATTTGAGGAATGAGAATCTGTTCTGCATCGCCTTCAACCAAAACAACGCCTTTCGCGAAAAGCAAGTTGCTTCTTATGGCGTCCAAGTACCTTTCGGCTCTTGTTATATAATCATCATCAAGATTGTTAGATGGTTGATATACCAAAGTCTGCATATTTCCTCGGCTTAAAATATTTACTGAACTTATTCGGCTTACAGATGAAATGTGAGTAGAATGCGTTGAAATAATAACCTGTGTTTTATTGGTTTGCACATTATCAAAAAGGGTTTTTTGAATATGCGTATGAATATGTGCTTCTGGTTCTTCTATTAAAAGAAAATTTGCAATTCTATCCGTTCTGATTTTTTCATACTCCAATAGCTTTAGTGATAGGTAAATCATATTTGCACCTCCCAAACTCAACTCCCATATTTTACCCATATAACCTTCTTCATCTGGGTCGCCAACCCATAGTTTGAGTGATTGCAGTAGTTTTTCCATATCATTTGGAAGTTCTGATTTGACATCTATATTAGGGCCGTAAGTAGTACCCACAGCTTCCTTAATACTTTTGTCAATTCCATCTTTCACATCCTTTACTTCTTTGAGAGAACTAATTTGGTCGTTAAGTTTGTTAACGCTATCAATGATGTCCGTTTGTTTTGAAACTTCAATAGTTTTTTCCTTTCCTCGTAATAAATTAATCAATGGATTAGTAGAATAGGAACGTAAGTCGCTTTCGACATCTCGAAGTGCTTTAATGAACGTACAAGAAACCTCGTTGTGCACACTTATTTCCCTCGGCAGAAACGTTCCAAAAATCAATTCTTCTTTATCATCTGGGTTTGGGAATTCAACAGCATCAAAATCGCCAACATACTTTTTATAGGTAGTGTCATCACTAAAATCTCCAGAGCCTCTGCATAAGTAAGACGTTTCATAATCATCAATCGTAAGTTTATCAAAAAAAAGCTGAAGCCCTGCTACACTTTTACCTGCGGTTTGTGAATAATCATATAATTCTTTTCTAAACTGATATTTTGGTCTAAAGTACACCGAGTAACTTCCAGTCTTTTTGCTGCCTTCCATATCTCCCGAAGATTGTACTGCCAGTACCTGTGCTTCTTCACTCGCATCCAGTTCGTCAAAAGTAACCGATAAAATTATCCAATGTCCAGCCCATTTACCCAGACCTCGGTTAAAGTCAGACTCATTAAATCTTATATATCTTGGAAGTTTATCATCAATTAAAACTCGTAAAGCAAAAAAGAGATTGGTTTTACCTGAACCGTTTTCTCCTAAAATAGTATTTATACCTTTTTTAAAAATGAATTTTGATTTATAGAAATTTCTAAAATTCCTAATGGATAGTGAACTTATATGCATAATAATTATTTTGAAACAATAAAAAAGCCAATGATTTCCCATTAGCTTTTTAAACATTAATATTTTAAGCGTAATCGCCTATAAATATACTGAAATGTCTTTTTAAATTCTTACGGTTTCCTACAAATTGTTAAAATTTTATTAAGAATATATCTTTACTTCTGGAAGTCAAAATTTTGGTTTTTTTTCGTAAATTAAGCCTAATTAGAGTGTTATAAACTCTAGTGCAAATAAAATGAGAGCAATTGCAATTTTCTTTTTGAACGTACTTCAAAATACTTTGGGGATGACTTTTGGATGGTTGTTTAAACCAAAAACCAAACGAAATTCATTTAAGGCCTTATCTGATGTTGAAATGGTAAAATATCTTGAAAAAAGAAGGCAATACAAAGGCTATAAAAAACAATGGCTGTATTACAGGTGTAGAGAAGAAGGTTTATTAGAAACCTATTACAAATTGTTCGATACTGAAGTTGAGGGACAAGATTCTGGAACGAAATTTAGTTTCGGTAAATATAGAGGGGAATATGTTGAAGCTATTTGGGAATCTGATAAAGAGTATATCAATTGGCTTTCCCAACAAGAATGGTTGGCTCAATATTTGGATGAAAGCGATATGATACACGAACTACTTCTTTTAGAGGAAGAAAACCAAAATTAGATTTAATCCCTTTTATCACGACTGCTTTTATCAAAGGCAATTAAATTGAACAGTTGTCGCATCCTTGAACGTACCCTATTCCCATAACGTTCCTCCAGTTCTTTAGCATTGAGGTTTGTAGTTGCGTGTGTTTTAGTTTTATGACTTAAAAATAAATCATAACGTGAAAGTAAGATTTCGCCCATTACATTACAATCTTTTCCAAAATGCCTTCCGGTGGGTTCTACACCCAAATCATCAAAACAATAAAACTTTTTGTCGCCGTAATTTTCAATGATGGTGTACCCAATATTATTAAAGGCAAAGGCAATGTTTCGTGTGGGTATAACCTCATACGATTTCTGATGTGGCACAATATGGCGTAACAGTTTCATTAAACTGGTTTTTCCACAACCAACAGGACCAGAAAGCAAAATCCCTTTATCGCGGTCGATGTCTAATTTTTTGCAATTAGCTTCATCCCTGATAAAATAATTACAGAGCTTGAATATAATATCACGGTCTTCTTCAAAAATTTTGAATTTCTTGCCAAAAAGTAGTTTTCCTTTGGCATTGAGATAAATTAGCATTTTATCAAAATCATAAAGCATTTGATTGTCTTTCAGTTCTCCCAAGGTGTATTGAACGCTACCCTCGGTAATGATATGTGGTTTGTGGGGATTCATAATGGTTCATTATAATTTTTGTTGGAACTTGTCTTTAGGTTGTCCGTATTTTGGCTAACTGCAACCATTGTTTTTTCTTCTTTTAGCTCTTCGGCCTTTATCATCCAGTTTCGAGCTGTGGCGTGCCAATCGACAATTTTTGTTTTTCCACCTACTTTCCAACCGATGCCTTGGTAGTGGTTGTAAAATTTTTTGGCTTCCAATTCTGGCCAATTTTCCTTTTCAAAAAAATCAATGACTTCATTTTCATTTTTTGGTTGGTCAAGTTTAGTATCATTTGCTTTGTTTTTTCCTGTTTGTATATGTTTGTTTATAGATACCACCGCTTGTCCATTGCTTGTTCCGATATTGGTAGGGTTTGGGTACAGAGCTTGTCCATCACTTGTCCCAAAATTGAACATCTTGATTCTGCTGCCTTTAAATGGATTATGTGAGGGTTCGTATAATAGGTATTTCCAATGATGTAGTTCTTTGATGCAGCGATGGTAGGTAGTTTTTGAACCAATCTTGGAAAACCGCATCGCTTCTTCTCGATTGATATAGAATTCTGTCGGAAAGTGATAGTTGTTCCATAATTGAAACAATGCCACGTACAAACTTATGTGCGTGGGATTTAAACGGCTATCCTTTGAGAATTGTAAGAATACAGCGTTTAGGTGCTTAATGTAATTGACCTGCTCCAAAACGATTTAGAATTTGTTATGAACTTTATTATTTTCCATTACGCTAATTATTTCTTCGTAATCGTAATAGAGTACACCCCCTACTTTGGTGTAGGGCAATGTGCCATTAATTCTTAAATTCTGTAACGTGCCAGAAGAGATTCCCAAAAGCTTTTTTACTTCAGGGGATTTTAGCCACCTTTTGGTAATATGACCAGATTGGCTATTGAGTAGTTCCTTGATATCATCGAGCAGTTCCATTTTGAATTCTCGAAGGTCGTCTGTGGTAATAATACTTGTGGGCATAATAGAACGGATTAAAAGAAAGGGACTACCGTTTTGCTTTCATCTAAAATGATAGCCCCTGACCTGATTTGACTTTCGTTCTACAAAATTGGGGTAGTTTGCTGGATTTTATTCACAAGTTAGGCCTACTTGGGTGTTTTTCTTCTCTCATTTTCAATGTAATACAATAGAGGGTTTTGGTACTTCTTCAGAAAAAATACCCTATCTAAAAACCACCAAATAAAATGAGATTTTCCATAAAACAAGAAACACCCAAGTTGAAGCATCTTGGGTGTTTTATTTTACGTTATCAGTATCATCCATCCGTTTGGTCAACTGCTTTTTCAGAATATCCAAAAATTTGGTTCTGCCATTTTTACGCATCCGTATTTCCAAAAAAGCTCTGTAATAATCGCCCAAGTCCACTTTAAATGTTTTTTCAACAAAATAGGCAATATCTTTAATGTCAACAGTACCATTATTAATGACATCTGTACTGTGCAAAGCGTATATCAGTTCAATTAAATATATTTTGTGGGCTGTCCAGGTAATTTTGGTTTTACTTTGTAACAATCTTAAACTTGCATAATTTCCATTATTCTCCAATTTATCAATTTCCCGTTTTAAGTGTACAATCAAAAGGTCGTAGGCTAAAATTGAGGCCACGGTACTATCGTGGCTTGTTGCAAATTCTTCATCAACAAAAAAGTGAAATGAGTCTGGGAACAACCGAATATCTGCCTTGCCTCTTAAAAAATATTGCTCATCAAATACAGTAGCTTCCCTGCGGTAATAATGGTAAAAATCAAGATTGTCGTTAAAGTAGGTTTGAAGTTTCTCAATATAATTGTTCAAATACTTTACTTGCGATTTATTGCTTCCCCTGGGTCTTTTACTTTCAATGTTAAATAATTTTACGTAATAAATAAGTTTGCTATAAATTTTTGGTTTAGTACATTTAAAGAAATGAATTTCCTCTAATTTGGTTTCAAATTCATAATCAACTACGATACTTCTAACTGATTTAAGGGTCTGTTTTGCAAGTTTAATCCCTTTTTCAGCTTTGAGTAAAATATCTTGTTCTTCTATTTCAAGAATATCTAATTTATTGTCTAATTTTTTTAATATATCGTCGTAATTTGTCGTCATTCATTCTGGGTATCATTATTTTCACTTAATCTTCTGCAATAGCGTTGCATTTAAAATTGTAATTAATTAAATAGATATAAAGTACTTTAGGAATTGCAAGAACAGTACAAAGAAGATTAACACAATAACAACGATTAGAATACTAATCCAAATTATTTTATCTTTTTTGGTAATACTATTTTTTACAGAGGGTACTTTATTGCTTTTTTTATTTCGTCTATTCCGTCTATTTTCCGACATAGAATATCATTTTTACTATATATCAATCATTTCCACTTCAATTTTTGTAGCCACACAAACCACTTGGAATATTTTATTATCTTAATTCATTAATGCTTATGAATATTTCCTTTTAGCACAAAAAAATAAAGCAGAAATGCGGCTATTACCATAAGGATTATCATAAGAATACCTTTGACCTTATCTCTTTTTGTGATGTCGGTATTCGATGATTTCCGATTTTTTTTGTTTCTTCTATTTCTTCTTTTTTGAGACATTCTTTTATACTATTTCCAATTCATCTTCTGTAATCGAACCGCATTCAGAATGGCTAACAAGGCCACGCCTACATCGGCAAAAACTGCTTCCCACATCGTTGCCAGACCACCTGCGCCCAAAACCAAAACCACTGCTTTTACACCAAAGGCCAACCCAATATTCTGCCAAACGATGCGTCTTGTAGAACGTCCTATTTTTATGGCTCTAGCTATTTTACTTGGTTGGTCTGTTTGGATGATTACATCTGCGGTCTCTATCGCCACATCGCTGCCCAAACCACCCATTGCAATGCCAACATCGCTCGCTGCCAAAACCGGTGCATCGTTGATGCCATCGCCTATAAAGGCTACTTTAGTATTAAATTGTTTTTTCAAATGCTCAACTTCGTTGAGCTTATCTTCTGGTAACAAACCGCCTTTTGCAGTATCAATACCCATTTCTTTTGCCACTTGTTGGGTTATGGAATCCTTATCGCCGGAAAGCATTATGATTTTGGAAATTCCAGATTCTCTAATTTGTTTGATGGCTTCGTGGGCATCTTCTTTCAATTCGTCTGCAATGATGACATAGCCAGCGAATTTACCATCAATGGAAACCATTACGATGGATTCTACAATGTTGTCGGTTTCAGATGGAACTTCGATATTATTTGAAGTCATCAATGGTTTATTCCCAACTAAAACAGTTTTGCCATTGACCATTCCCCTTAATCCTTTTCCTGCGACTTCGGTTACTTCTTTTGCCTGAAAATCTTCGCCATCGGCTTTATATTCCATTATGGCCTTGGCAATGGGATGGGTGGATTGTTCTTCCATTGCCATTAGGTATTTCATAAATTCGGGTTCATCCCAATCAATGGTTTTTATTTCCTTGATTTTGAAAACACCTTTGGTCACGGTTCCGGTTTTGTCCATTACCACTGTGGTTATCCTTGTCATTTCATCTAAAAAAGATGCTCCCTTAAAGAGAATTCCATTTTTTGAAGCTGCTCCCAATCCACCAAAATAACCCAACGGAATAGAGATAACCAAGGCACACGGACAGGAAATTACCAAGAATATCAATGCTCTATATAACCAATCGTTAAACACATAATCATCCACAAAAAAGTAGGGCAAAAATGTTAATCCAATCGCCAAGAATACCACAATAGGTGTATAGATTCTTGCAAATTTTCTAATGAACAATTCGGTTTTTGATTTACGAGCCGTGGCATTCTGGACCATATCAAGGATTCGGGCAATGGAACTGTCTTTAAATTCCTTGGTGGTTTCGATTTCAATAACGCCATCAAGGTTGATGCTTCCTGCAAATACTTTTTCTCCTTTTGCAATGGTGTCAGGTTTGCTTTCGCCCGTTAATGCTGCGGTATTGAACGAGCCTTTTTCGGACAATAAAATACCATCCAAAGGAATTTTTTCGCCCACACGGACTTGCACTTTTTCGCCAATAGCAACGATTTCGGGATTTACAGAAACATAATTGTTGTTCCTATAGACCAAGGCTTCATTAGGTCTTACATCTAGTAATGCCTTGATGCTTCTCTTGGCTCTTTTAACGGCGGCACTTTGGAACAATTCGCCTACCGCATAAAACAACATTACTGCCACACCTTCGGGATATTCGCCAATGGCGAATGCACCTATGGTTGCGATGGACATCAATAAAAACTCGGTAAAGAAATCGCCATTTTTGATGCTGTTCCAACCTTCCTTTATCACAGGAAAACCTACTGGAAGATATGCGACTGCATACCAGACAATACGTATCCAATCTTTAAAAAAAGCTACGTCAAAATAATCCATCGCAATACCAATAATCAGCATTACAAAGCTGAAAATTGCTGGTACATAAATTTTAAATTTCCCTATACTTTCCGGACTGCTATGGTTGTGGCCATCATTGCGCTTGTGATTATCGGATGAAGTTTTATTTAAATCTCTTAAATTCAGTTTCTTTTTTTTCATTTATATCAATTATAATTTTATTTAAATTCACAGTCATTCCAATCTCAACACCAATTGGGCAAACTGCACCTCTATGGTATCATCGATACCCTCTATTAAGGAATCCAAACCAGTATTTGAAACCAATAATTGTCCGGTTGCACTTATCAGGCAGGACATACTTACTCCTTGTTCTATATGGGTAATGGTTGCTTTAAATTGTGATTTAAAGGATTTCCCTTGATAAGTAACATCTATCAGCCAATTAAAGTTGATAGGGTCGTGCCGTTTTGATAAAAAATCCTGTGATGGAATAGTGCCAGTAAACCGAAGTATTAAAGGGTCTTCCCGCTGTTCTAAAAGGGCATTGATTTTAGGACTATATGTTGATAAAGTCTTAAGGTCGAGTACACCATTGACCACTTTGGAATCATAATCAAGATATAGTGCCAATTTATGGCTTTCTGCCTTGATGGGTTTATCATCAACCAAAGTCATCATCATAATATGACCTTCTTCAGTTGTATAAACTTTTTGGGCATTTACCTTATAATAACTAACCAACAAGATTATTAAAAAACAATGTTTAATATTCATAATGCGCATCTTTACTTGTATAATTTAAAAAAGCAGCTTCTACTTTTGCTTTTAATACTATTAATCATTTTGCTTTAAAAAGCATCATAAAAGCTGCCTGCTATTAATTAAGTTTTCACTTAACTTATTTAAATAAAAAATTTCGCTCATTCCTATAACGATTTACCGCTACTTGTTATCTATATCCTTTTCTCGTTTACCGAAATAATAAATTAGCACAACACTTGCACCTAATAAGCCAAACAGAGTGTTCTCAAAAATTTGATTCCCATTGATATTTAAAATTTCAATGAAATTATTTATTAAATATTGCCATCAATTGATTTTGTAATTCTGGCTGCTAAACGTGAAAATTGTTATCCCAAAAGGTTGAAGGATAAAAACACCTATGGCAAACCCAATTAAAATGGTAATAAGAATGCTTTTTTTATTCATCGTCTGTCTTTTACGGAAGTAAGCTTACTGGCTCTCAATCCAATTTTTGGCATCTTCCTTTTGGTCTATATTGAAATACTTAATATCGGCATTGGTAAAAGGCTTCATAAATTGTGTTATCCAATTCTGCCATTTTTTATCTCCTACCATTGCTATTTTTTCATAGTCCGTGGCGTGGGCTGTGTCCATTTTTAGGTCTTCCCATAAACCAGGTAAATCCCAACCTGTAAAGTTGACCATCTCAAAATACCACCGGACTTTCATTCCTTTGTCCAGTATGGCGTGGATAAGTGGATGGATTTTTTCTATATCTTCTTTTCTCAATTTGCCCGAAGCTTTTGTTGCAACAATATTTTTTTCTTTTAATTCGATTATCTGTAACATTTTATATAGTTTTTAATTAATAATTATCCTTCTAAATCGTAAAACCATTCTTCCGCCCTTATGATGCCTTCTGATAAAGCTTCTTTTGCTGAAATATCTTTTTTTTCAATTAGTTCTTTTGCTATGGACAGGGCTTTTTCTCGTACAATAGGATTTAAGGTATCTAGGTCAGTTTTAAAATCTTCAAACATCCAGTCCATAGCTTCATTTTAATGGTTAAAAAGTTCCTTTTCTTTTTCAGGGTCTATTTCATCTTTTGACTTTTTGTCCAAAAAATAATCAAGCACAATACCCACGATAACAGCACCTACGAACGCTGAATAAACCTGCCAATTAAATTGGATTATCAATGATAGACTTATAAGTATCGCCAAAATGGGTAAAATCGGCACTCGTCCTATAGCCAAAGGAACTTTAAATGGTCGTTCTTGCTCTGGTGCTTTAAACCGAAGCACGATAAGTGCGACATTTACGGCAACAAAAACAAGTAAAGCGCCTAAAGAAGACATACCTGCTACAATCTTAATATCGCCCAACAATAAAAATCCCGCAACTGCTGCCATAACTACAATAGTAGTAACCCACGGTACTTTCTGTGCATTGGTTTTGGTCATAAACTTTGGAAGTTCTCCGACACTGGCCATTCCAAAAAGCAGCCTACTTATGGATATGATACCACTAAAAGCAGCATTAGCCGTAGCAAAAAGTGCAGCGATAGCCAATACCACAGGCAACCAATTGTTGAGATTGGAAGCTGCAAGAGAAAGTGGCGAATCCACGTTTGCCAAAGCGGAAGGGTCTGCAATATTCAAAACCGTAAAAGCAATAAATAAATAAATTATTGTAGTTATTACCATAGTCATTAAAAATGCACGGGGAATTGTTTTCCCTGGGTTCTTAACTTCCGAACCCAAAGCTGCCATATGTTCAAAACCAGTATAGATAAAGAACAGTGTAGCTGTGGCCGCCAAAGTTCCAGAAATCGATTCAATTTTAAAAAATTCTGCTTTGGGTGGACCAGTTTCCAAAAGTCCAAATACTATCAATAATAACAATCCCAAAAGTTGAATGCTGACCATAATAATATTTGCTGTCGACGATTTTGTGATGCCTGTAATACTAATTAATGACAACACCAATAAAATGCCATAACTTATTAGAAGAGAGGGCATATTAAAAAACGTATTGAAATACCCCGAAAAGGCAAGTAACACGGCTGCAATGGTGGCCGAACTATGAAACGCAATCGTCCAACCCGTGAGAAAAGACGGAATATCAATTTTTGGAAATGCCTTGCGTACAAAAATAAATTCCGCACCAGCATTGGGATAGGTAGAGGACAACTCTGCATAGGACATTGCAGAGACACTAGCCGCAATTGCTGCAAAAATAAAACTCAACCAAAGGTCTGTGCCCGCTTGTCCAGCAGCTGCACCAATCACGGTATAGATTCCTGCACCCACAATCGTGCCAACGCCATAAAAGGTAAGTCGAAGCGTACCCAAAGATTTTTTTAGTTCTGCCATATTTTTTAGTTAAAGAGGGTGGAAAAAACCTGAACTGGACCATTGGGCGCAAAGGTTCAAGGTTCAAGTACTCCCACCTGTTATTTTTTCCTGCATTTTTCACATATTCCTTTCAATACAAGGTTCACATCGTTCACTTCATAATCGTCTGGCAAGCTCTCTTCCGATATTTTATTTGGTAAACAGATTGTTTTCCTACAATCGGTACAATGAAAGTGCATATGTAAATCTGTACCGTATTTACCTTTGGCGTTTTCATCAGAAATCGCATATTTTGCCACTCCGACCCCATCATTAATCTGATGAATCAACCCTTTATCCTCAAAAATCTTGAGATTGCGATAAAAGGTCGTTCTGTTTGCTGTTTTATTGGTTTCGCTCTTTTGAACAAAGGCCTTTTTCAAATCGGAAAAGGACACGGCACTTTGTTTCCTTTTTAGGAACTTGTATATCTTCGACCTCATTTTAGTAGGTCGAATCCCGTGATATGATAGTATCTTTTCCGTTTTGGTCATTTTAACCTTTTCAAAAGCAACCCTTTTTTATTAAATTTATTTTTTATAAGCCAAAAGCCTTAACGCATTAAAAACCACAAGTAACGTTGAGCCTTCGTGGATGACCACTGCAATACCGATATTGGCCCAACCCATAATGGTCGATGGTATGAGCAATGCCACAATACCGAGGCTTACCCAAAGGTTTTGCTTAATAATGGTTTTTGCCTTCCTGCTCAAACCTATGGCAAAGGGCAGGGTTTCCAGTTTATCGGCCATTAGGGCAATGTCAGCTGTTTCCAATGCTACATCACTGCCCGCAGCACCCATTGCGATTCCTACGGTGCTGTTTGCCATTGCAGGGGCATCGTTCACACCGTCGCCTACCATTGCGACTTTGGATTCCTGTTCTTTTAATTTTTTAATGGCATCAACCTTTTCCTCTGGCAACAGGCTTCCCCAGGCATCGGTCAACCCAATTTCTTTAGCAACGGCATCGGCAACCTTTTGATTATCCCCGGTTAGCATTATCATCCGTTTGATGCCGATTTCCTTTAATTTTTTCAGTGTTTCCTTGGCCGCTTCCCGTGGGGTATCCATCAGGGCGATGATACCTATATATTCTTTGTTCCTTCTTATGAGCATTGTGGTATTTCCACCACCTTCAAGTTCTTTTACTTTATTCGATATTTCTTCGGATGGTATTGCTTCATCGAGGTCTTCGTACAAGTCAAGGTTTCCAATATAGATTTTATCCTTGCCAAAGGACGCTTTGATACCTTTTCCTAGAACCGCTTCCAAATCTGACGCATCGGTAATATCAGTACCTTTCAGACGCTCTTTCCCATCCCTTACGACGGCTTTGGCCAAAGGGTGGTCGCTCAAGTTTTCAACGGCAACGGCTATCTTTAACAGTTCATTTTCTTCAATATTTCCCAGTGGTACTACTTCGGTAAGTTTGGGCTTGCCTTCGGTAAGCGTGCCCGTTTTATCAAAAGCCAAAGCGGTAATGACCCCTAAATCCTCAAGTGGTCGCCCACCTTTGATAAGTACACCGCCCCGTGCTGCCCGTGCCACACCGCTTAATACCGCACTTGGTGTTGAAATGGCGAGTGCACAGGGGCTGGCAGCTACCAATACTGCCATTGCACGGTAAAAACTGGCACTAAACGGTTCATCAATGACCAAAAAGGCAAAGAGTAGGATACTAACCAATATCAGTACGGATGGTACAAAATATTTTTCAAACTTGTCGGTCAACAGTTGGGTAGGGGATTTCTGGGTCTGTGCCTCGTTGACCAATTTGACCAGTCGGGACAGCGTAGAGTCTTTGGCTTCTTTGATTACCTTTATTTCCAGAGTATTATTACCGTTGATAGTTCCAGCAAAAACGCGGTTTTCGTCCTTGATATCATCGTCTGCTGAATAGTCCTTGCCCGTATCTTCCACAGGAATTTTGTCCACAGGTACACTTTCCCCTGTGATAGGTGCTTGGTTGACACTGCTTTTTCCTTTGACCACAACACCATCGGCAGATATTTTACTGTTGGGCTTGACCACAATGATATCACCTATAATTAATTTTTCAATCCCGACTTCTTCTGTCTTGCCATCTTTTTTGAGCAATGCCGTTTTTGGTGCCAAATCTGCCAGTGCCGCAATGGACTTTCGGGCCTTTTCCATTGCATAATGTTCAAGGGCGTGCCCCAAACTAAACAGGAACAATAACAATGCACCTTCTGCCCATTCTCCCAGAATGGCGGCACCAATGGCGGCAACCAACATTAAGAAGTCAATTTCAAAACCGCCTTTGGCGACGGTCTGTACTGCTTCCTTGGCCGTAAAGAAACCACCGAAAAAGTAAGCGCCAATGTATAAAGTAAGACTGACCCAATCTGGGATGGATTCCACATAGGAAAGGCCGAAACCTATTCCGAGAAGTGCCCCACAGATAATGGAAAAAATGAGCTCCGTATTTTTACCGAAAATACCACCGTGGGCGTGCTCTTCTCCTTCCTCGTGGGTCTCGCCTTCTTTGTGCTCGTGTCCCTCTGTGGAAGTTTGCTCTTTAGTCTCTTCCTTCTTTGAACGCTCCTGTTTTTTGGATGCTTTGGTGTAATCATTTTCGTTTGAAGCACTGCGTTGAACCTGAAGGTCTTCCTTTTCAATTTGTTTGCTTATTTCATCAAAATTTGTTTGCTTTTTATCAAACTCAAGTCGTACCATTCCAGAGCCTGAAACGGAAGCTTCCAAAACTCCATTGATTGCCAAAAGGCTTTTCTCTATGGAACGAGCCTGTCTTGTGTGTCTGATTCCTTTAACTTCAATGAGCAAATGCCCGTATTTTTCGGTAATCTCGGCACCAGTACTTTCGGCGAGGGATTGAATGCGGTCGATGGAAATGATATCTGGGTCATAATGAAAACAGAGCTGTGGCACATTAGCTCCGTTTGCATCGGCAATGTGCACTTTTTCGATGCCCTCTTTAGCTTGTAGTTTTTGAATAAGCCTTTCAACACAAGAATCTTTTTCGTTTGGAACTTGCGGAAGGATGACCGATATTTTTAGTTGTAGTTTTTCCATTTTTTATTTTTATTTTATCCACTCTTTGGCATCGTCTTTTTCTTCGGTCTTATAAAATTTTATATGAGCTTCTGAAAAAGGAAGCAATACCTCGGTAAATTGCTCTTGCCATTTAACGCTACCCACCAAAGCAACACGCTTTAAATGCTTTTCATTCGGAAGATTTAATTCAATACCCTTCCAATAGGCACTTACCGTCCAGCCTTCAAAATTTTGCATTTCAATGTACCAGGAAACTTCCTGATATGCAGTTATATGTTCTGTTAAGACCGGTATCAAGTTTTCATAATCCTTGGCATCCAGCTTATTCTCTGCCACCATATATACAGTAGCCTCTTTTTTATAGATTGTTATCATTGCTCACTATTTATAAATGATAATTGAATTTAAAAACCAAACGTTTAATCCAGATTGTCGCTGCATTTTTCGCAAATGCCCTTTACCACCAAGTTGATATCCTCGGTAATATAGCCATCAGGTAAGTTGATATGAGGGATTTTATGCTCTGTTAAACAGACAGTTTCATTACAATTGTTGCAATGAAAGTGTAAATGAAGGTCGTTGCCGACCTCGCACTCACAATTTTCTTCGCAAAGGGCGTATTTTATAACACCTGTCCCATCCTCAATTTGATGCACAATACCTTTTTCTTCAAACGCTTTCATAGTCCTAAATAGGGTGCTTCTTTCACTGACCTTAAAATCCTTTTCCAAATCGCCAAGACTGATGGCTACCTTTAATTCCACCAAACGTTTATAAGTCATTAGGCGCATAGCCGTAGGTCGTATCCCTTTGCTTTCAAGTAGTTGGACTATTTTTTCCATTTGCAACAAAGTGTTTTATAGGTCGTACCGTTTTAAGGAATCTCCAGATTTAATCTGAAAGGCATCTTCAATATTTGCTATATAAATAATACCATCTCCAGGTCCGTCGGTTTTGGCGTTGGCTATAATTGTTTCAATGGCCACTTGGGCTTCCTCATTTTGGCAGACCAGTTCCAACTTAACCACTGGACTATCTGTCACGTGAAAATCCAACGACGGTCTTGCACCTTTTGACTTAAAGGCGCCAGTTCCTTCTGCTTGTGAAAGGGTCATACTTTTAAATCCATTATCTGATAGTGCTTCAATGACTCTTTGGATTCGGTTCGGTTTTATAAATGCTTTTATTTCCTTCATATTATGAATATTTTAAATCAATTTTGAACCGAGCCTGTTTTCTAATTTTTAACTAACTAATTAAGACGATAAACAAACCCGGAATCAAAATCTTTGATTATTATTGAATTAATGTCCGTGTTCCAGTTCGCCTTTAACCATTTCCGAAGAGAGATTATAAGCTCCGTTTATGACAACTTTGGCGTCCTTTGAAACTTCGGCAGGCAGATTGACTTCAACAAAGCCTAAATCAGTAATACCAACCGTTACGGGTATCATTTTAAATTTCATTTTGTTCGCTTCCATTTCTCCATCTTCATCCAGAATAAAAATAAAGGATTGCTCGCCTTCTTTTATAACGGCGGCTTCCGGTACGGCGAAACCTTTTTTCTCACCTTGCACTATTCGCCCTTCCACGTACATACCCGGCAATAGGTTTTTATCCTCGTTTTCAATATCTGCCAGAACTTCCAAAGCTTTTGGGTCGGTGTTAAATGTTTTACCCACAGACCGAACGGTTGCTTTAAGCAGTTCATCTGGACGAGAGGCCGTAGAAAAATATATCTGTTGTCCTTTCTTGATTTGCTTTATGTCCTTCTCATATATTTTGAAGTTGACATAAATCTTTGAATTATCGCTTATTGAGAACATTTTGGATTGTTGCGCCACGTAATCGCCAAGGCTAATCATTACTTCATCCACATAGCCACTTATGGGTGTGGTAATGGGAACAGCGGAATATATTTGGCCTTCAGCCACTTTGTCCGGATTAATGCCCAACAGTCTCAATTGGGACCGCAAACCATTGACGCTGGATGTTGTGGAACGAAATTTTGACTGCGCCATCTGAAATTCCTTTCCAGAAGAAACACCTTTGTCATAAAGAGTCTGCTTGCGCTCAAAATCCTGTTTCAAAAAGACCAGTTCGTCATTTTTTTCCTGATATTCCTGTTGCATTGCAATGATATCTGGGTGTTCTATATATGCCAATACCTGTCCTTTACTTACATTATCTCCAGGTATTACTTTTATGGAACTCACATTTCCACCAACAAACGGACTGATATTCGCCTTATCCTGTGGGAAAAGTTCCAGCGTACCTGTTACCTTAATGTTGTTCCCTAAATTCCGTTCCTCCAAAGATTTCATTTCCAAACCGATGGTTTCAGCTTGTTGCTTTGTAAGTTCTACAACGCCTTCTTCCTCGCTGTGACCACCTTCTTCCTCTCCTTCAACGTGGCCTTCTTCGCCGTGTGCATCTTCTCCAACTTCATTGGTCTTTGATACACCTTCGGCTTCATTATGTCCAAGTTCAGATTTTTGGGCATCATTACAACTCATAAACATAAGTGTAAATAATACGGTACTAACTAATAGTATATTCTTCATTTCTCTTTTTTTAAGGTTATAAATTGCCCAATTGATATTGCATATCAATGGTCTGCTGGTTATACTGATTGATGTATTGTAAATGGTTTTGTTTAATACGGATGGCACTATTAAGAATGGTGATATAATTGACGTAATCTATTTCGCCTTCTTTAGAAGCCAACTGCGCTGTGGTAATTTGTTCTTCTGCCAACAATAGTGCGCCTTCTTCGTAATATTGCAAAATCTTCTTTGTTTTTTCGAGTGATTTGGTCAATTGTGAAACACGACTTTCTGTAACCGCTTTTTGCTCCAAATATTGATTCTCTGCTACCATTGCGTCTGCCTTGGCTGCCTTAACCCTTGACTTCTGCGGAAAAAACCATAACGGAATACTAATACCTGCCTGATAGGTATTAAACCCTGAAACATCATCCACAACCTGCCTGCCATATGATAAACTGAATTTCGGTAGGAATTGCGATTTTTCAACGCCCACATTTGCTTTACTTACTTCGGCATTTTGCAAGGCATATTGCAACATTGGGTTATTGGCAACCGAAGTTGAATCCAATGTCGCCATAAAATCCAATGGCTCGTAAAAACCATCTACCGTCTCGATGGTTTCATCCGTTCCCAAATATTGTTTTAAGGCACGTTTGGCAATTTCAATATCATCAAAAGCTTGTTGCCTCAACACTTGAATCTGTTGAAATTCGGAAGAGGCTGAAATAAATTCCAACTTGCCTGTTTCTCCAGTGTCATACCGAAGTTGGGCAGCGGACTTAAAATTGGCATAAATACTGTCCAATTGGTCTGCAAAACGCAACTGTGCCTTGTAATAATTAATTTGGTCATAGGCTTGCATCACATTGCGCACCAACTGTTGTTCACTGGCCACATAAAACTTTTCTCCCAAGGCAATGCGCTCTTTATAAAACTTCGATTTTGAAAATCCTGAAAGCAAATCGATATTGCCCTGTTGCACGCCAACGGTTGTTTGCACTCCAGGAAGATTATTGCCATATTCTTCTTTGCCCGTGAAAACTTGTGTGCTACCAAGGTCAAAACTCGTTCCCTTTAGTGCCTTTTCCCGTTCAATAAATGCCTGACTTTCCTTAAGCGATGGATAATTCTGTTTTGCCATAGCAATGGCCTCATCTACAGTCAAGGTTTTTGGCATTGTTCCATTTTGATTGGTGTCTTGGGCAAAAGCAGTTCCAGAAGCCATCAAACCGCCAACCATCAATAATACGGTTACAATGTTCGTTGATTTGTTGACATAGCTTACACCTCCATCGTTATTGTTTCGTTCCTTTCTCGATTCAAGCCAATAATAAAGAATAGGAATAACCACCAAGGTCAGAAATGTTGCCGTAAGCATTCCTCCAATGACTACTGTCGCCAAGGGCCGCTGTACTTCGGCACCACCAGAGGTAGAAATCGCCATTGGGATAAAGCCCATAATTGTTGTAATGGCTGTTAATAAAATTGGACGTAAACGTTCGTGCGTAGCTTCATATATACGTTTTTTTAAATCTGTCATTCCACTGTCTTTTAATTCATTGAACTTATTTATGAGTATGAGTCCGTTTAATACGGCAACTCCGAAGAGCACGATAAATCCGACTCCCGCGGAAATACTGAAAGGCATTCCACGAATCAACAAAACGAAAACGCCACCAATGGCCGCCAAAGGCACTGCCATATAGATCATCAAGGCTTGTGTAACTGAATTCAAAGCAAAGTAAAGCAGAACAAATATTGTTAATAGAACGATTGGGACTACAATCATCAATCGGTCTGATGCTCGTTGTAGGTTTTCAAATGATCCGCCGTAGGTTACAAAATAACCTGGTGGCAGTTTAACATCCGTTTCCAATTTTTGTTGAATTTCCTCGACCATCGATTTTACATCGCGCCCACGAACATTCACGCCCACGGAAGTACGACGAGAGGTATTGTCTCTTGAAATCTGCATTGGTCCGGGTTTATAGCTGATATCTGCCACCTCCTTTAATGGTACTTGTGCACCGTTTGGCAGGTCTATATAAAGGTTTTTTAAGCTATTGATGTCTTGTCGATATTCCTCTGCCAAACGAATGACCACATCGAACCGTTTTTCCCCTTCAAAAATGACTCCTGCCTGTTCTCCTGAAAATGAAGCACTTACATAATCATTCAGCTTATCAACGGTTACACCGTATTGTGCCATTTTCGCACGGTTATATACCACCGTCATTTGTGGCAAACCACTTGTAGCCTCCACATTAATGTCAGCCGCTCCGGGAACGGTCCTAATTACTGCCGCGATTTCCTGTATCTTGTCTGCCAAAACGTCCAAATCTTCTCCGTACAATTTGATGGCCACGTCTTCACGGACACCAGTCAGCAATTCATTAAAACGAAGTTCTACAGGTTGTGTAAACACAAAATTTACGCCGGGAACTACTGAAATTTTTTCTTGAATCTTTTCTATGAGTTCTTCTTTACTATCTGCGGATGTCCATTTACTCTTGTCCTTTTCAAGAATAATATAACTATCGGCAATATCCATAGGCATTGGGTCTGTTGGTATTTCAGCCACACCAATCCTTGAAACTACTGTTTTTACTTCCGGAAACTCATTGATTAAATTCTGAAGTTTCTCTGAGGCCTCAATAGATTCTGAAAGACTGCTCCCTGGTTTTATCAATGCTTGAAATGCAATATCGCCTTCATCAAATTTAGGGACAAATTCTGCTCCCATATTGCTAAAAATAAATCCTGCAATCAAAAGCAAGGCAACCGCGCCTATAACCACACCTGCCCGAAAGCGAAGTGCAAAATTTAATATAGGCAGATAGATACGATTCAGAACCCCCATAATTTTATCACTGAACCTATCAATCTTGTTTTCAAATTTGGCAAACCAACTATTTTGATTTTTAGCAGGTTTTAAAAATAATGATGACATCATTGGTACGTAGGTAAGGCAAAGAATAATTGCCCCTAAAACGGCAAAACCAAATGTAAATGCCATTGGTCGAAACATTTTCCCTTCCACACCGGTCAAAAACAGAATAGGTGTAAAAACTATAAGAACAATTAGTTGACCGAAGAAGGCAGAATTCATCATTTTACTTGAAGAGTCATAGGCGATTTCATCCATTTCAGCTTGGTTAATGGCGGTTGTGGATTTTTTCATCCGTTGATGAATGTGGAAAACCGCTCCTTCCACGATAATCACCGCACCATCTACAATAATCCCAAAATCGATCGCACCCAAGGACATTAAATTTGCCCAAATGCCAAATTGTTTCATCAAAATAAATGCAAATAATAGGCATAAAGGGATTATCGACGCTGCTATCAAGCCACCACGGAAGCTTCCTAAAAGCAAGACCAAAACAAATATGACAATAAGGGCACCTTCTATTAGATTTGTTTTAACGGTACTTGTGGTTGCCTCAATAAGTTCACTTCGACTTAAAAAAGCATCAATATAAACGCCTTCCGGCAGGGATTTTTGAATTTCTACAATACGCTTTTCCACATTTTCGATCACGTCGCCTGGGCTTTCGCCTTTCAGCATTAAAATTTGTCCGCCCACAGATTCGTGTCCATCTTGGGTAAAAGCGCCATAGCGTACTTGGCTGCCATATCCAACCTTTTCAGCGACATCCCGTATTAAAACGGGACTACCGTTTTGAGTAGTTACAACTGTGTTTTCCAAATCGGCGATACTTCGGGCCAAGCCTTCGCCACGGATAAAATTGGCTTGGTTATTTTTTTCTATATAGGCACCTCCAGTATTGGCATTGTTCACTTTAAGGGCTTCAAAGACCTGGTTCATTGTAATACCGAAACTTTTTAGCTTATTGGGGTTTATGGCTACTTCATATTGCTTCACAAATCCTCCAAAAGCATTTACCTCGACGACTCCTGGAACTAATGCCATTTGGCGTTTTACAATCCAATCTTGGATGGTACGAAGCTCCATTGCATCGTATTTATCTTCGTAGCCTTCCTTTACTTTTAGGCTGTATTGGTAGATTTCGCCCAAACCTGTGGTAATTGGGGCCATAAATGGCGTGCCGAAGCCTTCGGGGATTTCTCCGGCAACTTCGGTTAATTTCTCTTGCACTAATTGCCGGGGAAGATATGTGCCTGCCTCGTCCTCAAATACGATAGTAACAACTGACAATCCAAAACGAGACACCGAACGCAGCTCGATAACGTCTGGTAGATTTGCCATTGCCAATTCTACCGGATAAGTAACAAATTGTTCAATGTCTTCAGTACCTAAATTTGGGGCAACTGTAATAACCTGTACTTGGTTGTTGGTAATATCGGGTACAGAACCCAGATTTATAGTGGCCATAGACCAAATGCCCGTACCTACAAGTGCCACTATAAAGAGCCCAATAATAAACTTGTTATTAATGGAAAATGAAATGATTTTGTTAATCATAGAAAAAGTATTAATTCAGTTTAAACATCGCAATGCAAAGAAATGCAATGCGTTTATGATGCGATACTTACTTTGAAAAGCATCACGGTAGGATATAGCTATCCTAAAAAAAACTGAATTATACTTTAGGGGGTTGGAAAAGCGATTCCAGATATCTGGAAGTGAAGTTTACTTTATGTAAGTTAAACTGTTTTTTCTCTTCAAACTTTAGTCGATTGGTTAAAACCGAATTGTTGTTCGCAATAATTAATACTAAAGGGTGACAACATTGATGATGGGAATGGACTGGTGTATTCTCCTTATCTGGGTTATTATGATGCCCTTCATTTTTTGCATCATTGTCAATGTAATCTTCAACTACATATTCAAGGAAAGAGTCTCCATAAACTTTATGGTCTTGATAATGGGTAATAATGCTTGAAATTTCTTTAATTGGTCCACAAAAGTCCATATCAATGCTAATTCCCTGAAAAAAGAATAAAATTGACATTGATATGGAAACGAATATTTTCATAAAGTTTCACAAAGATACAAATTAATCGATGCACAGGTTGTGCAAAAACTATGGTTGTTCTTTATTTACTAATTTTAGTTAACCTTAAATATAGATTTTGCCTCTCTATAAATCCGTTCAAAATTGAGCTTTAATTCATCGGTTGTAAAATGTTGATGAGGATTTGGTATTTCTCTTTTAATCGTTTGTAGTTTAAATTGAACTCTTTTATCTTTGCCATCAGCAAAAGTTATAAACTCGCCTTGTTTCAAACGGAAAAAAACATCTGCTCTACGTTTAGAAACTTCTTTTTCGCCTGTGGTAATTCTCGTATCAAAATTTAGATTGTGTCCACGATTTATACTTGTGGTTTCCTTACGAACAATCTCAAAGAAACGCTCATAATATTTTGCAGTATCTGGGTCATTAACTTTGCCGAAAAACTGATAGGAAAGATTGCTCAAAATAGCCTTACTCGCTTTGTCTCCATATAGCATATCATTCTGAATTTTATCCTGCATCACGTAAATTGTGGCAATATCATAGCTTCTTAAAGTTGCGGGAATGCGGTGCATATTAAGCAGCTTTATGGTTGGGGCTTCTTCCATCATTAAAAATGACGACTGTTGACCTCTCACGCTCATTTGCTTGATGACTGTGTGCATAATTGCAGCGATGATAGGCGAGTAAGCTGATTCATATTTGGGATGGTTCACGATGCAGATAACAGCAGGATTGTCCTTGCTGTTGATATTCAATGGTACTTCATCTTTTGACAAAGCCATAAACAACTGTTGTGAACCTATCTTTTTAAAGGCATTGGCCAATGTGCTTTTCACACCTGCCGTTTGTTTGTCAGAATCCATTCCGTTGATAAAAGCACTTGCCATACTTCGGGAAGTGATATTTGAGCTCACAAAAGTAACCAACTGTTTGGTAGTCATCGATTGAAAAATAGCAATCAAATGGGGCAGGGTGCAATATTGAGGATAGGACGTTTTTAGTTTCCAAATCATTCCACCCATCAAACCTTCAACAGCATCACTGAAGAATTTTGTGGTACTGTTTGTACTGGATTCGTTGAACTCCAAAAGATTTTCAATGAGTACCTTGGATAATTCATTCACACTTTCCTCATTGGGCAAATATCTTGGGGTAATTGGGTTTACACAATAATGGATTTGGTCAAAAGCTATGGTATAGAATTTAATATCCTTTTCTTTAAATAATGGGTAGGCAATTTCGGTAAGTTCAAAATCCTTGTAATCGTGTATGATACCACAAAATTGATGGGTACTAAAATGCTGTAAAAAATTATAGATAACACTTTCTGTTTTACCGCTTCCCGCAGAGCCAATAATCGATGCACCTCGCTTGATATTTTCGATTTGAAATTTTCCACGACGAAGTTTAAAGCGTACCTGATATTTCTTATCTCCGTTTTTGGGCTCTTCTTGATGAAGAAACACATATAAAACTGTACTGACAAACAATACCGGAACAACAATAAAAAGGATGATATGTGGTATTGACATACTCATATCCCAATAGAACCCGACTGTATTGCTCGGTCAATCCCTTTTTTAAACTTGTTGATTATCTTTAATGCCAACTGTACTTTGTTTGTTGGAATATTCATTATGGGTACACCAGATTTGGCAAGTATTTTATAGGCAGTTGCCTTTTCATTGGTTGGCAATCCCGAAAGAATTGAGAAATACAACTTTGGATTTTTCAGGAATGTTTTACGTGCCTTATAAGTTTCAACATAGTTTCGTTTGTATTGAAATAGAGTGTCAAACGTTTTTTCAGAAGCCTTAAAGAATTTGTCCCTATCAAAACCACGTTTTACAGGTTTGCCATTAAAAACGGTTTCCGAAGCTTTGTACTTGCTACCAGGGGACAAACTGTATTTATTGGACATATCCTTTCTGCTCACAATAATATGGATATGGCTTTGAGAGCCTTCTTTAGGCATCCCTCTAACAATGCGTTTTCCATCTTGTTGATGTGGTGCTTCTTTTTCCAATCGGGACATCGTTTGCTGTAATTTTTTGATGTTGCCTTCTAATTCGCCACTTTTAATTTTCCGGATATCGTTCTTAATTTGAAGTATCTTGGTGGCATAAGGTTGGTTCTCCTGAATTTTCCTATCCGTTCCCTTATACGTACGCTGATGCTCAATTTTGGCATAGTATTTAATGTCATCTACAGTAACAGCTCGTCCGTTTATTTCCCGATTAAAAGATTTAGCGTACTCTTTCATCAATTCTCGGGTGTACTTTTTCAGTTCCTCGGAATGATTTTGCAATCGCTTCAATTCATAAGCACTCGGATTGACTGTAATGGAATAAAACTTTGGTTCGGTCTTTTTGAGTTTAGCCGTATTTCCGTCAATTTCTTTAATGACTTCCTTACCTGATATTTCTTCGCCATACTGATTGAAAAAATGTTCCATTTCATCAATGGATTTGTCATCGTTTTCTTTTTCGAGATAAGCGACAAAATCGGAAACGCTCTGTGCATAATTGCCATCTAATGTCTGTTTGGTTACTGTGATATACATTATAATTTTTGTTTAATGTTTTCAAATTCATCTTTGCTTAAATCCAGTTTTAAATAGCCACCTCCAAAACTGCTTTTAACATAAGTGGTCTTATCAATGATTTTTTCTAAATCATATTTTACGGAATGGAATTGTTGTTGAACTTCTTCGTACCGATTTCGATAATGATTCAGTTCCTCATTTTCTGTAATCAATTCCTGTTGTTCAAATTCAAATAATTCTTCTTGTGGTTCTTCCTCTTTTGGGTTTTCTTGGAAAAGCAATTCCAACATTGCATTGGTAGGCTTGGTCTGGTTTTTTTCAATATCTCTAATAATAGCTACAAGTGCATTGATTCGTTTTTTTAAGCTATTCTCTAAAGTCTTCATATTTGCACCCAAAGATTCATTTGGGGATAGCTCGTTCAAATCGAAAAAGTTCATCATTGCTTCCAACGTATCAGTATGTGAATGGGTAATTTCCTTGGAAAATTTCCGAAAGCGAGTTGCCACTTTAGGTTTAATACTAATGGCAGAAAAACTGTATTTCTTTTGATGATTTGAACTCATTTACTGTAAAAAATTGCCGTTTTATAGGGGTTTCAAAAGGATTTACTGTAAAACTTTGTTATTTCTCTATTTTATATAACCAGTAATTATTTGAATATCAAATAATTACAACTAAAAACCAATCGTTAACATCGCCTTGGCGTGTTACCCTCTTGCTTCTCAAATTCGTCCCGCAGGGACAAAATTTTTCAAACAACCTGACTGAAAAGTCAGTTGCTTTTTTTCGGAATAAAAAATTCCGATATGTTTAATTTTTGATGGGTATCATTATCGGCGAAAGTCAAATCAAAATGGGATAACGATACTTTAAATTGATACTGCTAACAGTCTTTTAAAGATATTCTATTTAGATATAATATTGAAATACAGATTGTTTCCAAATGGTTAGTTTTGATACCAAAAAATAGGATTTTTATAAAAAAGTAAATTTAAGACGTCGAGTTTTTGAATATTGGCTCTTGTAAATTTGAAAAAAGTAAAGCACAAAAAAAGACCTCTGAAAGTTCAAAGGTCTTAATTCTTGTTTTTATTTTAGATGTTAAAAACGTACTGATATGAATATAGATTTTTTATCGCTTCTTCGTCCAATATCTTATCATAATCCATATGATGTTCATTGGCGTAGGCTTTAAGGTCGTTCCCAAATTTGCTTTCTATATCTTCTTTTGAAACGGAAAGTAGATGTTGTTGGGTTTCGTCATCGAGGTTGTTATAATTTAGATAAATCATAGCCTTACTTTTTAATATTCGCTTGTAAGCATCAACGTATTATCCACAAAATACAACCGTAGTTCATCCAAAGGAAAATCGGTAAAATTGTATCGGTGTATTTCAAATATATTCCCATTTCCATCGCTGTAAATTATTTCAGCTTCATAGCCTGTATAATCCTGTTCCTCTTCCGATAGCCTTTTAAAATCTATTGTTATAAAATGGCTTCGGTTTAGCAAACTTTTGGCGATTACTGAAACATCGGTAATGAGCCAAAAACACTCTGCTACGTTGGCTAAATATTTCAGTCCGTTTGTAAATCGGGTGCGTATTAATGGGATTTGATAGAACATTTCAGAACCGTGAAAATGTTGCAATCCTTCTTTTATTTCGTTAACTTGTGCTTTCATTGTTATATCTTTTTAGAATTAATGATGAAAAGAAGAGGGCACAAACTAATTGAAAACTGGTATTAGTGCCCTCTTTACTTTTTACTTACTACCTAATAATAGGATTTCATCGGCTATCACTTCGGTAACATAGCGTTGATTGCCATCGTCCGTGGTATAGGTTCGGGTCTTTAGTTTTCCAACAACTCCGATTTCTTTGCCCTTTTCGGCATACTTTTCGATAATTTCAGCAGTTTTGCCCCAAGCGACAACGGTGTGCCAATTGGTATCCGTTTGCTTTTCGCCCTTGCCGTTTTTGTAGTATTCATTGGTTGCCAATGATAAACGGGCTACTTTCTTACCGCTTTCAAGGTTCGTAATAGTTGGTTCTTGCCCAACATTTCCAATTAACTGTACGTGATTTTTAATAGTACTCATAATAAAAGATTTAAAAGATTAATATTTCCCTTTTTGATTTAAACTGAATTAAATTTTAAGGGGTGTTTGTATGATTTCTTTCGTGCTCCGCACAATGGATGAAGTGGGTTTTGTCAAGACTTTTAGGGAATAAATCAGGTGTGTTTGCGACGTAGTAAAAACCTTGGATTTTCAAGGAAGTAGAAACCTTATTTTTGCCTAAAACTTGTACAGTCTTGACAAGTTCCATAATGGTATTAGCAATTCTTATAAAGCCATTTGTGACGAGAGCGTACCGACAGTTAAGCGAACAGAGCAAATGGCTTTATTTTAGAATTGGTTATGCCATACCTGTTTTTCGCTGTCCCGAAAAACAACAATGGCTTCATCCATTATAAACCCCTTAAAATTTGTGAGGCAAAGGTTCGGTTTTTAAGAATTATCGAGTAAAGACCAAAGTAGGCTTTGCCGTTAATTCTGTTAAGAAAATCGAGGCTTTGACTTTCCGATTACAAGCGGACTGGATTCACGGTTTTGGTTTGGGAATGTAGCGTTCCTTCCCAGCGAAGCGGGAAGGGGAAGCGGAATGGAAAACCAAAAACGGGAATTGGGTCCAAGATTTTTTATAGAGAAGCTCTTTGCCCGAAATGTAGCTTTTTGCGAAATGTAGCGGGAAAGTGCTGAACGGATTATAGAACCAAATTATTCTTTTGAAGTAGGATTTAAAGCGGACTTGACTTTAAAGATGTAGATTGGAATAGAGTTTGACCACTTCCCGAATTTTCTCGGGAATGAGTGGGCAAGTGGAATGGAAATCGGAATCTTTGAAGTTGTGTCCAAGACCTTTTTTGAGTGAAGCTCTTTTTCCAAAATGTAGAGCAACGAAATGTAGGGAAATGTGCTAAACGGAATAATATGGCAGAAGTATAATTAAAAATCCAGTTTAGTTAGGTACTGGATAAACCTTTAACAATGTTTCTTTAAACCATTGCATATATTTCATCAAACAAAACCTTATCCAACCTTTCCTGTTGCGAAAAGGTCTTTTTCAAGGTATTGTGAAGCATCCAATTAAAGGCGTTATAACCTACCCATAAATTTGGTTTTGAATAAGCTGGAAACGGTTCATCGTTGATAAGCTCTATAACCTCACGGGATTTTTTTGATGGGTCATCGTTTTTGTCGCTACATTCATATCGGAACAATTTCGTTTTTTCCAATATGTCTTTTACAAATGCCTTGGTATCGATAAGTTCGATTTCTTCCATTTCCCTGAATTTCCTTGTGATTTCGTAGTATTCATTATTTAGAAACTTATCAAATAGCAAGTTCAATTTCGGCATTATTAAATCTGTATTGTTTTTGCTGTGCTTTATTGAAAATGCTATTTCTGATTGAGCAACGTGCAAGCCATTGGTGCATACTTCTCTATAAAATCCAAAATGCCCGGAAGTCTTTTCGCTTCCGTCATAGGAATTTTTGAAACGCAACATCGGTAATATCTTATCCTGTTCATTCTTCAACGAAAACTGATTATGGTCCTCGATTATAAAGTCGGCAATGAAAGACCTGTCATTTCTGTTAATCGTGCGTTTATGATATTTCAGATTGGCATCCAGTAATAGCTGTTCGGCTTTTTTGAAAAACAATTCATTTGGAATATGGCCATAACTGTTCGAGACCACATTCACAATTTTGTCATTGGAAATAACGGCATTTTCAAGTCCTCTTCGAGACTCCATACCAGTAATAATTTTTAACGATTTCATTTCATTTGAAACGAAAATTTCATCTTGTTGTAAACGATTTAAATACATAATATTTGATTTTAGACCTGTCTGAAGACAGATATGATTAAAAAAAGAAAGCCTACTCTTGCGAGCAGGCTTTCACATTTGAAGACATTAGCTTCATTAAAGTTCAAATTTTAGAATCTGTTCTTCAATCTCTGATTTACGTTGTTCCAAAGTGGACTGTAAATGTGTAGTTACCAACTTGATTAAATTCGTGTTGGTCGTCTTGAATTCCAGATTACGTGAGTCCCTTATATGGAAGGAACTCGAACCATCCTGATTGTAATTGAACTTGGTAAGCTCGTTCAATGTTTCCGTCAACCGTTCACGTTGATTAGCCAGACCTCTCAATTTTTCAAACTTTTGAATTCTGTCATCCAAATTAATCTCTGGTTTTTTGGCTACCACGAGCTTTTCCGGTGTAACAGCTTTTCCGATAGCTTCCTCGGTCAACTTCTTTTGAACTTCCTTTTTAACGGTTGCATTTACTTTTTTTGCTGTTCCGTTTGATTTTACTTTTGTTTCCATAATTAAATGATTTTAGATTAAACAATATTTGAGCAAAACCCAAACGGAAGACAAAATTTTAGAGTGGAAAGGAAACGGAATAAATAAGCGAGGGAAGAAGCGATGGCTTTATGCCGTCCCTTTTCCGAAAAATATTTTGCGACGTTTATATTTCGGTAATATTGTATGAATACTCTCTTCCTCTAAATATGTATAGAAGTTAGCCGTGAAATAGACCTATGATTAATAGTTAATTACTTGGTCTTTGGTGTATTACTAATGCAAATCTGAAAAGATATTATGAGGATAATAAGGTTAAAAAAAACGTAATTTGAAGAAGTATTTATTGTCATAAAATAAATGACTTTTTATATTGGTTTGAATTAATACAAATTATATATTTGCACCATCAGAAAGTAAAGCATTTTACTTTAAGTTCATTTATAATATCGTCAACAAATCGGCTAACAGTAAAGTTTCGGAATCTGTAACTGGTTGATATATATAATATTATGGGAAAAGGGTATAATCCTGCCACCCCGACTAAAAAGCCTAAAATTTTTTAATTTTAGGCTTTTTTTAATTCTTCAAAATAGCGTGGGGAGTCATTGAAACTTGGGAAAGTGTTCATTTTTTAAATAACCATGCTAACGGCAATTTCTTTTTAAATTTTTAGGTGGTATTTTTCCAATAGCATCTGTGGTGTTTAGCATGCAATAAAACGAGTTGTAAAGCAACAACTACCGGAAATAAATCTGTTTTTAAAACCAAAATGCTGCCATTGTAGCGAGTAAATAATGGTTTGTGTAGCACACAAATAGATGTTAATGTTTTCAATAAGTCTTTGAGGATCTATGGCATTCTAACTAATAATTGTTAGTTTTGCCCTAATTTTAAATATAATTAAAGACAATTTTATGAGTCAAGTAAAAGAAAATGATACTGTTCAAGTTCATTACACAGGAAAATTAAGCACAGGACAAGTTTTTGATAGCTCCGTGGATAGAGAGCCGTTAGAATTTACTTTAGGGCAAGGTATGTTAATTCCTGGTTTTGAAAAAGCAGTTTTAGATATGAAAGTAAACGAAAAGAAAACGGTTGTTATAAATAAAACAGAGGCTTATGGCGATGTTCAGAAAGAACTTTTTCATGAAGTAAAGAAAGATCAATTGCCAGCCGATATTAAGCCAGAGGTAGGTATGGGGTTAGCTTCTAAAAATCCAGATGGTACCGAACATCAGTTTCGTGTAGCTGCTGTAAATGATGACCATATTATTGTAGATGGCAACCATCCGCTTGCAGGTCAAGATTTAACTTTCGATTTAGAGTTGGTGGCTATTAAATAAGCTATAACAATGAGTACAATAAAAAAAAAGCTTGAGTATCTCAAGCTTTTTTGTTTTCTAAAACCAACAAAATTGCCGTACAGATGTAACGTCAGACCGCAATAAATAGTCAAATTAAAGCGTTTTAGTCGCGAATTTTGTATCTTACAAACAGGAAGTGATTATTTAATAAATTTTAGAATGGCAAAAGAAAGTACAGTGTTGGGCCTCTTGGCAGGTACGGCAATTGGGGTAGCAATTGGATTGTTATTTGCGCCTGATAAAGGTGAAAATACCAGAAAACGCCTAGTAGATGAGGCAACCGCTCTTAAAGATAAAATAAACGCGGAAACGCACGATTTAAAAGATAAGGTAGCTGCTTCAGTATCGGATAGAAAAGATACGTTTGAAAATCAATTAGAAACCATTGTTTCGGACCTTAGCTACCAAACAGAAGATGTTATAACAGCTCTGGAAACTAAACTACAGGCACTGAAAGAAAAAAATAAAACGTTTCAGAAATCGTAATTTTTATGTCTATTTTCGATTCACTAAAGAAAAAATCCGCTCATGTTACAGACGCGGGAGAAACCTATTTTGAAAAAACACAGGAATACTACAAGTTAAAAATTTTTCAACAGGTAACCATTTCCGTAAGTCTAGTTGCTAAAGCACTTATAATTGGTGGCTTAACAGCTATTGGTTTATTGTTTTTGGCTTTTGCTTTGGCATTGGCCATTGGTAATTGGCTGGATAGTGCTTCGTTGGGTTATGTTACTGTAGGCGCTTTGTTCGTGTTAATGGCTTTTATATTGTACCTAAAACGGGCGGTTATAAATGGTATTATAATAAAAAAATTAGCCGATAAATTTTTTGATGCATAATTTATGAAAAACTATACATCGTTTGAAGAAATAGAACTGCAGCTTAAGCGTTTAGATTTAGAGCGTAAAATAGCGCTTGAGGAAGTGAAATTGCACACTACGGAAATAAAACAGGAATTTAAACCCGCCAACTTATTAAATCAGGTACTTAAATTAGGCGGAAAATACGGACTTTATTTTTTAGTAAAAAAATTTCTAAAATAACCGGCTCAAACTCATGGCTGGGCGTAGCCTTTATAAAACTGGGTTTTAAACGCCTTGCCGTATGCTACGCGACGCCTATTGTTGTGTTCTTAATCTTTACTACATAACTTTATATTTACGTAGTAACCATGCCGTATTTAGCACCTGTTAATGTTGAATGGGGTAGTCCATTTTTTATAGTAATTAAATCATATTTTGGAAACACTAATTTATTTGCGCTAATTTTTTTAGTTATCACGTTATGTAAAACACTGATTTGTAAGTAGTTTTATGTTTTAACCAATAAAAACGAATAAGATGAAAACTTTAAAAACAATGTTAGGCATTTGCCTTTTATTTATAACCTTGGGTGTAACGGCGCAAAACGCCAAAGACCGAGAAATAATGCAGGATGCCAATAAGGCCAAAGAACTTATTGTAGACCGCGATGCGGGTTTTGAGAAACTGTTTAATACCGCTGCTGGATATGCTATTTTTCCAAACGTAGGAAAGGGAGGCTTAATAATAGGTGGTGCTAGTGGTAACGGTGTTCTCTACGAAAACGGTATGCCTGTAGGTATGGCTAGCGTAACAGAAGTATCTGTGGGGTTGCAAGCCGGTGGACAGGCGGTTACCGAGGTTATTTTTTTCGAAACAGAGGCAGCTCTAGCTACCTTTAAACAAGGTAATTTTGAATTTGCAGCGGGTCTATCTGCTGTAGCCATAACAGAAGGTGTTTCCAGAAATGCCAATTACAGTGATGGGGTTCTTGTTTACACCATGCCAAAAGCTGGTTTAATGGCCAATGTATCTGTTGGTGGTCAAAAATTTACATACACCGGATTTTAAGATGTAAATTAAAAGAATAAAAATTTTAAGAGGTTGCCTAGTTTTAGGTCAACCTTTTTTTTGTACATTTTAAACACAATAGCGTTAGCGCCACTTCAGAAAACACTAAATAATGACTAATACAGCACAAGAAACTTTTAAATTAAAACACCTTCCCAATCTTTTGGTTACTACCTATAAAGCATGGGATGCCAACAAACCATTTCGATTAAGCGCCGTTGTGGCCTATTACGCGGTATTGTCGTTGCCCGGATTGCTTGTTATAATTGTAAATTTAGTGGGCTCTGTTTGGGGTGTGGAAATTGTTCAAGGCGAACTTACCGACGAGATTTCTCGGGCGTTAGGTCAGGATGCAGCCGAATCCATTCAATCCATGATGCGCGAAACCCAAGATGAAAATAAAAGTACTTTGGCTACTATTTTGGGTATTGGTGTCCTCATTTTTGGTGCTACCGGTGTTTTTTATCATTTGCAATTATCATTAAATCAAATTTGGGAAATAACAGCCAAAAAAGACATGAGTTTCTGGAAAATGGTGGTAGATAGGGCTCGAAGTTTCGCTTTTATTTTGGCCATAGGTTTTTTAATGTTAATTAGTTTTTTAATTACTACAGCCATATCTGTGGTTAATAATTATATTCAAAGTTTATTACCTAATTTGGTGGTATATATTGCTTTTGTTTTTGATATTGTGGTGTCCATAGGTATCGTAACTATGCTTTTTGCTCTTATTTTTAAGTTTTTACCAGATGCTAAAATAAAATGGAAAACAGTATGGATAGGCGCTTTTATAACAGGCATATTATTTGTGTTAGGAAAGTTTTTGCTGGGTCTTTACTTTGGTCATGCCGATCCCGGCTCTACCTATGGGGCGGCAGGTACCATAGTATTAATATTGCTTTGGGTTTCGTATTCCTGCTTAATTTTATTTTTTGGTGCTCAATTTACCTGGGTTTATGCCGAACGTTATGGCTTGGGTATCCAACGGAGCAACCAATAATAGGTTATTATTTGTTTACATTAGGATGCAAAAAAGCCTTTCAAAAATGTTTTTAGCAATTTTGAAAGGCTTTTTTATGCTTTCCGTGTTATTTACGTTTACCAATCTTGGATTTCTTTTTTGATGGCTTCTCGAGTTTTTCCAGTTTTTTCCTGGATTTTTCCAATCATTTCTTCAAATTTACCTTCGGAGTAGGTTACATCATCGTCAGTAAGTTTGCCATATTTTTGCTTAAACTCACCTTTTACCTGTTTCCACTTGCCTTCTAACTGATCGCTATTCATAATAATTTGTTTTTAATGGTTATTTCATTCAAAGATAACATCTTGTAAAGCGTTTTTTGAACCCAATAAATTAAATTATGGCTTCAAAACAAAAAAAGGTTTTTAATGGTAGCCACTATTTTTTGGATTGCGTTAAAGTAATCAAAAGTATTTTCAGACTTTAGATTGTTGGTTTTAACACCTGAATTTTTTTTGTTAAATCAAAATGACAGACAAACTTTAAATTATAAATTTATGGATATTCCAAGTGTAAAGAATGAGGATCAATATGAAGCTTTAAGAGAAAAAGGCTATAGCAAGGAAAAATCGGCTAGAATTGCCAATACCAAAAATGCCGGTAAAAAAGGCGGCCACGCCAAAGCGTATGAATCGTGGACAAAAGAAGAACTTTATGAACAAGCCAAGAAAGTTGGTATTAACGGACGGTCTAAAATGAATAAAGATGCGTTAATTGAAGCACTTCGTACAAATTAAAGTGTATTTTTACCTTTGTGTTTTGTTAGTTATAATACCTCATAAACCATGACAATTATTTCGCCAAAAATTATTCGGCAACTGTTTTTGTTGCTTTTAATTATTTTAATTCTAAGCCTAATATTTAGAGAAATGTTGCCCTATTTGTCTGGTGTACTCGGGGCTATTACAATTTATGTGCTTTTAAGAGGACTTATGGGCCGGTTGTTAAATAAAGGCTGGCACCCTAATTTGGCAGCTGGTACGCTTATGGTTTTGTCCTTTTTTGTCATTTTAATTCCAGTGGTTGGTGCTGCTTTTATGCTAGGCAATAAAATTAGTCAGGCGGTAGCCAACTCCGAAAAAATAGCTCGCATTATTAAAAGCCAGTTAACCGAATTGCAAGATCGATTTGGAATAGATTTAGCGACACAAATTGATGCTTCGGCCATATCAAGTTGGTTGTCTACAAATCTTCAGAATGTTGCTGGTGGCACCTTTAATACGGTTATAGCCATTTCTATAATGTATTTTTTACTTTATTATATGCTTACAAACAGAAAGGCTTTGCGCGAATCGTTGATGGGGTATATTCCTATAAATCACGATAATTTAAAAGTTTTAGGAGCCGAAGTTCAAGCTATGGTTCGGGCCAATGCTTTAGGTATTCCTTTGGTGGCAATTGCTCAAGGTTTGGTGGCTTTAATAGGGTTTTTTATTTTCGGCATTGACAGCCCTTTTTTCTGGGCAGTTATTGTAACTATTGGCTCTATGGTGCCTTTTGTAGGTAGTATGTTAGGAACAATTCCGGTTTTTATATTAACCTTTGCTAGTGGTCATACATTTGCAGCTTGGGGTATTTTAATGTATGGTATTTTAATTGTTGGTGCTACCGATAATTTAATCCGTTTGTTTGTGCTTCAAAAGTTGGACGATGTTCATCCGCTAATTACCTTAATAGGTGTTATTATAGGTATTCCGCTTTTTGGTTTTATTGGTTTAATTTTTGGTCCCTTGCTGGTGAGTTTGGTTCTGGTAATTATTAAAATATACAAGCAAGAATATGTTACGGATACCGATGATAAGTCTTTAAAATCGGTATAATAGTCGTAAGCTTCCAAAGGCGTGATTTTTTGTTCTATCAAATTCACCCGTATTAAAATTTAGGCCAAAGGCAGCGGTAACATGTTGGTAAGAATACATTACGGTTGCATGCGCAGTTACAATATAGTGGTTTATTTGTTGGCTTGGTTTTTCGGGGGAACCCTGAAACACATTTCCTTGTATGGTGGCATTGTAGCCAGAAAGTTTAAAACCCATGCCATAGTCTAGAAACCATTCGGCCTTTTTGCTTTCAGAGAAAAGACCGTTATTTCCACTTACCGAACTGCCAATAGTATTAAATTTCCCTAACCTGAAGTGTATTTTGGGCCAAACATAGGTTAAAATAGTACCTACAGAGGCTTGAGCGCTTGCGTAGCCATCAAAAAAACCAAAACTAAATAGCTCGTGGGCGTAGCTACTTGTTAAATTAATACCTAATTGATTTGGAATTTGTTCAGACCAATCCACTAGCGCATCTTGGGTAATGTGTTCATGAATATAGTTTTGAAAAGCGCCAGCCTGCGATGCGGGGCCTAAAATACCCAGTTCCAAACCAAAGCGAAAAAAAGCGTGTTTAAAACTGTAATTGCTTTCAAATACAGCGTAACTCCAACCGGCATAAGGTCTTTCAATTGTTATAGATGTTTCTGTGTCGTTTTTTCTGTAGTTAGGGGTGTAGGCTTCAATGCTTAAACCTACGGTATAGCTATGGTGTTTTTTAGATGCAAACAATGCACTTAAAAATTGATTATTAGCGCTAATCCAACGAAAACGACCAGCTACTCCGTAGGTGTAGTTCCTGTCCGAGGTGTTATAAATTACGAAATAATCGTTGTCCGTTGCTAATTCTAACTCGTACTTATAAGTAGGTTCATTTTGAGCAAAACTAACCATGCCTATTATGGCAATGCATAAACGTAATAGGGTGTTTGTCATGATAGTAATTTGAACAGCGAAGCTAAAAACATCCTATTGGTTTTAGGCGTGCGAAACATTTTTATTTTAACGCAAACCATTTTCATAGGTTTTGCTATTGTATTAATGTTTTTTCCGATTCCGTTAAAACCTCTCCGTGTCTTAAAATATATTGCTACTGCGAAGAAAAAGAAACTGCACCTAATCTAAAAAAATACCCAAATGAATACAGAAGAGGCCATTCAGGTAGAAAAAATAGCCGATACAACTCACGAAATATTTGCACTTATTAAACAACGATACAGCCCACGTACATTTAAAAACGCACCCATAAAAGAAGCACATTTGCATCAGCTGTTTGAAGCCGCTAGGTGGGCGGCTAGTTCAAATAATTTACAACCATGGCGCTTTATTTATGCCGAAAAGGGTTCGGAAGCTTATACCAAACTGGTTAGTTGTTTAAGCGATTTTAATCAATCTTGGGCTACCAACGCGCCGGTATTAATGTTAGCGGCGTACCAAGAGAAAACGCCATCGGGACAGGAAAATTTTCACGGGTTGCACGATTTGGGTTTGTGTTTAGGAAACATGACCCTACAAGCACAATATCAAAACATAGGCATGCACCACATGGCTGGCGTAGATTGGAAAAAAGCGCATAAACTCTTTAAGGTACCTGCTGGTTTTCATGTGGCAACTGCTATAGCTTTGGGTTACTATGGTGGCGCTTTAGAGGAGCTTCCCGAGGATTTACAAAAGGAGGAAAGCAAAAAGCGCGCGCGCATGCCTCAAAAGGATTTTGCATTTAAACATACATGGAAAGAAATTTAGTAACAAAAAATAAGCAATTATGAAAATTGGAATTATAGGAAGCGGAAATATAGGCGGTAACTTGGGAAAACATTGGGCTAAAGCCGGACACCAAGTACTGTTTAGTTCCAGACACCCAGAAAAATTAAACGATTTAGTACTCGAAACCAAAGGAGAAGCCACAAATGTAAGCGTAGCAGAAGCATTTGAATCGGATGCCGATGTCTATTTATTGGCCACACCGTTTCAAGCCATCGATAAAATTTCCGAATTATATGCCGGTGAGTATGGTAATAAAATTATTATAGACGCTACAAATCCATATCCAGAAAGGGATGGCGAAATGGCTAGGAATGTTCGAGAAGCCAATTATAACGCCTCGGAATATACAGCCATGAAATTTAACACAGCAAAAACGGTAAAAGCTTTTAATACCATAAAAGCGGAAGACTTAAAAAGTAAAGCGTTTATGGAAACCGATAAAGTGGCTATTCCGTATGCAGCACAGGATGAGAGTAGTAAGCAGGTGGTTAGGCAATTAATTCAGGATATTGGGTTTGATCCGCTGTATGTAGGGAGTTTAAGCGATACAGATATTATGGACCCGGATCAAGCTATTTATGGCAAAACCTTACCACGAGAAGATTTGCAATATTTAGTAAACGCCACCCGTTCCGTATAAATAACAAATAGCTAACGCTTTTAAAGAGGTAAATTTTTAGTTACCTCTTTTTTTATGCTTTTGGTTAAATAACCGGGCTGTAAATACCTTTAAAGTTACTCGAATAGAAAGTTTTTAGCACTATTTTATCAGGAAATCCCATTTATTAAATTAAAACATATATCTTTATTCTTAACCCCAACCCAATAAAAAACCAAAAAAACAGCAATGACTTTATTTGTAAAATATGACTACAATCAAATTTGTAAAACTATTTTAAAAGAGCAGTTTCATGCTTTAAATATCGAGTATACTTACAACAATCATGGCGAAATTACCATACATAGCCCATTAACGGACCATTTACAACAAAAACTAGAAGCGGCTTTAAACCACTACGGGATTAAAATATTATCCAACCAAAAAGATACCTTGGTAGAGCGGATTAAAACTTCCATTGATACCATGCTTAGAAGTAACGATTTAAGAACCGTTAAGGTATCCACTTATTTGTCGGAAAAACTACATTACTCATATGCACATTTATCTTCTGTATTTTCTGAAAACACCTACACATCTATTGAAAACTACATGATTTTAAAAAAAGTGGATTTGGTTAAAGAACGTATTTGTACAACCAATTTAACTCTTACAGAAATAGCTTATCAGTTGGATTATAGCAGTGTTGCGCATTTATCGGGGCAATTTAAAAAAACAACAGGTTTAACGCCTAGCAAGTTTCAAAAAATTATGAAAAATAAACGTCACTAATTTCTTTAAGTATATATGAATGAATTGCTTTTAAATATTGCCCTGGCCGATGATGACGAAGACGACAGAATGTTGTTTAGCGAAGCCATTGAAGATTTGGATATGCGAACCAAACTTTCGGTTTTTAACCACGGTCAAGAACTTATGGATTATTTAAATCTTCCAAACATTGTTTTGCCCAATCTTATTTTTTTAGATTTAAATATGCCCATAAAAAATGGAAAACAGTGTTTGGTAGAAATTAGAAAAAATCCCCGATTAAAAGATGTTTGTGTAGCTATATATTCCACGTCTTCATCTGAAAAAGATATAGAAGACACATTTCTAAATGGTGCAAACATTTATATAAAAAAACCCAATAATTACAGTAAATTACTGGAAGTTATTGAAAAAGTATTGCAATTAAACTGGCAATACCACACGTCCAACCTAAATAAAGAAACGTTTCTTTTCAGATTGTAAATTATTATGGATTTTAAACGGGTATATTATGCCTCCAAAACGTACTATATTCTTGCCGTAGTAGCGGTTGTTTTATTAATTTTTACAACCGTAATGGCTTATAATCAGGTAATGCGCATGCAAAAATCTGCTGAAATGGTTACCCATTCGGTTCATATTTACAACCATCTAAACATGCTTACGGCTCATTATACACAAGCCGATTCCGAAGCTTTTAAAAAGCGCCTTATTAATCCGGAAAATTCAAAATTTTCTATTGAAAACTACCAAGCAGAAGGTCGGGCTATTTTGGATAGCTTGGCAGTTTTGGTACATGCAAACGCAACACAAACAGATCGCCTAAATAAATTAGAAACAAAATTTCAAAAACTATACAAACAGTTAAAGGCATTAGATAACACATTACCGGGTAACGATACGCTAAATTTTAATATTCAAAAAACGTTAATAGGAGCCACCTTATTTGAAATTCGCCAAATTAAAAATAGCATGCTAGAGGAAGAGCAAACTTTAATGGCGCAACGCAAAGTTTCCTACGCTTCTAGTAAATCGTTAGCACCTTTAATATTATTATCCGTTGCGCTAATAGCACTAACTGTTTTTGTATTGGCGTTTATTAAAATATCTAGAAATAAAACCCGGATTAGGCAATCAGAAAACTTTTTAAAAAATGTATTGGGCACTACAGACAATGTAATTAATTTTTACACACCCCTTTACAATAATAAACAGGAGATAACCGATTTCAAAATAAATTACGCCAATGCCTGTAATAGAGATTATTTTGGATTAGAACCAGACGATATGATTGGGAAAACCGTATTAACCGTTTTTCCTACCTTAAAAGATAGCCCAAATTTTAATAAGTTGGTAAGTTGTTTTGTAAGCAAAGAGAAAGTAAAGTTTCAAAGTAAATTGTTTATGAACAACAGTTTAATGTGGTTTGAAACTTTAGTAACACCACTTTCCGAAGGTATTTTAGTAACAGCACGGAATACCACTGCGGAAGAAGAGGCAAAAGCGGTTCAGATTAGCTTAAAAAAACGTCTTGAAAATCAAAATTTAAAACTGCTGGATAACCGAGCGCTGCTTTCCAATATTTTTAAAAGTATTTCGCATATTGTTATGCATTTAAAAAGTATTAGAGACGCCGATGGTAAGATTAAAGATTTTTTAATTCTATTTGTTAACGACCGTATAAACCCTGTTACTGGCGAAATACCCGAAGATTTAAAAAATAAAACAGTATCTGCGGTGTATCCAGAAATTTTTAAGTCTCATGTTTACAACCACTTGGTGCAGGCCATAGAAACCAATAAAACGATTACGTATAATGTGCCTTACACAAAAAACAATAAAACGCATTGGTTTTCGGCAACAGCTATTAAACTTGGCGATGGCGTTACTATAACCCTACGTGAAACCACTGAGGAAAAAGAAAAGTCCGATGAGTTAACAAAATTAAACGAACAGCTAGTTATTAGAAATTCCATTTTAACCGACGCCGAAAGTATTGCAAAAATTGGTAGTTTTTTATGGTATGTGGATTCGGATAATACAGAATTATCTCAAAACTTTTATAACATTCTGGAAGTAAATCCAAGCACGTACCAGCCTACCCTAAAAAATTTCAGGAATTTTGTACATCCAGACGATTTAGCTTTGTATGATGAAAAAGTGGCGTTGTCCGTTACAGGACGCGTTTCTAATGAATATATTTACCGTATTATAACCAATAGCGGTACGGTAAAATACGTAAAATCCAATGCGCAATTTATAGAAAAAAATGGCACTAAATTTATTATTGGTGTCGTGCAAGATGTTACGGCTACTATTAAAGCAGACGAAGAATTGCGTAAAAGTAATTTGGAGCTTCGCCAAATTAACGCCGAATTAGATTCCTTTAACCGGGCGGCCAGTCATGATTTACAAGAACCCTTGCGAAAAATACAACTGTTTATTTCGCGAATTGAAGACCTAGAAACTCAAAAACTATCGGAACGAACGCGGGTTTATTTCGATAAGGTAAAAAAAGCAGCAGCGCGTATGCAGGGCTTAATTAATAATTTGCTTACCTATTCACGTATCGATAGTAGTCAATCGGATTTAGAGCCCGTTAATTTAAACGTGGTTTTAGATAAGGTTTTAGAGGATTTAGCACCCGATATTAAAGAGGCACAGGCAACGGTTCAAGTTTCTAAATTACCTGAAATTAGAGGTGTGTTTTTCCAGATGGAGCAACTATTCTCTAATTTAATTTCTAATGCCATAAAATACAGGCGCCTAACCGAAACTTTGCAAATTACTGTTGCGGCACAAAGGGTTTCTAATACCGAAATACCCGAAGATCTTCGGTTGCACAATACCAGCTACTACAAAATTTTAGTAAAAGACAATGGTATTGGGTTTAAGGCGCAGTATGCCGATAAAATTTTTGAGGTTTTTCAAAGATTACATCAAAAAAACGAATATTCTGGAACCGGAATTGGCCTGGCAATTTGTAAAAAAATAGTAGAAAACCATCAAGGTTATATTTATGCCGTTGGCGAAGAGGGTGTAGGCTCGCAATTCTGTATTTACATTCCTATTTACTAACCAGTACTTCAAAAAGCTTGCTACTTCTTCTCTTGGTTGTTAGTGGCTGTTGCCTGTAATTTAAAACAACCGTCCTAACTTATCATTTAACGGAATAGATATATCAATAAACTCAAAATTTAAATTATGGGAATCTGACAAGGGTTCAATCATTTTTGTTAATGATTTCCTGTCTTTAGTTACAAACGCATCAATATTTCTATTGCGAATTTGAGAAAACAATTTAATATCGTTTATCACTACTTTTCTGTCACCAAAATCACAGAATTTTCCCAAACTTCTCAAAGTTGCTAAAAACTGACCTGCAAATTTAGCATCTGCATAATCGAATTCTAATAATCGAAAAGAATTTAAAGAAATTAAATTATCTGGATTGTCGCCTGCGGCATATTCACTAACGACAATAGTGGAAAGATACATTTCAATTCCATTTTCTAAAAAAATATTCAAAATAGTTTACAGCGTTTTGATGAAAATCCGCATCTGATTTTAACAAACGGATACAAAAAGAACTATCTACAAGAACGCTTTCTATTTCTTTCATATTCCCTCTGCTTTAATATCATCCAACCAAGCATCTACATTTGTTATTTTACTTAAATTAACAGAGGCTTTTTCAATTACTTTATCTAAAAGAGACTTATTAAAAACAGGCTTGTACTGAATGAATTCGATTAATTCTAAATCCGTTAATGAATCGTCTTCAAAACTTCTTTTTCCTCTAACTTTAATTCCATATGGTTTATAAGTCTTTTTCTCACCGTCCATAATCTGCTCTTTAGTAGCAGAAACCGTAAGATTTCCATATTTTTTAGTACTAATATGCAAATTTGGGTTTTTTCCACCTTCTTGATAAATCTCACCGTATAAGTAAAATTCACTTTCGTAAAAAGTTGGTACAATCATCTCGAAATTAGTAGTATTATCTATAACCAATGAAGGTTCTTTAGACATTGAACTATTAAATTCAATAATATAACCATCTTTTACTGCTTTTTTTTGAAACTTATCAATTATTGATTGGCGCTTGTAATCTAAAAAATCAAGATTATTTCTTTTTTTTATTTCGTTTGTTAAGCCTTTAAATAAAATAACAGCTGTTATTGGCAGAAAGAACTTGTGTTTAGCAGAACCTTCTTCAATATCATATGAAATATGTGGACGATTTTTCTTTTCGATTAGGATATAAGAAAGACTCAACGTTTGATATAAAGTCTTTTACCTCATTTATATCAACATCTTTAGGACTTAACGTATTGTCCTTATTCGTAACCCTTAGTTCTATATAACCTTGTTCTTCCACGTGTCTAAAATACAAATTTACTGAATATAAAAAACTGCAGCCAACAAAGTATACATAATAGTGGTTTTAGTGAGGCAAAAATGAATTTAAAGTCAGTTAGAAACCGAAAAGTAAGCATAAAAAATACACTACCTTTCATTTACAAAACTGATACAATGCTGCCTTAAAGTTATATAACACAATACCACAATTGTGTAACACAAGTAGTGGTTGTCTACCCGATATTTATACTAGTCATTTTAACGAACATTATTTAAGTCTAATATATTGATTTATATGTGTTTGTAAAAAGTGAAAAAGATAAATACGAACCTTAAAACACTATCATCATGAAAACAGCATACCTAAAAGCCCATTCTACTAAAGACGCCTTTACACAATTACAACAAGAGTTTGGTGGAAGCTTAACAACCCATTATAAAGAGTATATTTTAGAAGTAGATGGTCCGTTAGGTAAAGGGAGTATAAAAGGTGTGCCTTTAAAAGATGGTATGTCGTATCTGGAATTTAACATGGTATTTTTTACCAATGTAGAACTAACTATTGCTACACCAGACAAGCACCCTATATTTTTTACATATTGTTCCGAAGGTAATTTTAGCCATAGCTTTGGCAAACAAACTGCAAAACACCAATTAGAAAGTTTTCAAACAGGTATTTTAACCAGTAAACAGGCGTTGGATAATGTGTTGTATTTTTCGGCACATACCCCTACAAAAGTCACACTTATTGCCGTTCAAACATTTAGTTTACCAGGTTACACCAATACGCAAAGTTTAAAAAATAAGTTACGTGAAACTTTTTTCGAGAACAGCACAAACACAGAATTTGTTTACATAGGGTCGCATAATTTGCAAATAGCAGAAAAAATTAATCAATTACAGGCTATAACCCAAAAAGGTTTGGTGCGCAGTTTACTTATTCAAGGCTTGGTTCATGTAATTTTAGCATTAGAAATTCAACAACATTCCGATGATGCCAAATTAAAAGCCAAGCAAACCGGATCCCTTACTTTTTCGGAAATGAAAACTATTAAAGCGGTTTCAGATTATGTAAATGAACACTCCGATACGCAAATTACGATTACTGATTTATATACAGAATTTGGCTTGTCGCCTTCAAAACTTCAAGAGGGCTTTAAATTAATGCATGGGCACACGGTGGCAGAGTATATTAAGGAAGTTAGAATTAAAAAAGCTGAAGTGTTGCTTAAAAGCACCGATATGAATATTTCGCAAGTGGTTTATACCATTGGTTTAACTAGTAGAAGTTACTTTTCTAAAATATTCAAGGAAAAATATAATTGTAGCCCAAAAGATTATAAAATTTCTCAAAGAAACACATCTATTTCTGCCTAAATAAGAACGAACCAAAATAGTAGTAAGATGATCCAGAATTATAAAAGTTGTATTGAAGCTTGCCAGCAATGTGTAATAGATTGCCAACAGTGTGCTACTAAAATGGCTGCTTTAGAAAGTCATAATGCTTGTCCAAACTGTTGCATGCAATGTACAGAAGTCTGTTTGCTAGCCATCAAGTTTATGATAGCCGATAGCCCATTTACCAAGCAGGTTTGTGCTTTGTGTGCAGAAATATGCCAGTGGTGTGCCCAGCAGTGTTTGGAGCATCCTCATAAACACTGTCAGGATTGTGCGGCTTCTTGTTTAGCTTGTGCTGAAGCTTGCTTGGCGCACGCAGCCTAAAAAACACTTAAGTACTAATTAAAAAATTAAAACAATGAAAACACAAAACTATACAAAAGATAAAAATGGCATTCAAAAAATGCATCAACTAATAACTGTGCCAAAAGTAGTTATGTTGGCCACCCAACTTAATAAAACACCATTTTCTGTGTGTCCTATGACTTTGCAGGAATTGGATGACCAAGGACAAATGTGGTTTTTTTCATCTAAAACAAGTAGTCATTTTTCAGATATACAAGAAGATAATAGCGTCCAGATTATGTACACCGATGAATTGAAGCAACAATATATTTCAATTTACGGAAACGCCACGCATATTGTAGATAGCCAAAAAACCAAAGAACTTTGGAACCCTAAATTTAATAAATGGTTTGAAGGTATGGACGACTCCAACCTAGCTCTTTTATGTGTTAATATAGAGCAAGCAAGTTACTGGGACTCGGGTTTAGGAAAATTGGTGTCCTTTTTCTCGATTGCAGATGGTGTTATTCAAGATAACCCCCAAAATGTTGGTAGTAAAGGTCACATAGACATGCAGAATCATTAAAATTTTAACCTTGCAATTATAAAAAGTGCCTGCTTTATGCAGGCACTTTTTGTTTGGCTAAAAAAATATGTTTTTAAAAATAAGGTTTTGGGTTTAAAACCATCCCAAATAAAAACCTGAAATAATTACAGCTGCAATTAAAACCACAAGGGCTGCAATTACAAAAGTGGCCGTAAAAGTTGTTTTTTTGTCGTCTTGAAATAAATAATCTTCTCTGTCCGAATCTTCATCTTTAATTACTGGCATATTTAAATAGTTTTAAAGGTTAATGTATACAGTTTTTATATTTACAAATTCATGAATCCCTTCCTTAGATAGTTCTCTGCCGTAGCCAGAAGCTTTGGTGCCGCCAAAGGGTAAACGGGCATCCGATTTTACCAATTCGTTAATAAAAAAAGCGCCATCTGGAATTTGGCTAATTTGGTGTTTAGCGGCTTCGGTATTTTCTGTGAAAACCATACAGCCCAAACCAAAATTAGATGTAGCTGCCATTTTGTAGGCTTCTTGGGCATTTTCTACTTTAATTACTGCAGCAACTGGTCCAAAGGTTTCCTCATCAAAAACCGGCATACCGGGCGTTACATGTGTTAGGATAGTAGGTTTATAAAATGTTTTTTTACGGCTATTACCCAAGTGTACTGTCGCTCCCATATCCACCGAATTCTGTACCTGTTGGTGTAATGTTTCGGCAAGATCCTCGCGGGCTAAAACACTCAAATCTGTTTGTTCCTGCATGGGGTCTCCGGTTTCAATAGCCTCTATATGTTGTTTAAAAGTTTCCATAAATTCGTCGTAAATGCCTTCCTCAACAATAAAACGTTTTGCAGCAATACAACTTTGTCCGGTATTTTGCATGCGGGCATGAACCATGGTTTTTATGTACTTATCCAGGTTGGCATCGTTTAAAACAATACAAGCGTTATTGCCGCCTAACTCCAATACGGTTTTTTTTAGGTGTTTGCCGGCCAAATTAGCAATGTGTTTGCCAGCTTTTTCACTCCCTGTTAACGATACGGCTTGAATACGCGTATCGGCTATTATGTTTTCAATCTGCTCATGCGTAACCAACAAGGTTTGGAAACAGCCATCCGGATAGCCACTTTTTGTAAATAAATCGGCTATTAAAAGTGCACAACCAGTAACATTTGCAGCATGTTTTAAAAATACGGTATTACCTGCCGTTATGGTAGGTATGGCAAAACGCAACACCTGCCAAAAAGGATAATTCCAGGGCATAATACCTAAAATACAGCCCAACGGATCGTAACTTATAAAACTCTCGTGAGCCTCTGTTTCTATTAAAGCATCTGCCAAAAATTGGTCGGCGTTTACAGCATAAAAATCAATTAAAGTTTGGCATTTATCTATTTCGGCCAAACTCTGCGAAATGGGTTTGCCCATTTCTTTGGTTATAAGCTCGGCATATTCCTGCCTATTAGCAGCTAGGGTTTTGCCTAAACGTTCTAATAAGGCAGTTCTCTCTTCAATAGCTGTGTGGCGCCATTTTAAAAACTGCTGGTGCCCGCGTTTTAAGTAGTTTTCAAGGGTGGCATCAGAAAATGTTTCGTAAATTTTTATAACCTGATTTGTATAAGGATTTATGGTTTTAATTGTTTTAGACATAAGTATTTATTTTTAAGAATTTAAACTAAATTAAATCGGGGTTTTAAGTTAACGTATTTACAAAAAAATGTAACGCGATGCGTGAATTTGTTTTCCGTTAATATTTATATGCTTTGCGTTAATGTAACCTATTCATTATCATGATATTTGTATAGCATTAAAATAGTAATTAACTAATAATAATTATCATGAACAACAACGGAAATACAGCACTAGGCGTTTTAGCAGGTGCAACCATAGGTGCCGTACTAGGTATTTTATTTGCTCCTAACAAAGGTAGCGTAACCAGACAACGCATTGTAGACAGTGCGGAAGCTCAAAAAGAAAAATTGGCGTCTACAGCAACAGATTTACGCGATAAAGTAGCTGAAACCATTAGTGCTGAAAAAGATAGTTTGGAGAATAGGGTAGAGTCCATTGTTTCCGACGCCAGTTATAAGGCCGAAGATGTAATTACGACTCTAGAAGCCAAATTAAAGGATTTAAAAGCGAAGAATAAAAAACTTCAAAAATCCTAAATCCCTATGGGTGTATTTAAAACCATAGGAGACCACGCAAATAACGCCACCCATATAGCCGAGCGCTATTTAAAAACTACGCATCAATACTATAAGCTAAAGTTTTTTAAAGAAATAGCTTTTGCGGTTAGCATGGTAAGTAAGGTGCTTTTAATAGGGGCTTGCATTGCCATTGCACTAATTTTTGCAGCTGTTTCTGGAGCGCTATTTTTAGGGCAACTTTTCAATAATTTGGCTTTAGGTTATGTAACTATGGCTGGCATTTTTGTGCTATTAGCTTGGTTGATTTACAGCAACAGACACCTTGTAAACACCTACGTGCTAAAGAAAATGAGTGCTAACTTTTTTTCTGATGACGACTCGGATTTTTAACAACTAATTTAAACCCTAGCAACTTAAAAAAAGCTTGTATGAAACCAACCTTTTCAAATTTTCAGCAAATTGATATCCGACTGCGACAATTAGATTTAGAGCGACAAATAGCTAAAGAAGAATTAAAACTTTTGAAAACCGAAATTTCACAAGAATTCCAACCCTATTCATGGGTGGAACCACTTGTAAAAGGCGCCAGTAAGTACGGTATTTTTTACATGCTTAAGGCGCTATTTTCAAAACGCTAACTACTATTGGTAGTTTGTAGAAACTACAAACTTAAAATTTGAATTATGACAATTTTTGAAGCCATCCGGACCGATCACGATACACAACGCAACTTGTTAAATAAGTTGGTAGAAACATCTGGCGATACAGCCAAAAGAACAGCTATTTACAACAAGGTAAAAAAACAATTAAAAGTTCATGCCGATGCCGAGGAGCGTCATTTTTACAAACCATTAATTAGCAACGACATGATGCAAGATCACGCCAGACATGGCATTGCGGAGCATCACGAAATTGACGAACTATTAGAACAATTAGACAATACAAGCATGGACCAAGCCGCATGGCTAAAAATTGCAAAAAATTTACAAGAAAAAGTAACCCATCATTTAGATGACGAGGAACACAGTTTTTTTCAATTAGCAGGAAAGGTTTTTACCGCCAATCAAAAAAATACGTTAGCAAAAGCCTATCAGGATTACATGCAAACACATTTATAAAACTAGAGATGTTATATAGCAGGCATCTTTAAAGAAATCTGCTTATCAATATAAATAAATTATATCATGACAACATACACTAAAGAAGTAGGCGATAAATTAAATGCCTTACTTGAAAAAAATTACGATGCAGAAAAAGGCTATAAAAAAGCTGCAGAAAACACTGATCACAACGCTTTAAAACGCTTTTTTAATAAAAAAGCAGAAGAACGTTATAATTTTGGACACCAACTTAAATCAGAAATAAGAAGTTTTGGTCAAGAAGTGGACAAAGGCGGTAGCGCAACCGGAACAGCACACCGTGCGTGGATGGATGTGAAAGCTTTATTTTCAATGGATAATGAAGAATCCATGTTGGAAGAAGCTATTCGCGGCGAAAAAGCATCGGTAGAAGAATACAACGACGTGCTAAACGAAACAGCTTTGCCAGTTTCTACCAGAGACTTGGTGCTTCAACAGAAAAATACCATTTCGCAAGAACTACAAAGCATCAAAAAATTAGAAGATTTGCAATAATAGTTTTGGCAAATTAAAATAGACGTTAAAGAAGGAGATGTACAGTACGTCTCCTTTTTTTTTTGGGTTAAATAGCTTTCCTAAAAAAAAAGGTGGTAAACATCTGTAAATGAGTTAAAAGGAAATTTAAATGAGCAAGGTTTAGCCAGCAAAAAAATGGATATTTGTATTATAGCTTACTGAAAGTCAGTGTGCTAATTAACCAATTAACACTTTTATTTATGCTACGTTGGACCATTATTTTTATCGTATTAGCTATTATAGCCGGAATTTTTGGTTTTGGCGGAATAGCGGCAGGCGCTGCTGGAATAGCCAAAATTCTATTTTTTATTTTTATCGTTTTATTAATTATTTCACTTATTCGAGGTAGAAAAGCGTAAACGAACCCATTCTTGTTAAATCATTTAAAATTAGTATTATGAAAAAATTTCTTTATTTATTCTTATTTATTTTCAGTTTGTCTTTGGTATTGCCTAGCTGTCGCGAACAAAAAAACGACAGTGTAGAAGATGTTGCCGATGATGTAGGCGATGCAGTTGAAGATGCAGCAGACGATGTGGAAGATGCGGTAGATTAAAAATAGGTTAAAAACTATGTTATACAACTAAAAATCCGTATTTTAGGAATTATAAAAGCAGGCTATTGCAATCGCATGTTAGCCTGCTTTAATGACACCTTAAATAAAATGATTACTATGGAACAACAGCGCAACGAACTTAATTACATACAAAAATATCAAGCACGCGGCTACACAAGTAGTTTTAAATGTGTTGAAAATGAACTGGTAGAATTGGAAACAAGAACACCTTACAAGCCCGAAGATATTATTATAAAACGCACGCACCGTTTTGAAGGTATGAGTAACCCGTCGGATATGTCAATATTATTTGTAATTGAAACGAAAGATCATAAAAAGGGTTTGGTTACCGCTTCCTATGGTATTGATAGCGATACCGCTTTAGATACTTTTTTTAAAAGTATACCAGCTGCCAACGATCATTCAAACGATGCCATTTAAATAATATCAAAATCACTGAAAACCTTAATGGGTTTCCGAAGGGAGGTATTTACTAACCTCCGATGGTGTTTTTATTAAATAATGACGGCTGCCATTAATAAGTACAGGACCTTTTAAACAAGTTGGTTCACTCTGCAGTACTTTAATCCAGTCGGTTTCTTTTAAATTTACAGGTTCAGAGCCATAAGCCTCTTTAAAATTAGGATGCTTTTTATCTACTAAATCGGCAACCGCTAAATCAAGATTTTTAGCGAGCTCCGTCCACTGTGTTCCCGTTACTTTTGTTTTCGAAATATCAATGGCTAAAACATCCTTGTTTGTGGCCTGCACGTATGCAAAAGCTTGTTGCCCCAAACTATTATTGGAGTTGTAATACAGTTTCACTTCACGTTTATTTTTGGCTATTGTACCCATGGTTTTTAATTTTAAAAATACGGGATAACCGCATGTTTGCATAACGTAAAAAAAATAAGTTTTAACGCATTTACTACAAACCATGGGTTATACCTATCTATTCGAATATTGAAGCTAACCGGTTCCGCCAGCTATTGCTAATTTCAATAGCTACATAATAACTTTTAATAAGAAAATGAAGCCATTTCTTTCAAAAACTATACTTTTGTAATATTAATAATAATGATACTATGTCTGAAACTATAGAAAAAATTAAATGCCTTATTATTGGGTCAGGACCTGCTGGTTACACAGCAGCTATTTATGCGGCTCGTGCAAATATGAAACCCGTATTATACCAAGGTTCGCAGCCAGGAGGCCAATTAACTACAACCAACGAAGTAGAAAATTTTCCAGGTTATCCAGATGGTATAACTGGACCTGCCATGATGATGGAGTTGCAAAAACAAGCCGAGCGTTTTGAAACAGACGTACGCGATGGTTGGGTAACCAAAGTAGACTTCTCGGGCGATGTTCACAAGGTATGGGTTAACGATACCAAGGAAATTCATTGCGAAACAGTTATTATTTCTACAGGGGCTTCGGCAAAATACCTGGGCTTGGAGTCTGAACAAAAGTATTTACAATTAGGCGGTGGCGTTTCTGCATGTGCTGTATGCGATGGCTTTTTTTATAAAAACCAGGAAGTGGTTATTGTAGGTGCAGGCGATAGTGCATGCGAAGAAGCACATTACTTATCAAAACTATGCAAAAAAGTAACCATGTTGGTAAGACGCGATGAGTTTAGAGCGTCTAAAATTATGGCAGCACGCGTTCAAAATACACCAAACATTACTATTTTGTATAACACTGAAACCGATGAGGTTTTAGGAGACGGACAAGTGGTTACAGGAGTGCGTGTATTTAATAATAAAACAAACGAACGATACGAGATTCCAGCTACTGGTTTTTTTGTGGCTATAGGGCATAAACCGAACACAGATATTTTTAAAGACTTTTTGAAGCTAGACGAAACGGGCTATATAATTAACGAACCTGGTACTTCCAAAACCAACATTCCTGGTGTATTTGTGTCGGGCGATGCAGCAGACCATGTGTACCGCCAAGCCGTTACAGCAGCAGGCACCGGATGTATGGCAGCACTGGATGCCGAGCGTTATTTAGCAAGTAAAGATGTAAATTTTGAAGTAAGTACGCCAACGTACAATTAATGCTTGTTCTATTAATAGCTGTTATTTTTTTGAAAATTAATAGCCTTTTAAAGCAGTAATACACATTTTAAAAAAAACCGAAACACGCTATTGTGTTTCGGTTTTTTGTTTTTGGTAGTATCTAATGCGCTTATTTTGTTAATCGGTTGCTGGGCAATCCAAACAAATGATACCATTTTTTGTTATTTTTAAGTAATGTCCTTCCATGCCATTTTCTAGAAGATCGTTGTAATAACCCGGATTTTTGTGAAAAGAATAGGTGTTATTATCTGCCACCAACACGGTTTGCTCTGGTAAATACAACGTAACTTCAACTAACTGATTGCTAAATTTGTTATCAATATCTGTGGTTAAAAAAGGATTTAGCAGCAATGTATTTTGGCTAAAACTATAGTCGTAACGAATATTTTCTGCTCGATTTTTGGCCAATAATAAACTACTTCCTTCAGCTTGCTTTTCAACAGTAAGGTAGGCTGTTGTATCTGGGGTAGCTTTTACAATAAACCGAATATTTCTGTTGTAAATAATTTGTTTGTTAGTATTGGTATAGGCAATGCGGCCAGCTTGGCTGCTACGCTTCATTTTTTTATTATACGTGTGGTTTTCTGCCATTTTCACAAAAACGGTATCCAATGCTTTTACAGGTAAGGTTTCTTGTTGTACCGTTTGAGCATCAAATGCGTGTTCCGAAGCATGTTTTATACCTATTACTGCTAAACTAATAAGCGCTATAAGCCACAAGCCTAAAAGTGAAAATTTAGCAATATTACCAATAGATTTTAAGTTTGTAACCAATATTTTAAGGCCTAAATAAAATATAAAAAAGAACGGAATTCCAATGCTTAAAAACACCAGTAAGGATGCAAGCCAAATGGGTGTATTTGCAGTATTGGCGGCATCTAGTAATTCAAAACCTGGAATATTTACAATATCGGTAACGTTTACAGATAGCAATCCAATAAGCAAACTTATAAGGGTGCTGGCACCAATAATAATTAATAACACACCTATAAATTTAGCTATAACGTTAAAGCAGAAGAGACATACCGCACCTACAGCCTCAAAAAATTTTTGAGAGCTAGACTTTACCTGTTGGCCTTTTTTTTTAAAATTTACATGTTTGGCAGCGTCTGATACCGTATCTGATACCGATTTGGCAGTTCCTGATAGCGTATCGCTTACATTTTTGGCTACATCGCTTACATTGTCGAAACCATCTTTAATTTTTTTTTCGATATTACTAATGGTAATCGGTTCGCCTTTCATGGATAGTTTGTCTGCCGTACTTTTGGCTTCTGGAATTAATATCCACAATAAAATATACAGTAAAACACCTGTGCCCGCACCAAATATGAGTAAAATCCATATTAGCCTTATCCAAACAGCATCCAGGCCAAAATAATGTCCTAAACCAGCGGCTACACCACCTATATATGAGTTTTCGGTGTCTCTAAAAAGCTTTTTACTAGTGGCTGTTTTAGCTTGGCTATTTGGCGCATCTGTAAACATACTATCGTCCACAATATAATCTTCCGGTTGCCCCATAATAACAATAATGGCATCAACCTCTTTAAGGCCAATTACTTGTTTGTCGTGTGTAACGCGCTCGGTAAATAATTCGGCAATACGCGCTTCAATGTCGGCAAGAATTTCATCTTCGCCTGGTTCACCTGCAAAAGATCGTTTAATAGCCTCTAAATAGCCTTGTAATTTTAAATATGCATCTTCATCTATATGAAAAAAGATACCAGCCAGATTTATGTTAATTGTTTTATTCATTGTCGTGTTTTTTGTTTTGTGTTACTATACTTACAGCATGTTGTAGTTCGGTCCAGGTTGTGGTAAGCTCATCCAGAAATAATTGCCCGTTTGGAGTAAGGCCATAATATTTTCGTGGCGGACCAGAAGTGGACTCTTCCCAACGGTAGTGCAACAATTCGGCATTTTTAAGTCTGGTTAAAAGCGGATAAATTGTGCCTTCTACCACCAATAATTTAGCATCTTTAAGGGTCTGTAAAATTTCGGCTACGTAGGCATCGTTGTCTTTAAGCACCGATAAAATACAGTATTCTAAAACACCCTTTCGCATTTGTGCTTTCGTATTTTCTATTTTCATGTGTGTATGTCGTTTTGCAGAAAACATAGGTTATTATACCGGTTTTCTTTTAGGTTTTTTACATTTTTTATGGGTTTCATATGCTGTAGTGTTATTGCCTTTAAAGCCTGTTATTTTAAAAAATTTATAGTTAAAGGATAGTTGTAAATATTACCGTTTCGGGCTGCTAATGCGGCTTTTATTATAAAAATAAATTCCAAAATAAATCCTGTAATAAGCAGGATACCTAATATGCTTAAAGTATATATAACATATACAGGCATCGTAACAGTTTCTAGAAATTGCTGCCAGTTTTCAGGTGTAAAACCTTCCAAACCGGCAATTAAATTATAGGCTAACAATAGTAAAGTAAGACTGCCTATAAATAAAATATACAGCGTAATACTAATTTGAAAGTTAATAGCCTGTTTACCGTGAGCATCCAAAAATTCAGATTTCTTTTTATGGAGTAGCCAAAAAATTAAGGGACCAATAAAATTTCCAAAAGGAATAAAGTACCTTGAAAAAATAGAAAGGTGCAAAAAAGTACCTAGATGTTTTTGATGTGTGTTTGGCATTTTAAAAAGTATATAATAGTTTCTTATGCAAATATATATATTTTAAATAGTATTATGTAATACAAAGTACCTAATTTTAACACAGAATTAACATATATGTATTGGTATATTTTCAATATATTTAAAGCATAATCGAACTATATGCCACTTTCTCCTTCAAAAATTAACACTTTTCTATTTTTTAAATTACCCGCTGCTTACATTGCAGGTGTGCGGGTTCGGGATGTTAATAAAAGTAGCTGTGTGGTTTCTGTAAAGCATAAATGGATAAATCAGAATCCGTTTAAATCCATGTTTTGGGCGGTTCAGGGTATGGCGGCCGAACTTGCTACGGGTGCTTTAGTGATGCAAAAAATTAGAGAGTATGGGAAGCCTATCTCCATGCTGGTATTAGCTAATAACGCCCGATTTTACAAAAAAGCTACAGGAAAAATAATATTTACCTGTAAAGATGGCGACTCACTAGATGCTGCCGTACATAAGGCCATACAAACAGGCGTGGGCCAAACAATCTGGATGCATGCAGTTGGTACTAATGAAAACGGTATTGTGGTAGCGGAATTTAATTTTGAATGGACGCTTAAATTAAAAGAACCTTCAGACTAATGAAAAACATGGTTAAGCGTATGCTTTTTCGCAGGATTAAGTTTTTGGACTTCTCCAAATAATATTAAAAATAACAACTAACTTTAAAATTTAAAATCATGGAACCTCACGAAATAGATTACGCTATTTATGGCGAAGAAATGCAATATGTAGAAATTGAATTGGATCCGCAAGAGGGTGTTATTGCCGAAGCAGGTAGTTTTATGATGATGGATAATGGTATAAAAATGGAAACTATTTTTGGCGATGGTTCCGCTAAAAACAAAGGGTTATTAGGGGCTTTATTTGGAGCTGGAAAGCGTATTTTAACTGGAGAAAGTTTATTTATGACAGTATTTTATAACTCACAAGCAGGCAAGGCTCGCGTGAGTTTTGCTTCGCCATACCCCGGAAAAATTATACCTATTAATTTAACCGCTTTTAATGGAAGATTTATTTGCCAAAAAGATGCGTTTTTGTGCGCAGCCAAAGGTGTAAGTGTTGGTATTGAGTTTAGCAAGCGTTTGGGTCGCGGACTTTTTGGTGGTGAGGGCTTTATTATGCAAAAATTGGAAGGTAATGGCATGGCATTTGTTCACGCGGGTGGCACTTTGGCAAAACGTGTATTACAGGCAGGCGAAACCCTTAAGGTAGATACAGGTTGTATTGTTGGCTTTACAGATACAGTAGATTACGATGTGGAATTTGTGGGCGGTATAAAAAATAGTTTTTTTGGTGGCGAAGGCTTATTTTTTGCCAAACTGCAAGGTCCGGGCACCGTATATATTCAGTCTTTGCCTTTTAGCAGATTAGCGGGTAGGGTCCTGGCTGCCGCACCACAAGGAGGCGATACCAAAAAAGGAGAAGGCAGTATTTTAGGTGGTATTGGCAATTTACTTGATGGCGATAATAAGTTTTAAAATAACCCTAAACCTATTAATAGTTGGTATTAAAGGAAAACAATTAATGAGTTAAATTTATTTGTTTTAAAAAAACCTAGGCACACTATTAATTCGTTAAAGTTTTGTTTAAACATTCTAAATAGTATGAATTTTTCACTATATTTAAGAAGTAATAATAAAAACAACGCCTATAACAGAACAGTACTTTTTAACTTAAAATTTTAAAAAATGGCAAGAGCAATGTTTGAGTACACCAAAATGGTACTTAATAAAGTTAGTTTTGATGCTACGTTGTTTTGCAAGGAAGTACAAAAAGCGCTTCAACGTTTATTACCTTACGAAATTGAAGAGCTTAAGGTTTACATTGAATCTTTAGTACAGCAAAACCCCGAATTGGACCAATGTTTAATTTATTTAAAAACCTAAAAGAAAATTATAAAAAAAGTGACCTTAAAAACAGGTCGCTTTTTTTATTTGGATAGCGGACTAATTATTTTAACATTCTGAAAAGCAATTGCGCCCCTTATTATACCAGAAATTACGCCATGCATGGCATCGATAATTTGCATTTTTAACTCGCTTTTATGATAGAGTAAACTCACTTCGCGTGCGGGTGTTGGCTCGTTAAAAAAGCGTAAGTTTTTTTTGGCTTTGTCACTTAAATCTATGGTATGTAAATAAGGTAAAAGTGTCATTCCTAAACCTTCGTTGGATAGTTTAACCAAGGTTTCTATGCTACCACTTTCCAGCTGAAACTGATCGTCTATTTGGTTTTTGAACGCTTTGCAAAGGTTAATAACACCGTCCCTAAAACAATGACCATCCTGTAATAAAAGCATATCGTCTATTTCTAAATCGGTTGTCTCCAATGTAACTTTTTTATGTAAACGATGATTTTCAGGTATATAACCTACAAATGGTTCAAAAAACAGCACGCGCTCTTTTATAGCCTCATGCTCTAAAGGCGTTGCAGCAATAGCAGCATCCAGATGTCCTTCTGTAAGCCTGGCTATGATGTCTTCGGTGGTAAGTTCTTCTATTTTTAATTTAATTTTGGGGTATTTTTTTATGAATGCCTTCAAAAACATGGGCAATAAGGTTGGCATAATAGTAGGAATAATTCCTAGCTTAAATTCGCCGCCAATAAAGCCCTTTTCTTGATCTACAATATCCTGAATGCGATACGATTCGTTTACAATATTCTTGGCCTGATTAACAATTTTTTTGCCAACTTCTGTTAGTTCTATGGGTTTTTTACTTCTATCAAAAATTAAAACATCCAATTCGTCTTCTAATTTTTGAATTTGCATACTTAAAGTAGGCTGGGTTACAAAGCATTTTTCGGCTGCTTTGGTAAAGTTTTGCTGTTCGGCAACGGCTAACACGTAGTACAGTTGGGTAATGGTCATGAATATCAATTTAGACTATAAAAATATAAAATGTATCAATAAAACTTATGTAAAAAGCACGTAAATATTGCGTAAATTTACGTTGAACCAAAAAAGAAGATGATTATGACATTAAACACAATTGGATTAAGCCAATCGAAAACGAAAGATATTGCAAAAGATTTAAATGTGCTGTTAGCAAATTTCCAGGTTTACTACCAAAATTTACGCGGTGTACACTGGAATATTAGAGGAAAACGTTTCTTTGACTTACATGTAAAATTTGAGGAATTGTATACCGATGCTAATATGAAAGTAGATGAAATAGCAGAACGTATCCTGACCCTAGGCGAAACGCCTTTACATACTTTTGAAGATTATACAAAAGCGGCTAAAGTTCCTGTTGGTAAAAATGTGTCGGAAGATGAAAAAACAGTGCGTTTAATTGTAGATTCGCTTTCTGAATTGCTTAAAATAGAACGTCAAATTTTAAATAAAACCGATGAGGTAGGGGACGAGGGTACCAATGCCATGATGAGTGATTTTATTACCGAACAAGAAAAAATAGTTTGGATGTTTAAAGCTTGGTTAAACGAAACCGTGTAAAACGGTTGTTATAAATTTTTAAATTACAAAGCGATTTATGCTCATAACCCAGCATAAATCGCTTTTTTTTGCCTAACCTTTAATTACAATACATTTGGTAATTTTATAGTAGTCCGCGTGCTTTAATTTCTAAATACTTATTAATGGTATTTAAGGTTAAATCTTCGGGAGCTGTTAACATACTTTGAATGCCGTGTTTTTGTAATTCATTTACAATTTGTTTTTTCTCGAAAATAAATTTTTCGGCTATGGTTTTTTCAAAGATTTCGTAGGTGTTTTTTGCTGTTTTTTGGGTGAGTTTATGCAGTTCGGTGTTTTCAAAAAAGATAACTACCAGTACGTGGTTTTTAGCCATGGCTTTCAAATAAGGTAATTGCCTGTGAAGTGCGTCTAAAGTTTCAAAATTAGTATATAGTAAAAGCAAACTACGTTGGTTTAAATACCGCTTCATGTCTATATACAATCGTGAAAAATCCGATTCAGCAAAATCTGTATCCAAATTATATAGCGTTTCCATAATTTGGTTCATTTGGGAAGGCCTGCGTTCTGCAGACACTTTATTAGAAACCTGTTTAGAGAAGGCAAACATACCCGCTTTATCTTGCTTTTTTAAGGCAATATTACTAATTACCAAAGTGGCGTTTATGGCGTAATCCAGCAGGCTTAACCCTTTAAAAGGCATTTTCATAACACGGCCTTTATCGATAACGCTGTAAATGGGCTGCGAGCGTTCGTCTTGAAACTGATTTACCATCATTTGGTTCCGTTTGGCAGTGGCTTTCCAATTTATGGTTCTAATATCATCGCCTGGCACATAGTCCTTTATTTGCTCAAACTCCATAGTATGCCCAATACTACGAATTTTTTTTAAGCCAAATTCGAATAGCTTGTTGGAGAAAGCAATAAGCATATACTTTTTTAGTTGTAAAAAAGACGGGTAATTTGGTACCATGGCATTATGGCCAAACTGAAAGCGTCTGGTTACTAATCCAATGGGCGAGGTGACGTACACATTAAGGTAACCAAAATGATATTCGCCACGCTGCAAAGGACGTAGGGTATAGGTTATTTTTTTATCGGAAAGTTTGTTTAAAGCTGTAAGAATTTGAAAGTCGCGTTTTTGATACTGTACCGGAAGCTCGTCTATTAGTTTTAGCTTTACATTAAAATTATACGCGTTGTGTAGGGTAATTAGGATGGGGTTGTTATCGCCATTACTTAACTTTTTTGGTAAAACCCGATTAGCCTGTAACCCGTTTTGTTTAAAAAGTAATAACGTATCGGTAAGTACCAGCAGCCCAAAAACCGTTAGTAAAAAAATGCTAATAGGCAGCCAACCTGGTATTTGGTAGGCCATTATAAATAGAAATACAAACCCTATTAAAATGGTAAAAAACCGCGACTCTAAATATGTATGTTTAACAATACGTTTCAATTACCTAGGTATTTCAATAGTTTCTAATATTAAATCGACTACTTTATCTACGGTAAAAGCTTCCATTTCGCGTTCTGGTGTTAACACTAATCGGTGTTGCAAGACGGCTTTAGCACAACGTTTTATATCGTCTGGCGTTACAAAATCGCGTCCTTGAATAGCAGCATTGGCTTTAGCTGCATTTAGGATAGCAATAGAGGCTCTTGGCGATGCGCCTAGGTATAAATTGGCATTGTTACGTGTGTTGTTTACAATAGAGGCTATGTAATGTAGTAGGTTATCTTCAACCAAAATTTGTTTAATTAAGGTTTGGTATTTTAGTATTTCGGAAGCATTTAAAACAGGGGTAATTGTGCTATAATCTAACTGGTCCGCTCGTTTGTGGTTTTCGGTTAAAATTTGCACTTCTTCATCTAACGAAGGATAGTTTACGGTAACTTTAAATAAAAACCGATCTAATTGGGCTTCTGGTAAGCGGTAGGTTCCTTCTTGTTCTATGGGGTTTTGTGTGGCAAAGACAAGAAAGGGCGCTTCCATTAAAAATTCGTTATTATCTATGGTTATTTGGCGTTCTGCCATAACTTCAAATAAGGCGGCTTGAGTTTTGGCAGGAGCTCTGTTTATTTCATCAATTAATACAATATTTGAAAAAATAGGCCCTTTTTTATACTCAAATTCGTTTGTTTTAACATTAAAAATGGAGGTGCCTAAAATATCGCTTGGCATTAAGTCTGGTGTAAACTGAATTCTACTAAAGTCTACATCCAGTGTTCGTGCCAGTAATTTGGCTGTAACGGTTTTAGCAACACCCGGAACACCCTCTATTAAAGTATGCCCATTGGCGAGTATTGAAATAATTAAGAGTTCTATCAGCTCGTTCTGACCAACAATAATTTTTCCAATTTCTTGTTTTATCTGCGTTACATGGGCTTGCAATGGCTTTAAATCTATTCTGTTGGAAAAGTGTAAATTATCGTTTTCGGCGTGTTCGTTATGATTGGTGTCTTCCATTATATATCTTTTTTAGTAAAATGTTCAATTTGTTTGTTTAAGGAAAGTAATTCGTTTTCGGAATGGACGCTTTTAGATTTTAATAGTGTTATTAAATCGATTAGTGTTTTGGTATCGTTTACGGTATTACCAGATTTTACAGCTAGTTTTTGAATAAAATCGGTATTAAGGGTATTGGTATTCAGGTAGTAATTACGCCTAATAAAATCCAGAAAGTAACTAATTTTTTTGTTTATAATATTGGTGTAATCTCCGTGCTGATAATACAAGTCGCCAATGGTTTGTGTAAACGCAACCGTTGTATTTTTTAACGGTTCTACAACAGGAATAATTCGTTGTCTGCGTTTTCCATTAAAAATTACGAATATAATTAAGCCACACAAACTTAAGTAAAAGGCCCATTTTAGCGCCGGATTACTTAAAATAAAGCGCAGCGGACTGTTAATAACCTTACGACCACTTTTGTAGTAGTTGTCCCATATTAAGGTATGATTTTTGGGTAAATAGGATAAGGCGGCTGCAGCATAATCTGCTTTATCGTCCAGCAAATGGTAATTACTAAATGCAAACGGATTGCTATGTACATAAATGGCGCCACCCTTGTTTCCTATGGTGGTTTTAATAAAGTTTGCTTTTTTTATGGCTTCTTCAGAAAATTCAGTGTAACCCAAAATTGTGGTTTGCGAGGTATCTACCGATGTAAAAAAGGCATTTTCAATAACGTCCGTAAACATGCCGGCTTGTTTTTGAAGGTAAGGACTGGTAAAGGTAGATTTTGAAGGAGCTTTAAAGAAACCCGTCTCATCCTGTTCAATAACAATATTCAGGGTGTCTGCTAATTTGCCATAAAAAAAACTTGTGCTTATAAAAGCGGTGTTACCATTTTCTAAAAATTTTAAAAGCGCCTCTGCACTTTGATCTTCCATACCTATTACATCGTTAATAAGAAGCAGTGTGCTATTTTCTAGGTTTGGCTGGTTGCCTATAAATTCGAAAATGCTCTGGTTTGATATGTTTATAGGCGTGTTGTAACTGTTTTTGAGTTCGTTAAACAATACATAACCACCTAACGGAATTTTATCGGCGGCGCTGTAGGAATTGCGCCAATTTAAAGGCCTGGGTTTAACGGTTTCTGCAACCATAAGTAGCAAAATAATGACGCCAATGCTGTATAAAGCAATTTTGGAGTATTTATCCATTAATTTGTTTATTTAAGGTTGAAAAATAGCTTTTGTTTTTGTTGAAATCTGTTTCGCTTACTGCAAATTTACCGTACCAAACATAATCGTATATGTAGGAAATATCTTTAAATAATTTCCTTATATTTTCATCGGATATTTCGTTTAAATAATCGGTGTTTGTTTTATCGTAATGCCATGAAATAACTTGTTTGTTTGCTAATGTTTTTAGCGATTTCAGGTACAAATAACGCGTTGCTAATCGGTAATTACTGTCTTCCAGGGCTTGGGCTATTAACTGGTCAAAGTTTATTTGTTTAATGTCTTCTTCAATAAAATTAAAACCATCTATGGCTTTTTCTTCCGTTTTAAAAACAGATCGCACTGGGGCTTGTATTAAAAATTTGATACATAAATAGAGTGCTATGGCCGCTAAAAGCCCATAAACAATATACGTCATTGTTTGGTAATCTATAAAATCCACTTCAATACCAAAAATATTGCCAAGCCACGTAAAAAATTTTTGCAGTAGCTCTTGTAACAGGTTAACGCCTCCGGTATCGTTAATATCGTAATTAAAATCGCGACCAGTATATCTGTCGTTTATTTTTTCTTTAAAATGCCGCACCTGAACCATGGTGCTATCTTGTGGGAGGGTATTACGCTGTGAGTCTGTAAATCCCCATAAAAAAGGCATTACAAAAAAGGCGCCAACAAGTCCCGTTACGCTATGTGAGTTAGGCCATTTCATTAAGTTCCTATTTGTTCAATACGTTGGCGTAAATAAGTATTGTAGCGCTCCTCGTGCAAATTGAAAAACAAAATGCCATAGGCTACTTGTGTTAGGGCTTGCGAAAAAATAAAAGACAATACAAACATGGCAAAACCCATAGTAAAGATAATGGTAGCCACGGTGCTGGTGGCAAAGTCTACCTGACTTTCTACAGAAAAATACATATAAATACCAATAATAAAACCAGGAATGGATAGTATTAAAAAGGTAATCATAATGTTTAAGATACCAATAACTAAACCGTAAAAAACGGTGCGCACAAAATTTGAAATGGTAAAAGACCAGCCTTCGGAAATAGCATCGCCCACCGATTTATTCCCATTAAAAATGGCCATAAAGGAAAGTCCAAAAAAAGCATTCAATGTAAAGTTTAAGGCATATTGGACTAGCATGCCCAATAATGGAATAAACGCAAGTATAACTGTTACTACCAAATAGCCCAGATAAATGGCAATACCCATTAAAATAAATAAAATAATAGTTCCTAAATTAGTCTTAATAGCCTTCCATATATTAGCAGAAACAACCGTACCATGGTTGTTTACGTACTCGTTAACATAGACACTGGAAAAACTATAATTTAAAATGGTTGTTACCATTAAAATAACGGCTAAAACCAAACCGCCGGCAATTAAATAAATATCGTTATCTAGCGCGGCACTTATACCAAACCTAAAATCGCGACTAGCCAAACCCATAAAGCCAGTAACCAATAAGTAAGACCCAACAAGCGTGAGAATAATACTTATGGCATTATAACGCAAATACAAGTTTACAAACGATTTAAAATTTAATTTTAGAAAGTCGAAATAGTTAGTAATAATATCGCCAAAATTGTTTCGTGTACGAAGCTCTAAATAGGGTTTATCCATTTTGTTCTTTTTGGGAAATTAACTGGGTTATTTTTTCTAATTGTATGGGATAAATAATATAATAAAATACAACCAAAACAAGCGATGCAAATATTATAGCATAAGCTAAAACTGGCGGCATGTTTTCGCCTAAACGGGTTATAAAGCCTTCAATAAAACCCGCTAGCACAAAAAACGGCAAAGTGCTTACAACTATTTTTAAACCGTCTTTAGCGCCTTTCATAAAGGCCTCTCGCCTAGAATAGGTTTTAGGAAACAAAAAACTATTGCCCATTACTAACCCCGCGCAACCGGCAATAACGATAACAGAAATTTCAATGGTACCATGCAGCCAAATAGTTGAGGTTTTATCTAAAAGCCCGTAATTATAAAAAAACGTAATAAAAGCACCTAACATGATGCCGTTACTAAATAATATATATAAGGTACCTACACTAAAAAATACACCGGCAGCAAAAGCAAAAATAGCAACTCGAATGTTATTAATGGTAATGCCCAAAAACAGGCCTAATTCGCTACCGCTTTTGTAAACGGCCATGGGTTCGCCATTTTCAATGTTTTCTATAGTCATGTTAACATAAGCATCACCCAGAATTAACCTTACAAAACTAGCATCGTTTAACGTAGATACAACGCCTATAGAAACGGCCGCCATGAAAATTAAAAACGTGTATAATAGGGTTTTATGATAGGCTCTAAAAAAAAGTGGAAATTCGTACATCCAAAACGATACAATTTTATTTTTAGACTCGCGCTTGGTAGTATATATTTTTTGATGCGCTTCTGCGGCCAGCCCATTCAAGTACAGTAATGTTTTGCTGTCTGGATAATATGTTTGCGCATACGACAAATCGTTGGTAAGTTGAATGTAATATGAAGCAAGGTCGTCTGGATTTATTTTTGCATTATTGTGCAATGCTTTTTCAAAAACCAGCCATTTTTCCTTATTTTGCTTAACGAATGATGCCTCGCGCATAGCCACTTAAAATTTAAACGAATATACATTTCCATGAGCAGAATAGCAATTAACACAGCCCAAAATGTCAATTTAGATTATAAACTTATCGGTCTTGGCGAACGGATGGTTGCTTTTTTAATTGATGGCCTTATTTTAATAGCCTATTTAACCGTAATGGAAAATCTTGTGGCTATTTCCGATATTTTTACAACCGATAGCTGGACGCGTGGTGGTGTTTTAGGGTTACTTTCCTTGCCCGCATTTTTTTACTCGTTGCTTTGCCACATTTTATTTGGCGGGCAAACGGTAGGTAAGAAAATTATGAAAATAAAGGTAGTCCGTTTAGATGGCGCTCCTACGCAATGGTACAATTTGTTGGTCCGTTGGATGCTTAGATTAATAGATATTTGGTTGTTTTTTGCCTCTATTGGCGTTATGAGTATTTTGTTGTCCAACAAAAAACAACGTGTTGGCGATGCCGCAGCAGGTACTGTTGTAATTAGTGCAAAACAGCAACAACGCATAAGTAGTACGATTTTAGAGGAGTTGGCAACAGATTATCAGCCGGTGTTTAAAAATGTTACAGGGTTGAGCGATAAAGATGTGCGTATTATAAAAGAAGCCTTTTTAATTGCCAAACGTACAAACGATTTTAAAACCTTAACACTTTTGCGTACTAAAATATGTCAAGTGCTTCAAATAGAGACGGATATGTTTGATAAAGAGTTTATTGAAACTGTTTTGAAAGATTATAATTATTACACGCAAAATATGTAAGCCCTTTTGTTAGCATACATAACAAGCAGCCTTAAAGTGCTTTAGGGCATGTGCAAGGTGCAGAAATAAACAAAGCTCCTAGATGTAGGTTTGTTTTTGGGTTCTTTATTGGTAATTAGTTTGGTGCTAAACTTTTTCAGGTTGCAAAATGCTTCATGTGTTAACCCTTAAAATACTAATTAATAAATGCGTGAAGCTAGTAATCATTGCATAACTTTGCCCGAGTTATTTACCCATAAAATTTGTTATGTTTTACGCCCTCGATATTCTTGGAACTATTGCCTTTGCTATTTCTGGCGTTTTAGTAGCTATTAGCAAGCGCATGGATCTTTTTGGTATTTTAATAATAGCATCGGTTACAGCCGTTGGAGGCGGTACGCTTCGGGATGTGCTAATTGGAGAAACTCCAGTAAGCTGGATGCTAAATTTAAATTACATATACGTTATTTTGGTAACGACGTTTTTAACCATTCTTTTTAAATCCAAAATAGATTATCTGCGCAAGTCGCTTTTTTTATTCGATACCATAGGTATTGGTTTGTATACGGTAGTAGGTGTAGAAAAGGGTATAAATGCGGGGTTAGACCCCATTATTTGCATCGCTTTAGGTACTATGTCGGCTTGTTTTGGCGGTGTTATTCGGGATATTCTTTGTAATGAAATACCTGTTATTTTTAGAAAAGAAATTTATGCCACAGCATGTATTATAGGTGGTTTAACTTATTTTTTAATTAAAAAATTACCTGTAGACGATAATATTGTTTTCATTATTTCTGGCTTGGTAGTAATCGTGGTTCGGTTGCTGGCAGTGCGGTTTAGAATAAGTTTACCAAGCGTTTACAAATAGCCTATAATGCCAGTTTTTAGTTTAAAATAGTAACGTCTTTTATATAAATGTTACGAAGGGGCCATTCGCCTCTGTCTGTTTCTTGTGCGGCAATTTGGTCTACTACATCCATCCCGGCTATTACTTTTCCAAATATGGTATAATTACCATCTAGGTGGTAGGCACCGTCTTGCTTCTGAACAATAAAAAACTCAAATGGCGAGGCAAGTTTATAGGCATTTTCAATGTCGCTACTTGGCATACTTACAACACCTCTGTGGTGTTTAAAACCACGCTTGGTATCTGGCGGAAGTAAATACCGCCCAATATCGGCACGTTTGCGCTTTACTTTTGGGTCGTCTGTGTTACCAGCTTGTATAACAAAATTATTAACAACGCGGTAAAATTGGGTTTTGTTAAAATAGCCCCGTTTGGTTAAGTAAATAAAATTAGCCCGATGAAACTTGGTTTCTGGAAATAAGAGGATATCTATGTTTCCAAAACGCGTAGAAATACGAACTGTATTCTCCTGATTGTGTTTTTCATATTCCAGAAAAAACTCCATGGCGTTTTCGTCTGTTAAAAAAGGAAATTTAGGTGTCTCTTTTTCAGTGCTATCCGCTTGTTTAGAGGGTTTGTTTTCGGATTTTGTTTGTTTTGGAACCAATACATTTGGTTTCGTTTGTTTATCTTCACAACTCAAAACCAAAACTAATATAGCATACAGTAGAACACGCATTGTAAATGAAATTTAATGAGTTTTTAAAATCGGTAGCTAAAATAAAAAATATCCCGCTGCCTGCCGAAGCATCACAATTTAAAATGTCGCCTCCGTTTCGAGATAATTTGGAAGCGCTTCAAAAAAAAATGATTGTTAATGCCAAAAGTGCGGGGGTTATGGCCTTATTCTATCCCGATGCGCAAGCAGAAACAAAATTGGTACTAATTTTACGAAAGGCCTACAAAGGTGTGCATTCAGCTCAAGTGGGATTTCCGGGCGGAAAAGAGGAGCCAACAGATGGTTCTATTGAGCACACTGCTATACGTGAAACTTGGGAGGAGGTTGGTGTTCCGGTAACATCTATTGAAGTCCTTCGGGCTATGACGCGGGTTTATATTCCGCCAAGCAATTTTTTTGTGTATCCGTTTTTGGGTATTACACGCACAACACCAAAATTTATAAAACAGGACAGCGAGGTAGAAACTGTAATTGAAGTGGCCTTGAAAGACTTTATTAATGAAGCCAATGTGGTAACCAAAACGGTATCAACATCCTACTGTGTGGATATGCCCGTACCTGCTTTTTATTTAAATAATTATGTGGTTTGGGGAGCAACAGCTATGATGTTAAGCGAAATAAAAGACATGTTAAAACAACTTATGTAAACCAACAGTTTTAGTACATTTGTGACGCTAATTATAATACGTGTAATTTATGGGCTTGTTTAAACAAAACCCTTTTGGGCATTATCTGATACTTAAAAAATGGATTATAAGAATTTTAGGTGTTTTAACGCACAGACGATTTAGAGGGTTTAATGAGCTTCAAATTGAAGGATCTGAAGTTATCAGAAACTTACCAGAAAGGAATGTCTTGTTTATTTCCAATCACCAAACTTATTTTGCCGATGTGGTGGCCATGTTTCATGTTTTTAATGCGAGTTTGAGCAATCGGGACGATTCGATAAAAAATGTTGGGTATTTGTGGCAGCCAAAAATGAATATTTATTATGTGGCAGCAAAGGAAACCATGAAATCCGGTTTGTTACCAAAAATAATGGCTTATGCGGGTTCTATTAGTATTGAGCGTACTTGGCGATCGAAAGGAGAAGATATTAACAGACAGGTTAAAATGAGCGATATTTCAGCCATAAAAACGGCTTTAAAAGATGGTTGGGTTATAACTTTTCCGCAGGGTACTACAACACCTTTTAAGCCCATTAGAAAAGGAACTGCGCATATAATAAAACACTACAAACCTATAGTGGTGCCTATTGTAATTGATGGGTTTAGACGTTCGTTTGATAAAAAAGGTCTCCGGGTTAAGAAAAAAAATATTCTACAAACTATTGAAATTAAAGAGCCTCTTAACATCGATTACGAAAACGAAACCATACCTCAAATTGTAGAAAAAATTGAGTACGCCATTGAACAGCATCCGTCTTTTTTAAAAGTTATTCCACAAGACGTGTTGGAGGCGCAAGAGGCCTTAAATAAAAAGCGTAAATGGCGTCAGGACTAGAGGTGAGTTGTTCTTTTAATGTTTCTGTTTTTATAGCCTACCACCGCCGTTAATTTGCTTACAAGAAGTTAGCGGTGTATGATACCTTTTTCGCGGCAACAAGCTGTTATCTGTTTAGTGTAAGGCCGTAACAGACTAATTAATTAATCTTTTTTTTTAGTTGTTAAACACGGCAATTACACAACGTAAATTAGTAGTTTACCGTACTAAACGCGCGCTAATTGCAGTTTTACGGGGCTGTGTTAAAATCCTAAAAAAATAGTCATTCATGTGCTGATGTACTATATTTGATAGTACTAATACGAGCATTTATGAATATTCCAGAGTCAAAATACCCAAGGGTGGTAGTAGTTGGTGGCGGCTTTGCGGGAATTAATTTACTAAAGGGACTTAAAAACAAACCAGTGCAAGTGGTTTTATTGGACCAACGTAACTATCATACCTTTCAACCTTTACTATATCAGGTTTCCAGTTCCGGTTTGGAGCCGGACTCCATTGCTTATCCTTTGCGAAAAATAATTAAAACGTCCGAAAATATATTCTTTCGTTTAGCCAAGGTGACGCAAATAAACCCTGAAAAACAGCAAATTGATACTTCTGTAGGGGTACTGGATTACAATTATTTGGTACTCGCCACAGGAACTAAAACCAATTATTTTGGGAATAAAGCAGTAGAAACCTTTAGCATGCCCATGAAAACGGTGCCACAGGCTTTAAATATTAGAAGCTTAATTCTTCAAAATTTAGAAAAAGCGACCATAGCTAAAACCGTAGCAGAACGACACGCTTATTTAAACTTTGTAATTGTGGGTGGTGGTCCTACGGGTGTGGAACTAGCTGGAGCCATTGCCGAACTCAAAAATAATGTAGTACCAAAAGATTACCACGATTTAAATGCTCAAGATATGCAAATTCATTTGCTGGAGGGTGGCGATAGGTTGCTGCCACCAATGAGCAAACATGCCTCTAAAAAAGCTGCGTTATTTTTAGAAAAGTTAGGCGTAAACATACACTGCAATACGTTTGTAGAAAATTACGACGGTAAAAAAGTACAAACCAATACCAGTTTACAAATGGAGTCGGAAACTTTAATTTGGGCTGCTGGTGTAACAGGGAATCCGGTAAATGGTTTGACGGCAGATGTACTTGTAAATAAAACAAACAGATACCGTGTTAATCGATTTAATCAGCTAATGGGTTACCCTCATATTTTTGCTTTAGGAGACGTGGCTTATATGGAAACAGAGGCGTATCCAAAAGGGCATCCACAGGTGGCCCAACCAGCTATCCAACAAGGGCGTTTGTTGGCTAAAAATTTGGTTAATTTACTGGCCAAAAAACCTATGAAAAAATTTGAATATCGGCATGTGGGCTCAATGGCAACTATTGGTAGAAATAAAGCGGTAGTGGATTTAGGCGCCCTAAAATTTTCCGGTTTTATAGCCTGGTTTGTTTGGATGTTTGTGCATTTAATGGCGCTAGTTGGATTCAGAAATAGGGTGGTTATTTTCTTTAACTGGAGCTATAATTATATTAATTTTGATAAAGCAGCTCGGCTAATTATTCGGCCTTTCAAAAAATTAAACTAATTGTTTATGTTAATACTACTAAATAATTGATTAGTAATTTTATAAGCGGTAGCTATAAGTTTTTTCTATGATGGCTTTTAGGCTTTAAATAACACAACTAAAACAGTGTTATGTTGGTAAATGTACAGTAATTTTTTACATAAGTCAAGTGTTTATTACAAGGCTATTTCTGCTGGCATTACCTTGCTAAAAGTATCTATGCTTTCGGTTTGTAACAAACCAATTCTGTTATTAAACATACTTTATTAATTGAGGTAAAAAAAGCTTTACTGTTGTGTTGTATGGATTAGTTTAGTCCATAATTATAAACATTAAAATTTATTTTTTTGCTGCAAAAAAATGCTTAAAAATTTTGATTCTAGTTAAATATTTTAGGGCATTTTTTTCTTAAAAATTCCTTTTTTCAGTATGTGTAACGGGTACTAAAACGGCGGTATCATAACCAGATTTGCATTGGTTTTAATACAGCTTTTGCATCTATAACAAAATCAGCTAATTACAAATTTTTTTAAGGTCAAAAAGAAGCGTTTTGGACGTTTTTTTTGTATGGGTTAAACAACTGAAAATAAAATATTTAACACTGTGTTTTTGGTTAAAATTTGCGTATCTTAACGTAGGTTAATTCTCTATATTATGGAACGCAAAAAAAATCCGGATTTAGAAATTGGTCGCAATAGTGCTATTTATTTCGCGCTAGGACTAAATATTATGTTGTTCTTTACTTGGCGTTTGCTAGAACACAGAACGTTTGTTTCAGAAAGCACGGTACAGGAGGTTTTATTTTTTGATGAAACTCTGGAAACCGATATTCCGATAACAAATTTAGAAGTAGCACCGCCGCCACCGCCGGCCGCTGTGGCTGCAACTCCAGAGGTTATTACCATTGTAGACGATTTTAAGGACATTGAAGAAACAGTTATTGAAAGCTCGGAAACTAACCAAAATGATCGGATTGAAGAACGCGAAATTAGTATAGAAGAGGTGGTTGTAGAGGAGGTAGACGAGGTTGTTTCGGTGCCGTTTTCGGTGGTTGAAAAAGTGCCTGTATTTCCTGGTTGTACTGGTACCTCCAATCAGGCTTTAAAAGATTGTTTTAATTCTAAAATTAACGAACATATTCGCAACCATATTCAATATCCAAAAGCGGCTGTAGATATGGGTATTTTTGGAAAGGTATACGTTATGTTTTTTATTGATGCAGAAGGTCGTGTCAGTCAGATTAAATCGCGCGGTCCAGACCCGCAACTGGAGCGTGAGGCCGAGCGTATAATAGGGTTGCTGCCAATTATGGAGCCAGGAAAGCAACGTGGTAAACCCGTAAAAGTGCCGTATTCAATTCCTATAAACTTTGTTTTAGAGTAAGGCTTTGGGTGTGTTTTTATCCAAATAATTGTCGCGGCTTTTTACAGCACGCTCAATTTGTATTAAAGTGTAAAGGTGCTGTGTTATAGCTTCTTTGTAGAAGCGAAAACGGTATTAAATTGAAAAATGAATCAATTTAATGCCGTTTTTTTTAATTTAGGCTGTTTTCCTCAAAAAGCTACCGGAATTATTAAACCTTTTTTAAGAACCCTATGTTTTCATTACTTTTTACCTGTAAAAAACATATGGCTGTTTTTTCCTAAAAATTTATGGGTGTATGTATTCTATGAGCAGTTCATCCTTAAAAATAGACAATTGGGTTAGTTGTGTTTTGTAAAATGAGTTTATGATTTGATATTTACAGCAGCATAATAAAATAAGTGCCTTTTGGTAGCGAAATGAACTGGTTTAAAAAAAGTTAATAGAAAGCATTTTCATGAATAGATTTGTAAAACGTATAATAATTGTTTTTGGAATTGGGTGCCTGGTTTTTGTTATTGGGAATTCTTTATCAGGTGGATTTCAATCTAAAACGAAAAACATGCTTCTTATTAATTTTGTATTCTATCAATTATATGCCTTTGTATTGGGGTATTCAAATATGTATTTTTTTGAATATTTAGGAAACCGTAAGTGGCAGGAAGCGGAAACTTTTAAACGCTTATTATACGGCATTATAGGTTCGGTGGTAATTACAGTAATAGGGCTGTTCTTCTTACATATTTTTGAAGCTATGGTATATCAAAACCAAACGTTTGATGTGTTTTTAGATAACGAATCTTACAACGATTACACCTTTGGTTTATGGATGACTTTAACCATTGTAATTGCTTTTCATGCGGTTCATTATTTTAAGCAAACGCAAGATAAAAAGGTTAAAGAGTCGCAAATAGTAGCGCAAACGCAAACGGCGAAGTTTGATGCCTTAAAAAATCAGTTGGATCCCCATTTTTTATTCAATAGCTTAAATGTACTGTCCAGTTTAATTGAAGAAAATCCAGAAAATGCACAGCGCTTTACCACATCGCTTTCCAAAATTTATCGCTATGTTTTGGAGCAAAAGAATAAAGATTTAGTATCGGTTAATGATGAGTTGGCGTTTGCTAGAACCTATATGCTGTTATTGAAAATGCGTTTTGAAGACAGTATTATTTTTGAAATACCTGAACAAGCCTTAAATCCGGATAGCAAAGTAGTGCCTTTATCGCTGCAGTTATTATTAGAAAACGCAGTAAAACATAATATGGTAACCAGCAATAAGCCCTTGCTTATTAAAATTTATGAGCAGCGTGGCTACCTGGTTGTCGAAAATAATTTACAAACCAAACAAGTACTTAAAAAAGGTAGTGGTGTAGGCTTAAATAATATCATGGAGCGCTATGCATTGCTTACGGCAAAAAAAGTTTTTATTAATCAAACGGCAACGGTTTTTAATGTTTCAATCCCGATGCTAACTAAACAAATAACAAGTATGGAAATACAACAAATTACCAACAATGAAGCGGCTTATTACCAGGCCAAAAAGCAAGTAGAAGATATAAAAGGATTTTACGGAAATCTTATTTCTTACGCGTTAGTGATACCGTTTTTAATTTTTATTAACTACTGGACCTATTGGGGCTTTCAATGGTTTTGGTTTCCTATGTTGGGCTGGGGAATGGGGCTTGTAATTCATGCATTTACCGTTTTTGGATATGGTAAAAAATGGGAGGAGCGAAAAATTCAGGAGATTTTAAATAAAGAGGCCAATCAGAGAAAATGGAACTAATGCGTCATAATTTCAATTTTGAACAGCAAGAGCGCCTAGATCGTGCCAAAGCGGAAGTCAAAAAGCTAAAAGGATTTTATATACATGCCTGTATATTTTGTGTTATTAATGTAATGATTGTGATTATAAATATTCAAGCATTGGGGCCTCATGAGAGTTACTTTCAATTTAAGAATTTTTTCACATTAACATTTTGGGGTTTTGGATTATTGGTTCACGGATTTTCAACTTTTTTACCCAATTGGATATTAGGTAAAAACTGGGAAGCACGTAAAATTAAGGAGTATATGGAACGCCATAACAACTAGTAGCACATAAAACGTATTAAAATTAAATAACTTCCTATGCGTGTTATAATTATAGAAGACGAGAAACCATCCGCCAGACGCCTGCAACGGATGCTTGCTAAACTAAATTTACAGGCAGAAACCATGCTGCACTCCGTAGAGGAGTCGGTTATATGGTTTAAAAATAATTTGCACCCCGATCTTATTTTTTTGGATATTCAGTTAAGTGATGGGTTGTCTTTCGAGATATTTGAACAGGTAGACGTAAAATCTGCCATTATTTTTACTACGGCTTATGATGCTTATGCTCTTCAAGCTTTTAAATTAAATAGCATTGATTACCTGTTAAAACCTATAGATACAGATGAGTTAACTAAAGCCTTACATAAATTTGAAGAACACCAGTTTAAAAAGCAGGAGGTTACAATGGATTATAAGGCTATTAAAAGCCTATTGGCACAGGCATCGAAACCAAACTATAAAAAACGTTTTTCGGTTAAAGTAGGGCAGCATTTAAAGCTTTTTTCCATTGATGACATAGAATGTTTTTATAGCGAAAATAAGGGTACGTACTTACATACCAATCAAGGTAGAAGTTATCTTTTGGATACCACTTTAGAGCAATTAGAATATGAATTAAATCCGCAGTATTTTTTTAGAATTAGCAGAAAATTTTATGTAAACATTCATGCCATAAAAGATATGGTAAGTTACACGAATTCGCGTTTAGAGATCAAACTATATAATTATACAGAGCAAGATGTTATTGTAGCCCGAGAGCGTGTTAAGGATTTTAAAAACTGGTTGGAATAATAAACAGCTATGGCCTAATTATCTACCCGGTTATCATCAAAAGCGGACGGTAGTAATTTGGGAATAAATTTTATTACCAGTGGCAGTAATAAAGCGCCTCCGGGCAGCATAAATATGGCCAAACTAGGTATGGATTTAAAAATATCTAGCAATTGGTTGTTTACGCGTTTTTGTTCGTCTTGTGTTAATTCACGAATAGTGGATTGCGATAATAGTTTCATAAGTTCCTTACTTTCCCGCAGTTCTTTTAGCAAGCGCTTGCTATTTCTGGAAATGAGTTTATGTACCATATCGCTAGAGTTGTTGTAAAAAGTTTTTACAACATTTTTGGAGCTTAATAGGGCTATTTTATTTTTATGGGTTTCGTAAAATATATTTATAGCCTTTGTGGCCTCTGCAGTACAACTTGGCTTAAGCTTTAAATCGGCACGAAGGGTGTGTAAAAAATCGTATTCGCGACTATCAATTACCGTGTCGCCCCAAGCTGCCATACAAGCAACATCCAGTAAATAATATTTTTCCATGGGTTTGGAAATATATTGAAGCGCTTGGTGGTAGTCAATTTTTGCAGTGTCGTGGTAGCGGCGTGATTGTTCAAATAAATCTAAAAGACTTTGGTCGTAGTTACTTTTTTCTACTTTAGAATTTAAGGTTTTAATAACCGTTGTTTCAATGGCTGCTTCAAAGTTTCTAAAATAGGCTTCCGAAATGTTATGCGTTGTAATAAACAAATTGTAAGCCAATACATCTGTAAATAAAAGAGCGTTGGTAATAAAGTAATTAAAACTTCTTTCAATAATATTATCATCAATTTGAACGCGCTTATGTATAATTTTTTCTAAAGTTGAAACATTTTTACTACCGCCCAACAAATCAGAGAAAAAAGAGGCTTTATAAGCATTTATGTGCGTGTAAAAATCTATTACACTATCTATAAAATTGGTTTTTACGGCTGCTGTTTGGTGGATATAATGAAAGGCAATAATTAAATTAATTTTACAAATTTCTTCGCTTGTAAAATCTGGGTTTACCACATAGTTTTTAAAAACAGCAACATTGCTACCGTATATAAAGCCATTGTTTCTAAGTTCTGTATAAAAAGCTTCGGTTGTAAGCGTTTTTAGGGGTGTGTGTAAGTTGCTTTCAAGTAAGAGTTTGGTTATCCAGCCGCTTGCCGATGGGTTCATAATTTGCTGTTTAATGCTGTAAAGATAAATTTTTAATCTAAATCCTATTACATAAAAATAGCACTACTTGTTGCATTTTTTTAAAGAAAATGCTGGTTTTTTCCCAATCATAATTGTTTTGCCTTGTTAAAAAACCGTTAATAACCCACATAAACTCTCGTAATGGTAATATTTTTGCCGTTGGCGCTTTTTTAACATTTTTTTAATGTTAAAACAGGAAAAAATAAATCTGTTAGTGCTGCATAATTAGTTTAATTACGTGTTTAAATAGTTGCTATAAAAACAATAATCTTATAAATTTTTTTATGTTGAAATCTTTAAAATTACACAATTGGTTTATGTTTATCTTTTTTTTGGGGTCGGTAGCACAGGCTCAAGAAATAAAAGGAACGGTAAACGATGTTAACGGGCAACCCGTGGAAAACGCCTACATTTATAATACCAACACATCTAGTCATGCACACTCGCTTTCCAATGGTTATTTTTTGCTTCAAAATACAAATTTGGGCGATGTTATAACTGTTAGTCTGTTGGGTTATGAAAAAATGGATGTTGTGGTTGTGCAAAATCATTTTACTGATGGTATGACACTTACATTGAAAACGAAAACCATTCGTTTGGATGAATTGGTAATTACCGAACAGGTAAACGCCATGAATAGTATTTCGAAGGTAGATTTAGAAACAAGTCCGGTAAATTCTTCACAAGAAATTTTAAGAAAAGTACCAGGATTAATTATTGGTCAGCATGCAGGTGGTGGCAAAGCGGAACAAATATTTTTACGCGGTTTTGATATCGATCACGGTACCGATATAAGTCTGTCTGTAGATGGTATGCCGGTAAACATGGTGTCGCATGCGCATGGGCAAGGCTATAGCGACTTACATTTTATTATTCCAGAAACTATTAACAACATTAATTTTGGAAAAGGTCCTTATACAGCTAATAAAGGCGATTTTGCAACAGCAGGATTTGTGGAGTTTAATACAAAAGATCGCATAGACGCTAGCGAAATAAGCTTAAGCATTGGCGATTTTAATGCGTTGCGCACATTGGGTATGTTTAATTTACTGCCCAGAAACAAACAAACCAATGCCTACGTAGCTCTAGAATATATAGAGTTTGATGGCCCTTATAAATCGCCGCAAAATTTTAACCGATTAAATGTGTTTGGAAAATTTAATACCTATTTACAGGACGGTAATAAATTATCTGCTACCGTGTCGCATTTTACCAGCCGCTGGGATGCTTCAGGGCAAATTCCACAGCGCGCCGTAGATAGTGGTTTAATTTCGCGTTTTGGCGCCATAGACGATACCGAGGGCGGAAACACATCCAGAAGTAACATAAACCTGGCCTACGAGGCTATGTTAAATAGCAGTTTACAGTTTAAGTCTAATGTGTTTTACAGCAGGTATGGTTTTGAACTGTATTCTAACTTTACTTTTTTTCTGGAAGATCCTGTTAATGGCGATCAGATTAAACAATTTGAAAGCCGCGATATCTTTGGCTTTAATACGGCTTTTACCAAGGAGCTGCAGTTAGGACAGGTAAACACGAAACTTACTTCTGGCTTTGGTTTACGCCAAGATGCTGTTAACGATGTGGAGTTGTCGCATACCTTAAACCGAAATGAAACGCTGGATTACTTGGCTTTGGGTAATGTAAACCAAACCAATATGTACGGCTTTGTAAATGCAGCCTTCCAATTAGATAAATTTGTTATTGCGCCAGCCTTACGCTTGGATTATTTTAAATTTATGTATAACGATGCCTTAATTACCGATTATGAAACGCAGGCAGAAACCAAAACAGCCTTTAGTCCAAAGCTAAATGTTTATTTCAATCAGACTAAAAATTTACAATGGTTCTTAAAATCGGGTATTGGTTTTCATTCCAACGATTCTCGGGTAGTTGTGGCTCAAAATGGTAAAGAGATATTGCCAAAAGCCTATGGTGTAGATTTAGGAACTATTTGGAAGCCTGTTCCAAAAATGGTTTTCAATACAGCCCTGTGGTACTTATTTTCGGAGCAAGAATTTGTGTACGTTGGCGATGCCGGTATTGTAGAACCAAGCGGAAAATCTGAACGCTATGGTCTAGATGTTGGGTTGCGCTACCAATTTACCAATTGGTTGTATTTTGATACCGATGCCACTTTTACACATGCTAGGAGTGTAGACGAGCCAAACGGAGCCGATTACATCCCTTTGGCACCCGATTTTACGTTAACAGGTGGTTTAGCACTTAACGACCTAAATGGTTTTTCGGGCGGTATTCGCTACCGCTATATTGACGACAGACCTGCTAATGAGGATAACTCCATAGTAGCCTCGGGTTATTTTGTAACCGATTTAAACCTAAATTATGCATTTAATACTAATTTTACTGTAGGTTTAGCTATTGAAAACCTGTTTGATACAGAATGGAACGAAACACAATTTGCAACAGAATCACGCTTGCAAAACGAACTGGAGCCTGTAGAAGAAATTCATTTTACTCCTGGAACACCATTTTTTATTAATGGTATAGTTAGTTATCGGTTTTAAAAGTGTGCTTTTAAAAAATAAAGCCTATTCAAAAATAAATCGCCTGCAGCATGCAGGCGATTTATTTTTTGTAACAAGCAAGGTTTATTGCGTTTCTTATTCCAAGTGCGCACAGTTTCCAGTTAAAACCAATTGTTTGTTTACACTGGAAAAACGGATTAATGTTTCGCAGTTATAAAGTTCGTTTTTTTCATCTTTAAAACATTTTTTAACAGGAATACCGTGAGGTAACCTTTTTTCTGAAAGCCATTTTTCGTAAGCCGTAGGATGTGTAAACATAGGCAAGTGCGGTATTTGTGTGTTTATTATATACAAGTTTGTACCGGCTTTATGTTTTAAACGCTTTTTGGTGGAATAAGTTGGTTTTAGGCTATAACTAGCATAGGTGTTATTATTAATAATGGTATCCATTACTGCTGTAAACTGGTAGTTATTAGCCACCTTTTTAACCGTATTTTTATGGTTGCTTACATGGCTACAAACTACGTTTAGGTACTTATTTGCTAAAAAGGCAGTTTTATTAATTTTAACTTGGGCCCGTATCATATCGTGCTGGGTAAATGTTAGCTCATATTCGGTATGGCTTATGTCCTTTAAAGAAATAAAATAGCTGTTATCTGCAGCGTTTGTTAGGTATACTGTGGTATCTTTTAACGAATCTTTTTGAACATATACATTTTCGTAGGTAAGCATGTAATCAAATTGAAAAGATTTCTGCGAAAAACCCCATATGGGAACTAGTAATACGATTAAGATTCTAAATACAGGCATCATGACAATACAGGTTTTTGAATATGAATTAAACAGGTAAGACAAGGTAGTAAAAATACTTTAATTGCGGTATTTCTTATTTGTGAAGCCTGAAAAATAACAGATATTGCATGCCACTTTCCAGATTTGTATGGGTTTTGTAAGCCTTTAAATAGTACCCAACACCAATACCAATAGTCGTCAATTACAAAACATAGGGTTTAAAATAGGTTCATTCTTTTTAAACCTAAAAAATCAAGACATGTAACACAAAAAAAGCTGCTAAATGCAGCTTTTTTGTTTTTATGGTAGCTAAATGTTATTCGGTTTTATTCAATAACACCGGCACAACTTACACGTGCACCAGCATCGCCCGTTGGTTGCGTTTTAAAATCGTCTACACCTTGGTGTACTATAACCGCTTTTCCAATAATGTCTTTTGCAGGATCCCCACAACCTATACACCATTCGTTGGTTCTAAAGGTAAGACTAGCATTACCCTGTTCGTCGGCTTCTAAATTTCCAATATCGCCTTTATGATAGCCAGCTTCGTCTCCCCATTTGCCATGTTTTTGCCCAGTAGGATTCCAGTGGCCTCCAGACGATGTGCCATCGTCTGCCGAGCAGTCCGCGGTTTCGTGTAGGTGAATAGCGTGCATACCAGGCGTTAATCCCGTAATATTAGTAGTCATAACCACCTCGCCATTTTCTTCAATAAAAACCACTTCGCCTGTTACATCTGAACCGCTTTTAGCAGAAAGCATTGTGGTAATTTTTTTTACCGCTGGAGTTGCTTCTTGCATCATGTTATCCTCGGTAATCATATCGGCATTTGGCGTGTCTGGTTCTGCATTTTCTTGGTTGTTGTTTTTGCAACTTGATACCAGCGCAAACGCGGCTGCAAGTGCTACAAGTGGTAATTTTTTCATTCTTTTTAAAGTTTTTTTAGTTAGCCGAAAGTTACATATTATTTCACATAAAATGAAGTATTTGCAGGTTAATGTATGACAATTATCATATTTTATATTGAAAATTGCCGTTAGTTTTGCCTCATAATAAGTCAGGTATGTCAAATAAATTAGTTAATAAATACAATGTTGCTGGTCCTAGGTACACCAGTTACCCTACGGTTCCTTATTGGAACGAGGCGCTGTTTTCGGTAAAAAAGTGGGAGGCTGGTTTGCAGCAATCATTTTTAGAAAGCAATGAAACAGAAGGAATAAGTTTATATATTCATTTGCCTTTTTGCGAAAGCTTGTGCACCTTTTGTGGCTGTAATAAACGCATTACTACGCGTCACGAAGTAGAATTACCTTACATAGATTATGTTTTAAAGGAATGGCAGCTTTACGTAACTGTCCTTGGCCATAAGCCGCGAATAAAAGAACTTCATTTAGGCGGTGGCACACCAACATTTTTTTCAGCCAATAACTTACAACGCCTTATTAACGGTATTTTGTTGGTGGCAGAAAAAGCACCCAATTACGAGTTTAGTTTTGAAGGGCACCCAAACAATACAACAGAAGTACACCTTAAAACCCTATTCGATTTAGGTTTTAGGCGGGTAAGCTTTGGGGTTCAGGATTATAATGAAACCGTCCAAAAAGCTATACATAGAATTCAACCTTTCGAAAACGTAAAACGCGTAACCGAGCAAGCGCGGCAAATAGGTTATACATCGGTTAGCCACGATATTATTTTTGGGTTACCATTTCAAACCGAAGCACATGTTCTAGAAACCATTAAAAAAACGAAAGCTCTTATGCCAGACCGCATTGCTTTTTATAGCTATGCACACGTTCCTTGGATAAAAGGCAATGGCCAACGTGGTTTTAAAGACTCCGATTTGCCATCTGCAGCCAGCAAGCGCCGGCAATACGAATTAGGAAAAGCCGAGCTGGGTGTATGCGGCTATGTGGAAATTGGGATGGATCATTTTGCCTTGCAAACAGATAGTTTGTACCAAGCAACACAAACCAAGGAGTTACACAGAAATTTTATGGGTTATACGGCCAGTAAAACACAAATTATGGTTGGGTTGGGCGTGTCGGCTATTAGCGATAGTTGGTATGGGTTTGCTCAAAATGAAAAAAAACTGGAAGATTATTACGCCCGTTTGGACGCGAACCAGATTCCCGTTTTTAAAGGGCATATTTTAACGGCAGAAGATTTAATTATAAGAAAGCATATTTTAAACCTGATGTGTCATTTTGAAACAAATTGGCAAGCATCTGAAAATTATTTTCAGGAATTACCAGACGTATTAATTCAATTGAAAGAATTGGAAAACGATGGTTTAATTCACATTAATGCAACAAGTTTAACAGTAACAGAAGCCGGAAAACCGTTTGTTAGAAATGTGTGTATGGCCTTCGATTTGTTGTTGCAGCGTAAAAAACCAGATGCGCAATTATTTTCTATGACCGTGTAATAAAAATATAATTAGTCATTAAAAAACAATCAATTAATCAGGATTCAAGCGTGTAAAGTATTCATAGCGCTTCTGAAAAAAAACATATAACCATGAACAAAATTATTGTACCAGTAGATTTTTCTGAATATTCAGAGTACGCCCTTGAAACAGCTGCTATTCTTGCTAAAAAAAATAATTCCGAAATACTTGCCTTACACATGCTAGAAATGTCCGATGCAGTATTAAGCAGAAGTGACTCCAATGCCCAGTTGGAAGCCGTTTTTTTGTTGGAATTAGCCAAGAAAAAGTTTAGCGAATTTTTAGATAAACCTTATTTGGAAGGTGTTCATATTACACCATTAGTTAAACAATACAAAGTATTTAGCGAGGTTAACGATGTTGCCAAGGAGTACGATGTGGATTTAATTATAATGGGGTCGCAAGGCACCAGTGGTATTAAAGAGTATTTTGTGGGTTCCAATACCGAAAAAGTAGTACGCTATTCCGATATTCCTGTTTTAGTAATTAAACACAACCCTATTTTAACAGAGTTCGATACGGTGGTGTTTGCATCAGATTTTTCAGAAGATGCTATTGAAGCCTATAAAAAAGCTAAAAAAATGTGTACGTTTTTAAAATCGGATATGCATTTAATTTATGTAAACTTACCCGGCGAAAACTTTAGAAGCACACCCGAAATGGAGGGTAAGGTTGTTAAGTTTTTAAACGCAGCCGATGGCAATCTGGATTATATGTCGCGGGTTACGTACGTTAATGATTACACGGTAGAGCAAGGTATATCTAACTTTGCCAATGTTTTAGGTGCCGATATGGTAGCCATTGCCACGCGCGGTAAAAAAGGATTAGCCCACTTTTTTGAAGGCAGCATATCTGAAGATGTGGCCAATCATTCCACCTTACCAGTTATGACATTTAAAATAAAGTAGTTTTCATAGTAATTACAATTTGTTAGTGAAAAAGAGTCGGACTTGGAGTTTGGCTCTTTTTTTTGTATCTTAAAATCAAACGAATAGCTATTAAGAGTTAGAATGGATAAAAATATCCGATTTATTTGATAAATATGATAATTGTCATATTTCTCCTAAATCTTTAATAATACTTTTGATATATAAAATTAAATAACACTATGAGAACATCACTAAAATTAATGACACTATTATTTGCCTTCGCGCTATTAAGCTGCGGCGGAAAAGAAGAAAAGAAAAAAGAAACATTTTCATACGAAAAGAAAAGTCCAAAAACCGAAACTACAACTAAAAAGGAAAGCGTGGAGAAACCTTCAAAGCGTGTAGACATGAGTACAAAAGGGGTGGGGCCAATAGCCTCGCTAACATTGGATGCTAATATCGATCAGGCTATGGCAGACCAAGGTGCTGAAATTTTCAAAAACATGTGTACCGCTTGTCACCGTGTTGGTAAAAAATTTATTGGACCAGCACCAAACGGAATTTTAGAACGCAGAACACCAGAATGGGTAATGAACATGATTTTAAACCCAGAGCAAATGGTAAAAGAAGATCCGTTAGCAAAAGAATTATTAATGGAGTTTAATGGTTCGCCAATGGCTAATCAAAACCTTACAGAGGATGAAGCACGTGCTGTTCTAGAATATTTTAGAACCTTATAATAACTAAAACCATAACCAATGAAACAATTAATGCTAGCAGTCTTATGCTTATCACTATTCATGGGCTGTAAAAACGAAAATCAAAACCCTGCAGCGAGCCCCGATGCTCCTGCGGCAACCGAGACCACAGAGCGAACAGGCCAAGCCTTTATTGAGGACGATGGTAGTGCGCCAACGGTATTACAAATTGCAATGGGTTCAGACGATCACACAACACTGGTAGCAGCCGTACAAGCTGCTCAACTGGAAAATGCACTATCTAATGCCGGACCTTTAATGGTTTTTGCGCCTACTAACGAAGCGTTTGCGGCCTTGCCAGCTGGTACAGTGGAGGATTTGTTAAAGCCGGAAAACAAAGCAGCTTTAGCCAATATTTTAACTTACCACGTTACACCAGGTAATTACTCTAAAGAGTTTTTAACCAAGTTTAAAAAACTAGGTCAGGCTAATAACCAAAACGTAAAAGTGGAGGTAGTAGACGGCGAACCAATGGTTGGCGGTGCTAAAATTATAGCCAGTATTTTCGGAGGTAATGGTATTGTACACGTAATAGATAAAGTATTGTTACCACCAACAGAATAAATTAAAAAACACTTAAATTATTAAAGACAATGAAAAACAAATTTAAAATATCAATTGGATTGATGGTTGCGGCACTTGCATTTACAAGTTGCAACAATTCAACGCAAACATCCAACAAAGGCGCATTAGGATCTAGTGCGGCCGAAAAAGTATATGTAGCTCCGGGCGAACACGATTCGCATTACGCATTTATGTCTGGTGGTTACAGCGGAAACTTAACGGTATATGGATTGCCGTCTGGACGTATGTTTAAGGAAATTCCAGTATTCTCGCAATTTCCAACAAATGGTTACGGGTATTCTGAAGAAACCAAGCCAATGCTAGAAACATCTTATGGTTTTATTCCTTGGGACGATTCGCATCACCCAGACATTTCGCAAACAAATGGCGAATTGGATGGTCGTTGGATTTTTATTAACGGAAACAACACACCACGTATTGCGCGAATTAGTTTAAAAACTTTCGAAACAGAAGAAATTATTGAAGTACCTAACAGTGCTGGTAACCACAGTTCTTCATTCATTACAGAAAACACCGAGTATGTAGTGGCAGGAACACGTTTTTCCGTACCTGTACCACAGCGCGATATGCCAATTAATGAATACAAAGGAAACTTTAAAGGCGCGTTAACGTTTATTAGTGTGGATCCAGAGCATGGCCATATGGATATTAAATTCCAAATTTTAATGCCAGGATTTAATTACGATTTATCGCACCCAGGACGTGGCAAATCGCATGGTTGGTTCTTCTTTACTACCTATAACACAGAGGAAGCAAACAGCTTGCTAGAGGTAAACGCGTCGCAAAACGATAAAGATTTTATTGCAGCCATTAACTGGAAAAAAATTGAAGAATACGTAAACAATGGTGGTGGTACCATGATGCCAGCTAACTATGCACACAACATTCACAGCGATATTACGCATACAGCAACATCTACCATGAAAAAAGAAGTTCGTGTAGTTAATCCTGCTGAAATTCCAGGCGCTGTTTACTTTTTACCAACACCAAAATCACCGCACGGTTGTGACGTAGATCCTTCTGGCGAGTATATTGTAGGTAACGGTAAATTATCGGCCAACCTAACCGTACATTCCTTTACAAAAATGTTGGATGCTATTGAAAACGAAAAATTTGATGGCGAAGCTTATGGAATTCCAATTTTAAATTTCGAAGATGTCTTAGCTGGATCTGTAGAGCAACCAGGTTTAGGGCCTTTACATACCGAGTTTGACGACAAAGGTAATGCCTATACTACGTTCTTCATCTCATCCGAAGTTGTAAAATGGAAATTAGGTACTTGGGAAGTATTAGATAGAAAACCAACTTACTACTCTGTAGGTCACTTAACTATTCCAGGTGGTAATTCCAGAAAACCTTTTGGTAAATATATGTTTGCCATGAACAAGATTACAAAGGACCGTTATTTACCAACAGGACCAGAAATGGAGCACTCGGCTCAATTGTATGATATCTCTGGCGATAAAATGGAATTATTATATGATTTCCCAACGCACGGTGAGCCGCATTATGCAGCCTCTATTCCTGCGGAAATTATTAAAGATAAGTCTGAAAAGTTCTTTAAACTATCTGAAAATGAGCACCCACGTAAAACCTTAAGTGATGGTGATGCTAAAGTAGTGCGCGATGGTAAAAATGTACACGTTTACATGACCATGATTCGTAGTCACTTCTCGCCAGATAATATTGAAGGTGTTAAAGTAGGTGACAAGGTGTTCTTCCACATTACCAATTTAGAGCAAGATTTTGATGTACCACACGGCTTTGCTATGATTGGTGCTAATAACGCCGAGCTTTTAGTAATGCCAGGCCAAACAAGAACTTTAACTTGGGAGCCAAAACAAGTAGGTGTATGGCCATTTTATTGTACAGATTTCTGTTCTGCTTTACACCAAGAAATGCAGGGTTATGTGCGCGTGTCGCCAGCCGACTCTGATATTGAATTATCTTGGTCTTTAGGAGACTAATAATATAAGACTAGGAAAATTTTGTTTTAGTGTTTATTTTCCTAATAAGGCGAGAGCTGAAGTTTCGCTCTCGCCTTTCTTTTTAAAACACGCTTAACTAAATGGTTAATTTTTAAATTATTTATTATGAAAAAGGCAGGAATTATAATGATTATTGGATCGTTATTATTATTAGGGCTTTTTAAATTTCCTTTATGGAATATCATGCTTGGTGCGCCGCAATATCCGGAGCCTTTAGGAATGAACATCTATATAGATGGCATTAAAGGAATTACAGAATTCGATTTACAGAATATTGATGGTTTAAACCATTATATTGGCATGAAAACCATTCCAAAACCAGAAGAAATGTGGGAGTTTTCAGTATTTCCGAAAGTAATTTTGGGTATGGTAATTCTTGGCGTTATAATAGGATTACTGGGGTTTTTTGAAAAAGTAAGTTATAAGTTTTTTCTTGGTTGGTTTTTATTAATGTCCGTTTTAGGCGTTTTGGGGATGTATGACTTCAATAATTGGTTAATCGATTATGGAAGTAATCTAGATCCTAACGCCATCATTAAAGTTACCAATCCAGATGGTTCACCTATGTCTTACAAGCCACCTTTAATTGGGTATCAAAAACTACTTAATTTTGATGTGGACTCTTGGCCTCACGTAGGCGGTTATTTAATGTTTGTGGGTATGGCTCTAACGTTGGTAGCATTCTGGTTAGGTAGAAAGCTAACGTTAGCTAAAACCAACACGTAATTATTTATATTTTTAAAACTAAAACACTAAAATGAAACAGTTTATTTTTATTCTCTTTATAGGCCTTATATTGGCGTCCTGCCAAGCAAAACCCGAGCCTATTAATTATGGTAGCGATGCTTGCCATTTTTGCAAAATGACTATTGTAGATAAGGTACATGGTGCCGAAATTGTAACCAACAAAGCCAAGGTTTACAAGTTTGACGCGGCAGAGTGTATGGTTAACTTTATGGCAGATTTTAATACCAACGATATAGCCTTATATTTAACCAATCATTTTAACGAACCAGAAACCCTTATTGATGCTACACAGGCCACGTTTTTAATTAGCAAAAACTTACCAAGCCCAATGGGTGCCTTTTTAACAGCTTTTAAAACAACTGCCCAGGCACAAGCTGTACAAGCGGAGCAAGGCGGCGATATTTACACTTGGAATGCTTTATTAGAGCATTTACAACAGTAGTGTATAAAAGGATAACCAAACACTAAAAAATGTTATGATGTTTAAACTAAAGCATTATCTGCTAACCATTTTTTTTATTTTATTACTAAAAAATGATGTGTTAGCTCAAGGGATAACCGTTTGTAACACCTGCACGTTTAAAACCTTGAAAGATGGTATTAATGCCGCAAAAGCGCATGATACCGTTTATCTTGAAAAAGGTATTTATAAGGAAACAGATATACAGGTAAATAAACCACTTACCATAATAGGTAAAGAGAAACCCGTTTTAGATGGTGAAATGAAGGGCGAAATCCTTATTGTAACCGCCGATAGCGTTACGCTGGACGGTTTAACTATTAAAAATGTGGGAACAAGTTACACCTCGGATTACGCCGCCGTGCGGCTTAAGCGGGTTGAGAATTTTGTGGTTCAAAATCTTATTTTAGAGCAATTATTTTTTGGGATATACGTTGAGCGATCAAAAAACGGAAAAGTGCTAAATAATACCATAATTGGCGATGCCGTAGAAGAGTATAACTCCGGCAATGGTATTCAATTATGGTATAGTAATAACATAGAAATAGATAATAATATTATTCAGCGTGTTCGGGATGGTATTTATTTAGAATTTTCCGACGATTGTCTCATCACCAATAATATTAGCTCTTACAATGTGCGTTACGGATTGCACTTTATGTTTTCTAACAAAGACACCTATTCCGATAATTTATTTGAAAAAAATGGTGCTGGTGTAGCCGTTATGTTTTCACGGGATATAAAAATGTATCGTAATATTTTTAGAGAAAACTGGGGAACAGCCTCTTACGGCTTGCTCTTAAAAGAAATAAACGATGCCGAAATTATGTACAACACCTTTGAAGAAAATACCATAGGTATTAATACTGAAGGTTCGAATAGAATTCGTTACGAAAACAATAATTTTATGAATAACGGTTGGGCTATAAAAGTGTTGGGAGCCTGCTACAGCAATACATTTAAAGGCAATAACTTTTTATACAATTCCTTTGATATGGCCTACAACAGTAAGGTACACGACAATGAATTTGACGGTAATTATTGGAGCGAGTACACCGGTTACGATTTAGATAAAGATGGCGTGGGCGATGTGCCCTACAGACCCGTAAAACTGTTTTCATACATCGTAAACCGTACGCCCGAAACTATTATTTTATTACGCAGTTTATTTATTGATATTATCGATTTTTCAGAAAAAGTATCGCCAGTATTTACCCCGGACAATTTACTGGATAATAACCCTAAAATTAAAAAAATAACATGGTAAGTGTTGAAAATTTACATAAAAAATTTGGTAAAAATAACGTCCTAATTGGTTTAAATTTAGATATTAATGAAGGTGGTATTTTTGCAGTACTAGGTCCAAACGGATCCGGTAAAACAACCTTAATAAAGTCTATTTTAGGTATGGTAATTCCAGATAAAGGCACCATTTCCATACATGGTAAATCCATTAAAAAAGACTCCAATTACCGAAAACAAATTGACTATTTGCCGCAAATAGCTAATTTTCCTAGCAACTTAAAAGTTAAGGAGCTCATTAAAATGATTAAAGATTTAAGAGGAAATTCCACCAACGAGCAGGAGCTCATAGAAATGTTTAAGTTAGAACCCTTTCTAGATAAAAAGCTAGGGCAACTATCTGGCGGAACAAAACAAAAAGTAAATATTTTGCTAACGTTTATGTTTGATAGTCCACTAGTTATTTTAGATGAGCCTACAACAGGTTTGGATCCAATAGCGCTTATCCGTTTAAAAAACCTAATTAAAGCCGAAAAAGCCAAAGGTAAAACCGTTTTAATTACCTCGCATATTATGAGCTTTGTAGAGGAAATTTCCGATGAAATTGTATTTCTACTGGAGGGAAAAATTTACTTTAAAGGAACCATACCAGCTCTTAAAACACAAACCAATCAACCAGATTTAGAACACGCAATTGCGTCCATTTTAACTACCAATCATGCTTAAAATATTAAAATATAGTTTTTTCGACCTCATGCGTAGCCGTTGGAGCTACGTGTATTTTGCCTTTTACTTACTACTAGGCGTTGTGTTATTATTTCTTAATAACGACTTATCTAAAGCGGTAATAACGCTCATGAATGTTATTATTATTTTAGTGCCTTTAATTGGAACCATTTTTGGCGTAATGTACTACTATAATTCCAAAGAATTTACCGAACTACTTTTGGCACAACCCTTAAAGCGTTCGTCTATCTTTTTAGGCCAATATTTGGGTGTCGCTATTTCCTTGTCTATGAGTTTAATTTTAGGGCTGGGTATACCATTTGTTTTTTATGGTTTGTTTATGTCCAATGCCATATGGGATTTTAGCTTGCTCCTTATAACAGGTGTGTTTTTAACCTTCATTTTTACAGCATTAGCTTTCAATATTGCATTATCCAACGAGAATAAAATAAAAGGTTTTGGATACGCTATTTTATTGTGGTTGTTTTTGGCTGTTATTTACGACGGTGTATTTTTAATGACCTTATTGTTTTTTGAAGATTATCCTCTAGATAAACTATCGCTTGTTGGAACCGTACTAAATCCGGTAGATTTGTCCAGAACACTCATTCTATTAAAGTTGGATATTTCTGCGCTTTTAGGTTATACGGGAGCAGTTTTTAAGCAATTTTTTGGCACTAACTTCGGACTCATCGTTTCATTTTCTATGTTGGTTTTATGGGTGTTTATGCCCGTTTTAAGAATTGTAAAAAAATCCAAGAAAAAAGATTTCTAGGATGTTAACACGTAATATGTTCGGGTGTGTTATTAATAACGGTTTTTGTTTGGTTTAAAGTGTAAGCCATAAAAACCAAAGGATAAACAAAAGAAGCTAACATTTGCCTTTACAGTTTACAACTGCTGGTAAAAACCACAAAGTTGCAACAATTTAAAAACGCCCAGGCCCGGTTTCGTGGCATTAGGGTTAGCTAAACTAAATGACATAAAACATGCAGCTGCCAATTTAAAAGACCGAAATAACGCCTTTAAAAATACTTTAACAAATAGTTAAAGGTGATTTTTGTCATGTTTGGATTTGCCATGATTCTGTATCTTTGTACTATGATTAAAACGATGTTACATATTATTACAGCCTACGTGCTTGCTATCATTTTGTTAGCAAACCACATTAATACTTTGGTTATAGTAAGTGACTTTGTTATTAATCAGGATTTTATAGCCAAAACGCTTTGTATTCAAAAAGACGATCAACAAGGGTGTAATGGTAAATGCCAGTTAAAAACAGAATTAGCAAAAAACGAAACCGGCCCAGATAGTAACACACCACGTAACCAAGCAGTAAAACGCATAGGTCTAGATTTTTACTTTGTTTCTGAAATTAGTAAACTTCCGTCGGGTAATGAAAACTTTATAGTAACTAACGTTACTAATTACACGTTTATACACACACTAAAAAGTCAATCTATACCGGTTGACACGCCACCACCAGATTTTAGTTAATTTTTACAGTTCTTACCAAAACCAGCTGCGCTGAAGTTCTGCCTATATAAATAAGGCAGAGTAAGCGCATGCAATCAAAATTTAGCGTAAAATAAATCGAAACAGACCGTTTTAAGGTTTTGTTAGGATGGTTATGCGCAAAAATCAAACTTAAAAATTACTAAAAATGAAACTAAAATTTATAATTCCCGCATTGTTTATTGCTTTATTGTTTTCTGCTTGTTCAGAGGACGATACAACCAACGATACCCCAACTTTTAATGAATTAACAGGTTTAAATAAAGTTCAAGATTTAACCAACAGCACGCACACCATAGAATTGTATAATGCTACAGGTCGTTTTTATACGGGTTACAATGAAATTAGTCTGCGTATTAAAGACAATGCCACAAACAGCTATGTTAAAAATGCCGCTATTACATGGATGCCCGTTATGCAAATGCCAACCATGCAACATTCTTGCCCAAAAACCAATCCTGTAAAAGCACTGGGTAAGGAAACAGTTTATACGGGTAACATAGTGTACCAAATGGCTTTTACCGACGGTTCTGGTTGGTCCTTAACGGTTAACTATACCATAAATGGTATGGACTATACGGTTACTGCGCCTATAACAGTTATGCAAAGTAGTAAACAAAATGTGGCCAGTGTTTTGGGTAGCGATAATAAACGATATGTAGTGGCCATGATAGCGCCTAAAAACCCTATAATTGGAAACAACGAGTTAGTAGTAGGTCTGTACCAAATGGAAAATATGATGACCTTTTCTGAAGTACCAGACTATTCCTTAACCTTGGATCCAAGAATGCCTGGAATGGGTAACCACAGTTCGCCAAATAACACCAGTTTAGTGTTTAATTCTGCCGATAAACAGTATTATGCCAACTTATCCTTAACCATGACAGGGTATTGGGTGTTAAACCTGCAATTACTGGATTCGGAAGGTAATGTTCTAAAAGGCGAACCAGTTACCCTAGAAAATACACAAAGTAGTCTCTATCTAGAATTGGAGTTTTAAACTGCTTACATGATGCTTACAGGTAGTAAGGTTATTACAAACTACCTGTAAGTTTAAAACACTATTACACCATGAAAAAGTATATCCTATACACCATAGGCTTGCTGTTTAGTGCCCACTTATATGCGCAAAACACAGCCAACATAATTGAAAACGACACCACACAATTGGAGGAAGTAATTGTTATTGGTCAGCGTAAATTAAGTAATTACCGACAAGAAAAAACACTTTCTAGCCTTGATGCTTATTTAGAGAAATCTAACAGAATTACCATGATTAAGCGTGGTAATTATGCCTGGGAACCCACCATGAATAACATGACAAGCGAACGTTTAAACGTAACTATTGATGGCATGCAAATTTTTGGTGCCTGTACCGATAAAATGGACCCTATAACCTCCTACGTAGACGTTTCAAACTTGGAAAAAGTAAGCATAGGCTCTGGGCAAGAAGGCACCGAAAACGGCCATGCTATAGGCGGTGGCATTAACTTGCAGTTACCACAAGCAAAATATTATAACTTTGGATTTAAGTCTAGCGCCGATTTGGGCTACGAAAGCAATGGCAATTACCGCACGGCTGGACTAGATGTGGAGTATTCCGGAAATCGCCTTTATTTTAATGCCGATGGTATTTATAGAAAATCTGATAATTATGATGCCGGAAACAATAAAGAGGTCTTATACTCGCAGTTTGAGAAATTTAATGTGTCTTTTCAAGGAGGTTACAAAATAAACGATAGCCATACCATGGATGCCAATATTATATACGACAAAGCAACCAATGTAGGCTATCCAGCCTTGCCCATGGATGTGTCTTTGGCCGAAGCTTTAATTGGGTCTGTTACGCACAATTATAAAAACAATGATTCTAAAATTACTTCATGGGAGTCTAAATTGTACGTTAATACAATTACCCATATTATGGACGATTCTAAACGCCCAGATGTACCCATAAGAATGGATATGCCTGGTTGGAGCGACACCTATGGTTTTTATAGTAAAGCAGCATTCAGCCTTAAAAAGCATGCCTTTTTATTAAATTTAAATGGTTTTTATAATAAATCGGTTGCCGAAATGACCATGTATCCAAATGATAGTAATCAACCTGCTATGTTTATGTACACGTGGCCAGACATACGCACCTTATATTCCGGTATTTACGCCAAAGATGTTATGCAGTTAACTACCAATAAAACACTTACTGCCTCTGCCAGATTAGGTTTTCATAACAACCGCATTGCCGATCCAGTTGGGCTGGAGAGTTTACAAATATTTTATCCAGAATTGGACGCTAGTAAAAACCGATTTTTAATGAGTGTGGCTGCCGATTATTTGTATAAAAAACCAACCTACGATGCAGGAATTGGTTTGGCATACGGACAGCGTGCACCATCTGTTAGCGAAGGCTATGGGTTCTTTTTATTTAATAGTTTCGATAACTACGATTATATTGGTAATCCAAACTTGAAAAATGAAAAATCAGTTGAAATTAATGCCAAGGCGAATTGGTATAAAAAACAGTTTAAAGTAGGTGTGGAGGCCTCATATTTTTATATTATGGATTATATAATAGGCACCATAAACCCTAGTTTAAGCGCTATGACTATTGGTGCAGATGGCGTACGCATTTACAACGGCCTTTCCCATGCTTCAATTTTTGATGTTTTTTTGAATACACAATATAATTTTACAAAAAAACTTTCTGCAAATGCTACCATAGGCTATAATTATGGCTATGGCAGTAACGATGAAAATTTACCACTTATTAAGCCCTTATCGTATTTAGTTGAAGTAGCCTATAATACCACAAAGTTTAATGCTGCCTTGCAACTAGAAGGAAACGGAAACCAAAGTAACTATAGCAGCTTTTATGGCGAAGATGAAACTCCAGCCTATGGCGTATTAAACTTGAATTTAGGTAATGTAGTACAAATTAACAATCAGAGAATGATTTTTAAATATGGTGTCGAAAACATTCTGGATACCAATTATTCTACCTATGCCGACTGGAATAATATTCCGCGTCAAGGCCGAAACTTTTACGCCAATGTATCCTACGTGTTTTAAGGCGAAGCAGCACCAGTTACACAGGATTGTCTAGGCGTTGCAAACGGTTTTAATAGAATGAATAAAAAGCTTTCAACTTGCTGCCTTGGAAGCTTTTTTTTGTTCAAATAGGCTAGCGAGGTTAGCAAAAAGGAACAAGTAAAAAAATAGATGGTTGTATCCAAACATCGCTAACGGAATAGTGCCAGATCAACAAACGATTGAAGCACCACAGATTCAAAAAAGAGTTTTGTGTTTTTTTTCTGAAGTAAAACTTCTAAATAATGGGGGAGCCCCCTATGTAACCAACAAAACGAGCTGCCAATTTATGCTACGAAGGCAGTTTGAAACCTGAAAATATGCTAATAAGTATAAATCAACTTTTAGATATAAATAACTTGTAATGAGATAAGATGCGTAAACTAAAGACTAAAGTTTCCTGAAATATCTTTCATTAAAATAAGCCACTTTACCTACCTTATTTTTTAAAATTTACCACCGCTCTGTCAGAAGAGCGTTAAGGCATTAGGACGTTCTCTAATAGCGTTATGGTGTTAGTGTTGATGGTGTGTAGGCGCGTAAAAATGAAATAATAAAATAAAACAGAATTGCCACGGGTATCTAGCAGCCGAAGTATAGCGTTTTAACCTAGCAATAAAAAGGTGGTTTTGTTGTGTATACTTGTATGTTTAGTGGCAATCTATCTCACTGGATACAGTTTCGGTAACAGGAGCAGGAGAAATATAAGGAATCCCAAGTCCTAAACCGCGTAAAATAAACAGTAAACCAATTATAACAACAAAAACGGGAATGGCCTTTTGGATGCGTTGTTTAATTTTGGCATTTAAAAATTTGCCCAAATAGATGGCAGTTGTCATTAATGGTATGGTGCCCAAACCAAACAAGGTCATGTATAAAGCCCCTTGAAAGGCATTAGCGCTAGCCAAGGACCCAAAAACCGCCATATAAACAAGGCCACAAGGTAAAAAACCATTTAAAAAGCCTATAGTTAAAAAGGTGTCAGGTGTTTTCTTTTTAAGTGCTGCACCTAATCCCGATTTAATTTTGGAGATAACTTTATAAATAGGTTTGGAAAAATTATATTTATTAAATGTTTTGTAGGGAAGGAGTATGGCTACTATCATTAAAACACCTATAATAATGGATAGTTGTTGTTGCAAGCCAAATATGTATAAACTTTTACCAATAAGACCAAATACCAAACCTATTAAACTGTAAGCTAAAATACGTCCAAAATGATAAAGTGTTATTTGGGCTATTTTTCTGGTGGAGTTTTGCCTGTCTACTGGCAGCATAAAGGCTATTGGTCCGCACATACCAACGCAGTGAAAACTACCTAGTAAGCCAAGTATAAGAGCAGACCACAGCATGTTAATACCTTATTTCTTTTTTGAATAAATAGGAATTTCCATTATATTGCCAATCTACGGTAAGGTTCCAACGACCACCTAACAAACGGTTGTCAGGTATGAGCAAATTTTGATTTGACAATGAAATAGGCACTTCAAAGTCAAATTGTTTATTAGATGGTCTGTATAGGAACACTTTTCCTGTTATTTTAGAAACGTCCAAAGAGTCTGGGAAGGTTATTAAAATGCCTTCCTCGCTTTGCGTAGATTGCACGTTTTGTGCTAGTTTATTTCCTTTTATTTCTTTTTCCATATTACCTTGAACTTTTAGTTCTTGTTGGTAATAATCCTCAACTACTAAATCGTACTGGTAGGTGCTGTCCACACTCATTTTAATAACAAAATACATTATAAAGCATATAAAGCCTACTAATGCCAATACCAAGCCTGTACCCCAATTTATTCTCATGGTTTTTAAGTTTTAAATCCGTACTAACATATACTGACAACTATCAGGAGGAAAGACGGTATCTGTTGTTTTATTATTTATTAATTTTAATTTTTTTATGTGCTGTTACAGCCAACCAACCCGTTTAGTTAGTTGTAACTTCGCGGCCCTAAAAAGTTAACGGTTTCGGTTTCAATAAGCTCATCGTTGCTATAAACCTCTATCATGAGCTTGTTTTTATCGCTATTTAAGTCGGCCTGATTTATTTCAATAAATAAGGTGCCTTGTGTTAAACCTTGCGGAGGCACATTAAAAGTATCTGCATTGGACACAACCTTAACCTCACCATTAACTTTTCGTAATTTAAAGGTTATGTTTTCAATTTCGCGTGTTGTTTTATTTACCAGTTTATAGGTAAATACATTACTTATTATATTATTGTCTTTGTGTTCGTAAAGCTGGCCAGGTAGTCTTAAAATGTTAGCCTCAACATCATTACGAAGTAGCAACATTCCAATTAAAAGGCCAATTAGTATTGTTAAAACAGCAATATAACCCTTTAAGCGCGGTGTTAATTTAAATGCTTCTTTTTTCTCAATTTCATCTTCACTAGCATAGCGGATTAGGCCTTTTGGTAAATTAATGCTTTCCATAATATGGTCGCATTCGTCTATACAAGCCGTACAGTTTATGCATTCCAGCTGGGTTCCATTCCGGATATCAATACCTGTTGGGCACACGTGTACACATTGTAAACAATCTATACAATCGCCATGACCTAAAGCGTTACGGTCCTCATTTTTTCTGAATTTTTTACGTCCATTTTCAGCTTCACCACGTTTATGATCGTAGGCAACTACTATAGATTTGTTATCTAATAATACGCCTTGTAAGCGACCATAAGGACAGGCAATAATACAAACTTGTTCTCTAAACCACGCAAATACAAAATAGAATACGGCTGTAAAAATGAGTAACGGAAACAAGGTTCCCATGTGTTCTACAGGTCCTTCTGTTATGTATTGAATAAGTTTATCGCTTCCAATTAGGTAAGCTAAAAAGATATTTGCGATAGCGAATGAAATAAGCAGAAAGATAAACCATTTTAATAGCCTCTTTTTAATTTTTTCGGCATTCCATGGTTGTTTGTCTAGCTTTCGTTGTTTATTTCTGTCGCCATCTATCCAGTATTCAATGCGTCTAAAAACCATTTCCATGAATATGGTTTGCGGACAAATCCAGCCACAAAATATACGGCCAAAACCTACTGTAAAAAGAGCTATAAAAATAACTCCAATAATCATGGAAAGTACGAACAGGTAAAAATCTTGTGGCCAAAAAGGCAGTCCAAAAATATTGAATCGGCGTTCCAATATGTTAAACATAAGGAACTGATTACCGTTTATTTTTACAAACGGGGCTGCAAATAGGAATGCCAACAAAGCGTAGCTTACTATTTTGCGCCATTCGTAGTATCTGCCGCTAGGTTTTTTTGGGTATACCCAAGCGCGCTTACCCTGGTCGTCTAGGGTACCGATACTATCTCTGAATGATTCATTTTTTGGACTTTCCACAATGTTTGGTTTTACAAATCGTTTTTAATTTTCGATAGAAATGACGCCATCGGTTTTTTCTTCCATGGCTTTTGTTGGCACATCCTCAATTGGTGCGTTTTCATCTACCCAAATATCGCCTTCGGCTTCTTTTGGATTAGCAGGTGTGGTTCCTTGGAACGCTAATACATAACTTGATACTTGTGCCATTTCTAGCGGTGTTAAACTCTGTTTCCAGGAAATCATTCCTTTACCAGCTCGGCCACCTTCTACAAGCGTTCTGTAAATGTTTTTAATACCACCACCTAAAATCCAATATTCATCGGTTAAATTAGGGCCAATACCGCCACCGCCGTCTGCCATGTGGCAAGCCACACAGTTTGCTTCGTATAAGGCTTTACCAGAATTTAAATCGGCTGCACTGGTTAATACTTCAACCGTATTCACATCAATCAATCCTTTGGCTGTTTTTTTGTATTCTTCAATTTCAATGGCTGCTTGTGCATATTCAATTTCCAATTCTTGAATCTGTGTAGGGCCATCAAAAACGTGATATCTTAACATATATACGGCTGCAAACACTATAGAGGCGTAAAAACTATATTTCCACCAAGGTGGTAAGTTGTTGTCTAGCTCTCTAATACCGTCGTAATTATGATCTAATATAATATCGTGTTCTTCTTCCATTGGTTTGCTTCCCAATAGTTTTTCGTAAGTTGTTCCTAACCACACTACAAATTTTGGTTTTTCAGCTCGTTGTGCATTGTAGCGCGCTTTGGCCTCCTCGTCCAAGCTTTGGTATAAAATATTATCCATGGAGCCTATTATGGACTCGATACCAATTAATAGAACGAGAACAAATAACAGAAACAACATAATTAAGGGTTGTTCCATAAAAGCCGGTTTATCGCCAGAATCTATAAAATATTCTGCCAGTCCAGCAATTAGGAAAAATATTACGGGTACCCGTACCCAGGCTGGGATGAATTTTCTCATTGTTCTTCTTGGTTTTGGTTATTGGTTTTATCTAATGGGATGTTACTTACAGATTCTATATAGTCTTTTTTTGCGGTAATTACCCACCAAAATAAGACAACAAAAAAGATGAAAAATATAAGTAAGGATATAATCGGGTATATTTCTATACCCGCTATACTATCCATGTGGTTTTTTACAAACTTTAACATTGTTTAATTTTTTTTATTCTTCAAAATCTGCTACCTGAATATCTGTTCCTAAACGTTGCAGGTAAGCTATTATAGCAACAATTTCACGATTGCGCATTTCAACAAAATCTTCTCCAGCAGCAGCCTTATCAGCTTCGTAGCTTGCGGCAAAGTCTGGATCAGAATATAAGTTTTCTTCAATTTTAGTACCTTGTTCGTACATGGCTTGTTGGGCGTTGGCAATATCTTCCTCGGTGTAAGGAACACCTAATGTTACCATTGCTTCCATTTTAGTTTCGGTATTGGATTTGTCCAATTCATTTGTAATTAACCATTTGTACGACGGCATAATAGAGCCCGATGAGGTGCTTTGTGGGTCGTAGAAGTGGTTAAAATGCCAGTTATCCGAGTATTTACCTCCAATACGGTGTAAGTCTGGACCAGTACGCTTACTACCCCAAAGGAATGGATGATCGTAAACAAACTCACCTGCTTTAGAGAAGTCGCCGTAACGCTCCACTTCACTTCTAAACGGTCTAATCATTTGCGAGTGGCAGCCCACACAGCCTTCACGAATATAAATATCTCTACCTTCTAGTTCCAGTGGCGTGTAAGGTTTAACGCTTGTAATAGTAGGAATATTGGATTCCACCATGAGGGTTGGAACAATTTGAACAATACCACCAATTAAAATGGCAATTGTAGCATATATGGTTAAACGTATTGGTTTTCTTTCCAACCATGAGTGCCAGCCTTCGCCACCAACACGTCCTTTGGCTACACGTTGTAAAGCAGCAGCTTCAGCTAACTCGTCAGTTACGGCACTACCATTTTTAACAGTAATAATAATGTTATAAACCAATACTAATAAACCTACTAGATACAGGGTACCACCAATGGCTCGCATCCAGTACATAGGCATAATTTCTGTTACAGTTTCCAAAAAGTTACCGTAAACTAATGTGCCATCTGGATTAAATTGCTTCCACATACTAGCTTGTGTAAAGCCCGCTACGTATAATGGTAGGGCGTATAGAATAATACCTAATGTACCAATCCAGAAGTGGAAGTTTGCCAAACCAATGGAATGTAATTTGGTTTTAAACAAACGCGGTATTAACCAGTATATCATACCGAAAGCTAGAAAGCCGTTCCAAGCCAAAGCACCAACGTGTACGTGTGCAATAATCCAATCTGTAAAGTGGCCAATGGCGTTTACATTTTTTAAGGACAACATAGGGCCTTCAAAAGTGGACATACCATATCCGGTAATAGCTACCACCATAAATTTTAAAACAGGATCTACACGAACTTTATCCCAAGCACCACGCAGTGTTAGAAGTCCGTTAATCATACCACCCCATGATGGCATAAGAAGCATTACTGAAAAGGCAACACCTAAATTTTGTGCCCACTCTGGTAAAGCGGTATATAGTAAGTGGTGCGGTCCAGCCCAAATATATATGAAAATTAAGGACCAAAAGTGAATAATAGATAGGCGGTAAGAGTAAACCGGTCTGTTAGCAGCTTTAGGAACAAAATAATACATAAGTCCTAAAAATGGTGTTGTTAAGAAAAACGCCACGGCGTTGTGGCCGTACCACCATTGTACCAAAGCATCTTGTACACCGGCATAAACAGAATAACTTTTAAAGGCACTAACCGGCACTTCTAAACTGTTAAAAATATGAAGTACAGCTACGGTTACAAATGTGGCAATGTAAAACCAAATGGCAACATACAAATGGCGTTGTCTACGCTTAATCATGGTACCAATTAAGTTAGCACCAAAAACTACCCATACAACGGCAATAGCAATATCGAAAGGCCATTCTAATTCGGCATATTCTTTAGAGGTAGAAAAGCCTAGCGGTAGTGTTATGGCAGCACCAACAATAATAAGTTGCCAGCCCCAAAAGTTTATTTTACTTAAAACATCGCTATACATTCTAGCTTTTAAAAGGCGTTGCGTAGAATAGTAAACACCTGCAAAAATGGCATTTCCAACGAAAGCGAAAATAACAGCATTAGTGTGTAATGGTCTTAACCTACCAAAACTTAACCAGGAAATTCCATCGGTTAAATTTGGGAATAAAAACATAAATGCTAAAAGTAGGCCGACAAGCATACCTACAACTCCCCAAAGCATGGTGGCGTAGAGGAAATTTTTAACGATTTTGTTATCGTAATAGAATTGTTGTACTTCCATAATTTTTAATTACTCTTTTTGGTTTTAATAGATTGTTTTTGGTTGTCTTTTACAAGTTCATCTTCAAATAGCATGCGAACGGAAGGTGTGTAATCGTCATCAAACTGACCATTTTTTACAGCTAAAACAAAAGCTATAAAAAAGCCAATGGCTACTATAACACTGATACTTAATAATATATAAATAACGCTCATACCTAATAGAAGTTATGGTTCAAAATTACTTACTTAATATACTGAAAAATATGATAAAAATCATATTTGTCAATTTTTTGCTAGCGTAGTTTTCTGCCAACAAGGTTAGTAGCTATGGTTGTAAAAACCACAATACTAATAGAACTTAATGGCATTAAAATAGCTGCAATAACGGGCTCTAATTGCCCTGTAACTGCAAAATAAAGACCAATTACATTATAAAAAAATGAGAGAACAAAACTCCATTTTATTATTTTTATAGCCTTCTTGGAGGCGGTTATATATTGAAACAATTGTTCAAATTTAGAAGCATCCAAAATAGCATCGCAAGCCGGAGAAAATACATTTACGTTTTCCGAAATAGCAATACCCACATCACTTTGGGCTAGTGCTCCGGCATCGTTTAAGCCATCGCCAATCATTAAAACCTTGGCACCTTGGGTTTGATGGTGTTTAATGTACTCCAATTTATCGTCTGGTTTTTGGTTAAAAATTAATTTTGTTTTGCTTGGCAACAGTTTTTTTAAATTCTCCATTTCGCCTGCATTATCACCAGAGAGGATAACCAAATCGTACTGGTTTTTTAAATCGTTAAACAATTTGGATAGGCCTTGCCTATAGCGGTTGTAAAACGTATATTTCCCTTTATACTGGTTGTTACTACTTATGTGCACCGTCGTGTTTAGCACAGACTGATCTTGTTGATAACCCACAAAACTAGCTGAACCAATTTTCATTTTGGTGTTCTGATGTTCACTTTCAATTCCTTTACCCAAATGTTCTTCAAAATGACTTAATGTAATGATATTATGCGCATCTAAAATGTTGTATAGTGTTCTACTTAAAGGATGGTTGGAGCCGCGTAGGGTGTTTTTTAGTTGCACGGCTTCCTCTGGGGTTAAATGCTCGCCATCGTAAACGGCTGAACTTTGTTTGTTGGAGGTAATGGTTCCGGTTTTATCGAAAATAATGGTATTTATGGCAGCCAACTGCTCGATAACCGATGCGTTTTTTAAATAAAACTTAAGCTTACCAAAAATGCGTAAAATATTTCCCAGCGTAAAAGGCGCCGATAACGCTATGGCACACGGACAAGCAATAATAAGCACGGCTGTAAATACGTTCATAGCTTTTGTAGGGTCTACTAGCAACCAGTACCCTGTAGCTATAAAGGCAATGGCCAAAACAATAAGTGTAAAGCGCTTGCTTATGGTGTTGGTTAGGGTTGTAAAACTATCTTCTTTATTTTTATTAAACACATCGTTACTCCATAACTGCGTAAGGTAGCTTTGTTCAACAGATTTTAAGGCTTCCATTTCAATTACGCCTGTGGTTTGTTTACCACCAGCAAAAAGCTTATCGCCAGATACTTTTGTTATGGTTTCCGATTCGCCTGTAACAAAACTATAGTCAATTTTAGCGCGGCCATTTATTAAAATACCATCAACGGGAATTAATTCTTCATTTCTAATTAAAAGTCTGTCACCTTTTTTAATATCGTAAACTTGAATAGGCGATTCAATACCGGCATCTATTTTGGTAATAGCAATTGGGAAGTACGACTTATAGTCGCGTTCAAAAGATAAAAAAGAATATGTTTTTTGCTGAAAAAACCGCCCAAGTAATAAAAAGAAAACCAGTCCGGTTAAACTATCAAAAAACCCCGAACCAATGTCCAGTATAATTTCCACGGAGCTTCGTATAAATAAAACAGCCAGTCCTAGCGCAATGGGTACATCAATATTTAGCAACCCTTTTTTCAAGCCCTTGTAGGCCGAAGTAAAGTAATCGCGTCCTGCATAAAATACCACCGGCAGCGAAAAAGCAAACATAAGCCATCTAAAAAATGTTTTGTATTGCTCCAACCAAAACTCACCAACCTCAAAATATTCTGGAAACGATAAAAACATAACGTTCCCGAAGGCAAAACCGGCCACACCTAGTTTGTAAATTAAGGAGCGGTTTACATTTTCGCTACCTGTTTTAAAATCTTCTAAAGAAATATAGGGTTCGTAGCCTATGGCACTTAATAACAAGACCGCTTCTTTTAATGAAAAATCGTTGGTCTTATAGGTGATGCGCACATTTTTCTTACCAAAATTTACCTGCGAAGCTGTTATACTAGGATTTAACTTATTTAGGTTTTCTAAAATCCAAATACAGGAGCTGCAATGGATATGAGGAATATAAAGCGTCGTAATTTGTATTTGGCCGTCGTTAAATTCGGTTAATTTGTCAATAATTTTCTGCTGGTCAAGAAAATCGTATTTCCCCGCAATTTCTTTTGGGGCCGAACCCGGCGCGGCTTGTAAATCGTAATAACAGGTTAAGTCATTTTCTGAAAAAATTTCATAAACGGTTTTACAGCCATTGCAACAAAATGATTTTTCATCATAAACAAGTTGCTCCAATTTGCATATGTCGCCACAGTGGTAACATGTTTGTTGTTCCATAAAATTTGCTCATTTATACCTGCTGCAAAGGTTACAATATAAGCATTAAATTAATATGATTTTTGTCATGTTTATCTTATATTTGGGGTTAATCAATTATTCTTAGGTATGAGTAAATGTGAACAATGTATTGTGCGCCAAATGAGCTCCTTAAAGTCATTAAGTTCCGAGGAACTACGCAGCGTTTCAGCATGTAAAACCACCCGATTTTACAAAAAAGGCGATATTATTTTTGATGAAGGAGAAACCCTGCACGGAATTTATTGTGTGCGAAGCGGTGTTTGTAAGCTAACAAAATTAAGTGCCAATGGTAAAGATCAAACGGTAAAACTGCTTGGAAAGGGTGAAATTTTAGGTCAACGCTCCTTAATAAGCGACGAGCGAACCAATTTAAGCGCTGTAGCACTAAATAATATTGAATTGTGTTTTGTGCCAAAAGATCAAATTATTACGCCTCTTAACGATAATAAAAATTTTTCCATGGATGTTTTAAAAGGCATGGCAAAAGATTTACGCGAAGCCGAGGACGATATTATTAACATGGCACAGAAATCTGTAAAACAACGATTGGCAGAAACCCTTTTGCATATTCAAAATACCTTTGGTACCGATGCAGATGGGGCCTTAAACATCATATTATCCAGAGAGGATTATGCAAGTATTGTAGGAACAGCCACGGAATCGGCTATTCGTATTTTATCTCAATTTAAAAAAGAAGGGCTTATTACCACATCGGGTAAACACATTAAAATTAAGGACCCAGAAGGCTTAAAGCGCGTGGAGTAACAACAGCATAAAAACCTAATAGTTATCCAGTATTTTACCCAAAAAACCTCATGAAAATTATGAGGTTTTTTGCGTTTATACAACCTCTTTAACTAACCTAACAAAATACCTATATTACCGGCTATAGGGCATCCAGTAACCACTGGAAAAAACAGCAGCAGAAACAAACCTTAAATAGATGTTAATATGAGAATTTGACTAAAAATTATTCGTATTTTTATGGAGCATGAAAAAAGAAAATAACGTAAAAAAAGGGTTTGTTTTTAAACAATATCAAGCGCCTTCTCAAAGTCCATTCGAGAAGCTTTTCGATATTTTTAAAGAGCTTATTACCCACACTTCGGGCGATTTTGATGAAGCCATAGATTGGCTAAAGCAATTGGATGAAGAGTACCAATTAACAACGCCAGATTATACCATTAACGATTTTATTGAAGATTTAAAGGCCAAAGGTTACATTCGCGAAGAAATAAAACCAGACGGTAACAAAGGTACGGCCATTACCGCAAAAACCGAACGTGCCATTAGGCAATCTGCATTAGAACAAATTTTTGGAAATCTTAAAAAAAGTGGCAGCGGTAGCCACAAAAGTAAAGGACTGGGAATAGGCGACGAGCATACGGGACACTTTAAAGCGTATCAATTTGGCGATAGTCTGGATAAAATTAACATGACTGAAAGTATCCGGAATGCCCAAATAAATAATGGTCTGGGTCATTTTAATATCAGCGAGGACGATTTGGTTGTAGAAGAAACTACGCATAAATCGCAAATGAGCACTGTGTTAATGATAGATATAAGTCACAGCATGATTTTATACGGAGAAGACCGCATAACACCTGCCAAAAAAGTAGCTATGGCTCTGGCAGAATTAATAACTACGCGCTACCCTAAAGATACCCTAGATATTTTAGTTTTTGGGAACGATGCGTGGCGCATTAGCATAAAAGATTTACCTTACTTACAAGTGGGACCTTACCACACCAACACGGTTGCAGGCTTGCAATTGGCCATGGATTTACTCCGAAGAAAACGCCACACAAACAAGCAAATTTTCATGATTACCGATGGCAAACCTAGCTGCTTACGCTTACCAGACGGCACTTATTATAAGGATAGCAATGGTTTAAATAGCTACATAACTAACAAATGCTATGGCATGGCGCAACAAGCCAGAAAATTGCATATTCCTATTACCACTTTTATGATTGCACAGGATAGGTATTTAATGCAGTTTGTTGAAACCTTTACCATGGCCAACCAAGGAAAAGCGTTTTATACAGGCCTAAAAGGTTTGGGTGAAATGATTTTTGAAGATTACGAAACAAACCGAAAAAAGCGTATTAAAGGTTAAACAAGCACAAAAAAATAAAAAGCGCTTAAATAAAATACACGTTTTTTTGCGCAGTACGTTTCAATTTAAAAAGCACTATGGATATACAAACAATTACCACATTAGGCGAACTAAAAAAATCCGGATACCAAGCACGCTCGATTAAAGACGAATTACGTCAAAATTTAATTGAAAAAATAAAAAACAAAACGCCCATTTTTGAAGGTATTCGCGGCTACGAAAATACGGTAATACCAGAATTACAGAGAGCCATTTTGTCCAGACATAATATAAATCTGTTGGGGCTTCGGGGGCAAGCAAAAACACGTTTGGCCCGTTTAATGTTAACCCTACTGGACGCGTATATACCGGTTGTAGCTGGTTCCGAAATAAACGACGATCCCTTAAACCCCATATCGCGCTATGCGAAAGATGTAATAGCAGAAAATGGCGATGATACCCCAATTTATTGGCTACACAGAAGTGAGCGTTTTGCCGAAAAATTGGCAACACCCGATGTAACGGTAGCCGATATTATTGGCGATGTAGATCCTATAAAAGCAGCTAATTTAAAATTAACTTATGCCGATGATCGGGTAATACATTACGGCATGATTCCGCGGGCAAACCGCTGTATTTTTGTCATTAATGAGTTGCCAGATTTACAGGCACGCATACAGGTGGCTTTATTTAATATTTTGCAAGAAGGCGATATTCAAATAAGAGGTTTTAAGCTGCGCTTGCCGCTAGATATGCAGTTTGTATTTACCGCAAATCCGGAGGATTACACCAACCGTGGCAGCATTATTACACCTCTAAAAGACAGAATTGGATCGCAAATTTTAACGCATTATCCAGAGGATATTGAAACGGCAAAGCTTATAACAGAACAGGAAGCCAAATGGGATTCTCGCCAAAAAGAAGCCATTTATGTACCCGAATTGGCAAAAGATTTATTAGAACAGATTGTTTTTGAAGCGCGCGATAGCGATTTTATTGACGAAAAAAGTGGGGTTAGTGCACGTTTAAGTATTACAGCGTTCGAAAATTTATTGAGTACTGCGGAATTACGAGCCTTAAAAGCTGGCGATACCCATACCACCATCAGATTGTCGGATTTTATGGGCATTATTCCTGCCATTACCGGAAAAGTAGAATTGGTTTACGAAGGTGAGCAAGAGGGTGCCGCCCAGGTAGCCTATAATTTAATTGGTGACGCTGTTAAGAGCCTGTTTCCCGAATTTTTCCCGAAAATAGAAAAGTTGCGCAAACAGGATCAAGAGAGTCCTTACGATGCTATTGTTTCTTGGTTTTTTAATCAGACGGAAGATTTTGAATTATTAGACGATGTAAGAGACAAATCCTATAAAGCGCTTCTCGAAGCCGTATCGCCACTAGACGATTTATTGGGTACCTACCAACCAAATTTAGCGCGCGAGGACAGCTATTTTGTTAAGGAGTTTATTTTATGGGCTTTAGTTGCGCACAAATTATTAAGTAAATATCGTTTTACCGAAGGCCTACAATTTAAAGATCCGTATGGAAGTTTTATAAACGATTTATAACTAAACCAATTTTATTATTTGCGGCTCAACTGCCGTCTTAAATTGGTTATAAATTGAATAAAAGGACTGTTTAAACAAAAGCGGCCGATATATCGGCCGCTTTTGTTTTGTTAATTCCTGTTTATTTTTCCTAAATGTAGGGTATTATTGGGGTTTTACGTTTATGTAAAAATTTCGGTTTATGGTTAGGCTTGGGTTTGGAGTAGGGAGTGCCATAGTTTGCCAAGTAGTATTAGGGTATAACCACTGTTCGGTACCATTTAAAGTAACTAATATGGGCATTTTAAAGCCAGAAACAACCTCATGCCATCGGTATTTTAAACGACCATTGCTTATACTGTATTCCAAGGTTGGAATATTGGTTTCTCGCAAATACTGGTCGAAAAACGCAGCTAAATCCAAACCAGATTGCGCAATTATATAATTTTCAATTTGCTGGGTCGTCACTGTTTTGTGGTAAAATTCGGTATTCATGCCACGTAATATTTGGCGCCATTTTTCATCGTTTTGCACCAACTGTCTTAAGGTATGTAGCATATTAGCGCCTTTGTAGTACATGTCGCTAGAGCCTTCTTTGTTCACATTATACGGGCCAATTAACGGCTTGTCATTCCGAATGCGCTTTCTGGTTCCTATTACATAATCGGCTGCAGCTTCTTTACCGTAATAATAATCTACAAATAAGTTTTCAGAGTAGGCTGTAAACCCCTCATGAATCCACATGTCGGCAATATCTTTATTGGTAATGTTATTAGCAAACCACTCATGTCCCGCTTCATGAATAATAATAAAATCGAATTTTAAACCCCAACCAGTTCCGGACAAATCATTCCCTAAATAACCTTTTTTATACTGATTGCCATAAGTTACCGAACTTTGGTGCTCCATACCTAAATAGGGTACTTCAACTAATTTAAAACCGTCCTCGTAAAATGGATACGGACCAAACCAATGTTCAAACGCTTGCATCATCCGAGGCGCATCTTTAAAATGTATTTTTGCTTTTTGTAAATTATCACGGAGTACATAATAATCCATATCTAGGGGCCCGTTTTCACCTGGGTAAACTTCAGAAAAATGTACATAATCCCCAATATTTACATTCACACCATAATTATTAATCGGGTTTTTTACAGTCCAGTTATATGTTGTGGTTGTTTTATTTTGAATTATACTTTGTAAACGGCCGTTGGAAATATTCATTAATCCTTTTGGTACGGTTACACTAATATCCATACTATCTACCTCGTCATACATATGGTCTTTGTTTGGCCACCAAATACTGGCACCCAGACCCTGACAAGATGTGGCCACAAAATGATTGCCGTTCGCATCTTTTTTCCAGGAAAAACCGCCATCCCATGGTGCATTTTTAGCCTCCTTTGGGTGGCCTTCATAATAAACATCTACTGAATATACGTTTCCTATTTTCTGATTTTCCGCGAGTGTGATAAAATGAGCATGACCATCGTGCCGTATGGCTAAAGGTTTCCCGTTTTGTATGGCTGCAGTTATTTTTAAAGGGGCTTGCAAATCAATTTGCAATTCGTTACTTGGCTTTATTACGGTATAAGAGACCGTGTTTTTTCCCTTAATAAATTTGGTGTCTGGATTTACAGAAATATCTAAATGATAATAAGTTACATCCCACCAAGCTCGCTGGGGTGTAATAGAACCGCGAAGCGTGTCCTGACGCGTAAAGGTTGTTTTGTCCTGAAGTAAACCTTGACTAAATAAACTAAAAGGAATAATTAGAAGTGCAAAAATGAAACTAAAACGTGGCATGTACTTTTTTTTACTAAAGTAGTTAAAAAGGAAAACCGATTCAAACAAATGAACCGGCTTTTCGCTTCTAACTAAACTTAATTTAACTAAACAGGTTTTTTAGAAAGGGTATTTACCTTCCTCTTTTATTTTTTCGGCAATATCTCTTCGTAAATCCACAATGTCTGGATAATTTGTGTATTTGGTAAAGCGTTTTAGCCCCATAAGCATCATGCGTTGTTCATCGCCTTCGGCAAATGAAATGATACTCTCTTTACCTTTTTCTTCTACAATATCTACGGCATGATATAAATACAATTTGGCCATGGCAATTTGTGTGGCTTGGGCGGCTTCACCAAAACGTTTGGCATTTTTTTCGGTTCTTAAAATAGCCGACTCTGCCATATAAATTTCAATTAAAATATCGGCTGCTGCTATTAATAATTGTTGGTGTTGTTCTAAATCTGGTCCAAACTTTTGAACGGCGCCACCAGCTACCATTAAAAACGCTTTTTTAAGTTTTTTAATCATCTCTTTTTCTTCGGAGAATAGCTCGGAATAATCTGGTGTTTCAAATGACGGAATTCCCATTAATTCATCTTGTACAGCTTGTGCTGGCCCTAACAAATCCACGTGACCTTTCATGGCTTTTTTAACAAGCATGCCAACAGCTAACATGCGGTTAATTTCGTTAGTACCCTCGTAAATTCGGGCAATACGGGCATCTCGCCAGGCAGCTTCCATTGGGGTTTCTTCAGAGAAGCCCATGCCACCAAAAATTTGTATACCTTCATCGGCCGCGTTTTGAACATCTTCCGAAACAGCTACTTTTAAAATAGAACACTCTATGGCGTATTCTTCAACACCTTTTAGTTCGGCCTCTTGGTGGCTATTTCCAGAGGCTTGGCGCAGCGCAATGCGGTCTTCAATATTTTTAGAGGCGCGGTAAGTGGCAGATTCACCTACATAGGCATTGGTTGCCATTTCGGCTAATTTTACTTTAATAGCACCAAAATCTGAAATGCGGGTATTAAATTGTTTGCGCTCGTTAGCGTAGTTTACTGCCGTGGTTAAAATGCGTCTTTGCGAATCTAAACATGCAGCAGCTAACTTTATACGCCCCACGTTTAGGGCATTCATAGCTATTTTAAAACCTTCGCCACGACCTGCCAACATATTATCTGCTGGAACAACTGTATCGTTAAAAAATACCTGACGCGTGGAGCTTGCACGAATACCTAATTTGTGTTCCTCTTCACCCAAGGTAATACCATTAGGATTATCTTTGTCGTATTCTACAATAAAACCGGTAATGTTTTTATCGTTTTCAATACGGGCAAAAACAATCATTAATTTGCAAAAACCAGCATTGGAAATCCACATTTTTTGCCCATTAATTTTGTAGGATTTACCGTCTTCAGAAAGGGTAGCGGTTGTTTTACCCGAGTTAGCATCGGATCCTGCACCGGGTTCTGTTAAACAGTAAGCGCCAAACCATTCGCCAGTTGCCAGTTTTGGAACGTATTTTTGTTTTTGTGCCTCGGTGCCATACAGGGTAATAGGAAGGGTGCCAATACCGGTGTGTGCGCCAAATGCGGTACTAAAGGAGCCGGTTCCACTGGAAATATAATCGCAGGTTAAAACAGTAGATACAAAGCCCATACCCATTCCGCCGTACGCTTCAGGAACGGCTACACTTAAAAAGCCCATATCCCCAGCTTTTTTCATAACCTCTTCTGTAAAGGCAAAATCCTTGGCTTCAAATCGGTTTTTATGCGGAATAATTTCACGGTCGTTAAATTCTTTAACCGATTCTTTCATCATATTTTGTTCCTCTGAAAAATCTTCAGGTGTAAACACATCTTCGCAATTAGTTTCTTTTACCAGAAACTGACCGCCTCTTAATATTTCTTTTTCGTTTTTAGTTTCCATATTGTTATTCGTTTAAATAAAAGTTAAACAACGTATATTTGGTAGTTACAAATTATCTGTAAGTCTTTAATTTGATTACATTAGGCTATTTTACTTTCTAATTCACTATTTTATTGATGCCTGTTTTGTAAACAAGGAATTGCTGTGCTTATTTTAAAAATTCGAAAATCCCGCATGCGCCTTGTCCTGTTCCTACACACATGGTTACGGCACCGTATTTACCCGACATATTGCGTTTACGCATCTCATCAAATAACTGAACGGATAATTTTGCACCCGTGCATCCTAACGGATGTCCTAAAGCAATGGCGCCACCGTTTACATTAATAATATCCGGATTCAAGTCTAATTCTCTAATAACGGCTAGTGACTGCGATGCGAAAGCTTCGTTTAGCTCAATAAGTTCTAAATCTGCTTGTTTTAAGCCCGCTTGTTTTAGCGCCTTCGGTATGGCTTTTACTGGGCCAATTCCCATAATACGCGGTTCTACACCAGCTGCTGCATAATTTACTAAACGTGCAATAGGTTCTAAACCTAATTCTTTAACCATATCCTCGCTCATAACCATTACAAAGGCAGCCCCGTCACTCATTTGCGACGAGTTACCAGCTGTAACACTGCCACCTTGGGCAAACACAGGGCGTAATTTTGCTAAAGCTTCCAAACTTGTACCAGCACGAGGCCCTTCATCTTTAGTAACCGTGTAAGATTTGGTAGCTTTTTTGCCCGTGGTATTCACGTAAGTTTGTTCTACTGTTATAGGTACTATTTGCTCTTGAAAACGATTTTCAGCCTGTGCTTTTAAGGCTTTCATATGCGAGTTATAGGCAAATAAGTCCTGATCCTCTCGCGACACATTAAACTGTTTGGCTACAGCCTCTGCGGTGTTTCCCATGCCCCAGTAATAGTCTTCATGCCCCGATTTTACTAAATCGTAATTTAGTTCAGGTTTAAAGCCTGTCATGGGCACAGAGCTCATGCTTTCTGCGCCACCTGCAATAATACAATCGGCCATTCCTGCTTGAATTTTAGCAGTTGCCATACCAATGGTTTCAATACCCGATGAGCAAAATCTATTTACGGTAACACCTGGTACATCTACAATATCTAGGCCCATTAACGAAATGAGTCTGGCCATATTTAGGCCCTGCGACCCTTCGGGCATAGCGTTACCAACCATAACATCGTCAATACGCTTGGGATCTAAATTTGGCAGGGTTTTCATCATGTGTTGTATGGTTTCTGCTGCCAATTCGTCTGTTCTTTTAAATCGGAACACCCCTTTTGGTGCTTTGCCAACGGCTGTTCTGTATGCTTTTACAATGTAAGCTTGTTTGCTCATAGTAGTATTAATATTTTTAGAATTAAGTATTAAGACTTCATTAATGACTTTTGAAGTGCGTAATTCATTTTAGTAACTTCAAGTATTTCACTTAATATAGGTCTAACTTTTTCTTCTGTTATAAGTTTTAATCTTTTTAATAAATATAATTCTGTGCGTAATTCAAATGAAGCGCCCTTTACAATTCCTAAAAATTGCCTGAATTCGCCATTCGTATTTCTACCTGCTCCTTCTGTAATATTTGAAGGATTAGATACGGCACTTCTTCTAAATTGAGAGGTTAACCCATACTTTTCCTTCTTTAGAAAATTTTCTGAAGCACGATAACAATATTCTGTTATATCCATTGCTTTTTGCCATGTTTTCAACGCTTCGAATCTGTGCATTGTTATAGTATTAAGGTTATTAGTATGAAGGGTTAAGTACAAAGTATTTAAAGTGTTTTTTGTAAAGACGCTAATTTTAATACTTTGTGTTTACGACTTAATTCCTAAGGGGCTTCCCAGTCTTCAGCATGTGCTGAATTCTCTCAAGTGTCTTACGCTCCGTACAAAGTGATAAAAAGGCTTCTCGTTCTAAATCAAGAAGATATTGTTCGCTTACTAGGGTTGGTTCAGATAAATCGCCTCCTGCCATTACATAGGCTAATTTGTTGGCTATTTTTAAATCGTGCGCACTTATGTAATTGCTTTCTTCCATGGCATCTGTGCCTACTAAAAACATTCCCAATGCTTGTTTACCCAGAACTTTTACATCGGTGCGTTTTATGGGTTGCGTGTATCCCATATCAGCCATTAATTTGGCATGTTGTTTAGCAACGGCTATTTGGCGATCTTTATTAACAACCACAACATCTTTTCCGGGTTGTAATAAACCCAAATCGAAAGCTTCGTAAGCCGATGTAGAAACTTTGGCCATTCCGATAGTTAAGAAATACTCCTGAAGAATATTTAGTTGTACATCGCCGGTTTTAAAAGTATCGGAAGCGCGAAGAGCCATTTCTTTAGAACCGCCACCCCCAGGAATAACACCAACACCAAACTCTACCAGACCCATATACGTTTCTGCAGCAGCAACCACTTTATCGGCGTGTAGTGAAAGTTCGCAACCACCACCTAATGTCATGCCGTGCGGTGCAGAAACGGTTGGAATAGCCGAGTAACGCATGCGCATCATGGTGTCTTGGAAGTACTTAATAGCCATGTTCAGTTCGTCGTACTCTTGTTCTGCCGCCATCATAAAAATCATGCCTATATTGGCACCCACCGAGAAATTGGCACCTTGGTTGCCTACTACCAAACCAGCAAAATCTTTTTCAGCTAAATCAATAGCTTTATTTAGGCCTGCCAGCACATCGCCTCCAATAGTGTTCATTTTGCTTTGGAACTCGCAATTAAGAATGCCATCGCCTAAATCTTCAATAACCACACCGGAGTTTTTAAAAACTTCTTTTGTTTTTCTAATATTATCTAGAATGATAAAGGCATCTTGTCCCGGAATTTTTTCGGTTCTTTTTTGAGGAATGTCATAGTAGTAGGTAGCGCCGTCTTTAACTGTGTAAAACGATTTATTACCAGAATCGAGCATATCCTGCACCCAAGCTGCAGGCTCAAAACCTTCAGCTTTCATAATTTCTATTCCTTTTTCAACACCAATAGCATCCCAAATTTGGAATGGACCGTGTTCCCAGCCAAAGCCCGCTTTCATAGCATTGTCTATTTTGTAAAGCTCGTCTGTTATTTCTGGAATTCTGTTGGAAACATAGGCAAACATAGCCGAAAAGTTTTTTCGGTAGAAATCACCAGCTTTGTCTTTTCCCGAAATTAGAATAGGAAATCTGTCTACTACCTTATCCACAGTTTTTGTTAGCTCCAGCGTTGCAAACTTTGCCGATTTTTTAGGTCGGTATTCCAACGTATTTAAATCTAAAGACAGAATTTCGCTCTTACCGTTGTCGCTTTTTACTTTTTTATAAAAACCTTGGCCTGTTTTACTACCTAACCATTTGTTTTCCATCATGGTGTTAATGAAATTGGGTAGTTTGAACAAATCGTGCGCCTCATCGTTTGGGCAATTTTGGTATATACCATTTGCTACATGCACCAAGGTGTCTAAACCAACCACGTCTACGGTTCGGAAGGTGGCCGATTTTGGCCTGCCAATTACAGGTCCCGTTAATTTGTCTACTTCTTCTATGGTTAAATCCAATTCTTTTACTTGATGAAATAAGCTTTGAATACCAAAAATACCAATTCGGTTTCCTATAAAAGCAGGTGTATCTTTTGCTATTACGGATGTTTTGCCAAGAAATTTCTCGCCATAGTTGTTTAAAAAGTCAAGTACTTCTGGAGTCGTTTTTGGACCAGGAATAATTTCGAATAATTTTAAATACCGAGCCGGATTAAAAAAGTGGGTTCCACAAAAATGTTTTTGAAAATCTTCCGACCGTCCTTCGCTCATAAAATGAATAGGAATTCCAGATGTATTGGAAGTTATAAGGGTGCCAGGTGTACGGTATTTTTCTAAATTTTCGAATACCTGTTTTTTTATATCCAAGCGTTCCACAACTACTTCAATTATCCAATCGGCGTTTTTTACTTTAGCGATATCGTCCTCTAAATTACCTGTGGTAATACGATTGGCAAATTTTTGATGATAAATAGGAGCGGGTTTGGATTTTAAGGCACTTGCTAATGAGTCATTAACAATACGGTTTCGTACAGCTTTATCTTGTAAAGTAAGATTTTTAGCTTTTTCTGTCGCGTTTAGCTCTTTGGGTACAATGTCCAATAAAAGGACTTCTACGCCAATATTAGCAAAGTGGCAGGCAATGCCGCTTCCCATAATTCCGGAGCCAATAACTGCTATTTTTTGTATGTTTCGTTTACTCATGTTATTTTGAAATATGTTCTTTTTGGTTGTAAATTTTCTTGTTGGATATCATGTTATTTATGATTTCAGCTACTTCGTAAAAATTATCTAACTTTTCTGGAGCAACATTTTTACGTATGGTTTCATTAAAGGTTAGTACCTTCTCGCGTGAGTAAGCGCGTTTTTCTCGTCCAAATTCCGTTAGGTGTATAATAACACCCCGGCCGTCCTCTGGATTTGGTTTGCGTTCTATTAAGCCTTTTTCTTCCATAGTTTTTAGGGTACGCGATAAACTAGTGGCTTCCATACCCATTTTGGGGCCTAACGAGGTGGAGGCTGTGCCATGCTCGGGATCGATACTTAGTAATGCAAACCCAGTAGCCATGCTTGTTTCAAATTTGGCGGCTTCTTCGTTATACATTTTATTTATAGCTAACCAAGTGGTTCTAAATATATAATCGATGGTTTTATCTTTCATGGTTACAAATTGGTTTCCCAAATATAATAAAATTTATTATGCATGCATAATAAATAATGAAATTTTAACAGTTCCTTTATAATTATTTTGAAGTGGATAAGGCCTTTTTATTTTTTGAAGATTACCGGTACCATTAAACTGTTTGTTTTAGAAAAGCGTAAGCGTATTAAATTCCTTTTAACTGAAATATTTTAGCAGCGCATCCTTTTTCCTGAAACAAAAAAAAACTCCTAAAAATTAGGAGTTTTGTAATTAGGAGCGGTATATTTTTTCAATTAAGTCTTTATAAATTTCCTTAATAGCTTTCCGTTTCATTTTCATGGTTGGTGTTAAATGGCCGCCTTCAATGGTCCATGCATCGGGCGTTATTTCAAATTTTTTAATTTGTTCCCAATGTCCGAATTTTTTGTTAGCCTCGTCTATTTCAGCCTGTAGGCGTTCGTGCAGTATTTTGTTTGAAGGAATGTCTGCTCTGGATTTTAAATCGTAGTTATGGCGTTTCGCCCATTCTTCAACAAATTCGTAGTTAATTTGAATGAGCGCTGCTGGCATTTTTTCTCCTTCACCAATAACCATTATTTGTTCTATAAATCGGGATTGTTTAAATTGGTTTTCTAGTAGCGCTGGGGCCACGTACTTGCCGCCCGAGGTTTTAAACATTTCTTTTTTACGATCGGTTATTTTTAGGAAGCCGTCGGCGTCAAATTCGCCAATATCGCCAGTGTGAAAATAATTATCTGTCATGACTTCGGCTGTTTTTACGGGGTCTTTATAGTAGCCTTGCATAACGTTAGGCCCTTTTACCAGAATTTCACCATCGTCTGCTATTTTTACATCAACATTGGTAATTACCTTACCTACGGTACCAATGCGAAATCCGCCATCTCGTTGGTCGTTTACGGCAATAACGGGTGATGTTTCTGTAAGGCCGTAACCTTCCATAATGGGCATTTGGGCGGCAGCAAAAATACGGGTTAACCGTGGTTGTAAGGCTGCACTACCAGATACCATTAAATCTAGGTTGCCACCTAATCCTTCTTTCCATTTGCTAAAAATTAGTTTTCTAGCTAGTTTTAGTTTGGTTTCATACCACCAACCATTAGCGCCATATGGTTCATACTTTAAGCCCAAGTTTACAGCCCAAAAAAACAAAGCCTTTTTTAGCCCCGAAAGCTCACTGCCTTTAGCCACAATTTTATCGAAAACCTTTTCGTATAAACGAGGAACCGCCGTCATAACATGGGGTTTCACTTCTTTAAGGTTATCGCTCATTTTTTCAATGGATTCGGCAAAATAAACCTCTACACCACAGTATTGATATAAGTATAAAATCATGCGTTCAAAAACATGACATACTGGTAAAAAACTTAAAGATTTGGATTCGCCATAATCAAATGGTACGCGTTTTTCGCTGTCCAACACATTGGAAACAATATTTTTGTGCGACAGCATAACGCCTTTTGGTGTTCCTGTAGTTCCAGAAGTGTAAATAAGGGTAGCTAAATTTGTTTCAGTTACAGCTGCTTTGCGCAGTTCTACCTCGGGCTGGTTATCTTCATTTTGGCCAAGCTCTAAAAGTTCTTTCCAATTGCTTTCGTTTAAGATGCTATCGAATGTATAAATGCCTTTAAGTTTTGTTTGCGCTTTTATGGGGTTTAATTTTTCCAGAATGCTCGCGTCCGAAACAAAACAATAAGATGCTTCCGAGTGGTTTAAAATATACGCGTAGTCTTCTTTAGAGATGGTAGGATAAATAGGGACGTTAACGGCACCAATTTGCAGTACACCAATATCTAAAACATTCCATTCTGTGCGGTTGGTTGTTGAAATAACCGCTATTTTTTCATTTGGTTTTATGCCTAACCGCAGTAAACCACGACTTATTGCATTTGCTTGATTTACATACTCTTGGGTAGAAATAGAAACCCAGGTACCATTGTATTTGGTTGTAAACGCTTTGTTTAAATTATAGGTTTCTAATTGGTGATAGGGTATGTCAAAAAGTCGCTTAATTTGGGTCATGTTTATAAAAAGTTAGAACACTTGCAAAATATGAAAAAAAACTGATAATTAATTGGTGCTACAAAAAAAGGAGCTCGAAATATTTAAGCTCCTTGATTATTAATTACTTATAAAAATTGGTTCGTTGTTTTACATTAGTATGGCCAAAGCACCTACCATGATTTACCAATTTGGGTTTAGTAGGCCGATTTTGTTTCCGTTTTATGACGTTTATAACTTAAAACAGCTGTTATTGGTTGTTTTCAATCCATAATCTGGCATTAATAAAAGCCTCTAACCATGGCGACACGACATCGGTTCTGTCTGTTGGGTAATAGGCCCAATTCCATGGAAACACAGAACGTTCTATATGTGGCATAGTAGCCAAGTGGCGTCCTGTTTTATCGCACAACATAGCCGTGTTAAAATCTGAACCATTAGGATTGGCAGGGTAGCTGTTATAGCCGTATGTTGCTACAATATTATAGGCTTCTTTATTGTTAGGTAAGTGAAATTTACCTTCGCCATGCGAAATCCAAACCCCTAATTTGCATCCTTCCAAGCTAGAAAGCATAACGGAGTTGTTTTTCTGAATTTCAACGGAAGTAAAGGCGCTTTCATGTTTTTTAGAATTGTTATAAGTTAATTTGCCATGCGTGTCATGCTCTGGGTTTATTAATTCTAATTCCATAAAAAGCTGTGCACCATTACAGATACCAACCGAAAGTGTATCCTTACGTTTGTAGAAATTCTGTAACGCTGTCTGGGCTTTTTCGTTGTATTTAAAAGCGCCAGCCCAGCCTTTGGCAGAACCCAGAACATCTGAATTTGAAAAGCCACCTACAGCACCAATAAACTGAATATCTTCTAAAGTTTCTCGACCCGAAATTAAATCGGTCATGTGCACATCTTTCACATCAAATCCTGCCAAATACATGGCGTTGGCCATTTCGCGTTCAGAGTTCGATCCTTTTTCACGTAAAATAGCAGCTTTTGGTCGGTTTTTGGTTGGGTGTTGTGGTTTCTTTCCGTCAAATTTGTTTGGAAATGTGTATTGTAATGGTTGGGTTTTGTAATTATTAAAACGTTCTTGTGCTAAACCGTTCGCGGTTTGTTTCTGATCTAGTAAAAACGAGGTTTTATACCAAACATCGCGTAATCTGGAAACTGTTAGCGTGTAAACTTCATTATGATTTATGATACTTAAAACATCGCTATCTTGAACGGTACCAATATTAAAAAATTCGATATTGGCGTCCTTTAATACCTGTTCTACCGAGCTATCTTTGGCTTGAAAAACCAACCCAGCATTTTCCGAAAATAGAAGTTTAATAGTGTCTTCTTCGTTTATTTGGCTTAAATCCAATTCAGCTCCTAAATTAGTGTCTGCAAAACACATTTCTAAAAGTGTGGTAATAAGACCGCCAGAAGCGATATCGTGTCCAGCAACAATTTTTTTGGCCTTAATAAGGTCTTGAAGCGTATTAAATACCGTTTTTACAAAAGCCGTATTGGTTATATCTGGGGTGTCCGTACCAATGGCGTTTAAGGTTTGGTTAAATGAGCTACCACCCAATTTATAGCTATCTTGCGATACGTTTATATAATAAATATTGCCCGCATTTTTTTGAAAAACAGGCTCCACTACGTTTGTGATATTATCGCAATGTCCTGCTGCAGATATGATAACCGTACCAGGTGCAATAACCTCTTCCGTAGGATATTTTTGTTTCATAGATAGGGAATCTTTTCCCGTTGGTACATTTATACCCAATGCAATGGCGTATTCTGAAACAGCTGTTACAGCTTCGTACAGGCGCGCATCTTCACCTTCATTTTTGCAGGGCCACATCCAGTTTGCGGAGAGTGTTACACTTTTTAAGCCATCTTGTAAAGGTGCCCAAACAATATTGGTAAGTGCTTCTGTAATGGCATTTCGGCTACCTGCTGGTGCAGAAATTAAACCCGAAATAGGCGCATGACCTACCGAAGTAGCAATACCTTGTGTGCCGTTATAATCCAATGCCATAACACCACAATTGTTTAAGGGTAATTGTAACGGGCCAGCACATTGTTGCTTTGCCACTTTACCACCTACACAGCGGTCTACTTTGTTCGTTAACCAGTCTTTACAAGCTACAGCCTCTAATTGTAAAACTTGATCTAGGTATACCAAAAAGTTTTTCGTTTTATAACGCGGGTTTTTGTAGTTACGCGCTACGGTAGTATCGGTCATAATTGTTTTTGGCGAGCTACCAAACATATCTTGAAGTTCCAAATCCATTGGTTTTTCGCCTGTGGTTTCCGATTTAAACGTAAAACGCTTATCATTGGTTACCTTACCAACGGTGTACATTGGTGCCCGTTCGCGATCGGCAATTTGCTGTAAGGTATTTATATGTTTTTCGGAAATAACGAGTCCCATACGCTCTTGCGATTCGTTACCAATAATTTCTTTTGCCGATAAGGTTGGATCGCCAACAGGCAGCTTATCTAAATCAATTTTGCCTCCGGTGTCTTCCACTAACTCTGAAAGACAATTTAAGTGACCACCTGCGCCGTGATCGTGAATGGAAACAATGTGGTTTTCTGCACTTTCTACCATGCCACGTACTGCGTTAGCCGCACGTTTTTGCATTTCAGGGTTGGAGCGTTGTACCGCATTGAGTTCTATACCGGTTGAAAACGCACCCGTATCTGCCGAAGAAACTGCGGCACCGCCCATACCAATGCGATAGTTTTCACCACCTAGAATTACAATATTATCGCCTTTTTTTGGCGTATCTTTTAAGGCTTGATCGGCTTTGCCATAGCCTATACCTCCGGCTTGCATAATAACTTTGTCGTAGCCTAGTTTTCTGGCTTTTGATTGACTAGAGGCGCTATTTTCCGCATGTTCAAAGGTTAATACCGATCCGCAAATAAGTGGTTGACCAAATTTGTTACCAAAATCGGATGCACCATTGGACGCTTTTATTAAAATATCCATTGGTGTTTGATACAGCCACGGTCTTGCTGGCATTTTCTCTTCCCAGAAGCGGTTGGGTTCCAAGCGGGAGTAAGGCGTCATATAAACGGCTGTTCCGGCTAGGGGCAGGGATCCTTTACCACCTGCTAGTCTGTCGCGAATTTCTCCGCCAGAGCCAGTAGCTGCTCCGTTAAAAGGTTCAACAGTGGTTGGAAAATTATGGGTTTCGGCTTTTAAGGAAATGACCGAATCGAATTCTTTTATTTCATAAAAATCGGGCTTGTTAGCAGATTTTGGTGCAAACTGCTGTACCCGTGGTCCTGCAACAAAAGCGACATTATCTTTATAAGCAGAAATAATACTATTTGGATTTTGCTTGGAGGTTTCTTTTATTAAACTAAAAAGGGAAGCAGCCTTTTCTTCACCATCGATAACAAAAGTGCCATTAAAAATTTTATGGCGACAGTGTTCCGAGTTCACTTGCGAAAAACCAAATACTTCCGAATCTGTTAGTGGTCTGCCTATTTTTTTTGAAAGGTTATTTAAATAATTAATTTCTTCCTCGTTTAGGGCTAACCCTTCGGCTTCGTTATAGGCAGCAATATCGGTTATGTTTAGTACCGGTTTTGGCGTTCCTGTAGCTACAAACATAGCTTGATGTAAACTGCTGTACTTTTCAGAAATCATAGGATCGAAATCCTTAAATTTTTCTGTACAAGCTGTAAATTCTTCAATACGAACAATACCTTTAATACCCATATTTTGAGTAATTTCGACAGCATTGGTACTCCACGGGCTAATCATTGCGGCGCGCGGACCAACAAAAAAAGCATGAATGGATGCTTCCTCTAGTAGTGGTTGGTTGCCAAATAACCATGATAATTTAGCCGTTGTTTCTGTTGATAATTTCTTTGCCGCCGTGCCTTGTGGCTGGTAAACTTGAACTGCAAATACTTTGCTGTTTTGGTTTCCGAAGAAGTGAATCATTATGTTTGTGTTAAGTTGTGTTGTTTAAGCCACAAATTTACTTTTTTTCGGTGTAATAATTACTATTTGTATTATTGAAAATTACGAGTTATCCACGTGTTTATTAACCAAAAAAAAGCGACTTGTTACAGTCGCTTTAAATATTAGTGTTTTATCAGCTTTTTGCTAATGGTTTGGTTTCCTTGGGTTATGCGTAAAATATACATACCACTGCTTAAGCTTTGTGTGTTTATAGTACCAGTTGCTTGTATGGTTTTTTGTAACATGTTTTTACCTAAAACATTATAAATTTCAACCTGGGTTTCTTCTGGTTTACTTAATGTAATATGCAGCAGATTTTTGACTGGATTAGGGTAAACATTTGCTTCAAGTTTGTTTAGCTCTGCGGTACTTAAATTAGCATAACAGGTATAGGATAAATCATCAAAAGCCACACGGTTTGAGCCAGTATTGCCATCAATGGTAATAGATACAGTTCCTTCTATATTAATATTAGAGATAGTAGTGGTTTGAACAACGTCCTGATCGCCATAAGCTATCGTGCCAACAAGCGTATTGTTTACCTTTAAATTAAACGTTCCTGGCGATCCACCAAATACACGTTTGGTAGTAACGGTAAAGGAGCCAATACCACCAGATGTACTTGGCGCTGTTATGCTACCATTTCTTACTGTAATGGCGCGATTACTTATGGTTTGGTCCGTTCGGGCATCTGTGGCAGTCCATGTACCACCATTGTCGCCTGTCCATGTTCTGGTATCGTAACTACCACTGTTGGCTGGGATGTTTTGAAAGGTTTCTGTTAAACAGTTGTTACCAGCGTCAGTATTTGTAGTGGTCTCGCAGGCTTCATTACTAAAGCCAGATGTGTTTCCAGCCGCATCTGTAGCTACAACCGTAAAACAGTAGGTTGTGCTTGGTGTTAAACCTGTAACGGTAAAATTGGTATTAGCTGTTGTAAACCTATTAACACCATCCTGATAAATATCGTAAAAGGTAACACCAACATTATCTGTTGCCGCTGTCCAGTTTAAATCGATTGTGAAATTGGTAGGATTGGAAGCAATTAAATTAGTTGGCGTGCTTGGCGCTTCGGTATCTGGTTCTGAATTCCAGATAAGGTTAACATACTCCGGATTATCTATAAAGGGATTTCTGTTAGATTGATGGTGGTAGAATATGTTATTATTTCTATCGATTTCTTTTTGTGAAACCGGATCCATTTGGTGCCATTCCAATAAAATATTTAAGAAGGTTTCATCAAAAACCACATCCGAGGTACCGTTAAACATAGCATAATTACCCCAGTTAGCTACCAAATCTTGGTATCTTGTTGCAAAGTAAAAATGAATTCGGGCAATATCGCCTTTAAACTCGTCTATAGGTTCAAATACAATTCCAGAATATCCGGCCGCATAGCCGCTGTTAATATTAGCGCCTAATTTGGAACCATTTTGTGTCGGGTTTGAAATACCGCTTTGGTTGATTAAATTAGAATCATCTACCACGCCAAAAGGATAACTTCCCCTAAATCCGTTTACCCGTCCATCTGTTGGTAGTAATTCGTGCGCATCACTTCGCATGGGTGTGGCTTGGTTAAAAACAGATTGCGGAATAACGTGCTCCTTATTATAGCAATCGCCTTCGGAATTATAGTTGCCACATTCGTCCGTTACAGGCGAAAATGTATAAGGATCTGAACCTGCTGGGTTTTCCGAATAGGGATCTAAAATAGTGTTACTATTAACTTCGTAATACATATCTAAATCGTAATTTGCTATAAACCCATCCATAGCGTCATAGCCTTGGTCTGTGTGAAAGTATTCAACAGGCAAACCATCATTTTCTGTATTAATAATACGGTGTAATTGTGTTTTTAGGGTAAAGCCTGTTCCGGTGGCAGTGCTGTAATAATTGGTTGGAATTTGAGCCACAGATGCCATACCTAAAAGTAAGGCAGCAAGTAAATGCGTAAATTTCATTTTCATTTTAAAGTTATTTTTTTTGTAATAAAGCCATGTAAAATCCGTCGTAACCCAATTCAGAAGGCAGCACTTTTTTATCTGAAACCAAACTAAATTCGCTACCTGCCTCCGAGGCTAAAAAGCGGCTTACTTGATCTTGATTTTCGGATGGTAAAATGGAACATGTGGCATATACCATTTGGCCTCCTGGTTTTACCATTTTTGAGTATTGTTGTAAAATTTCTTGTTGGGTTGTTTTTATGTTATTTAAAAATTCTGGCTCCAATTTCCATTTAGCATCGGGATTACGTTTTAAAACCCCTAATCCGGAACAAGGCGCATCAATAAGCACGCGGTCCGCTTTTTGGTGGAGTTTTTTTATAACTTTTGTGGAGTCAATGTGTCTTGGTTCAATATTATGAGCGCCATTTCGTTTTGCCCGTCGTTTTAGTTCGTGCAGTTTATTGGCGTAAATATCCAATGCTATAATTTGGCCTTTGTTTTCCATTAAAGAAGCTAGGTGAAGAGTTTTCCCTCCGGCGCCAGCGCAGGCATCTACAACACGCATACCTGGCGAAACATTTAGGTAGGCCGCAACCAATTGCGACGAGGCATCTTGCACTTCAAACTCACCATTTTTAAAAGCCTCTGTTGTAAACACATTGGCGCGCTCTTTTAGTTTTAAGGCTTCGGGATACCCTTTTAGGAATTCGGTTTCAATATCCAAATCGAATAGTTTGGCTTGTAATGTTTCTTTAGAAGTTTTTAAGGTATTAACCCGTAAAACAACATCTGCTTGGGTGTTTAGAGCGGCAATTTCCTTGCTCCAAGCCGTTTCTCCTAGTTCTGCTACGCCTAAATTATCCAGCCAATCTGGTATGGACTCTTTGAATTTTCTAATTTTTGATAACTCATCAAAACGGCCTTTAATTTTTCTAACGGGTGTGTTTTCGAAGTATTTCCAATCTGGTAATTTAATACCTCTTAATGTTGCCCAAACGGCAAAAATACGCCATAAATCGTCTCTGCTAAATGGCTCTTTTACTTCAGCTATTTCTGCATATAAGCGTTTCCAACGCACAATTTCGTAAGTCGTTTCGGCAACAAAGCCTCGGTCTCTGCTTCCCCAGCGTTTATCGCGCTTTAAAAGTTGCTGAATAACTTTGTCTGCGTAATGGCCTTCGTTACATATAAGTGTTAAACCATCTATAACGGCAAAGCATAAGTTTCTGTGTAATCGCATGAATTGTATTTGTACTGTATTAATAGTTTTTAAGGCTGTTAAGGAACAGTTTAGTTATTAATTAGCTTGCAAAGGTACACAAAGTTTATTTCTTTCTAGGTTTATCTAATTATTCGTTTACCTTTTCTATTTTTATGAAAATTTATCAGCTATGAAACATATATTTTTTATTGCCTTGCTGCTTTTTGTTTGGGCTTGTAAACCCGATAAGATGGCGCCAATTTCACCCATAACAGGGGTTGCCATAGAACCAATTTTAACAGATTCAACGCTTAGTATTAGAGCTTTGGATATACTAGACACTAAAAATATAGCCTTTGCGGCCAATAATAACACTTACGGTTTATACAATACCACAGCCAATACATGGTTATTAACGGAACAGCAATACGATTCGCTTACGTTAGAATTTCGGGCTGTTGGGAACAATTTGGAAGATTTTTTTATGTTAAGTGTTGGTAATCCGGCCTTGCTTTTTAAAACAACCAATTCGGGTACTATGGCATTAGTTTATAAAGAAGCAGGCGCCGGTGTTTTTTACAATGCTATGGCTTTTTGGAATAAACAAGAGGGTATTGCGGTTGGCGACGCCACAGACTCCTGTATGAGCGTTATCATTACGCGAGATGGCGGTAATACTTGGAAAAAACTTTCCTGTAAGATACTACCAGATACCGATTATGGTGCTGCGGCATTTGCAGCAAGTAACACGAATATAGTTGTTTTAGGGTCTCATACTTGGATTGCCACTGGTGGTGTAGCTAGCGCAATTTTATATTCGCCTGATAAAGGAAAAACATGGGAGGCTTACAAAACTCCTATTGTGCAAGGTACAGCAACTACAGGTATGTATTCACTAACTTTTTACGATGCAAAAACAGGATTTGCTATTGGTGGCGATTACACCAATCCAGATGCGTATGCTGCGAATAAAATAAGAACCTTGGATGGTGGGAAAACTTGGGAACTTGTGGCAGCGCAAGCCGAACCAGGTTATAGGAGTTGTGTGCAATATATTCCTAATAGTGGCGGTACGGAATTACTAGCCGTTGGATTTAATGGTATGGATTATTCCAGTGATAACGGTTTGTCGTGGAAGCGTTTGTCCGATGCGGGTTATTATACCATTCGCTTTTTAAACGACTCTGTTGCTTTTGCAGCGGGGAAGGGGCGTATAAGTAAATTGACTTTTAAAAGGTAATATAAAAGAAGCAAAGCCACCTAGAGGTGACTTTGCATTACTTTTAACATGTTTTTATTAACACTTGAAACAGCTAACTATTAAATAAACGTCTGGTTTATTTGCTTGTTTTACCGTGTCGATTTTTATACTCTTCAAACATTTTTTGCTTAAAGTCTTCTTCAACTTTTTTTAAAAGAATTACTTTTTTGGCAGGTAAAACCGTCTGTAAATCCGTCATGTATTGTTTGTAGGCTGCATATCTTTCCTCATATAAATCGGCTATTTTAGAAATAATAGCTTTTGCTTCCGATTCAGAAATGTTAGCCACGTCTATATTTTTTCTGTAGTTAGAAACGGCTTTTCTTAAGGTGCTATAAGAGTCTTGAAACTGGTTGTAAATTGGCCAGAAACCTTGCGCTTCTGCCGGTGATAAATTTAAATTTTCAGTAATATAAGCCACTTTTAAGGTTTTAATTTTTTCATGATGGTCCTTATGCTGTGCTATGGCTACGGTACTAAAAATAAATGTAATTAGTAACAATAAAATATGTTTCATAGGGCATGTTTTTATTCAATATTAAAGTCTTCCACATCTAGGTTGGAATACAAGTAACTCTCCAAACTACCATCGCTTATGGTTTTACTGTAAATGTTGCGTTCCAGTGTTGCCGGATCCTTTATTAGATTGTCTAATTCCATAAACTCAAACTCCGATGTTAGTAAGTAGTTTTCTATACTTTCGGTGTCGATACTGGAAAAAGTAACCGATTTTTGGATGTTTGGTATGCTTAAAAGTACCGCAATAACCGCTGCCACACTAGCGGCATAAAGCATTGCTTTTTTTGAAAACAAAGAAACTACTTTTGCTTTATTTTTTGTAACAGGGTCCGTTTTAGGGCTTGGTACTTTAAAGGTTTCAAAATAATTTTCGGGAACCTTAAAACCGGAAGATTGTTTGCTTGGTTTATATGGTTTTTTGGCAGAAAACGACACATCAAACGACTTGAAGTAGTTTTCAGGTGCTTTAAAACCAGCGTTTTTAATGGTATGTAATTTCCCCTTTTTCATTACCTATTGGACTTAAAATTCGTTAAAAGGTTTAATTATTCAAAAGAAAAGTTTCAATTTTTTTCGTGGCAATATGATAAGATGCTTTTAGGGCACCTTCACTTGTTTCTAAAATTTCTGCCATTTCTTTATACTTTAATTCTTGAAAATATTTCATATTAAAAACCAACTGTTGTTTTTCTGGTAAGGCGGCAATTGCTTGTTGCAATTTTAGTTGGATGTCATCGCCTTCAAAATAAACATCGGTCTCTAGATTGGCAATGGCTCGCGCTTGCACTTCCTCATTGCTTATATGCATTTGTTTGGCGCGCTTATTTATAAAGGTTAATGCCTCATTGGTTGCTATCCGGTACATCCAAGAAAATAACTTACTGTTGCCATTAAACTGTTGGATGTTACTATGCACCTTTAGAAAGGTGTTTTGTAAAACATCGTCTGTGTCGTCGTGCGATTTTACTATGTGCCGAATATGCCAGTAAAGGCGCTCCTTGTAAAGGGAAACCAATTCTTGAAAAGCTTGCTCGTGGGTGCTTTTAGATTGTAAGTTAGCTATTAACTGATTTTCGGAATTCACGAAGTCGTTTTAAAGTTAGACTATGTTGGCACAAAATGGTTTAATGCTAATTAAAAAAAAATAGATTAGCTATGGCGCCGTTTCTAGCTTGATAATTATGCCAATAGGCAAGTAGTTTGTGGCCTTTATAATCCACTTTTTTGTTACCGAACTGATTCCGTAAAGTAAAAAAGGTGTCCCTATTCAAAGCTTTGCATATCCACGAGACGTTTATACGTACCGTTAGCTTGTAAAAGCGTGGTATGCGTACCTTGTTCTACAATTTCGCCTTGCTTCATAACCACAATAAGATCGGCGTTTTGAATGGTAGATAAGCGATGGGCAATGACAATAGAGGTTCTGTTTTTCATCATATTCTCAAGCGCCACTTGCACCAAACGTTCGCTCTCTGTATCCAATGCGGAAGTAGCTTCGTCTAGAATCATTATTGGTGGGTTTTTTAATACCGCTCTGGCTATGCTTAAACGTTGTTTTTGGCCGCCTGAAAAATTATTACCGGCATCGCCTACATTGGTATTAATTCCATTTGGTAACTCTTGAACAAACTCCCATGCATTGGCTATTTTAAGAGCCGCTATCATATCAGATTCGCTTGCATCAGGTTTTCCTATTAACAGGTTGTTTTTAATAGAATCGTTAAACAAAATAGAATCCTGTGTGACCAGTCCAATTTGATCGCGCAAGGACTTTTTGGTCATGTCTTTTATATTTATGCCATCTATGGTTATGCTACCTTCATTAACGTCGTAAAAGCGTGTTACTAAATTGGCAATGGTGCTTTTTCCGCTACCGGATTGCCCAACAAGCGCCACCGTTTTTCCTTTTTTAACTTCAACACTAAAGTTTTTTAGAACAAGATCGTTTTCATATTTAAACGAAATATTGTTTATACGTATGTTGTTTTCAAAAGTTTTAAACTGTAGCGCATTGCTGTGGTCTTCCATTTGATCGGCTTCGTGAAGAATCTCGAATACACGGTCTGCAGCGGCCATACCATTTTTAACTTTATAGCTAGCCTTACTAATGGCTTTGGCTGGTGTTAAAATGGCGTATGCCAAGCCCATAAAAGCGATAAAGGTGGTGCCTTCAATAATGTTGTCTATTAACACTAATTTTCCGCCGTACCACAATAAAACAGCAATGGTGGCTATACCCAAAACTTCACTTACAGGACCAGCTAAATTATTTTTTAAGCCAATTTTGTTAGACAATCTTAAAATGCTATCGGCCGACTTTGTAAAATTAGCGGTAAAAATGGGTTCTGCGTTGTAGCTTTTAACAATTTTTAAGCCCGTTAAGGATTCCTCGACAATTGAAATTAATCTACCAGATTCCTGTTGTGCTTTTAAAGAGTTACTTTTTAGGCTTTTGCCAATACGTGATATTAAAAACCCAGCTACAGGAATAAAGCAAAGCACAAATATAGATAACTCCCAACTTATTGTAAACATAAGGGCTAACGAGAAAACAATGGTTAAGGGCTCGCGAACAATAAGTTCTAGAATGATAAAAAATGAATTTTGCATTTCGTTAATATCGCCGAGAATGCGCGCCATAACATCGCCTTTCTGGCGTTTGGAATAAAAACTAACGGGTAGTTGTATTATTTTTTGATACATGTCTTTTCGCAGCGCTGTTAATACCCCGTTGCGCAAATACATAACATGTTGCATAGCCAAATAACCGAAGAGGTTTTTAAGCAAAAATGTAAAAATAACGATAGCAATAACAATTACCAGAGCCATTTGTGCGTTGCCATCTGCTAGGTAGCCGCTAACCTTGTAATTTAGTAAGTTTTGCCCATAATTTTTTAAATCGCCCAACCCATGCCAAACTGGTGCCTCTGTAACAACGGTTGTTTTATCGAACAGCACGTTTAACATAGGTATTAACGCAATAAAAGCTAGCGAACTAAATAAGGCATACAGTAAGTTGAAAAAGATATTTAAAAAAACATGTATTTTAAACTTCTTTATAAAGGGTAATAATTGATGTATTATTTTTTTCATTTTTACAGGGCCATATCTTTAATAATAGCATCTATTTGTGTTTCAAGCAGATGTTCGGTTTCTTTAAAACTGGCAATGTTTTGTAAGGTTGTATTTACGCTAATATAAAATTTAATTTTAGGCTCCGTTCCGCTTGGCCTTAAAGCAATTTGGGTACCATCTTCCAAATAGTAAATAAGGACATTCGATTTTGGGATGTGAATTTGCTCTATATGGCCGTTTAAGGTGTTTTTGGCTTGCGAAAGTAAGTAATCTTCAATCCTAATAACTTTAGAATTGTTTATTATTTTAGGCGGATTTTGACGCGCATCAAACATCATTTGTTCAATTTCATTAGCACCTTCAATACCTTTTTTAGTTATTGAAATTAGGCGTTCTTTGTAAAAACCGTGTTCTATATACAAGTTTATCAAGGCCTCGTAAATGGAGCTACCTTCGGCTTTTGCTTGGGCTGCAATTTCGCATGCTAAAAGGGTAGCGGTAACGGCATCTTTATCGCGTACAAAATCGCCTACCATAAACCCGAAACTTTCTTCGCCACCACCAATAAAATTAAGTTCTGGAAAGTCTTTTATCATTTTAGCAATCCATTTAAACCCGGTTAAGCCTATTTTACATTCTACTTGGTAGGCTTGGGCCAGTGCTTTCATCATGGGTGTGGATACAATGGTGCTACCAATAAATTCTTTACCTTTAATTTTGTTTTGTTGCTGCCATTGTTTTAGCAAAAAGGCTGTCATAATTATCATGGCTTGGTTACCATTTAAAATTACGAGCTTGTTATCTAAATCCCTTACAGCTACACCTACACGATCGCTATCTGGATCTGTACCAATTACAATATCGGCTTGTACTTTTTCGGCTAATTCCAAAGCCATTTTTAAGGCCGCTGGTTCTTCAGGATTAGGCGATTTTACCGTAGGAAAATCTCCGTCTGGCTTGGCTTGCTCTGCCACTACATGTACCTGTTTGTATCCCGCTTGTTTTAGGGTTTCTGGAATAATGGTAATGGAGGTGCCATGTAATGACGTAAATACTATTTTAAGGGCATCTTTAGCCTTCTGCTCGGTTTTAAAACTACCATTTTTAACGGCCGCTTTTATAAAGGCTTTATCTAGGGCTTCGCCAATATAATTTATAAGCGATTCTTGAGCGTTAAAATTTATTTCGGAGTATGCTACACGCTTTATTTCATTTATAATTTCGGCATCTTGCGGTGGTACTAATTGGCCACCATCTTGCCAATATACTTTGTATCCATTGTATTCTGGGGGATTATGCGATGCTGTTAAAACAATTCCGCAGTGGCAGTTTAAATATTTTAAGGTAAAGGATAGTTCGGGTGTTGGCCGAAGGTCTTCAAATAAAAAGACCTCAATATTGTTTGCCGAAAATACATGAGCAACTAATTGTGCTAGTTCTTTACTATTATGGCGGCAATCGAAAGCAATGGCTACTTTAATAATTTGGTTAGGAAACTGTTCTTTTAAATAGTTGCTTAAGCCTTGCGTGTTTTTGCCAAGGGTATATTTGTTAATTCGGTTTGTGCCAATTCCCATAATACCGCGCATACCACCAGTACCAAACTCTAAATCTTTGTAAAAAGCTTCTTTTAGTTCGGCTGGATTGGTTACCAGTAAACCTTTAATATACTGTTGCGTTTCGGTATCGAATGTAGGGGTTAGCCATTGGTTAACACGGGCTTGTATGTCGGGGTTTAATGCTGTCATAGGTATATTGTAAATAGGTACAAAGGTACGGAATTAGACTTGTTTTATGTGGCGTTTTGCACGTTACAACCGTTATTATTACTTATATTTTATCCTTTATTAAATAACGTTTTCTGTTTTCTTTTGTTCGTAAAATTATTTCGCCTAAAAAGCCTGCTACAAAAAATTGTGTTCCCATAACCATGGTAGCCAAGGCTATAAAAAACTGCGGCCTTTCAGTAATGAGTCGCCCATCAGGGTTTACAAACAATTTATCTATGCCTAGGTATAAAGAGAAGGCAAAACCAATAGCGAGCATAATAACGCCCAAAGAACCAAACAGATGCATGGGTTGCCTGCCAAAGCGCGATACAAACCAAATGGTAATTAAATCCAGAAATCCATGTAGAAATCGGTCCATTCCAAATTTGGTTTCGCCGTATTTTCTGGCTTGGTGCTGAACAATTTTTTCACCAATATTACCAAATCCTGCATTTTTGGCTAAAACAGGAATATAACGATGCATTTCGCCGTTAACATCAATATTTTTTACGACGTTTTTACGATAAGCTTTTAAGCCACAGTTAAAGTCGTTTAATTTGACACCCGAGGTTTTTCTGGCGGCCCAGTTAAATAATTTAGAAGGAATATTTTTGGCTATAAGTGAATCGTAACGAATTTTTTTCCAACCCGAAACCATATCATACCCCTGTGAAACAATCATGTTATACAGCGCTGGTATTTCCTCTGGATTGTCTTGCAAGTCGGCATCCATAGTTATAACCACATCGCCTTTTGCTTCGTGAAAACCAGCGTGAAGGGCTTGCGATTTGCCAAAATTCCGTAAAAATTGGATGCCCTTTACACAGGCGTTGGCTGCAGACAAATTTGTAATTATTTGCCAAGAATTATCGGTGCTACCATCGTCTATAAAAAGAATTTCATAGGTATATTGGTGCGATTGCATAACGCTAACAATCCAGTCGTGAAGTTCTACTAAAGATTCTTGCTCGTTAAGTAGCGGTATGACTACTGATATATTCATGTAAGTGGTTTCAGAATGGAAACATCAAAAGTAGCGAAATTATTTAAGCTTCTATGTCTTCTTTTTTTACAACTAAAGCCACAATTAGACCTACAATGCTGTATCCAACCAGTTGAAAGGCCAAGGCTTGCAACAGGTTTTTTAGGGAGTAAATATGTTCTTGTTTTTCCAATTCTTCTACAATAACAGCCATAGCCTCATCTGGTGTTCCAAAATTACGCATCATTTCAACTTGTGCTTCAATGGCTTTTTCTTGTAAAATGGTTGCTGCTTCCGGATCGATAATATTAAAAATTAAAAAGCTTACCACAGAACTAATTACTAAACCGATTAATAAGGTAATAAAAAAAGAGGAGAAAGCCGCTTTAAAACTAATAAAGCCGTTTAATAGGGCACGCGATTTAATGGCCGAAAGCGTGCCAAATGCTATAATTAGGACAATAATGGCTATACCAAACCACCATTGTGTAAATAAATCTAAACTAATAGCATAGCCCAATGCGGTTAATAAGGCTAAAATACCACCTAAATAAAGACCGTAGTTAGTGGCGTTGGATTTTGTAGTTGGTTCCATAATATGTATTTAATTCATGTTAATTACGTAAAGTTAGTCCACAAATATAACAAAAGGTTGCAATTGGCAAGCATTTTAGAAGCTAACCATAGTGTTTTCTTTAAATTATGTTACCATTACTTTAGCTATTTCGTAAAGGCATTTACTCCGCTACCTGGCATATAATAGTAGCCAGAACATTTATGCGCGGAACGCATTAGCGGCCTGCGTGTATGTACTAAAAAAACATGGGTGTACCCAACTAAATTATGTTATTTTTGGTGTTGGATTATTAGGTTTGGTTTATTTTTAAAGTAAATTATACAAATAAGTGTATAAATGTATTGCACAGTTATTAAAAATGATTAAATTTGCACCTCGAAAAAGTTAAGATATTAAAGCATTTAGCGATGAAAAAAGAAATCCATCCGGAAAATTATAGAGTAGTAGCGTTTAAAGATATGTCTAATGACGATGTGTTTTTAACAAAATCTACCGCACGTACAAACGAAACTTTAGAAGTGGACGGTGTAGAGTATCCATTAGTGAAAATGGAAATTTCAAGAACATCTCATCCGTTTTACACTGGTAAATCGAAGTTAATAGATACGGCTGGTCGTATTGATAAGTTTAAGACTAAATACGCTAAATTTAAAAAATAAATTTAGTAGAAAATATATTTTAAAAAGCCTTTCAAAACCTGAAAGGCTTTTTTTATTTTTACCAAAAAGCACCAACCATGAACTACATACTTTTTGACGGCCCACATCGTAATAATTTATTACCTTTTACCTATACGCGTCCGGTAGCGGACATTCGGTTTGGAATTTTAACCATCCGTGAAAAATGGGAAACCTACTTAAATACCACCACAACTACGGTAACAGAAGATTATCTGGCCGATAAATACCCCATGGTGGAACTGGAGGCTAATATTATGATAAATGCTTCCTATACGCCAAACGAAACGCTGGTAAACATGATTTCTAATTTAACAGAAAATCAGGCTATTTTTGTGGGAGAAGACCTTGTTGCGTTTTATACTAATGAATGGCAAGAAGCCATAAATTTCGACAATTATGAGGCTATAGAATATACAGGCGCTGTGTTAAAAATTGAAAACACATGGGATATTTTTGCGCAAAACGGAGCAGCTATTCAAGCGGATTTCGATTTACTTACGGCCAATCAGCAGTCTGAACCTATTCCAGAAAGTGTTAATACTATAAATTCAGAGGCTATTTTTATAGCTCCTGGTGCTAAATTAGCTTATGTAACCCTAAATGCTACCAATGGTCCTATTTATATTGGTCCCGATGCGGAGATTATGGAAGGCAGCGTAATTCGTGGGCCATTTGCGTTGTGCAATAATGCCACTGTAAAAATGGCTGCAAAAATTTACGGCCCTACAACTATTGGTCCCTTTAGTAAAGTAGGTGGCGAGGTTAATAATTGCGTTATTTTTGGTTATACAAACAAAGGACACGATGGGTTTTTAGGAAATTCGGTGCTGGGCGAGTGGTGTAATTTGGGAGCAGACACCAATAACTCCAATTTAAAAAATAATTACGCAGAAGTGAGGCTTTGGGATTACCAAACGGAACGCTTTGCCAAAACAGGGTTACAGTTTTGCGGATTAATGATGGGCGACCATAGTAAATGTGGAATCAATACCATGTTCAATACGGGTACTGTTGTGGGAGTTAGTGCTAATATTTTTGGTAGTGGTTTTCCAAGAAATTTTGTACCAAGTTTTTCTTGGGGTGGCAGTAATGGTTTTACTACCTATTTAACTGATAAAGCTTTTGAAGTAGCGCAAGTTGTTATGTCCAGACGTGATGTAACTTTTACCGAACAAGATGCTGCAATTTTAGAGCACGTTTTTGAGGACACCAAAAAATTTAGACGCTCATAACCTGATAGGTATATAGGATACAAATTTTGTTTTTTGGCGTGTCTCGTAAAAACATAATTGTTAGTTTTAAATAGGATACAGGTTACTCGGGTATTGAACTTGTTTTGTTTACAGTACCAACCTTTTGTCTGATTTTTTTGCACTAGTAGTAAGTCGTAGCACGTTTCCAAGAAGCTGGTGTTTAAAACGTAACTAACAGTTGTATTATTAATTTTAAGTCCTAATTAAAACTATCCGTTTTTTTGTAAAATAAGGCTAGGTACAAACCAAATTTGGTAAGTATCTGGCGGGCTATGAGGTAATACAGTCTGCTGTTATTACCCGATGATTAAGATCCAGCTTTGCTTTAATTGTCTTTTTTAACCCGTTTTAGGTTTAATAAGTTAGTAGGATTAATACCCAATCCCAACACATTTTTTCGTGTAAATCTAACCACTTCGTCATAAAATAGAGGTACAACTGGTGCGGTAGCCATTATTAAGCTATCCATTTTTGTATACAGCGCTTCCCTTTTATGGGTATTGGTTTCGGTAAAAGCTTGTGTATACCAAGCATCAAACTGTTGGTTGCTAAAATGGGTGTAATTAGGCCCGTTTGGAGCCCAATTTTTACTGTAGTAAAGCGATAAATAATTTTCGGCATCCGGATAATCGGCCACCCAGCTGGCACGAAACATATCCAGTTTGCCATTGGCTTTGGCGTCTTTTAAGCTAGAAGCGGGAATAACATTTATAGCTACTTGTAACCCTGTTTTTTGCAGTTCGCGCTGTATGTATTCACAAAAGCTTAAATAATTACTAGTAGTGGTTATGGTAATTTTAGGCGTGCTAATACCTGTTTCTACTATAAATTGGTTAACCAGTTGTTTCGCCTTTTCTGGGTTATAAGTATATCCAGAGGCTTCGCTAAACCCTGGTAATCCTTTGGGGATAAAACCACCGTGCGCAGGAATGCCCACGCCGTTACTTAGGTAAAGCATCATTTTTTTTCTATCGAAGCCGTAGTTAACTGCTTTTCTAATGTATTCCGACTGTATTTCTGGTAGTTCCGATGGCATGAAAAAGGCTAAATACTCTGTGTTTAAATACGGTCCTCGTATCATGTTTACTTCCGAAGCGTATTTGTTGCGTAATTGGCCGTTGGCTGTTAATAGTTCATCTTTGTAGGAGGCGTCTAAACCAGAAACATAATCTAGATTACCTTGTGCAAATTGTAAAAATTCGCTTTGCTTATCGGGAAGAAAGGTAATAGCAACCGCTTCTAAATATGGAAGTTTATTACCGTTTTCATCCTGTTCAAAATAACGGTTGTTTTTTCTAAACACCAGTTTTAAATTCTCTTCCCAACGTTTAAACCTAAATGGACCAGTGCCAATAGGGTGCGATCGGAAATTGCTGCCGTAGTGCGCTACAATTTCTGGTGGTACTACCGAACAATATTTCATGGTTAACAAACCCAAAAACCCAGGAAAGGGCTGTTTAAGTTTTATTTCGAAAACCGAATCGTTAATAGCTTGAAAGGAAGCCACTTTGTTTAGAACCCAACTACCTGGAGAGGCTATTTTTTTATCTAACAAGCGATTAAAGCTATATTCAAAATCGCTGGCTTTTACAGTTCTTGTGGAGTCTGGTCCAAATAGCACATGTTTATGAAAATAAACATCGTTTCGCAAGTTGAATGTATAGGTTTTGGCACTATCGGAAACATGCCAATTTTTGGCAATGCTAGGAATAACTTTTAGGCTATCGTCCATTTCAACCAAACCGTTAAACAGCTGATTGGTAGCCCAAATATCTGCTAAATCTTTCGAGAAGGCAGGATCTAAAGAACTAATATTTTTATGTTCGTTATACCTAAAAACATTTGGTAAGGTCTGTTCGTTTTGTAAACAGCTTGAACAAGTTAGAAATATTAGAACATATATTGATTTAAAAGTCATTTTGTTTCAAAAGTTTTACTACATTTATATTAACCAATAATAAATTTTTAAAATTATGAAAAAAAATTACATTCTATTACTTCTTATTGCCACATTTGCCTGGACAAGTCAGGGGCAAATTACTTTAACACAAAATACTGATAACGTTATTACCGCAACAAACAGTGTGGCCTGCCCAGGCGGAAATAATCAGCAAGCCAGATTGTTTAACTTATCAAATTTTGGTATTACTTCAGGTTTTGAATTAACAAGCGGCGAGATAGGGGTTCAATCTGTTTCTGGTACTTTTGATGTAACTGTAAAAGTATACGACAGTAACGCTAATTTTCCTACGGGATATCCTGGTACATTGTTAGGAAGCCAAGTTGTAACTATTCCTTTAGGTTCAGATGAAACAATTGTTAATTATACGTTCTCACCGGCAATTACAATTCCATCTACATCTACTCATATTTTGATTGAAGTGGAACAAACGGACACGACATCATGGTTTATTGGCGGTACAGCGGCCGATACAGCAACTCCTTATCTTAAAAGTGCTTCCTGTTCAATAGCGGATTATACCACACCTGCCGCTTTAGGTTTTCCAGATGCTCATTATTACATTACTGCTACAGGAAATTTGTTAGGGGTTGAAGACTTTAATTTAGACAATATGTCCATAAGTCCTAATCCTGTAAACGATGTTTTAAATATCCAATTGCACCAGTCAATACAGGTAGAGAAAGCTAAATTATACACTGTAACAGGTCAAGTTGTGCTACAAGCCGAAAACACCAGAAAATTAGATCTATCAAATTTAAATTCTGGTATTTATTTGTTGAAAGTAGAAACTGACAAAGGTATTGTTGCTAGAAAAATTATTAAAAATTAAGCGGTTTAATTCGTTTCAGAGACTTTTAAAAAAGAGCGTCTTATTTGCTTAAGACGCTCTTTTTTTTTGCTGCTATCTGTTCTTTAAAGAGTTAATTTTTAATTGCATGTAGCGTTATTTTCTGTTATTCGTGTTGTGTGGAAATAATGTAAAATTTGTATGTTTTTTAAATTATGGTACTTAAAGCTAATAAGCACTCGGCAACTTAAAAAACAAAAGGCGTACTTTTTACAGTACGCCTTTTTTTGTTTTTCATACCAATTTAAAGGTACTTAAATGCGTACACCAACTGGCAGCATATTTTTATACTGTCTGTTTTTGCGCATAAACTTGGCAATTTCCGGACTCGTTGGCACAATACTTAAATTACGATCTTCAATATGTTTAAAAACCAATGTAATAAAATCGTTTTTAAGCGATTCCGAAAAAACATCTTCAGGAATAACGAGTTTGGTTAAAAATATTTTACGTTCCTGAAGCGAATATTCAATTTTAGCAAGCTGCTGGTCTACTTTTAGCTCAAATTGACGTAAAAAATCGTTGTCAATGAGGCTTTGTTCATCTATCATAATATTCTTATTTTAAACACTAATTTTATAGGAAGTACACACTATTTTTCAATAGTTTTGTACACAAATTTACGAAAAAAAATAGTATTAAACAGGCTTCAGGTATTTAATAGCTTATGAATCAAGATATAATACATGTTTATTGTATGCCAGGATTGGCCGCAAACCCTACCATTTTTGAACACATAAAACTACCTAAAAGCCAATTTAAAATACATTGGCTGGAATGGCTTATTCCTAATAAAACCGACACGCTTTCTAGCTACGCCAAGCGCTTGGCAGCATCTATAACCGAAGCTAATGTGGTATTAATTGGGGTGTCGTTTGGTGGTGTAGTTGTTCAGGAAATGAGCAAATTTATTTCGGTAAAACGGCTCATTATTATTTCAAGCTTAAAAACAGCAAGCGAGAAACCTACCAGCATGAAAATTATGCGCGCAACAAAGGCGTATGCATTTTTGCCAACCGCGTTGGTAGGTAAGCTAGATATGCTTTCCAAATTTGCGGTAAACCAAAAAGTAGCGCAACGCATAGAATTGTATAAAAAATACTTATCTGTAACGGACAAGCGTTACCTAAAGTGGGCCATAAAACAAATGGTTTGTTGGCAGCAAGAAACGGCCTTGCCCAACTTAATTCATATTCACGGAACTTTGGACCATATTTTTCCTTACGAGCGCATAAATGGCTGCATAACAGTTGAAAATGGCACTCACATCATGATTTTAAATAAATACCGTTGGTTTAATAAACATTTACCACAACTTATTTTAGAAGGAAGCATCGCCGGGCATTAATATTTTTCATAACTTTAAGAAAAAACCAATAACAATGAAATTGATAAAAAAAGGGCTAATTTTAGTTGGATTGTTAAGTTTAACCCTGCTTTTTGTGTTTGCTAAACAAGACGCAAATACCGATACCAACTTTGAAAAGCAACTAATAAACGATTATAATGTGTACGCCTTACAAATGCCCATTAATTTGGACTTTGCAGGGGAACCTGTTCCGCTAAACAACCCGGATATTTACGAGCGTATGGATAGGGAGCTGCTGGTTAATACATACTGGCAGTCTAATGGCTTGCTTATGTTTAAACGGGCCAAAAAATATTTTCCAGTAATAGAACCTATCTTAGCCAAACATGGCGTTCCAGACGATTTCAAATACTTGGCCGTTATAGAAAGTGGTTTAACCAACGCTGTTTCCCCGGCAGGAGCCAGAGGTGTATGGCAAATTATGCCAGCAACGGCGCGCGAATACGGTTTGGAAGTAAACGATAATGTAGATGAGCGTTACCATTTAGAAATGGCCACAGAAGTGGCTTGCGAGTATTTAAAAAAATCGAAAGAAAAATTTGGTTCCTGGACGCTAGCCGCTGCCGCATATAATGCCGGAATGGCTGGTATTTCCAGACGTTTGGAGGAGCAAAACGTTACCGATTATTACGATCTGTTATTAAATGAAGAAACAGGCCGATACATGTTTCGTATTGTTGCTTTAAAAGAAATTTTAAGCAATCCTACGCGTTATGGTTTTAATTTTAGAGACAAAGATTTGTATAAACCGGTGCCTACATATCAAGTTGCTGTGGATACAGCTGTAACGGATTTCACCGCTTTTTCAGAAACCTTTAATATTAACTATAAAATATTAAAAATTCACAATCCGTGGCTGCGTGAACCATTTTTGAATAATAAATCTAGAAAATTATACCAAATCGCCATACCAGAGGCTGGTTATTATGATACCAAACCATAAATGATGGCGCTGGTTAAAGATAATATCTGGATCATCCTAATTGCCTTAAATTATGTCTTGGCAATTACGGCAGCAACAACCATTTTACTTAAAAATATAAATCCCACTAAAACCATTTCCTACATTCTGGTTTTAGTGGTTTTTCCTTTTTTGGGCTTACTGGTTTACTATTTTTTTGGGCAAGAATACCGCAAGAATAAAATTTTTAATAGGAAAAATATTTTAAACGAACAGATTGTCAAGAAAATAGGTGAAGATTACACGCTAACCGCACAACAAAAACAAGAATTGAATGCCTATTTAGACGAAAAAATTAAACTGGTTGAACTACTTAAAAATAATAAAAGCACGCCCGTTACGTTACGCAATGATGTTTATATTATAAAAAATGCCAAGGAGAAATTTGAGCTGTTGTTTACCGATTTAAAACAAGCCACCAACCATATACATTTGGAATATTATATTCTAAAAGATGACACTATTGGTACAGAGTTAATAAATATTTTATGCCAAAAAGCAAAGGAAGGCGTTAAAGTGCGATTGAGTTTTGACGATGTAGGCAGTAGTATTTCGGCCAAAACAAAAAATAAAATGACCGAAAGTGGTGTCCATTTTTTTGCCTTTATGCCCGTGTTGTTTCCGCGTTTTACGGGTAAAATGAACTACAGAAATCACCGAAAAATTGCTATTATCGACGGGAAGATAGGCTATTTAGGTGGAATAAATATATCAGATAATTATGTAAATTATGAGCAATCAAACAGGTACTGGCGCGATACCCATGTGCGCATAAAAGGCGAGGCGTTAAAACCCCTCCAAATTCATTTTTTAATGACTTGGGATTTTGTTTCTAATGCTAGCTGTAACATCACGGAACAATTATTTCCAGATACAGAAATTGCTACCAAAAAGGCTGTTCAAATTGCAGCTAGTGGCCCCGATACAGATTGGGCAAATATTATGGAAGCCATGTTTGTGGCTATAAATACAGCAGAAAAATATATTTATATTACAACGCCTTATTTTATTCCAAACGATGAAATAGTAACCTCTTTACAAATTGCAGCAAAAAGTGGTGTAGATGTTAGGTTGCTAATTCCAAAGCAATCCGATTCCTGGACAGCTAAACACGCTACCAATTCGTACATTATGCGTTTGTTGGAAGCCAAGGTAAAAGTTTATAGGTATACCAAAGGTTTTATTCATGCAAAAACCATGGTGGTAGACGATGTGTTTTGTACTATTGGTACGGCAAATTTAGATTTCCGCAGCTTTAATATAAACTTCGAAATTAATGCTTTAATTTACAATAAAGACACGAGTAAACAATTGAAAGCATTGTTTTTAGAAGACATAACAAATAGCCAGGAAATAGACATACAAGCATGGCAACAACGGTCTAAATTTACCAAAATAAAGGAATCTTATTGCCGACTGTGGTCGCCTTCACTCTAATTTAGCGTCTTCTGCCGCGCATTTGGTTTCTGCCAAAATGTTGGTTAGGTCCTTGAGCGCGTTTCATGTTTTCTTTCATCATTTTAATCTGATCTGTTAACATGTTACGCTTGTCAAGTTTTTGCGCTTCGCCTAACAGTAGCTTGGCTTCATTTTTTCTATTTTTAGTAAACGCAATGCCCGCTAAATTTAATTTAGCCATGGCCAAATCATGATCCATAGATAAGCCCAAAGAAACCGCCTTTTTAAAATGTTTTTCGGCTTCATTCATATTGGATTGCGAAACCATTATGCCATGCAGATAATAGTAATATCCTTCCTGCTTGCGCACCAAAGCACTGCTAGGGTTTTTAATTTTAGAAAGCCATTTTTTTGCACCTTCAAAATCTTGTTTTCGTAACCGTAAAAATGCTAATAGTATAAATTCGTTTTTAAAATACAGGAATATAAATACGGTAGATAGTAAAATATACATAATACCGTTTCCTATATTGCCTTCTGTAAATTGATAAATGGCAAAGGCAATAATCCCTGCAGCAATAATTAATTTTATAATTTTATTATACATAACGCGTTTTTAAGTAGTTAAAATAACAAATGTTGTGGTGTAATAGACCAAATATGCTGCAAATATACTGTGTTACCCCGAGTTTTTGAAGTCGGTTGCCCTGTTTTTATTACAAAAAATAGCACCGTTTGGTGATTTATGGTTTTTACAATAATGTGCAAATCCTATGACGAAGCAAGAACTAATTAACAATCAGTCAACTAGGCTGTCAAAAGCCAAGCCGTTAAAGCAATACAGCCAAGGTGCTAGTTGGTTAAAATAATTTCTAATAAGGTTTGTTTAATAAAAAAGGGTTTGTATATTTGCACGGCATTTTAGTAGTGTATGCTAAAACTGCACCAATCCTAATTAAGAAGACTTTAAAGATATAAGTAATGAGTAAAAGAACATTTCAGCCGTCAAAAAGAAAAAGAAAAAACAAGCACGGCTTCAGAGAGAGAATGGCTACCGCTAATGGAAGAAAAGTACTTGCTAGAAGACGAGCTAAAGGCAGAAAGAAATTATCTGTATCTTCAGAGTTAAGACATAAAAAATAATGAATTAACAATTGTTAATATATAAAGGTGTTGCTGTTTAGTAACGCCTTTTTTTATACCCATACGTTAACTACTTTTGCAAAAAAACAATTAAACATGCCTAAAAATAAAAACATAAAGTCCGTTCTGCTTATTGGTTCAGGTCCTATAGTTATTGGTCAAGCTTGTGAATTTGATTATTCAGGAACGCAAGCTTTGCGCTCCCTACGCGAGGATGGTATTGAAACCATTCTTATTAATTCCAATCCAGCTACTATCATGACAGACCCAACCATGGCAGATCATGTGTACCTGTTGCCCCTAACCACAAAATCTATTGTAAAAATTCTTAAAGAGCACCCACAAATTGATGCTGTGTTACCAACAATGGGTGGTCAAACAGCTCTTAATTTAGCAATTGAGGCGGAAGACAAAGGCATCTGGAAAGATTTTAATGTAGATTTAATAGGCGTGGATATTGAAGCCATTAATATTACCGAAGACCGCGAGAAATTTAGGGAACTAATGCTTAAAATAGGCATTCCTATGGCCCCTCAAGCTACGGCAACTTCGTTTTTAAAAGGGAAAGAAATTGCCCAGGAATATGGTTTCCCGTTGGTTATTAGAGCCTCCTACACCCTAGGTGGCGCCGGCGCTTCTATAGTGCATAAAGAGGAGGATTTTGATGAATTGCTAACCCGTGGTTTAGAAATATCGCCCATCCATGAGGTGATGATAGATAAAGCATTATTAGGTTGGAAGGAATACGAATTAGAGTTATTACGCGATAAAAATGATAATGTAGTTATTATTTGTACCATTGAAAATATGGATCCGATGGGAATTCATACAGGCGATTCCATTACTATTGCGCCAGCTATGACCTTATCGGATAAAACATTCCAGCGTATGCGCGATATGGCTATACACATGATGCGCAGTATAGGCGATTTTGCCGGTGGTTGTAATGTGCAGTTTGCTGTTAGCCCGGACGACAAGGAGGATATAATTGCAATTGAAATTAACCCGCGTGTTTCCCGTTCATCTGCTTTAGCTAGTAAAGCAACCGGGTATCCAATTGCAAAGGTTGCTTCAAAACTGGCAATTGGTTATAATCTGGACGAACTTACTAATCAAATTACGGGCTCCACATCGGCTTTATTTGAACCAACGTTGGATTATGTGGTGGTTAAAATTCCTCGTTGGAATTTCGATAAGTTTGAAGGATCGGACAGAACTTTAGGTTTACAAATGAAAGCAGTGGGCGAGGTTATGGCCATTGGGCGTTCCTTTCAGGAGGCCTTGCACAAGGCTACGCAATCCTTGGAAATTAAGCGAAATGGTTTGGGAGCAGATGGTAAAGGTTATAAAAACTACGACCAAATTATTGAAAAACTTACCAATGCCAGCTGGGACCGTGTGTTTGTAATATACGATGCCATCCAAATGGGCATTCCTTTAAGCAGAATACACGAGATTACAAAAATAGACATGTGGTTCCTTAAGCAATACGAGGAGTTGTATTATTTGGAAAAGGAAATTTCTACTTACACCATCGATACCATTAATAGAGAGCTCCTTTTGGAAGCAAAACAAAAAGGTTATGGCGACAGGCAAATTGCGCACATGCTAAACTGTTTAGAGAGTCAGGTGTATAGCAAACGCGAAGCCTTCAAAATAAAACGTGTGTATAAACTAGTGGATACCTGTGCGGCCGAATTTAAAGCCGAAACACCTTATTATTACTCGACCTTTGAAAATGAAATGAGCACCGCTAATGGGACGGTATTGCCAGCCAATGAAAGTGTGGTTTCAGATAAAAAGAAAATTATAGTTTTAGGTTCTGGACCAAATAGAATAGGGCAGGGAATTGAGTTTGATTATTGCTGTGTACATGGTGTCTTAGCCGCAGCGGAATGTGGTTATGAAACAATTATGATTAATTGTAACCCAGAAACGGTTTCAACAGATTTTGACATTGCAGATAAATTGTATTTTGAACCAGTGTTTTGGGAGCATATTTACGACATTATTCAACATGAAAAACCCGAAGGTGTAATCGTGCAACTAGGAGGCCAAACGGCCTTAAAATTAGCCGAAAAATTAGACAGATATGGTATAAAAATTATTGGAACTACCTACCAATCGCTAGATTTAGCTGAAGACAGAGGTAGTTTTTCTAAATTACTTAAAGAAAATAATATTCCATATCCTAAATTTGATGTGGCCACCAATGCAGATGAAGCGCTTGCTATTGCCGATGTGCTCGATTTCCCTATTCTAGTAAGGCCATCATATGTTTTAGGCGGTCAAGGCATGAAAATAGTTATTAATAAAAAAGAACTGGAAAAACATGTAGTTGATTTATTAAGACAGATGCCCGATAATAAACTGCTTCTAGATCATTATTTAGATGGCGCCATAGAGGCCGAGGCGGATGCTATTTGCGACGGCGAAAATGTTTACATTATTGGTATCATGGAGCATATTGAGCCTTGTGGTATTCACTCCGGTGACAGCAATGGCGTACTACCACCATTTAATTTGGGTAATTTAGTTATTCAGCAAATAAAAGACCATACCAAAAAAATTGCTTTAGCGCTAAACACTGTTGGCTTAATTAATATTCAGTTTGCTATAAAAGATGATGTCGTGTATATTATTGAAGCGAACCCAAGGGCTTCCCGAACAGTACCATTTATTGCCAAAGCGTATGGCGAGCCTTATGTAAATTATGCAACCAAAGTGATGTTGGGAGCAAAAAAAATAAGCGATTTTAATTTTAATCCAAAATTAAAAGGTTACGCCATTAAACAACCTGTTTTCTCTTTCGATAAGTTTCCAAATGTAAATAAACAGTTAGGACCAGAAATGAAGAGTACCGGCGAGAGTATCTTATTTATTGATAATTTAAAAGACGACGATTTTTACAACTTGTACGCCAGACGAAAAATGTATTTAAGTAAATAAAAACCAACGGTTATTAAGAGTTTTTTGGCATTATTTTTGCCAATATTACATTATTTTTGAATAGGTTTAATTTCCTAAAAATGCTGTAAATGATAAAAAAATTACACTTAATAACCGTTTTATTTTTTTGTAATACTGTTTTTCCTCAAATAGCTGCTGGTCAAGTAGACGATTTTGAGGATGGCACAGTGCTTAACTGGACTATTGGTGTAGCTAGCGCTGGAACTGAAAATATAAGTTCTGGTGGTCCAAATGGGCAAAACGATAGGTTTCTGTCGTATACCGCTACAGGATTGAGCGGTCCGGCAGGTAGAGTGGTAATTTTTAATGCCAATGCCCAATGGTCTGGTAACTTTATTTCAGAAAATATTCTTGAAATTCAGTTTCAAGCACGAGCTATTACCAATGATTTACACCTCCGATTAGCTTTTCAAGGGCCTATGGGTACCCGCATTGTTTCTACAAACCCCGTATTGGTACCCGAAGGTTCTGGATGGACAACTGTTTCCATACCTATAAATGAATCGGCTTTTATCGTGGTACAAGGTCCGGCTTCTGTTTTGGATGTTCTTGAAGCTGTTTCTACCATGCGTATTTTAAGTAATCCTGTAATTGACAATTGGAAAGGCGAATTAATTGCAGCCACTATGAATATTGATAATATTACAGCTTCTACCACATTAGGAGTACCTAAACAACAAAACAATATCTCTTTTTCAATTTACCCCAATCCAGGAACAAATAGGTTAAATGTAGGGTTGCCACCTAACCATAATTTTTCTAAACTGGCTGTTTATAATATTTTAGGAAGTAAAGTTTACGAAGGGCCTATTAATGCGGTTAAAGCCTCTGTAAATATTAGTCAGTGGCCCAATGGTGTCTATTTAGTACAGGTTTCGAACGCCAAAAAAACCATCTCTAAGCGTTTTGTAAAGCAGTAGTAAGTTTGGTGTTATATTAAAGTTATATAAAGTATACCAGTTACAACAGCTATTCCAAAGCTAATTAAGGTGCCTATTAAAACGTATTCTGTAAGCTTTCGGTGTTTAGCCTCTTTTAAATCGCCAAATCTGAAAACCGATTTGGCCGTTATTAAAAAGCCCACGGCTTCCCAATGGCCCATAATTATAAATATAAAAACCAATAAGCGCTCTAGAACACCAATGTACATGCCAGCATGAGCAAGTGATTCGCTAGTTTTGGTTAATTTCTTTATGTCCCACTTACTAAACACAACTTGCATAATGATAGCTGTTGGTTTGGTTAAAAAAATAAGGCAGGTAAGGAGTAGTAAAGCACTTGTAGTGGGCAAATTAAGGGCTAATATACTGGTATTGGTATATAGCAGAAATACCACAAAAATGGCGGTTAAATGCAATGCTTGATCTATAAAAAACCAAATGCGTTTGGTTGCTTTAGTTTGAAAAATTAGTTTAACGGCATCTATTATTAAATGCAAAACACTTAACATTAGTATTAAAGGCCAATAGCTAAAATCCCAAATAAGAAGAAATAATAAAGCAGCGTGCAAGGCTACATGAGCATAAAGAACAACCGATTTAAGTTTGTTTTTTTCCTTGTTTTTAACCCACGATTTTGGCTGCAAAATAAAATCGCCAAGAATATGTGCAAGAATCAATTTTACTAGTAAAATCATGGTTTTAGCTGGTTAATTTCAGATTCAAATAAAGTATTTAGTTCTAATAATTCGTCCAAATGTGCCCGTTTTATGCGCTTACTAACAGCATCTTGACTTATGTGAAGCATATCTGCTAATTCCTGCTGAATAGCGTTTGGGTTTTCCAAATAAATTTTAACCACTTCAGCGGAATTGGCTGTCCAATTATCCATAACTAAAGATGCAAACTTAAAAAAGAGATTAAAGTGGGTGGTTACTTGGTTGTTAGGACATTTTAATTTTAAACTTATTTTATTTTTTTTTAAACCCTCTAGCGTCTCTCCTGAAAACTGAAAGGCTTCGCCATTGGATTCCGATACGGTTTGTCCGGTGTAGCTTTTATTACCAATACCTATAGCCATTCTTACATCCAAATTTTTAAGTGTTTTTAAGCAAGCCTTTAGGTATATGGCGCTTATAAAGCTGCGTTCTGGTAGTGTAATTTCAATTTGAAAACTATCGCCTCTGTATAGCTCCCACAAGGATTGATTGGGTTCTAAAGTAAGCAAGGCTTGCCGAAGAAGCGGTAACCACAGGCTAGGCTGGGTGCTTTTTGAATTTATAATATCGCCGGTTATTACAGCTATCATGGAAAACTTTTTGTTTGAAATGAATCATTAATTCTACAATAATATGCTTTTATAATGGCATAAAATTAATTATGCTTTAAAAAAGGAATAACTAAATATCGTCATTTTTTACCAATCTGCAAACGGCTACCTATTTAATTTAAAGATTTAAACATAGAAATACAGCTTTTTAAACCAAAATACAACAAGCTGTTGAGGCATTACAATGCTATTTTGATGTTGTGTTTTTGAAGTTCGTTTAAATAATTTTCTAGAACAAAGTCTTTGCTCTGAAATTCTTTTTTATTCTGGCGTTTTGCCTTATTACGCTCTAGGGCGTGCAAAAAACGTCTGATTTCCTCTTCGGAGCTTAAAATAAGTCCGGGTACGGTTGCCGATTTCCCCGTTTCGTCCTTGGCAACCATGGTAAAGTACGACGAATTACAATGTTTAATATGTCCGGTTTTTATGTTTTCAGCCTCCACACGAATGCCAACCACCATGGACGTATTACCCACATAATTAATAGATGCCTTTAAGGTTACAATTTCGCCAATTTCAATGGGTTCCAAAAAATTTACCGTATCCACCGATGCCGTAACGCAATAATGTTTGGAGTGTTTTGCGGCGCAAGCAAATGCTATTTGGTCCATGAGATTTAGTAAATAACCACCATGAATTTTTCCACCAAAATTAGAATGCGATGGCTGCATAAGTTCGGCTATGCTTGTGCGTGAACTGGCAACTGTTTTAAAAAGTTTCGACATAGTACTGTACTTTAGTTAGTTTCTTCAACTACTTTGGTTATAAAATATTTAGTATCACCTATCCAAAATAAGGTATTGTAGCGCTCAAAGTAGTGCAGCTTAACCTCTTTGCCTTGTAGGTCTTTTAAATCGTTAATAACTTGAGTTTCGTGTTTTTCAACCGAAAATTTGAAATGCTGTGATTCAGAAACCCCCTGGCTTATTTCGCCTTCCCAAGTTTTAAAAAATACACCTTTTTTACTAAACTTAACCAGTTCACCAGCGCGAATACCTTCGCTATAACTTACTTTATAAATAAAGATAAAGCCACCTGCTGCCATAAGGATAAGTGCTACTAGTATTAAAATTAATATGCGTTTCATAAAGCAAGGAACTGACTATTGTTAGTAAGTTGTTTTAAATTTTACAATGTGTTTTCATCACCTGTAGCACGTTGTACAATGGCTTCGGGTAACGATTTTTTGGCTTTTGCCCCCATTTTTTTCAATTTTTCAATGCGCCCTATAATGTTGCCTTTGCCATCTACAAGCTTATTCATAGCGGCTGCATAGTCTGTTTTAGCTAAATCTAACTTTTTGCCTACATTGGTTAAGTCGGTTATTAAACCTTCAAATTTATCGTAAAGCGCCCCAGCTTGTTTGGCTATTTCTAATGCGTTACGTTGCTGTTTTTCGGTGCTCCACATACTATCTATGGTGCGTAAGGTAGCTAATAAAGTGGTTGGTGTAACAATAACGATATTTTTTTCGAAGGCTTTATTATACAGTGTGTTATCTTCATTTAAAGCTATAGCAAATGCAGGTTCTATGGGAATAAACATAAGCACAAAGTCGGGCGATTCGATATCGTAAAGATCTTCGTATTTTTTATCGGAAAGCTGATCTACATGACGTTTAATGGAGTTTACATGTGCTTTAAGCCAAGCGGGTTTATCGGTATCTTCGGCATTAACTAAACGTTCGTAGTCTGTAAGCGATACTTTACTATCAATAATCATACGTTTATTATTGGGCAAATGCAACACCACATCTGGCAGCAAACGGGTTTGGTTAGTGGTGGTAAAACTTTGTTGTACAAAATATTCGCGGTTTTTTTCTAAACCAGATTTTTCCAAAACACGCTCAAGTACCAGCTCGCCCCAATTTCCTTGCATTTTGCTATCGCCTTTAAGCGCGCGAGTAAGGTTGGTAGCTTCTTTTGTCATTTGTTGGTTTAAATCTTTTAACCCTAAAAGCTGTTCTTTCAAGGCGGAATGCATGCTAATACTTTCTTTTTGGGTGTCTTCAACCTTTTTCTCGAACAGCTGAATCTTTTCTTGCAAAGGGTGTAATATTTGTTTAATATTCTCTTTGTTTTGACTTGTAAATTTTTCGCTTTTTTCATCTAAAATTTTTGATGCTAATAGCTCAAAATCCTTTCGCATTTGTGTTTGCTGCTCTAGCACATTAGCTTCCTGTTTTACTAGTTGCTCTTCCAGATTGTCAAAATCTGAATTGCGTTTGGCTAAAGCGGTTTGCAAGTGTTCTTTTTCTTGGCGTAATTTATACTGTTCGTCTTCTAATTTACCTATTGTTGTTTTATAATCTGATAGTTGCTGATTGAAAAAACTTTCGTGTCTTTTTAGGTCGTTTTGAAAGTTGGCTTGTAAGGTTGTAAGCTGCTGTTGTAAATTAGTGTTACGCTCTTGCAGAGTATTGCTGTCTCCTTTATGTCTTAGTTTGGCCATACTAAACCCAACAAAGGCACCAAAAGTTCCGGTTATAAGACTTACTAGAATAAGAAAAACACTATCGGTCATGATTATTAGTATAAAGATTATAGGTAAAGATAAAAAAAAGCGCTCTAGAAAGAGCGCTTTTATAATAGGTTATTAATGGTATTGGTTTTAATACCATCCACGCACATTATAAACCGTATTAGGCTGGTTGTTTCCATAAGCCACACCAACAGCTCTAGCTGCTTCTATGGTAGCTTTACGCAGCTCGAATTCTTGGAGTTTAATATCCCAATCTCTGTCTTGTAAATCGTTTACACGTTTTTCAATTTTAGAAAATAGGTTTTTTACCGCTTTAAAGCAATTTGCTTGCGGATCTACAGAGGCTAGTAAGTAGCCTGCTTCTTTGGCTGCGGCAATATCTTGATTAGCTACCCAAATAGCTTCGGCTTCCTGTAGTTTAAGTTTACAATCCGTATCGATTACTTTTTGGTACGTACTTTCAATTTTATTTTTAACCGTGTTAAAACAATCGGAGGCCGATGGTACACTTACCAATATAGCTAAAGCTCCTTCGTAATTATTTTGGTTTTCTAGAACAGCAGCCTCAGCTAATAGTTGTTTACAATTACTGTTGTAATAATCTATTATTTTAGCTTTGCCATTGCTTATAAAATCCTGTAATTTTTTATTGGACGGTTTTAATTGCTTAATAGCCTGCATGTAAGCTTTAGTTTCGTTGTTTCCAACACTTTTTAGCGTAAACGATTCGGTTGCAAATAAGTTTCCTGCAATGCCGTCGCCAATATATAAAGTCATTTCTAAATTGAGTGCAATTTTAGTAGGCGCCGAGCCAATAACATCTTTGCTCATAACCGTAATATTTGGGGTAATAATAAAGCGCGAATTTGCAACATCGTCGCTAATACCATTACTGGTTATAAGTTGGCCAAGTTTGTTTAATAACATGGCTTTTGCGTTATCTGGAATACCTTCAACTTGGTTGGGTATGTAAGCACCCAACGAGATGTTGTAGTTTGTGTCTTGGGCAACTAAAGTGGTTGCCATTAAGCCGATTACTAGGGTTATAATTTTTTTCATAATTGTCTTATTTACCTCCTAAAATTATTGTTGCGCGACCTAAACCTTTCATAACCAATTTATTTGGTATGGAGTAAGGCTCATTTTTTAAATAATCGCTTAATTCTTTTACAAATCTTCGCGCGTCTATGGCACGACCTTTATCGTTAAATAAAGGCATCCTTACTTGTTCAAACAATGCCATATTTTCCGTTATATCTGTGGTGTTATAGCGCCCTTTAACGGTGTTTTGGTCTAACCAATCTTCAATAATGAAACCCAATTCTTCGCCATCGTTGCCATATTCGGTTTCTAAATCGCCATCCCAATCGTCCCAAGTTTGAATTCTCACAATAATCTCGCGTCCATTTTCAAACATATCGTCAAAATGAAGTTGAAGCGTTTCGTTAAAATTATCTATATGTGCTAAAACCGCTTCTGATAAAAGTACCGGAATTTCGGCAGAAAATGAAGGTTCACCCGTGCCAACAGCCGTTGCTATTTGTTTATCTGTGTATGCGTCTAGACCTTGTAAATTAAACGAAATAGATTTTTTTGGCCCCATGGTGTTAACAGTCCATGTAAGCTGGATAATAATATCTGCTTTCGCAATTTTTTTCAACTCATCTATAGGGCTTTCAGTAATTTCAGCGCCGGATTTGGAGCTTCTCATATTATCTTCGGCTTCATTGGAGGCTAAAGTTTTTAAAGCAGATTCCATATTTTTTAATGGAAACCCACGCTCTGCCATTAAACCATTTATTTGGCTAATAACTTGGTTTACTTCGGCACTTTCTTGGAAAGCTCGTTTGTAATCGGGCACTTTTTCAATGTTACCTTGGTTTTCATAGGTGGTCATGTAGCCGTTTTCGTTAAACCAAACATCGCTAGGAATAACCATTAAGGTAGGTTTTTTAGCTTGGCTATATCCTAGTGCTACACAACAAACGGTTAGTGTAATTAAAATGTATTTTTTCATAATTTATATATTTAAAAACCTGCGTTTAGTGCACGCACAATACCTTCTTGTTCTAATCTTTTGCGTAATTGGTCGAATTGCACGCTTACAATAACACCAATTTTATACTCTCGTTTACTTACTTTTAGTCTGTCGCCTGCTGCAATACTACCGTCGGTTGCGGAACTTACGTATTTTAAGTATTCGCCACCGTCTTCAAAAAAGGCGTCGAAAAAAGCTTCGTGTTCTTCAGCCACCGTATAATCGGACACCAAAGGGTTTAAGGTGGTACAACCTTGATTTCCGCCAGCGTAACCAGTAAAAATTATACCATGCACAGCATTTTTCATACCTTGGGCTTTGGCGTGTTTTGGATTTTTGGAATAGGACCACACTTTAACAAGTTTGGCTCCTTTTTTGGCAATACCTTGGCATTCAATATCGTAACGAAAAATTTTGGTATCTCTGTTAGCTTTGTTTTTTTTCCATTGGGCGTTAGCGTTAAATCCGAAGCAGATGATGCCAACAAGTAATAAATAATGTTTTAGTTTCATAATTAATAGTTTTAGTTTATTTGTCTGATTAACATACCTTGATAGTATTTATTTTTGGCACCCTTAAAGGTGGTGTATTCTAATTCCGATGTGTTTTCTTCGGTTGCCATGAAGCGGTTATCCCAAATTTTATCTTTTTCAACACGAATAACCCCAACCCGTTTGTAGTCGGTTTCGCCATTTTTGGTTAAAATTTGCTCAAGTACTTCGTATTTATCATTTTTTTGTAAACCTTCTTTTAGGCCAATTTTTGCTGTAATAGGACTGCCACTTAACAGGGGTGTTTTGGTTCTAAATACCTCGTAGCTGCGCTGTAGTTTGGCTATTACGGCATCGGAAGCTTTTATGGTTGCTGTGGTTATTAATTCTTCGTCTGTTTTAGAGGTGTATTTCGTGCTTTGTAAATCGGCCCAAGCACTTTCCATACCTATATATTCTAATTTAAATAGGTTGGTTTCGTTAAAGGCTTGCACGCGTGTCGTATCCAGATTGGCATCTTCGGTCCAGTAATCGTTGTAAAATGTTGCAGCAACTTCTTCGTTCCAAACCAACTGGTATAAATAAGAATCGGTTTTTATAACATAGCCCTTGCCTAAAATATTAACGCCTTCGGCAGCGGTATCTACCACCAAGCTAACATCGCCAGCTCCGGCCTCTGCAGCTACTGCCGAGACTATGGAAAGAATGCCATTGGTTTTTTTTGCAATCTCCTCTTTGTTGGTGTATTTAAAGTTATTTACCACCACAAAGGTATTGCTTATAAGCTCTTCGCCAGCATCGGCAAGTAGGGCTGTACCACGTTCGCTATTTCTTGCCAATTTTACATCCAATTCTGTGGCATTATAATTACCTCGTTCGGATATTAAATCCATGTTAAAACCGCCCGTCTCGCTTCGGTTAAACCATTTAGCAATCATCATTTTTGCAATATCATTGGTGGTTAAAAAGTTAGTAATATTGTCGTGCTGTAATTGTTGCAATTCTTTTTTTGAAACGGTATCGTTTAAAACAATTGGAATGGTTCGTTGGTCTACAATATGGTCGTTAAATTTGTCTGGAATGGGGTAGTTTACAAACGAACTTTCTATGGTTTCTGAAAAGTTTTTGTTCGTGTCCGACACCATTAAAGTGTACAACGAGCTTCTTTTGTAGTCAAGATTGGTGGTATTTGTTTGCGCGAATACAGGCGCCACAACAATGGTAGCAATTGCCGCCAGTAATAGGTGTTTCATTAGAAATGGAATGAATTAAATGGTTTTAGTTAGTAATTGATTAGTAGCGTTATAATGAAACCTTTAATTCTCTGTTTGTGAGAATAGAAAGTTCATATTTAACGTGGATAAATATAGAAATTTAAACTAAATAGATGCATTTATTTTTAGTTTTTTAATGTCTTTGCTTTTTGTTTAAAACTATTTTTTACTTGGTAACAGGGCCAATAAAAAGTAGTTAATAGGAAGGTGTGGCTTACTTTTTTACTCTAAAACTACCCGTTTTAGTATCGAAAGCTATTAAGTCGGAAGGAAATAGAGCTTCAAAAACTTTTGCTGAAATGAGGTTACAAGGCGCGTCGGTGATAACCTTATTATTGGTTAACACCACCATGGTATCGCATAGTTGAATAGCCAAATCTATTTCGTGAGAAGAGAAAAGAATGGTTTTGTTTGTTTCTTTTACGAGTTTTTGAAGTAATTTTAAAATATAGGCTTTGTGGTACATATCTAGATGCGTGGTAGGTTCATCCAGAATAATTAGATCTGTGTCTTGAGCCAAAGCGCGGGCAATCATTACTTTTTGAAGTTGGCCATCGCTTAATTCATAGCATTTTTTATTTTTTAGTGCCCCAATATTGGTTTGTTCCAACGCTAAATTTACCATGCGCATATCGGTTTCCGATAGCTTACCAAGCCAATTGGTGTAGGGTTGTCTGCCAAGTGCAACGACTTCAAAAACCGATAAATTTTTAGACGCTATTTGTTCGGTTAAAACCACACTCATCGTTTTAGCTAATTGGCTGTTGCTGTAGGTGTCTAATAATTTTTTGTCTAAAAAAATACTGCCCGAAATTTGCGGTTGTACCCGTGTTAGGGTTCTTAAAAAAGTAGATTTTCCAATACCATTAGCACCAACTAGCCCTATTAACTGGCCCTTTTGAAGCGACATGTTTATGTTTTTACAAACTACAGTGGTGCTTTTTTTAGAAGTATAGCCAATAGTTAGGTTTTTAGTTTCTATTATGGTTGGTTTCGTATTTTTATTCACCTTATAATTGGGCTTAATTTATTAAAACATATTAAAACAGCATGTTCCGCTTGCGCACCAGCAACCAGATAACAACAGGCGCACCAATTAACGATGTAATGGCATTAATAGGTAAGGTGTAATCCGAGTTTGGAAGTTGTGCAATACAATCGCACAACAACATAACAATGGCACCTAGCAAAAATACGGCAGGAATTAAAACTTTATGGTTGGATGTGGTAAAAATTTGGCGTGTTATGTGTGGTATGGCAAGACCAATAAACGCTATAGGTCCTGCAAAGGCTGTAATAGTTCCTGCCAACAAGCTGGTAGCAATAATAATAAGTAACCTGCTTTGCGTAATATTTAAACCTAGACTTTTGGCATAATTTTCGCCTAGTAATAAGGAATTTAAAGCCTTAATAGAGGCCAGTGTTATTAAAAGACCACTGCCGTAAACTGCTACAAAAATTCCCAATTCTGCCCACGAAAGATTTCCTAAACTACCAAAGCCCCAGAAAATATATTGCTGCAGCTGTTCTGCGCTACTAAAATACGATAATACACTCACAACGGCCGTCGTAATGCTCCCAAACATAAGTCCTATAATAAGTAAAGCCATGGTGTCTCTAACCCTTGATGACACGATTAACACCGCTAATAACACTAAAAAACTACCTAAACTAGCGGCTATAATAATACTCCATTTAGAGCCTAAAAAAGCAGCAAAAACACCACCAAACATACCGGCACCTAAAATAACTAAAGCAACGCCTAAACTAGCACCGGAGCTAATGCCTAATACAAAAGGACCTGCCAACGGATTCCTGAAAAGTGTTTGCATTAATAAGCCAGAGATGCCCAAACCTGATCCCACTAAAATAGCAGTAAATGCTTTAGGTAGGCGGTATTCGGTTATAATGTAGGACCAAGACTCATGTTCCAAGGTGCCTAAAAAACTTTTAAAAATTGCAGAAAGTGGTATGGATACCGAGCCCAGACTTATGTTTAAACCAAAACAGAGTAACAGCAGCATGCCAAGCGTTATAAAGGAAAATGTGTATTTGGTATTCATAGTAAATATAAACCTAGCTGGGCAAATATCGGGTTATTGAAGCGGTTTAAAAAATTGCAATTCATAATTAACCAGTAATTCGGGGTGTGCTATTTTAACTAAATCCTTTAGCACCAAATCGGGTCTTGCCGTACCTAGTTCGTAGTAGGTTACACCACCGGTACTTCCTGTGGTGTTAACAAATGAATATATTTTATTTTCTTTAAATGGCTTAAATTTAGTGTAGTGTGCATTCGCTTTTTGCAAAGCACTAAAGGAATTATAGTACGAGGGGCTAATCCATAAATCGGCGTTTTTTGCAGTATCAAAAACTACCTCAAAACTCAATGCTAAACTGCCTTTGTTTGTACTGTTTTTCCAGAAAGAATTTAAATTGGCATCGCGTAATAATTGCGCTTCAGGACTGTTACCGCTTGGTAAGTACCAAATATCTTTATGCATGGCGCCGCTTAAAACCTGAATATTTTTATTGGTGTTTTTAGCGAGTTCTTTAGCTTCTAAATAATTGGTTTCTATGGTTTTAAAAATGCGATTTGCTTCGGCACCTTTATTAAATAAGGCTCCAAAAAATTTAATCCATTCTGCTTTTGCTAAAGGCGAATTTTCAACCCAATCGCCGTTGTAAATTACAGGAATACCTGCTTTTTGGATGGTTTCAAAACCCTGATTGTTGTTATCTATACCAAAGCCAATAACTACTTCGGGAAAAAGCTCGAGTAGCACTTCGGTATTTAAATTTTCCGTTTTACCTAACTCCCGAATAGCGCCAGAGGCAATTAGTTGGCGTGTTTTTTGGGACGAAATATAATCTGTTCCCGGGAAGCCAATAAGGGCGTTTTCTTCTTCCAAAAGTTCCAAAGCAGGAATGTGTGTGGTAGATGTTACTACTATTTTTGTTATGGGGACAGTAATAATGGCTGTGTACTGTTCAGATTCCGGTATGTTATTTCTGTCCTGATTCTTTTCTAATAACACATATTTGTACTGCTTTTGTGCATTGGGCCACGGATTATTAATGGTTAAAACTTTGTAGTGCTCATTTTCAGTTATGCTAAATCCTGTGGCGTATGTAAGCGGTAAACTATCCGCAACTTTCGAATTTGTTTTGGCACTATTAAGCGGTGTTTTTTTGCTTTGTGTGGTATCTTGACAACTGCTTAAAATTGTAAAAAAAAGAAGCCAGTAAAGAAATGTGTGTATTTGTAACTTTTGTAACATGAGCATTTTTAAAAATTGCGTAAATTTAGTTAAAATTAATTACTATGCGCGACGGATCTAATGTAATACTTTATGTAGTAGCTGGTTTCATAATTCTACATTTTGTAATTGGTTTTTTGTACCTAATGTATAAGTTTACCAAGAAAAAATAAACTTATTACTTCATATCTAAAAAGAATACTTACCTTTGCGGCGATTTTGGTTTAATGGTAATTTTGTTGTGTAAATAAATATGGCAACACCATTAATTAAAAGGGAATCTGGTGAAAATCCAGAGCTGTTCCCGCAACTGTAAGTTTTTATGCCCTTGTGGCATACCTCGTTTTCGAGATGCTATTACTGCAATAACCACTGGTTTATCTGGGAAGGTTTAATAGCGTAAAACAAGTCAGGAGACCTGCCAAAGTCGTAACCTTTAATTTAAGAGCTTTCGGGTAAAAGGCTCCATTAAATATGAAACGGCTTTTATTTTTTACTTGTTTAGTAGGTATTACTAGCACTTTGTGGTCGCAAACAGACTTAAACAAATTGCAACAATTGGAAGAGGTTCTGTTAAAATCAGATCCTGGTTTGTACCGTTTTTCGGATACGCAACAAACGCGTCAATTATCGGATACTATCTTAATTAGAAGTGCTAGTTCGCTAACCAATTTGTTAAACTACAACACGGGTATTTATTTTAAAGAAAATGGCTTGGGTATGGTATCTTCGGCGGCGTTTAGAGGTACTACGGCCCAGCAGACTGCAGTTATTTGGAATGGTATTAATATAAATTCACAGTTTAATGGGCAGACGGATTTTAATACCATAAATATTCGAAATTTTGATGCTGTAACCGTTCGTAGTGGTGGTGGTAGTGTCTTATACGGTAGTGGCGCCATTGGAGGGAGTGTTCACTTAAACAATACACTTCATTTTAACAAAGGTTTCAAAAACAAGTTATTTTTGCGTTACGGTAGCTTTAATACTTGGGATGGTAGTTTTAAAACCAGTATGAGCACGTCTAAATTTGTAATCAATTTAGATGTTAGCCGAGCAAGTTCTTCAAACGATTATACCTATGTTAACAGCAATTTAAAAAATACCAACGGGCAATACCACAACCAAGGTATAGCGGCAAACGTGGCATACAAGCTTAACGATAACCATACACTTAAATTTCATGGCTATGTTTTTGATGGTTTGCGTCATTTTTCTCAAATATTTTCCTCGGAAACACCAACAAAATACAAAGATTTTAACACCCGTAATTTGTTAGAATGGGTGGGTTTGTATAATGCTTTTACATCGCGTTTTAAGCTAGCCTATTTAACCGAAAAATACACCTATTTTTCCAATATTAATAATCCCACAGGTACTGGGGCGCTTGCCAATACGGTAGTTGCTAAGCATGATTTAGCTTTTCAGGTGACAGATAATTTACTGCTTAATTCGGTAATCGATTTTACTAAAACAACGGCCGAAGGCGCCTCTATACAGAAGGAAACCCGCAGCGTAACATCGTTTAATTTACTATTAAAACACCAATTAAGTAAACGTTTTTTATACGAAGTATCGGTAAGACAGGAACTCACCGAAAACTATAAAGCACCATTTTTATTTAACGCTGGTTTTAAATTTAATCCCGCCCGTTTTTATACGGTTACAGTAAACGGTTCGCGTAATTTTAGAATGCCAACCGTAAACGATTTATACTGGGATGGTAGCGGCAACACCAATTTAAAACCAGAAGACGCTTACCAGATAGAAACGAGCCATACCTTAAAATACAAAGGTTTAGAATTAGCACTTACCGGGTTTTACAACGATATTAATGATTTAATTAGATGGCTGCCTATTGGTACCAACTGGAAGCCCGTTAACACAGCACATGTTAAAACCTATGGTTTGGAAACAAGCCTGGGAATAATCCAGCAATTTTTGGCACATACTATTAATGTGGGTGCTAATTATAGCTATACGGTTTCGGAAGATCAGCGGACCAAAAAACAACTTATTTATGTGCCAAATCATAAGGCTACCGGTTGGTTTAACTATTATTTCAAAAACCTGTCTGCTTACTACCAACTTATGTATGTTGGCGATGTTTTTATTCTTTCGGATAATAATCCTAAATATACACTAGACGCCTATACTGTTTCCAATGCGGGTTTGGCCTATACCTTGGGCAACAGAAAACAGTATCATTTTGGCATTCAAATAAAAAACATCTTTAATAAAAACTATCAAAGCGTAGCCAACAGGTTTATGCCTGGTACTAATTATAATATTTATCTAAACCTTAATTTTTAAAAAACATGAAAAATCGAATTAAATTTTTAACCTTCATAATGGTATCTGCTTTTGTATTAAGCGCCTGTAGTAGTGATGACATAAATGATTTAGAAAGACCAGCAACGCTTGGTGCGTATGAAAATGGGTTATTAGTTATTGCCGAAGGAGGGAGTTCAATTTCTGGTTCCGTTTCCTTTATATCCAACGATTTTAGTACTACAGAAAATACTATATTTAGTAATACCAATGCCGAGGAGTTGGGTAGCTATGTACAAAGCATTGGTTTTAATGGGGGTTTGGCTTATATAGTTGTTCAAAATAACAACATTCATGTAGTAAACCGATACACATTTTTAAAGGATGCTACTATTTCATCAGGTTTAAACCTACCGCGTTACATGGCTTTTGCAAACGGTAAAGGATACGTAACTAATTGGGGCGATGGTTTTGATCCTACAGACGATTTTCTAGCCGTGGTAAATTTACAAACAAATGCTGTAGAAACAACCATACCAATGTCCGAAGGGCCAGAGCAAGTACTCGTGCATGACAACAAACTATACATTTCGCACAAAGGCGGTTATGGCTCCAATAATATTATTTCGGTAATGGATTTAAGCTCTAACATAATAAACACTATTACAGTTAACGATGTTCCAGACGAAATGTTTATTAATAGTGCGGGAGATTTAGTGGTTTTATCGGAAGGAAATTTAGCTTGGACAGGAAACGAATCTACTGCATCCATAACCACAATAAACCTAACTACTAATTCGGTTACCCAAACATTGGCTTTTGCAGATGGTTTACACCCAGAACAAATGGCCTACGATAATGGCAACATCTATTATACGTTAAATGGTGCCATATATAAAATGTCCGATTCAGCTACCTCATTACCATCCAGTCCCCTTATTAATTTAGGTAATATTACTACTTACGGAATGTCGGTTAAGAATGATAAGTTATTTGTAACAGACGCCAAGGATTATGTGTCGTTGGGAGATTTAATTGTTTACGATTTAAACACCAATGATAAAATACATACCTTTGAAGTAGGTTTAATTGCATCTAAAATTTACTTCAACTAAACCAGTATACAACCGCAAATATAACTGCCTACTTATTTTTGTAAAACCGCAATTTTAACATATTAAATTGCGGTTTTTTTGTGTTTTTAAAATGAATAACCAGTATTAATAAAGGCAGCTTAAATAACGTTACTTTTTACGCTTTAAATGGCGTTACTTTAAAAAAATAGGTATGCCGTTATGTATGCCTTGGGTGTTGGGAACCTTTTAAAAATAGTTTACCACTTTATTTACGATATGTACGTTGAGATGAATTTTAGAAATACCTTTTTGTGCTGTTCTAAATCCATGTTGCCAGATAAAGACGCACGTACAATATAATCCTTGTCGCCCTCCTTTGTGGTACCTTGGGTAGAGGTAGCGGGTATGGTCCAGTACACACCTTTTAATTGTCCGTAACTCACACAAAATTTACTTTCGTTAGGAATTTCAGCAATCATTAAATTAATTAATTTTAAATTTAAGTCGCGTTTAAATGCTTCTTTCTCTTCAGGTGTTTGGCCTTTTGTTGGCAGGTCTAGCGAAAAAACCGACGGTGTAAAACCCTGTTGCGCCAATTCTGGACTTACAAAGTTGATTTTTGCTGCGGGCAAGTGGAATTCAATAAAGTTTACAAAATCACGAGTATTTACATAGGCCTCTTGAATGCGTTTATTCATGGAAGGTAATTGCTGAGCTAAAATGGCATATTGTTGGGCAGTAGCTTCGTTATCGCAAAGTAATAAATGCTTATTTATAAACGCTAACAAATTAGTTGTTAATGAATTTCCGGTACAATAGCCCGCTGTACATTTTCCACCACTGGGAAATTTGGAACCACTGGCATAAGACAAGGCCGGCACATAGGATAAGATATTTTGTGGGCCTAAAAAATGCACATTAGGACAAAACGTTTGGTCTAGAATAAAAACGGGTTCTACTGCTTGGTTTCCGTCAGCTGTTTTTCTAACAGTGCTTAACGTTGTGCGTAAATCGTTTAAATTTGGCACTTCTACTCGCGGATTGGTGGGTATTTCGGCAATAATAAAGGGTATTGCATTTTCTAGCGCTAAGGTGTTTAAAATACTGTTTAAGCTTTGCACCATGTCGTATTCACCATCCACCAATAAATCTACAATTTCAACCTGTGGTAAACATTTTGCAACCCGTCTGGCTTGATCGTTAGTGCCGCCATAGCAATTGGGTGGGACAATAAATTTTATAGGTTTACCCGGGTGGTGTTCCTGGGCGTAATGAACTAACCCCATCATAATAGCGTACTGCATGGATAATCCGCTGGTGGCCACCAGGGGCGTCATGTTGGAATTGGTTATTTCTTTAATTAGGTCTAAAACCTGCGATTTATTAGCATTAAAATGGACTTGATCTTCAGACGTATTTTTTTCCGATTTAAACGGTGTGTTGCTGGCAAATAACTGTAAGGCTTTCAGCGTGTTTTTAGGCGTCATGGCAACCGTTTCTCGGCGTCTTACATGCTGAATTTCGGAAATATACGAATCGTTTTCAGAGCCATTTATAATTAAAATACTACCCATATGTGGGTATATATTTACAACAAAATCGGCGTTCACATTATTTTTTAGGGCACTTATATCTGTTGGGAAATTGATGTAAACTGTGCTAGTATTAAGGGCGCTTTTATTGGGTTTTGGGTGTTCGGTATTGTTGGATTCAAGTAATGTAAAATTGTAGCCGTAAACCGATTGTAATAATTCTTCATGAAAGCTTTCAGGCAGCTTTTTAGAATACATTATTTCTGTTTTCTTGTTTTGAAGTAAATTAGCTCTTAAAATAGCTAAAATTGGCATTATTTGCGAGTCGAAACTAACAACATTGTTATAATTAAGGTTGTGTGCAGTTGCTATGCCATATTCTAACACACAGGATAAAGGGTGGCCTAACCGGATATAATCGTATGCGGTGGGTAGGTTATTTAAAGAATTTTTAGAAAGTTCTTTATTTCTTATTAAACCATCTAGTGCTTCTAAAAATTCGGTTTTAGCTTGACTTTCAGTATAAATATCTAATCGGTGCGTTGTTAATTCTAGCCAGTCTGCTGGCATATTAGCTAGTAGTGTTTGTATGTTTTTACGAATCTGTAACTCCTGCATAGGTATCTGTTTTAAAGGAACGGCAAGGTACGGAAATTATAAATTTTTAGTAAACCTTGCTCTAGGTTTAACGTATTGTTAGGGTTCACTTAGGCATTGTAAAAAACTAGAAATCTACTTATTTTTCCGACCAACAAAGTGCTCCATGGTGGTGTAAATACCCAAAACCCGACCAGCAAACCAATCGAATACATTTACAGACATTAGCGCTTGGCCTAATCGGGTAACACGATAAATATAACCCGGTATGGTAACCAACTTTTTTCCTGAAGCAATGGCTTTTATTATTGTTCGTGCCGTTGGTTCTGGCTCTAAAATGGGTATTTTTGATTGCACGCCTTCAAACATGCCAGTATGAATATAGTAAGGCATTATGGTGGTTATTTTTATGTTCTTTTTTTGTTGCTTCATTTCTAAACGCAAGCTATCAGACCAACCAATTAGTGCCCACTTACTTGCAGCATATACAGACATTTTAGGGTTGGACACCAAGCCGCCAGAAGAGGCAATATTACAAATATGACCTGTATTATTTTTAAGCATATCGTTTAAAAACAATCTTGCGATTTGCATAGGAGCTACGGTGTTTATATTCATTGTGTTTTCGATATCCAATGCCAAATGTTCCGAAAAATATTTACCCACAATAATGCCCGCGTTATTTATTAGCACATCAATACAGCCGTGTTTTTGCTTAATATTGTTTGCACTTTCTGCTATTTCCACGGCATTGGTTACATCTAATTGGTAACTAAAAAGATTGGGGTTATTAAGAAAATCCTGATGCGTTTGTGCTATGTTGTCGGGGTTAATATCCCAAATAATAACGCGAGCCTGCTGTTCCAGTAATAACCGAGCCATTATTTTTCCAATTCCGGAAGCACCTCCTGTTATTAAAACCAATTTTTCTTTAAAATACATCCTTTAGCTTTTTAGTTTATCCTTATTTATGCTTCAAATATAACTAACTTTATTGGTTACTAGGTAGGCAAGAAAAGCACGGATAAGTAATATGAAGTATTTATTAGAAACGTTTTTACAACAACTGCGAATAAATATTTATTGGTATTTTCGCCATGCAGGTTTTTTTTTGAGTGGGCGCGTTTTGAGTTGTATCGCACTCAAGCAAATAGTGGTAATTAGGTGAAAAAAATAGAATTTCATGACGAGTGAGGAAGTAGTTGGAACATTTAAAATTATGGGCACCAATCAAGATGCCCAGGCAAGCCCATACAAGGGTACTTTGCAAATAACTTTGGATGCCTACAAGCGGATAAAGGCTGTATGGACCATTGGAAGTAATCAAATCCAGACAGGTACTGGTTATTTTAAAAATAACATTTTGGTTATAAGTTTTAAGTACGAAAGTGCCAGTAAAACCATATTCAAAGGAGTAGTGGTATACACCTGCATAACACCGCATATTTTAGAGGGATTTTGGTTTGAAGAAAACGGTAACCCAGCTTATTTAGGTCAGGAACGCGGATTTAGAAAAGAGGTTAAAACTAACTTATTAAATTAGCTTTAATAATAAAATGCGGGTGTACAATTTGTTTTCTACAAAGCAAAAAAGCTAATAATTGAAAGCATCATATTAAGTTGAATTTTGGATTGAAATGTGAATTTTAACCTGCTTCTAGCATTCAGCTAAAACCAAAAAAAGTCTTGTATTCTCATACAAGACTTTTATTATTGTAGCGAGACCGAGATTTGAACTCGGGACCTCCGGGTTATGAATCCGACGCTCTAACCAACTGAGCTACCTCGCCTTTTTCAAGGCTGCAAATATAGCAAGTTTTTTATTGCATCCAAATAAAATGCAATTAAAAATTTTTTATAAAAAATAGTTTCAATTCTCATAAATTAATGTATATATTGAGCACATAAATTTATCAGTTATGGACGAAAAAATAAAATTTGAAATGGAGTTTCCTATCCATGCTTCACCTCAATTATTATATCAGTATATATCAACGCCTTCTGGGCTTTCAGAGTGGTTTGCAGAAAATGTAAATTCGCGTGGCGAATTATTTAAGTTTATTTGGGATGGTAGCGAAGAACAGGCTAATCTGGTAAGTAAAAAAAGTGGCGAGCGTATTAAATTTAGGTGGGAAGCAGACGAGGGCAAACCCTATTTTTTTGAAATGCGCATACAGGTAGATGAAATTACCAAAGATGTGTCCATTATAATTGTAGATTTTGCAGAAGAAGATGAGATTGATGAAGCTAAAATGCTTTGGGAAAATCAGATTTCAGATTTGAAACAAGTATTGGGCTCCGCTTAAAACATGTTTACTGTATTTTAAAATAACACCTAATCCCGGCTTTGGTCGGGTTTTTTTACAATATTATATGATTAATTTAAACGGACAACTTATTGAACAAACAGATGCCTTATCTGTGTATAACAGAGGTTTTGCTTACGGCGATGCTGTTTTTGAGACCTGTAAATTTGTTACCGGAAAGTTATTGTTTTGGGAAGATCATTATTTCAGGTTAATGGCTTCTATGCGTATTATGCGTATGGAAATTCCTATGAATTTTACTATGGAGGCTCTGGAAGAAGCCATACATAATACACTTGCCGAAAACAAGTTGCTGGCGGGTGTTGCACGCGTGAAACTAACGGTGTTTAGGGGAGAAGGTGGTTTATACAAGCCCACTTCTAAAAATATTGGCTATGTAATTACCACAGAACCTCTAGATAATGCCTTTTATTTACTAAACGATACCCATTACGAGGTAGATTTGTTTAAAGATTTTTATGTTGCACCTGGTTTGTTATCCACGTTAAAAACTAATAATAAGGCTATAAATGTTATTGCTAGTGTTTATGCAGAGGAGAACAAATTGGAAAATGTTTTGCTAGTAAATACAGAGAAAAAAGTAGTAGAGGCCTGTAATGGTAATCTGTTTCTGGTAAAAGGGACTGTAATTAAAACACCGCCATTGGCCGATGGTTGTTTAAAAGGCATTATGCGTATGCAGCTATTAGAACTCGTTAAGCAATTACCCGATTATACCTTAGAGGAATCTTCTATATCGCCTTTTGAGTTACAGAAAGCCGATGAATTGTTTATAACAAACGTTATAACCGGTATTCAGCCAATTTCAAGATACCGAAAAAAAGCATTTAAAAACGATGTGGCTAAAATGCTTTTACAGAAACTACAGGTAAAAATACGCTTGGCTAGTTAAATGTGGGATCTTCGGGGGCGTTGGACCAAATGGTGTATTCGCCTCCAAATTCAATCATTTTTTCTTTCCAAAACGATTTGTAGTCTTTTTCAATAATGGCATCCTTATAAATGTTTCTTGTTACAATCCACGAATTGGTTTGAAGTTCATTTTGTAGCTGTTGGTTGTCCCAGCCAGAGTACCCCAGAAAAAACCGAATATTCTTTTCGTTTATGAGGTTGTGGGATATTAGTTCGGCCACTTTGTTAAAATCGCCACCCCAATAAATACCCAAGGAAATTTCTACACTATTGGGTATTAAGTCTGGTATTTTGTGTATAAAATACAAATTATCTTGTTCCACAGGGCCGCCATTATACACTTTAAAAGACGCGTTTAATTCGGGAATTAAATCGTTAATGGTATATTCCAAAGGTTTGTTTAAAATAAAGCCTATGGAGCCTTCATCAGTGTGGTCTGCTAATAAAATAATAGAGCGATTAAAGGAGGTATCACCAATTATAGAAGGCTCGGCAATTAGTAAATGTCCTTTTTTGGGTTTTATTGAAATCATAATAGCTGTAGATTTGCTTTTATAAATCTAATGTTTTTTTATTTAAAAGCAAATATTAAAAGGTATTAACTAAAAAAGGTCTTCTTTGCAGAAGACCTTTTATGTCATATAAAAATAAGCAATAATTAATTTACCGCTCTTGATAAATCCGAACCAGCCTTAAACTTAACTACGTTTTTAGCTTTGATTTTGATAGTTTTTCCAGTTTGAGGATTTCTTCCGTCTCTGGCCGCTCTTTTAGAAACTGACCAAGATCCAAATCCTACTAAAGAAACTCTGTTACCTTTTTGTAAAGCACCTTCTATTTCAATTAACGCACATTCTAAAGCTTTTTTTGCTGCGGCTTTAGTAATTCCTGCGTGTTCTGCCATGGCATCGATTAAATCTGTTTTGTTCATAATTTAAAGTTTAATTATTAATTCTTGGTTAAACAAGTTTGTTAAATCCTTTACAAATTTATACGGATTTCTTAATCACGCAAGTAATAGCAAGGGAAATAGCTAATTTTGTTAATAACTTATCTGTTTTGTTAATAAAGCGTGCTTGTTTTCTTATATAATTTGTAAAATCAGTATTTACAAGGGTTTACAGCATTTTAGCATCAGGTAAAAATTCATATCCATTTAAGAGGTCGCGAATAGCCATTTTTCTTTTTCCAGGTAGTTTCATTTCGTTAATAGCAATATATCCATCTGCAACGGCCACCATTAAGGCTTTTTTGTTTACCTGTATGTGTCCAATTGCATGATTGTGCGCCTCCAATATAGGGTGTACGTCGTAAATTTTCACTTCCAAAGATTCCGAACCATTTACGAGTGTAGTCCATGCAGCAGGATAAGGATTTAGCCCGCGAACATGGTTGTAAATGGTGGTAGCCGCTGCTTGCCAGTTAATGGCGCAGTTGGCTTTGTTTAATTTAGGGGCGTCCTTTAATTGTGCATCTTTAGGTTGCGCCACCGTGCTTACTTGGTTGGTTTCAATTAACTGCAGGGTGTCAATTACTAAAGCGCTGCCCGTTTCCATAAGGGCATCGTGTAGGCTTCCAGCAGTAGCGCTATCAGATATTTTTACAGCCTTTTGAAGAATAACAGCACCGGTGTCTATTTTTTCATCAATAAAAAATGTAGATACCCCAGTTTCCGTTTCACCATTAATTATGGCCCAGTTAATTGGCGCCGCACCTCTGTAATTAGGTAATAATGAGGCATGCAAATTAAAAGTTCCCAATTGGGGCATTTGCCAAACAACTTTTGGTAGCATCCTAAAGGCTACAACTATCTGCACATTGGCGTTAAGGGCTTCTAACGCATTTATAAAATCAGGATCTTTTAAGTTAGTGGGTTGCAATATGGTTAACTTATTTTTAAGGGCAAATTGCTTAACGGCCGATGCTTGTAATTTTCGTCCGCGTCCAGCGGGTTTATCTGGTGCCGTTACCACACCAACAACGTGGTAGCCGTGGTGCAATATATTTTGAAGAGAGGCAACCGCAAAATCCGGTGTTCCCATAAAGACGATGCGTAAATTGGTTTTCATAAATGAGCTAATTTATAGGTGTTGTTTGGTGTTATGCTAATAATATTTTGTTCTAATAATGTTTGTATGGCTTTGTTTAAGTTATCGGATGAGCAATTTAAACCTTCCAAAAGCTCTCTGGAGGACTGTGCACGTTCTTCTAACATGCCAATTATAGCTTTTTGTAAGTGCTCCGGATTGCTTGGTATTTTAGTGCCGGCTTTTTGGTTAATACATACCGAACATATGCCGCAGTTTGTAAGCTCCTTTTCGCCAAAATAGTTTAAAAGTTGTGCGCTTTTGCACATATTGTTGTTGGCAATGTAGTTTAAAACATCGGAAACTTGTTTGTGTTTTAATTCGTTTTGCTGGTTTATAATGGGGGCAATCCTGTTTATAGTTTTGTCGTCTTCCCGCGGCACTAAAAATGTAACTTGTGCATCTGTTTTGGCAATGTGAAGCTGAATTATGGCATCTTTTTCTAATTGCTGAAGGGCGCCAAGTAGTTTGTGTTCGGTTACCGAAGCTTTTTCTGCCATTTTAAACGTGTTTATTTTTGTTTCTTGTTCAAAAATACCACCGTAGCTTCGTAAAATAGCTTTTACAATAACACTTAAGTCTGTTTGTTTGTTTAAATATTGAAACAAAGCTTTGTCCGTTACTAAAAATTGTAAACGGGTATGGTTGTTAAATTGTTTATTTAATGCTATAATACTGGTTCTGTCCAGTGTATTGAGGGCGTTATAAGCTATAAGCGTATTAAAACTATAGGTTTTACAAAAGTGATTAAAATTAAAATCCTCGCATATATTTACACCTTCACCATAAGAAACTTGAAAATAGTTACACAGTTTTCGATACACTTGTTTTATAAACGAAACACTTGGCAGGACTTTGATAAACTGATCTTCAAGTGTTTTCTGGTCGGTGTTATTTTTCAGGATTATGGCATAGGCTTTGTCGCCGTTTCTGCCAGCACGACCTGCTTCCTGAAAATAACTTTCTAAACTTTCAGGTAAATTTAAATGAATAACGGTTTTTACATTTGGTTTATCTATGCCCATACCAAAGGCATTGGTAGCAACCATGATGCGTTTTTTTTCGGAAAGCCAATCCTGTAGGCGGGTTTCCTTTTCTGTATCGGAGAGTCCACCATGAAAAAATGTAGCAGAAAATCCTTTTTTCTGAAGAAAAGTGCTAATTTCTACCGTGGCCAACCGGTTGCGAACATAAATAATGGATGGTGCGTTGTTTTTAACTAATATGCGCTCCAATTTGTAATGTTTGTCTGCCGTATCAAAACACATATAGGCCAAGTTTTGCCGCTTAAAGGATTGTTTTAAAATGTTAGGGCTAATAAAGTCTAATTCCTTAACAATATCGGTAACCACCTCGGGGGTTGCCGAGGCTGTTAATGCAATGCAGTTTACGGTTGGTTGGAGTTCGCGAAGTATTTTAATTTGCTTATAAGCTGGGCGGAAATCATTTCCCCATTGCGACACACAATGGGCCTCGTCCACGGCAATTAAGTTAACGGGCATTTGGCGTATTCTGTCTTGCACCAACTCTTGCTGCAAGCGTTCGGGCGAAAGATATAGAAACTTATAATTGCCATAAATACAGTTGTCTAAAAGGGTATCTAAATTATTATAAGGAATACCACTGGTTAGTGCCATGGCTTTAATGCCTTTGTTTTTTAGGGTTTGCACTTGGTCTTTCATTAAGGCAATTAAAGGCGAAATAACGATGCAAATACCAGATTTGGCTAATGCAGGAACTTGAAAACATAACGACTTACCGCCACCTGTTGGCATTAAAGCAAAGGTGTCCTGGCCAGCCATAACCGACTCTATAACGGTTTCTTGAAGCGGTTTAAAACTGGTGTAGCCCCAATACCGTTCCAGAATGTTTATAGGTTGCTCCATTATAAATTATTAATGGTATCTAAAATATAAGTAGTGCGTTGTTCAACACTTCCAAAAGGTACATCTAATAATTGGTAACCAAATTTAGCGTAGGTTTTTTGTAACTGATGATAAATTTGTACCGCCTGTTCAAAGTTTTCATAGCGTTCTCTATCGCTCACAAAAATAGCTTCCCAAGGCTTTAATAAAAAAACAGTGTTATACGGATGCTTGCTGCAGTGTTCTTCAAATGTTTTAGGGTAGGTATCACCAATAAAATCCATGTATGCCAAAATGTCGGGGATACCCCTATCTAAAAAAACCCGAGCAGTTTGCTGTTTTTCGGCTTCTAAGTATTGTTTCTTTCGGCCTTCTAAAAGTAACTCACTAAAAAGCAAAGGCTTGGTTAAAAAAAGTTGCTCAATGCCATCTTCACGGGCCTTTAGGGTAATGTCTCGCGATATTTCATCGAAACAAACATACCCCCGTTTTTTTAAGTCGTTAATAATAGAGGTCTTTCCAGTTCCTGGGCCACCGGTAATAACTATTTTTTGTGTTTCTTGCATATTTATTTTTGGCAGGATTTTGGATGTAAAATTCGTAATTAAAAAGGAAACTAAAAAATGACAAGGAAATAGTATCTTTGTAATCTTAAAAAAAATTAAAATGGAGCAGAAATTAAAGACAGAGGCTTTTTATGCCAAACTAAAAGTACAATTGTACGATACAGCTTTATGGCCTTCGCAATATTTATACAAATTTATAGTAGAAACTAAAGGGCGAAGCGTGGCAGACATTGAAGCGCTGTTTAACAACATGGGCGCTGTTATAAAAACCAAAGAATCTAAAAATGGTAAGTATACCAGTGTGTCTATACACGTAACCATGAAAACACCAGACCACGTCATTAGCAAATACAAAGAAGTAGCAGAAAAGATTGAAGGGGTTATTAGCCTTTAATATTTTTTTGTACTTTGCGCATACACCAACTTGGTGTGCTTTAAAGAAACTTTCTACACACAAATACTTATTTTGACAAACTATTTAGAATACAATTCCGAGCGCGAGCACTTAATAATACCGGAATATGGCAGGCATTTGCAAAAAATGATTAACTACGCAAAAACACGCGAAACAAAAGAAGAGCGTAACAAATTAGCAAAAGCCATTATTTCTGTTATGGGTAATTTACAGCCGCATTTGCGCGATGTACCCGATTTTCAGCATAAACTCTGGGATCAGTTGTTTATTATGTCTAATTTTGAATTAGATGCCGATTCGCCTTTTCCGTTGCCATCGCCAGATACGCTAAACGAGCGTCCGGAGCATTTGCCTTATCCGCAAAATTTTCCAAAATATCGGTTTTATGGAAATAATATAAAAACCATGATAGATGTGGCTAATACGTGGGAAGAAGGTGAACTTAAAAATGCACTGGTATATACCATTGCTAACCACATGAAAAAGTGTTTTTTAAATTGGAACAAAGACACTGTTGAAGATGCCGTTATTTTTGAACATTTAAGAGAACTTTCCGATGGCAAAATTAACTTGTTACATGCAGACGAAGATTTAACAGACGCCTCAAGTTTAATGCGTCAGAAAAACAAATACAGTTCTAATACCGGAAAGAAATCGCATCAGAAAAAAAGCAGTTCAAACCGATCAAGAAAACGCTACTAACAAGCAATATGGGAATATTTAAAATTGAAGGCGGCAAACAATTAAAGGGTCAGATACAGCCTCAAGGAGCAAAAAACGAAGCGTTGCAAATTTTATGTGCCGTTTTATTAACACCAGAAAAAGTTACCATACATAATATTCCAGATATTATAGATGTTAATAAACTTATAGATTTACTTGGTAATTTAGGGGTTACTGTTGAAAAACTAGCGTCTGGTAGCTACACGTTTCAAGCAAAAACAGTTAATTTACAATACCTAGAATCCGAAGCATTTAAGCAAGATGGCCGCGGTTTGCGTGGGTCTATTATGATTGTTGGACCACTTTTAGCGCGTTTTGGAAAAGGATACATTCCAAAGCCCGGAGGCGATAAAATAGGTAGAAGACGTTTGGATACGCACTTTGAGGGTTTTATTAAGCTTGGTGCTACCTTTAGGTATAATCGCGAAGATTATTTTTATGGCGTAGAGGCTACCCAATTGCAAGGTACTAACATGTTGCTAGACGAAGCCTCTGTAACTGGTACAGCCAATATTGTTATGGCTGCTGTGTTAGCCAAAGGCACTACCACCATATACAATGCCGCTTGCGAACCCTATTTACAGCAGTTGTGTAACATGCTAAACCGCATGGGAGCCAAAATTAAAGGTATTGGCTCCAACTTATTAACCATTGAAGGTGTTACCAGTTTACAAGGAACAGTACATACCATGCTTCCTGATATGATTGAAATAGGGAGTTGGATTGGTTTAGCAGCTATGACTAAAAGTGAATTAACCATAACCAATGTAAATTGGGAGTATTTGGGTCAAATTCCAAATGTGTTCAGAAAACTGGGGATTACCGTTGAAAAACGTGGCGATGATATTTTTATTCCTGCCCATAAAAATGGCTATGAAATACAAAATTATATAGACGGTTCGGTGTTAACAATTTCCGATGCACCATGGCCTGGTTTTACGCCAGATTTATTAAGTATAATTCTCGTGGTTGCCACGCAAGCTAGAGGCAGCGTGCTTATTCATCAAAAAATGTTTGAAAGTCGTTTGTTTTTTGTAGACAAGCTAATTGATATGGGAGCCAAAATTATTTTGTGCGATCCGCACCGTGCGGTGGTAATAGGGCACGATTTTAAATCGCAATTAAAAGCAACCACCATGACATCGCCAGATATTAGAGCTGGTGTTTCTTTACTTATTGCTGCACTTTCAGCAAAAGGTACTTCTACCATTCATAATATTGAACAAATAGATCGTGGCTATGAACATATTGATATGCGCTTAAAAGCTATTGGCGCGCAAATTGAGCGTGTTTAATTAAAAACTTTATGTAAATAAAACTGGCAGAGCTTACTTAAACAAATAAATACGTTCCTAGAAATTAAATAAAAAAGCTTCCAGATTTATATAAATCTGGAAGCTTTTTTGGTAATTAATATTAAGCTTTGGGTTAAGCAACTGCTTCTTTATAAACTTTTAAACAGCGTTCGCGGGCTTCTTTATGGTCTACTATCGGTTTTGGATAATCTAATTCTTGAAACTCTGGCACCCATTTTTTTATGTATTCTAAATCTTTATCAAATTTTTTAATTTGTGTTGTCGGGTTAAAAATTCTAAAATAAGGCGATGCATCAACCCCAGAGCCTGCTACCCATTGCCAATTACCAACATTACTAGCCATTTCGTAATCGTGTAACTTTTCAGCAAAATAAGCTTCGCCCCAACGCCAGTCTATTAGCAAATGTTTACACAAAAAACTACCTACTAACATGCGTACTCTATTATGCATAAAACCTGTTTGGTTTAATTCGCGCATACCAGCATCTACCAATGGGTAACCAGTTTTGCCTGCGCACCACGCTTTAAATTCAGATTCGTTATTACGCCATGCAATCCTGCCGTATTTGGGTTTAAAACTATCGGTTTCCGTATGTGGGAAATGCCATAATATTTGCATAAAAAATTCACGCCAAATTAGCTCCTCTAAAAACGTTTCATTTTTTTCGGCGAGTGCTTTTTTTAACATTTTTCGGATGCTCACCGTACCAAAACGCAGATGAGGTCCTAAACGCGATGTACCGTCTTTTGCTGGGTAATTTCGGGTATCTTCGTATTCCTGTATTAAAGTTGGCGTAACGGTGTAGGGTTCTATTTGTTGTTCAGATTGTTCAAATCCCATCTCCGATAACTCTAAATTTGGCAATAAACTATGAGCCACCAAATTGTCTAGATAACTGTTGGTGTAAAAAATTTCTAATTCAGCTTCCTTAAAAGTGGCTTTCCAGGTTTTCATGTAAGGTGTATAAACACGGTAGGGTGTACCATCGTCTTTTACAATCTCACTTTTTTCAAAAATAACCTGATCTTTAAACGTTTTAAAGTCTATTTTCTTGCTATCCAAAAATGTTTTTATGGCCTCATCCCGTTTTTTAGCATAAGGTTCATAATCATGATTGGTATATACTGCAGCAATTTGATAGGATTCGCATAGCGTTTTAAAAATAGTTTCTGGTTTACCGTGGAATATGGCTATACTGCTGTTATGCGCTTCGCGAAGGGTTTTGCGCATGTCCTGGATGGTGTTGTAAATAAAACTTACACGCGCGTCTTGCTTGGGCAGCGAGTCTAAAATATCGGAATCGAAAATAAAAATTGGCAACACCGGGTGCGCGCCTTTAAGGGCTTCAAAAAAGCCTTTATTGTCATCCAGACGTAAATCCCTTCGAAACCAAAAAATGTTAACAGGTTGCTTCATACTTACAAAGTTCCAAATAATTCTGTTAATTTTTCTTGTCTGTAGGCAAAAATTTCTTCTAATTTTGGCTTAACTAAAATAGGATGTACCAGCTGTCCTAAAATTCCTAGCGGCACTTTATAATCTATAATATCTTCCATTTCAACGCCACCTTCAACAGCTTTTATAAAGTGTTTGTGGTGCCAAAGTGCATAAGGGCCAAAACGCTGTTCATCCACAAAATAGTGTTTGTCTGCTACATGTGTTATTTCGGTAACCCACTTGGTTTTAATGCCCAAAATTGGTGTCACAATATACTGAATTAGTTGTCCGGCATACATGGGCCTGTCTGCTCCAGAAATTATATTAAAACCCATATAATCTGGTGTAATGGTTTTTAAATTTCTAGGATTGGATAAAAACGCCCATGCTTGATCTACAGATATGGGTAAAGTTTGTTTTCTGTGAAACGTGTATATTTTCATTAATTATTGAGTAAAACATAAAAATTTAACGACGTAGCTATACAAAGCCAAATTATATATGGAATTAGTAAATAGCGCCAAGTACTTAAACTACCCATTGTATAGGTGAAAAAGAAAAATAAAATTACCACTGTTAGTAAAACTAATACTATTAAGGCGGGTAACACTAATTGCTGATTAAAAAACAAATAGTTCCAAGAAACATTTAATAGTACCTGAAAAGCAAAAATAACAATTAAGTTTGGCGAGCTGTAATTTTTAAATAAATGCGCTAAATACACCGAAAAACACAGCATAATAAGTGTCCACGCCACGCCAAAAACCCAACCCGGTGGTGTCCATGGCGCTTTATTTAAATTTGTATACCATGCCGATGTTGCACCATTACCCATAAACCAGTTTCCTATGGCAAGGCCTCCAAAGTTTATTATTAAAAATAGGAGGAGTAGCGGAACAAATTTCATGTTATTTGCTTTGAAGTTCCTCTATGCGTTTGGCTATTTTTTCAGCCTCGGCGTATTTTAGGTCACTGGCTTTCCTGTCCGTTGTGGACAGCCTGTGCCAATCCTTCATGAGCGATTCGTATTGTTTTTGAAGTTTTTCAACTTCCGATTTTCCTTTAAATAATCCGAACATATTTATCGTGTTAGGTGTTTAGTTATTTTTCCACTCATGGGGTTGGTAACCGAGAAAAAGTAATCTACCAAATGGCCTTCACCATCTACTAAATACTTTTGAAAATTCCATTTTACAGAGGAATTGGATTGCCCATTTAGCGTTTTGTTTGTTAGCCATTTGTAAAGTGGGTGTTGGTTGTTGCCCTTTACATCTACCTTTTCGGTCATTACAAAACTAACGCCGTAGTTGGCCTGACAAAAACTTTGAATATCTGCTGCGGTTCCTGGTTCTTGACCTCCAAACTGATTACAAGGTACGCCAATAATCATTAAGTTGTTTTTATAGTTGTCGTATAATTTTTGTAAATCTTCATATTGGCCAGTAAAACCACATTTTGAAGCGACGTTTACAAATAATATGTGTTTGCCTTTAAAGTCTGAAAGCGCTATGGGGTTGCCATCTAGTCCATTAATGGCTATGTCGTAAATAGATTGTGTTGGTTGGCTTTGTGCCGATGTATTTTTAAATAAGCTTAGCATAAGAATAAAAATAAAAAAGTGTTTCATAAATTATAGTTTGAACGATACGATACCGCAATCCATTTCAAATATCTGTCCTGAAATTGAAGCGGCTTGATCCGATAATAAAAATGCAGCCATTTGTGCCACTTCAGTAGGGTTTAAAAATTTCTTAAGCGGATGGCGCTCTGTCATGTTTTCAACCATTTTATCATTACGTAATAAATTGGCCGCTAAAGAGGTATCTGTAACAGTTGGTGCTATGGCATTGACGCGAACTGTTGGTGCTAATTCTGCGCCTACAGATTTTACCAAGCCTTCTACAGCAGATTTGGCTGCAGCTACACTAGCATGGAAAGGCATACCCAATTTTGTAGCCACGGTGCTAAAAAATAGCATAGCAGGTTTGTCGCCTTTTTTTAAAACAGGCAGGTATTTTTGCATGGCTTTTACTGCACCTATCACATTTATTTCAAAATCCGAACGGAAGTCATCTAGTTTTAAACGGCCTACTGGTTTTAAATTTATGCTACCAGGGCAGTAAATTAGTCCGTCTGCTTGCTCCAAATCTGGTAAATTATCTTCCAGAATGTCAACGTTGTAATGTGTTAAGTTACGATGTTCAATTTCTGGAGCCGTCCGGCTTAAGTTAATTACTTCGTGTTGTTCTAATAAATTTTTGGTGATAGCAAGACCAATGCCTTTGCTACCACCAATGATTATGTAAGTTTTCATTTAGTATTTTATTACGTGGTTAATGGATTACCTTTTAAGCGTTTTTCAACTTTGCGTTTTATGGCTGTTAGTCGTTTCATAATATCCATTATGCGCTCGTCTTTCTTCTTTTTATAAATTTGATTTAAGTCGAGTATTAACGCTTTGGCTTCTCTTGAAATTTTTATTCTATCGCTCGTAGATAACGATTTTAATTTGGTTCGTTCAAATTCTAGAGCACGTTCTATTGTATCCATAATTTTAGCTATTTATATAATTTTGTAATTCGGCAATTTTTTCTGGTGTGTTAAAGGCACCACCATAATAAGCTGTAACTGTTGCCGATGTGTTATCTTTTATTCCTCTAGACGATACACATAGGTGTTTGGCATCTATAATTACAGCTATGTCCTCTGTACCCAAAGTGCCTTTTAACTCCATGGCTATTTGGTTTGTTAGGCGTTCCTGCACTTGGGGGCGCTTGGCGTAATATTGTACAATGCGGTTTAGTTTAGATAAACCAATTACTTTTCCGGCAGAAATGTAGGCCACATGCGCTTTACCTATAATTGGCACAAAGTGGTGTTCACAATTGGAGTAGAAGGTAATATCCTTTTCCACCAGCATTTGGTTGTACTGATATTTGTTTTCAAACAATGCAACTTTTGGTTTGTTTTTAGGATTTAAACCTGAAAAAATTTCATCTATGTACATTTTTGCTACACGGTCTGGCGTTCCTTTAAGAGAATCGTCTGTTAAATCTAAGCCCATAACATCCATTATTTCTTCAAATAATAAGGCAATACGCTGTTTTTTTTCGTTATCCGAAATTTTAAAGGCATCTGGTTTCATGGGGGTTTCTAAACCCGTGTATAAGTGGTCGTCTCCAATATCTTCGGTTGAAAAACCATTTAGCTTATTGGTATTTAAAATGTTGGCATTTAGTGTGTCTGTTTTCATAGTCTTTTTTTTGTGTGCTGTCCCGTAATTATTTACTGGCAAAGCACGATTAGCGTTTACTTATTTTGTTGTGTGTAATTTGTTTTTGGCGGCTACACTTAAAGCGCCCTTTTTCAAACCCGCGCAACTTGGCGTGTTTTGTTTTTCTGCCTTGTACGCGTTTACGCCACATTCGGAAACTACTAGGTTTCATTTCCCGACGCATGAGGTTAATTACATCCTGTTCTTCCAAACCAAACTGAAATTTTATAGCTTCGAAGGTTGTGCGGTCTTCCCAAGCCATTTCAATAATGCGGTCAATTTCATAATCTTTTAGTGTCATTACAGATCTATAAATTTGTAGCGTTCGTCGTAATCTATTTTATTTTGAAGCAAGCGTTTAAAGAATTTTTTATTTTCTTTGAACGTGGTATTGTTCTTAAAATTTATAAACTTTCCTTGGGCATGAATGCTGGCACCATTGGTTTTGTAAATAACTAATTGATAATATGGTATTATCCACGAAAAATTTTGTAAACCTTTATTTATGTAAATAATGATGCCGCCAGGACGCATTTCTATATTGGCGTAGTTTACATCGCTAACCCGGTTTAAATAAGGTTCTAAATTTGGGCTAGTTTCATTAATAATCATGCGCTTGGACCCAATACCTTTTAGTTTAAAAGCTTCTAGAAAACTGTATGGTTTGCCAATTAAATCTTCAATGATTTTCTTGTGGTCTTTTTCGTGATATGTACTATTTAAAATCAAAATACCTGTTATTTGAATTCAAATTTACAAAATGTTTAAGTAATATCCGAAAAAGTTAAACAAAAATTAACAGATGTTTTACAAACGGGCTGTTAATCGTCGTTATCTAGGAGTTTGGAGCGGTTATCGATGGTGTGTTTTTGCAGGATACGCAAGCTTTCGGTGTATACTGTTTTATTTTTTTTCATATTCCAGAGCACATCGCTAGCATGTTTGCGTTGCTTTTTTAGGTCTACAATTGGTTTTGGATAATGAACACCTAATTGGAAGTTATTAAATTGTTGGTCTAAAGCAGTCATTAAATACGGCTCGTGTACAAAGGGAAGTTCTAAATTTTTAAGTTCTGGAACCCATTTTTTTATGAAACTACCGTCTGGATCGTGTTCTAAACTATTTTTAATAGGATTGTAAATACGTAAATTATTTATACCTGTTTCGCCAGCTTGCATTTGTAATTGTGGAAAATGAATACCTGGTTCAAAATCTAAAAACTGTCTTGATAAGTGTTTTGAAGCATCCTGCCAAGGTTGCCACAATATGTGGGTGAAAAATGAAACCAAGAGTGCGCGCATTCTAAAATTAACATAGCCAGTTTCATTTAAACAACGCATACTAGCATCCACTAAAGGAAAGCCTGTTTGCCCTTCACGCCATGCCTTTTGGTAAGCTTCCGAAATGTTTTTTTTCAACTTATGGTAACCTTTATTAACACTGGCTTGCTCCATTATATGTTCCATTTCAAACTTTTGAATAAAATGCGCCTGCCAGCGTAACCTCGATCGGAATGCAGCCAACTGCTTATTGTTTGGCCCTGTTGTTTTTACATTTTTTGCCGCTTGGTATACCTGCCTTACCGATAGGTTGCCCCATGCAATATAAGGGGATAACCGGCTACAGCTTTTGCGTGATAGAGCTGGTTTAGAAATATGAAACATGTAATTTTTATATCTGCCACCTAAAAATGAATGCAGATATTTTTGAGCCATAGCCGTACCGCCAACTTGAAAGGGTTTGTTGTTTTCTGTTTTTAAATTAGTTACCTGGCACTGCTTTTCTATGGTTGTTATTTTTTGCAAATCCAGAAACTGTTCAGCTTTTGCTAAAAAAGGCAGCTGTGGTGTCATCATGTAATTATTCCAACTATCAAACCACGCATTTCTATTTTTTATACCTCTTACCACACCATTGTTTACACTTTCCGTCCAGGTTATTAAATTGTTTTTACAGTAACGTTTAAAGCTTTTATCTCTATCAAACGTAATTTGAATGCCTGTTTCTTGATGCGAGAACACTTGTTTTATATGGTAGGTATCGGATAATAAGTTGCAAATAGAAATAATATCGGAATTAACCGCCAATACCTTGGTGTTGTAGGTGTGAAGTTGCCTATTTAAATCGCTTACAGATTCTTTAATAAAATCCCAATGGCGTTTACTGTAATGCGCATCTTCTAGTAAAATTTGTTCGAAAACAAACAAGCATAAAACGGGTTCTTTTTCTTGAAGTGCTTTGTACAAAGGTTCATGATCTTCCAAACGCAAATCGCGTTTAAACCAAACAATATTTATATGTTCGCGGTTAGTATGCATCTTGATTTGCAATAATATGTTGGGCGCGTTTTTTTATTGCGGTAAGTTCGTTGCTTGCCATTTTATCTAGGATATGATACATCATTTTCATGCGCCTATTAGAAGCAAGTACCGATCGTTTTTCGTCTAAAAAATTCCAATACAAACTATTAAACGGACAGGCGTCTTCCTCTGTTTTCTTTTTGTAGTTATAATGACAATTATCGCAGTAGTTTCCCATTTTCTGAACGTAGGACCCAGAGGAAACATAGGGTTTTGTGGCTATTTTTCCGCCATCGGCAAACTGACTCATACCTCTTGTATTGGGTAGTTGAACCCATTCCACGGCATCGGCATAAATACCTAAATACCAATCATCTACTTCATCTGGATTTGTTTGTGTTAATAAGGCATAGTTACCGGTAATCATTAAACGTTGAATATGGTGGGCATAGGCATTGTCTAAAGAGTTGGTTATGGCGTGCTTTAAACAGGCCATTTTTGTATTACCAGTCCAGAAAAAATCTGCTAACGGATTGGTGTTTTCAAGATAATTTTCTGCCTTAAATTCTGGCATAAAGGCCCAATACATACCACGCATGTATTCCCGCCAGCCAATAATTTGGCGTATAAAACCTTCCACCTGCGAAATATCTATGTTATTTTCATGTTTCCGGTAGTAATTAAGAACGGTATCAACGACATTTTTTGCTGAAATTAGTTTTAAATTCATGGCAAAGGACAAACGGGAATGAAATAAAAATACTTCATTGGTGTGCATGGCATCTTGATAGTCGCCAAAATGCGCTAATAAGTTTTCGCAAAAATATTTTAGTTGTTCTAACGCTTGTGTCCTGGTAATAGGGTAGTGGAATGTTTTTTCTTCCCAGTTACCAATGGTGTTTATTTGTGCATTTTTAATGTCTGAAACGACCTCCGAAACATCGTTTAAAAATAGTTTGTAGCTTGGTATTTCTGGGGAGTTTTTCCATTTTTTACGATTGGATTTATCGTAATTCCATTTGCCGCCCTCTGGGTTACCCATGGCCATTAAGATGTCGTGCTTTTTACGCATGTCTCGGTAAAACGACTCCATGAGGTATTGTTTTTTTCCTTTAAAAAAGGTTTGTAAATCAGTTCGCTTGGTGTAAAAATGAGCCGAATCTGTTACCTCGCTTTCTATTTGTAGGCTGTTTACAAAGTCTTTTAGCTGCTTATCCAGTCTATACTCATCGGGTAATTGGTATTCGAATTTTGTAATAGCCTGCTGTTTTATAACTGCTTCAATATTTGAAACTAAATTTTGGGTGTTTGTGTTGTCCAATATTTTGTAATAAACTACCGTGTGTCCAGCGTTTTCTAATGTTTTGGCAAATTCGCGCATGGCAGCAAAAAAACCAATAACCTTTTGTATGTGGTGCGTAACGTAATCGGTTTCTTGTTTCATTTCAAACATGGCGTACACCACATTGGGATCCACGGTTTTAAACCAAAAATGTTTAATATGTAACTGATCGCCTAAAATGAGTCGGAGTGTTTTCATTCAAATAAAATGTTTTGTAGCCAAGTTTTTTGAAATTTCCCATGCGAATCGTAACGGTCGGCTTGGAGTTTTACATTAAATGTTCGGTTACGCGGATCGTTACCCACGCCAGCCACGTAAAGCCAATTACCATAATTACTGTGCACGTCGTAATCTATTAGTAAAGATTCAAAATAAGCGGCACCAATGCGCCAGTCCAATGCTTGTGTTTTAGCAAAATATGAAGCCACGTTTTGTCGGCCTCTGTTGCTCATCCATCCTGTTTTATTCAGCTCTATCATATTGGCATTTACAAAAGGTTCTGCCGTGGTTCCAGCACACCATTGTTTAATAGCATAGGCATGGGTTTTCCATGTGTATTCCTGTTTGGTAATACCGGCCAGTTTAAATATATCCGAGCCGTGTTGTAAGGCTATGTATTTGAAAAAATCGCGCCAAATTAACTCAAATATTAGCCAGTAAGTAGATTGGTTTTTTAGGTGTAATTTTTCGAAGTTTTTAACCGCCCAATAAATTTGTCGTGCACTTATACAGCCGTTTGCCAGCCATGCCGAAAATTTAGAGCTATAATCAACGCCAAGTAGGCCATTACGGGTTTTTTTGTAAACCTCTATTTTTTTGCTTTCAAAAACATAGGCGTTTAAACGCTTGCTGGCTTCTGTTTCGCCACCCAGAAATGGGAAGGCACTTTTTGGATGTGTTTCAAAATTAGAAAACCCCAAAGTAGCCAATCTAGGTATCTGTGTATCTGCGTTGAAAGGAAACGGTGTTTGCTTGGTTGGTGATTGAAGCGGTTGTACACGGCATTTTTTTTCAACAATCTTTCTAAAATTAGTAAACACATTCGGAATACTTTTAAAATTATCAAGAACCGTATTTGGATGGTATAAAAACTGGTCTAAATAATCGAAAGTGGCAACAGATTGGTCTAAATTTGCTTTAAGCGCTTGTATGATTTGCAGCTCCTCGTGTGTAAATTCTTTTTGGTAATACAACGCATCTACTTCGTGCTTTTTACAAACTTGAGGTATTATGGTTTCAGGTAAATCGTGATACACCAACAGCGGTATATTTAATGTTTTCAACTGCTTTTCTAAATCCAAAACACTTTCAATGGTAAATTTAGCGCGGTATTTTTCGGTTTTTTTAAAGCCATATTTTCCTAAAGCATACTGCCTTGGGTCAAAACAATAAATAGCTATAACAGGTTTTTTTTGAGCCAAAGCCTTGTTTAAAACGGTATTGTCTTGGGTACGGAGGTTGGTTGTAAACCACACTAATGTTTTGCTGTCTTGTTTCGTTTGCATCGTTCACTACAATAAATTACATGTTCCCAGTTGTTGCGCCATTTTTTGCGCCATGTAAATGGCAAGTGGCACACGGGACATGTTTTGGTGGGTAAATGTTGTTTTTTCAATTAAGAAGCTATTTTACTAATCATGCCTTTAAAAATAAACCCGTGAAATGGCATAACGCTATACCAATAAAGGCGCCCTGCTAAACCACGTGGTCTAAATGTAGCGGTTTGTTTTAGTTTGTTATCTTCAATTTTAAATTCTAACCAAGCTTCGCCAGGTAGGCGCATTTCGGCATATAATAGGAGTTTTTGTTTTTCTTTATCTGCAAAAATGACACGCCAAAAATCTAACGAGTCGCCTACATGCAATTCGGTAGGACTGGTGCGGCCACGGCGCAAGCCAATACCGCCAACCATTTTATCCATATAACCACGAATACGCCATAAAAACGTGCCGTAGTACCAGCCTGTTTGGCCGCCTATGGCCCAAATTTTCCGTATGGTTTCTTGGGCATTGGTTATTGGCAATTCTTTATAATCCTTAAAACAGCCAAATTTGGGAACATTTACATATTTATGAAAGCTGTTTTTTAACCGACCGCTACTAACCATGGAATCTTTCCAACTGGAAATAATACTGTTTTGTTCTATTTTTTCGAAGGCCAAGGACACCGCTTCCTTATAAGAAAGTGGTGTAATATTTAGTAATTGATTAATATTGCTAGGATTTCCTATTATTTGTACCCCCATGCTGTCTACTAACGATGATGCTAATTTGTAGGACGTTGATGTAACAAAATAAAGCCAATAAGAGGATAGTTTTGGGGTCATAACTGGAACGGTTACAATATAACGTTTCAGTTTACGCACCTCTGCAAACTCCAATAACATGCGTTTGTACGACAAGATTTCGGGGCCAAAAATATCGTATGTTTTATTGTAAAGCATTGCATTGCCAGCACTTTTGGAAAGGTAGCTTAACACATCGCGAACAGCTAGCGGTTGGGTACGCGTGTTTAGCCATTTTGGCGCAATCATAAAAGGCAATTTTTCTACCAAATCCCTAATAATTTCGAAAGACGAACTGCCCGAGCCCACAATTATTCCCGCCTTAAAAATGGTTGTGGCGTACTTATCAGATTTTAAAATGTCCTCTACTTGTTTGCGCGACCGCAGGTGTTTAGACAGCTCTTTATCGTTGGTAATACCACTTAAATAAATAACCTGTTGGGCCTTACTTTGGCCAATAATGTTTTTAAAATTCTGTGCACATTCTGCCTCTAGTTCTTCAAAATCCTTGGAAGTATTGGACATGGAGTGCATTAAATAATACGCCACATCTATATCTGTAGGGATGCGTTTTAAGGTGTCTGGTTTTAAAAAATCGGCTTCAATAAATTGGATATGTGGTTCTTCTAAATAATTGGCGTCTGCCCGCAAAATATCGCGTACCACACACACCACTTGATGGCCATCTTGAACAAGCAGCGGTATAAGGCGTTTACCTATATATCCTGTTGCGCCAGTTACAAGAATTTTCATATTTATTTTATTAAACTATTTTTAGGTCGCTGGTAGGCGTGGCGTTCGTTTAAACTAGGAACGGCATAACCATCCAAACCGTTAATGGTGGCAACTTTACCTTTAGAAAGGTTTACAAAGCCGTCAGGTTCTATTAAATCTTCCTGAATAAATAAATCGGTTATGCGCCCAATAATTAATATGGTACCATTGGCTTTTATAGGATATTCTTCAACAAATTTCATGTGCATTTGTACTGGAGCCGAAGCTACAAAAGGCACGCTAATACCCGGTTTATAATCTGGGGTTAAGCCAGCCATAGTAAACTCTGATATCTCGCGTGGGTATTTAGCCGAAGTATGGTGGGCTTCCTTTATTATGTTCTGGTGCACATGGTTTAAGGTGTAAACCCCGGTTTCTTTAATATTGTCGTACGTATGCCGGGTAACCGTTGTTGGCCTCATAAACACACCTAGTAAAGGCGGCTCCGATCCTACATGAGTTACCGAGCTAAAAATAGCGACATTTTCCAAGCCTGCGGCCGATTTTGTAGCTATTAAGTTAGCCGATTTAAAGCCAGAGCAACTGTTAATAAGATTTATTTTATACAGGTGCTCCATATTAGAGATGTCTGCTAGGCTAAAACGGGTTATCATAGGGTATTAAAGTTGTTAATTTTAATGTTTTGGGCCTTTAAATCGAACATTAAATTGTACAAACCGAAGAAAGTACGGTTCATATAAATAAAATGTTTAGATCCACGGTTACCATTCATTTTACGTAATTCGGTGTTTTTTGAATATTTTTCGCCTAAATCGGCTATTCGTCCAAAAAATTGGGCATCAGAAAAATCGAAAATTTCCGAGTGAAATGGCTGGGTAAAAATGCTTAACATTTCATGAAACATATCGGTAAAAAACTGCAATTCGCTATCGGAATCTTCTGGTTTTAAAATTTCTAATTCAAATAGTTTCTGACGAAATATATCTTTGTTATCTATGGACGATTTTTCAGCTAGTTCAAAATAAGGTACATAAAACGTTTCTGGAATGGTTTTCATACAACCAAAATCTAATGCAATTAAGTTGCCTTCATCACTAATTAAAAAATTACCAGGATGCGGATCGGCATGAACTTTTTTTAGTTTGTGAATTTGAAACATATAAAAATCCCATAACGATTGTCCGATTTGGTTGGATAGGTCTTGGTTGGTATTAACGGCCGTAAATTCCGACAAGTGCTTACCTACCATATAATCCATGGTAATAATGCGTTCCGAGGAAAATTCAGGATAATAGCTTGGAAACTTTAAATATGGTATGTGTTTACAAGCTTCGGCAATTTCAAGACTTTGCGCAAGTTCTAGGTTGTAATTTGTTTCTTCAACTAATTTATTTTCTACTTCTTTAAAATACTTGTCGGAGTCTTTACCCTTTATATTAAACATTTGAATAGCAATGGGTTTTACCATCGCTAAATCCGATTGAATGCTATCCGCTACGCCAGGATACTGTATTTTAACAGCTAATTTTTTGCCATATTTTTCAGCTATATGCACTTGCCCAATACTAGCAGCATTAACCGAGGTGGAATTAAAACTATCGAAAATAGCATCTGGTGCCTGACCAAAATATTTTTTGAAGGTTTTTATAACCAAAGGCGGCGACAATGGGGGCACAGAAAACTGCGCTAACGAAAATTTTTCAACGTAAGCTTGTGGTAAAATACTTTTTTCCATGCTTAACATTTGAGCCACTTTTAAGGCGCTGCCCTTAAGTTGTTTAAGGCCGTTGTAAATATCTTCTGCATTATTTTGATTGAGCTTTTCTTTGGCTTCTAGTTCCGATTTAGTAAGCTTATCGCCATAATATTTAATATAATTTACGCCAACTTTGGCACCTGTTTTTACAAGTTTACTAGCGCGTTGTATTTTGCTAGTAGGAATGCTATCAATAGTTTTCATAGGCTTTTTAGTGCATTTTTTCTTTAAAAAGAAATTTTCCTAAATCTAAAACACTTTTAAGAGGTTTGACATCCATTAAATCAAATCCGGCGTTAATGGCTTTTTCAATAAAAATATCTGTTTTTTCAAAAGAAGCAGATGTATCATCCATCCAAAATTTCATGACCATCATAAGTTGAATCCAAAATGATTCCTGCTTGGTGTAGTCCTGAAGCTTTGTTATCCGCGGCTCTTTAATGTCTATCGACTCGATATCCAAAGTGTCAATAAATTTCTTGAACGCTTGCTTAAGTTCGGACAAAGTCGACATGGCTTTTGGGCCTTTATCTTTTAAGGCATAAACTACGTAACTGCGGTTGGCTGTTAAGTTTTCAAAAAACGTGAAATAGAAGCTCAATAATTTATTTCTTGCATCAAAGCTTTGGTAGTCTTCGCTAGCTTCTAAAACACGCATGGTGTTGTTGAAAAATATTTTGAAAATAGCTTTCTCTAAAGCTTCAAACGACGCAAAGTGTTTGTAAAAATCGGCTTCATCAAAATTATTGTCTTTTGCAAATGCATACACGCTTTTTGGCGCCTGATTGTGCATTAAAACATAGTCCATGTAAAATGAAATAAGCTTGTCCGGTGTCATGTTTTTCTTTTTTGCCATAATAGTAAAATTCTTCGGTAAAGATACAAAATGTTTAACAATTTTAATCAAAAGTTAAACACTAATTTTATAAAATTTTCTCACATAAAGATAGGGCTTTTAAAAGGTTTTTTATGGGGGTTTATTCTTTTATTAACACAGGTTACTACAGCTGCCATCTTCCTGTTTTAGGGAGTTGAAGCGCTTGTTTAAATAGAATTGTTTAGCGCTTAAAAACAGCGTTTTAAAACCCGTATTTTGCTGTTTTTATGCTGCTTATTAACACATAGATTAAAAATGCGACACATAATTTGCTGGTAATTTTTTATTTTTAGGTTGAAGTAAAAGAAAGCTAATACCATTTTAAAAAACGTATTATTTTAACATTTAAGCAAATGGAAATTAGCTATAACGTGGATTGTATGGGGCTTTTTTATTGAAAAAATGGATAAAACCACGGACATAAATTCCTAAAAATTTGCGAGTTATTTGCATCAATTAGTAATTTAGGAAACTACAAGCGCCGAGTTATTTAAGTTTTACTTAACAAAAATTAGAATGCTTTACCTGTATTTTTGACAATTAATAAGAACCAATTAAATTTTATATTCATGAAAAAAGTAGTTTTATGTTTTGCCGCTTTGGTATGCACCATTGGCTTACAGGCGCAAGTTTCTACACCGGAGTCTAGTCCGTTTAGTAAGGTAGAACAAAAAGTTGGATTAACCGATGTTACCATCGAATATTCGCGACCAGGTGTTAAAGGGCGTACCATTTTTGGTGGTTTAGAAGCCTACGATAAAATGTGGCGCACGGGAGCCAACAAAAATACGGTTGTTACGTTTAGCGATCCGGTTACCATAAATGATTACAATTTGGAGGCAGGATCTTACGCGTTATTTACAAAGCCAGGAGCTTCTATTTGGGAAGTTTATTTTTATTCGGATACCAATAATTGGGGAACGCCAAGAAACTGGGATGAGAGTAAAGTGGTTGCTATTGCTAAAATAAAAGCAGAAAAAACACCAGCTTTGGTAGAAACCTTTACTATTGATATTAACAATATTAAAACGGATTCCGCTGTCATGGAAATTAAGTGGGAAAATACGTCGGTGCGTGTGCCTTTTATGGTTCCAACAGACGAGAAAGTTTTAAAGTCTATAAACAGTGCTTTAAATGGGACACCTAAAGCAAGCGATTATTACGCTTCGGCTGCTTATTATTACAATGAAGGAAAGGACATAAAGCAAGCTAAAGAATGGATTGATAAAGCCATTAATATGATGGAAGAGCCTGCTTTTTATCAAATAAGACAACAGGCGTTAATTTATGCGCGCGCTGGCGATAAAGAAAATGCTATTAAACTTGCTAAAGAATCTTTAGAAGCTTCAAAAAAAGCAGGGAATATGCAATACGTTAAATTTAACGAAGAATCGTTGAAAGAGTGGGGCGCTAACTAATGATTAGGCGTCTTGGTTTTTTCAGCATACTAGTATTACTTTCCGTGACAGCTGTGTCGCAAGAAGCGGAATGGTTATCCGGAACCTTATTTGTTACGGATGGAAGTGTTAAAAGTGGTATGGTTAAAATACCACAGCCAACAAAATCCATAAGAATTGGCGCCAATAAAATTGCGTTCAAATTAGATGAAAATGCAAAAACGGAACGGTTTAAAAATTCCGAAATCGCTTCGGTTATTTTAAACTCTGAAGCGCATGGTAGCGCTAAATATGTAATGGTTATAGTTGACAAGAAGCCTGCCCTGCTTAAGGAGGTAGACATTATTGGTAATCTAACCATTTATTCCAGAAATATGGAAATTAATCATGCAGGGGCTTATGGTATTTGGTTTTCCAACAACTACAACGAGCTTTTTGTGAAGCGCACTAATGAAAAGGCAGTATTTGAGATTTTAAGTGCCACACGCGGTATTAATTATTTCAAAAAGCAGGTTGCAGCTTATTTTTCCTCTTGTACTGCAGTTGTTAAAGCGGCAGGGCAGGTAGCTAAAAAAGCAGATGCTTTACCAGCTTTACAAAAGTATGCGTCCTGTTTGTAAAAATTTTTAGGCAATATAAAAGCGACACTTTAATGTGTCGCTTTTTTTTTATTAATCATCGGAAGGCTCTAATATAAATAAGGCCTCTACGGGTTTGTTGAATAGTCGGGCTAACTTTAAAGCTAAAACAGTTGATGGCACAAATTTGTTTTTTTCAATAGCATTAATAGATTGCCTGGAAACTCCAATAGCCTTGGCTAAATCAGCTTGTGTCATGTTATGGCGGGCGCGCTCTACTTTTAAATTATTGGTCATCTTCAGTAGATTTAAATTTTAAAAAGTTAAAGCGAATAATAAAAATAAATAGAGGCGTGAACATGTTAAAAATTAAAACATCAAAAAATAGCATATCGTACACAAACAAAACAGTAAACGCTAAAATAGCATAATTTACAACAATGGCCCATACAAGCGATTCGGAGCGAAGTTTGTATATAAATTCGTCTTCAATTTTCTCTTTAGTGAAACCAACCAGTAGTCCGCCAAAAATAATAAGTAAGGCGGCTAGTTCGTCTAAAATACTATTGTCTTGAAGTATAAACCAGCCCACGTCTGTTTTATTAAAAAAATCGGAGCCGTTATAAATATTTAAAACCTTAATGGTTAAAACATCCGAATCAAAGCCTAAAACATATACAGTAATACCAAAAATTGTCCCCAGTATTAATAAAATCCATCCCAGTGGTTTATACTTATGCGGTAATAAATAATTTGTTTTCATAGGATATCTATATTTATATCATAAATGTAATGTAAACTTTACATATTGACAAATATTTATTACTAAAAGTAATTTGTACTTTACAAAATAAACTGCTTTGAACCCTAGATCTTGATTAAAAAATTTTTAAAAGTGCCGTATGAGTCTATTTTGTTTTAAGTTGTAGCAGCATGGCTATGGCCATTACAATGGCACAACCAATAAAGTTAAGCCATAAAAATGGTAAGTTAATAATTTGGTATAAATCCAGTAAAAACAGCAGTATTATTAAAATTTGCGTTATGATAGCGGCCGTAAAAACGGCTTTGCCTTTTACCCATTTAACAAAAAATGCCAGTAGGAAAATACCTAGAACATTGCCATAAAATATGGAGCCAATAATATTTACCAACTGAATTAAGTTTTCTGCCAAATTAGCAATACAAGCCACTAGTATCGCCACAATACCCCAACCAAATGTAAACCAACGAGAGATTTTTACCATTTCCGAATCGGAGCGCGGTCGTGTATTTCTTTTATACAAATCAATAGTAGTGGTAGATGCTAAAGCATTTAGTTCGCTTGAGGTGCTGGACATGGCCGCGCTTAAAATAACAGCCAACAACAAACCAATTAAGCCCTTGGGTAGGTTGTTTAGTATAAAACTGATAAAAACGTAATCTTTGTCGTTGCTTTCCACTTTAATGCCTTTTACGTCGCCAGCCTTGTCAATTAAATAGCGCGCTCGTTTTCGTAAGCTATCATTTTTGGCGTTTGCCTGTGCAACTTCGGCAATTGTATTTTCGTTTTTGTCTGCAATAAATTGAGCTATAAGGGTTTGTTTCTTGTTAAATACGGCATCCTGTTCCGCTTGAATACTTTCAAATTCCGAGGCAAATTCTGTATCTAAAACCACTTGCGTAGCTACCGGGTTAAAGTTTACAGGCGCTTGGTTAAATTGATAAAACACGAAAACCATAACCCCAACTAGTAAAATAAAAAATTGCATAGGAATTTTAAAGAGGCCATTAAACATAAGACCTAGTTGCATTTCCCGTACCGATTTTCCAGAAACATAGCGTTGAACCTGACTTTGGTCTGTTCCAAAATACGACAGCATTAAAAAGGTGCCACCAATAAGGCCTGTCCAAACGGTATACCTATTATCTAAATCGAATGAAAAATCTAAAATATTCATTTTACCACTAGCCCCTGCAATATCCAGCGCATTACTAAACGTAATGTTGTCTGGCAGCTTGTTAACAATAAGAATAAAAGCCACCACCATACCGGTAAAAATTACAACCATTTGGTGTTTTTGTGTTACGTTAACCGCTTTAGTACCGCCAGACACGGTGTAAATAATAACAAGTATGCCAATTATAATGTTTAAAAGCAGTAAATTCCAACCCAGAACCACAGATAAAATAATGGCCGGTGCAAAAATAGTAATACCAGCTGCCAAGCCACGTTGAATTAAAAAGAGACAGGCCGTTAAGGTTCTGGTTTTTAAATCGAATCGGTTTTCTAGAAATTCATAAGCTGTGTACACATTTAATCTGTGATACAAGGGTATAAAAACCATGCAGATTACAATCATGGCTATTGGTAGTCCGAAATAAAATTGAACAAAACCCATACCATCGTTAAAAGCTTGACCAGGTGTAGACAAAAAGGTTATAGCACTAGCTTGTGTGGCCATTACAGATAAACCAATAGTCCACCATTTGGAACTATTACCGCCTTTTAAAAAATCCTGTACATTTTTGCTGCCACGCGTTTGGTAGGTTCCGTAGGCAACAATTGTTATTAAGGTAATTGACAGTACAATCCAGTCCAGTGTTTGCATAATTAAAAGGCTTGCATAATAAAATAAAACGCGATTATGTAAAGTATGTTAGCTACCAGTAGTATGGTATACATTTTTTTCCATTGGTATTTATCTTGTATCATATTCCGGATATATTTTTAATGTTTAATTTCCTAAAGATAGCATATTGGCAAATAGCCTGTAAGCACCCGAAACGCCGGCAGGAAACTCTCTAAAAAAGCTTAAACCGGTATAAACGTAGTAGCCTTTACCGTATTTTGCAACAAGCAAACTGCCTAGTTTAGGTGTTTCGCCCTTATCCTGCATAGATAAAATAGGTGTAAATTGACTACCCCATGAATCGGGAAAATACAAGCCACGTTCTTGCGTCCAGTTTTCAAAATCCGCTTGCGTAATCTTATTTGGTTCATTTAAAACAGGATGATGAGGTGCTACAAAAGTAACTGCGGCGGCCTCGTTGGTTACGCGGTTCCGGGATAGCTGCAAAGGAAAAGGGGCTAGTTTGTTGGTTACCAATTCATGGCTGGTATTGTATTGTACAATCATGTTACCACCATTTTTTACAAAATCGAATAAAATAGCCTGTTTAAATTTTAAGGTTTCTACGGTATTGTAAGCGCGAATACCTAATACAACCGCATCAAAATTTTGTAAGTTTTTGGCGGTTATAGCATCTGGTTCTAAAATAGTTACCTGATAGCCAATTTGCTGTAAGCTTTCTGGAACCATATCGCCAGCTCCAGCAATATAAGCTATGTTTTTGCCTTTTTTACTAATATTTAGGCGTACCACCTTACTTTCGCTAGGTAGTAAAACTGTCTGAAAAGGTATGTGGTTGTAATCTATTTCAATAAGTTCGTTTGTGTAAATGTTTTCCTGTATGGTAATGGCCGGTTTAATATAGCCTTCACTGTTATTTTTTGGGGGTGTAATGGAAAATAGTATTGTTTCTTCAGCTCCTTTATTTTGAATGGTTACAACAGCATTTTTGGGAGAAACCAACCAGCCTTCGGGTACTTCAATATGAACATTGCCAGAAATATTTGCCCTTCCAGCCTTTACAATTACGGGAATTTGTTTGGAGTTTTCAGTATCGAAAATAATAACTTTTTCTGCTATTTTAACAGCGGCTTCTGGTATAATTTCGAAAGGTTTATACACTTCACCTTTTACTGGATCGTTTGTTTTATACACAATTGGCTTGGTAAACGGAATTGTGGTACCTGCAATAGTAACTTGAAATGTTACCTGAAACACGCTGGGAGTTTCAGGTTTGCCTATTAGCTTACTATTGGGTACTTTATACATACCTAAAGTTCCTTTTTGGGTTAACCAATAAGGTGTGGTAATAGGACTTTTATTGGCATCTGGAGTAAGTAAACTGTCGGTAATTTGTAACTTTTTATTATTCACTAGAGCTGAATTTATGGTTTTTTCTATACCGTTGGCGTTTGTATAACTTTCTAGCGTAATTGGCGCTTTGCTTCTGTTTATGGCTTCCAACGAAAGTACAACCGTTTGGTTTGAGGTAACTTGGTTTGTTTCTGCAACGACCTCCAAAAATAACCCGGCGCATGCTGCTATTACCGCTTTTATTTCTTTCAATTTAACTGTTTTCCAAGTGCTGTTTTCAAGCGCTTGTATAGCTTTATAGGCTGCTACTAATTGCGGAATTGAAGCTGCCGGATTTTTAAAATCATACTGCGCTTCAACCTGTTTTAATAGGGTTCCTATTGCCGCACCACCTTTTAGCCTGTTCCAAGTGGTGTCTATACCATCAAATAGGTTGTAAGGCGGGTTGGGCATTGTTCCTTTTATGAGTTCAAGATACTCCATAGCGGAGCCCCGAGATCCTGTATTACCAAATCCTTGCGACTTGTGCTGACTTCTACTTAAAGCGGCTATTTCTGGGTTACTTAAACCTTTAGAAGGATAATAGGTGCCTGTTTCAATGCCTATTAAATTACTTTTATCGGCTTCATCAAATTTTTCCTGACTACCATAAAACCACCAAGAGGTATTAAAAAGAAGGCGTTTTGGTTGCCAAGTCGTTAAACTATCTAATTGTTTTGGATAAACCGAAGCTTGGTTAGCCAATTCAAAAGCTTCCAAACTTAATAGCGCCGAACCTGTATGGTGGCCGTGTGTTCTTCCTTGACTACGATGATCAAAACGGTTAATTATAATGTCTGGTTGAAACCGTCTGATAGCCAAAACCACATCGCTTAAAACGGCTTCTTTGTTCCAAATAGCAAAGGTTTCGTCTGGGTGTTTGGAATAGCCAAAGTCGTTGGCTCGGGTAAAGAGTTGTTCACCGCCATCTATACGTCTGGCAGCTAAAAGCTCTTGGGTTCTAATAACACCTAAAAGCTCTCTAATTTCCGGACCAATCAGGTTTTGACCACCATCGCCGCGTGTAAGCGATAAGTAAGCCGTACGTGCTTTTATACCATTGGCGTAGTAGGAGATAAGGCGCGTGTTTTCGTCGTCTGGGTGTGCTGCTACATACAAAACAGAGCCTAAAAAATTAAGCTTTTTTATGGCTTCGTATATATCTGAACTATTTGGTTTTTGGGGTTTTTGAGCGTATGATAGGGAGGTGGATATTAAGGCAAAAAATAGAATGCGTAAAATTTTTGTCATAATGGCGTTTGCTAAAAAACCAAATATAAGAAAGAGCTAGGCCATTTGCTTTATTTTAAAGCTTTTTTAACGCTCCTAACTAAAATAACAATCTGCTTGCTGTGTTATGAATACCCCAATGCGCTCTTGTAATTTTGAAAGATTTGGGAACCACAAAAAAGTAATATTTAAAACAATGGTTCCCGCCGTTTTTAGGGTATTTTGCCTTAATAATTTCTGAAAAAAAAACGGAATGGTGCATTACATTTAAAGCACATTAAAGCCATTTTTTGCGTTTAAAATAATACCGCATGCCAATAAAAATAAGTACCATAACAAGCCATAAAATATAATAACTGTGCTTGTAGTGAAGCTCTGGCATGTGGTCGAAATTCATACCATAAACACCCGCAATAAATGTTAGCGGAATAAATATAGTAGCAATAATGGTAAGGACTTTCATAACCTCGTTCATTTTATTGCTAATGGTTGTCATGTACATATCCATTAAACTCCAAATCATTTCCCGAAAAATATCGATACTATCGGATAGCTGAATTATATGATCGTAAACATCGTTGTAAAATTGAAGGTTTTTTTGCAGAATTAAATGGCTATCTGTTTTTTGAATGCGACTAATTATTTCACGCAGCGGAAAAATGGCGCGCCTAACTTTAAGCAATTCTTTTTTTAGGTTTAAAACCTGCTGACTTAAATCTTCTTTTATGGTACCATTAAACAGTAAATCTTCTAAATCTTCCACTTTATTGCCCATGGTTTCACTAACAATATAATAATGGTCCACCACTGCATCCATTAAGGCATACAGTAAATAATCTGACCCCATGGTTCTAATGCGGCCTTTGCCAGCGCGCAAGCGTTCGCGAACGGTATCAAAAACGTCGCCTTCTGCTTCCTGGAAGGTAAGTACATAATTATTGCCCAAAACCATACTAACTTGTTCTATGGTTATATTTTCGTCGGCATCGTAGTATAACATTTTAAGCGATACAAAAATATAATCTTCGTATTCGTCAATTTTTGGGCGTTGCGAGGTGTTTACAATATCCTCTAACACCAAGGGGTGTAGGTTGTAATGTTTACCAATTTTTTCAATATCGTCTATGTGGTTTAAACCATTAATATTTATCCACGTTATTGAATCTGTAAATTTGTATTGAAAAGCATCGGAAATATGTGCGAGTTCTTGTTCGGTTATAAAATCTGGTCCATAATCGAAGGACTCAATAAAGAGTGCTTGTTTGTTTTTTTCGCCCGTATAAATAAGTGTTCCAGGCGATTTACCAACGTGTTTTTTATATTTTGTGGTTCTCTTTTTTTTCATATTTCTGAAAATTACAACAATTTTCCGAAAATTTATACTGCATCGGTTCCATCATCATGCGGATACAGCACAGCATCTTTTTTTAAGAGTGTTACAGGTTTCTGTAAAATTAAATTGTTAGGATAGGTAACTAAATCGCCGTTATCCATTCGTAAATGAAGTTGAAAAGCGGCAATGTCTTCAATAATAGCTTCTATAGGAAAATCTTTGTCGTGAATCATTATTTTATCTCCTACTTTATAGGGGAAGTTAAAAAACATAATAATTCCGGAGGTAATATTGCTTAAAATAGACCAAATGGCAAACAAAGCAATACCAAGAACTGCAAATATAGACGAGAAAATAAGGGCCAGTTCTTTAAATTCTGTTCCTAAAATAAAAGCCTGAATAAGCATCCAAATTAAAAAAAGTGTTACCGTGGCGTACCGGACTATTAAATGAATTCGGGCATCGTTTATGCCAGCTTTCTGACCAATTTTTTGAATAAGTGTTTTTACTGTAAAGCGAATAAATAGTAATATAATTAACAAGATAATACTTGCTAAAAACTCCGATTTATAAGTTTGAAAAAATAGCATAATTGTTTTGTCCTTTTTATGGTAAAGATAGGGTGTATTACCTTTAACAAAAACTATTTTAGCTAATATTTATGACCCCGTGAATTCCATTAAGGTTTTATAAACCAGATGGGTTGGCAGGCCTACTACATTAAAATAGGAGCCCTCAATTTTGGTAATACCAATTTGGCCTATCCATTCTTGAATACCATAAGCCCCGGCCTTATCGAAAGGTTTACAAGTAGTTATGTAATGCCAAATTTCGTGTTCGGTTAATGCCTTAAAAGTGACTTTTGTAACCGCATTTACTGTTTTTTGTTTAGCGGTTGTTGTAAAACAGACGGAAGTAATAACCTCATGAGTGGTATTACTTAAGGATTGAATCATGTTAAAAGCCTCTTGTGGTGTTTTGGGTTTACCCAAAGCTTTTTGTTGGTGCCATACTATGGTGTCGCTGGTAATAAGAATATCGTTAGCTTGTAAACTGTTTTGAAAAGGCAAGGCTTTCAGTTGTGCTAAATAGTCACTTATTTCAAAATGACGCAAGCGTGGGGGAAACTCCTCTTTTACAGGTTTTAAAATTACCTTAAACGCCAGACCTAACTCTTTAAAAAATTGCTGCCTTCGGGGAGAGCCCGAAGCTAAAATTAAATTAAAATTGTTAAGCTGTTGGTGTATCATTATGGTAGTAAAATAAATTTGTAAATAAGCATGGAGCTCATGCCTGTTAGCATAATAAGTTTCAATATAGTACTTATTTGCTTATAGTCTGTAACTAATTTAGCATAAAACAAGCGTAAAACAATGTAAAGTAAAGGCGCTACTACAGCCATCAGAAAATACACAACCAGCCATAAATTTTCATACATATAAGTAATTAAATAATGAACTACAGCAGCTAATAGAATGGTAGAAAGTGCCAGAGCAATATTAGTGGCCCGCGTGCGTCCTAAAATAATAGGAAGTGTGCGCATTCCAGATTTATAGTCGCCTGGTATATCTTCCAAATCTTTTACCAGTTCTCTAATTAGGTTTATAAAAAATGCAAATAGGGCGTAATCTGCAATAATTTTGAAGTAGGTTAGTTGGGTTTGTTGGTTGTAAGCGGTAATGGCAGGTAGTAACTCAAACAAACCAACAATTAGTAAACTTAAGGCTACCAAAACCGAAATAACCAAATTGCCAACAACTGGCAATTGTTTTAAATAGGAGGCATAAATATAAAGTAGGGCAGAAACACAAACAAAAACGGCGAAAAAACCCGGTTTGCCTACTAAATGTGCCAAATAAAAGCCAAGTAGTACCCCAATTACATTAAATGCGATAAAAAGCGAGTAGGCCGATTTTTCTGAAATAAACTTACCAATAAGCAACCTATTTGGTTTGTTAATACTATCGGTGTCCTGATCGAAAATATCATTAATTATATTGCCGGCAGCAGCCAAGCACAATGTGGCCACCACTAAAATGGAAAAGCCAAACCCATTTAAGGTAATGGCTACCCCAAAAGGTTCTAAAAGGGCGTATTTAATAAGAAGTTGCACAAAGGCAATAAGTAGTAAATTTTTCCAACGCACTAACCTCAAGAAATTCAGCATAGGGCAAAAAAGACTTTATAAAATTAAAAAATATGCAGGTAGTAGCGTTTAATCGTATTGCGCATTAAAATCTGTAAACCACTTGTCTTGAACCTTTAAAACCTGCTCAATAACATCGCGTGCCGCACCTTGACCACCATTTTTATGCGAAACATATTTAGAAATACTTTTAATTTCGGGTGCTGCATCCTGCGGACAGCATGGCAAGCCAACTAACTGCATTACCGGATAATCGGGAATATCATCGCCCATGTACAAAACGTTTTCTAATTTTATATGATGCTGATTTAGGTACATGTTAAGTTGTTCAATTTTATTATGCGATCCCAAAAAAATATCTTTAATACCCAATCCTTCTAGCCGCGAGCGCACGCCCTCATTAGTGCCACCAGAAATGATACACACCTTAAACCCATTCTTAACGGCGGTTTTTAGGGCGTAACCATCCTTAATATTCATGGTTCGTAGCATGTCGCCAGAGGTTAAAACGGTAACAGTGCCATCGGTTAACACGCCGTCTACATCAAAAATAAACGTGGTAATATGTTCTAAATGTTCTTTATAGCTTTTGGAGTCCATAATAGTGGGTTTTTATATTATTTTTTTACGCTGAAGCATTAACTTCTAGTTATTTCTTGGTATCGAGCCGTGCGTTTTTTTTATAGAACTGGTTAGCAGTTTATAAATGGCCTGATGGTGTTCGTTTGTAAGCAGTTTTAAGTGCTTTTTTATCGTTTTTTTGTCATTTCGTTTAGCTGGGCCGGTTTGGGCCAAGTAGGGCGATATAGTTTGCACTTTATTAGCAGTTTCTAAAATAAGTGGTTTTAAAATATCGAATTCAACGCCTTCCTGTTCTGTTATTTCGTGGGCAACGCGGTATAATTGGTTGGTAAAATTGTTTACAAAAACTGCAGCCAAATGTAAGGCGCGCCGCTGTTCGCTATTTACTTTATGCGTATGGCAACCAATTTGCTTGCCTAAAGCTTTAAGTAAAGGTACATCTTGTTTTTCTGTGGTTTCAATACATATAGGTACAGCACTCATATCAATAGCCACACCCTTGGAAAATGTTTGTAGCGGATAAAATACGGCACGTCTGTTTTTCTTGTCCAAATCGTATACACTTACACTGCCAGAGGTATGCGCAATAAGTCTGTTTTTAAATGGAAGTTGTTCCGAAAGTCCAGAAATGGCATCGTCGCTAACGGCAATTATATAAACATCGGCTGGTTTTAAGTCGTTTAAATTATTAGTAGTTTCCACCTGGTCCTGATACATAGCTAAAGCGCGTAACGATCGGTTGTACCATTGCACTATTTTAATTGTTTCTGAATGTAAAAAGACTTCAAATAAATGGGTGGCTACATTGCCTGCTCCTAAAATGCTAACTGTTATCATGTGGCTAAAATAGCGAAGTCTCATTTGATATAAAAGAATGATGCCTATCTTTGTGATATGAGAGCAAAAAAAACTATTGAAACCCGGGAAGATATACATTTTTTAGTCAGTACCTTTTATGATAAAGTGCGTAAAGATTCCTTTTTGGGGCCTTTTTTCAATCCAATAATAACAGATTGGGATGCGCACATAAACCATTTAACAACCTTTTGGGAGAGTAGCCTGTTTATGACACGTAAATTAGAGCATAAATATCAAGGCAATCCTCTGGACGTACACGTGCGTGTGGACCACGAAACCAAGCACGTGATTACAGAAAAACACTTTGGTGCATGGCTAAATTTATGGCTTGAAACTATTAATGCCCATTTTGAAGGTGAGGTTGCTGAAAACGCAAAACACCGTGCGCGGAAAATGAGTAGTTTTTTATACCTAAATATTTTTCAATCCAGATAATCAGCTTATTAATAAAAGAGGGCTTATTTTTTAATTTTTTTTTAACAAATTCTTAAAAAAAGACTTGTTTTTTTTGTCATTATTTACAAAACAAAAGCCGTAAATTTGCATTATTCAATTTTTAGAGTCAAAAAAGATGCAAAATAAACTCGCTAAGTTCCTTTTCTCAACACGATTAACGTCCTTCTTATTTATTGCTTTTGCTGTGGCTATGGCCATTGGTACTTTTCTTGATGCCGGTCAGGATACCTCGCCCACGCCCTATACCCGAAATTTAATTTACAACACCTGGTGGTTTGAGGCGATAATGGTTTTATTCGCTATTAATTTTATTGGAAACATAAAAAAATACCGCCTTTGGCGTAAGGAGCAATGGGCTACTTTAACGCTTCACTTGTCCTTTATCCTTATCATTATTGGCGCAGGTATCACACGCTATATTGGTTTTGAAGGGATTATGGCCATCCGCGAGGGTGCTACCGAAAATACTTTCCTATCTCAAAAAACCTATTTAACGGCCTACATTGATGGCGATTATATGGTGGATGGTGTAGCCCAACGAAAAATTGTTGAAAAAGAAGTCGATTTTTCACCAAGACTTAACAACAGTTTTTACTACCAAACGTCGTACAATGGCCAAGATGTTACTTTTGAGTTAGAACAATTTATAGGTAATGCCGAGTTAGACGTGGTACCCAGCGATACAGGCGATGAGTACCTTAAAATTGTGGAATCTGGCGGAGGTGCTCCGCACAATCACTTCCTAAAAATGGGCGAGGTACAGAGTCTTCATAATGTGCTTTTTTCATTGAATAACCATGTAGATGGTGCTGTAAATATTACTTATAAAGACGGCGAATTAACTATTCAGTCGCCTTTTGAAGGCGAATATTTAACCATGGCAACTGGCCAATCTGGTAAACTGGTTAAGGACAGTATTCAACCCTTAAATTTAAGAGCACGTTACGTAATTGCAGACATGCAAATGGTATTTCCGAAACCCGTTGTAAAAGGCGATTTTGAGCTGGTTAAAAAATCTGAAATGCTTCGCGGTGATGAAGATGGTGTTGTGTTGAAGGTAACCTCTGGAGGTGAAACCAAACGCGTTAATTTACTTGGTGGTCAAGGTTTTAGTAAGCCTTTCGAGAAATTGGAAATTGCCGGTTTAGATATTGCTTTAAAATATGGTTCTAAAATTCTAGAATTGCCTTTTAGTGTGAAGCTAAACGATTTTATAGCTGAAAAATATCCGGGTACAGAAAAGAGCTATTCTGCCTTTGCCAGCGAAGTAACTATAATCGATCCGGAAGAAGGCGATTTTAATTACCGTATTTATATGAACAATATTTTGGATCATCGTGGCTATCGTTTCTTCCAAGCAAGTTTTGATCCCGATGAATTAGGTTCGCACTTGTCTGTTAATCACGACCGTTTAGGTACATGGGTTACGTATATTGGTTACATGTTACTGTACCTGGGCTTAATGGCCATTTTATTCGACAAAAACACACGGTTTGGTGCTTTAGAACGCAAGTTAACCGCGATTAAGGAAAAGAAGAAAAATAAATTAAAAACCAAAGCTGCCACCATATTACTGCTCGCTTTTACCCTAACAGGTGTTGCGCAGGGACATGGTCCAGATGATGGGCATCAACACGATAGGAGTAGACCCACTCAAGAGCAAATAGATTCTATTTTACAGGTAAATATTACACCTAAAGAGCACGCCAGTAAGTTTGGAAGTTTGGTAATTCAAGATGCAGGTGGTAGAATGAAACCCTTGAATACTTTTGCTTCCGAAATGCTTCGGAAATTAAGTAAAAAGGATTCGTATGGCGATTTTGATGCCAATCAAATTTTCTTGTCCATTCAAGAAAGTCCACTACTGTGGTATAATGTGCCAATTATTTATTTAAAGCCTCAAAAAGCCGATTCTATCCGCACCATTATTGGTGTGCCTAAAGATCAAAAATATGTGCCATTAGTAGATTTCTTCACACGCGAGGGAAATTACAAATTAGGACCTTATTTAGAAGACGCTTATAAGGCGCAAATTCCAAACGGTATTCAAAAGGAAATGAAAGAAACCGACCAGCGCGTAAATTTATTGTATAACACTATAGATGGTTATGCGTTGCGAATTTTTCCGGTACCAGACGATGAAAATAATAAATGGATTTCGTCCGTGGAATTTAGACGCGATTCCTATCGGGAAAAAATACAGGATTCGCTATACGGTAACTTTATTAACAATGGGTTTAGCGCATATTTATTAACGCTAAACTTGGCTAAAAAGTCGGGCGATTTTACACAAGCTGAAGAAATTTTAGAATCCTTTACCAAAACACAAAACAAATACGGTAGCGAGGTTATGCTTTCGGAAAAAAAGGTGAAAGCGGAAATAATGTATAACCATTACGATATTTTTAGAAACCTGTTTAGCATGTATATGTATGCTGCTACCTTCATGTTTATTGTACTAATTTTTCAAATATTTAAAGAAAACAACAAAATTATAAATGTTTCGGTTACTGTTTCTAAAGTGATTATTTGGGCTTTCTTTATTTTGCACACCATAGGTTTAGCTGTACGCTGGTATATTTCCGGCCATGCACCATGGAGTGATGCTTACGAATCTATGATTTACGTGGCTTGGGCAACTATGTTCTTTGGTTTGGCATTCGGAAAACGTAGCGATTTAACTATCGCGGCAACGGCTTTTGTAACAGCTATTATTTTAATGGTAGCGCATTGGAACTGGATGGACCCGTCTATTGCCAACTTACAACCAGTTTTAGATAGTTATTGGTTAATGATTCACGTATCTATTATTGTAGCCAGTTACGGCCCGTTTGCCTTGGGTACTATTTTAGGTATTTTGGTGATGCTATTAATGATTTTTACCACCAAAAACAACAAAAGCAAAATGCTTATTAATATTAAGGAGTTAACTATTATTAATGAAATGGCCTTAACGGTTGGTTTGGTTTTATTAACAATTGGAAACTTTTTAGGCGGTATGTGGGCTAACGAGAGTTGGGGGCGCTACTGGGGCTGGGATCCAAAGGAAACATGGGCTTTAATTAGTATTATGGTTTACGCTTTTGTAATTCATATGCGTTTGGTGCCAGGTTTACGCGGACTGTTTGGATTTAATTTAGCATCTATTATTGCTTTTTCAAGTATTATAATGACTTACTTTGGTGTTAACTTTTACTTGGCTGGTTTGCACTCTTATGCCAGTGGCGATCAAATATTAAGCGTTAAGTTTATTGCCATTAGTTTTGGTATAATAGCTGTTCTCGGTTTCTTTGCATACCGAAAATATGCAAAATTTTACAAAAAATAAGTAGTTAGCAGTTAAGCACAAAAAAAGCGGCTCCGTTTCTTATAAATCGGAAGCCGCTTTTTTATGCGTTTTATAATTCAAAAACATAAACTAATGCACGATGCGCTAACAAAAATTAAGTTAGTACCCGTGCTTAAATAAGTTTGTTTTTCCTTGCCCTGAAAAAAAGTTTTTTAGCCTACGGCGTTAGTGGGTGCAAGCGCACAAAGCCTATTTAACGTTACAATACGTGTTGGTACGCAAATAACGTATTTAAACTTTTACAGTTTTATAGGGTCTTTATCAAGATTTAAATCATCTAGCATATCTTGAGTAAATTTGTAGTGGCCGCGACGTGTAATAATTCGAAACTTGTGATCTTTCATGCGTGTAAGCACATCTAAAAAACGCCATTTGGATTTTAATAAAATGGGCTCTTCAGATTTTAAGCTAATTTCGAAATAATGCTTCCTACCTGCTTTTTCGGCAACAATATTTGGTGTAATAGTTAAATCCGATCCTTTTTTGTGGTAGGACTTCGGACTTTCATAACCAGGAACATCGGCTTTAATATTGTCGTAGCCTAAATTTTCCAGATAATTCAAAGATTCTTTTAAAAATGTGGTGCTTTCTTGTTGTTCTGTTGTACTCATAATGGTAAATATAACAAAAATTTATGAATTTTGCCTTTCAGTAGCTGTAAAAACCTGATAATGATTTGCTTAATCCATTTTTTTTGAACGGTATTACCAGTAAAACCCCTTATTTCTACATATCTCTTATTAATGGCCCTGAAAGACTTGTATAATAGTTGTAAATTAGTGGCACAAAAAGCAGACACTTATGAAACATGCTACATACGGGGTTAATACCATTTGTACCCATGCAGGCGAGGTGGAGGACACGCAATTTAAAGGTGCTGTTTCACCCATTTACATGGCCACTTCCTATGAATTTATGGATGTAAATACCAAGCGTTATCCACGTTACTTTAACACACCCAATCAAGAGGGGTTATCAAAAAAAATAGCCGCTTTGGAGCAGGCAGAAGCCGCTTTGGTTTTTAGTTCGGGTATGGCTGCTTTAAGTGCTATGTTTTTCGCCATTTTAAAATCCGGCGATCATGTGGTGGTTCAAAACACCTTATATGGTGGTGCAAGCCATTTTATTCGGGAGGAGTTTCCAAAATATGGTATTCAATTTACTTTTACAGATGGTTATGAGCCGGCCGACTTTGAGAAAGCCATACAAAGTAACACGAAATTAATTCATATTGAAACACCTTCAAATCCGCTTTTAACCATTACCAATATTCAAGCCATAGCTAATTTAGGAAAGGCGCATAACATATTAACCAGTATAGATAATACCTTTGCAAGTCCTATAAATCAGAATCCTTTAAACTTTGGAATAGATTTAGTCATGCATTCTGCCACCAAATATTTGGGAGGTCATAGCGACATTTCGGCTGGTGCACTGGCAGGTTCCCAGGCACAAATAGATGCCATTTGGCACGTTGCCAAAAATTTTGGCGGTAATTTAAGCGACATGACGGTTTGGTTGTTAGAACGAAGTATTAAAACGCTAGGATTACGGGTAAAAGCGCAAACAAAAAATGCAAAAAAAATAGCCAAGTATTTAGAAAAGCATGCCGATATAAAAAAGGTGTACTATCCAGGATTAAAAAGTCACCCGCAACACGCCTTAGCAAAATCGCAAATGCGCGGGTTTGGAGCCATGATGTCTTTTGAATTGCGAGCCGGTTTAGACGCCTTGCAATTTCAAAAAGAATTAAAGCTTATAAAGGCCTCCATGAGTTTAGCTGGAGTAGAAAGTACCATACTATCGCCGTACCTTACCTCACATGCTTTACTTTCGCAGGAAGAGCGCGATTTATTGGGTATTAATAACCAGTTAATGCGTTTTTCTGTTGGAATTGAATCAAAAAAAGATTTATTAGCAGATATTGAACAAGCTTTAAAAACGATACAATAACAAATGAAATTAGATATTTTAGCCATAGGAGCGCATCCAGACGATGTAGAATTAAGTTGCGCGGGCACTATAGCAAAAGAAATAGCCAACGGAAAAAAAGTTGGTATTATTGATTTAACCCGTGGTGAATTAGGAACCCGTGGCACTGCAGAAACACGCGATGCAGAAGCAGCTGAAGCCGCCAAAATTTTGGGCGTTAGTGTACGCGTTAATTTAGGTTTTGCCGATGGTTTTTTTATGAACGATAAGGCGCATCAATTAAAAATTATTGAGGTAATAAGAAAATTTCAACCAGAAATTGTTTTATGTAATGCGGTTTCCGACCGGCATATAGACCATGGCAAGGGAAGTAAGTTGGTTAGCGATGCCTGTTTTTTAAGTGGGTTATTAAAAATAGAAACAACCTGCACTAGCAGCAACACACTACAAGCACCGTGGCGGCCAAAGCATGTTTACCATTACATTCAGTGGCATTACCTTAAGCCAGATTTTGTAGTAGATATTACTGGTTTTATGGATAAAAAAATGGCCGCTGTTTTTGCGTATAAAACACAATTTTACAACCCAGATAGTCAAGAGCCGCAAACGCCAATTTCTACCAAGAATTTTACGGATAGTGTTAGGTACAGAGCACAAGATTTTGGCAGAATAGTAGGCGTGGATTTCGCGGAAGGGTATACGGTAGAGCGCTACCCAGCGGTTGAAAGTTTATTTAATTTGAAATAATTTTAATAAAAAACTTTGTGGAAATGAAGAAATCGTTTACATTTGCACACTCATTAAAATGGTGGTTGTAGCTCAGCTGGTTAGAGCATTGGTTTGTGGTACCAAGGGTCGCGGGTTCGAATCCCGTCTTCCACCCAAAAATTTAAACCTTTCAGATTTTCTGAAAGGTTTTTTTGTGCTGTAAATCAATTTATTATTCTTGCTGTTGGTATTACAGCTCGCTTTAGTTTTACGTAGAACTAAAAAAGCCTTTTATTGAAAAATAAAAGGCTTTTTTGAAGTTTTAAAACAAGTTATGGTTTACTTAAAGGTTTTGTCTACTATTATACGTTCTGCACGATTGGCCAGCTCCCAAGCTGTGTAAAAAACCAAACGCGATCTGTTTTCTAGTAAATCGTAGCGAATTTTATCCGGCGTATCGGTTGGTCTGTGATAATCGTCGTGGGTACCGTTAAAGTAAAAAATAACAGGAATGTTGTGTTTCGCAAAATTGTAATGGTCCGAGCGGTAGTAAAAACGATTAGGATCGTTGTCCGCATTAAACCTATAATCCAACTCTATATTCATGTAGGTTTTATTCATTTCCTCGGATATTTCGTGCAATTCTGTACTTAATTTATCGCTTCCAATTAAATAAATATAATTGTCTTTCCCTTCGGTTCGTTTAGGATCTGTACGTCCAATCATATCCATATTTAAGTTTGCAACGGTATTTTTAAGAGGAAATATAGGGTCCATATCGGTGTAGTAACGAGAACCTAAAAGTCCTTTCTCTTCCGCAGTAACGTGCAAGAATACAATAGAGCGCTTTGGTGCGTGGCCATTTTTTACAGCTGTTTTAAATGCTTCAGCTATTTCTAAAATGGCAACGGTACCTGAACCATCATCGTCTGCACCATTGTACACTTCGCCATCCTGAACGCCTTCGTGATCTAAATGCGCGGTTAATACGATAACCTCTTCTGGTTTTTCCGAACCTTCAATGAAAGCGACAACATTTTCTGAAGTAAAGGTGTTAGATGCATTTACATACTCCATATTAAAGGCTACGTCCAATTGTTCCGTTTCGGTAGCTGTGTTTATATTTGGCATAATATTTTCAGCTAGCTCTGTATTTACAAATAAATAGTACATTGTTTCTGCATCGCCTTGAAGGGCCATTCGGCCACTAGACCTACCAAAGCGCTGCGAGGCCATGCTGTAAATATCTGGTGCGTAAAATAAAACAGCAGCAGCACCAAGTTCTTTAGCAATATCGCGTTTTGCGGCAAACTCTTGGCGGAAGTTAGACCATTTTGAGGCCTCTGAAGTGCCAGAAATCACGTAGGTGCCATCAGCGTTTTTTGGTTCGCCAGCCTTTATGAGAACAACTTTTCCTTTTACATTTAAATTGTTATAGCTGTTGTATGTACCGTCCTGAATGCCATAGCCAGCATACATAATTTGGCTAGAAGTAACAGAACCGTCTTTAGAGGTTGCAGCCGATACAAAATCGTCTACCATTTTAAACGATTGGTTGTTGATGCTTAAGGTTACCTTTGGCACTTCCATAATTTGAAGCGGCACGTTTTGGAAGTAATTACCATTTGCTTGTGCGGCTGGTACTTCCATATCTGTATATTGCTGTTTTAGATATTCTACAGCCATTTTTTGCCCTTTTTGTCCTGTTAGCCTACCTTCAAATTCATCTGAAGCAAAGGTATAAAGCATGTCTTTCAGTTCTGCCGAGGTTATGGTATTGGCATATTCTGTAGGATTTGCAGGTGTAGCAGGTTTGGCGGTAGTTTGCTTTTCTTGTGTAGAGCCGCAACTAAATGCCAAAAACGAGGCACCTAAAATAAAGAGAGATTTTTTCATAATAATGCGTACGTGTTATTATTGCGTTGTTTATAAATAGACTAATGCGCTATAATACGAAAAAACCGTGCATAGCCGGAAACCTATGTTTATATTTAACAAACTTTAACAAGACTTTTACAGTTGGGAATTGTGTATTAAAGGTTTGTCCATGTTGGCTAAATACCAGGCAGTAGCAAATATTAATTTAGTGCGGCGGGCTAATAATGGGTAGTTTATTTTATCGGCTGTGTCTGTAGTTTCGTGGTAATCCGCATGCTCACCATTAAAATAGAAAATGACAGGTATATTTTGTTCTGCAAAGAGGTAATGATCGGAGCGGAAGTAATAGCGGTTTTTATCATCTTCGGCATTAAAAGTATAATCTAAATTAATTTGATACAGGGTATTGTTTATTTTTTCCGAAATAAAGTGAAGTTCTTTACTAATTCTATCGGCACCAATTAGATACAAATAATCTGGGTTGTTTTCATGTTTTTCGTCCACGCGCCCAATCATATCAATGTTTAAATTTGCTATGGTTTTGTGTAATTCGAAGACGGGATGGTTAACATAGTAGCGCGCGCCGTATAAACCCAATTCTTCTGCGGTTAGGTGAAGGAATAATATACTGCGTTTGGGTGAAAATCCTTCATTTTCGGCAATTTTAAAAGCTTGAGCCATTTCCATGAGCGCGGTGGTACCCGAACCATTATCGTCTGCACCATTATAAACTTCATTATTTTTGTACCCTAAATGGTCTAAATGCGCAGAAATAATAATAACCTCCTCTGGTTTTTCGGTGCCTTTTATATAGGCTAGAATGTTCTCGGAAGCTTTAATATTAGTGGGTAAAAAGGATTCAGGCACGGTTTGAAAGTAATTACTGCCCTCAAGTGGCGATGCTATTTGCTGTGCTATATAGTAGTCTTTTAGGAAATTGGCGGCTGTTTTTTGTCCGGGTTCACCGGTTTTGCGCCCCTCAAACTGGTGTGAAGCAAACGTATACAAATGCGTTTTTAATTCGTCTGCTTTAATGGTTTTGGCAAATCTGGTTATTTCCAGACTATCTGTAACTTGAATGGTATTTTTAAGATTTTCAATTTTTTCCGAGTAACGTGTAGTGGCGCAGGATCCTATGAGTGTGAATGCAGAAGCAATAAGAAGTGTTTTCATGGCTTATTGGGTTTTCTTAAAAAAAATAGAGGCTGTAACCATTGGCAACCTACGGATTTTTTTGTGGTTTACATTTCTATGTCGTCTAGATTTAATTCTTCTAAAGTTTCTATGGCTTCTTGTTCAGACTGTTGTTCGGTTTGTTGAAGTTCTTCTGTATTTTCTACCTTCAAACTTGTAAACAGTAATTTATAGGAAGCCAATACTAAAGCAATACTTAGCAGCAAAAAAGCTAGTTTTATACTATGTGTTGGTTGTTTTTGTTTCAGGGCAACGTAAAAAGCGCTTCCGGCCAGTAAGGCTCCTAACCCCGCAGGTAAAAAAGCGAAATTGGATAAGGGTAATACGGCTAATAAAATGGCAAATACCGCGCACAGTAAGCTACCTAAAGTTAGTATTTTTTTCATAAAATATTAGTTTTTTAAACCGGAAGCAGCGTTTAACTTTAGTTCGCCATTACCAACAGCTATTTTAAATTTAGCATATACAGGTATTTTATTGGCGTCTGCAGTTAACCATATTAAATTGTTTTGAGCGCCTTTTAATACCTGACTATTTTTAATGGTTATACCCAGTTTATGGCAGTTTTTTGTGCCAAGTTTGGTGGTTCGTATTTCCTGTCCTTGGTAACTTAAAGTTATGTGGTATTCTAAATTATCAAAAATTACAGTTAGGGGATAAGTCTGACCTATTTGAGCCGATTCCAAATCTAAATTTCTAATACCATACAAAGTACTCACAATATCTTGTGTGTGTTTGCCAATAGTTATGACTTTTTTTTCTTCCCAAATACTGCCATCGCCCCGGCGTTTCTTTTTTAAACTCTGCACCGTATTGGTTTTTTTTAAAAAGGTATACTGCATAAATTTATAATAGCCGCCTTCGTTTATATCGCGCTTGTATAAGTAGGGCTGTAACGTAGTGGGGTGAACATAACTTTCGTACAAATCGCGAATTTTAAAAAAGGTATCCCATTTGCTGTAGGTTGTGGCGGTACATTTTAGGCGTAGTAACGTGGCTTTCGAGGTTTTTACTGGACGTGTTTCCATAGTAAGTTCCGCAATATCTGTCATGATTCCAGACATATTATAAGCAGCTGTAAATCTTAAAGTTTCGTTCATAGAAACCGCTGTGTTTTGTGCATTTCCGAGAAATGAAAATACGAGTAGGGCTGCAAATGTAAGATACTGCATATAGGCTAGAGGAATTAGTTAATAGCCAGCAACTTGCTTTAGTTAAGCTTGATAAGGCCAAATCAAAATTAGACTATTTTAGCGACTTAATTAAAAAAAAAGCCATAAAGATGCAGAACTTTATGGCTTGAAAAACAAAGAAAAACAATTACAAAGTACAGGCACAATTACTAATACCCTGAAATATATCTAAACCAATGGTAACCATGTGGGTACCACTGTTATTGCTCGTTAGTTCGTTGGTTATTACTTGGTATGAATAAGCAAAATAAAAATTGGAGACTTTAACGCCTGCCATTGGACCAATATTTAAGGGGTCCATAACCTGATCGTTTAGAAACCTATAACTTACGCCCGCCCAAAAATAATTGTCGTTTTTTAAAATACGTCTGTATTTCAAGTTTAAATCGGTTGTAGACCGGCCATCGCTTTCAAAATATTGAACATATACGGAAGGCTCTATTTCAAAATCGCTATTACGGCTTCTATTAAAAACATAACCTGTATATAATTGGTAATTGCGTAAAGCGCCAGGTTCATTAATACCAAATTTGTTTAAATCTTTATTTAACAAATTACTGGCTGTTAGGTTGGCATAAAAGGACTCCAACCGATACAGGAAAGCAATATCAAAATTATGGTTAATTAGTTTCCGATCGTTTTCTATGGAAGAATCGCTGATATTAAAATTAGCCACATCAATACGGAAACTATTCATGTTATAAGACATTCCAAAGGACAGAAACTGGTCGCGCGCTTTGCTTAAGGTTAGGTGGTGGGCAAAAGAAGCTCTAAATCCTCGTTGTTCTGTAAATCCGTTTTTATCGTTATATAAAAACACCCCCAAACCGGAACGCTGCCCCAAGCGTAAATCGGCTGCCAGAGATTGCATATCTGGTGCATCTTTAATGCCTACCCATTGGGTTAAACCATTGGCTCTAATTTTTACATAATCGCCTATCCCGGCATAGGCTGGCGAAATTACAAACGGGTTATCGGCTAAATATTGTGTGTAGGTTGGTATGGCTAATTCTTGGCCATATCCCAATATGGAACCAAGTAGCAGTGCGGTTAATAAATATAGGTTTTTCATGAATTTGGGTTTAAGTCTTTGTTTATAGCCCCACCGCAAACTGCTGCAGGCAGTGGGGCATTTAGTGTTTATCTGTACAATGTAAAATGTCCTACGAATTCACGGTTATCCCGGGCGCTTCCTAAACTGATAACATACCAGTAATCGCCTGTAGGCAACGGGTTACCTTGATACTCGCCGTTCCAAGATTGGCCTTGTCTTAAATTAGCTACCACACGACCATGCCTATCGTAAACTAATGTTTGAATATTTGGATAATTTTCGGTGTTCATTGGTGTCCATGTATCATTTTCGCCATTGCCATCTGGTGTAAATACATTTGGTATGGTTACGTCTACAAAAACAACAGGTAGTATGCGTTCCACTTCGCAACCATTAGCATCAACAACCCTTACGAAAACGGTACCCGATTGATAGAATGTAAACACATTGGACGATCCGTTATCTATACCATTAAAATAGTAAGTGTAGCTGCCAGAACCGCCAGAGGCCGTTGCTGTAATTTGATTAATATCTGTTTCCTCTAATGTTAAACCAAGTGGCATAACGGTTTCAATAAAAAATGAAACAGTTTCAAAACATCCAGTTTGGTTGTGAAGTATTTCAACTTCATGCAATCCTGCTGGCACATTTGTAAATACATTGCTAGTTTGGCTAATGTTACCATTTAATATGTAGGTAACGTTGTTGGCAGAACTCGGGTCTACTGTAATTGTTACGCGGTTATCTTCGCATAAGTACGCTACATTGGCTTGAGCATTTAATGAGGCTGGCGCTTGCAAAGTAACATCCAATGTAAACTGGCAATTATTGGCATCTTGAACATAAATGGTATAGGTTTGGCCACCATCAAGATTGTCGAAAATAAATTGGTCCTGAACAAAATTGTTCGGGTTGTTTAAACTGGTGTAATACGGTGGTGTTCCAGCTCCGTTAGGGATGCTAATTTCTATAGCTCCGTTGTTATCGTCCACACATAACTCTTCATAAACCGTTACCAAGTTGGCTTGCAGTGGTGCAGGTTCATTTATAACTACAGTGTCTTCCGAATAACATCCCGTTTCATCGTACACGCGAACGGTATAACTACCAGCAGCCAAGTTATTAAAGGTGTTTTCTGTGGTTTGAACAAAATTTGGCGAAATAGCATAGGTAAACACATTTGTGCCACCTGTTGCAGTAACCGTTATGCTACCGTTATTGGCGCCATGGCACAACAAATTAGTTGGTACTGTGTTTAAAGTAACCACCGGTAAACTGGTTACTGTAAACGGAACTAATTCCGTACAACCATTACTGTGTTGTATATAGGCCGTATAAGTGCCAGCTGCTAAATTGGTAAATATATTACTGTTTGAGAAGGTAGTACCATCTAAACTGTATTGCACGCTATTACTTACAGTAGGATTTACGGTAACTGTAATTTCATTACTAGTTATGTTATTGTTACAGGTATTGGCAACAGTAACTGACCCTTGAATAGCAACGCCACCGGCAACAGTATAAGAAAGTGGTGCTAGACTACAACCATTGGCATCCTGAACATAAACCGTATAATTACCACCACTTAAGTTATTAAAGTCGAAAACATCTTGTGTGAAATTAACACCATCTAAACTGGTAAAATACGGTGCTGTACCACCAGCTAAAGATACACTTATACTCCCGTCGTTGGCATTTAGGCAGGTTTCTGGTGTGCCGGAAATGGTAGCAGAAAGTGCGCTACTAGGCTCGGTTACAACCAGGTTGGTTAAGCTAACCTCGCATGAAATAGTATCTCTAACAAGAATGCTGTATGTACCTGCAGGTAGGTTGTTAAAAACATTAGCAGTTTGAAACACAAAGTTTGGAGAAATAGCATATTCTAAAGTGCCTGTACCGCCCATTGCGCTAACTTCTATGCTGCCCGAGGAGTCTCCAGCGCACAAAATATTGGCTGTGGTTGCAGCAGTGGCCGTAATTGGATCCAGAGCGTCAATGGTAAAGTTAACCGATTGTGTACAACCATTTGTATGTTGCACATAGGCCGTGTAACTGCCTGCCGTTAAATTGCTAAATACGTTGTTGGCTGAAAAATTAATAGCATCCAAGCTATACGTAACAGCTCCTAAAACCTCCGGGTTTACATTTATAGTTACGGTGTTTCCAGGGACATTAGCATTACAGGTTAAGGCAATGCTGGTGCTTGGAATAACCTCAACAGCTGGCGGCATAAAATACTCCAACGGTGGGTTAATATAACAGCTGTTAGAGTCGGTAACATAAATTTGATAAAATGTATTACCAGACAAACCTGTAAAGGTGTACGTGTTACCAGTTACTGTAGTAAAGTTAGTGTTATCCAAACTTACCAAATAACTACCCGAGCCACCAGTAATGTTTATGGTAATGGCGCCATTACCTTCGTTTACGCATAATTCATCAGCAATAGTTCCAAAAACGGCCTGTAAAGGGTCTGGTTCTATAATTTCTATTTGAAAGACGTCATAACAACCGTTTTCATCTTGTGCAATGACATCGTAAGTGCCCGCAGCCAAATTGGTAAACACATTTGTATTTACAAACTGATTAAGGTTAGGTGAAATGGCATACTGAATAGTTCCTGTTCCACCAGTAGCATTTAGGGTAATACTACCATCTGTTAAACCAAAACAGCTTATATCTGTTTTGCTGGTAGACACTACAAGCGGATTAGGGTTTGCAATGCTTATTGGAGCCGAGGCACCAGTACAATCCACACCACTGCTTACATTTACCATATAATTACCAGCCGATATGTTTTGGAAAATACCGTTGGCTTGTGGTCCTTGAATGACCGTATTGGTATTTGTATCCACTAACTCATAGCTATAGTTACCCAAACCGTTGGTTGCCGTTGCTACAATTGTTCCATTGGCCCCACCACTACAGTTAATGGTTGAACCAGATAAATCCAGATTTACTGTTACTGGAATTACGGGATCAATTGTAATTTCGTTTGTAATGGTAGTGTTACAACCATTAGCATCTTGAATGTAGTACTGATAAGTGCCAGGACCTACTACATAAGTACTGGAAGGGTTTAACGGATTAAACGTTATACCATCGGTACTAAAGGTATACGGTGCTGTGCCTCCGCTAACTGTTATTTGAATTTCTGCATCTGAACTACATGTTGGCATGTTTACAATGGAAACAACACCTGTAGCCACATTGCTAGGTTGTGTAATAGTTACCGTATTGGTAGGATTACTACAATTCCAAGGGTCGCTAATGGTTACAAAGTAAGAACCTGCAGGGATATTAGTAAATACAGGACTTGCTTGAGGCCCGGAACTTATGCCGCTTACCGTATTAATTAAGGTGTAAACATAATCCGATCCGTAGCCACCAGTTACACCGCTAACGGTTAAGGTAGCATTTGCATCGTTAAAACACGGTAAGGCTGTAGGTACTGCGGTTAAATTACCGCTAATAGCTGCTGGCGCTACCAAGGTTTCGGATGTTGAAATTTCACAGCCATTAATATCGCGCACACTTACAGTATATGTTCCAGGGGTTAAGTTGGTAAATGTATTTGTAGGAGACCAAGCCGAAATAACGGTGGCGCCTAATGATAATTGATAGCTATATGGAGCACCCCATCCAAAACTGGCACTCGCTGAAATAGTTCCATCGTCTCCCGATGTAATACAAGTAACTGGTGTACTGTTTATTTGCAACGCTAAAGCTGCAGCTGGTTGTGTTATGGTGAAATTTATTTGTGCCGGACAAAACGGATTGTTGGTTAACGTGGCTTCCAAGGAATAAACACCACCTTCTAATCCTGAAATAGATAGCGGACCCGCATTTGGGCTTGAACCCGTTAAAACCGTGTTTCCTAGAGCATCCAAAATAGTATAACTAAAAGGACCCGCATCGTTGGTAGGAACCGTGTTTTCATCTATAAATGTGATATCAACTGCACCATTATTTGCGCCAAAACACGTTACATTGGACACAACATTGGCCTCTACAGTAAATGAATTAGGATCTGATACATAGTGAACAGTTTCTACCAAACAGCCAGTTGCTGGATTTTCAACCGTAATACTGTAACTGCCAATAGTTAAACCTGTAAAAGTACCAGTGCTTTGGCTTACGTTATACGGATTTCCATTTAATCCTATTACCGTATAATTTAAAACACTTGGTGTAACACCGTTAAAATTTGGAGTAATAGTAATTGTCTCTGCCGTATTACAGTTTATAGGACTATCTATATTTATAGTTGGCATTAGTAATTCTGTGTAAGGGTTTATAGTGGCTGTTGTAGTACCCACGCAACCGTTGGAATCGTATACATTAATAACATAACTACCGCCTAACACATTCGCTTCGTTATAGACGTTAGCAGTTCCGGATTGCAATACCGTGCCACTTTGTATAAATTCGTAATTAATGTAGGAGCCAGATCCACCCGTAACGCCTGTAATTGTTATACTCGCGTTAACAACGGTATTGGTATTGGCTGTACATGCGAATTCACTTACTATGGCACTTGGAACATTCATGCTATTAGGTTCGCTTATTGTAACTACAGAAGTGGTGGTACAACCTCTTCCAGAAGTTACGGTTATAGTGTAAGATCCAGCAGGTAAACCATTAAAAACATTACCGGTTTGTGGACCTACGGTAACAGGGCCATTAATTTCATAGGTATAAACAGGGTCGGTATTAGTTCCAGTTAAATTAACTGTTATTATACCGTCTGTGCCAGCATTACAAGTTACATTGCTAACCACAGGATTTATATTTGGTAAATCTGGAGTCGCTATGCTTACTGGTATGCTAACGCTACATAATGTGTTTGTGTCTGTAATGGTAACTGTATAACTTCCAGAAGGCACATTGGTATAGGTATTTCCGGTTAAAATAACACCCGGTGTTACAGGAAACAGATTAAAACTATAAGAACCCGAACCACCACTTGGCGATAAGGTTATTATACCATCGCTAGCACCACAGTCTGGGGAAGCCGACAAGCTAGTGCTGGCTAAACCGCTTAAAGGAGGTAAAATTGTTACAGTCTCTGTTTCTGTACAGCCATTAGCATCTTGAATAGTTACCGTATGCGTTCCAGAATTTAAACCGCTTATAGTAAAGGAATTAAAGGCATCCTCTGTGTAAGACGTAAAAGCGGATCCATTCACACTATACGTAAATGGTGCAACACCAACTGTGTTATCTCGGGTAATAACAATTTCAAAATTACCTTCAGAATTACAGATAGTTGTGGCGTTAATAGCCAAACTAATATTAGGAGCTGTGTCCGTTGGCATTACTATTGAAGTAGCTTGAATACAACCGTAAGCATCAATAACATAGATGTCGTATGCACCACCTTCCACATTGAAGACGTTATTAGACGAACCAGTCCATGTACTGGCATTAGGGGCTGGAGCACCTGCAACATTTAATTGATACTCATATGGTGGTGTGCCAAATTGAGCAGTGGCCGAAATAACGCCGGCATTTACGCTACAATTATCGGCACTAACAATATTAGCAGCTATATTTAATGCATTTGTAGATTCTGTAATGTTAAAATTTATAGATGCTGCGGAACAATTATTATAGGCGCCACCTACTTCAGACAATAAAATATAGTACTGTCCAGGTGCTAACGGTCCTGCATTATTAACAGTTTCGGTACCTCCCGATAATGGTGTAATGGTGCCGCTAATTCCCGTGGAAACGTTGGATTGATAATTGAAAATTTCGTAAGTAACAGCTGTCGCAGCACTGTCGTAATTAGCAACAGTAAAGCTTACATTGCCGTCAGCATTTCCTGTACAACTTACATTATTAACAGTTGTTAACGTAGTGGTTAGGTTAGAAGGCGTACTAATAGGGCCAGTAGCCGTTTCAAAGTAATAACAGTCTGTAACCAAATCATGAACCACAAAAGTGTAAGTAACACCAGGAGTTAAACCAGTAAAAGTTGAGGTTTCTGGTGTTCCAGCATCGGCCGGCTGATAAGTGGTTGTGTATGGTATGGTGTTGGTTTCCAAAATACCAAATTCATAACTACCACTGCTTACTACAGAAGTTACGGTAATAACAGCGGTACCTCCTGTTGCACAATTAGCCGTTAAAGTCGTAATATCTATATCTAAATCGCTAGGTGGTGAGGCAATAGTAATATTGTTTTGTATTTCTGAACAGCCGTTAGCATCTATAACTTCAACTGTATAAATACCAAAATCTAATATTATAAAAGCGTGATCCTCGCCGCCTGCCGTTGTGGTGTAGCTATCGGAATAACCAAAATTATTAGAAACATAATACGTGTATTCCGCTGTACCACCAGATACATTGGTTACTAAAATTTCTCCATAGGAGGTGCCACCTGGGTTATTACAAGTAATATCGGTAGTACTTACCGTATAGCTGATAGCATTAGGTTGGGTAATAACAGCAGTTGCACTTGTGGAGCAACTATTGGCGTCTGTTACTGTTATGGTGTAATCTCCTGCTTCTAATCCTGTTGTTTGATTACCGTAGTTAGTACCTGTAGTAGTATTTAATACACTTATGGTATATGGCGTTAAGCCACCTGAAGGCGTAACGCTTATGGCTCCAGAATTATCGCCAAAACACAAGTTATTTTGCACAACTGAAACTGATGGCGCATTTAGAACAGGTAAGCTATCTATGGAAACAACGGCGGTTTGAACTGTACATCCTTGCGCATCGGTAATTAAAAACTGATAGGTTCCGTTGGTAGCTGTCGCATAGTTAAAATTAGTGCCAATGACGCCGGTTGTACCAGAAAAAGCACCACCGTTAAACGATACTTGGTAGTTATACGGCGCTAAACCACCTGAAATAGACGTAGCTATTTCAGCATCTGGATTAGCAGAACAATCTAGGCCTTTGGTTAAAACCGCATTTGCCGTTAATTGGTTGGAAATTGTTTGCGTAACGGCAACCGATTCGCAACCGTAGGCATCTCTAACAACTATGGCGTAAGTTCCAGGTGTTAAGTTAGTAAATGTGTTTGCTGCTTGAAAAACACCACCGTTAATACTGTAGCTATAAGGTGCAACACCACCAGTAACTAAAACCTCTAAAGAAGCCAAAGTTCCGGCGTCGAAACAAATATCGGAAGTTGCTGCAATAGTGGCTACCGGAATTGAAGGTGATGCAATAGATATAACGGAGTCAATTGGATCTTGACATCCGTTAGCATCTTGCACAACAACCACATAGTTGCCCGGCAATACATTACTAAAGGTGTTATTGGTTTGGAATGCTATTATAACATTGCCCAAATCGTCCTCTAATTGGTACTGATAATTAGGCGTACCATTGCTGGCACTAGCTGTAATGGTAGCACCACTTAAACAGGTTGCTGGACTACTTAAGGTAGCTGTGGCCAATAGGGCGTTTGGTTCAGATATTGTTTGAATAAATGAAAAACTACAGGTACTCGCGGTATCATCATACCTTATGTTAACATTATAAGTTCCGCTAGGTAAATTTGAAATGGTAACGGGCGAACTTGTGCTGTTTGTCCAGGTAGTTCCGCCATCTATAGAGTAGTCGAACCCGTATGGTAATTGAAAATTGGCTGCAGCAAGAGTTATTTGGCCGTCGTTACTACCAAAGCAGCTTACATCTGTGGCACTTACCACTTGTGCGGAAAATGCTTGATTAGAATCTATAACAATAGGAAAATTAACCTCCGTAGTACAAACAATAGGCACTTGATACACATTTATATCGTCTATAGCGGCGTCATTTCCATTGTAAAGAATACTTCCTGATCGGATTTGAAAAGTTAAAGTTGTATTACTACCTGGGTTTAGCGATACAGATCGCAACTGCCAAGCGTTTACCGTATTATCTATAATTCCCGTAGCTTGACTGGCAATAACGGTTCCCGAGCCATCAACAAGCTCCAAAATAAAATCAGGATCGGCACCTGCCACACCTACATCCAATAAGTTTGCCAAATATAAATCAACAATAATGTCTTGATTTGGCAATACATTATTAATGGGTTTGCTGTATAGGATTCCGTTAGGTCCGGCAGCCGAACCAATATTAACCGCAAGAAAACGACCGTTAGGATTTGTACCATTGGAAGTATGATCGCGGTAAGGGTGCCAGTTTGGATTGTTTGGTATAATGGCGCTTGTTACGGCGTATTGATTGTCTTCCAAACGGGGGTTGTTAAATGGCGGACAAAGCGATGGAAAAATTGTTTGATCATGAAAGCAGTAAGCAGGCGCAATTCCCGGAGTTGTGGTGTTACGACCTTCACCAAAATCTTCAAAAAGTAAGTTGGAATACGTTGGGATGGTTATATTTTCATACTGAACGGTAACCGTATGATTGCCGCTAGGCACGTTAACAAAAACATTGCTTGGTACATTGGTATTCTCAACACCATCCAATAAATAGGTATAATTAAAATTACCACCGTTATTATTTACAGTTACGGTAGCATTACCAGAACCATCGCAATTAAAATTGGTATTTGTAATTTCAATAGTTGGTGGGGTAGGTTCTGGGTTAATAGTTACAACCATTGGAAAAATACAGCCATTTGCATCTTGAATATACAAGGTGTAGGTTCCAGGGAATAAATAGGCTTCATTGGATGGGCCATAAGTTAGACCGTTGTCAAAACTATACGCATACGGTGGTGTTCCGCCTTGCGGATTGGTTATCCGAACGCGTCCTTCTCCAGAGGGGCCACATCCAGCCGATTCTGCTACACCTCCTGAAGCGGTTAAAGCATTATCTGGTTCTGTAATAGTTATGGTTTGCGGGCTGGTTACACAATTATTTCCATTAATACTATATTGAATAATAGTTTCATAAGTTCCTGCCACTAGGTTTGAAAAAACAGGATTAGGGCTAAACGTGGTACCATTATCAATACTATATGCTAGGGTGTATCCATTGGCATTTAATACATTAAAGATAATTTCCGCAGTATCATCGCCGTAACATAAAATATTGGTATTACTAACTGTAAATTGTGGAGCGGCCATTTCCGATACTTGTATTTGGGTCGTAGCCGTACAGTTATTAAAATCTACTACGGTTATAGTATAAGTACCGGCTGCCGTAACTTCGTACTCTGGTACAGTTTGGAAATCTGTTGTACTGTTAATATAGTAATAATATGGCGGTGTTCCTCCATTTGCAACCATGGTAAGCATACCCGGTGTACAGGTAAGCGGATCTGTAAGGGTGGCTATTACCGTTAGGGGATCTGGTGCTATTAAGGTTGTTGTTTCTGTGTAAACACAACCATCGTCCGTGGTGGCGTTTACAGTATAGGTACCCGCATTTAAATTGTTGAATGTATAATCACTAGCCGCAATAGGACCAACACTGCTTATTACGCTACCACCTTGTATTAATTCAAAATAGTATTGCGGATTAACGTCGTTCATTTGAATACTTATACTGCCTTGGTCGCCAGCACAAAGTGGTTGGTTGGTTAAAACATCGGCGGAGAAATCGCGATTACGGATTGGAATATCGGCCAGTGTAAAAATACATGGATTAGTTACCCCAATTGGACGAATATGAATGGTGTATGTACCAGCCACTGCAATGGGAAAGACGTTACTGGCTTGGTATGGACCACCCACACCATTAATACTAAACTCGTAACCAGCTGGTACACCATTTACAGTAATCTGACCATTTGTGGTACAGGTAATATCTCTGTGAACTTCTGTAGGCGTGAATAAATTTTGATATACATTAAAATAGAACTTTCTAAAACAACCGTTTTGATACATTACGGTTAGCTGGTATTGGCCTGCCGTATCGACGTTGAAGGTGGCACCAGTGCCTACCTCGTTCCATGTACAGGTAGGACTAGTATTTGGGCAATTTGCAGGCGCCGTGCCACAACTAGCTTCGTTTAGTACTTCCCAGGTAATACTGGTTGCGTCTGTAATGTTGGTTTCTAGCAGTACACTGTCTCCTGCGCCACATAAAAATATTTCCGGAAGTTCTTCGCCATTATTAGGGCAAATAACTACTTGGTTGGCGTAAGGTGTTATGGGGTTTGGCATGTTGGCCCCAAATAAAACCACATTAACTGTTTCTACGGTAGAAACGCATGGTTGTGGCGCGGTATTAACACTGGTGTAAATACCCGGCTGTGTAACGGTAATTGTTTGTGTTGTGCCAATAGGAGTTCCTGTTGTTTCGGTTCCTTGATACCACTGATAACTGGCGTAGCCATTTCCAGCAGTTAAGGTAATGCTACTGCCACAAAGTACCTCTTCGCGTTCAAAGGTACAGCCGTCTATATTTACTAAAAAGTTTGTAGAGCCTGGTGTTGGAAATCCGCAGATATCAATATTAGAAACACTTGGATCTTCATTGGCTACTACGTTACCAGCGGTAACACTGCTATATGTTTGGTAAGCTTGATTTTGAATAATATTAGAACAGGCGTCTCGAAGTTGATTACATTCTTCAATAACTTTCACACGAATGCGAATTTCATAATTGGGGTCGCCTTCTTCCACTAAATTATCTGGGATGTTAAATAATAGGGCATGCGTTGCGGCGTCGTATGTAAATGTTACGCCGGGTGCATTTGTTAAATCTACCGAAAGGAAATCGACATTTGTTGGTAATACATCCGTAATGGTATAGCCGGTAGCACCATCGTTTCCAATATTTTGGAAGCCTAAAACATAATCTAATTCTTGTCCTAGAATAACGTTGCCATTATTAATATTTACCCCCGCTGTATTTTCTACATTTTTAGTAAGGTTTATGTCTGGTTGAATTATATCTACGGCAAATGCGTTGAAAAAATAAAAATAAACATCTTGGGTGCTTCCCAGTCTAATAGTTGCGGCTGTGTCTCCGTTGGCAATAACCGAGTTTCCTGGATTTGGGACATCTAAAATACCGGCGTCAAAGCCTAGTGTATTGCGACTATTAGGTACACGGTTGTTAAACTCGCCTGCTAAATTGGTAATTTTACTATTGAAAAAGTTTCTATTTGGACGCTCTGGCGTATTCATGGTTGTGCCATTAATACGTAAATAATCCCCTTGAATTCTAAAATCGCCTTCCAAAGCCGAAAAAGCAAATTTAGCACGTACAGGCCCTACAGGAATGGTTCGGAAACCAGAAACAGGTACATCTAAAGTTGTGGCACCACCAATAGCGCTAAAACCATCGAAAGAGACAATGGCTTTTCCAGGAAGTGCTGGATCTTCATACACTACAAACAAGGACCAGCCCCCACAAAGTCCGGTTCCCCCATGATATCCTAAACTAGACGTCATGTTACCTACGGTATAGGTACCATTTGGATCTGCCAAACTTTGTACAAGTCCTGTAACATCTGCATAACAAGCGTAAGGTGTAGACCCGTTAGAACCAATAGGCGTGCTGACAGCGTCGTAAATAATTTCGCCTGTAATATCGTTATAGCCACCTTGTGGTAGTTTTAATTTTATCTGATTTATGGCGCTTCTATCTGTTTCTTGGTAAATAGCGCCCCAATACAAGCCGGCATATAGAACGTTGTAACAACTACCAGGAACCTCCAAATTGGCACTACTAGAACTAAAGGTAGTAGGGTCGTTGTCAATATCAATGTATTGCATGTTGTAATCGGAGTTGTAATTACTTGTTCCAAAGTACGGATCGTTTGGTGTGGTAGAGTTGGTGTCTCTGTTTATTATATTGTTTCCTATTAATAGGATGTCACCTTTTATATCGGCATCGAAACGCGGTGTAAACGGATCGTAATTTTGCGATATACTGTTTAGTGATATTAAGGCAAATAAGGCACTTAAAATTAGTTTAAAGCAGATAGGGTTTTTCATAACTTTTGGCTTTGTAGCATCGGGGAATGCTTTTATTTAGTCATAATTTATTAATCGATATTGATACTCATAATCCAAATTTTACCGGTATAGGTATTGTTTAATTTGGAGTGAAAGGCTTTAGAGGCACTACGCCATTCATCAAACCTTTTTAAATACACGTAGGTATATTTATTTCGGGGGTTTTTAAAATACGCTGGGTCTAAACCTTGCGCTTTTAAAGCGTTTAAAAAGTTTTCGGCATTGCTAAATTGCGAAAAGACATTTGCTACTATATAGTAGCCAGGTTCTACCCCTATTAAGGAAAGGTTGACATTTTTACGTCGTGTTTCTGTATCGTAATCATCATCGAACTGCTTAACAGGTTTTTTGGTTGTAGCATACGTAGTTTTGGATTCATTGTTTTTGGTTTTAGGGGTTATATTTTTATTGTCTGCAATTGTTGTTTTATCAATGTTTGTAGTCTCGCTAGGACTGGTTTTAGGTGTTGTTGTTGCCATGCTGTCCTCTGTAGGATTATTGGAACTATTCGCCGCTATCTGGGATGCTTGATTGGCATTTTGGTTGCTTCCAGCTATCGTGCTGGTAGCTCCTAAACTGTCTGTTTTTGGCGTGCTACCAATAGCCTTGTTTTCAGGTCTTGAAATAGGAAGACTGGTAATTAATCGGTTACCTAAAACTTTTTCCTTTGAAATACTATCGTCATTTCGGTTGGAATTGCTGCCCGATGCTTTGGTTGCATTTGGTGTTAAAGCAGCCAGACCACTAAAAGTGATAGTCTCGTTATTATTTGGTGGTGTATTATATGGGTTCGTGTTGGAAGTTGTAGCTGGTTGTGTATTGTTGTAAATGCCAGTTGAATGGCTATCTGGATTGTTAACGTGAACGATATATAAGGTGTTTTCTGGGTTTTTAGCGTAGGCAATATTGTACGCCGAAACAGCATCGGCTAATCTCTCAAAACGAGAAATGGAAACAAGAGGCTGCTGGCCGTTCTGGCTGGGTGCTTCGGAAACTAGGTAAAAACCATTTTCAGCATTTTTAAGATCGTCTACCGATTGTGGTTGAATCTTTTTTACTGGTGGGTTGGCAGATTTTAAAACGATTGTTTTAATGTCCGTGCTAGGTATGGTTTGCGCTTGCTTTTGACGCTGTGCGTAAGCTTGCAAATTTTTAATACGGTCCTCTAATTCGGCCGCTTTTAGAGTGTTTAGCGCTTGTTCTTGTAGTAAAATATCTAATAAATAGGCATTTTCCGCATCCAACTGTTTTTGTAGTTCGGCTATACGGTTTGCCTGTGCTTGTTTTAAGCTGTTTAAGTTGTTGTTAATCCCGTTGTTATAGTTTGTGCGGTACTGATTTTGCACCTTTTCCAAACCATTTGAACTTGTTGTGGTGGTTGTGCGGGTAGTAGTAGTTTCGGTGGTTGTGGTTGTGGTGGTTGTTTGCGTTTCTGTTTCTGGGTAAGCAGATTCAAAAACCATGGTTTCAATAGGATTTTCAACGTCATTAGTTGCAGGGTTTAATGGTTTCTTTTTGGATTGTGCAACATACTTTCTGTTGGAAGCTGTACCAGAATTACCAATAGCAAACACTAAATTTACCTCGTGTGTTGGCCCTAAATTAACAAGACCTTCTTTTGTGGTACGCTCGTAGATATAACCAATAGATAAACGCTTGCTTAAATGCGCGCCAATTCCAGCTCCTACACCGTAGTAATTATCAATGCCCAATTGCAACCAACCCATTTTAGGGAAATTGGTAAGTACCGATCCGCCAAAGCCAGTTCCAAACGATTCGTTCATTTCTGCAACAAGTGCTAACCGCATGTTTGTAGCTTCAAATAGTCCAGTGGCGCCAAAAAAATCGTGGGTATACTGAAGTTGCGCGGAATATGTTTTATTAATGTACTGGGAAGCCATTTTACTGGTTTTAAAATCGTAGTCCACCAAATTTTCAGCATAAAAGCCTAAATCGAATTGCTTAAACGATAAATTAATTCCTGGTTTAATAGTAACGAGCGAAGTGCTTCGGAAGGATAGTAACAAAGGGTCGTCCTGGGCGGTTACGGTGCGGTTATTGGCTATACCACTACTGTAGTAAGCCAAATTAAAGCCAAATGCCAAACGCATTGTATTGGTTAAACGAATGCTATGTGCGTAATTGCCAATGGCGCCAAAGCTATTTATAACACCTGTACTTTGTTGGTAAACACCAATACCCAAACCAGTTTTGTCATTAAAGCGCCCTGTATAGCTTAACATATATGCCTTTGGTGAATCGTTAAACTCTATCCACTGGTTTCTGTGGTACATGGATATGTAGGCCCTGTCTTCGCCAACAAACGAATAGGTTGGGTTTTGTATAAACCTATTGAACTTAATATTGTTTTGGGCCGGAACGCTAAAAGTAAGCACAGGCATTTCCTGCGCTTTTATGAAGGTAAAAGCAGCTAATAAACATACAATAAGTAAAATATATCCTTTTACCATGTTATTTTATTAGTGTTATAGAGCCTTTTTGTGTAATTTCATTATCCTCCAAAATAGTGTAGTAATACACTGGTTGTTTGGTGGAAAATTCGAAATCTGCAGGTGGCCAGTTATTCATATAATTGCGTTGTCTGAAAACAACTTTACCTGTAGAATCATATATAATGACGTCTACTTCTTCTTTGGCTACATATTTATTTGGAAGCCCCCATGTGTCGTTTATACCATCATTATTTAGGGTAACAACATTAGGTATTGCTATGGCTTTATTTTCTACTTCTGTAACAATAATCTCTTTGGTAACCTCGCAACCATCTATAATTCCCGTAAGTAAATAGATACCTTCTTCTGTTACCACTAAAGAATTTGTATTGCTTACTGTGGCATTGTTGAAGGTCCATGTGTAGGTGTCGGCGCCTTCGGCAATTATTGTTAAACGTGTATTTTCTATAAGGTTAATGGCATCTGGATAATTAATACTCAAAGCGTCGGCATTTAGCACGGCTACTGTTACCGTATTTGAGGTTACCACACAGGTGCCTGAAGTCACCTCCAAATAATAATCGCCTGCCTCGCTAACTTGTTGCTCCATATTTGAGCTCAGAGGTGTATTGGTTGTGGCATTTATCCATTGATAAGAAAATTGCGAATTGCTAATGTCTGAAAACAAGGTTGTATTGGGATTGCTCTCGCAAAGAATGCCAGTAGATTGTATGGTTACAGCATCTAAAAATCCTAAAGTAATGGTAACAACATTAGAGGTAATAACGCCTATATCTGGAATTGTAATGTCCAAATAATAGTCGCCGTTAGCATGAAAGGCATCAATTGGAAGTGTGTTGCTTGTTTCGGCAATAAGGGGAGAACCGTCTTTAAACCACTGTAAGGCGTAGTTATACGGATTGTTGGTTAAGTTAATGGTTTCTGTTTCAGTTTCCGCATACAAGTTAGTTAAAGCTAACTGGGTGTTTAAACTTACGCACTCTTGATAGTTACTGCTTGGGGCAATGGTGGCTACAAAGTTATTTGGATAGCTTACTGTAAACACCACATCTGCCTCCATAATACACCCAATAGTTTGTGTAACAATTACTTGGTAGCCACCGGCCGTGCTTGCATTAAAATTGGCGGTATTGGCTCCAATTATTGGCGTTCCGTTTTTGTACCACTGAAAATTTGGCTGTAGCGCATCTGTTTGAACAGCAAGGGTTTGAGTATCGCCCGGAATAAGCGTGGTGTTAATGGGTGCGAGTGGGGTAACACTAATAAAAGACTCTTCTATAATTAGCGTGTTGGATTCTTTAGTACAACTTCCTGTATCAATAATTAGTTTGTAGCTACCTGTTTGGTTTATTTGAAGCGTAGAAGCATTATTGGTTGTGAGTAACGAGCCATTTAAATACCATTGATAGGTAAAGCTGCTATTATTTATATTACTATTTATATCCACTTGTGGGTTTTCTGAACAAAACAGGCCGCTTGAAGTAATAATTAGAGGTTGATTGGTATTCAGGTTTGCAGGAATACTATTTGAAGAAATTGTACCAAATTCCGTTATGTTTATTTCTAAATGGTAATCCCCGTTATCGCTGGTATCAGAAAGATTTATTTGTGTGCCAGTCTCGCCTGGTATTGGGGTATTATTTTTAAACCATTGTGCGGTAAACACGATATCTGGATTGTTTAAAATATCAATAGTTCCGGTAGTAGTTATGGCTTCAAATACAGATAAATTAATAGGAAGCGTACTGCTAGAACAGGCGTTATAACTGGCATCTATAGCTATTTCAATATGATAATCTATAGGGTTCTCCAATAAAAAAGTTTTTTCTGAAATAAGTGTGCAATCTTCAGTTTGGCTAGCAACTACTTTGTATAATCCTGGCTGATTGGTGGTTAAAGAAGCTGCTGTTTCACCCGTAATTAAAAGGTTGTTTCGAAACCATTCATAACTTGGAAGTGCAGCATCTGTAGAAACCGAAATGGTTTTGCTTTCGCCTGGCAAAATAACATCGGAAGCGGGGTTTCCACTAAAAATGTTTATTTCGCCAAATACAAGAACTAAATCGTTAGACATGCGGGTACAGCTTCCGGAATTAATTTCTAATGAAAAGGTTCCCTCTATATTAGTTTGGTATGTTGGTAAAGTTGCTCCAGAAATAGGTGTACCATTTAAAAACCATTGGTAAGTGTATAAACTACTCGACACATTGGCATATAAAGAAGTCGTTTGGCCAGAGCAAAAGGCACCCGAGTTTTCAATAATAATGGGCTCAATACCTAAATTTATAGTTAGATTGTTTGAGGTAATAATCCCAAAATCAGGAATGGCTACCTCCAAATTGTAAGTGCCATTTTCCGCTGCATCTAGTAGGTTTAAAGTAGTTTGATTGCCTGCGCTAACTGGCACACCATCTTTATACCATTGGTAGCTATAATTATAGGTGTTATTTAATATATTAACTGTACCTAAAGAAGTTTGAGCTAAAAACTGATTAATTTGTAATGTTGTGGAAGTGCTAGAACACGGAACATAATCTGTGGCAGCAGCAACAGTTAGGTTAAACCCTGTTGGATAATCCAATTGAAACAAGACATCTGTTTCTAAATTACAAGCCCCCGGTTCTAAAACGTTTATGCGGTAGATACCAGCTTCTACTGCGTTGTAAGTAGCGCTTGTAGCACCAGAAATGGGCGTGCCATTTTTATACCAAGCGTAAACAGGATTGTTGGCAGTGGTGCTAACACTTAAAACTTTGGTTTCGCCTGGAATAATAATATCGGTAGTGGCTGTATTTGGTGTTGCTGTAATACTAGAATTTTGAATGCTAATACTGTTAGAATTATTTTGGCAACTACCATTGCTTATTTCTAGGTAGTAAGTTCCGGCCTCGGTAGTAGCATAGGTAGGCTGGTTGGCACCAGCAACAGGATTACCATCTTTAAACCATTGATAATTGTAATTGGTGGCAGTAATACTGCTAGTAAAAGTAACTGTTTGGCCAGTACACAAATCTTGATCGTTTGTAATGGTACTATTTGGAATAGCCAGATTAACATTAATATTATTGGAGTAAATAACACCAAAACCCGGTATGGTAACCTCCAAAGCATACGGTCCGTTATATGCCGCACTGGTAACCGTATAAATTGGGGTATTTGCGCCGGCAATAGCCGCACCGTAATAATACCACTGATATAGATACCCCAAGGTATTGTTTAAAATATTTAAAGTTTCTAATGTGGAAGTAGCATTAAAGCTGGACGGACTTAAAGTTGTTTGTATACTGGTACATGCGTTGTAACCTACGTCTGTATTTACCGCAATAGTTATAGCGTCGGGTGGGATAACTACAAAAGTTTCCTCTTTTTCTATTAAGCAAGGAGCGGACTGACTTATAACTACTTTGTAAACACCTACATCTGTAACATTATAAGAAAGGGAGTTGGCTCCTGTAAGTGCCAAGGAATCCTTAAACCATTGTACGGAATATGTTTGAGCGTTAGTACTGGCAGATACCAGTAACGACTCGCCTGGAACTAACATAAGAGCAGAAGGAACATCCAAGGTTAGTGAAACATCCGTGACATCTAAAACTAACGTGTTGGATGTAAACACGCAACCACCATTATCTATTTCTAAATGATACACACCTGCTTGCGTGGCAATAAATGTTGGATTGTTACTTGCAGGAATTATGCTGTTGTCCTTAAACCATGTGTAGGTATAACTGGGGTCCTGTAAAGTACTAATAAGCGTTTTGCTTTCGCTTGGACAAATGGTGGTGCCACCGTCTGATGTTTCTATTACAGGTGTAATATTAGGAGCCACTGTAACGGTAACAATATTGGAATATGAATTCATTACACATGAGCCATAATCCACAATACTATAATACGAACCCGATTCGTTAATTTCCAGTGAAGCACTTGTTTCACCAGGAATTTCAATAAAATTTTTATACCATATATAACGTAAACTAGGGTAAAACACAGGTTGCGAATTAGTACCGTTATCGTCTACTTCTAAAAAATAGGACTGGCCCTCGCAAATTGTTACCGAACTGTTGTAAGCATTAATAGAATAGGGCTGATTATGAATGGCGTAATAAGCAGAAAACACATCGCTCACTGGGCTCACTTGCGCCGGACTGGTGCTGCGAACACGAATTTTATAGTTCTCGCCCGCGGTATCTGTTGGTAAGGCAAAACTTGCAGAAACAGGCGATGTATTATTGGATAACGTTTGTACCGTAGTAGGCGTTGTAAAATTTCCGTCGCTGTCAGACATTTCAATAATAAATACATTACTCGGGTTCAAGTTTTGAGCAGGGTAAAAAGAAAAAGAGACATTATACGTATTAAAGCCAGGAGATGCGCAAGCTTGCGTAAAGCTTAAATTAGGTTGTAATATGGTTATTTGGGCATGCGTACCCCACAACGTAAAAACATAGGCAAGTAGCATGCATAATGCAGGTGCGTATTGTTTGGTGGGGATTTTTGGTGTCATGGTTGGGTTAATAGCTTTAAAATTTCTAAAAGTGGGTGGCGCCCTGTTTGTTATGGATTATTTGTACCACCGGTTATCAGAAAAATGTTAAAAATTAAAGTTGCGTCATCTTTTATAAGTTTATGTTAGTCATTTCAAATCTATATTAATAAAAGCTATTCATCAAAGAAAAATGACTTTTATCGATGAAATGCACTGTTCGTCTATTTTTTATGTAAGAAAATTCGGATATTTAGTTTTTTTTAAGAAAAGTATCTGAATAATTTATTTTTTTCGCCGCAAGTGTTATCTTGTATCGAGAAACCAAAACCCACCTATGAGATCTATTTTACTAACAACTGATTTTTCTGAAAATTCAAAATTTGCTATTACATACGCCCTTAATCTACTAGCCGATGTGCCTTGTAACTTTTACATACTTCATGTAGTAAAATCGTCTATGTTTATTTCTGATAAACTTTTGCAAAGTCAGCCCACAGATTCTATTTACCAAGAATTAATTGCCAATGCTAAAACAGATTTAGAGAGCTTTATCTCGGATTTAAAAGGAAGCTACGATAATACCTTACATAGTTATTACAGTATTGTTGATTACGATAATTTGGTAGCAGCCATAAACCAAACCATAACTAATTTTAATATATCGTTAATAGTAACGGGTACAAAAGGAGTTACCAATATGGCGAAAGCTGTTTTTGGTAGTAATACTTTGCGGGTGTTTCAGCGCTGCCAGGTGCCGGTATTAGCGGTGCCATATAATTGCCCTATAAAACCAGTAAACAAAGCCGTGTTTACCACTAGTTACAATTCTGCTTATAAGGACGCAGATTTAAAAATGCTACGGACATTAGCAACCGACTTACAGTTTCAGGTTGAGGTATTGCACATAGGTACGGAAGCCATGTTAAATGCCGAGCAAAAAAAGCACCAACAACTTATTACCACACTTTTAAAGCCCACACCACATGCCTTTGTTTTTAGTGAAGGAGCCCCCTTTTTAAAAACGGTTTTAGAGTATGTTCAGGATAATGACATCGATTTATTTAGTATGGTTAGAAAGCAATACAGTTTTTTAGAACATGTTTTTTGGGATCATAAAACTGAACAAGTGGCAAACAATATGAAAGTTCCATATTTAATGTTGGCTAATTAAAAAGGGTGTTGCACAAAAAGATAAGATCTAGACGGTAAAAAGTTATGTATTTATAGCGATTAAACAGCATTACTTGTTTTTATGTTTTGGATTAATTAAAATAAAGATGTATTTTTAGAGGTAAACTAATGTTACGCAATATTAGTTTTCCTTTATTTTCTGATGTGCTGCATCACCACAGGTAAAATCCTAAAAAAATATTAAAAAATAGACCTTTTTAAAGAACGAAAAAGTCTATGCGTTATCTTTGATAAACTATAAATTTCAAAACCCAATTATATGCTTAAACGAATACTGCTAACACCCATTCAAAAATTTATAAAATTAGAAAGTTTTAGTGGTATTTTACTTCTGGCGGCTACTTTGCTTGCTTTAATTTGGGCTAACTCGGGTTATGGATCTGCCTATCAAGAACTATGGCAGTACAAAATTGGTATTGTAACAGATTCTTTCGAATTTAAGAAACCATTAATACTGTGGATTAACGACGGATTTATGGCCGTGTTCTTTTTCCTTATTGGTTTGGAAATAAAACGCGAGCTTTTAATAGGCGAGCTAAACTCTGCTAAAAAAATGGCGTTCCCATTGTTTGGCGCCCTTGGAGGTATGATTGTGCCTGTAGCCTTTTTTATTCTTCTTAATAATAATCCAGAAACATTTCAGGGTTGGGGCGTTCCTATGGCAACAGATATTGCTTTTTCATTAGCGGTATTAAACGCTTTGGGAAGTCGTATTCCTTTAAGTTTAAAAATATTTTTAACGGCATTTGCTATCGTGGACGATATTGGTGCCGTATTGGTAATTGCCATTTTTTACAGTGGCACTATAAACACAACCTTGCTTCTTATTGCTGCAGTGCTATTACTACTATTATATTTCTTATCCTACAAGGACCTATACTCTAATGTCACTTTGGTTTTAGTTGGGGCTGTAGTTTGGTTTTTATTTCTAAAATCGGGTGTGCATCCAACTGTTGCGGGTATTTTATTGGCGTTTTCAGTGCCAGTTAAGCAACGTATTTATACCAATGCGTTCTTGAAAAAGTTACAACAGGTATATAATAAATTAAAGGCCTCTGCTATTTCTCAAAAGCCAATTTTGTCCAACGATCAGTTAAAACAAATTCACGATTTGGAGCATTATTCGTATGAATTCCAATCGCCTTTGCAGCGCTTGGAGCATAAGTTACACGGCTGGGTTGCTTATTTTATTATACCTGTTTTTGCTTTAGCAAATGCTGGGGTTATGATAAGTAGTGATGTGGAACTTGATATGGCGCTTACATTTCATATAGTTATAGCTTTGGTTTTAGGAAAAGCTTTAGGTATTCCGCTTTTAGTATTTATTGCAGAAAAAACGAAATTAATTACCATACCATCCAATATTAATTACTATCAAATTATTGGTGTGGCCTTTTTAGCGGGTATTGGCTTTACGATGGCCATTTTTATTGCTAGTTTAGCCTTTTCAAACTCACCACAGTATATAGACTCTGCCAAGATTGGTATCTTGCTAGGTTCGTTAATTGCTGCTGTTGTAGGCTATTTAATTTTACGTTTTGCCCCAAGAAAAGAAGATTTACTCTAAATTTTTCCTGTAAGGTGCACTGTTGTAACATGCAACAACGGTTGGTAAATAATAACAATAGCTGTAAAGCCAAATTAGTATGTGGCAACATTAAAATTACTCGTAATAGTTTCTTTATTATATAGAAAAACCCCAATAGCAGGTAAATTGCTAATGGGGTTTTTTAATTGTAAGTGTCACTAACCTACAAATAACCGGGTATTTATTTATTATTGGGAACCGAACAACTTGCCGTTCCTTCTTTTTTTACACCTAGTTTAACCAAAATAGTCTCTAAAAGGCACCATTTTGTAAAGGCCGATTGAATTAAATTCACGCCAATAAATACGGTAAACCACATCCAGTTAGGATGCACATACACGGTTAATACCACGCTCAATAATACCATGGAGCCTACAATTGTTCTGAAATATGTATTTAACATGTTATAAATTTTTAGGGGTTATATAAATTTTTCAATAGGAACCACAACCGCTTTTATGGGGTTATACGTTTCCAAAGTTGAATTAAAAGCTTCAATTAAAGTAAATAAAGTATCAATGCGGGCTTCATCGGTAAATGAAAAAAACAAAGCCGATTCATTTCCGCCGCTTACCGTAGGAAACCAGCTAGAGGTTGCCAGTAAGCTTGGCGCGTTTTTATGACCATCTATTTCCGAACTGCTAAAGCTTTCAATTTTTGCCTCTTTAAAAAGTTGTAAAACTTCTTTCTGAAAAGCTTTTACGGCTGTTACGATGACTAATTTCATAGGTTTTTGGTTTTAATAAGACTTAAGTAACGCCAATTAGAACGTAAAATGTTCAAAAGTGCAATGTTACTTAAGTCTGTAAGTTTTATTTAAAATTCTTTTTCTCAATCATGTAATATACTAATGGCACTACCAACAAAGTAAGTACAGTAGATACAATGGTACCACCCATAAGCGAAATGGCTAAACCTTGAAAAATTGGATCGAAAAGAATAACAAATGCCCCAATTACCACTGTTCCTGCAGTTAGTAAAATAGGCGTTGTTCTTACCGCTCCCGCCTCAATAGCTGCCTGTTTAAGAGGTATCCCTTCCGCAGTTCTTAAGTTTATAAAATCTATTAACAAAACCGAGTTCCTAACCATAATTCCAGCCAAGGCAATCATACCAATAAAAGAAGTGGCGGTAAAAAAGGCGCCCATTAACCAATGCCCTAGTATAATACCAATTAACGATAATGGTACAGCTACCATCATTACTACAGGCGCTTTAAAGTTTTGGAACCAACCAACAATAAGGATATAAATTAAAATTAATGCGCCTAAAAAGGCAATGCCTAAATCTCTAAATACCTCTAAAGTAATTTGCCACTCACCATCCCATTTTACGGTATAATTGTCTTCGAAGTCTGGCTGACCTAAATACAATTCGTTTAGTTGGTAACCTTCTGGTAATGGGATGGTTTTAAGTTTATCTTCCATACCCAATATGGCGTATGCCGGACTTTCTAATTCGCCAGCCATATCGGCTAGTACATACACCACACGCTTTTGGTTTTTTCTGTAAATACTTTTGGCGCTAGTAGTTTGGTTTACTTGCACCAAGTCCGCAATAGGAATCATGGCGCCATTTTTGGCCTTAACTTTTAGCTGCGAAATATCTGAAATGGATGATTTTTCCTTTTCGTCTAAACTTAAAACTATGCCCACTTGATTGTTGGCATCTTCATCATAAAGCGTTGTTACGGCTCTGTTGGATAAGGCCATATTCATGGTATATGCTATTTGTTGTGGCGCTATACCGTAAAGCATGGCTTTTTCTTTGTTTATCTCGAAGTCGTATTCGGTTTGGTCCGCTTCTACCATCCAGTCCACATCCACCACATCGGTTGTGTTATTTAAAATGTGTTGAATATTATTGGCAATTTTTATTTGCTCGTTGTAATCTGGTCCATATACTTCGGCTACAATAGTAGATAAAACAGGCGGTCCTGGTGGTACTTCAACCAATTTTACATTGGCATTAAATTTAGATGCTATTTTTTGAATGTCTGGTCGTAGCAATTTAGCAATGTCATGACTTTGGGCAGACCGTTCTCCTTTATCAATTAAATTAACCTGAATATCGGCCATATTACTACCTCCTCGTAAGTCGTAGTGGCGCACCAAGCCATTAAAGGTAATAGGGGCAGAGGTACCCACATAATTCTGATAATTTACAACCTCCGGTCTGGTAGCTAAATATTGTGCAATTTCTTGGGTTACAACTGCGGTACGCTCCAAAGTGGTGCCTTCGGGCATATCGATAACCACTTGGAATTCATTTTTATTATCGAAGGGTAGCATTTTTACGGCAACCGAATTGGTTAAAAACAGCATCATGGTACCTATAAGCACAGCAAAGGTGCCAAATAAGAATAACCAGCGCTTGGTTTTGTTCTCCATTAGGGGCCGTTCTACTTTGTTGTATACTTTGTAAATTAAAGTATCTTCTAAAGCTTTTTGTGGTTTTTCGGTTTGTGCTTTTTTATCTTTTTCACGCAAGAAAATATAACCTAAATAAGGTGTTATGGTTAGAGCCACAAAAAGCGACAAAATCATAGCTATAGAGGCGCCAATTGGCATAGGAGCCATATAAGGACCCATTAAACCCGATACAAAAGCCATTGGTAACACAGAGGCTATTACCGTAAAGGTTGCTAATATGGTAGGGTTTCCAACCTCGTTAATTGCATATAAAGCGGCCTGTTTAAAGGGGAGGCGTTTCATTTTAAAATGCCTGTGCATGTTTTCTGCAATAATAATAGAATCGTCTACCACAATTCCAGTTACAAACACCAAAGCAAATAAGGTAATTCGGTTTAATGTATAATCTAGCATGTAATAGCTTAATAAGGTTAAAGCGAATGTAATGGGTACCGATAAGAATACCACCAAACCACCACGCCAGCCCATAGCTAACATAACCACAAAGGTAACGGCAATAATAGAACCTATTAGGTGCAATAAAAGTTCAGATACCTTTTGCGATGCGGTTTCGCCATAGTTACGAGTAATTTCTACATGTACATCGTCCGGAATTAAGCTGCTGCGCAAATGGTCTACCTTATCTATAATCACTTCGGCAATTTTCATGGCATCAGCACCTTTTCGTTTCGCAACAGAAATGGTTACTGCTGGGTATTCTGAATTAAAATTAGCTGCTTTTTCGCTGCCTTTTCCAAAACCCAAACTTACATAGTTTTGAGGTACCTCAGGTCCGTCTATTATGGCGGCTATTTGCTTTAAATAAATAGGTTGATTTTTATGAACGCCAACCACTAAATTTTCAACATCGGTAACGCTTTCTAAAAACTTGCCTGTATTAATTAAAAATTCGGTGTCGTTTTTATTAAAACTTCCAGCACTTAACTGGCTGTTGTTGGCTTGTATCATCTCGGAAACCGCAAGGAAATCGAGTCCGCTGGCTGCTAATTTGTCTTTATCTAAAACGACGCGCAACTGCCGTTCCCGGCCACCAATTTTGTGGGTAATAGCTACGTCGTTAACTTTTTTAATTTCCGCTTCCAGCTCCTGGGCCATTTGCCCTAATTGAAAGTCGCTGTAGTTTTCGCTCCACAGCGTTAACCCTAACATAGGAACATCGTCTATAGCACGTGTTTTAACTAAAGGGAAGGTAACACCCGAAGGCATTTCATCCATGTGCTTATTAATTTCGTTGTATAATTTTACAAACGACCGTTCTATATCTTCTCCAACATAAAATTGCACGATAACCATACCTTGCTCTTTCATGGATGTAGAATATACGTATTCTACACCTTTAATATTGGAAATTAATTGCTCTAAAGGTTTAATTACGCGCGACTCTACTTCGGTAGGACTCGCCCCCGGATAGCCCACAAATATATCGGCCATAGGCACATCAATTTGAGGTTCTTCTTCACGTGGAATTAAAAATGAGCTATATACGCCAACCACCATAAACACAATCATTAACAAAATTGTTAATTTTGATTGCATAAAGACTTTGGCTACTTTTCCTGCAATACCTTCTTTCATGTTCTAATTATTTAATTGTGATGTTTGCACCGTTAAAAAGTTTTCCTTCCGATGCAATTATTATGGTTTCCTCTGCGCTTAAGCCCGATAAAACTTCTACTTGATTTCCAAAGGTTCGGCCCAAGCGTAACCAGCGTAATAGGGCATTGTTACTTTGACTAACGGTGTACACACCGGATAATTGACCCTGTGTAACCAGCGCGCTTGTAGGAATTAAAATTAGTTGTGATTCCGATTGTTTTTCTACTGGAAATTGCACCGTAACAAACATGCCAGATAAAATAGGTGTTTGCGTTTGTGGTAACGTTATTTTTACGAGGTACTGCCCACCAGTGTTTTTGGCAGATGTGCTTATTTCGCTTACTGTTCCTGTAAGCGTAGCGTTAATAGAGGATACTAAAACTGTTACTTGGGTATTATTTTTTATTTGCGAAATTTCAGTTTCTGGAACCATAGCCATCACTTCAAAACGTCCGGGAGCCTCCAAGCTTATTAGCGGCTTTCCAGGGTTTGCCATTTGGCCTTCCTCTACATTTTTGCCGGTAATAATCCCGTTAAATGGTGCAGCAATATTGCTATAAGCAAATTGCGCTGCTACCTCATTTTTCATTTGTTTAGCTGCTTCCAATCGGGCTTTTGCCATTTCGTAATTGGCTGTTATATCGTCCATTTCTTTTTGAGAAGCGCTGTTTTGCGCTACTAATTTTTGAAAACGGTTATAATCTTTTTCAGCATTATTAAAGGCTGCAGTGGCTTCTGTTATACTGGCATTTACTTGGGCCTTTTTAGCTAATAAATCGGTGTTATTTATGCTTAATAACAGTTGTCCCTTTGTTACCGTATCGCCTACGTTAACGGCTACATTTTCCACATAGCCCATAATACGCGTACTTAAATCGGCACTGTTTTGAGCTTGAATGGTACCACTAACCGATAAAAAAGGGGTGTTGGTATTTTCGGCAACTTGCTTCACGGTTACGGCAACGGGCGGAGTAGTGCTAGTAGCCACTTGTTTATTGTCGTTAGCACAGCTAGCAAGAAATAAAGAAGCTATAAAAAGCGTTAAAATGGAACTATGTTTTTTCATGATTGTTAAGTTTATTTGTCATTAAACAGTTTTTAACTTGGAAACTGTTGTCATTTTTTAGTGTTTAAGAGTCTGTTTTAAAATAGGTGTTAATTGACGCATTTAGCGCGTTAAAAATTGTAAATAGGCTTGGGCATAATTATATTCAAAAACGGTTTGGTAGTATTCTAGTTGTTTTTGTGAATATTGTGTTTCAGCCATTAATAGGTCTGATGTTTTTTCCAAACCTTCTTTAAATCGGTTGGTTCTTATGCGCAAGGATTCTTCGGACTGTTTTAAGGCTAAAGCTGTTAATGCTAACTTATTTTCAGCATCCATAAGGGCGCGTTTGGCCTTTTGTAACTCTAAATTGCTTTGTGCTACGTATTGCTTGTATTCTAATTGCGATTTTTGCAATTCGGCTTTACTTTTTTGAGCTTTGCCAAAGCGTTTTGATCCTTGAAATACATCCCAACTTAATTGAGCACCAAAAAGATAACCGTTGGCACCTCCTTGAAAAATAGTATCGTCGTACAATTCGTAGCTTCCAAAAGCATTTAATCTAGGCAGAAAAGCCATTTTATCGGCTTTATTTAAGGCCTCGTAGGCGTCGGTAGCCAATGCCATCGCTTTTATATCCGAACGATTTTCAGAAATAGTTTCTATTTCCGTTATGGGCGTGGTTATTTGCAGACTATCTGTAGGCGTGTATACCACATAACCTTCGTCTGCCATTAAAAAGGATAAATAGTTAGAGGCATTTTTTACATTGCTCTTGGCTGTTTGTAATTGATTTAAAACCTCGGTAACACGAACTTCTACGTTTAATACATCTGCGCGTTGCAAATAGCCTTGCTTAAAACTGTTTTCTGCAAGTGTTTTATTGGCGTTTGCAGCTTTTAAGGCTTGCTCTAAAACGGCAACACCTTTATAAGCTAGCTGCAACTGCATATAAGCTTTATTTACTTCCAAGGTTAAAAAGTCGGCTGTGCGCGCTGTTTGTAATGCCATTGCATCCATTTTAGATTTGGCGGCTTTACGCTGGTAAATGCCATCTACATTAATAATAGGCTGCTGTATTTCAAACTTTGTTGCATAATTCTCTATTTGAGAGGGGTTATTAAGCAGGGCTGGATTAAAATCGTTTTGAGTTAAAATTTCCTGATTTAATTTAGAGCCAAAAGCCATTAATGGGTTGGTGGTGGCTATACCTGTATGGCTAGCGCTTATGTTAGGTAAAAAAATGGCATTAGTTTGCCTGTAATCTGCTTGGGCCGCACTAAACTCTTTTTCAGAAATTTTAATACGGGTGTTGTTTTCAGAAACTTTTTGTAATACTTCCGTTTTACTTATAGGAACCAAACTTTGGCCCTGAACCGGAGTAATGAAAATTACAGCTAGTAATGGTATTAAAAAAGATAATTTCATGGTTGTTATATTTTCTTAAGCAAAAGTAAGGTTAGTATTCCTTTAAGTCTGTAACCTTTGTTACAACCTAAATGTTGAACAATACACGCCTTATGTTATATGTAAAGTAGGGTACTTTAGGCGTTTTTAAAGCTTGGTGATGTTATGATAACAGAGCTTGGAAGCCAGTAGTTCCTGTAATTGTTATATTGTTGTAAGGGTTGTTTTTAGTAATTTTTAAGCTAGTTACAACACGTTCAAACATTATTTGAAATCTTAAAAATTAGTTTAAATTCCGAAAGAGTGCGAAGTTTCTCGTATCTTGCGTAAAATTTAAACCATGGTAAGAAGGTATTGTTTTTTAATTTTTTGTTTTTAAAAACATGTTAAGTTATTCAATTTACAAACATAAAGAAACCACAGAATGGGTTACCTTCATACATGGTGCTGGTGGCAGTAGCTCCATTTGGTTTCAGCAAATTAGAGCTTTTAAAGAGCAATTTAATGTATTGCTTATAGATTTGCGCGGTCATGGCAACAGCCAAAGTGTATTGCCACATAAAACCATTAAGCGCTACACATTTGAAGTGGTATCCAACGATATACTGGAGGTTTTAAATTACTTAAACATACAGAAATCTCATTTTATAGGAATTTCATTAGGAACCATTTTAATACGCGATTTAGCAGAACGCAACCCCGAGCGTGTAGAAAGTATGGTTATGGGTGGTGCTATTTTAAAACTGAATGCGCGTTCCAAATTTTTAATAGGGTTTGGTAACGTTTTTAAATCGGTTGTACCTTATATTTTTCTTTACAAGCTGTTTGCTTTTATTATCATGCCTAGGAAAAATCATAAAGAATCGCGCTCGTTATTTGTAAAAGAAGCCAAAAAACTTTACCAAAAAGAATTTAAACGTTGGTATAAACTTACAGCAGAGCTTACACCTCTTTTGCGTTTGTTTCGAATGAAGGATATTAACATTCCTACTTTGTACATAATGGGGGAGCAGGATCATCTTTTTTTACCTTCTATTAAAGAGGTTATTTCCAAACATGTTAGTGCCAAACTTCATGTCATACAAAACTGTGGTCACGTGGTTAACGTAGAGCAACCAACAGAATTTAATACAGAAGTATTACGGTTTTTAAAACTGCAAGCAGTTAAATAAACCATGGATATATAAAAAGCGAAACGCCTGAAATTATTTCAGGCGTTTTTTGTTTCTAAAATAGGCTATTATACTTATTAGTATTACCACGGCGGTTAATACATAAATAAATTTAGGCACCGGAACAGGGTCGCCACCCGCATAACTATGAAGTCCCGTTAAATAGTAGTTTACGCCAAAGGATGTCATAATTATTGAACCAAAAGCAAACACGCTGGTCATGTTTAGCACATACCTGCTGTTTAGGGCAGGAACCAAACGTAAGTGAAGTACAATGGCATAAATAATAATAGATATTAAAGCCCAAGTTTCTTTTGGGTCCCATGCCCAATAACGGCCCCAAGATTCGTTAGCCCAAACACCACCTAAAAAGGTACCTAGGGTTAAAACAAATAAGCCAATGGTCATGGAAATTTCATTAATATACGTAAGCTCTTTAATGCGTAAATCTATTACCCGAGCTGTTTGTTTTGTTTTAAGTATCATTAACAGCATGGCCATAAGGCCTAACACCGCCGATAGTGCTAAAGGTGCGTAACTACTAACAATGGTGGCTACATGGACTTTTAACCAAAACGACGATTTTAAAACGGGCATTAAATTGGTAATTTCTGGATTTAGCCAATCTAAATAGCTTACAAATAATAAAGAACCAGAAAATAAGGTTGCCAATGGTAAGGAAAAATCCGATTTCCGGAAGGTTAGCAAACCACACAATACCAATACCCAAGCCACAAATACCATCATTTCGTAACCGTTACTCCATGGTGGGTGTTTAGCAATGTACCAGCGTAATAAAATATTACCTGTAAATATTAAAAAGCTAATAAGGGTTATTATAATAGAAATATTCCAAAACACATTAATCAAGCGCTTCTCTACAAAAATTTTAGACAATGCCAGCACGAGCATAATTAGGCCAATAGTAAAAAACGTTTGAAATAACCAAAAGTTAAGATTCATTTGGTTGTACCAAATTTCGGCTTCAATACGCTCTTGGTTTGGAATAATATCTGCTCCTAGAGTTCGTTGATATGTGTTTATATAAGACAGTTTTTCTGTGGCGGCAGACCAATTTCTTTCGGCAACATCGTTAAAATAACCACGCGTTATATTCTGAACAAAAACACCATCCTCCGGCGGAAAATCTTTAAAATGGTGTGTGTAACTAAACCATTTATTGTTTTCGTCAAGACTGTTTGGGTAAATAGTTAGGTAGTTACCTGAAAAAATATTAAACAGAATATTAAATCGCTCGTCTACTTTTATAACCTCTTTATCAAACTCGTTTTGTTCTGCAGGCTTTTTAGCATTAGCTTCTTCGGCTAGTTTGGATAAGACATAATCGCCATCCGGATTAATTAAATGTTGAAACGCAATATAACCGTCTGAAGTAATTTTAAGCGGTTTAAAATGCGAGCCACCTTTTTTGGCATCAATTTTAATTACAGGGATATTTTGCCATATTCCTGGAGAAACTTGCATACCTAAAAATACCTGATTAGCGTCCAAATAAACCGTTTTATTGGCTGTATGGTAGGTAAATTTTGTTTTACCATAAATTTTACGAAGAAATTCGGACGCCAACGTGTTTATAGGTTTTATACGACCATCCATATCTTGTACTAAAATCCGGCCGAATAAATTACTGTGTTGTTTTTCAATTTCTTGCGAAATAACCAAGTCGGCTGTAGAAGGAACCGAATCGGTACTTATGGGGTTTTGTGCATTTAACTGTGCAGTGCTTAACAAGAAAAGAATAAGCAGGGGCGTGAGTTGCTTTACTTTTTTTAACTTTTTGGAAATAACCGTAAATCGTGTGTTTTTACCAAATAATGTAAAAAACATGCCAACCATTAACAAAAAGTAACCAATGTAAGTAACTGTGGTGCCTAATAAATCGTGGTTAATAGCTAAAACCGTTCCTTTTTCATCCGTGTCATAACTAGCCTGATAAAACCGATAGCCGCCGTAATCCAATACATTATTCATAAAAATCCGGAATGGGAAAGTGGTTTCACCATCAACAACCATAACTTCACTGGCGTAGGACGACGGACTTTCCGATCCGGGATAGCGTTCCAATTGAAAATCGTTTAGTTTTACAGCAAAAGGAATTTCAATAGGCATGGCACCATACGAAATACTAAAATGCAAATCATTTATGGTAGCTTCATGGGTGGTGGGTAAAAACCCTTTTCTATACAAAAGCATAACTTCTTCCGTTTTGCTGCCAACCGATACATTTAGCACCACAGCATCATCTTTTGCAGGGTCGTTATCTTTAAGTTTTTCCGACGTGCTTACCAATTTCATAGCGCCATGTTCGTGATAGGAAAGCGGCACAAAGGACAAATCTCCTTGTCTGTACAAGGTTTTAAGGGTCATGTTTTGTAGGCTGTCTCTGGGAATTACACCTGCCGTTTGACTCGCCATAATGAAAAAATCTAGTTTATGCGGCGAATATATTTTAAAACTTCCGTTGGTTTCGGTAATGTTTATGATACCTTTTTCGGTGGCTTCAAAACCAACTTTATGTTTATGCGGCCCAATAACTTCCACTTCCCCTTTGCTTAAAAAAAGTGTTTCTCGGCCGCTACCAGACGTTGTAACTAATTGTAATAATGGCGCGCCATTTTCAGGGTCGTCTATAATTTCTGGTAAAGCATCGGGAACAAATTCTTTTAAAGAAACCGTAATATCGGTATTGTCTAAATCTGTTTGTAATGAAAATTGGTTGTTATTCAGCGCCGAAAATTCCATTTTCTTTTGAACATGGCGTGCCACAGAGCCGTTAGAAATATGAATTTGTAGGTAATTATTATCTGAAATGATGGTATTTGCCGTTTGTCCTTCCCGAATACGCATAATGCCACCATATGAATGGTATCGGGTTATACCTGCCCCAATAATGGTAATTATAAAGGCCAAATGAAACAAAAGTACAGCCCATTTTTCCTTGCGCCAAAGGTTGTACTTAAACGTATTGGCTAAAAATGAAAACGCAAGGCCAATCATTACAAGCTCAAACCACCACGCATCGTAAATTTTAATCCAAGCCGCATCGGTGCCAAAATCGTTTTCTATAAAAGTTGCGGTAGCCATGGCTACCGCAAAAATTACTAATAATATAAGTGCTAATACAGATGATGAAAATAATCGGTATAAAAATTTCATAGGATAATAACAAGCCTCGTGGCTGTAAAGATATTAATGTTAAAACTGAATGGTTATTTTGTATGTACTGTTATTGGTTGCTTACCACATCGTTACCATCCATTTTAGCTTCTCGTGCTTTAGCTTCTTCTAGCCATTTAGGCAGCTGTTGAGATTTGAAGCGCTCTTTTTCTTCAATTAATTTTTCTACATCCAAGCCAATAAATTTCTGCGCCTTCTCTTTCGATGAAATATCGGGCATTGGTACTGGTTCGTTGTAGCCTAAATTAGCTAAAAGTCTTGCTAATTTAACACGTGCCTCTTGGGCTTCTGCCAAACCGCTACCAATTACACGGCCAATTTCAACAGGGGAGTGGAAAGAGGCACCATGTGAAGCAGCAGCATAATCCCAACGCCATTGTGCGTGCCTAATACTCATTAATACATCCTGCATTTGTTCTTCGGTAGCGCCTAGTTCCCAAGCTTTACCGGCTTCAATATGCGCTTTTACCAGTAAATCTTCTAGCTTCAATCTGTTTTCAGTAGATTTTTGTTGTCTTTCGTACACATTTGCTATTAACTTGTCGGAATCCTCCCGGTGACAAACTTGACAAGAATTAGCCACATTATTTAAAGGCGATTGTAAGTGGTGATCTGTAAATTTCTGACCGCCTTCGCTTTTATACGGCATGTGGCAATCTGCGCAGGACACACCACGATCCGCATGAACACCAGTTAAATAAGTTTCGTAGCCAGGGTGTTGCGCTTTAAGCATTGGCGCTTTACTTATGGCATGTGTCCAGTCCGAAAATTCCATGTCGTCGTAATAGGTTTCCATAGCTTCCACAGAAAAGCCATTTTTCCAAGGAAATGTTAAATATGGTGTTCCTTCGTGGCCTGGTTTGTTCTTATCAAAATAATACTCTACGTGGCATTGTGCACAAACCAAAGATCGCATTTCTTGATGTGTTGCTTTATTAATGTCTTTCCCCATACTTTGAAAAGCTTCAACTAAAGCGGGTCTGGTAATACGTAATTTCATATTATTTGGATCGTGACAATCTGCGCAACCAATTGGGTTAACCACCTCCGATACGTTTTCTGCCCAAGTACCATCATAAAATTCTGCTACACCTTTTTCATTCATTAAGCGCGGAACATCTGGACTTTTACAGGTCCAACAAGTAGCTGGCATGGGTCCGTCGTCTTTGGTTTCTGGAGCGCCTGTTCGTAAGGTATTGTGAATATCCTCTATGGCATAGTAGTGGCCACGACCTTGCGAGTAATCTTTTGAAAAACCATAGCCCGCCCAAAGCACCACTAATCGCGGATCGTCTTCTAGCATATCTATCATAGCAGAACCACCTTGATAGGATTTGAAAGTTGTATCGGCTGTTTGTAAGTACGATTGGTATTCGCGTGGATAGTTTTTACCCCACTCCGAATTTCTGGGCTCATTTTCGCCAATTTGCACGTTAGGTACATATTGGTATTTAGCCTCGTTTTTTCGGTTAATAATACTTGATGCCAATAATCCGAGTAAAAAAACGACAATTATTGTTACGGTAAAAAGAACTTTATTTTTCATAGTGGTTGCTGTTTATTGTAATTCCATTTCTTTTGCCAACCATTTCGGGATGACCATTTCTTCTTTGTCTGTTGGTAAAGGTGCTATATTGTATTGTATTGAATTCATACCATGAATACGACCGTGTGGCACCTCCTTATGGCAGGACCAGCAGGTGCGGTCTGTTCGGTTTTCTTGATGGTTTTCAAGCCAACCAGAGTATTTAACCTCGGTTACTTGCTGCACGTGGCACCGAATGCAGTTGTTTTGTACCACCTCTGCCGAAGCTTCGCGCATAAAAATAACATCTGGTTCGGCACGGGCGGTAAAAACAGACGCGTGGTATAAACCATCTTTTGCTTTAAAATAATACGAATTAAAAATATTGTCCTGCGGAACATGGCAAGCGTTACAAGATGCATATTCTCTATGCGAACTGTGCATCCAGCTGTTATAAACAGGTGTCATAACATGGCAGTTAACGCAGGCCTGCGGATTATCGGATAAATAAGAAATAACTTCAGCCTCTTTCATTAAAAAAAATCCCATACCTAAAATAACCGCGGTAGCAAAAATTGCAAATGAGCGCCAAGAGGAGCCTTTTTCTGGAAAAATTTTAAATTTAGAAGCCATAGTACCGTAAATTATAACGCAAAAATAATTAAGGAGCTACCCAATAAAAATGATATTAATCATGTTTTGAAAAACAGCCAAAAAGCCCGTACGCGCATGCCTTAAAGAATTAGTTGTTAGAAAACATTGGATGCTTAAAAACTGCTTTTTTGGGTGTTAATTAGTTGTTTTTTAGGTAAAACCCTATGTTTAAATGTACCTCAATTTAATTTGGTTTAACAAACTTTTTAAAATAAAGTCCTGTAATTTATAATTGTTCTAAATGAACTTTTTAAAAATTCAGGTTGCAACCGTGCTCAAGGGGGTGACCTAAATAAACAAAACCAAAAGTTATGTTAAGTGCGTTTTATGGCTGTTTTTTTTGGCTACTTTTATACTTTGTAAGAAGACAATAACTTAAAAACTTTGCAATACAATGGCTTTGCATGTGTTGTTAGTTTTATAACGTATACCACTTTTTTATGACTATAACAGCCGCTTACACCGATCTTTACCAACTAACTATGGCACAGGTTTATTTTAAAACAAAGCCCGATGGCCATGCGGTTTTTGATTACTACTACAGAAACAATCCGTTTAAAGGTGGTTATGGTATTTTTGCGGGTTTAGAAGATATTTTAAATATTCTAGAAAATTTACATTTTACGAGTTCGGATATAACATACTTAGAGCAACATGGTTTTGAATTGGAATTTTTAAACTATTTAAAAACCTTTCGGTTTAATGGCAATATTTACGCTTGTGCCGAGGGTGATGTGGTATTCCCTAACAGACCAATTTTACAAGTGGAAGCCAATATTATTGAGGCGCAAATTATTGAAACCTGTTTGCTAAATATTTTAAACTTTCAAACATTAATAGCAACTAAAGCGAGTAGGATTAAACATGTAGCAAAAAATAGCTTATTGTTGGATATGGGTTTTAGGCGGGCACATGCTACAGGAGCGTACTATGCAACCAGAGCCGCAGCCATTGGTGGTTTTAACAGTACAAGCAATGTAAAAGCAGCAGCCGATTATAATATTCCTTGTTCTGGTACTATGGCACATGCTTTTATTCAAAGTTACGATAACGAATTACAAGCTTTCAGAGATTTTGCACGTTGGCGTCCCAATAAATGTGTGCTACTTATAGACACATATAACACCTTAAAAAGTGGCTTACCAAACGCCATTACAGTGGCAAAAGAGATGGAAGCGCGGGGTCAGCAATTATTTGCTGTACGTTTGGATAGTGGGGATTTGGCTTATTTAGCTAAACAAACCCGTCAAATTTTAGATGCTGCTAACTTACAATATGTTCAAATAGTGGCCTCCAACCAGTTGGATGAATTTGTTATTAAAAGCATTAAAGAACAAGCGGCACCAATAGATATTTTTGGTGTTGGCACCAATCTAGTAACCGGTAAACCAGATGCTGCTTTGGATGGTGTGTATAAACTAACAGAATTCAATGGGGAGCCCCGAATTAAGCTTTCTGAAAATCAGGTAAAAGTAACGCTGCCCCATAAAAAACAAGTTTTCCGATTAGTGGATGACCAAAATATGTTTTATGGTGCTGATGCTATTACGCTGCATTCGGAAACAACTATTTCCGAAATGGTTCATCCTTTCGACCCCGCAAAACGTTTGCAAATTGGTTCCTGTAATTTGGAGCCTTTATTACAGCCCGTTATGTTAAACGGACGGAAAACAAAGCCGCCTATGTCGGTAGCAGATATTGCTAATTATTCAGCAGCACGTTTGGCTCAACTTCCCGAGGAGTTTAAGCGGTTTCAGAATCCGCATCAATATAAAATAGGCTTAAGTACCCAACTTAAAGAATCCAGAGATTATTTAATGACGAAACACAAATAATAAAGAATTCTGTTACATTTTAATAAAACGATCCAAGTCGTATTTTTTAAATAGATTTTATGAAAACACTTTTAATAATAGATGCCCAAAACGATTTTATGCCTGGTGGTGCTTTGCCAGTGCCCAATGGCGACGCTATTGTTCCTGTAATTAATGCCATTCAGCACAAATTTGATTTGGTTGTTGCTTCGCAAGATTGGCATCCTAGTAATCACGTTAGTTTTGCTTCCAATCATCCTAACAAAGCGGAGTTTGATGAAATTGAAATTTTTGGTAAACTGCAAACCTTATGGCCAGATCACTGCGTACAAAACACGCAAGGCGCGGCATTTCATAAGGATTTAAACACCAGCAGGTGGGAAGCTATTTTTAGAAAAGGAACCGATAAAACAATTGATAGTTACAGTGCATTTTACGATAACGGACAAATAAAGGCTACCGGAATAAAAGGGTATTTAAAAGAAAAAGGAACTACACAGCTTTACTTATGTGGTTTGGCAGCAGATATTTGTGTGTATTATTCTATTGTAGATGCCGTGAATGCTGGTTTTGAATGTACGTTAATACAAGATGCTTCTAAAGCTTTAGATGCTAAACACTTTTTAAACTTGGCAACAACCTTGGAAAACAAGGGAGTAGCTTTAATTACTTCAGATACTTTATAAGCATATCCCATCTTTATAAATTTGGATGAATAGGATGAAAAAAAGAAAAAGCACAACCATAGGGCGTGCTTTTTCCAATCAACCAATTAATCACTGACCATCACATCAGTTTACTTTTCGGGTTCCTCCATGGCCTCCAGCAACAATAAGCATGATTTTTATGCTTAAATAGATGTATTTAAAAAACTGGATAATAGGATTCATCATTTTAAATCTTTGATATTTTGAAATACGTTGTGTCATAACTTATAACCTGTTTTTTGTAAGTTGTTATTCTGGAATTAACCACCAAAATGGTTTCATTTTTGCCTTATATAAAAACGCATAGTGTAGCGTAAGTTTAAGCCAATGTCCTGCCAAACCAATATCTCCAAAGGTTTTATTTAATTGACGGCCTTGGGTTTTTGGATACTTGTGGTAGTCTGGTACAATAGGGAACGTGGTAATACTTACGCCGCTTCCAGAGCGTAATCCGTAGCCAGCAGAGGCAATGCAAGTTGCGCCCATATTACCCAGCGAGCCTTTGTGCTGTAAAATAGGTTTACCGTGTTTTATAGAACTAATAATATTATCGGCCACTAGTTTAGCGGTAATACCAGAGGGCATGCCCGTTCTTGGTGGGGCTGGTGTAATAGGAGTGCCATTTTTACTTGTTCTTGGTTTTGATATAGCATGTGGAGGGGCAAAAGCAATTCCTGGAGCAAAAATATTGTGGTACGACGGATTTTGGTACGTTTCTGGCCAATCGGTAACCGACCAATTTTCGTAGGGTTTTTCTGTATAATCGGCGTCTACAATCATAAATCCGTTAAAAAGCTTGTTGGTAATATCTTCATTAGCTTTGTTGTAAGCCTTAAAACCGTGACCAGAAAATGCGGGAATAAGCATAGCAAAATCGAACGACTCTGTTTTGTATGCGCCATCTAAATTTTCGTAGTAAGCCAGACCATCTTCAATTTTATACACGCCGGCCCCTGTAATCCAATTAATATTTCGGTCTTCAAAAATCATTTCAATCATTTCATGAGATTTCATTGTCATGCCTTTATAGCTTAAAAGCATGCCATCCATCCCAAAGTCGCCTAATTTATATTCGTTAGAGAGCCATGTAATCGTGGCCATGTCTCTAATCCCATATTTTTCTAATTCTTTTTCAACATTCAGAATGTATTCAAAAGCGGCACCCTGGCAGGTAGACTTTGCGTGCCCTGTACCAATAAGTATTTTAGCTTTTTTGCCTGCCTTCATTTCTTGAATTAATTGGTGTAAGCCTTGCCAAGCGTGGTCTGCATGGGTGTAGGTACATACAGAGTAGACTTTGTTTTTTCCAGGTATGAGACCACTAGTGGCTTCAAAATTTAATTTAGGGCCGGTAGCGTTAATAAGATAATCGTAAGTTACTTTTTCCTGTTGTCCTTTTTTTTGGGGTTCCACATATGCGACTAGCACATAAGGTTTTGTTTCTTGGGCGTCGCCCTCTGGATGAAAAGTTAAGGCTTTGGCCTGTTTAAAAGTAATCCCCTTTTTTTTATAAACCGGCGCCAACGGAAATAAAATTTGTTTGGAAGACATTCTGCCAATTCCCACCCAAATATTTGAGGGAATCCATTGGTAGTTACTATTTGGCGAAACCACCACAATTTCATGTTTTTTTGATAATTTTCTGCGCAGGTGCGAGGCTGCCACATGGCCAGAAATACCTGCCCCAAGAACTACTATTTTAGCCATTTTTTTTAAATTAAAAGTGTGGTTAATTGCTTAGATTAAATACCCGCGTTGCTGTAAATTTGAACTTACAAAGCAGTCTATAATGTATGCTTTGTAAAACTGCCTAATTAAATTAAAGTTTACAGTAACTTTTGTTACAGAAAGAAATACAGACGGTTAGCTTAATTATAGAGTTGTGTAGAATGATATAAAACTGGAAAAGTGTTATCAAGCTTACGCCTTGAATACAACTCAAAAGAGAATTAGAATAAAGTTAGTAATGTGGTAACAATTTTACCTTTATTGTTTGGTAAGTGAGTTGTTACAAGCGTTGTTTGGTCTACTATGGGTAAATTAAACGGAGCTTGTGCTATGTCCAAACCACTTTGTTTTTTTAAGCGAATACCTTGGCCTGAAATAATATCTTTATTGGCTGTAAATTGGCCGGAAGGCACGTGCTCTGTTAGCAGAACATATTTAAACACGCCTAGTTTGTTAACTATTTGTTTCACTTCTTTATTATTTAAATGCTGAAGCACTTGCCGAATTATTGCGCAATCTGCAATAGGAAGCGGATCTGTTGCTATGTTTAAACATGTAAATTCAAGGTTGTTAAACCGAAATCGTTGTTGGTTGTAGGTAATTAATTCTGGAACAATATCTGTAGCGTGATAGTGGTTGGTGTATGGAACCAATTGTTTCCCTATATTAAAATCGCCACAACCCAAATCGCAAACGGTTAAGGGGTTTTGGAAACTTAAAAGAAAGTTTTTTACGGCTTTTATATATGGATTTATAATATCGGGATTGTGCGAGCCGTCTCCAGAGTAAAAAGGCGTTTGGTTTGTACCCCAAAGATGTTGCTCATAAATTTGTTTCATTGCATCTTTGGTAGGCCAAGCTTTTTTCATTGTATGTAAAGGTTAGTAAGTATTATTTTTAGCTCTTTTAGCAGGATTATTAATTAATTGAAGTAAAAGCGTTTTTACATATGCCTTCAAATTAAAAACTAAATGTTGTTAAAAAAAATTTCCTTATTTTTGAAGCAGATTTCATATTCCTAAATAATTGTAGTAATAATCTTTACCCCAAATTTACACTTAAATTGTACTTATGAAGCACGAGTTGTCTAACATGATGTGTTTAGATATTTATTTATCTTCTTTATCTGCCCACGAATATAAACGGATTCACCCAGAACTACAACCTGTAAACACGCAAAATACAGGGCTAATTAGCTGGGATATTATTAGCGATTCTTACACTAAAAAATTAGAAAATTTAAGACTAGCATGCGATAAGGAAAAAGTAAAAGCCTTTGCTAGAAAAGCGCGGTGGGAAAACAAATTAGACGCTATTTTTAAAAATGAAACGTTCGAAGCGATTATAATAACCAATTTAGAGCAAAAAATTTTATGGGTTAACTCCGGTTTTACAACCATGACGGGTTACACCAAAAAGGATGCTTTAAACAAAACACCAAATTTTTTACAAGGGCAACAAACGTCTAAAGAGACCAAGAAAAACATTCGTAAAAATTTAAATAATTTAAAACCCTTCACCGAAATAGTTACCAATTACCGAAAGGATAAATCCACCTATGCCTGCGAGGTTAAAATTTTTCCAATGTATAACGCTTTGGGTGTTACACACTTTCTGGCCTTGGAAAAACAAGTAGGGCAGTAGGTCTGCAATTTCCAGAATCAAAAAAAAATACAACAATTAACGTCGTCTTTTTTAAAAACACCCTATCAGTTTGTTTGTTGCCATACTAGCTAAAACAACTTGTGCGCAAAACAAGCTGTGTATGCTTAAAACAATAGTAATAATGGGATTCTAGAAGTACCTTTGCTAAAACTTAATTTACCTTGGTTTAACAAAAAAGACCGCACTACCGTATTGAAAGGCAGGTCCTGTTTGTTTAAAAATAATGCAGCACCATTAAAAGTGGGGTATAAAGCTGAAAAATAATTACGAACCAGATTTAAAAGCCATTCCTTTTTATTTCAGGAGTTTATGTTAACTGTGTCTAATTAGTAGCTTTAGCTTTAAGTATGTTTAGTTAAGGTATGTACAACCTAGATAACTAAAATAAAAGTAATTTGTTTTTTTAGTTACCTAACCAATTTTTTTTAACCTTTGTTTAATAGTAAGGCGCGACCTCCGTGTTAACTTAAAAATAGGTACAAGCCAACAGATACTTTATAAATTTTAGTAAATACAATGCATATTTGTTTAAACAGTTCAAAAAAAAATACAAAATCCTTTAAAGTACTTCTAGGCTTTGTACTGCTATTTTCTGGCAATATATGGCTTTATGCACAGCAAGCAAACACCAATAATGGTCCTGCAACCTTGCGGGTTGGTGTAGCTGGAATAGAGCCGTTTGTTTATAGTAATTCGGTGTCTGGTATTGCTGAAGATATTTGGAACGCGATTGCCGAAAACAAATCGTGGAATTATAAGTATATAGACTATCCAAATATAAATGCTGCTTTGGAAGCTTTGCAGCAAGGCGAGTTGGATGTAGTAGCCGGGCCTATAAGTATTACCTCCAAACGTTTGGAGCACATGCAGTTTTCGCAGCCTTTTTTTAATTCTAGTATTTCCATTATATCCAGAACGGATAATTTGAGTTTTTGGGAAAAAATAAGACCTTTTTTTAAAGTAAAATTCTTTGTAGCTATTGGTGTTTTTTTAATTATTCTAGCTATTGTAGGAACCCTATTTTGGTTAGCTGAAAGACATAAATCGCCAGACCAATTTTCTAAAAATCCCATTCAGGGTATTGGTGCCGGTATGTGGTTGGCTGTGGTAACCATGAGCACTACAGGCTATGGCGATAAGGCACCAATAACCTTGCTAGGTAGAATAATAGCGGGCAGCTGGATGGTAATTTCCATTATTTTTGCGACTTCTATGGTTGCTGGTATTGCTAGCACCTTAACGTTAGCTACCATTAGTTCTGCTACGGTTGCTAATATAGAGGAACTATCTGGAGCGCGTGCGGCTACTATAGCGCATTCGCCCTCCGAGGACTTTTTGTTAAAAGAAAACGTGCAAGTTGTTGGGGTTGATAATTTAAGTGAAGCCATTCAAAAGTTATTAAATAAAGACGTGCAAGCCGTGGTATACGACCGACCATTACTGCTGTATTACATAAAAAACAACCGCCACGATAATTTATATATTAGCAAAGCGGAATACTACAAACAAGGATACGGATTTGCCTTTCCTTTGCAGTCAAGTTTGGTTTTAGATGTAAACCGCGAATTACTAAAATTAGCTGAAAATCAAGAAATAACCGAAATTATTCACAGGTATATTGAAAAAGACGAGTAGTAATAAAGCTGGCTAGCGCGAAGTTATTTGTATCTTGTAAGCTGTTAAAATTGTTATTATGATACGTAGGTTTTATTATTTATTTTTTGTGAGTAGTTTGTTCTTGGCTTGCCATAAAACCCCAGAAACAGATACCTATAACAGCACAAATTGGTCTGATAGATATTTAAAGCCACACTCAAAAAACACTTGGGCGTATGGCAAAACCTATCTGTCTATTTATTCCCAAATTTACAGTATGTCGCAACATAAAACTCATAATTTAACAGCCATGGCAAGTATGCGAAACATTAGCGATACGGATACTTTATATATTTTAAGTGCAAAATATTACGACTCGCACGGACAACTAATTCGTACATTTTTTAACGAACCAATTTATTTGGCACCTCTAGAAACTACCGAGGCTATTATTGAAGAATTTGATGACAGTGGTGGTACGGGATCTAATTTTATTTTCGAATGGCAAAAACCGGCAAACGCCCCCGATCCTTTATTTGAAGGCATAATGAACTCCACCCTTGGCCAGCAAGGTTTGTCGTTTACAACAACAGGTGTGCGCATGAAATAAATTATTTGTTAGAAGCCAGCCAAACGGCCTATTTTTTACGACGCTTATTGTAGTTTTTGTCGCCGCGCGTTTTTGGTTTCTTGTATTTAGCCGCAATTTTAAATTTATACGAGCCACCTAAATTTTCTTTGGTGTTTTTCGCTTTTTTCTCATGATAGGCAGGGCCTGGTTTGTCTTCATCGCGCAATTTTATCGGGTTATTACGCTCCAAAATTTTAGGACGCTCTTCCTCCAATAACTCCGTAGCTATGGTAACAGTGTCTGGTAACGAATTTACCGGAATAACCATTTGCATAAGTGCTTCAATTTTTTCCAAAGCTTCTGTTTCACTAGGCGTATAAAACAGTAATGCCGCGCCTTTCCGTTCGGCTCTACCAGTTCTTCCTATTCTATGCATGTAGTTTTCGGGAAAGTTGGGGGTATCGAAATTTATAACATGCGATACGTTATCGATATCCAAACCGCGCGCCATAACATCTGTGGCTACTAAAATTCTATTGGTTCCTTCTCTAAATTGTTCGATGCTTCGCAAGCGATAATTTTGCGTTTTATTGGAGTGAATAACACAAAGTTCATCGCGAAAATCCTGTTCCAAGGCTTCAAAAAGTCTGTCAGCCATTTTCTTAAATGCCACAAAAATTAAAACCTTATTATAAGTGTCACGGTCCTGTAAAAGCGTTTTCAGCAAGTTAAGTTTTGTATAGTAATTGGGAACCGCATATTTGGTTTGACTAATATTTTCCAGCGGTGTTCCAGAAAGCGCAATAGAAACGCGTTTTGGTGCAATAAAAAAATCGGTTATTAAAGCGTCCACGTCCTCTGTCATGGTTGCCGAAAACATGATGTTTTGACGTCTTTCTGGTAGTATATCGAAAATATTTATTAGCTGATGCCTAAACCCTAAATCCAACATAACATCTACCTCATCAATTACTAATTTCTGGATAGATTTAAGTTGTAAAACGCGACTAACAGCCAAGTCGTATAAGCGTCCTGGTGTGGCTACAATAATGTCTAAACCTTCGGCAACAGCTCTTTTTTGAGCGTTTATATTTACGCCGCCGTAAACGCCTAAAACACGTACATTAATATATTTGGCCAACTTTTCAATTTCATCTACAACCTGCACCACTAACTCTCTAGTTGGAACCATAATTAAAACACGCGGATTGGCTTGTTCCGAGTATTTTAAACCACGCAGTATAGGCAGCATGTAAGCAAAGGTTTTACCGGTGCCAGTTTGCGCAATACCTACAACATCGGCACCAGAGGCTACTACATTAAATGCTTCTGCTTGTATGGGTGTTGGATGCGTAAAACCCAAATCGTCCAAGGCATTGTATAAAGGTGTTGTTAATTTTAAATCGTGAAAGGTTGTTGCGTCCAAGGGTTTCTATTTTAGGCTACAAAGGTAAACTTTTCTATGTTTTTAAAGGGACGGCTTATTAACTTTCTAAAAAAGTTAAAAACCCATGGTGTATCTGGCTTTTTTATGCGGCTAAAATTTCGGAACTTTGTCCATATCTGAAGCCTTGAGAACATCATTTACATACCAACCAACAGATTTAAATCTGTTTAAAGCCAAATTACTGGCTTGGTCACAAACCTTTACGGAGGTTTTGTGGTTAGATTCTAATGCAGAAAGCAACCCAGAATCGGGTGCATATAGCAGTTTTGAAGCCGTTTTAGCTGTGGGCGCTTTTACAAGTATAAAAACCAATTGGGCCCAGGCGTTTAGTCAATTACAGGACTACCAAAAGGCTTGTTCGGATTGGATTTTTGGGTATCTGTCCTACGATTTAAAAAATGATACCGAGGCTCTATCATCTCATAATTTTGATGCTTTAGAATTTCCAGATCTCTATTTTTTTCAACCCAAAAAGCTCTTCTTTATTAAGGACAATCAGGTAAGTGTTCAGTATCTTAACGCGTTTAGCGCAGAATGGGAAACGGATTTAAACGCCATTCAAGCCATATCCTTACAAGAAATAAACACAAAACAGGCGTCAGGATTAAGCATAAAGGCACGCATACCTAAAGCGGCCTATCTTACTAAAGTAAACCAGGTTTTAAATCATATTTATCGCGGCGACATTTATGAGGCCAACTTTTGTCAGGAATTTTACGCTAATAATGCCACTATAAATCCGCTGCAAACGTATAATAAACTGAATAGTATTTCCAAGCCACCCTTTGCTGCCTTTTTAAAAATGGCAGATAAGTATGCGCTTTGTGCCTCGCCGGAACGTTATTTAAAAAAGTATGGAAATACTGTTGTGTCGCAACCCATAAAAGGAACTGCCAAACGTTCTAAAGATAAAGAAACAGATTTGGCTTTAAAACAGACCCTAGCTACCGACGCCAAAGAACGCAGTGAAAATATTATGATTGTAGATTTGGTCCGGAATGATTTGTCCAAAACAGCGGTAAAAGGCAGTGTAACCGTTTCCGAACTTTGTAAAGTTTACGCCTTTAAACAGGTACATCAAATGATTTCAACCATAACAAGCAGGGTACCTAAAAATACATGCCCATCCAATGTTATTAAAACTACGTTCCCAATGGGAAGCATGACGGGCGCACCAAAAATATCTGCTATGCGTATTATTGAGGCAACCGAAGAAACCAAACGCGGCTTATATTCTGGTGCCATTGGCTACATATCCCCACAAGGCGATTTTGATTTTAATGTGGTTATTAGGAGTATTTTGTACAATCACTCAAAAAAATATGTATCATTTTCTGTTGGAAGTGCTATAACAGCAAAAAGCACGGCAGAAAAAGAATATAACGAGTGCTTGCTTAAAGCGAAAGCCATGCGACAGGTTTTAGAACAACCTAACAACGCAGATACCTAAAGCTTGCAAAACCAACAAAATAAACACTATAGGTAATTTATATGACACAAAAGCATTTTGAAACTCACCTAGCACAAAAGCTACCTTTTTTACGTAAAAGTAGCCTACTAATTGCTGTTTCAGGGGGTATGGATAGTGTTGTACTTACCCAATTGTGTTATAACATGAAGTTGAACATAACACTGGCTCATTGTAATTTTAAGCTGCGTGGTGCCGAAAGTGACGCTGATGCAGCATTTGTGAAAACATTAGCCAATAATTTAGGTGTTCAATTGCACACAAAATCTTTTCATACCAAAGCGTATGCTACTCAAACAAAAATGTCTATTCAAATGGCTGCCCGAGCGTTGCGGTATAATTGGTTTCAAGAGTTATTAAAGGCGGGACCTTACCAATACTTGGCTACCGCACATCACGCCGATGATAATCTAGAAACATTTTTCATTAACTTTATGCGGGGCACCGGGTTAGAAGGCTTAACGGGTATTCCAGAAGTACATACTAACGTAGTTCGCCCATTGTTGCCGTTTTCGCAAAAAGAGTTGTTGCATTTTGCAAAACAAGAAAAACTAACTTGGCGTAACGATAGCAGTAATGCCATAACAAAATACTTGCGTAATAAATTACGGCATGACGTTATTCCTATTCTAAAAGGCATAAATCCGCAATTACTTCAAAATTTTCAAAAAACACAAGCACATTTGCAGGATGCAAACCTTGTAATTCAAGATGCTTTAGAAAAAGTAGAAGAAGCTGTAGTAACAACAAAAGAAGACTCGCGGTATTTTAATATCGACAACTTAAACGCCTTATCCAATCCTAAAGTGTACTTATACTATTTACTTAAAGGCTTTCATTTTACGGAATGGGACGACGTTTACAGTTTGTTACACGCACAGTCTGGAAAATTTGTAGTTTCCAAAACCCACCGCTTGGTAAAAGATAGAGCCCATTTAATTTTAACCAAGCTCCCTGAAAATAAGTCCTTTTCCGAATTTATATGGGAAGAAAACCAATCGCAAATTACCGGGCCTTTTGGCACCATAACAGCCCAACCGGTCTCCGAAATTACAGAAACATCTAAAACCTGCATTTTTGTTAATAAAGATTTGTTAAAATACCCCTTAACTATTAAACCATTTGAAAAAGGAGCCTATTTTTACCCTTTTGGAATGACAGGTAAAAAGAAACTAAGTAAGTTTTTTAAAGATGAAAAATTAAGCCTTCCAGAAAAAGAAAATATTTGGTTACTGTACGCAAATAACAAACTTGTTTGGATAATTGGTTTGCGTGCCGATAACCGTTTTAGAGTAACAGATAACAACAAATCTATTATAAAATTTTGCATAAAAAAATGATACGTAACTTAATTTTATTTGCAGCATTCTTAACGACTGTTTGTTCTATTCAAGCGCAAATACTTAACCCAGTAACTTGGACCGGTAAGGTTGAAAAATTATCGGAAACAGAATACAACTTAATTTTTGAGGCTGCTATTGAAGAAAACTGGCATTTATATTCGCAAGATTTACCCGAAGGCGGACCACTTCCCACTATGTTTATTTTTGAAGGCGCCGAATCCAATACAGATTATAAACTAATTGGCTCTGTTACAGAAAGTCCCTATATAACCGACTATGATAAGGTGTTTGAAATGGACTTAAATTATTTCGATAATGCAGCTACTTTTACGCAAAAAATTGAACTTTTAAATCCCGATTTAAACGCTATAACGGGTACAATCGATTTTCAAGCCTGCGACGATGCCCGCTGTATTTATCAACAAAAATCGGTTACATTTTCCTTTTCAGAATCAGCTACAACAGATGCTGCACTGACTACGGAAGCCACTAATTTAACCGATATTTTCTCGGGAGGTGCCTCCATTGAAACGAGCGCACCGGCCCAAGCTACTGCAGCCATTCCCGAAACCAATGAAAAACCCGAAAACAAAGGGCTTTGGACCATTTTCTTTACCGCCTTCTTTTTAGGCTTTTTGGTACTTTTAACGCCCTGCGTGTTTCCTATGATTCCTATGACGGTTAGTTTTTTCACCAAACAAAGTAAAACACGGGCATCAGGAATTAAAAACGCATTGCTTTTTGGCTTTTTTATTATCACTATTTACACCCTTTTGGGTACGGCGGTTTCGGCATTGTTTGGAAGTAATGCCATGTATGAATTTTCTACAGGAGTTACCTTCAACCTTATTATGTTTGTGGCCCTACTTATTTTTGCCTTCTCTTTTTTGGGTGGTTTCGAAATTATGCTACCCAATTCATGGGTAAATAAAGTAGATAGTGGCGCCAATAGGGGTGGCGTAATTGGTATCTTTTTTATGGCTTTGGCGCTTGCCGTAGTATCTTTTTCATGTACTTTCCCTATTGCAGGTACCGCTTTACTAGATGCGGCTACAAAAGGGGGTATTGCACCAATTATTAGTATGCTCGGATTTTCGTCTGCAATAGCATTGCCATTTGCTTTGTTTGCATTTTTTCCTAGTTGGTTAAATTCCATGCCAAAATCTGGTGGTTGGTTAAACACAGTTAAAGTGGTTTTGGGTTTTTTAGAATTAGCCTTTGCCTTCAAGTTTTTATCTATGGTAGATTTGGTTTTGGAATGGCATATTCTTACACGCGAATTATTTTTAGCTATCTGGATTGCCATTTTCGGAACTTTAGGCCTGTACCTGTTAGGTAAAATAAAACTACCGCACGATTCGCCTTTGCCACATATTTCTGTAGGGAGGTTATGTATGGCTTTACTAACGCTGTCATTTACTATTTATATGATTCCTGGTTTGTGGGGTGCGCCTGTAGAGCTCATAAGCGGATTTCCGCCGCCAATGAGCACCAATAGCGAGTCGCCTTATGGGGTTGGTTATTCCAAACGCACAACCATCTCGGCAGGTACTGGATTAGCTACCGAACTGCCAGAACACGCACATTATGGACCAAATAATATTATTGCCTTTCATGATTACGAACATGGGTTAGCCTACGCTAAAAAAGTTAACAAACCAGTTATGTTGGATTTTACCGGATTAACCTGCGTAAATTGCAGAAAAATGGAGGAGCAAGTTTGGGTAGAAGAGCCTATTTTAGAACTGTTAAACAATGAGGTAGTTTTAATATCTTTATACGTAGATGACAGAAAAAAATTACCTGAAAACGAACAGTATGAATCAGAATTAACCGGTAATACGGTTACCACCTACGGGCATAAATGGTTGGAGTTTCAACAAGTAAGGTACAATACAAATGCACAACCTTTATACATTATACAGGACACCAACGGTAACGACATAAGCGAGCCTGTTGGGTATATGCCAGACGCGGAAGAATACTATAATTGGTTATCCAATGGGGTAGAGCGTTTTAAAGCGCAATAAGGACGTTGGTAGCCTCCAAACTTGCGTGTAGTTGTTAAAATAGGTGATTTGATAGTCTGCTTATTTGTGGCAGCAAGGATAAGCATAAGCAGGAATTTTAAAAATAGACACAACCGTTTTTAGTGTCTGAAAATGTAGCATTAACTATTATTTATGAAAATTCAAGGACGTATTGTTGATATTCCCAATAAGCGGATTTTTAAAGGTGAAATTACCGTTACAAACGGTAAAATTAGCGCTATTGAAGAGAAGCAGCAAGTACCTAACCAGTATATACTTCCTGGATTTGTAGATGCGCATATTCATATTGAAAGCTCTATGTTGGTTCCCAGTGAATTTGCGCGTATTGCTGTAAAACACGGCACGGTTGCAACCGTTTCCGATCCGCATGAAATTGCCAACGTTTTAGGTGTAAAGGGTGTCCAGTTTATGATTGAAAATGGCAAACAAACACCGTTTAAATTCAATTTTGGGGCGCCATCGTGTGTTCCTGCTACGAGCTTCGAGTCGGCTGGCGCTGTTATTAACGCAAACGATATTAAAGCACTGTTGGAAAACCCCGATATTTTGTATTTGGCAGAAATGATGAACTATCCGGGTGTGTTACATGCCGATCCCGATGTTTTAGAAAAAATAGCTTGGGCTAAACATTACAACAAACCGGTAGATGGTCATGCTCCTGGTTTAAGCGGAACCGATTTGTCTGCATACATTCAAGCTGGTATTACAACAGATCATGAATGTGTTTCTTATCAGGAAGGATTGGAGAAACTTGAAAAAGGCATGAAAGTTTTGATTAGAGAGGGGAGTGCCGCCAAAAATTTCGAGGCGCTCATAGGGCTACTTCCTTCGCATTACCAAAACATGATGTTCTGCAGCGATGATAAGCATCCAGACGATTTGCTTCTCGGACACATTAACCAACTGTGTGCACGCGCTGTGGAAAAAGGATTCGATATTTTTCACATTCTTCAAATGGCTTGTATAAATCCTGTTATGCATTATAATTTACCGGTAGGACTATTACAAGTGGGCGATGCAGCGGATTTTATTGTGGTTAACGATTTAAAAAATTTCAAAACCCTAAAAACAGTCATTAATGGTAAGGTGGTTTTTGAAAAAGAGCAATCGCTAATTCCTAAAGTAGCATTCGAAATTCTAAATAACTTTAAAACCTCAAAAAAAACGGTATCAGATTTTAAGGTACCTGCTTGGTCATCCAGAAATTCACAGCAAGAAATTAGTAAAATTCGGGTTATTGAGGCTCTAGATGGGCAATTAGTTACCAACCAAATAATTGCCGAAGCAAGTGTTAATAACGGTAATTTGGTAAGTAATGTAAAAACCGACGTCCTAAAAATGACTGTTGTAAATAGGTATAACACCAATAAACCTGCCATGGCATTCATAAAAAATATGGGTCTAAAATCGGGTGCTATAGCAAGTTCTGTGGGCCACGATTCTCATAACATAATTGCCGTGGGTGTTAGCGACGAAGCTATTTGCCAAGCGGTAAATTTAATAATTGAAAACAAAGGAGGTATTTGTGCGGTTTCTGAAACCGATAGCTATATTGTACCTTTGCCGGTAGCTGGTATTATGAGTAACCTAGACGCCCAAACCATAGGGGATGCCTACAGTAAATTAAACAGTATGGCAAAACAATTAGGTAGCACTTTGCAAGCGCCATATATGACTTTAAGTTTTATGGCTTTATTGGTTATTCCCAATTTAAAATTAAGCGATAAAGGCTTGTTTAACGGACAAACTTTTAAATTTACAACTATAGACGCGTAAAATGCCAGTAATTCAGTCTACCTACAAACCAGCATTTTATTTTAAGAAAGGTTTTGTTTCTACAGTTTATTCCGGTATCGTACGTCAGGTAAACCAGCCTTTAGATAGGCAGGAGCGTTTGGTATTGGCAGATGGCGATTTCATAGATTTAGACTGGCACTATGCCAAAACAAATTCGGATGCCCTAATTATTATACTGCATGGTTTGGAAGGCAATGCGCAGCGTGCTTATGTAAAAGGCACCGCAAAAACGTTTACCGAAAACGGTGTGGATGCCTTGTGTGTTAATTTTAGAGGGTGTTCTGGTGAAATTAACAAATTATACCGCTCTTACCACTCTGGCGATACAGACGATTTGAAAGCGGTAATTAACCATGTTTTAACTTTAGAAAAATATACAAAACTTTATTTAAAAGGCTTTAGTTTGGGTGGTAATGTTATTTTGAAATATTTAGGTGAAGGCAACCAAATTCCCAAGCAGTTAATTGCGGGCATAGCTGTTTCCGTGCCATGCCAATTGGCAGGCGCTGCGGCCGAATTGCATAGGCTTAAAAACAAACTTTATCACGATCGGTTTAAGCAAAACTTAATTGCTAAATTACAGGTAAAGCAACAAAGGCATCCGGACAAAATTTCAACTAAAGAAATTGCTTCTATTAAAACCCTTTACGATTTTGATACTATTTACACAGCTAAAGCACACGGGTTTTTAAGTGCCGAAGATTATTACGAAAAAAGCAGTTCTTTGCAGTTTTTAAACCATATTGAAACGCCAACATTGCTTATTAATGCGCTTAACGATTCGTTTTTATCGGCAGCTTGTTATCCGGTTAAACAGGCCCAACAAAATCCTAATTTATTTTTAGAAATGCCCAAGTATGGTGGCCATGTAGGGTTTATAGACAAGAAGAACTACTATTACACAGAAAAACGAGCCTTAAGCTTTGTTCAAAATGATATGTAAAGATTTAGGATTATTTATAAATATCCAGATATTTTGATTGTTTTTTAATGGCATGCCGAAACTCTTGTTTTAAATTTGAAACGAGTTCTTTAACGGTAGGGTTATTGGCAATGTTGGCCACACCTTGTCCGGCAGACCAAATAGTTGCCCATGCTTTGGCTTCGTCTTTATGAACCGTTAATTCGGCACCAAAATCTATTTTCTTTTCGCGACTTAACATGTCTTCGGTAATACCCATGGCATCTATACTGGGTTTTAAAAAATTAGCTGCTACGCCAGAAATGGCTGCGGTATATACAATATCATCGGTTCCAGCATTAATAATCATGTTTTTGTAATCTGTTGGCGCTTGGCTTTCTTGGGTATTAATAAAACGCGTCCCCATATAACCCATATCGGCGCCCATTTGTAATGCCGCCGCAATATCTTGCCCGGTAGTAATAGAACCTGCCAGTAATATTGTTTTTTTAAAGAACTGTTTTATTTCGGCAATAAAAGGCATCGGATTTTTAATTCCTGCATGCCCACCAGCGCCAGAACACACTAAAATAAGTCCATCAACACCCGCTTCTGCAGCTTTTTCGGCATGTCTCTTTTTAATAACATCATGAAATACGCGTCCGCCATAACCATCCACGGCAGCTACTAATTCCGAAACAGCCCCCAAAGAAGTAATTATGAGCGGCACTTTATGCTTTATACACAGTTCTAAATCAGCTTGTAAACGCGGATTGCTTTTATGAACAATTAAGTTCACACCAAATGGCGCTGCCTTTTTACCAGTATCTTTTTCAAATTCGGAAAGCGCTGTTTTTATGTCAATAAGCCAATCTTCAAAGCCTTCACTGGTACGCTGATTTAAGGCGGGAAAGGTTCCAATAATGCCATTTTTACAGCATTCGATTACCAATTTTGGACCGGAAATTAAAAACATAGGTGCGGCTATTATGGGTAATGATAGGTTTTCGAAAATGGTGGTGTTCTGCATAAAAATGGTCTCTTTAAGGTGCTTTCAAAGATACTTAAAACAATAAAAATAATCTATTTTATAGCTGGCCGATTATGTTAGCTAACTGAAATCCTGTTTTTTACTCGCAAATTTTTATTACTTTTAAAGAAATCGAATAATTATGCTAAAAAAAGTCTTTGGAAGTGCTGTGTTTGGTGTGGAAGCTACAACCATAACTGTAGAGGTAAATGTAGATAAAGGTGTGGGTTACCACCTAGTAGGATTACCCGATAATGCCATAAAGGAGAGTAATTATCGAATTGCAGCGGCACTTCAAAATAACGGCTTTAAAATACCAGGAAAAAAAATTATTATAAATATGTCGCCAGCCGATTTGCGAAAGGAGGGAAGCGCATACGATTTAACCCTAGCCATGGGAATTTTAGCGGCATCCAACCAAATTCAGGCAGACCATCTAGAGCAGTATGTAATTATGGGCGAGCTGTCGTTGGATGGGTCCTTACAACCTATAAAAGGTGCTTTGCCAATTGCTATAAAAGCGCAAGAAGAGGGTTTTAAAGGTTTTATTTTACCCAAACAAAATGCCAAGGAGGCGGCCATTGTATCAGGTTTAGAAATTTATGGTGTTGAAAATATTAATCAGGTTATTAATTTTTTTAATGAAGGCGAGGCTTTGGAACAAACCACCATTGATGTTGCAGCCGAATTTAATAAAAGTTTAAATTTTCCAGAATTTGATTTTGCCGATGTTAAAGGTCAGGAAGGAATTAAACGTTGTATGGAAATTGCAGCAGCAGGCGGGCATAACATTATTTTAATTGGACCACCAGGTGCAGGAAAAACCATGTTAGCCAAACGTTTACCCAGTATTTTACCACCAATGACACTAAATGAAGCGTTAGAAACCACCAAAATCCACTCGGTTGTTGGCAGGGTAAAAGAAAACACAGGTATTATGGCTCAAAGACCTTTTAGAAGTCCGCATCATACCATTAGCAACGTAGCTTTAGTGGGTGGAGGTAGCTATCCGCAGCCAGGCGAAATTTCCATGTCGCATAACGGGGTTTTATTTTTAGACGAATTACCCGAATTTAAACGAGACGTATTGGAGGTTATGCGCCAGCCGCTAGAGGATAGAGAGGTTACCATATCTCGGGCTAAATTTACGGTTACGTATCCGTGTTCATTTATGTTGGTAGCTAGTATGAACCCGAGTCCAAGCGGAAATGATATTTATTAATTAAAAAAAAGTATATATTTGTAATTCAGTAAATTATAATTTTAACAAATCAGACTATTTCTGTTTTATAAGTAAATAATCTGACTATTAATCTGACTACAATATGAGTGTTTTCAAACTTCACGCAAAAGATGTAAGAGGTCAAGACAATATGGTTTATATCTATTTGTATAAACTTAATACTGGTGATAAACAACCTGTATTAAGTTCATTAAAAATTAAGATACCTAAAAGATGTTGTCTTCCATCGCAAAAGAAGTTCAAAAAGGTTTCAAAAGAGTTATCAAAGTATAAAGATGTTTTACTTAATACTGGTTTTGAAGATGTAGAAAGCCTTAATGATTATTTAGAAGAAAGATTAGAAACTTTCCAAAGAAATAATGGTAGAAAGCCTACAAAGTCATTAGATAAAAGAACTTTTAATGAATGGATGGAAATACTTATTAATAGACAAGTTAATCAAGGCACTAAGTTGAGGTATTTGAACATTAAAAACTCAATTACTCTATTTCAAGAATGGTATTCAGTTAATAAATTAAATAGAATTAAGACCTCAACTATATTAATGAAAGATATAGATGTAGATTATATTTTAGAGTTCAAGAAATGGTTATTAACTGAACCAAACGAAGGAGAAAATAGAAAAAAGAGCACTTTATATACAACTAATTATAAATTGAAGTGTATGAAAGCAATGTTGAATAAATCCCATTCAGAAGATTATTTTCCATTTCAAACTAATCCGTTTAGTCATATAAAGTTTGAGAACATACAACCTAAAATAGATATTCTTACAATGAGTGAGTTGAAAAGTTTAATAACTACTCAATTTGTTGAAGTATATAGAAGAACAACTAATAATGAAGAAGGTGTTAAACTTTGGGGAAAGCCTATTGAAGGCGGTGTTGAAAATAGAAATAATAAAAACTCACGATATAGAGCAAAACACTCTTTGAATGATATTAGAAATTATTTTCTTTTTCAATTATTAAGCCAAGGAATAAGAGTTTCAGATTTAGCAACTTTAAGATGGAATAATTTTGAGTATTATGATGAGGTGATGAGGATTAATAAGCGTATGGTTAAAACTAAATCTAACATTACGATTTTAGTAAATGAAAAAATGACTGGTATAATTAGCCATTATATTGTTAGGTATGAAGATGAAGCACCGGAATTAGTATCAAAAATTAAAGAAATCAATAAAAACATATTAGATAAATATAATTATTTGAATAGTGTTGATGTTCGTGCCGTTTTAGATTTGTCTGATACAAATATGCGTCTATGTATAAAGGCTTTAAGTTTAATAGTTGATGAATCTAATGTTTATAATCATCATACTAATTTTGGTTATATAATTACACAAGAGTTAATCAATAGATTAGAAAAATACCTAACTGATAATATAGATAGTTTTAATAAATTAATGGAAATTAAAACAACTATTAAACGACCTTCACCTATAACATTTAGAAATAAGGAAAAAGATAAAATACAAGAAATAATCAATACTCTAAATAAATGGTTATTAAAACAAAAGGCATTACAATATAAAAAAGAAACTGATAACTATATAAGACTTAAATCTGAAAGAAACTTATTAGTTATTGAAATGATAAACATTTTGAAAATGTCTGATACAAAACAACACTTTGTTTTTAATCTATTAAGAAATGAAGATTTTATTGATATTGTTGATGAAGATTTTAGTAGATTATCTGAACTACAATACCGAAGGTTTCAATCATTTAGAGCCTATTATAATAAACTATTGAAATTAGTTTCAGCACAAGCGAACATAAATAAAAATCTAACTTCTCATATTGCACGACATAGTTATGCTTCTTTAATGTTAGAATTAGGTGAAAACATTAATTTATTTGATTTAATGAACTCATTAGGACATCAAAGGCTTAATACCACCCAAGCATATATACAAAGATTAAGTAGTAAAAAGACTGATGAAATTAATCAAGTTATATCTGATAGTCTAAATACGGGTATTAATATCAATCTATAAGGTATTAATCTTAACCAATACATAATAGATTTATTTAAGTCAATAATGTATTTACATTTATATACATTACAAAAAGAGAGTTTATAAAGTTTATATATACAATATGAAACAACTTGTTTCAGAAAAAAATATATAATAAACATGAAAAGAAAAAACTATCTACACACAAAGTTTGTAAAGTTCTTAAAAGAGAGTGAAGAAGAACAAAATGATGAGGTTATTGATGATGAAGTAATTGATGATGCTGATGAGGTTATTGATGATGCTGATGAGGTTATTGATGAACTTTTAGAAAAGTATAAAAAAGCATCCAAAGAGTTTGATGATATTATATACGGACGAAAATAATAATAAACTAATTGACTTTAAGACTATACAAGTGATAATGAAAATGAATAAATCAAAACTTTATAGGTCAATCAATCAATTAGATAATATAAAAGTGATTAAATACAAAAATCAATTTTTATATTCTGAAAGCACACTATTTCAACTAATGAAGTTGAGGTTAATTGAAAAATTAAATGATAATAATGGCAGATAATGATAAAATAAATAAACTAACTGACAGAATAAAAAGCAACAAAGTCAAACTACAAGAAGAAAACGGCAATCCAAAAAATCAACAAATACTTAGGCTTAAAATACAAATAGACGAACTACAAGTTAAAATAGAGCGATTAAAATAATGAGTTCTCACACTCTGGAATAAAAGTGATTAACGGCACTAATTGGCTTCTTACTATTCAATCAATCGTGGTTATTAATTTAATCGCATTGGTTGAACTATATAAAAAAATAATATAGTGTGATTACAACAAAAAAAAGAGGCGTTAAAACGCCTGAAATGATAGAAAGTGATATAGTGTATGGTTTTAATAAAATAATGGCTAAAAAAGCCCCTATATATCATATAACACTAACAAACCTCAATATTACAAATCCAGCAGAATTAAGGTTTCAATTAACCAATAAATTATTTAATAAAATATTTACATCTTACAAATACTCTTATATTTCATTGAATTACTTATTTGTCATTGAATATCCCGAGAAAGTATCAAGAGGAAATATGATGGTTGATAATTGCGAGGTTCATACTCATATTGTATTAGAAACTGATTTACCTATTGAAAATATTAGATATTTTATTGAAATGGCTTTTAGTTCTACCAATAAAAAATGGATTGATATTGAAAGAATTGATAAAAGAAATGACAAGTTTAATTTTAGCACCTATCTAACTAAACAAATTAAACTATTTACAGATGATAATTATAATTACAAAATATTAAATTGAATCAAACTGAATCAAACTGAATCAAATTGAATCAAAGTCAATTAAATTGTACTAAAAATGATTAATATCTATTTCTAATTAATTATTATATATTTGTTGTATATTAACTTAAATATTAGAATAATGGAAAAAGAAATTAAATCTACCGAAAAAGAAACTATTGAAATTATGGGAAAAGTAGTTCCATTAAAAAAAGATGGAACTCCAAATCTTGTTCATTTACCAAAACATATTAGAGAAATCGTAAAAGATTATTCTAATAAAAAGAAGTTAGAAAAAAAGAAATTAGAAAAAGAGGAGATTATAAATATCCTAAAAGGATTAGAAAAATAATTAATCCAGAAAAAAAACAGATGAGTTTCATCTGTTTTTTTCGATTAGATGATAAATAATGAGTAAATCACAAAATAAAAACTTACATAAAGCAAAAAAAGGTAAAAATGATGAGTTTTACACTCAACTATCAGATATTGAAAGAGAATTAAAACACTATAAAAATCATTTCAAAGACAAAGTAGTTTATTGTAATTGTGATGACCCGAGAGTTAGTAATTTCTTTCATTATTTCTCTTACAACTTTGAAAAGTTAGGCTTAAAGAAACTTATTACTACTTGTTATAAAAATCAAAGTGCTGATTTATTTAGTAGTAATGACAAAGAGAGTGCTATTTATCTTGAATACAATGGAGATAAAAATGGAAATAATGTTCCCGACATAGAAGAAATTGGTATTCATCATTTACAAGGTGATGGTGATTTTAGAAGTAAGGAGAGTATTGAACTATTAAAACAAGCCGATATAGTTGTTACAAATCCTCCCTTCTCTTTATTTCGTGAATATGTGGCTCAACTTATAGAATACGATAAAAAATTTATTATTGTTGGTCATCAAAACGCAATAACGTACAAAGAGATATTTTCTTTAATTAAAGAAAATAAGATTTGGTTAGGTTTTGGATTTAAGGGTGGAGCGGCTCATTTTATAAATGAACACTACGAAGATTATGCTACTGCAACGGACAGAAAAGAAGGTATGATTAGAGTGTCGGGGGTTGTGTGGCTAACTAATTTAGATATTAAAAAACGACATGAAGATTTAATTCTTTACAAGTCATATAATGAAGATGAATACCCATTCTATGATAATTATGATGCTATAAATGTTAATAAAACCAAGGATATTCCTATTGATTATGAAGGTTTAATGGGGGTTCCTATAACGTTTATTGATAAATACAATCCAGAACAATTTGAAATAGTAACACTTGGTATAGGTGAAGATAACTTTACACCATCAAAAAAATATGAAAAGTTCAGAAATCCAATAACGAAAGAGTTTATTTCGGACAAAAGAGATTATCTTCTTTATGTAAGAGATGAAAATGGTAAATATTTGACTTCCGAAGGATATAGAATAAATAAAGTCTATGCAAGGGTATTGATTAAGAATAAAAGATTATGAAAATCACACTTAAAGAAATTACGGTTCGAGAATTAACGAAAGGCTTTGAAGATAATGATGAAGGTGGAGTTATTGGATATGATGGTTTATTAGATATACGTCCGCCTTATCAAAGGGAGTTTATATATAAAGAAAAACAACGAGAAGCCGTAATTGACACTATCAATAAAAACTTTCCATTGAATGTTATGTATTGGGCAGTTAGAGATGATGGAGGTTTTGAAGTAATAGACGGACAACAAAGAACTATATCTATTTGTCAATTTGTAAATGGTGATTTTGCTTATTTATTTAGATACTTTCATAATCTACAAAAAGACGAACAAGAAAAGATACTCGATTATAAGTTAATGATTTACTTATGCGAAGGTTCAGATAGTCAAAAGTTAGAATGGTTTAGAACTATTAATATAGCAGGTGAGAAATTAACAGAACAAGAGTTGAGAAACGCTGTTTATTCTGGTTCGTGGGTATCTGATGCGAAAAGATATTTTAGTAAGAATGGTTGTGCTGCTTATGGTTTAGGTAGTGATTATTTAAGTGGTTCTCCTATTAGACAAGATTATTTAGAAACTACTATAAAATGGATTAGCAAAGACAATATAGAAGTATATATGTCAAATAATCAAAACGAACCAAACGCAAATGAATTATGGTTATACTATCAAAGTGTAATTAATTGGGTTAAAACTATATTTCCTAAGTATCGAAGGGAAATGAAAGGCATTGAATGGGGTTTATTATACAATCAATATAAAGATATTAAGTTTGATAGTAAGAAACTTGAAGAGCAAACCTCAACTTTAATGATGGATGATGATATAACTAAAAAGAAAGGCATCTATGAATATTTATTAAGTGGCAAAGAGAAACACTTAAATATCCGTGCTTTTACTGATAATCAAAAAAGAGAAGCATACGAACATCAAAAAGGTATCTGTGTAGAGTGTAAAGAACATTTTGAAATTAATGAAATGGAAGCAGATCATATAACGCCTTGGCACGAAGGAGGTAAAACCTCATCTGATAATTGTCAAATGTTATGTAAGTATGATAATAGAAGAAAGTCCGGAAAGTAAATTATACTATTTTTAGAGTAGAGGTTTAATTAGTAATAAATTAAAAGCGTAAAACTTGATTAATCTTAGGTTTTACGCTTTTTTTATCTTAATTTTAGGGTATAATAATAACCACCTTAAAATTATGAATAAAATTAAAGTATTATATGTTCGAGTTTCTACATTAGAACAAAAGACGGATAGACAAAGAGTAAATGAAAAAGATTTTGATTTAGTTATTGAAGATAAATGTTCTGGCGCTATTTCATTCTTTGAAAGAGAAGGCGGAAAAGAAATAAAGAAATTAATTGATGAAGGATTAATTCAGACTTTATCAGTTTGGCAAATAGATAGATTAGGTCGTGATTTAAGAGATATAATGAATACTATTCATTATTTCAATGAAATGGGTATCACTATTCATTTTGTATCACAAGGGCTTTCTACATTAGATAACGAAGGCAAAGAAAATCCTATTTCAAAAATGATTATTTCTATTTTAGGAATTGTTGGTGAGATGGAACGAAATCAAATCAAAGAACGACAAATGGAAGGAATTAGAATTGCTAAACTAAAAGGCTCTTATACTGGAAGAAAGAAAGGAAGTCGTGAAGATGTGCTTTCTTTTCTTTCAAAAGATAAAAACAAAAAAGCCGTTGAATACTTAAAAAAAGGTTTCAAAGGCGTTGAGGTTGCTAAACTAACTGACCTTAATATAAATACTATTACAAAGATTAAGAAAATGATGGTTTCATAATTCAAATCAATACAATTAAATATGATTTAATTGAAGTTAATTCATATTTAATTGTATTGAGATTAGATTAATCTAAATTAGATAGAGGTTTCTTTGAAATCTCTTTTTTTTATTCTAAACTTTTTTATTTGTAGTCATATAAATAAAAAAGTTTATAAAAAAAATGACTACAAATTATAAAAATCAGCCTACACAAAGCATAAATACCTGTTTAATAAATGATTATATGTGTGAAACAAAGTCCAAGCGGTTACTTCAACGATCCGGATGCACCCATAACCTCTTCGCCAGCAGAAATGCAACGCTATTTAAGTAAAGTATCTGGGCCTTTACTGGATAGAATTGATATTCATATAGAAGTAACGCCTGTACCTTTTGAAAAACTCTCGGACGATCGGAAAGGCGAATCTTCTGTAAGTATAAGAAAACGGGTAACAGCCGCTAGAGAAAGACAAACTTTGCGTTTTGCAGATTTGGATGCGGTGCATTATAACGCGCAAATGACAGTTAAACAAATTAGAACCTTTTGCCAGTTGGATCCCGATTCTAAAGAATTATTGAAAACCGCTATGGAGCGCCTTAATTTATCGGCTAGAGCTTACGATAGAATTTTAAAAGTGGCAAGAACCATAGCAGATTTGGAAGGAGCTGCAGCTATTAATGGTGCGCATATAAGTGAAGCCATTCAGTACAGAAGCTTGGATAGAGATGGTTGGTTGGGTTAGAATTTTCAATGATTTAAATTCAGGTGCTAATACATGCCTCTTACTCGGTTACACACGCATTCCAAACCGCATTATTTGGTAAAGGTGCCGTTATATGTATGGATGTTTTAGCTACGGGGTGTATAAATTCTAAATGCCGGGCATGCAAACTAATGCTTCCATCAGGATTACTTCGTTTAAAGCCATATTTTAAATCGCCTTTTATAGGACACCCAATACTAGCTAATTGTGTGCGAATTTGATGGTGTCTGCCCGTTTCTAAAGTGATTTCAATTAAATAGTAGGATTCTAGTTGTTTTAAAATACGGTAATGTAAAATAGCTTTTTTACTATCTGCAGATTCCTTGGTAAAGGCAGTGGATTTGTTGTTTTTCGGATTTTTACGCAACCAATGTACTAAAGTGTCTGCAGATTTTGGTGGCTTATTTTTAACCAAAGCCCAATAGGTTTTATGCGCTTTTTTATCGGCAAACAATTTATTTAAACGCGGTAATGCTTTGCTTGTTTTTGCAAATAAAACAACACCCGTAGTAGGCCTGTCTAGTCTATGAACAACACCCAAAAATACGTTTCCGGGTTTATTATAAGTAGCTTTTAAATAGGCTTTAACCACATCGCTTAATGGCTTATCGCCCGTTTTATCGCCTTGCACAATATCGCCCGCACGTTTGTTAACCACAATTAAATGGTTGTCCTCATAAAGCACTTGTAAATTGGTTTTATTGGATCGGATTTTAGATTCTGTTGACACTAATTTGTTATTAATTACCTTGAATATGAACTATGCGACTCGTTTTTTATTGAAATGCTTGAGGCATGTTTGCAACGCCATGTGTTACGTTTTAAACAGCAAATCCTTTACATACAACGAGAATCATTACAAAAATGGAAATTATAAAACAAGGTATTTATAACCGCACCTTTGTGTGGCTTCTTTCTCTTAATTTAGATAATGAAGGTTTACATGCTGTATTGCAAAACTTAAAAATACCCTATTAATATTGCTCCTCGTTATTCGGAAAATCTTCCGATTTTACATCGGTAGCGTATTGCGAGATGGCTTTAGTCATGTCCTCGTATAAATTCATATAACGGCGTAGAAAACGCGGATTGAATTCATGGGTCATGCCTATCATATCATGTAAAACTAAAACTTGGCCATCCACGCCTTTGCCGGCACCTATTCCAATAACCGGGATGCGTACGCTTTTAGCAACCTCTTCGGCTAGTTTAGCTGGAATTTTTTCTAAAACAATAGCAAAACAACCAGCTTTTTCCAGCATAATGGCATCTTCTTTTAATTTAGCGGCCTCCTGATCCTCCTTGGCACGAACCGTGTAGGTTCCAAATTTATAAATAGATTGCGGTGTTAAACCAAGATGTCCCATAACAGGAATACCCGCATGTAAAATTCGTTTAATAGAATCTTTTATTTCTTTGCCACCTTCTAATTTTACCGCATGGCCGCCACTTTCCTTCATAATTCGGATGGCCGAGCGCAAAGCTTCCTTCGGATCGCTTTGATAACTTCCAAACGGGAGATCTACAATTACTAACGCACGTTCTACAGCGCGAACTACTGATGATGCATGATAAATCATTTGGTCCAAGGTAATTGGCAATGTTGTTTCGTGTCCGGCCATTACGTTGCTAGCTGAATCGCCTACTAAAATAACATCAATTCCGGCACCATCTACAATTTTGGCCATGGTATAATCGTAAGCCGTAAGCATGGATATTTTTTCGCCTTTGGCTTTCATATCCACTAATGTTTTTACGGTTATTCGTTTGTATTGTTTTTTAGCAACTGACATAGGTTAAATGTAATTAGGTTTATTAAGTAGAGTAACAAGTAAAAATGATTGTTACCGAATGTTGTTTTTAGGTTTTAAATAGTTGTATATGGTGGTTGCAACACTATTAGCAATCGGTTAAATTAACGCTTACGGCTAAACCACCTTCACTGGTTTCTTTGTATTTAGAGTTCATATCCTGTGCAGTTTCCCACATGGTCTTAACCACCTTATCCAGAGGTACTTTTACATTTTTAGGGTCGGTTTCTAAAGCGAGTTCTGCGGCATTTATAGCCTTAATGGCACCCATGGAGTTTCGTTCTATACAAGGTATTTGAACCAAGCCGGCAATGGGGTCGCAGGTTAGCCCTAAATGATGTTCCATGGCAATTTCTGCAGCAATTAAAACCTGGTCTGGTGTGCCTCCCATAAGCTCGCAAAGGGCTCCAGCCGCCATTGCAGACGATACGCCTATTTCGGCCTGACAACCTCCCATGGCCGCCGAAATAGTGGCACCTTTTTTGAAAATGGATCCAATTTCACCTGCTACTAACAAGAACTTTTTAATGTCTTTAAAATCGGCTTGGTGGTTTTCAATAACCATATAATACATTAGCACGGCTGGAATAACACCGGCACTTCCGTTAGTTGGCGCTGTAACCACACGACCTAATGAGGCATTTACTTCGTTTACGGCAAGGGCAAAACAACTAACCCATTTTAAAATTTGGCGGAATTTTACTTCTGTTTTTCGAATGCTTTCCAACCAAGTTTCGGGTGAATTGTAGGGAACACCATTTGATAATTTTTGATGCATATCAAAAGCACGGCGCCGTACATTTAGGCCACCAGGCAAATTACCTTCGGTGTGGCAACCTACATACATACACTCCAGCATGGTGCTCCAAATACGTTTTAGTTCGAAATCGATTTCAGCTTCTTCTCGAAGCGATTTTTCGTTTTCTAAAACCACGCCAGATATGGGTAGCTGTAGTTGTTTACAAAAGTTTAATAATTGCGTCCCATTTTCAGCTGGGTACGGAAAAGTGCAATAGAAGGTTATTTTGTTGGCTTTGGAGTTTTCGCGTTCCTCTTGAACTACAAAACCACCTCCAATAGAGTAGTAGTAAGCCTCGGTTTCTTGCCCATCTATAAGCGCTGTAAAACGCATACCATTAGGATGAAAGGGTAAGAATTTCCGATTAAAAATAATATCCGTTTTGGGGTTAAAAGGAAGCGCTATTTCATTGTTAAAATGCAGTACATTGGTGTTAGTAATGGCAGCAATTATAACCTCTATGGTATCTACTGGAATCCGTTCTGGGTCGGCGCCACTTAAGCCAAGTAATACCGCATAGTCTGTGGCGTGTCCTTTACCTGTTAAGGAAAGCGAACCGTATAAATCGACGGTAATTTTTTCAACCTTATTAAAGTTGTTTTCGGCTTTTAAATCTGCTATCCAACGTTCTGCAGCACGCCAAGGGCCTAAAGTATGGGAGCTGGACGGGCCTACACCAATTTTTAGCATATCGAAAACAGAAATACACTCCATGAAGCTTATTGTTTTAAGTTTAAGCAAAGATACATTTAGTTTGGCATGTTTTAAAGAAACATATCAATATTCAAAACTGAATTTTACCAGATGCTTAACTTACCGCACGTTAAAATTAGTAATGCCATAGGCTGCTGTTACGGCCTCAAAATTGCTGTAATCAATTTTACCAACATTATCTGCCGGTACCACCACCACTCTAAAAACTTGGTTGCGCGTCCAGCTACTATCTAAAATAGCGGGGTTAACAGAGCCTTCTAAAAAAAAGCGCACGTCTGTTCTGGTAAAATCGAAATTATAAGTTAAAGTTCCTTCCGTAAAGTTGACGGTTTGTGGCAGTAAACGCCAAATTTCTTGACCATTATTTGTTTCCCATAACATGTAGACCAATGTAACATCGGAAGGGAAAATGGTAAAGCCATAAGGCCCAACAAATTCATAATTGTTTTCTGGTGTAAAATCTAATGCAATTTCAAAAGCAGGCGCAACAACCTGACCGCCGCTCGGGCCCGGAACACCCGGAGGTCCCTGGGGACCTTCGCATGAAAGCATTACAAACAAACACAATATGAGTATGGAAAATGTTTTTTTCATAACCTGTTATTTAGCGCTTAAAAATACGCATATTGCAGGTAATTACGGCGGTTTAAGGGTAATATTTTATGTGTTACTGACAAGCTGTCATATTTTTTTAGATGGCACAATACTTGACTTATACATTGCGACACAAAAAAGTAACACATGTCCGCAATTAAAACGGGCAACACAATTTTAAAATAAAGAAGTATTATGAGTAAAATTATTGGAATCGATTTGGGTACAACCAACTCTTGCGTTTCTGTTATGGAAGGTAGCGAGCCAGTTGTAATACCAAATGCAGAAGGTAAAAGAACCACACCGTCTGTTATAGCTTTCGTTGAGGGCGGTGAAATTAAAGTAGGAGATCCGGCTAAACGTCAAGCCGTTACAAACCCAACAAAAACTGTTTATTCTATTAAGCGTTTTATGGGTAATAAATTTTCAGAGTCGTCCAAGGAAGTAGGCCGTGTACCTTATAAAGTGGTAAAAGGCGACAACGATACACCGCGTGTGGATATTGATGGACGTTTGTACACACCTCAAGAATTATCTGCTATGATTCTTCAGAAAATGAAGAAAACCGCAGAAGATTATTTAGGACAAGATGTAAGCCGTGCCGTAATTACAGTACCTGCTTATTTTAACGATTCGCAGCGTCAGGCTACTAAAGAAGCTGGCGAAATTGCTGGTTTAAAAGTAGAACGTATTATAAACGAGCCTACTGCAGCAGCGTTAGCTTACGGTTTAGATAAAAAAGGTACCGATCAAAAAATTGTAGTTTTTGATTTTGGTGGTGGTACGCACGACGTTTCTATACTAGAATTAGGCGATGGTGTATTTGAGGTACTTTCTACAGAAGGCGATACTCATTTAGGTGGTGACGATGTGGATGAAAAAATAATTGATTGGTTAGCAGAAGAATTTAAAGCCGAAGAGGACATAGATTTACGTAAAGACCCTATGGCTTTACAGCGCTTAAAAGAGGCTGCTGAAAAAGCTAAAATTGAATTGTCATCTGCTGCACAAACAGAGGTAAACTTACCTTATGTGACGGCAACAGCAAGCGGACCAAAACACCTTGTACGTACGTTAACACGTTCAAAATTTGAGCAATTAATTGACGATTTAGTAAAACGCACGATTGCGCCATGCGAATCGGCTTTAAAAGCAGCTGGTATTACTAAAAGCGACATCGATCAAATTATATTAGTTGGTGGTTCTACACGAATTCCTGCTGTTCAAAATGCCGTTGAGAAATTCTTTGGAAAAAAACCAAGTAAAGGTGTAAATCCAGATGAAGTTGTTTCTTTAGGAGCGGCTATTCAAGGTGGTGTATTAACCGGCGATGTTAAAGACGTGTTGTTGTTGGATGTTACACCATTATCGTTAGGTATTGAAACTATGGGTAATGTTATGACCAAGCTTATTGAAGCTAACACAACAATTCCTACAAAAAAATCGCAAATATTCTCTACTGCCGCAGATAACCAACCCTCTGTAGAAATACATGTATTGCAAGGCGAGCGTGCTATGGCAGCAGACAATAAAACAATTGGCCGTTTCCATTTAGATGGAATTCCACCAGCAAAACGTGGTACACCGCAAATTGAAGTAACGTTTGATATTGATGCTAATGGTATTATTAAGGTATCAGCAACAGATAAAGCGACAAACAAATCGCAGGATATTCGTATTGAAGCATCTTCTGGTTTAACAGAAGAAGAGATCCAGAAAATGAAAGCAGATGCCGAAGCTAACGCTGAAGCCGACAGCAAAGCGAAAGAAAAAGCTGAAAAATTAAACGCAGCAGATGCTATGATTTTTCAAACGGAAAGTCAGCTGAAAGAATTTGGTGAAAAATTATCTGACGATAAGAAAAAGCCAATTGAAGAAGCACTTGAAGAATTGAAGAAAGCTTACGAAACAAAAGATATCGCCGTTATCGATCCAGCTTTAGAGAAAATAAACGAAGCCTGGAAAGCAGCTAGCGAGGAAATGTATAAAGCACAAGCTGAAGGCCAACAAGGCGGACAGCAAGCTGGTCCAGATGCAAACGCTAATGCAGGTGGCGATACAAATCAAGGAAGCGACGTTGAGGACGTAGATTTTGAAGAAGTGAAGTAAGCAACAAAATCATTATTTGGTATACCAATAATGTATAAATAGCTTAAGTAGGCCAAACAGTCAGCTTAAGTTTAGAAGTATCAAAAACGCAATCAACCCTATAATAACGGGTAGGTTGCGTTTTTTTTTTTTTTTTTGTGTTAAAAAGTTGATTAAAGGTAAAAACTCAATTTTCGTAATAATTAATTTAAAAAGTTTAAAAGCCCATATCTATAAGGGTTTTACTGTTTTATAACTGGATTAAATAACGGTATTTTACGTATTAAGAATTGGGGGTTTTATGTTTTTCAAACATTTTTTTAATTACCAGAGCGTGCGGGAATGTTACAGCTGCAATAAAAGCAAATATAATACCATAAGGAATGGTTGTGTCGCCAAAAATATAAATTAAAGAGAACAGCGCAACAATAGAAACTAACCAATAAGGAAGTGCTTTTTTTATATAGGCGATAATTGTTTTTTTAGTAAACCGCCCATATATAAAATGTATTTGCTCGTAAAGCGAAGGAAAACTATGCCAAATAATAAAATACAAGGCAAAGCCCCAAATTAAAGTAGATACCTTAAAAACAATAGCAAAAACAACTAAATAAAAGAACTCTTTTAATACAACTAATTTAAAGGTTACCGAATGAGCCGTTAAATACAAACTTATTCCCAATAAAGCAGCTGCTATTATACAAAAGGCTATTAAAATCGCGTTGGTGCCTATGACAATGTTTGAGATTGATTTAATAATTTGAATCACTTCCAAACTATTTAAAACAAATAATAAGAAAAGCACGAATAAGCCATAAATAAAATAGAACAGTTGTTTGTGCCATTTTAAAACGTTTAGGCTTTTGCTTTCCCAATGTTGTTCACCAAAATGATAAGCACTAAATAGTATAAATAATACGAGTGCCAATGCAGGTATGAAAATAAATAAGGTTGCCGCTGCAAGTACAGTAGCAATGTATATGGCAATCACTTTTAAAAATGACTGTGTCCTTTTTTTATTGGAAATAACATCAATTAGTAACATATCATTGGAACCGTGAAGCATGCCAAAAGAAAAAATGAGAATAAAGCCTAATATAACTTCATAGGTGTCTGGAATGATCGATGTTAACCACAAACCAATAAAACTAAATACTATTAAAAGGTTGTAAATCTTATTCATAATGAATCTGTTTAATCAAAAGTAGGCATTATTATTTTACTTACCATGTTAGTTTTGTTTAATATTTTGTATATTTACTTAAACAATATTAATATTAACTAAATACATTTATCATGGAAAAAATGTCAATTTTATTGAGTGTAGTGCCAAAAATAGATCCTACGGACTATGTTGGCTTTACGTTTTTTGTTGGTGCAATGGCAATGATGGGGGCGTCTGCGTTCTTCTTTTTGTCGTTAAGTCAGTTCGACCGAAAGTGGCGAACGTCAGTATTAGTCTCCGGACTTATTACATTTATTGCCGCCGTGCACTATTTCTACATGAAAGACTATTGGTCAGCTCACATGGAGTCGCCAACGTTTTTTAGGTACGTAGATTGGTTTTTAACAGTGCCTTTAATGTGTGTTGAGTTCTTCCTTATTCTGAAGGTTGCAGGAGCTAAAACAAGCCTAATGTGGCGTTTAATTGGATTATCTGTAATTATGTTAATAACTGGTTACCTAGGTGAAGCCGTATTTACTAATCAAGCGGAGCTTTGGGGCGGTATCTCGGGTGTGGCTTACTTTGTAATTGTGTATGATATTTGGTTAGGAAAAGCTAAAAAATTAGCCGTTGCTGCAGGTGGTGATATCCTAAAAGCGCACAAAATTTTATGTTGGTTTGTTTTAGTAGGTTGGGCCATTTACCCATTAGGTTACATGTTAGGAACCGAAGGTTGGTACACGAGTATTATTGGAACTGGAAGTGTAGATATTGTTTACAATATTGCAGATGCCATTAATAAAATAGGTTTTGGACTTGTTATTTATGCATTAGCTATTAAAAAAACGGATAATAAAGTAATTAGTTAAAATTAAAGTTTGAATTTAAAAGCGCAAGTTCCAACACTTTTTGGGGCTTGCGTTTTTTTTTATACTACAAATCGAACCAAATAATTTTTTGGAAACTATGCATGCATAATATATTCTATTATATTTGTTATCGTATATTAAAAACAGTGCTATGACAACCCAACTGACTACAATGCTTAAAATAAATCATCCCATTATTATGGCGCCTATGTTCTTGGTTTCCAATACCACCATGGTTATTGAAGGGATGAAAAGCGGTATTGCAGGTTGTATTCCAGCCTTAAACTATAGAACCTTAGATGAATTACGCGCTTCTATAAATGCGTTAAAAGCAGCTAAAGTGCCCGGTGGGTCGTTTGGATATAATTTAATTGTAAATAAATCCAACGTTAAGTATCAGGAGCAATTACGCGTTATTTGCGAGGAAGGTTGCGATTTTATAATTACCTCTTTAGGAAATCCAGAAGAAACCATAAAGAAAGCCCATGCTGCAGGAATTAAAGTATTTTGCGATGTAACCGATTTACATTTTGCTAAAAAAATAGAACAGTTAGGCGCCGATGCTGCCGTAGCTGTAAACAACCAAGCTGGTGGGCATCGGGGTAATTTATCGCCACAAGAACTAACCAGTTTACTACATAAAGAATTAAATATTCCTGTTATTTCTGCTGGAGGAGTGGGTTGTAAGACAGATATAAACACCATGTTAAGCTATGGTGCTGTTGGTGTGTCTGTAGGTAGTCCATTTATTGCATCTCAAGAGGCTGGTGTTACGGACGACTATAAACAAGCCTGTGTGGATTATGGCGCGGATGATATTGTAATGACCGAACGTATTTCCGGAACACCGTGTACAGTAATTAACACACCTTATGTGCAGAAAATTGGTACAAAATCAACCAGATTGGAAAAGCTTCTAAATAAAAACAAAACCCTAAAAAAATGGGTAAAAATGATACGTTTTTATATCGGGATGAAAGCTACTGAAAAAGCGGCCTTACAAGCCACCTATAAAACAGTTTGGGTTGCCGGACCCAGTATTGAACACACCAAAGCTATTTTACCCATACGGGACATAATTAAAAATTTAACGCATTAGCAGTTATACCAGACTGTTAATTATAGCCGTATTTACAATATGTTTACCTTCAAAAGGGAGTATTTTTAGGCGTTTGCCAAATAATGTGCGGGCGCGTTCGGTTTCGTGGGCTATTCGCGCATCCGTTAAATAAGGATCGTCGGTGCCATAAACGAGAGTAACGCTGGTAGTTTTTGGCAAGTATAGAAAGTCCGCTGCCGTTAACTCTTTAGGGATACCACCAGAATGTAATATTAATTGCGCGCACGTTTTTTGGCGTTTAGCTAAATACCGCATCGCAATGCTAACACCCTGCGAATACCCTAAAACAATCAAGTTTGTTGAATCTGGTAGTGCTTCTTTTTTAAATATAGCATCTAAATACCGCATAAGGTTATCGGTGTCCGTTACTGTATTTTCTTTTGTAAGCCAGCAAGCGCCTACATGTTTAAAATCTGTTTTAATATAGTATTTGCTTGGTGCTTGGGGCGCAATAATATAATTTTCGGAAGCAGGTAAGGTTTTGAAGTATTTTAAAAAATACCGACTTAAATACCCCATACCATGGCATACCAACCATACATTTTTTGTGGCGGCTGTTAGTGCGTTTAAGGTTGAATAACTATTAGTGGTGTTGTAAGATATTTCTTTTTCCGTAGGATTCATTTCTAGTAAGGGTTTCGTATTTTTGCAAGGATACTAAAATATGTAATGTTATGGTCAATTCGAAAGCAGCCAAACTTAAAGAAATAAATGCGGTTTGCAAAAATACCTTAATGGAAACGCTAAATATTACTATTTCCGATTTTGGGGACGATTACTTAATTGCTAAAATGCCTGTTAACGCCCGAGTATATCAACCCGATGGGGTTTTGCATGGTGGTGCCACGGCGGCTTTAGCTGAAAGTGTTGGTAGTTTTGCTGCCCATATTTTTTCAAATTTGGAAGAGGTTTTTATTAGAGGTATTGAAATTTCTGCAAACCATTTAAAAAGTGTAAGTGACGGATATGTTTATGCTAAAGCAACCTTTTTACACAAGGGAAGAACGACGCAATTGTTGGATATTCGGGTAACAGACGATGCCGATAATTTAATTTCTGTTTGCAGATTAGCGACGATTTCGCTACCAAAAAAAGGAAAAAATTAACCGCATTGCTTTCTATTTTTTAAGTTTCAAAACAAGCTATAAAATAGCTTAATAACCAGACATACGTTTATGACATTTTCTGTTTTCTTCGAAGAAATTCAAAATCAATTTGCTCAAAACTTACCTTTAGTTGCCTATAAAATGGGGCAAGAGGCGCCAATTAAAGCTTTTTTGCAAGAAAATGATCGCCTTTATAAAACAAGCAGTTTTGAGGAAAGTGGCTTTGTATTGGCACCGTTTAATTTGGAGCAAGGAAGCATTTTAATACCGAGCATGCATGCCAAAATGCTCACAACTTCTGCTGTAAACCCCGACTTGAGTAGAGACGCAAATATTGCTTTAAAAAACACCTTAGAAAATCCGTCTGCACGTGAAAAAGAAGCGCACATTGAGCTTATAAAAAAGGGAATAACGGCCATACAAAATAAGGAGTTTACCAAGGTGGTTTTGTCCAGACAGGAGCTTCAGACTGTAAATAAAAATTCGGCTCTAGATATTTTTACATGGCTTTTACAATCCTACCCGTCGGCCTTTGTTTATATCTGGTTTCATCCCAAGGTTGGTTTGTGGTTAGGAGCTACACCCGAAACCTTGCTGCAAATTGAAAATAAGACTTTCAAAACCATGTCTTTAGCGGGTACACAAACTTACAAAAACACCAATAGCATAACTTGGGGAGCTAAAGAATTGGATGAACAAAATATTGTAACCAAGTTTATAACTGCCCAATTAGCGCCGTACCTAACGAACCTAACAGTATCAGATACCGAAACAATACGTGCAGGAAACTTATTGCATTTAAAAACTCTTATAACGGGGGAGCTTTCAAATATGCAGACCAACTTAAAAAATATTATAGCGGCACTGCATCCAACACCTGCTGTTTGTGGTTTGCCTAAAGAGGCAGCCAAAACGTTTATAAATAGCCAAGAAAATTACGACCGCGAATTTTATACTGGCTTTTTAGGGGAATTGCATGTTAAAAAAATACAAAGCAGAAATACCAACCGCAGGAATGTGGAAAACAACGCATATGCCCATATAAAAACGGTTTCCAACTTGTTTGTAAATCTGCGTTGTATGCAAATAAAAGATAAAACAGCTTTAATTTATGTGGGCGGCGGTATTACCCAAGATTCCAATCCAGATAAGGAATGGGAGGAAACTGTGGCAAAGTCGGCTACCATGAAAAAGGTATTATAATAGTTTTTTATCCGTTAGCTATTTGTTATTTTTACAGTTAGATTTTAGCCCTCATGCAATACCCAACAATACCTTTAGCACAAACCTTAATTTTGCTTTTTAAAGCAAAGGAAATACAACATATTGTTATCTCCCCAGGAAGTAGAAATGCACCTGCTACAATTGGTTTTACTCAAGATCGGTTTTTTAAGTGCTACAGTATTGTGGATGAGCGTTGTGCCGCTTTTTTTGCTTTGGGCATTGCCCAGCAAATTAACAAACCTGTAGCCGTTGTGTGTACATCTGGAAGTGCTTTATTAAATTACTATCCGGCAGTTTCCGAAGCTTTTTTTAGTAATATTCCGCTGGTTGTGCTATCTGCCGACAGGCCAGCCTATTTAGTGGGTATTGGCGACGGACAAACTATAAATCAGCGTGATGTTTATAAGAACCATGTTATTTACACAGCCAATTTAAAAGCACAACAAGATTTAGAATTAGCTGCAGAAACCACCAGCACTTCAGGAAGTACGGACCATTTAGCATCCTTGGATTCTGAAATGGATGCCTTGCAAAAGCAAAATGAAATTGAAATAAATAACGCATTAAATGCGGCTATTTCTAAAGGAGGTCCCGTTCACATAAACGCACCATTTCATGAGCCTTTATACCATTTAACCGATACTTTGGCCGTAAACCCACAGATTATTCCACCTTTTAAACAGTCTGGTGCTATAAGCCTTTCAAAAATTAACGACCACCTTAATATTTGGAATAAAGCCACCAGAAAAATGATATTAGTAGGCGTAAATCCGCCAAATAGCATCGAGCAGCAGTGGTTAAACCAGCTAGCAGCGGATCCTAGTGTGATTGTTTTTACTGAAACGACTTCAAACATTCATCATCCTGCTTTTTTTAACAGCATCGATACCATAATAGCATCTTTAAATGATGCCGATTTTAAAGCGCTGCAACCGGAGGTTTTACTCACATTTGGTGGTTTAATTGTTTCAAAAAAAATAAAGGCATTTTTACGAAACTACAAGCCTAAAACACATTGGCATGTAGATTTGCACCAGGCTAACAATACATTTTTCTGTTTACAAACACATTTTAAAACCACTCCAAATCAATTTTTTAAAACGTTTTTACCGGAAACTAAAAAATCGGTTGCTAGTAGTTATCAAAGGTATTGGCAGGACGTAAAAACACACCGGTTACAGCGACACGATTTATATTTAAAAGAAATTGGGTTTTCAGACTTTATAGCGTTTCATACAATATCTAAAAGCTTACCAACTAATAGTATCTTGCATTTAGGAAACAGTTCTACAATTAGGTATTCCCAACTTTTTAAAATAGCCCCAGAAATTCCAGTGTATTGCAACCGGGGAACAAGTGGTATTGACGGTAGTACATCTACAGCTTTGGGAGGTGCCGTAGTGCAGGATAAACAAACCGTATTTATAACAGGCGATTTAAGCTTTTTTTACGATAGTAATGCCCTGTGGAATAACTACATTCCTAGTAATTTCAGGATACTAATTATTAATAACCAAGGCGGTGGTATTTTTAGAATTCTTCCAGGCCATAAGAACTCCGAGAATTTCGATAATTTTTTTGAAACCACTCATAATCACACGGCAAAGCAACTAGCTGAAATGTACAATTTTCAGTACCAAACCGCGCATACTAATAAGGAGCTTGTAACAGTTTTACAGGATTTTTATGAGGCTTCAGATAAACCAAAAATTTTAGAAATTTTTACGCCAAGAACAGATAACGATAAAATTTTGTTAGACTATTTTAAATTCGTTAGCTAACCAATCTATTTTGTTATAAAATTTTAACAAAAATGTGTATATTAAGACTTTAATTAAAACCAATATACACATGAGTAAACGAGATGATTTAATTGCAAAGTATGCAGCCGATTTAAAGGACAAACTTCATGTAAACCCAGACATGGATTTGCTAACTAAAGTAACCATTGGTTGTGGTCCTTCTATTTACAACGCCGACGCCGCAACAGTTTCGGGTTCCGATGCGTCTGAATTAGCCACAGTTAAAAACAACTTTCTAATTAAAAAATTAGGTCTTAAAGACGGTCCAGATTTAGATAACGCAATGGCAACTGTAATGGAACAGTATGGCAAATCCAACCGAAATAAATACCGGGCTGTAGTTTATTATTTACTGGTTAAGCATTTTAAAAAAGAAGCGGTTTACGCCTAATGCTTTTTATGAAATAAGTACGCTTTTTATGCATACCTGTGTTTAACGCCGCGCTAACTATCGTGGCGTTTTTCATTGTAAAACAAGTCTTTGTTAAAGCGGTCAAAAGGCTGGGGCTTCTACCATTAATATCGTTTAAAATATTACCTTTGCGCTATGATAAAAATTGGAGAATACAATACATTGGAAATTATCCGAGAAACAGAACCCGGATTATTTTTGGAGGATACAGAAGGTAACGAAGTTTTATTACCAAACCGTTATGTGCCAGAGGAATTTAAAATTTGGGATAAAATAGAGGTTTTTGTTTATTTGGACAACGAAGAACGCCTGGTTGCCGTAACAGATAAACCCTACATTACTCGTGGCGAATTTGCCGTGTTACGATGTAATGCTGTTACAGAATTTGGTGCCTTTCTAGACTGGGGAATGGTTAAAGAATTGTTTTGCCCTTTTAAGGAACAGGCCTTTAAAATGAAACAAGGTGGCTGGTATTTGGTTTACTGTTTTTTAGATGAAGAAACCAACAGACTTGTGGCCTCTAGTAAAACCAACCAATTTTTAGACAATAAAGACCTTACCGTGCAACAATTTGAAGAGGTGGACTTAATAATTTCGCATCCCTCGGATATTGGTATGAATGTAATTGTTAATAAAAAACACCAAGGTTTAATTTTTAATGACGACATTTTCCAGGATCTGTCTGTTGGCGACCGCCTAAAGGGATACGTTAAAAAAATAAGACCTGGCAATAAGTTGGATATTGTTTTAGGTAAAATAGGCTATCGAAATATAGAACCAAATGCCGATGCCATTATGAAAGAATTGCAAGACAACGGAGGCTATTTAAACCTTACCGATAAATCAGATCCTGACACCATTAAAAGCGTGCTCCAAATGAGTAAGAAAAGTTTTAAAAAAGCCGTTGGAACACTTTACAGAAAAAAACTTATTGACATAAAGGACGACGGTATTTATTTGGTTTCTTAACGGTCTTTATTGGTTACTTCTTCTTGAATCCATGTAACGGCAGGTATTAATGTAGTAAAAAGCCGGCGTTTCATTTTTTCGAAAAAATAATTTTCAAAATCAAAATTTATGCTAACAACTAAATCGTCTGTAACTACCGCAATAGCTACTACATTTGGTAGGGCTTTTTCAAGCTTTTTGGCATCTATAGGGATGCTGCTGTAGCTATTTATTTTGTTTATAACAATTCCAAAGTGTTTGCTAATGGGATAAAATAATTTACTTTCCTGAATAATTTCTTGTAGCTGGCTCATGGTAACATGCGCGTTTGCTTCATATTCAATGACTACAAAATCTTCAAAGAAATAAAAATTACCTAATTAAATTGTATTCTTTTTTAATGCTTTTTTGTAGGTAGGTATTACGGATTCTTTTGGACATGGTTATGGCATTAATTTCTTTTTAATCGCTTTAGGAAGCCCGTCTTTATGAAGCATTACAGAAATAGTTTTTAAGCGCATAAACGACTCACTCATATACACATAGCCGTTGTTAGCTACACGAGTTTGGTCAGTACCCCAGGAGTTTTTCACTTTGTAATATATAGTACCGTTTTGATCTGTTACAATACCGGTAATATGCATTAAATGATCGTCTGTAGTAGCATAGCTTGTAAACGCTTGTTGCCTGTAGGCTTGGGTAATATGTTTTTCTGGACGAATACTAATTATGGCCTCGGCTGCCGTGCTTTCTACTTCTGGAATTACAGCAATGCCGTGTTTTGCCGAAAAAGTTGTTTCACTCACATCGCAGTCTAAAGTAAGCGTAAACCCGTTTTCCAAAGCCTCATTAATTATAGTTATTAAGGTGTCCAATGGCACATTAAAAAATTTACCATTCGAAAAATTATCTGGAATATTTAAAATAAACGATTCGTAAAATGGTTGGTGGGTAAAAGATGTAATGCTAACGTACTGATCGGGTTCAATTTTAGTTAATTTTTGAAACGATTTTGCTGTGTAGTGTTTCCCCTCATACAAAAAACTATCGGTAGGTTTCCCCATATACGTATCTAGAATGTTTTCAATTACCGGTTCCCATTTTGGCGATAAGCGTTTACCGGGGTTACTAACATAAACATCCAAAACACCTTTTAATACGGCAGCCATTTCGGCGTGATTATGGTTGGTTTTATTGCTTTCTAAACCACTGTAAACAGCTTGAGGTACCAAACCATGTTGGGCAATGCTGTTCATAACATCGTGTGCCAAACCACCTTCGCTAAACTGGGCTTTACCTTGGCGCATAATATAGTTCCAAGCTTTTGCAGGATAGGTGTGGCGTACCTGGTACATTTCAGAAATATCTATATGGTTACCTGTTAACCTAATGATTTCGCTTTCTAAAAAAGAAACAGTTGAAAAACTCCAACACGTTCCTGTGTTACCCTGACTTATAATTTCTGTTGTTTCTAAATCGATGAGCGTTTTAAATTGATAGGACTGACTAAAACCAGTATAAAAACAGAAAAGATAGGCGCCTAGGTACAGAATTGTTCGCATGCTATTAACTTGTTAGGTAAATAATAATTATTTTTGTCAAAAATAAATAAAATGAGTGAAGCAAATTGGAAAACAGCCAAGGAATACGAGGATATTACCTATAAAAAGTGCAACGGCGTTGCCCGAATAGCCTTTAATAGACCAAATGTAAGAAATGCTTTCAGACCAAAAACGACCAGCGAATTATACGATGCGTTTTACGATGCGCATGAGGATGTAAATATTGGTGTGGTTTTATTGTCTGCCGAAGGACCATCAACAAAAGATGGTGTTTACAGTTTCTGTTCGGGAGGCGACCAGTCTGCGCGTGGCCACCAAGGTTACGTGGGCGATGATGGGTACCACCGACTAAATATTTTAGAGGTGCAGCGCCTTATTCGTTTTATGCCAAAAGCGGTAATAGCTGTAGTGCCTGGTTGGGCTGTAGGAGGCGGACACAGTTTACATGTGGTTTGCGATTTAACACTAGCCAGTAAGGAACATGCCATTTTTAAGCAAACCGATGCGGACGTTACCAGTTTTGATGGTGGCTATGGTTCGGCCTATTTGGCTAAAATGGTTGGTCAGAAAAAAGCACGCGAAATTTTCTTTTTAGGGCGCAATTATTCCGCTCAAGAAGCTTTTGAGATGGGAATGGTTAATGCCGTGGTACCTCACGATAAATTGGAAGCCACTGCCTACGAATGGGCTCAAGAAATTTTAGCCAAATCGCCAATTTCCATAAAAATGCTAAAATTTGCTATGAACTTAACAGACGATGGTATGGTAGGGCAGCAGGTTTTTGCTGGCGAAGCTACGCGATTAGCGTACATGACTGACGAAGCTAAAGAAGGTCGTGATGCCTTTTTACAAAAGCGCAAACCTAACTTTCCTAAAAAATGGATTCCTTAAAAAGAAATTATGCCAAAACTTAAACACTGGGTGTCTGCCGCACGGGTTAGAACACTACCATTATCATTATCCGGTATTATTTTAGGTAGTTGCTTTGCAGCTTATAACGGTTTTACTAACTGGGCTGTGCTTACATTAGCAATATTAACCACTGTAGCACTGCAAGTATTATCTAATTTTGCTAACGACTATGGCGATGGTATAAAAGGTACCGATAATGACGAACGTGTGGGGCCGCAACGAGCGCTTCAAAGTGGTGCTATTGCGCCCGAAGAAATGTTTGAAGCCATAAAAATTAACATTCTCATTATAATAGCTTTAGTAGTAGCGCTTTTATTTAGTGCATTCGGATTGCAGAATTTTCTGTACACGGTGCTGTTTTTATTTTTAGGTGGCTTATCGGTTTATGCAGCTGTAAAATATACCGTAGGCGATTCCGCTTACGGATACAAAGGCCTTGGCGATGTTTTTGTATTTTTGTTTTTTGGTTTGGTAAGTAGTTTAGGCACTTATTTCTTGTTTACCTTAACCATAGATCATGTAATTATTTTACCAGCTTGTGCTATTGGCTTATTAAGCGTAGCTGTTTTAAATTTGAATAATATGCGCGATATTAATTCAGATATAAACGCGAATAAACGCACCTTGGCAGTAAAATTGGGCTATAAAAATGCTAAAAAATATCATTATGCTTTGGTAGGTAGCGCCTTGTTGTTAGCGGCTATTTTTGCCGTTTTATATTATGTGTCGCCTTTTAACTTGCTTTTCTTAATTATGTACATCCCATTAATTAAGCATATGATATATGTAAAGAAAACCGAAAATCCAGCGGCTCTGGACTCGGAGTTAAAAAAAGTAGCCATAGCTACCTTCTTAATGGCCATACTTATGGGTGTGGGTTATATAATATAGTTTAAGGTATTTAGTCCTTTAAAGTTCGCAAAACTTTTGTATTTTTAAAAAAGGCTACTGGCAACTATTAATTACGGCAGTATAAAACAGCTGCAAAACCTATAACCGTGGCCTAGTTTAAAAGATTTTATTAAAACGTATTTAAAAAATAAAAATAGAATGAAAATTACGTATTACGGTCATGCTAGTTTGGGAATTGAAGTGGATGGTGTTCATATTATGGTAGATCCGTTCATTTCGGGAAATTCGCAAGCTAAACACATTGACATAAATAGTTTAAAAGCCGATTATATTTTGCTAACCCATGCACACCAAGATCATATATTGGATGTAGAAGCCATTGCAAAAAATACAAACGCTGTTATCGTTTCAAATTTTGAAATTGTTACGTACTTTCAAAATAAAGGCTTTGAAGGGCACCCCATGAACCATGGTGGTAGTTGGGATTTCGAATTTGGTACGGTAAAGTATGTTAATGCCATTCATACATCGTCATTTCCAGATGGCAGTTATGGCGGGCAACCAGGTGGATTTGTTATTGAAAGCGCCAAAAAAAACATTTACATTGCCGGCGATACTGCATTAACTATGGACATGAAACTTATTCCTATGCAAACAAAATTGGACCTGGCAGTGTTGCCAATTGGCGATAATTTTACCATGGGAATTAAAGATGCCATTATAGCAAGCGATTTTGTAGCATGCGATAAAATACTAGGCTACCATTTCGATACATTTGGTTATATTGAAATTAACCACGAAGAGGCGAAACGATTATTTTTTGAGAAGAATAAAGATCTTATGCTTCTGCCAATAGGCGAAAGTTTGGAGCTGTAAGCGCTGTTGTAGCGGCAATGAAGCACAATAATAAAAATAATTACAAAAAGCTTATCTAAAACGTTGCATACAGGCATTTTATGATAAGCTTTTTTTTATGTCTACCATTCTTGCAGCCAACATAAGTTGTGCCTAATCTGGAAATCGGGCTAAAATTGAACATGTGCACTAATAAAACCAACGCACAAACAGCACATTTATTTTTTTGCCAACCCGAAATGCCAAAGCTAAAAAAATAAAAGAGCTGTTTTTTGCCAACGCGCGGAATAATCTTAAATTTGAGAAAAACATCAAAGATATATGAGCTTATTTCAGAACTCTGTTCTAAACAACTATTTAAAAGGATTGGAGTCCGAAAAAGTTACGCAAGCATACGAGCGTTTTACAAGTCATTTCCATAATCCAACCATACAAGAAAACATTCGAAACTCAAAAGAGGAACAATATCAAGGCGAATTTCTAATTGACCTTTTCGTGAATGTTTTGGGTTACACAAAAAACCCAACACCTAATTTTAATCTCACAACGGAATTAAAAAACATAAAAGGTTCTAAAAAAACAGATGGAGCCATTTTATCAAGGGGTTCAAACGCCTTGGTTAAGGCACTTGCAGTTATTGAACTAAAAGGAACAAATATAACCGATTTAAGCAAGGTAGAAACCCAAGCATTTGGATATAAAAACAACCAACCAGGTTGTCATTATGTCATTACTTCCAACTTTGAAAAACTGCGTTTTTACATAGACAACGCAGTCGACTTTGAGGAATTTAATTTGTTTCAACTCACAAAAGAACGTTTCAACATCCTTTGGCTTTGTTTGTCAGCAGACTATCTTTTAAAAGACATTCCCAAAAAAATCAAAGACGAATCCCTAACCCAAGAGGAAAACGTAACCAAAAAATTATACAAAGATTACGCTTCTTTCAGAAACGAGATTTTTGATGCCATCCAAAAAGAAAATCCAGCATACGACAAACTAACCTTATTCAAGAAAACACAAAAATTACTCGACCGTTTTCTATTCATCTTCTTTGCAGAAGATAGATTATTACTACCACCAAACTCTATTCGTTCAATTGTAAACCAATGGACGGATTTAAAAGACAAATACGACGAATATTTCCCATTGTACGACCGATTTCAAAAGTATTTCGGTTATATGAACACAGGTCACAAAGGACAACAACATGATATTTTTGCCTATAATGGTGGGCTTTTTGCACCCGATGATATTTTAGATAACATTAAAATAAATGACGAGTTACTTTACAAACACACCCTTAATTTAAGTAACTACGATTTTGAAAGTGAAGTAAGTGTAAACATTCTCGGACACATATTTGAACATTCCTTAAACGACATTGACGAAATTCAAGCAGAAATTCAAGGAGTTACATCGGACCAAAGTAAAACCAAACGTAAAAAAGACGGTGTTTTTTATACGCCAAAATATATTACCAAATACATTGTAGATAATACCGTAGGCAAACTATGCGAGGAAAAGAAAATGGAACTCGACATTCAAGAAGCCGAATACGAGAAAGAACGTAGAGGACGAAAAACAGCGACTTTAAAAAAACTATCTCAAAAATTAGAAGATTATAGAAACTGGCTATTGCAAATTACCATTTGCGACCCAGCTTGTGGCTCTGGTGCTTTTTTAAACCAAGCCTTGGAATTTCTAATAGCAGAACACCAATATATCGACGAGTTGCAAGCCAAACTATTTGGAGATGCCATGGTATTGAGCGAAGTAGAAAATGCCATTTTAGAAAACAATATTTATGGAGTTGATATTAACGAAGAAAGTGTAGAAATTGCCAAACTCTCACTTTGGTTACGAACTGCTCAAAAAGGCAGAAAACTAACGGCATTAAACAACAATATAAAATGTGGTAACAGTTTAATTGACGACCCAACAGTAGCAGGCGATAAGGCCTTTAATTGGCAACGGGAGTTTCCAGATGTTTTTAAAGAGAAACATAAAAAAGCGTATCATATCACAACGGCGCTTTACGATAGTCGTACCTCGCAACGCATGATAGATTATAAGGTGAGAGAACGCAGAGAACTAGGCACCAATCCATTACCTAACTATACAAAGCTTACCACCGAAGAAGAGATTATAATTACACAAGAAATAATAGCCATTGCCAAAGAAAAGCAATTACAGATAATGGCCTATAATATCTGTGGAGACCATATACATTTACTACTAGTATGTGAAGATACCGAAGTAAGTAACATCGTAAAAACGATAAAAGGAAGAACAGCTAGAGTACACAATAGCAACAAGGGGATTAATCCCCTTGTCCAGAAAGAAAAGGAAAAAAGCATATCATTATGGACACAAAAGTATGGCTGCAAAGCCATAAAAGATGATGAGCAACTGTACAATACAATTGCTTACATACAAAACAATAGAACCAAACACGAGTTGCCCTATAACAAAGAACTGCAGTCGCTTACAGAAAACCCTATCCTGAATCTTGACTATGACACAGCCTTTGCCACCCAATACAAAGGCGGTTTTGATGTGATTATTGGGAATCCGCCTTATGTGCGAAAACAAGGTTTAATGGAACATTATCCCGAAATGTGCGCGTTTTACGAAACAAACTATCAATCTGCTACGGCAAACTATGATATTTATGCGTTGTTCATGGAAAGAAGTTTTGACTTGATAAATGCCAAAGGCATTGTATCCTATATTCTACCGCACAAATTTTTAGTAACCGATTTTGGGGTGGGAATTAGGCAATTTTTCAAAGAAAAACAAGCAGTGGAAAGCATCTTGCATTTTGGTTCCGAAATGGTATTTGCCGATGCCTCGACCTACACATGTATTATCAATCTAGATAAGGCAAAAAAGGAAAGCGTTCACTTCAAAAAAATAAACCCACACGAACTGGCCATACCTTTCGAATGGGATTATATGTTGTATGATAATTTAAATGAACAAAATTGGGATTTACAGAGCCAAAAAGTTTTTGATACAATAGATACCTTAAAACAGCAGCCTTACACGGTGGATGATGTGTTTGATAGGATTTTCGTAGGAATGCAAACAAGTTTAGATGCTGTGTATGTTTTTGAAGGAAAGGATATGGGGAGTTACATTCAGGGGTATAATCGTAAATTTGATTACGAATTTGAGATTGAAAAGGAATTGGTGAAGCCTATTTTGGGTGGTAAAGATGTAATACGTTACGATTATTGTAACAATCCCAACTTTGTTTTATTTCCTTATGAAAAGGATGGAACAGCAGTAAAAGAAGAATATATTAAAAATCATTTACCAAAAACATATGCGTATTTAAAACATTTTGAAACTGAAATACGAGGAAGAGAAAAAGGTAAAATGGATATTGACGAAGGTTGGTTTTTGTATATCTACCAAAAAAACCACGAAAAATTTCCATCCCCAAAAATCATGACGAGAGAAATATCTCTTGGTTGTAACATGACGTATGATGAAAAGGGAGAGTTTTATCATAATACAAAAGTTTATTCTTTTGTGAAAAATGAAAAATTTAAGGTGGATGATAAATTTTACCTAGGCATACTAAACTCAAAAGTCATGTGGTTTTTCTTGAAAAATACAGGTTCGGAATATAGAGGTGGTTATTTTGTGTTCAAGACCAACTATTTAAAACCTTTTCCGTTGCCAGCTATTCCAGAAAATCCAAATGGCATTATAGACAAAGTAAAAACAATTCTTTCTCTAAACAAACACTACCAAACCCTAGAAGGTGCTTTTATAGATTTACTACAAAGCAAGTTTTCCGTACCTACGGACAAGGGGTTAAAACCCCTTGCAATCAGCAAAAAACTCCAAAACTGGCACGAATTAGATTTTGCAGAATTTTTAAAAGAATTAGAAAAAGCCCGTAAAAAAGAGGCGAAAAACGCCAACAAGGGGTATAAACCCCTTGCATTACCAGAACAAGCCGAATGGATGCAGTACTTCAACGAGCAAAAGCAAAAAGCCATCGAATTAAAATCAGAAATTGAGAAAACCGACAAAGAAATCGATGCCATGGTGTATGCTTTATATGGCTTAACTGATGATGAGATTCAAATTGTAGAAGAGGCAACTCAATAAAAAGCGTCTTGCCAACCCTCACATTTGAACTAAATAACAAACACTACCAAACCCTAGAAGGTGCTTTTATAGATTTACTACAAAGCAAGTTTTTCGTACCTACGGACAAGGGGTATAAACCCCTTGCAATCAGCAAAAAACTCCAAAACTGGCACGAATTAGATTTTGCAGAATTTTTAAAAGAATTAGAAAAAGCCCGTAAAAAAGAGGCGAAAAACGCCAACAAGGGGTATAAACCCCTTGCAG
>NZ_JBHULS010000001.1:666782-993191 GCF_042684585.1 Bizionia sediminis
CCAAGAAGGTGCTTTTATAGATTTACTACAAAGCAAGTTTTTCGTACCTACGGACAAGGGGTATAAACCCCTTGCAATCAGCAAAAAACTCCAAAACTGGCACGAATTAGATTTTGCAGAATTTTTAAAAGAATTGGAAAAGGCCCGTAAAAAAGAGGCGAAAAACGCCAACAAGGGGTATAAACCCCTTGCATTACCAGAACAAGCCGAATGGATGCAGTACTTCAACGAGCAAAAGCAAAAAGCCACCGAATTAAAATCAGAAATTGAGAAAACAGACAAAGAAATCGATGCCATGGTGTATGCTTTATATGGCTTAACTGATGATGAGATTCAAATTGTAGAAGAAGCAACTCAATAAAAAGCGTCTTGCCAACCCTCACATTTGAATTAAATAACAAACACTACCAAACCAAGCTGCACGAGAAAAGCACTATGCGCAACAACGCATATAACTTATAGTGAGTTATTTGCTTAATTAAAAGTAAAGAAAACCGTTAGTAGTTCTTATAAAATAAAACGTGCCACTACGCGCGTTAATCTGCCACTAAAAAAGACAGGTGTTTGGTGTTATTTAGCTTTGTTTTCAGAAGCTACCGTTTGCCTATTTAACCATTTTTTTCTTAAATCGGTACTTAAATTACCCGTACCATCGTGCCGCCAACCGGGCGGTTTAATAAAGTATAGCAACCTATTTTTAACCGATTTCTTTCCTGAAAAAACATCTGTAAACATGGAAACCCATTCAAAAAAAGCAACTTTTACCGGGTTATAAGTTTGAATATCCTGTACCAAGCCGTACACCACTTTTTCGGTATTTAATTCTGCTTGAAATGTGCCAAAAAGTTTGTCCCAGATTATTAAAATTCCAGCGTGGTTTCTATCTAAATATAGGGGGTTACTTCCGTGATGAACGCGGTGGTGCGACGGTGTATTAAATATGCTTTCAAACCATTTTGGTAGTGTTTTAACCGCTTCGGTATGAATCCAAAATTGGTATAACAAACTAACAGACATTTGAAATAAAATCATGCCTGGGTGGAATCCAATTAAGGGCAGCCACAACCAAAATATAAAAGAAAAAAAACCACCAGACCAAGTTTGGCGTAACGCCGTGCTTAAATTATAATGCTTGGAAGAGTGATGCACCACATGCGACGCCCAGAAAAATCTGTTTTCATGCGATATGCGGTGAAACCAATAATACGAAAAATCGTCTGCAAAAAACAGCAATACAAAACTCCACCAAGTAGCAGGAATGGTAAATAACCGGAAGTTATTGTAAACCCAGAAAAAGGCTAAAAGTACAAGCGCTTTACTTGCAAAGCCAATAAAAACATTTCCCAAGCCCATGGTTATGGACGTTAACGCATCTTTAGTTTCGTAAGTTTTTATTCCTTGTTTTAGGGTTACATAAAGTTCTAAAAACATAGCCAAAACAAAAAGCGGTATGGCGTATAAAATAATATTTGGAAATTCGGGCATAGGCTTTGGTTAAGTGCTGTAAATTACAAAATAATTTGAGTATTTTTGGCATTACTATGAAAGCAACTTATTACAAATATACGCTTAACTTTAAACAAGCAAGCGGTACCTCCCGCGGTGTTTTAAAAACAAAAGAAACCTGGTTTATTGTTATCGAAAAAAATGGCCAACGGGGTATTGGCGAATGTGGTATTCTGCGCGGGTTGAGTGCAGATGATGTGCCAAACTACGAAGAAACGCTTAAATGGACTTGTGCTCATATTAATGAGGGATTGGCTGCTTTGTATAACCAACTTGAGGCATTTCCAAGCATTCAGTTTGGTTTGGAAATGGCTTTTAAGTCTTTAGAATCGGAAACCCCTTTTCACTTATTTCCTTCAAACTTTACCGCCAATAAAGAGGCCATACCCATTAACGGGTTAATTTGGATGGGAACAAAGGATTTTATGAAACAGCAAATTGAAGCCAAAATTGCGGCAGGTTTCAATTGTATTAAAATGAAAATTGGCGCAATTGATTTTGAAGCAGAACTAGAGTTACTGAAATTTATAAGAAGTCAGTTTTCGCCGTCCGATATAGAACTTCGCGTGGATGCAAATGGCGCGTTTTCCGAAACCGAAGCACTTCAGAAACTACACCAACTAGCCGCATTTAAGTTGCATAGTATTGAGCAACCTATTAAGGCAGGACAGGCCGAGGCTTTGGCTGCATTGTGCGAAAAAACGCCTTTACCAATAGCCCTGGATGAAGAGTTAATAGGTGTTTTTAAAGAGCAACAAAAAGCAGCTCTTTTAAGGCACATTAAACCGCAATACATCATTTTAAAACCCAGTCTTATTGGTGGTTGGAAAGGAAGTGAATCTTGGATAAAACATGCCGAAAACAACCAAATAGGATGGTGGGTTACCAGCGCTTTAGAAAGTAATGTGGGCCTAAATGCTATTGCACAGTGGACTTTTACCTTGCAGAGCAACATGCCACAAGGTTTGGGTACGGGTAGTTTATTTACAAATAATTTTGATAGCCCATTAACAGTTAAAAATGGCTGTTTGTTTTATGATACGCATACAAATTGGCATGTTAATTTTAATGAATTAAAAAACGTATAACCATGTATATAGAACAAGCATATAAAGGTTTGCACGATTGGTGGCGTTATGTTTTAGGCTTACTACTTATTATTATTGCCGTGTTTTTAGGGCAGATTCCTTTAACGATTGCCTTCTTTTTTAAAGCTTGGCAAAATGGCGATGAGTTAACACTACTGAACGAACAAAATATAATGAGTTTGCTGGAACCAAACTTAAACCTATTTCTGATGTTACTGTCCTTTGCCGCAGGTTTGGTAGGACTTTTTTTTGTTGTAAAGCAAGTTCATGAACAATCGCTTGTATCGGTAACAACAGCACGCCCAAAAATGGACTGGAGGCGTGTGTGGTTTGCTTTTTTGCTATGGGGTATTATTTCTACTAGCTTTATTGTGCTGGATTTTTATGTAACGCCAGAAAATTACGTTTTAAACTTCAACGTGGTACCATTTATTATTTTGTGTGTTATAGCGGTTGTTATGATTCCTTTACAAACAAGTTTTGAGGAATACCTTTTTCGAGGGTATTTAATGCAAGGTATTGGTGTGGTTACCAAAACGAAATGGATACCGTTGTTAACGACTTCTGTTGTTTTTGGATTGCTTCATATTGCGAATCCCGAAATAGACCAATTGGGTTATGTGGTTATGGTGTACTACATAGGCACCGGATTGTTTTTAGGAATTATGACACTCATGGACGACGGCATGGAATTGGCTCTAGGCTTTCATGCCGCAAACAATTTGTTTACCGCTTTGTTGGTTACCGCCGACTGGACAGCTTTTCAAACGCATTCACTTTTTAAAGATGTATCGGAACCTGAAGTTGCAGGCTTTATGGATGTTTTTATGCCTGTGTTTGTGGTGTTTCCAATTATTTTATTTGTTTTTTCGAAAAAATATAAATGGACTAATTGGCAATCAAAGCTTATAGGGCCTGTTCAAAAACCCATTCAAAACGACAACCAAAACGTCTAGGAGTATGAGTACTTTTGCCGCAAATGTACACAAGGATTTTCAGTTTAATGGCTACGCTTACACGCGTAAAACCTTACAGGAATTAGCTTATGAACTCGTTAAGGAAGGTAATGACTTCGAAATACCTATTGGCCAATTTATAAGCGACTGGTTAGACCAATCGGCAACTATTACCGTGCAAACTTCTGGGTCTACAGGAAAACCTAAAACAATAAGTTTGAAAAAGCAATACATGGTAGAATCGGCCCTTACCACGGGACGTTTTTTCCATTTAGAGCCAAAAAGCCAAGCACTTTTATGTTTGCCTGCTACTACCATTGCCGGCAAGATGATGTTGGTACGCGCAATGGTTTTAGGATGGCATTTGGACAGTATTCCTCCAAAAAAGGATTTGGAAATAAACGCCAAAAAAGCCTACACTTTTGCGGCCATGATACCCTTGCAATTGCAAGCAAACAGGCACAAGCTAAACAATATTGAAACCCTAATTGTTGGGGGTGCGCCCATGTCGGCAGAATTAAAAAGCAGTATTCAAACACTTAAAACAAAAGTTTTTGAAACCTATGGCATGACAGAAACGGTAAGCCATATTGCAGTAAAACAAAGCAATCATGTGGAAGCTAAAAAAAATGAAAATTTATTTCAAGTTTTACCTGGAATAACCATTTCACAGGACTCCAGAGGGTGTTTGGTTATTGATGCTGAAAAAATTACAAACCAAAAAATTATAACAAACGATGTGGTAACCTGTTATTCGCCAACAACTTTTGAATGGCTTGGAAGAGCGGATTATGCTATAAATTCTGGAGGCGTAAAAATACATCCAGAAGTTGTTGAGCGCATTTTGGCACCTTCCATATCCAACCGATTTTTTATCACTTCCGTACCAGATAAAAGTTTAGGCGAACGTGTTATTATGGTTGTAGAAGGCGACAAGCAGCTTATAGATGCGCGTATTTTTTCTGAATTAAAAAAGCACGAAATTCCAAAAGATATTTTATTTACAAAAGCGTTTCAAGAAACACATTCGGGAAAAGTACAGCGCAAGCAAACTTTAGAAGCGGCCAAAAAAAATGCTGTGTAAAATCAGCTTCAAAACCTGACACATAGAGCCAAATAGCTTTTAGAACTATGTTTTGCGTGCACTAATTTTATGAAACCATAGGGCGGCACAAAGTCCAATGCCAGAAATAAGAGCCATAACCATAAATAAATGTCTGTGACCCAATGGGCCAGGCGAGCCGTCCAGTAACAACCCAATTAAAGGGCCCGCAAAAATATCTGGCGTGTAGCCAACAAGCGAAATAAAACCAACCGCTGTGCCGGTAAGAGCCATAGGGATATTGGCTTGATTAAAGGTAGCAAAGTATAAAACACGAGCTGCGTAAACGCCCAAAGCCATGATGCTAATAGAAAGGAGAAATAAAAAAGTTTCCTGACTATTTATGACTGCAGTTGAAAAAACAAGGCTTGTAACCAGCATGCATATAAAACCAATTATAAGCCATAAGGATGCTTTGGTTTTATCGGCCAACATACCAATAACAAAACCAATAATGGGTCGTAAATACAGCAAAAAAGTTCCTATTTGTGCCGATTCAATGTCATTATAAGCCATAACATCTTTCGCGTAAAGACTAAACACATCGGTCATTTTATAACCAAAGTACGCGCATAAAATAATAATCATAAGTAGCCATACAGTGGGTAGCCTTGTAAGCGTTTTAAAATCTTTAAAAGTAAGCTTATGTTTGGTTTCAGTCCAGTTTTTTGATGGCGTATTGGAATTCAAGAAAAAATAAACGAAACAGCCAATAATGGCAACAAGGATGGAGGTAGCGTAAATAACATGCTTAAAGGCCAGTTGCTTATCAGCTGTGTTTGGTGTGCTAAAAAATGTTGCAAATAGCAACAAACCTAAAGTACCAAAAAGTGCGGCTGTTAAACCCCGACCACCATCCAAAAACCCGAAAGCGCGCCCTTGATGATTAGCACCGCCCCAAATTCGGGTCGCTTTAATCATAGCTGCCCAAAATAAAAAGATGGTTGTAAAGCCCCAAAAACCATATAACAGGTGCAGTGCGATAACAGACGGGTAGGAGGCAAGAAAAAAACCGCCTAAAGCCGTAAGCCAAAGTGCTACAGCCATGAGCAAGTTTGGTTTGTATTTATCTGCTAGTGGTCCACCAAACACATACGATGCAAAGGCAACAACACCATAAACAGAAAAACAACTGCCTAGTTCTGTATTGTTTATTGAAAATACATCTAAAAATGTAGGCCTGAATATGCGGGCTAAAACAAATGGCAAAACAAAAACAGCTTCACCCGCTAGTATTAGTAAAACAATATTAAATATGGATGAAGCTGTTTGTTTTTTCTGCATTACACCTGTAAAACGCCCATATTAAACGGTTTTTCAATAGGAGCATGGTTGGCGGCTTCTATACCCATACTAATCCATTTTCTGGTATCTAATGGGTCTATAATAGCATCTGTCCAAATACGCGAAGCGGCATAGTATGGCGACACTTGATTGTCGTACCTATCTTTAATTTCTTTATAAAGCGCTGCTTCTTTTTCGGCGGTAATATCTTCACCTTTTTTAAGTAATGAAGCCTTTTCTATTTGTAGTAATACTTTTGCAGCACTATTGCCACTCATTACGGCCAACTCGGCACTTGGCCAAGCAACTATAAGTCGGGGGTCGTAGGCTTTTCCGCACATGGCGTAATTACCAGCACCATAACTGTTGCCTAAAATGATTGTAAATTTAGGCACAACGCTATTACTTACGGCATTAACCATTTTAGCACCATCTTTTATAATACCGCTATGCTCACTTTTACTGCCTACCATAAAACCTGTAACATCTTGTAAGAAAACCAAAGGAATTTTTTTCTGGTTACAGTTGGCTATAAATCGCGTGGCTTTGTCGGCAGAGTCGTTGTAAATAACACCACCAAATTGCATTTCACCTTTAGCATTTTTAACCAGTTTTCGTTGGTTGGCTACTATGCCTACAGCCCAACCATCAATTCGGGCATAGCAGGTAATAATGGTTTGTCCGTACCCGGCTTTGTATTCTTCAAATTCGCTGTTATCTACTAAACGCTTTATTACCTCATACATATCGTATTGGTCGGCGCGCGATTTTGGTATAATACCATAAATATCCTCCGGATTTTCTTTTGGTTTTAAAGCATCTGTTCGGTTAAAACCAGCCTTGTCATAATCGCCTATTTTATCTACAATATTTTTAATTTTATCTAGTGCATCTTTATCGTCTGCGGCCTTATAGTCTGTAACGCCCGAAATTTCACAATGCGTTGTTGCGCCGCCCAAAGTTTCATTATCTATGGATTCGCCAATAGCCGCTTTTACTAAATAGCTACCCGCTAAAAAGATACTACCTGTTTTATCAACAATTAAAGCTTCATCGCTCATAATTGGTAAGTAAGCGCCACCGGCAACACAGCTTCCCATAACGGCCGCAATTTGCGTGATGCCCATACTACTCATAATGGCATTATTTCTAAAAATGCGTCCAAAATGTTCTTTGTCTGGAAAAATTTCATCCTGCATGGGCAGATAAACGCCAGCAGAGTCTACAAGATAAATTATGGGCAGTTTATTTTCAATGGCAATTTCTTGAGCACGTAAATTCTTTTTGGCCGTAATAGGAAACCAAGCACCCGCTTTTACCGTAGCGTCGTTGGCCACTACCAAACATTGTTTACCTTTTACATAACCTATTTTTACAACAACACCTCCAGACGGGCAGCCACCGTGATTGGGATACATATCGTCGCCAGCAAAGGCACCAATTTCAATCTGCGGTTTCTTGGCGTCCAATAAATAATCTATTCGCTCGCGCGCGGTTAGTTTTCCTTTAGCATGCTGTTTTTCAATGCTTTTTTTGCCACCTCCTAGTTTAACTTGGGCTAGGCGTTTTTTTAATTCGGAAAGTAGTAATTTATTATGATCTTCGTTTTTGTTGAAGTTTATGTCCATATAGTTTTTCTTTGGCGGTTATACGTTGGCACGAATTTACGAAAGTTGATCATGGTTTGAAAGTGAATATTTTGTTAAAATGCATTACATGGAAATAGTTTCCTTGGAAAATATAAAGTTGCTACAGTATATTTGTAAAAAATTAAATACTTTTTATGAAACAAATTATAGCATTTGCAGGCAGTAACAGTAAAACATCTATTAACAAGCAACTTGTGCAGTACGCTGCTACTTTGACAACAGACGCCAATTTTGAAGTGACTGTTTTGGATTTAAACGATTTTGAAATGCCTTTGTTTGGCGTTGATTTAGAAGCTTCCGAAGGCGTACCCGATACCGCACACAATTTATTGCATTACATTCAAAATGCTGATGGTATTATGTTAGCTTTAGCGGAGCACAACGGTGCTTACAGTGCTGTTTTTAAGAACGCATTCGATTGGATGTCGCGTATAAACGCCAAGATTTTTGCTAACAAACCCGTTATGTTAATGTCAGCTTCTCCAGGAGGTCGTGGTGGTGCATCTGTTTTGGCTATTGCAAAAGACCGATTTCCAAGACATGAGGCACGCTTAACAGCCGAATTTTCATTGCCATTTTTTGCCACAAATTTTGATGGCCAGCAAGTAACAGAACCGGCGCTTAAAACAGCATTACTTAATACTATTAACCAATTTAAAAACACGATATTACATGGAAATTAAACATCATAAAGAATCGGAAGGTGGTACGTTTTACGCAGAAGTAAATGGAAAGCGTCAAGCAGAAATGACATACACACTTAAAGCTAACGATACCGTAGATATTTACCACACCCATGTGGACGAGGCTTTGCAAGGCGAGGGTGTAGGCTATAAATTAGTGGCTGCCGCAGTTCAATTTTTGCGTCAAAACAACTTGAAAGCGGAAGCTAGTTGTTCATACGCCGCACATGTATTTAAGAAAAACAGGGAGGATTACGCAGATGTTCTTGTATAATTAATGCTTTAAAATTATGGGAGATCTTGCTAAAGATATTCAGTCGCGTTTTAATCATGACAAAATAAAGGCGCTTATTAATATTTTGTACACGGCAAATTGGCTTACTAATAAACAGAATGCGTTTTTTAAATCCTTCGATTTGTCGCCCCAGCAGTATAATATTTTGCGCATTTTAAAAGGAGCAGAAAAACCACTTAAAGCACAAACCATTAAGGAGCGCATGATTGAACGTGCGCCTAACGCGACGCGGTTAATGGATAAATTATCGGCTAAAAAATTGATAGAACGTAAGCCATGCGACAGCGACCGTCGTGTGGTTCATGTCCAGATAACAGAAAAAGGTTTGGCCTTATTACAAACCATTCCATCGGATTTTAACATACACTTATTAAGTAAATTAACCAATGATGAGGCCCAGCAATTAAGTAATTTATTGGATAAATTAAGGTAATATTTTAAACACAAGATGCCTGAATACAGAGGTTTAGCCCTTTTAAGGTATCTCTAATTTGGGTGCGTACTATTTTTTTTTAGCGTAATAAGCCTTAATAACCGATTTACGACCAATGGTTTTGGTAATAATATCTTTGTCTAGATCCCAACCACGAGCTGGAGAATATTCGCGGCCGTACCAAATAATTTGCAAATGCAAGTCGTTCCAATGTGCTTCTGGAAATAAGCGTTTGGCATCTTTTTCGGTTTGAACCACATTTTTGCCATTGGTAAAACCCCACCGGTACATAAGTCTGTGAATATGCGTATCCACAGGAAAAGCTGGAATGCCAAATGCTTGCGATAATACTACCGCAGCCGTTTTATGGCCTACTGCGGGTAACGCTTCTAAATCTTCATATGTTTTAGGAACTTTGCCTTGATGCTTGTCTATTAATATTTGCGAAAGGCCGTGAATGCCTTTACTTTTCATAGGAGACAAGCCCACAGGCTTTATAATTTCTCTAATGTCTGTAACCGATAGCTTAACCATATCGTAAGGATTGTCCGCTTTAGCAAAAAGCAATGGCGTAATTTGGTTAACACGAACATCTGTACTTTGTGCCGATAGTAAAACGGCTATTAGCAAGGTATATGGGTCTTTATGGTCCAGTGGTACAGGTATGGTTGGGTACAACTCCTTTAACGTTTTTATAACGAAATCTACCTTTTCTTGCTTGGTCATAAGTTGTATTTTTACGGAAATTGATTTTAAACAAAGATACTATGACAAATTTAAAACCGGGCGATAAAGCACCAGATTTTACGGCGAAGGATCAGGATGGAAATAGCATTTCATTAAGCGACTATAAAGGAAAAAAACTGGTGTTGTTTTTTTATCCAAAAGCCAGCACACCAGGTTGTACGGCTGAAGCGTGTAATTTAAGTGATAATTACAACCGTTTTCAAAGTGCAGGATACGCTATTTTAGGCGTAAGTGCCGATAGCGAAAAAAGACAAAGTAATTTTAAAAATAAATACCAATTTCCTTATCCGTTATTAGCCGATGAGGATAAATCTGTTATCGAAGCTTATGGCGTTTGGGGCCCGAAAAAGTTTATGGGTAAGGAATATGACGGTATTCATAGAACTACTTTTATTATTGATGAAAACGGACACATTGAGGACGTTATTACCAAGGTAAAAACCAAAGCACACACAGACCAGATTTTAGATTAAAAAGCACCAGCGGTCTGTTTAGGCCGCTTTTTTTGGCTGCATTACGCAAAAATCCAAAAGCGGATAATTTAACTTAAAATAGTTACCTAGTTATTTGTTTTCGTATATATGACCTTCTGTAAAATCTTTATACGCTTCTTTTTTACCCTTGGTTACGTAGGGAGAAGATTGGCTTAAACGGTCGTTTTCCTTTTTTAAAATAATAGACTTTCTGATACCTAAAATTAAAAGTATTAAGAAAAAAACAACTGTTATGCCCAGCACCATAACTATATTGGTTTGATCTATAAAAAGAGAGGTTGGGACAAGGTTTGTCCACCATGAAAATAACATAACAGTGTTTTTAGATTGGGTTAATAGCTTGTCAAATATAATGTATTTTGATTACTAATGTGTTAAAAGTGATAAGATTATGTGTTTTTTTTGATAACTTTTTAAACGATATGTTAATTTGTTCATGAAACAGTTACCTAATAAAAACATGTTTAACAAGTTAAGATTAGGTGCCTCACAGGTTTGTTAGGTTGCTTACACCGAATATAATTATTAAACGTATTTAATTTAATAGGTAGCGCCTACACGTGCAGCATAATGTCCTTTTATAAAATCGGTAATTAAATAAGCAAGCATTTTGCCCACTTGAGTGTCCGTTTCAGGTGTTGGAGCTGCTTCGCACAGGTGTAAATACATAGCGTGTTTAGATTGCGAAACCTTATGTACAAAATGTCTAGTTTTATTACTACTAAAACCCGACGGAGATTTGGCGCTGCTAGGCATATTTTGTATCGCATCGCAATCTATTTCAATCCCGTAGGGCTTACCTTGCATAAATAATAAAGCCCGTTTTATCTCCGATTTAAACTTTAAATCTTTTCTAATTTCTATAGCTTCAAATGTGTTATACTGAAAGTTACTGTTGGTATCTAGTTGTTTAAAAATAGCTTTAGAGGTATAATTTTCGTGCAGACCAAAAATGAAATAATTTTTTAAAAAGCCTTCAGAATAGGCATAACTAAAACCGTTGCCACTATGTCTTCCTTCTTCAGCCCTTAAATCTGTATGCGCATCAAAATTTATTACATTCAATGGTTTTTTTAAGGCTAAAGAAGTTCCTTTTATGTTGCCATAAGCGTTATTATGCCCGCCACCTATTACAATAGGCGTTTTTCCGGCAGCAACAATTTGTGTTACTAATTCCGCCACATGGTTGTCTATTTTAGCCACCAGTTTTCGGGACTTTTGTAAATCCTTGGGATTGTTTTTATCAAAATTTGCGAGTTTGGCTGTATAGCTGGAAAAATCTAAATACCCCAATATTAATACGTTTTTAGCAAGTGTAAATTGGTTGCTCTGGATGTTTAATAAAGCCTTTAAGCAGGCGTGCCATGCTCCAGCGGTACCATGGTTGCCTAAATTAGCAAAAACGCCCAAATCCTCTGGAATACCAAAAATTACATATTGAACATCTAAATTTTTTAAATCGTCGTATATATTAGTAATTTGGTTTAAATAGCTAATATGTTCACCAAATTTAGACTCGCCAGCACGTTTGTTTAGGTAGTTTTCGCGGTCTAATTCATTAAATAAAACTAATTTACTCATAAGTATGGTTTTAAGCTGCCATAAAAGTAGGTTTTATTTGAAACTTTGAAAACAAAACCAGTTAAAAGCTTCTTGCAAAGGTTGCTAAAAAATAATAATTCGATAAAAATAAATAAAAAAACAAGTTTATGGAAAGTAACAAAACTTCAACAGGATTTAAAATAGCTTTGGTAATTGCCCTGATACTATTTGTGGGTACCGGCATATATACAGCACAACTTTACAAAGAAAAACAAGAAACTGAAGCCCAATTATTGGAAGAAAAAAATATGGTAATGACAGATTTAACTAATATGGCCAAACAATATGATAAGGCTATTAGTGAAAATGCCATTTCGAACGATAAGTTAGTTGCAGCTAAAAGCCGTATTGAGGGTTTAATAGACTCTATTAAAGTGGCAGAAACAAATGTTAAAAGTCTTTATAGGTATAAATCCAAGTTTTTAGCACTTCAAAAAGAAATGGACGTGTTACTAACAGAAAATGATCGTTTAAAAACCGAAAATCAACAGCTGTCTAGTTCGTTGGACAGCACCAAAATTCGTTTGGAGCAACGTACTATGTTTACAGACTCCTTGTTAGTTCAGAATACAGAATTAGCCAAAGTAGTAAGTAAGGCCTCTGTATTAGGCGCGGTTGGTTTAGAAGGTTATGGGGTTATTGTTAGAAATTCTGGAAAGTTAATACCTACAGAAAGCGCTAGACGCTCCGATAAAATTCGAATATGCTTTACAGTACCAAGTAACACACTGGTAAAAAGTGGTGATCAAGAATTGTATGTTCAGGTAATTAACCCTAAAAATAATACCCTTGGTGTAAATGAACAAATTGCGTTTGGTGAAAAAATATTAAACTACAGTTTGGTAAGTAAATTTTATTATGAAAATGCGAGTTTGGATATATGCGAGTTTATAGCACAAAACAACGACGCCGATTTTGAGAAAGGCCGTTACATAGTAAATGTTTTCAATCAGCAGGATTTGGTAGCCACATCTAGCTTTACCTTGGATTAATACCTATATACCTAAACGTTTATAGTATCCTTTACTAAAAAAACCCACGCATAATTCGTGGGTTTTTTAGTAATTAAAAAGAGACCATATCCGTTTTAATTTGCTTTAACACCGTTAATAAGGACGGTTTCTATATGGTTGTCGCCAAAAGCATAGGGTAAAAAGGCATAACTAGGAATGGGTTTTGTAATAATAAGGTTGGCTTTTTTTCCGCGTGTTATGCTTCCATACATGTTACTAACGCCCATGGCATAAGCGCCGTTTATGGTAGCAGCGTTTATAGCTTCTTCTGGAGTAAGTTTCATTTTTATACAGGCCGTACTAACTACAAAATTCATATTGCCGCTTGGTGTAGACCCTGGATTATAATCTGAAGCCAAGGCTAGAGGCAATCCAGCATCTATTAATTTTCGTCCTGGTGTATAAGGAATGCTTAAAAAATAAGAGCAACTAGGCAGAGCAACCGGCATGGTGTTACTTTGTTGTAAATGCTTAATATCTGCGTCTTGTAGTTCTTCTAAATGATCTACAGATAGCGCATTATTTTTTACGGCCACCTCAATACCACCAAAGGCATTAAATTGATTAACATGAATTTTAGGTGTTAAACCGTGCATTGTACCAGCTTCCAAAATACGTTGTGTATCGGTTAAATTGAAGTAGCCTTTTTCGCAAAAAACATCAATGTATTTGGCTAGTTGCTCATTGGCAACACGCGGAATTAGTTCATTTATTATTAAATCTACATAAGCAGTTTTGTTATTCTTATAGGCTGTTGGAACGGCATGTGCTGCCAAAAGGGTTGCTTTTATTTTAACAGAAAAGTCGCGTTTTAGACGTTTAATAACCCGAAGCATTTTAAGTTCTGCCTCAACGGTAAGTCCATAACCCGATTTTATTTCAATAGCACCAGTTCCTTGGGCTATAACCTGTTTTAGTCTGTTAGCCGATTGTTGGTATAAATCTTCTTCGGAGGTGTTTTGTAATTTTTCGGCAGAATTTAAAATACCGCCACCACGGTTGGCAATGTCCTCGTAACTTAAGCCATTAATTCTATCCACAAATTCTTGCTCTCTGTTTCCTGCATAAACAATATGTGTATGCGAATCGCACCAAGCAGGTAAAACAAGCTTTCCTGTAGCATCTATAATGGTATCGGCATCTATATTTTTGCAGTCGTCCATACTACCAAATCCGACTATGGTATCGTCGTCTAATAATAAATACGCATTTTTTATGGTAGGTAAATGGCGCATGTTAGTTCCGGAAACTTTAGGGATACTAGTTTCTCTAACCTGAAGTAATTCTTGTATATTTTTTATAAGTGTTGTCATACCCATGTTTTTTTCAAAGTTCTTTAATTTTTAGCTAATAAAAAAACGGCTGCTGGCTTGGATACACTTTTTACCTAGTATAAAAGCTTTACAGTAAAAAAAAAAAAAGAGGAAAATACGATGTATTTTCCTCTTTTGGTTTTAAAAAGTTTATATGCTTATGGCGTAAATAGTGGTTTATTTACCCATGTTTCCAATCATGTTTTCTGGTCTTACCCAAGCGTCATATTCATCGGCTGTTACATAGCCTAAATTAACCGCTTCTTCTTTTAATGTTGTACCATTTTTATGTGCCGTGTTGGCAATTTCGGCCGCTTTGTAATAACCTATTTTGGTGTTTAACGCTGTTACTAACATAAGCGAGTTGTTAAGCAATTGTTTAATAACCTCGTGGTTAGGTTCAATGCCACTGGCACAGTGCGTATTAAAGCTCATGCAGGCATCGCCTAATAGTTGCGCAGATTGCAACACATTGGCTGCCATAATAGGTTTAAATACGTTTAATTCGTAATGGCCTTGTGCACCCCCAACACTTACCGCAACGTCATTACCCATAACTTGAGCACATACCATGGTTAAAGCTTCGCATTGTGTAGGATTAACTTTCCCAGGCATAATAGAACTACCTGGCTCGTTAGCAGGTATGGTAATTTCGCCAATGCCCGAACGTGGTCCAGAAGCCATCATACGAATATCGTTGGCAATTTTATTTAAAGAAACTGCTAGCTGTTTTAAAGCGCCGTGAGTTTCTACTAAAGCATCGTGCGCGGCCAAGGCTTCAAATTTATTGGGAGCTGTTATAAATGGTAATTCTGTAAAATCGGCTATATATTTTGCCACTAATTCGGCATAACCTTCTGGTGTGTTAAGGCCAGTTCCAACGGCAGTTCCGCCTAAAGCTAATTCCGAAAGGTGTGGTAGGGTATTTTCTAAAGCTTTTAAGCCGTGGTCTAGCTGCGATACATAGCCAGAAAATTCCTGCCCTAAAGTAAGTGGTGTGGCATCCATTAAATGTGTACGACCTATTTTTACAACATCTTTAAAAGCTATCGATTTTTCGTGAAGGGTATTTCGTAAGGCAATAATTCCCGGTATGGTTGTTTCTACAATTTTTTTGTAGGCAGCAATGTGCATGCCAGTAGGGAAGGTATCGTTGGATGATTGCGATTTGTTTACATCATCGTTTGGTTGAATGGTTTTTTCGCCTTCACCTATAGTTTTACCGGCCAATTGGTGTGCCCGGTTGGCAATAACTTCGTTCACATTCATATTACTTTGTGTACCCGAACCCGTTTGCCAAATAACAAGAGGAAATTGGTTGTCGTGCATACCCGACAAGATTTCGTCGCATACTTGGGCTATTAAGTCGCGCTTTTCTTCCGAAAGTACACCTAAATCGCAATTGGTATAGGCAGCAGCTTTTTTTAAGTACGCAAAGCCATATATTATTTCAAGTGGCATGGAGCCTGCCGCGCCTATCTTAAAATTGTTTCTCGACCGTTCTGTTTGGGCACCCCAAAGTTTGTCTGCCGGCACCTTAACGGTACCCATAGTATCTTTTTCTGTTCTGTATGTCATAATTTGGAAGAATTGAAATTAATATCGTAACAAAATTACAATTTTATTGACTAATGAACTGCTGCAATTACACATAATTATGGTATTAATGTTTTCTAAAAAATAAGACGTCTGGAAAATTTAGAAGTATTTTTAATGGCGTGTATTTTGGTAAACGCTGTGAAAACTTGATACAAAAGATAGCAGGCTAATAAACCAACCAAACTAGTAGCAGGTGTAACTTTTTTTAATTTTTAGTGTGAATAAATTGCGCAACAACTATTGTAAAACTAAACTCTTTATGTTATCTTTGCAACATAACTGAAACACAAAAACATGTTTGAATTTGACCAATATTTAGGATTTTTAGCATTTTTAACCATTTTGACCATTGGTTTTTGGTTAATGATTTTTTTATTGACATTTGTTGTACCGTATTGGCTAGGTGGTGCTTTATTGGAGCGTTTTAAAGAAATGCGCGAGGAGAAAAAAGCGAAACAACAAAAATCTTTAGAGTCTTAAAAAACGTGTAACGTATATACTAAAACGCCTGATTAAACAATCAGGCGTTTTTTTTATTCTTATTTTATAATTGGATTCCTATTAATGGTAATACTGTTTTTATTGTAAAATTATAAAGTACAAGCTCTTTAAAAGGTGCGGTAAAGCGCAAAAAAAAACTGCCTGAATAGGCAGTTTTTTTGTTTATAGTTTGCATTAATTTAGCCTTCAAAATCGAAGTCACCACCGTTTTGGCCGCCGCCACGGTTAGCGCGTTTCTTTTGCTGGTTGAAACGGTAGGTAAAGGATAAGTTAATACTGCGCTCACGCCATTGGAATTCCGACTCACTGTAATAAGTATCCGTTGTGGTATTCATAATTCGTTTTCTACTATTTAGCAAATCGCTTACGTTTAAAGCAATAGAGGCATTATCATTTAAGATATCTTTACTAAAAGCCATATTTGCTGAAAATACTCCTTCGCGTTCGTTTTGTGCATCCGATGATGGACCGCGATAATTTAAGCTTGTTTGCCATTCCACAGCTCCCGGCAGGGTATATTTGTTATTTAAACGCGCAAACCAGCTGGTATTATCGTTATCCAATGATAGCCCATTTGGTGTGGTTCCAGTAATAGACTGTCTGAAAATATTAAAGTTACTATTAATGTTCCAGTTTTTAGTTGGCTTGTAGGTAACCGTAAATTCAAAACCAAACCTATCCTCTGTAGCCAAATTAATAGGCGAGCGCTGTAATACAGGTACGAGTTCGTATAAGTTGTTTAAATCGTCAAAATTGGGATCATTAATATTTACTGTTTGGTTGGTTTCAAAAATATAGAAATCGTCGGTTTCAAAACTTACAAAACTAAATACATCAGTAGCATGTTGGTAGTAAGCCGACCCATTTAAAGATACTTTACCAAATTTCTTGTAGTAACCAATATCAAATAAACCAGAGTAACTAGGTGCTAATTCTGGGTTACCTTTAAAAATATTGGTAACGCTAGCACGCGATGGGAACGGATTTATAAACCAAGATCGTGGACGCTGAATACGTCTGCTATACCCTAAAGTAATATTTTCGTCTTCGCTTACTTCATAGCTAAGGTTTACAGTAGGGAAGAGTCCGGTGTAATCATTTTTACTATAGTCGCCACTCGTTGGCTGGTCTACGGTAATACGGGTGTTTTCTAAACGAAGACCTAATAAAAAAGAGAATTTTGAACCTATTTTACTGCCAAACTGCGTGTAGGCTGCGTTTACATATTCTCTGTAATCTAAAAAGTTAGAAAGGTTTCGGTTTATTTCAAACTGATTGGTATTATTATTTAACAACGAAACCGTATAATCTGTGTCTTGGTTGTTAAAGTTACCGCGGTATCCAGCTTCAAACTGACTCTTTTCGCCAATAGGTAACACGTAATCGGCTTGTAATAAAATGCGTGTTTGGTCTTCTAGGGTGGTGACTTTTTCTGAATTTACGGTTTCAATAAAAACATCCGAAAATTCGTCTTCCGAGTTATCCTCGTATTGAAAATCCAATGTTAATTTATGGCCGCTGGTATTAAAGTCCTTCATAAAGTTTAATGAATACTGTAATACTTTGTCTTTTTCACGCTCTGGATCAAATCGGTTAGTTTGCGAAATAAAATTGCCATTAGCATCAAATTGCTTTAAAACATTGGTGGTATTGCGCTCATTGTCACCATCTCTGTAAGAAACAGAACCCGTTAACGAAGCCGATTCGGTAATATACCACTCAACACCAAAATTGGTACTCAAGCCTTTTCGGACGCGATCAAAATCGTTGGTTTCATCCAGGATATTATTTTGGTTAAAATAACGGGTGTAAGACGATGAGTTACCTGGAGCTTCACGGTAATCGTAGCTAGTGGTATTAAAAATATTTACATCGCCGGTGCGGTAATTAATATTTCCAGAAACGCCCGCCGAGTTTGGGTATCCAATGTTTGTGGTAATAGCACCATTAAAGCCCTGTAATTTGCTACGGCGTAAAATAATATTTAAGATACCAGCTGTACCTTCGGCATCATATCTAGCCGATGGCGAGGTAATAACTTCCACACGTTCTATGGATTCTGCTGGTAATTGTCGCAGTGCGTCGGTGCTGTTTAAACCAACCAGTCCAGAAGGTTTGCCATTAATTAAAATACGAACATTTTCATTGCCTCGCAGCGATACATTGCCCTCCACGTCTACTGCAACCGATGGTACATTATCCAGTACATCACTTACGGTACCGCCTCTTACTGTTAAATCTTTACCTACGTTGTATATCTTTTTGTCCAACTTTATCTCCACCGTTGTGGTTTCTGCAATAATTTCAACTTCGTCCAAGGATTGTGCATTCTCTGCCAAGCCTATGGTCCCGAGATTTTTGTTGGCTGTTAATGTTTGGTTGGGAATGGTTAACTTATCGAAGCCTATAAACTCTATTGTAATATTGTAGGTTCCTGAAGGTACCCTTATGCTAAAGGCTCCTGTTTGGTCGGTAATACCACCGGTAACAATACGGTTTTCAGCGTTGTTAATAAAGGCTACGGTGGCGTACTCAAGTGGTGCGCTTGTTGCTTTTTCAAAAACTTTACCTGTTACGGTAACTTCTTTTTTAGTTTGTGCTGCTACATTATAAACAGTCAAAAAAATGAAAGAAAGGCTTAAAATAAGTTTATTCATGGATCTATTTTTGCTTTTAAGACTGCAAAAATAGGGTATGGTTTAACCGTAATCGGTTAAAAGTTTGTTAAATAAAAAGTAGGAAATTTAACATGAATTCAAGCCTGTTACAGGATATCAAATATTAATTCTGGCGGTCTGCCAATAGCTGCTTTGTGCCCATTAATAACAATAGGACGCTCTATAAGTTTTGGGTGTGCCACCATGGCTTCAATAATTTCGGTATCGGTTAAAGTAGCCTGTTTAAAGTTTTCTTTCCAAACAGCTTCGTTTTTACGAACTAAATTAATGGGTTTAATGTTTAGCAACGCAATAATATTTTCCAATTCGGTATGCGTTAATGGTTCTTTCAGGTAGTGAACAATTTCAAAATCCTTTCCGGAATCTTCTAAAATTTTCAATCCGTTTCTGCTCATTCGACAGCGGTTGTTATGGTAAATTTTTATCATTAGTCTGGTTTATTTTATAACTGATTGTTGTCTTCTGTTTTTTGTCCCATCATCATTAAATAGGCTTTTAAAAACGATTCGATATTGCCATCCATCACGGCATCTACATTGCCGGTTTCTTGACCGGTTCTTACATCTTTCACTAATTTATAGGGGTGCATGACGTAATTTCTTATTTGGCTTCCCCATTCAATTTTTAGCTTATCCGCCTCAATGTCGTCGCGTTGTGCGCGTTGTTTTTGCAATTCTATTTCGTACAATTGCGATTTTAACATTTGCATTGCCCGTGCGCGGTTGTCATGTTGGGAGCGTGTTTCGCTACATGAAATTTGAATACCCGAGGGTTTGTGTGTTAGTTGTACTTTGGTTTCTACTTTGTTTACATTTTGGCCTCCGGCACCACTGGATCGGGCCGTTGTTATTTCAATATCTGCCGGATTTATAGCAATTTCTATAGAGTCGTCCACCATTGGGTACACATAAACCGATGCAAAACTGGTATGGCGTTTGGCATTGCTATCGAAAGGCGAAATACGAACCAGCCTGTGTACACCATTCTCGCCTTTAAGCCAACCAAAGGCAAAGTCGCCTTCAATTTCTAGTGTTACCGTTTTTATACCAGCTACATCGCCCTGCTGATAGTTTAACTCCTTCACTTTAAAGCCACTTTTTTCTGCGTACATTAAATACATACGCATAAGCATACTAGCCCAATCGCAACTTTCAGTACCGCCAGCGCCAGCGGTAATTTGTAGAATTGCACTTAAGTTATCGCCTTCGTCTGAAAGCATATTTTTAAACTCTAATTTTTCAACTAAATCACGGGTTTGGTTATAGCGTTCAGTAAGGTCTTGGGCCGTAGCTTCTCCTTCTTTATAAAACTCATAAATAACATCCAAATCGTCGTAAAGTGTGCAAGCTTCGTCGTATTCCGATACCCATTTTTTTTTGGTTTTCAGGGTTTGCATAACCAATTCGGCTGCTTTTGAATCGTTCCAGAAATCTGGCGAAAATGTTTGTTCTTCTTCGTTTTGAATTTCAATTAATTTGGCATCTATGTCAAAGATAGTGCCTTAACTTATCCAGGCGGTTTTTAAGATCTTTTAGCTGATCTGAAGTAATCATAGTATAAATTTTTAACAAAAATAAAATTAAAAGCGCCAACAAAAAACTTAAAATGGATTAATTTTAAAGCCTTATTTAAAGGATATTTTATGAAAATTGATTTACGCAGCGACACTGTTACAAAACCAACCGAAGGTATGCTACAAGCCATGATGTCTGCCAAAGTAGGCGATGATGTGTACAAAGAAGACCCAACAGTAAACATGCTTGAGGCGCGTTTGGCGGCTATGTTTGGTAAACCTAAAGCATTGTTTTTTCCTACGGGAACCATGGCTAACCAGGCAGCCATAAAATTGCATACTAACCCGGGCGACCAAGTAATATGCGATAAGGATGCACATATTTATCATTATGAGGGTGGTGGCGTATCTTTTAATAGTGGTGTGTCCTGTAAACTATTGGCGGGTAATAATGGTATGTTTACAGCAGACCAGGTAGTTGCAGCAATAAATCCGCCAGATTTTTATCACAGTCCGCTTACGCGATTGGTGGCCGTAGAAAATACCGCCAACAGGGGAGGCGGCACTTGTTGGGATATAAACACGCTTAAAAGTATCCAAACGGTATGTGAAACCCATAATTTAGGATTGCATTTAGATGGTGCGCGTATTTGGAACGCTTTGGTTGCAAAAAATGAAGCCCCCGAAGATTATGGCCAGGTTTTTAATACCATTTCTGTTTGTTTAAGCAAAGGTTTGGGGTGTCCAGTAGGCTCTGTCTTAATTGGCGATGGTCCTGTAATGGAAAACGCCATGCGCATAAGAAAAATTTTAGGTGGTGGTATGCGTCAGGTAGGCTATCTGGCAGCGGCAGGTATTTACGCCCTAGATAATCATATTACCCGTTTGGCCGAGGACCATAGCAAAGCGAAGGAGTTAGCTGCTGTTCTGGAAACACTTTCGTTTGTTAAAAAAGTGGTACCAGTTGAAACCAACATTGTTATTTTTGAATTACAACAACCAGAAACAGAGGATAGGTTCTTTAATTATTGTTTAGAAAAAGGCATCCGGTTTAGTAGTATGGGTAGCGGTAAAATGCGCCTGGTTACGCATTTGGATTATACCAGTACCATGCATGAATATGTTTTACAGGTTTTTACTAACATGGCGCTGTAGAAAATAAGCCCCAACCTATTAAGTTGGGGCTTTTAAATTGTTGCTGTTTTAATCACGTTTTTATTTAAACATATCCAATCCAGGAATATCTGGCATACCGTCCTTGGCAACGGCAGCAATTTCGGTTTCATGTACTTTAGTGGCGCGCTCGATAGCCTTGTTTAGTGTTAAAACCAAATAATCTTCTAAAGCATCTTTGTCGTTTAAAAGTGCTTCGTTAATTTGAATGTCTTTAAGCGTTCTATTGGCTGTAATGGTAACTTTAATTTGGTTATCGGCACTTGTTTCATCCAATAAAACAGAATTTAAGCGTGCTTTAGTTTCTTCAACCTTCTTTTGGGTTTCTTTAATTTTACCCATCATACCCATTAAATCTCCAAACATATTTTTATCATTTTATATTTCGCACAAAGCTATTTAATTTTTCTATTTTTGCGCCCGAAATAAATCTACTTTTTTGGAAAAAAATATAACACCGCCAGCTGCCAAAACGTTAAAAAAATTGTTGGTTACGCATAACGACGAGCGAATTGATAATTACTTTTGGTTAAACAATCGGGATAATCCGGAAGTTATTGATTATTTAACTAGCGAAAACAGTTACACCAGCGCTATGATGGCGCATACGGAGGACTTGCAAGAAGTGCTTTTTAATGAAATGAAAGCACGAATAAAAGAAGACGATACATCTGTACCTTATTTTTACAATGGCTATTGGTATATTACCCGTTTTGAAACCGGTAAAGATTACCCCATTTACACCCGAAAAAAAGAAATTTTAGAGGCCCAAGAGGAAACATTGTTTGATTGCAATCAATTAGCAAAAAACCATAAGTATTTTAAACTGGGTGGTATTTCTGTTAGTCCAGATAATACTATGGCCGCCTTTTCTGTAGATACTGTAAGTAGACGCCAGTACACTATTCAAATTAAAAATTTAATTACTGGTAAACTTTTGCCGAATAAAATTAAAAACACCACAGGAGGTTGCACATGGGCCAATGATAATCATACTATTTTTTATTCCATAAAAGATCCTGTTACACTGCGTGCTCATAAAATAATGAAGCATAAAATACATGAAAAGGCCATAAATGACTCGGTTGTTTTTCATGAAACCGATGAAACCTTTAACACCTTTGTATACAAAACTAAATCAAGAAAATATTTGGTTATTGGTTCTTCTAGCACGCTAACATCGGAATACCGCATACTTTTGGCCAATAGGCCAGATGGTAATTTTGAGGTTTTTCAAGAGCGGGAACGTGGTTTGGAGTATGCCGTGGCGCATTACAAGGATACATTTTATATTATAAGCAACGCCGACGGGGCTACTAATTTTAAACTTCAAAAAACACCTGAAACAGCTACTGAAAAAATAAATTGGACAGATGTTATTCCCCACAGAGACGATGTATTATTGGAAGATATTGAAATTTTTCAGGATTATTATGTTCTAAACGAACGCATTCAGGGCTTAAACAAATTACGAATTTGCAGTTGGGATGGAAGTGAAGATTACTATTTACCATTTAATAGCGAAACTTACACAGCTTATTTGGGTAACAATCCCGAATTTAATTCCCATTCGTTGCGTTATGGTTATAATGCCATGACAACACCTAGCTCGGTAATTGAATATAATTTTATAACCAAAAAAAGCAAAGTACTAAAGGAGCAACCGGTTTTAGGAGGCTTTAAAAAAGAAAATTACACCGCTAAACGCATTTGGGCAACGGCACGCGATGGTCAGAAAATACCCATGTCTGTCGTGCATAAAAAAGGCCTTGTAAAAAGCGCGGATACACCGCTGCTTTTATATGCCTACGGTTCTTATGGCGCTACAATAGATCCTTACTTTTCAACTATCCGATTAAGCCTTTTGGATAGAGGCTTTATATTTGTAATTGCGCATATTCGTGGCGGCGAGTATTTGGGCCGCCAATGGTATGAAAATGGTAAACTTCTTAATAAATTAAATACCTTTTACGATTTTATAGACTGCTCCAAACATTTAATAAATGAAAATTATACCAGTCCAGCGCATTTATACGCTAATGGTGGCTCTGCCGGTGGCCTTCTTATGGGAGCCGTTGTAAATATGAATCCCGAACTTTATAAAGGGGTTATTGCAGCAGTACCTTTTGTTGATGTGCTTACAACCATGTTGGACGATACAATACCATTAACAACTGGCGAATACGACGAGTGGGGAAATCCTAACGACGAAACCTACTACCATTACATGAAATCCTATTCGCCATACGATAATGTTGTGCCACAGGATTATCCACATATGTTGGTTACCACTGGTTTGCACGACTCGCAGGTGCAATATTGGGAACCCGCTAAATGGGTTGCCAAATTACGGGCAACCAAAACAGATAGTAACAAACTATTATTAAAAGTAGATATGGACACGGGCCATGGTGGCCCCTCTGGTAGGTTTGAGAGTTTAAAGGAGGTTGCCTTGGAATATGCCTTTTTATTGGATTTGGAAGGGATTTCAAAATAGTTAAAAAAAAAATTGTATTTTTGCGAGGTTTTAAGCTGCATTTCACCTAAAAAATGGAGTTAGTTAAAAAGTAAATATGAAACACAACAATCAAGTTTACAACAATGCACTAGACCTTATAGGAAATACCCCTTTAATTAAGCTTAATAAAATTACAGCAGACTTTAAAGGGCATTATTTTGCCAAGGTTGAGGCCTTTAACCCAGGGCATTCCTCCAAAGATAGAATTGCATTATACATTATAGAACAAGCCGAAAAACAGGGCGTTTTAAAACCAGGAGACACCATTATAGAAACAACTTCCGGTAACACGGGATTTAGTTTAGCAATGGTAAGTATTATTAAAGGATACAAATGTATTTTGGCCGTAAGTTCTAAATCTTCAGCAGATAAAATAGACATGTTAAAAACCATGGGCGCCCAAGTATATGTGTGTCCTGCGCATGTTCCAGCAGACGATCCAAAATCGTATTATGAAGTGGCCAAACGTTTGCACAAAGAAACACCGGGCTCTGTTTATATTAATCAGTATTTTAATGCTTTAAATATAGATGCACACTACCAGTCCACCGGTCCCGAAATTTGGAAGCAAACCAATGGCAAAATAACCCATTTAGTTGCTTGTAGTGGTACAGGAGGAACCATCTCGGGAACTGCTAAATATTTAAAAGAACAAAATCCGGATATAAAAATTTTGGGTGTGGATGCCTACGGATCTGTTTTAAAAAAATATCACGAAACAAGAGAATTCGACGAAAAAGAAATTTATCCTTACCGAATTGAGGGTCTGGGTAAAAACTTGATACCAACTGCTACCGAATTTGATGTAATAGATTCGTTTGTAAAAGTAACGGATGCCGAAAGTGCTTTAACGGCAAGAGAAATTGCCAAAACCGAAGGCTTATTTGTTGGGTATACTTCTGGTGCTGCTATGCAAGCCATTAAGCAACTCCAAGAGGACGATGTGTTTTCTGAAAACGACCTAATTGTGGTTATATTCCCAGACCATGGATCGCGTTACATGAGTAAAGTGTATAGCGATAAATGGATGGAAGAACAGGGTTTCCTAGATGAGGATGTTGTTAAAGAAACTAAAGATATCCAGTTCATTTAAACCCTATTTACACAAACACAAATAGCTTTAAAAACGTTTACAAGCTGTCATGTTTTTGTTAACAATAGAATGTGAAATTATTATGTTGTAAAATTTTAAATATTTAATTTTGCAACAACTAACCAGTATATTACTTTATGAGAGATTTATTTGATAAAATATATAGAGATAAAGGACCTTTAGGAAAATGGGCTTCCCATGCCGAAGGCTATTTTGTGTTTCCTAAATTAGAAGGCGAAATCTCGAACCGGATGAAATTTCAGGGAAAAGAAGTTATTACCTGGAGTATAAACGATTATTTAGGTTTAGCCAATCATCCTGAAGTTCGTAAAGTAGATGCGGAGGCAGGTGCTACTTATGGTTCTGCTTATCCTATGGGAGCTAGAATGATGTCTGGACATACAGACCTTCACGAAAGACTGCAAAATGAACTTGCTGCTTTTGTAAAAAAAGAGGCCAGTTACTTGCTTAACTTTGGTTATCAAGGTATGGTTTCTACCATAGATGCCCTAGTAGCTAAAGACGATATTATTGTGTACGATGTGGATGCCCACGCCTGTATTATAGATGGCGTTCGTTTGCATATGGGTAAACGGTTTACCTACAAACACAACGATGTAGAAAGTTTAGAAAAAAATCTGGAGCGCGCCACAAAAATGGCCGAACAAACAGGTGGTGGTATATTAGTTATTTCCGAAGGTGTGTTTGGTATGCGTGGTGAGCAAGGGCGGTTAAAAGAAATTGCCGCATTAAAGAAAAAATATAATTTCCGATTTTTTGTAGATGATGCGCACGGTTTTGGAACTTTGGGAGCAACTGGCGCGGGAGCAGGTGAGGAGCAAGGTGTTCAAGACGAAATAGACGTTTACTTTGCTACCTTTGCTAAATCTATGGCAAGTACAGGTGCGTTTATTGCAGCCGATCAGGAAATTATAGATTATTTAAAATATAATTTACGCTCGCAAATGTTTGCTAAATCGCTGCAATCGCAGTTGGTGGTTGGTGCTTTAAAACGTTTGGATATGTTGCGTACCATGCCGGAGCTTAAACAAAATTTATGGAAAATTGTTAATGCCTTACAGTCTGGTTTAAAAGAACGTGGTTTTGATATAGGTACAACACAAAGCTGTGTAACACCTGTTTATTTAAAAGGAAGTATTCCAGAGGCTATGGCATTGGTAAAGGACCTTCGTGAAAATTACGGTATATTTTGCTCTATTGTTGTATACCCGGTTATTCCTAAAGGGCTCATTTTGTTGCGAATGATACCTACTGCAACACATACTTTGGAAGATGTTGAAATTACCTTGGAAGCTTTTGATGCCATCCGTACCCGTTTAGAAAACGGTACGTATAAGCGTTTATCGGCTGCAGTAACGGCTGCTATGGAAAAATAATTTCAGTAGAAATAGCATATAAAACGAAAGCCGATTATAACAATCGGCTTTTTTTATAGGTATTTTTAAGGCCATTTCATTTTTAACAACTTCTAGCTAACAACCATATTTAGCCTTGCAAATAAGCCGAAAACCACATATTAGCTATTACAAAATATTTTTGGATATTACTTGTAAACGTAGCGCCGCTAGATTACTATAACATTTTTTTAAATGTTTCCCGGCGTTTAATAATTTTGGCGTTAAAATCTTTCCAAATTTGATGCGAAGCCACATTGTCTGCTAATTCCGGTAAACGCAAACATGTTTTAATATTATGAGATAAAAAAGCTTCGTGCATTTCTTTAAAAATAATAGCGGTTACGCCTTTATTTTGGTAATGCGGATCCACACCAATTAAGTAAAATAGCGCGGTATCCGATTGTTTTTTTGCTCGTAATAATTTTAAAAATCCAAACGGAAATAATTTGCCTTTAGTTTCTTGTAAGGCTTCCGAAAAAGAAGGTAGCACAATGGCAAATGCCACCATGTTATTATTGGCGTCGAAGACAAATTTTATAAATTCGGGATTAATAAAGTTTATAAATTTCTTTTTAAAGTATTCGCGTTGTGCGGCAGAAACCGGAACAAAAGTTGATAATTTGGAATATGAAAGATTAAATAAATCGAACATACTATCTAAATGCGGTATAATTTCGCTTGCTTTTTTATAACTTCCAGCCTTTAAATTAAATCGTTTTAAAATAATATCGTTGGCGCGTATAAAGCGTTCCACAGGCAAGTTTCCGAAGGAAAATTTACTTTCAATGTATTCTTTTTCAGTAGTAAAGCCTAATTTTTTAAAATGTGTTATGTAGTAAGGGTAATTGTACCAAGTAGCCATAGTGCCCAGATGATCAAAACCTTCTGTTAAGGCGCCATTTTTATCTAAATTAGAAAAACCTACAGGGCCTTCCATATAATCAAGCTGGTGACTTTTACCAATTTCGGCAACCTTATTTAAGAGTTGCTTGGATACGTCTAGATCGTCTATAAAATCGAACCAGCCAAAGCGCATTTTTTTAACACCTTGTTCTTTTACTTCTAGCCAATTTACAATAGCGGCTATCCGGCCTACAACTTTATTATTTTTTATGGCTAAAAAGAAGCGTGCTTCCGCGTGTTCAAATGCCGGATTTTTATCGGCACTTAAGGTGGCCACTTCATCCGAAATAATTGGCGGTACCCAGTATTGAGAATCTTGATATAATGAAAACGGGAATTTTACAAAACGTTTTAAATCGCTTTTGTTTTTAACTTCGTACAGTTGTATCATATAGTTTACTACGGTATTTAATCGTTAAAATCGGTATTTTGTTTTTCGCGCTTGTTTTTGGATTTTCCGCGCGATTTGTTTAGGCGGCGCTCAAGTTCTTCTTCGGCAGAAGTACCATCTTTAGCTTCTTTATCTTTATGAAAATCCAATCGGTAAGAAGCACCTATAGTAACGCCAAATACCGTAGGGGTGTCCTTGGTATTAAATGTTAACGCAGTGTCTAGCTGAAAGTTTTTACTCCATAAATAGGCACCACCAAAGCGTATTAGATTATCTGCATAAAAATCGCTGCTAATGCCTTGTGTTTCCCCAAAAACAACCCATTGGTCTGTTACCGATTTTGTTAGGGTTAGGATGTATGAGAAGTCCGATTGATCTGTACCAATTCTATCTAAAATAAAATTAGTTACAAAAACCCAACCGCTGGAAAAGTTGTTTTGTGTAGCAAGCATAACCTTTGGACTAAAACCTTCAACCCCAGCAGCGGTAAACGGATTATCTTTGGAGTCAAAGTTAGCACCCGCATAAACAGCCACTGCAGGAATTAATTGCTTCCATTTAAAGGTGTTATTGGCTTTCCAGCTTCTAATATTAGGTTTTTCGTCTTCTGCATTTTTATAGGGATCGTAAACCAAATATTTGGCACCTATGGTTAAGGTTTTAAAGTTGCTAAAACTGTCCTCGTTTTGTAAAGTATTGGTAAAAACTCGTTCAGTGGACTGAAACGTCCCTGCTACATTAAGTTCTAGCTGCGGAAACAAAAAGCCGTAGCGAATTGCAAAATCTACGCCCAAACTTTTATCTTCTCTTTTTAACAAATTATGATTTTCGTTTAAAATGTATGGTCCCACCTCAAACTGAACAACATTGGTGCCCACAGAAAAGGCACTACTGGAAACGCCAGGCCTGTTGGAGTTTATGACTTCTGTATATTGTGCAAACGAATAACAGCTTGCAAACAAAGAAGTTATCAGTAAATAGGTTTTTATGAATTTCATAAGTATCTGTTTGATTTCAAATATAGATATTTTTAGTTTTTTTTAAGCTAATAACGGCCAATTTAACTCGTAAGATTTGTATTTTTGTGAAAATTTGGTACTATGCTTCAATATGCATCTTTTACAGGTTTAATTAAAACAATTTTAATAATTTTACTGGTTTGGTATGGCATAAAAATACTTTCTCGTTTGTTTGCGCCTGCCTTAATGCGGTATGTTGCTAAAAAAGCCGAGGCCAAATTTGGCGAACAATTTAATCAGCAATACAAGCGTAACAACCAACAAGAGCCACCAAAAAAAGAAGGCGAAACCGTTATCGATAAAGTGCCGCGCACAAATACTTCAAATAAAAACGTTGGTGAATATGTAGATTACGAAGAAATTGATTAATTTTCGGCTTCATAGTATAAGACACTTTCATGCAGTTTTCATTTAAAAAAATCCTACCGCACTTACTGGTATTACTTGGGTTTATTAGTATTTCTATAGCTTATTTTAGTCCTGTGTTACAGGGTAAAGAAATTTTCCAAAGCGATATTATGCAATACATTGGTATGGCAAAACAGCAAAAGGATTTTAAAGCGGAAACAAACGAAGAAACCTATTGGACAAATTCGGCTTTTGGCGGAATGCCTACGTATCAGCTTGGTGCCAAATACCCACACAATTACATTAAAAAACTAGATTTAACCCTTCGGTTTTTACCTAGGCCAGCAGATTATCTATTTCTCTATTTTATTGGGTTTTACATCCTGTTACTTACACTAAAAGTTGATTATAAATTAGCTGCTTTGGGTGCGCTTGCTTTTGGTTTTTCAACCTATTTAATAATTATTTTGGGCGTTGGGCATAATGCCAAAGCGCACGCTATTGCTTATATGCCACTCGTGTTAAGCGGTATTGTTTTAACTTTTAGAAAATACTATATATTGGGTTTTTTACTCACGGCCGTTGCCATGGCTTTGGAGTTGGTAGCTAATCACTTTCAAATGACCTACTATTTACTGTTCTTGGTTTTAATTTTGGGTGTGGCCTATCTGGTAGATGCGTATCGGAAACACATTTTACCACACTTTTTTAAGTCGGTTGGGATTTTACTACTTGCCGTTGTTTTGGCAATTGGGCTAAATGCAACCAATATTTTAGCGACACAAGAATACGCCAAGGAAAGTACCCGTAGCAAAAGCGATTTAACCATAAATGTGGACGGTACGCCAAAAGAAATAACTTCGGGTTTAGATAAGGCTTACATAACGGAATATAGCTACGGAATTTTAGAAACTTTTAATTTGTTTATACCGCGGTTTTTAGGTGGTGGGAGTTACGAGGATGTCGGAACAGATTCAGCCTCATACAATTATTTTTTAAATTTAGGTGCTACGCCTCTGCAGGCTTTAGAACAGACAAAACAAATGCCTACTTACTGGGGCGACCAAACCATTGTAGAAGCGCCGGCTTATATTGGAGCCGTGGTGCTTTTTTTGTTTGTTATAGGATTGTTTTTAGTAAAAGGACGGTTAAAATGGTGGTTACTAGGTGGCACCATTTTTTCCTTGTTGCTTTCGTACGGGAAAAATTTAGGTTTTTTAACCGACTTTTTCATCGATTATGTGCCTTTTTATAATAAGTTCAGAGCGGTAAGTTCTATTCAAGTAATTTTAGAATTGTGTATACCAATACTAGCAGTTTTTGGTTTGGTACGTATATTTCATGCGAAAGAAACCGCGGCCAATAAGCTTAAAGCGCTTAAATACAGTACTGCTATTTTAGGAGGTTTGGCACTTATTTTCTTACTGTTTAAAGATACACTGTTTAATTTTGCTGGTGCTAACGATGGGTTTTTCAGACAAAATTATGGTTTACAATTTGTTAATGCCTTGGTGGACGATAGGAAAATGTTCTTTAATCAGGACACCTTGAGATCGCTTATATTTGTATTACTAGCAGCTGCCGCACTATTTTTGTATCTGAAGCAAAAAATTACTAAAACGGTAGTAACCATTATGTTTGCCGTTCTTATTGTATTCGATTTGGTGGGGGTAAATAGGCGCTATGTAAATACCGATAATTTTGTATCCTCTATAAAAGTAAATAAACCTTTTCAACCTAATGCTGCAGATAATCAGATACTAAAGGACACTACCCATTTTAGGGTGTTAGACGTGACATCTGGTGGCGCGCGTGCATCCTATTTCCATAACTCCATTACGGGTTACCATGCGGCCAAATTAAAGCGCTACAATGAGCTATACGATTTCCATATTGCTAAAAACAATATGAATGTTTTAAATATGCTGAATACAAAATACATTATAGCACAGGATGATGAAGGTGTCATTTTTCCTTACACAAATCCAGATGCTAACGGCAATGCTTGGTTTGTTAAGGAACTGGTACGTGTACCCGATGCTAACACCGAAATTGTAAAGTTGGACAGTTTAAACACAAAAAGTGTGGCCATAACTTCGGTGCCTGGGATTGAAAATCAGACTTTTAATTTAGATGAAACAGCTTCCATTACTGTAGAAACCTACCAGCCTAATTATATAAAGTACGTATCGGAATCGCGTGAGCCTGGTTTTGGTGTTTTCTCTGAAATTTACTATCCGCATGGATGGAATGCCTATATAAATGGCGAATTAACGCCACATACCCGCGTAAATTATTTATTACGAGCCATGCCTATTCCTGCCGGAAATAACACCATTGAATTCAAATTTGAACCTACAATAGTGGAAACAGGTAGTTCTATAGCCTTGGCAAGTACCGTAATTTTTGGATTGCTGTGTGTAGGTGGCATACTGTTCTTTTTTAAACAAAAAACAAACTAGTGTGCGGAAAAAGGTACTTATTGTTGCCTACTATTGGCCTCCTGCCGGCGGACCTGGCGTTCAGCGTTGGTTGAAATTTGTTAAATATTTGCCCGATTTTAACATTGAGCCCATAGTTTATGTTCCTGAAAACCCAAGCTATCCCATTTTAGATGCCAGTTTAGAAGAAGAGGTTTCTAAACAAGTAACCATAATAAAGCAACCAATTTCGGAGCCCTATAAATGGGCTGGCTGGCTGTTTAAAAAGAAAACTAAAACAATAAGTAAAGGCATTATAACGGGTAAAAACAGACAGTCTGTTGCCGAAAAACTACTATTGTTTATACGAGGTAATTTTTTTATTCCGGATGCGCGCAAAAACTGGGTATCACCCTCGGTAAGGTATTTACAAAGCTATATTGTAAGTAACCATATTGATACGGTTATTACTACAGGGCCACCGCATAGTATGCATCTTATAGGTTTGGCTTTAAAACGCTCTTTAGCGGTAAAATGGGTAGCAGATTTTAGAGATCCCTGGACCACCATAGGTTATCATAAGCAATTGAAATTAACAAAATTTGCTAGGCGTAAACACCTAAAAATGGAGCGCAAGGTTCTTTTAGAAGCAGATCATATTTTGGTTACCAGTAAGGTAACTAAACGGGAGTTTGAAGCAAAAACCAAACAACCTATTACGGTTATTACCAATGGCTATGATGTAACCTCGGTGGCAAAACCAGAATTAGATACGATGTTTACGGTGTCGCATATAGGCTCTTTACTATCGCAACGAAATCCAGACATTCTATGGCGTGCTTTACAGGATATTATTCAAGAAAGAGCCGATTTTAGAGCGTATTTTCAGCTAAATTTGGTTGGGTATGTTAGCGATGAAATTCTAAAAACCTTGGCGTATTATGGTTTAAGTAACTATGTAAATGAATATGGCTATGTTTCTCATGAAGAGGCAGTTGTGTTTCAAAAAAAATCGCAAGTATTGTTGTTGCTCGAAATAAATTCGGCAGACACTAAGTGCATTATTCCCGGTAAATTGTTTGAGTATATGGTTTCTGAAAGGCCCATATTAGCCATAGGGCCAGACGGTTCCGATGTGGCTTCAATTTTGAAAGAAACCAACACAGGAGTTTATTTTAATTATGCGCATTATGAGGGTCTAAAAAAGCAAATTTTAGCTTATTTTGAGGCCTTTAAAGCCAACAAATTGCAAACTTACGGTATTGGCTTACAAAAATACAGTAGAAAGGCTTTAACGAAACAACTAGCAGATTTATTAACATGGGAATTGTAGCAAATCAGTCCATTAAAAATACCATTATTACCTACTTGGGTTTTGGGTTGGGTGCCATTAATGTATTGTTTTTATTTACCGAATTTGTTAGCGATGCTTATTTTGGCCTGATACAATATATATTTTCCACAGCTAATGTTATGATGCCTATTTTGGCATTTGGCGTGCATAATACGCTAATTAAGTTTTACTCTTCTTATAAAACACGTAAGTCACAAAATAGTTTTTTGTTACTAATGCTTTTGCTACCAATGGCTATTATTATACCCGTATTTCTTTTGGGGTATTTTTCGTACCAAACCATAAGCACATGGCTGGCAGGATCTAATAATATTGTTGAAGGTTACACGTGGTTAATTTTCATTTCTGCTGTTGCATTTGCTTATTTTGAAGTTTTTTACGCATGGTCTCGCGTGCAAATGCAAAGTGTTTTTGGAAACTTCATGAAAGAGGTTTTTCACCGTATTGGAACCATGGTTTTACTCCTGTGTTTGTATGTGGATTTTATTACAACCGACCAGTTAGTTTATAGTTTAACTGCTGTTTATGTTATTCGTGTGGTGATTATGAAATTGTACGCCTTTAGTTTGCGTTTTCCTTCCTTTTATGTGGGAAAAATTGCCAATTTATCTTCGGTGTTAAAATACAGCGGCCTGATTATAGTAGCTGGTTCTGTGGCCAATATTATTTTAGAATTGGATAAGTTTATGATTAATCGTTATGTAGCCATCGAAAATGTGGCATACTACAGTGTTGCTATTTATATGGCATCTGTAATTGCTGTACCCAGCCGTTCTATGCATCAAATAATTAGTCCGTTAACGGCCTCATTGCTTAATAGTGGTAATAAAGTAGCACTTTTAGAATTGTATAAAAAAAGCTCCTTAAACCTGTGTATAATATCTGGATTTATATTTTTACTGGTCGTTTTAAATGTAAACGAATTATATAGTATTATAAACGATAGCTACAAACAAGGTTTGGTGGTGGTTTTAATAATTGGGTTGTCTAAACTAACAGACAGTTTTTTAGGAAACAATAATGCCATACTTTTCAATAGCGATTATTATCGGATGGTTTTAGTTTTAGGTGTTTTTTTAACCGTATTAACTGTGGTTTTAAATATTATATTTATTCCTAGGTTTGGTATAAATGGTGCGGCTTATGCTACATTTTTTGCTATTTTGCTATATAATTTAGCCAAGCTCTTTTTTGTTATGATTAAAATGCACATGCAACCATTTACAAAACAGACACTAGGTACAATTGCGCTAATTGCAGCTAGCTTTTTAATGTTTTATTTTTGGGATTTTTGGTGGCACCCTATGTTAAACATTGCTTTAAAATCTGTTTTAATTACCTTTTTCTACGGCGGTTTTGTGATTTATTTTAATTTATCTGAAGATATAACTTGGCGCCTAAAAGCACTACTAGCCAAGTTTGTGTAATACGAAGTAATTATTTGGTTTCAAGAAAATTAATAAGCTGGTTTAGGTATTAAACTGTTGTATTAGTTTAGGCCTTTACAGGTTACATAAGTAGCGTAAGTCTAGTATTTTTTATTATGACTACTATAAAAAAACCAAGCATTTGTAAGTAAATGCTTGGTTTATGGTGCGACATATTAACGACCGTGTTTTAATTTTGGTCTTTCCAATTTAGGCGTATCCTTTTTACTTCCACTATGTTTATAATAGTAAAAATCATTTTCCTGTGTGTAAGCTTGCTCATGTGGCATGTAAGTTTTAGGATGGTGATTGGTACGGCAGCCAACAATACCGCAAAAAGTACAATTCCTATTAAAAGGCTTAACCATACCGTGTGTGCTAACTAGCTGGCCCCAATAGTTATAGTGTACATGTAAACCGCCAATTTGCCTTAACATACCATTTCTATTATATTGCATATACACCGTTCCCACACGTTTAACTTTACCCAAACGAGTGTAATTAATGTACACGTTTCCTATGCGACGTATTTGTCCGTTAGGGCTGTGCGTAATAACAACACCATGATTTGGATGCGGCGCATAAGTTATTGGTCTTCGTGGAATTGGAGCCCCATAGGTATTATTGGTTAAATGACGTCTTACAGGAGCTGGTTTTCTGTAATAGTAACCAGAGTTAACATGTCCTAACTGGTTTATGCTATGTGTGTTAAAATCGAAACTACCATCCGGAAAAACCATAAATTCTATACCTCGCTCCATAAAAATGATTGGCTGGGCATAAAATGATTCAGCTGTTTTTGCGTTGTTGGCTAATGTTAAAACGGGTTCGTTTTTAGCGGTAACAGTTGCTAATCCTATTAACAAAGCTGTAAATAAATGGACTTGTTTTTTCATAATACTAGGATGTTTTGTTTAGCCTACTCGTTAGCTTTTCGGCTTTCGCTGTTTTCAGAAAAACACCAATTGTCGTGCCAAAATTTTAAACAACTGATTACTAGTGTAGTAAAATTTTAAATAAGTATTTTCTTTTTTCTAATTTTAAAGCATCAATAAAATAATATGGCTCACAGCAATTATATTTGTAAAAATTGTGGTTCGTTTTTCAATGATAGGTTCGCTTTTTGTCCGCATTGTGGTCAAAAACGAAATGATAAACTCACACTTAAAGTTTTATTTTACAATACCATTAGCAACTATTTTTCTTTTGATGCCCGCTTCTTTAAAAGTTTTTTTCCACTCGTATTGAAACCGGGATTTTTAGCTGAAAAATTTATTGAAGGCAAACGCTTATTGTACCTACATCCGGCACAAATGTATTTGTTTAGTGCTATTGTGTTTTTCTTTTTAAACTCTTTTAAAGTGTCCAATTTAAAGGAGCTTGTAGATGCAGATTTACTCCAGAATTTTGAAAGAACTGAAGTACAAGAAAAATATACTACCAACGACTTAAAAAATTTAAAGATTGTTGAAACCACAGCAGAAAAAGCAAGAATAGATTCCACGGAAAATACAAACGTATTAAAAACTTTCGAAGACGCTAATGCTGGTTTTAGCAGAGAAGATGAGCAAGTTGCAGCCATAGCTAAAGATACTATTTCCAAAACAGCAGCGCTTTCGGCAGAAAATGAATTCGCAACCCTGGATTCGTTAATTGCTATAAATGCGCCAATGCACCTTATTTTAAAAGAAATGGGGCTACCAGATGACGCCGGCATAATAAAAACCCGAATTTATAAACAAGGGTTAAAATTTTATAAAGTCAGAAAAGCGGGTGGTTTAATTCAGAAGTTTTTTGATGCCCTACCTATAGCTATGTTTTTTGTACTGCCACTGTTTGCACTAATCCTATTCATAGTATTCAGAAACGTAAGAAATTATGCACATCATTTGGTGTTTAGCTTTTACTATTTCTCCTTTTTATTCACAGTATTCAGTTTTATTTTAATAGTAAATTATATATTCCAAATTCCAGGGTGGTTGGATTGGATTATTGTAGTTTGTACATTTCTCTATCTTGTACATGCTATGAAACGCTTTTACAAGCAAAGTGCTTTTAAAAGTTATATAAAGGCGAGCCTTACGATGTGTCTTTTTTTTCCAGTTGTTTTAATTAGCGGAATGGTTGTGCTGGGATTTGCCTTTATGTTTGCTTAAATTTTGTCTTTTAGATATTTACCCGTAACCGATTTTTTATTAGTAACTAATTCTTCTGGTGTACCTTCAGCAATAAGATAACCACCATTTTCGCCTCCTTCAGGTCCTAAATCAATTATATAATCGGCACATTTTATTAAATCTAAATTATGCTCAATTACCAAAACAGAATGCCCTTTCTCAATTAAGGCATTAAACGATTTTAGGAGTTTTTGTATGTCGTGAAAATGCAAACCTGTAGTAGGTTCGTCAAAAATAAAAAGTGCCTGATTGCTTTTACTGCCTTTTCCTAAAAATGTGGCTAGTTTAATACGTTGTGCTTCGCCGCCGGAAAGGGTAGAGGAGCTTTGACCTAATGTTACATAACCCAATCCAACGTCTTGCAATGGTTGTAATTTAGCGGTAATTTTTTTCTGATGGTGCTTACTAAAAAAGGCAATAGCGTCATCAATGGTCAGGTTTAAAACATCGTCAATAGATTTTCCTTCAAACAACACCTCTAGAACATCCTTTTTAAAACGCTTGCCGTTACAGGTTTCGCAAGTTAAGTGCACATCGGCCATAAACTGCATTTCAATAGTAACTTCGCCTTCACCTTTGCAGGTTTCGCAACGGCCGCCATCCACATTAAAACTAAAATGTTTGGCTTGGTAGTTTCTTATGTTACTTAACTTCATACTTGCATACAGTGCGCGAATGTCGTCGTAGGCTTTAACATAGGTAACCGGGTTTGATCTGGAGGAACGACCAATAGGATTTTGGTCTACAAATTCAATATGCTGAACATTAGAAAAGTTCCCTTTCAATTCTGAAAACTGACCGGGCTTATCACTCATATCTGTAATTTTCTTTTGTAAAGCCGGGTACACAATTTTTTTAATTAGCGTACTTTTCCCACTCCCAGAAACACCTGTTACTACTGTAAGCATTCCCAAAGGAATGGTTACGTCTATATTTTTCAGATTGTTTTCCTTGGCACCAATAACTGTAACAGCATATTTAGACTGACGTCGTTTTTTAGGAACTTTTATTTCCATGTCGCCATTTAAATAGTTTGCTGTTAGGGAGTTGGATTTTAAGATATCCTGAAAACTACCTATAGCAACTACTTCGCCACCAAAAGTACCAGCCTCTGGTCCAATATCTATAATTGTATCTGCTGCCAACATAATATCCTCGTCATGTTCAACTACAATTACCGTATTACCCAGATTGCGTAAAGCCTTTAATACCGTAATTAAACGTTCGGTATCCTTGGGGTGTAAACCAATACTAGGCTCATCCAGAATATACATAGATCCTACCAAACTACTGCCTAAACTGGTAGCTAAATTAATGCGCTGACTTTCGCCACCAGATAAGGTATTGGACTTTCGGTTTAGTGTTAAATAGCCCAGCCCTACGTTATCCAAAAAGCCTAACCGATTATTAATTTCTTTTAGTAAGCGGTTTGCAATTTTAGAATCGTGGGGATTTAAGGTTAAATTTTTAAAAAATGTGGCCAGTTTGTTTAAAGGCATATCCACTAAATCGGTTATGGTAGCGTCGTTTATTTTTACGTAGTTAGCCTCTGGTCTTAATCGCTTTCCATGGCATATTTTGCAGCTTGTTTTGCCTCTATAACGCGATAACATTACGCGGTTTTGAATTTTATAAGCTTTGGCCTCCAGTTCAGCAAAAAATCTATTTAGGCCTTCAAAAAATTTATTACCATCCCAAATAAGTTGCTTTTGCTTTGCTGTTAATTGATAATAGGGTTTATGAATAGGGAAATCGAATTTATGCGAATTGTTAACTAACTGATCTCGATACCAACTCATAGAATCGCCGCGCCATGGGAAAATAGCATTTTCGAATACCGAAAGGCCAGTATTAGGGATTACCAAATCCTCATCTATACCAATAACGTCGCCATAACCTTCGCAATTTGGGCAGGCCCCATAAGGATTATTAAAACTAAACAAATGCACATTCGGCTCCAGAAAATTTAAACCATCCAATTCAAATTTATTACTAAAATGAATGCGCTCTTTGCTGGACAAACTTTCAATGAAACAAGATCCTTTACCTTCAAAAAAAGCAGTTTCAATAGCATCTGCTAAACGGTTGTAAAAATCGTCTTCATGTTTGGTAATAACCCTATCTACCACTAAAAATACGTGTTCTGGCTTTTCTTTTGTATTTATGGCTTCATCAATTCTTACAACCTCGTCTTTAATTTTAACGCGGGCGTAACCTTGCTGGTTTAGTACTTTAAGTTTATCGGCTAAACTGCGTCCTTCTTCTAAAAGTATAGGCGCTAATAACAACAGTTTTTCTCCAGCTGCCATATCTTTAATATAGTTGAGTACGTCGGCAACGGTATCTTTTTTTACCTCTCTGCCTGATTTAGGCGAGTAGGTTTTACCAATTCTGGCAAACAAAAGTTTTAGGTAGTCATAAATTTCTGTGGTGGTACCAACCGTGGATCGGGGATTGGTGGAATTTACCTTCTGTTCTATGGCAATAGCTGGCGAAATGCCTTTAATATAATCTACTTTTGGTTTGTTTAAACGCCCTAAAAATTGTCTGGCATAACTAGAAAGACTTTCTACATATCTGCGTTGTCCTTCGGCATATAAAGTATCGAAAGCCAAGCTAGATTTGCCAGAGCCCGATAAGCCTGTTATTACAACCAGTTTGTTTCTGGGTATAATAACATCTATATTTTTTAGATTATGCAATTTAGCACCCTTAATAATAATGTTTTCTTTTGGGTTAACTTCAGAAATATTAGTAGTCATAAGCTTTGGCCTCATTAAGGCTGTAAAGATACTATAAGAAAATGCCATTAGAAAATGGTTTAGTATGCAAATATTTTTCGTAAAAATTTAAAATAAGTTTGTTTTTTAAGAAGTTTTGTTGTTATATTTGAGTTCTACAAACCTAAAAATCATAACAGTAGCCTATAAGCATAACTTTACTAAACAACGTTTTTTTAATTACTGCCGATGTGTTTCGGCAAAAAAAAGTTATGATTATGCAAAACAATCTTGTTGCAGATGCTACATTGGTTACCAATTATATTCACGGAAACGAACAGGCTATTGAAGTTTTAATTAATAGGCACAAACAGCGTATTTTTAGTTTTATTTATTCCAAAGTATACGATCGGGATATTACCGACGATATTTTTCAGGATACTTTTGTAAAGGTAATTAAAACGCTAAAATTAGGTAAATACAACGAAGAGGGTAAGTTTTTGCCATGGGTAATGCGTATTGCTCATAATTTAATAATCGATCATTTTAGAAAAAATAATAGAATGCCCAAATTTAGTAATACAGGCGATTTTAATATTTTTTCGGTGTTGCACGATAATGCGCTAGATGCCGAAGGTAGCATTATAAAAGACCAAGTAGCGCATGATATTAGGCGGTTAATAGAAGAACTCCCAGACGATCAAAAAGAAGTTTTAATAATGCGTATGTACAATAACATGAGCTTTAAAGAAATTTCAGAAAAAACAGGAGTTAGTATAAATACGGCTTTGGGGCGTATGCGCTACGCCTTAATTAACATGCGAAAAATAATTGAGAAAAATAATATTATTTTAACTAATTAGCACAATATTAATTAACTAGGTGCGTTTTGTAAAGTAGAAACCATATAAATATGAAATTGCATGGCAAAACTTTACTCAAAAAAACAACAAACCCCTATTAATGTGAACCCAAAAGAAGAAACCATAAAATTTCTTCTTGATTACTCGAAGGCTTTAAGTGTTATAAATTGTAATAAGATGAAGTTTGAAGCGCTTCTCAACTAAACTTTGAAAAGTCCTGATTAGTCTCAGGACTTTTTTTTGTTGCAAACTTAATACGGGTACTTGCGTTTTCTTATTTTTATAAATATCTCTACTAATGTGGCGGTTAAACTTGTTAACCCGTTGACTTTAATGCCTTTTATTTTGTAGTATTGGAGCCCCGTTAATTAGCTATTAAAAAGCAATAAATTACTTCCTTTTTTATAATAAATACCGATATTTGTGATTGCTAACTTTTAATTTAATAAACTATGGCAATGAATAAAAATACCGTTTTAGCATGGGCAACATGGATTATGATTTTTGTAGGATTAGGACTTATTGCATTGGGCGCATTCCGGTACGATGATGTAGCTGGTTGGGGATTTGCCGCTGTTGGAATTGGTTTTTTTTCTGTAGCGTGGGTTTTTAATGCACTAAAAGGTAGAGTATAACCACAATACATTTTACACACACTTTACAATACTAAAATATTATGAGCGACGATAAAAAAGTTATTTTCTCCATGTCTGGCTTAACCAAGACATTTCAGGGTGCCAATACACCAGTGTTAAAAAATATTTATTTAAGTTTCTTTTATGGCGCTAAAATTGGCATTTTAGGTCTTAATGGTTCGGGTAAATCTACTTTACTTAAAATTATTGCCGGACAGGATAAAAACTATCAAGGCGATGTTACCTTTTTACAAGATTATTCTGTGGGTTACCTGGAGCAGGAACCACAATTGGATGATAACAAAACGGTTATGGAAGTTGTAAGAGAGGGTGCGGCCGAAACGGTGGCTATTCTGGATGAATACAACAAAATAAACGATATGTTTGGTTTGGAGGAAGTATACTCTAATCCTGATAAAATGGAGAAGCTTATGAACCGCCAAGCCGAACTTCAGGACAAAATAGATGCCTTAAATGCTTGGGAGCTTGACACCAAACTAGAAATTGCAATGGATGCTTTAAGAACCCCCGATGGTGCTAAAAAAATTGGTGTTCTTTCTGGTGGCGAGCGCAGGCGAGTGGCACTATGCCGTTTGCTGTTGCAGGAACCAGATGTATTACTTCTGGACGAGCCTACCAACCATTTGGACGCTGAATCTGTACATTGGCTAGAGCAACATTTAGCCCAGTATAAAGGAACCGTAATAGCTGTTACCCACGATAGGTACTTTTTAGATAATGTGGCAGGCTGGATTTTGGAATTGGATAGAGGTGAAGGCATACCGTGGAAAGGAAATTATTCCTCTTGGTTAGATCAAAAATCCAAGCGTTTAGCGCAAGAAAATAAAGTGGCTTCTAAACGTCAAAAAACATTAGAACGCGAATTGGAGTGGGTGCGTCAAGGTGCAAAAGGCAGACAAACCAAGCAAAAGGCGCGTTTAAAAAATTATGATAAGTTAATGAGCCAGGACCAAAAACAATTGGATGAAAAACTGGAAATATATATTCCTAACGGACCGCGTTTGGGAACCAATGTTATAGAGGCTGTTGGTGTTAGTAAGGCTTACGACGATAAATTACTTTACGATAATTTAAACTTTAATCTGCCACAAGCGGGCATTGTTGGTATTATTGGACCTAACGGCGCTGGTAAAACAACCATCTTTAAAATGATAATGGGCGAAATTAAACCCGATAAAGGTGAGTTTCTTGTGGGCGATACGGCCAAAATTGCCTACGTGGACCAGTCGCATGCCAATATAGACCCCGAAAAAACTATTTGGCAAAACTTTAGCGACGAGCAAGACCTTATTATGATGGGAGGCAAGGAAGTTAATTCTCGCGCATATTTAAGTCGTTTTAATTTTTCTGGTGGCGAACAAAATAAAAAGGTAAAACTACTTTCGGGTGGCGAACGAAACCGCTTGCATTTAGCAATGACCTTGAAAGAGGAAGGAAACGTGTTATTATTGGACGAGCCTACTAACGATTTGGATGTTAACACACTGCGAGCCCTAGAAGAAGGTTTAGAAAATTTTGCTGGTTGTGCCGTAGTTATAAGTCACGATCGCTGGTTTTTAGATAGAATCTGTACCCATATTTTAGCTTTTGAAGGAAATAGTGAAGTGTACTTTTTTGAGGGGAGTTTTAGCGAATATGAAGAAAATAAGAAAAAACGATTGGGTGGCGATTTAACGCCAAAACGTATTAAATATAAAAAATTGGTTCGGTAAATACTAGTACCGTACATTCTAACTTTTCTGGTATAACCAGAATTTATAAAGCAAAAGAGTCAAAAAAAATATTTTTTTTGACTCTTTTTTGTTTTTTTGATGCGGCTCGTTTTTTATGGAACAAGCAGACTAATATAAACGCTTTAACGTATGTTTTTTTAGAGCGTTTTAAAAACAGTTAATGCGACTTATTTTTTTTAATTTTTAAAATTTGATAACCAATTAAAACAACCAACAAAATTAAAATAGCAATAATACCCATACTTTGGTAACCCGTTAAATTCTCTGGCAAACCATTTACTAAAAAATTAACAACCAAAGCGAGCACTAACAACGTGTATAAAACTAATTTTAATTTGTTCATAATGAATGGTGGGTTTCATAGTGTAAAACTACTCGGCATAAACGTGCTTATAGGTGTTACTGGTTAAAATATTTAATAAATCGGCTTCCAAAGTTTGTATAGACATTTCCACAATACGGTTGCGTTCCACACCATTTTCTAAAATTATGAAAGTTGGTACAAAACGTACATTATAAGTTTCCTCAATTTTTTCAGCAGATTGTTTATTGGTATCCAAAGCATAATAGGTAATAGCTTCGCTACTTATTTGTAAGGTATCTAAAATTTTTGAAAATCGGGGTACATCACGCTGGCTATCGCTACACCAAGTACCCATAATTATTTTAAACGTTATGTTGTTTTTTGATAATGCTTGTAAGGTATCTAGAATGGTAGCATCTATCTGGTAATCATTATAATTTTTCAAAAACCAAGAAGCGTAGGTTTCATTGCTTTCTAAAACCCTTCTATCAAATTTACCTACCAAGTGGCAATCGCCTGTGCAATCGGTGCCTTGGGCAACCTTTGTTTGTGCCTGTAATGGCGTTAAGGCAAAAAATGTGGTAAAAAAAAGGCAGAAAGCAACAAGCTGTTTACTAATCATAGCGGTATGGTTTAATTATTTTTAATGTCGGTTACAGCCTCTTGTGGGGCATAGCCAAATAAACACTTTTCTTTTATTAATTTCGAAACGCCTTCAGGGAGCATGGTTTCCCAGTTATTTTCATTGTTGGCAATTTTTTTCAAAACATCGCGTGAAAACACGTTTAAAATGTTGCTGTCGTAATCCGTAATGTCCACCACTTTTCCGTTGTATTTAAAAAACTTGTAAAGCTCTTTCATACGAGGATGAACTTTTAAATTCTCGCTAGTGGTAAGTTCGCCATGTTCATCCTGCATAGGATATAGGTATACGCGTAAGTCTTTAAAAAATAATTTACCAAAGGCCTCTAAAATACCACCACTTAAATGGCGGTAATATTTTTCGTCAAAAATATCCACTAAATTATTTACACCCATGGCTAATCCCATACGGAGTTTGGTATACTGCGAAAAATATTCTACCAATCTGTAATATTCTTGGAAGTTTGAAATTAAAACCGTGTGCCCTAATGAGCAAAGTAATTTGGCACGATCCATAAAATCCTGTTCGTTAATTTCGCCTTCTGCACGTAAATTAGATAATGTAATCTCGAAAACAACCTGCGTTTTGTTTACATCTACTTTATTTTCTTTTATAAACATGTCGTACGATTTTTGAAACATGTCTATATTCACCTTTGTAACAGGCCTAAAACTACCTCGAAGGGCTAAAATATTCTTTTTGTAAAGGATTCTGGCAGGTAGCACATTATTACCGTCGGGAGCAAACATAACCGCATCGGTCATGCCATTTTTTACCAGTTGCAAACTCATTAATCGGTTGTCCACATTTTTAAACACGGGACCAGAAAAATTAATGGTATCAATCTCTAATTGATCTTGGTCTAAATGATCGTATAAGTAGCGCAGTAATTTTTTAGGCTCTTTATATTTATAAAAAGCGCCGTAAATTAAGTTGGTACCTAAAATTCCGAGTGTTTCTTGTTGCAAACGTGCATCATTTTCTTTAAAACGCAAATGCAGCGAAATTTCGTTGTAGGTAGGGTCGTCAGCATCTATTTGATACCTAATACCAACCCAGCCATGGCCTTTATATTTTTTAGCAAAATCTATAGTAGCCACTGTATTGGCAAAAGAAAAAAACAATTTATTTGGATGTTTATCGCGTGGCAAACGCTTTTCCATTAAATTAATTTCATGGTTAAGCATTTTTAATAAGCGTGCTTCGGTAACATAGCGGCCATCCGATTCCACACCGTAAATGGCATCGCTAAAATCCTTGTCGTAAGCAGACATGGCTTTGGCTATAGTGCCGGAGCCACCACCAGCTCTAAAAAATTGCCGTACAGTTTCTTGGCCAGCACCAATTTCGGCGAAGGTTCCATAAATGTTTTCATTCAAATTTATGCGGAGAGCCTTTGTTTTTATTGATGGTACATCATCAAATTCTTTATCGCCTTTTAAGCTTATTTCCATTATAAATAATTGAGTTTTTGTATTACAAAGGTACCAAAACAGCAGGTTAAACAAAAAAATAACCTTATTTTTGTTTCAAAATTAATACAATTGAAAGTTACATTTTTAGGTACCGGAACCTCGCAAGGGATACCAGTTATAGGAAGCAAACACCCAGTGTGTTTAAGCACTAATCCTAAAGATAAACGCCTACGTGTTTCTGTTTTAATAGAGTGGGATTCTAAAACGTATGTTGTAGACTGTGGTCCTGATTTTAGACAACAAATGTTGCGTACCAATTGCCCAAAAATAGACGGCATAATTTTTACCCATGAGCATGCAGACCATACTGCTGGTTTGGACGATATCAGGCCTTTTTTCTTTAAACAAGGTCCGCTTCATGTATACGCCCACAAGCGTGTTTTAAACGAATTAACCAGGCGTTTTGATTATATTTTTCAGACTGAAAATAAATACCCTGGTGCTCCTAGCGTGATACAGCACGAAATTAAAAATGAGCCTTTTAGGCTTGAAAACAAATCGGTTTTACCCATAAACGGTACCCATTATAACTTACAGGTTTTTGGCTTCCGTTTTCACAATTTTGCTTACCTAACCGATATGAAAACTATTGAGGAAACAGAGCTTCAAAAACTGAAAAATTTAGACGTATTGGTTTTAAATGCTTTGCGTGAAACCGAGCATCCGTCGCATTTAAATTTACCAGAAGCCTTGGAAATAATTAAAAAACTACAACCTAAAAAGGCCTACCTTACCCATATAAGTCATTTGTTAGGCTTCCATGATGAAGTAGAAAGCAAGTTACCAGACAACGTATTTTTAGCCTACGATAATTTACAAATAACTCTATAATGAAAAAGAAAATTTTTAACTACCTGTTTATTTTTGTGGCGCTTTTGTTGGTGTTTCAATTTGTAAATTCGAAACGTATTTTAGATTCTTATGAAGGTATAATTGATAAAAAGGAAGCTAATTTCGAAAAATCAATTACCAAATATCAGGATACCATTTCAAAACTTCGTGATGATGTACTCCGGTTATCAGAATTTTCTGTTATGAATACCGAAGCGGCTTTAAGCTATATAGAAGCCGAAGGTTATCGTGTAGACGAGTTAATTCCCTTTGTAAAGGATGCCCTTTATGAATTAAACCTGGTAAAAGGCGAGGAGCATCCTTTAATTCCGTACGCTGCTCTTAACGGCGGTAAAATGATGATAGATCAAATACGCATTTTAAACCATAAATGGATTATAGCTAATTTTACAGATGGTAAATACTGGGGCGAAATGTTTTTAACCTATTCCATTTCGGAAGATAAACAATTAAGCTTTAAAGTGGTGGAATCGTTTCTATATCCTATCAATTAACCAACTTCTAAACTCATAAAAATTCTGTGGAGCCACGCCATGGCCTACAGGAAATTCTGAATATTGGTGCGCCACGTTTAAATGTTTAAGAAATTGTGGCGCTTTTCTGGCCCAATCTACAGGAATTACCTGATCGGCGCTGCCATGCGAACAATAAAACTGTAAATGCTTATAGTTTTGGGATTGCGGATTTTCAGGAATAATTTCCGAATTTATATAGCCGCTTAAGGCAATAATATTTTTTACTTTTTCTGGATAGGTTAATGCCACTGCGTAGCTTAAAATAGTGCCTTGGCTAAAGCCTAACAAACTCACGTTATTTCTATTTACCGGATAGGTGTTACAAGCATAGTCTATAAAGTCTGCTATTTTATCGCGCGAGGTTTTAGCTTGCTCATCGTCGCTCCATTTTCCATTCTGGGCATCAAAATTAATAGCATACCAAGCGTTACCATAAGGTTGTAGCTTATAAGGTGCTTGTAATGAAATAATGAATAATGTTTCAGGGAGTTCGGAAGCAAACGAAAACAAATCGTTTTCATCGCTGCCGTAACCATGACACAATATTAATAAAGGTGCATTTTCTTTTAATGTAGATGGTCTGGTAATATAATGTAAGTTTGGTGTGGTCATAATTAAGCAATGCTTGCAAATAGTTTTTGATACGTGGCTCCTAAAACAGGCACCTCTTTACAAGCGCCTGTTACCGCTAAAAATATACCATAAAGGAATAAAATGCTCATAGCAATCCAAAATCCGATGGATATGGCAAAGCTATCGAAAGCACTTATAAAATAGCCTAAAACCAAATATGTTGCATTTAAACCTAGACCTTGTTTGGCATGAAAAGAGGTAAACGGATTTTTTTTATCGCTATTCATAATAATAGCTATTATGGTACCAATTATGGTTAAATAGGCTACAATAGCCATTGTTTTCCCGTCGTTAATATCTTGTGCTGTCATTTAATTATTTTAAAATCAGTTTATTATTTGCAAACACACCATAAACCTCTCCAACCAACGAGGCCCCTTCAAAAATGGCATTTTTGGAAGTAGATTGGATATTTGCTTTATTAAAATGGTAAGTTGTATTTGGGTTAAACAGACTTAAGTTGGCTGTTTCTCCTTGGTTTATAGTATATTGGGTTATACCAAAGCGGCTTTTACCTTTAGTTAATAAAGACACCGCTTGCTCTGTAGAGAAAATGGTTTGCAAGGCGCCAAAAGCCGATTCCAATCCTATGGTGCCAAATTTAGCTTGCTCGAACTCCACTTTTTTTAGTTCCATATTTAATGGGTTATGATCCGTTGTAACCATATCAATAGTACCATCGGATAAACCTGCAATAAGCGCAGCTGTATCTGTTTCAGTTCTTAAAGGTGGTAGTACTTTAAATTTTGTGTCGAAAGTATTTAAAACACTATCCGTAAATATAAGATTGTGAATGGCAACACTGCAGGTAACATTTAATTTATTTTGTTTCGCTTCACGAATAAGTGCTACCGCTTTGGCTGTGGAAATTGTAGGTATGTGCAAACTGCCCCCAGTATATTCCAATAAAAATAAATCTCTTGCTATTTGAAGTTCCTCTGCCAAGGCCGGTATCCCGCTTAAACCTAATTTAGTGCTGGAAACGTGCTCATTCATAACCCCGTTACGAGCAATACGCGATTCCTGTGGAAATGAAAAGATTAAACCATTAAAATTGCTAGCATATTGTAAAGCAATTTTCATTAGGTTTGGATTATTTAAAGGTTTTTGGTAATCGTAAAAAGCCACGGCACCAGCTTGGCTCATGTCGTATAATTCTGCCATGTTGTTACCATCCGATCCGCTTGTTAATGCGCCAATAGGATATAATGAAACGGCATGATTTTGTGCTTTGGTTTTTACAAAGGAAATATCGGCAAAGCTGTCTAATACAGGATTTGTATTCGGATTTAAAGCAATGGCCGTAAAACCTGAAAGTGCCGCCGTTTGCAAACCATTTTGAATGGTTTCACGCTCCTCAAATCCTGGTTCACCCAAACTAACACTGCTATCAAACCAGCCTGGCGACACATGCAAATTAGGCCGCGTTACTTCTTTAAAATTATGTGAATTGGAGATATTTGGTGCTATTTTAGTAATGCTGCCGTTTTCGATACAAATATCCACTACCTGATTGTGGAAATCGCTTTTAGGGTCTATAATTTTGGCAGATTTTATGAGTGCGTTCATTTAAAATATTTTAAGATGAGCATTTCGATACAAGTAAATACCAAGGCAAAAATAACAAACCATTTCCATAAGGCATTAATTTTGGTATCACTTTTTATTGTATCAAAAGCAGTGTTAATAGCGCTACTTACTTGAACTTGTTCCAGGTTTTCTAAATTTTGGTAGCTTAATTTACTTTCTGCTCTGGCGTAATTGTAACTAACCGTACTTATAGGATTTTGCTTATCTTGAACCTGGTAAAATCCTGCAACATCTGGAATATCTGTTGTGGTTATGGTAACCTTATTGTTAAAATACTGCTGGAGCGGTATGGTTGTTTGTTCGTTATAATGCAATGTTAATACGCCATCGGCTTGCATAGCAACTGGTACATCAAAACTGTTTTCTTCGCCTATTGTAAAATAAAGTCGCGCCGTTTTTAAACTTTGCTGTGCTATGTTATAAAAGGTTGGAACAATTAAATCGTATTCGCTAAAGTTGGAATTAGTTTTATTTAAAGGACTTGTAAATAGGGCCAATTGGTTTTGGGTGACTAAAAATGGTTTGCCATCTTCAAAAGCCAAAGCCACAGAACTCGTGTTGGCTTTAACAGGATAATAACTGGCTACTTTTGGGTACTGAAAGTTTGTTTCTTGCTTTTCAAAAACGTTTTTGTAAAGTGGATGGGCATAACTGATTTTAGACACCCGCTTTTCACTTGTTATACCCGCTTGCATGACCATATTATAAGGCTCCAAAAATGCATTATATGTTTGGAGGTTTGCTAGACTATTTGGTATCATTAAAACATAGCCGCCGCGCTTTATAAAGCTTTGAATAGCGTTTATAAGGGAGCTTGGAATGGTAGTTAATTCGTTTAAAATAAGCAGTTGCTGGTTTTCTATAACGCTGTAGTTTAAATTGTTTAAAAAGGTTGTAGAAAATTCAAATTCCGGGTTATTAAATAAACGTTCTATATACGAAACATCTAAATTATCCTGATGGTGTATGTGTAACACCTTGGTTTTTTCAGGCTTGTTTAAACTAAAATACAACACATTATCAAAGGGTAGGCCCGCATCCTCGATAACTATTTTACCATTAGGTATGTGGTTTTCCGTTAGTGTAAAAGTGGTTACATTAGTTTCTGAAAAATCAATGGTAGCTTTAGCTAATAAAGTCTGATTATTATATACCGAAACAGGTACAGTACCAGCTGTTGGTCCAGTGGCTTTTAAAAATACACGTAACTTTAATTTACCTAATTCTTTTCCGGTTACGGCAACACTATCCACAGAAACATTACTTTCTACTTGTGGTTTTAGTTTTACAGCATGTAAGGTGTAACTGGTATCTAGTGGTTTGGAAAACGGTTTTTGTTGTTCCTGAAAATCCGAAATAAATACTAAATTTTTAGGACTGTTCGGTTTATTTGAAAAAAGCTTTTCACTTTTAAGCAATGCAGCTTCAAACGGCAGTGCGTTTGGTGCGTAGGGTAATTGTAAGAGTTCGTTTTGAATACTCTTTAAATTAGTATTGCTAAAAGAAGTTGTATTGGTAACCACAGAAATTGGCGCTTCTGGGTCAAGATTTTCAATGAGTTCTTGAATAGCGCGCTTCAACAGGGGGCCCTTTTCGCCTTTGGCCTCCATACTATAACTGTTGTCCAAATAAATAACCGTTTCGGGCTGGGTATTAAACTGGTTTTTTGAAGCTGTATAAGGTTGTGCAAAAGCAAAAATTAAGCAAGCCAGCAAAAGCATGCGCGTAAGCAAGGTAAGCCATTTTTTTATCTGCGAACTTTTACGTGTTTGAAGCGTTATTTGCTTTAAAAACGCCACATTGGTAAAGGATTCCTTTTGAAATTTTCGTAATTGAAATAAGTGTACAATTATTGGAATTACTAGTAAAAATAACGCGTAAAGTATTTCTGGATGTTTAAACTGCATTCCACGGATAATTTATTACAAAAATAGTGTTTAACATGAGAAAGTAAACCTTTTCAACATAAATTAACGTCCTAACATAAAAAGAAATAGTGCTTACTGGGCAATAGTCCTATAGACTGTAAATAGGCCTGAATGGTTTTTTGTTCTGCTTTATTGGCTACCGTTATTAAGCATTGCGGATTGGTAAGTGTTTTTAAACGGGAAATATCGTGCATAACAATCCCATAAATTTCTTTACCAATTTTTTTCGAATTATCGCAAATCCAAATAAAGTTAACGGCATTTTCTAACAGCAATTTCGCCACTGTTTTTCCTTTTTTTCCGGCGCCCCAAATTACAAGCGGTTGTTTTGGATTGTAATCTAGTTTTAAATAGTATTTTAATTTAAGCGGTAAAAAATGGTTTTCTGCATAATGCTCGTGGGTTCTAGAAGTTCGGGTACTATAATCCCGCCATAAATGTATTTTTTTGGAACAGGGTATAATGGTTAACTGGTTTTCATAAAACCGGAAAGCCAAATCGTAATCCTCTGGGTATATTTGGTTATTAAAAGCATTGCAGTTTATAAAATCTTGTCTATATACCATCCAGCAAGGCGAAGGAATAACACATTCTTTATAAATTTCAGAGTAATTGTTACCTGTTTGCGTTAACGAATTAAGCCAATTTTGGTATGATTTGTAGCCCAAACTTAAGCCGTCTTTTCGGAAATAACGAACTTGTCCTACGGCCACATGACCCTTACCAAATGTTTTTAAATTATGTGCTAAAACTGCCAATTTATTTGGTGTCATAACGTCATCGCTATCCATGCGTGTTATAAAAGTGCCACGGCTATTAGAAAAGCCATATTGCAGCGCACTAATAATACCCGTACCCGGATTTTTGTATAATTTTATACGCCTATCGTTTTTTGCAAACGCACTTACAATACGGTAACTAGCATCGGTTGAACCATCGTCCACTATTAGTAATTCCCAGTTTGTATAACACTGATTAATAATAGATTGAACACATTCTGCAAGAAAGGATTCGGTGTTTTTAAAAGGCGTAATAATGCTTATTAGCTCCTGTTCCATGTTGCGAAGATAGCGATTCTTCATTTTAACATAAAGTTGTGTTATTTATTGCAAGCACATTGTATTTTTGAACAGTAATTAACCTTTTTATTTAATTCTTTTATCATGAAAAAAACATTAGCCCTTGTAGGTATGTCTTTACTACTTGCAGCCTGTGGCTCTTCTTCAAAATCAACTACAGCTAATTTGGCTACTAATACGCCAATAGCTTCCGTTATTGATATAACCAAAGTATCGGACGATAAAGTGCCAGTAACTATAAATCCAGGCCGTTTTACAACAGATACCGTAACTTACAGGTTACCAAAAGTGGTGCAAGGAACATATTCTGTTAGTGACTTTGGAAAATATATTGAAGGACTTCAAGCATTCGATTATGATGGTAATACATTACCAGTAAATAAAATTGATACCAACTCTTGGATTATTACCAATGCTACCGAGCTAGATTATGTAAGCTACTTGGTTAATGATACGTTCGACCAAGAAGAAGTAGGTGGTATAGGAGGTGATGTGCCATTTTCGCCTGCAGGTACTAACATTGAACCTGACAACTATGTACTAAATTTACACGGTTTTATTGGGTATTTCGATTCACTTAAAAATAACCAATACACGCTGGATGTTATCGCGCCGGCCGATTTTGTGCGGTCCTCGGCCTTGCAACAATCAAAAGCCACAACAAGTGCCGATGGTAAGGTTATAACCTCCTCATATTTTGCACCGCGTTATTTTGATATTACAGATAATCCTATGATGTACGGTAATCTGGATGTTGAAGAATTTGAAATTGGGGGTATTAAAATCGTTTTAAGTGTGTACTCACCTAACGGCAAGCATACTGCAGCTTCTATGAAGAGTGCTATGGAAACCATGATGAAGGGTCAAAAAGCTTACATGGGCGATATTGATAGTACACCACGTTACGACATATATGTGTATTTGTCTGAAGGAAAAGCAGATTCTCCAAAAGGATTTGGAGCCCTAGAGCACCATACGTCTACCGTAGTGGTTATGCCAGAGTCTATGCCACAAAAAGCGCTTGATAATAGTATGATTGATATCGTATCGCACGAATTTTTCCATATTGTAACGCCTTTAAGTGTGCATTCTGAAGATGTACATTATTTTGATTACAACAACCCAACATTTTCTAAACATTTATGGATGTATGAAGGGGTAACCGAATATTTTGCTACCTTATTTCAAGTAGATCAAGGTATTGTTTCTGAAACGGATTTTTACAATAAAATATTGGGTAAAATTTCGGCATCGCGAAGTATGAACGATAGCATGAGTTTTACAGAGATGAGCGAAAATGTATTGGACGAACCCTATGCAAGCCAGTACTATAATGTGTACCAAAAAGGTGCTTTAATTGGTATGTGCTTAGATATTTTAATTCGTGAAGGCAGTAATGGCAACCGCGGTATTTTATCGTTAATGAAAGAATTGTCCAACAAATATGGTAAAAACAAACCCTTTGAAGATGATGCCTTAATTGATGAAATTGTAGCCATGACATATCCTAGTTTACGCGACTTTTTTGATGCGCATGTCATAGGGAATACGCCTATACCTTACGAAGATTTCTTTGAGAAAGTTGGTTTAGAAATTGGCGAAGGCGCTGTAGAAACCAATTATATTCAAGGTAATGGAGCCTTAATTGTATCTGCAGACCAAAGTGAAGGGACTATATTTTTTACAGAAAACGTGTTGGGCAATAGCTTTTGGAAAGCACAAGGAGCCATGCCAAACGATGTAATTAAAGCCATAGATGGCACAACAGTAACGTTACAAACAGCCAATCAGGTTTTTCAAGAGGTATTTTCTTGGGAAGCAGGCCGAGAAGTTTCCGTAATACTTGATAGAGGTGGTAAGGAAATTGTTATCAACACAACGTTAACACCTACTTTTACTACAGGCAAACGCATTATAGAGAAAGATACTGCCACGCCAGACCAAATAGCCTTACGAAATGCTTGGTTAAAAGGGTAAAACAACTTTAAAACCACTTTAATAAAAAACACCTGATAGATTTTGTAGGCTATCAGGTGTTTCTTTTTTTAACCTTTCTGTAACGATAAGGCTTATAAGCTAAAAACCATCGTTAATATTTAGCTGGCTTTCCGTTGGTTAATGAATTGGCAATAAATTCGCGAATATCATTATTAGAAGCCTCTAAATCGGCTTTTCTTAAATACATCATATGGCCACTTCTGTAGGTTTTAAAAGTAAATCTATCTTTCATGACACCCGAAGGATCCAACTGGCCAACCGTATATTTTGCAGCAAAATAGGTTGTAGCACCATCGTAGTAACCAGACTGCACAAGAACTTTTAAATACGGATTTTGTGCCATAGCTTGACGCAACCGTTCACGCGTTGTATCATTTTGGCGGTCCCAAGGATGTACATCGCCAAACATATTGTATTTAATATCTGTTTTAAAATTTAAATGTTCGCGTAAATAATAGTTTATGGCAGGGGTAAAGGAATGCAACCACGAGGACAATTCGGCATTATAATCGGGCGCATTTCCCGCCGCCATTTTATCAATACCTAAATAGCGAGAATCCAACCTACCAATAGTATAACCGCGATCACGGAGCAATTCTTTCCAAAAAAATCGCGTTGGTATATTTAGGTTGTGTTGTAAAATAGCTGTTTTACTTAAGCCAGAATACAAACTCATTTTTTCGGCTACTTGGTTGCGCTCTTCAGCCGAAATAAAACCTCCTTTTGCTATGGCAGGCATTAAAGTATTGATAGCGAATGTTTCTACTTCCGGTAAAATTTCGGTTAAATCTTTTTGTTGAAGCTGCGGTGGTAATGCTTTTTGGTGCCAGGCTGCTGCTGTAAAATAGGGTAAATTTAAAGCAGAATAAATGGGCTGATCGGTTGAATAGATTTTATAATCGGCTGGCGATACTAAAATAACCCCATTTAAATACATCCATTGGTTGTTTTGTAATTCTTCTGCCAATCCCATAACACGTGGTCCGCCATAACTTTCACCAATTAAGTATTTTGGCGATTCCCAGCGGTTGTATCGTGTAACAAAGGTATTTATCCACTCTGCTAAATAGCGTATATCGGCATTTATACCAAAAAATTGGTCTCTGTTTGGAAGTTTACCATCCTTATCTTCTATCATGCGCGAGTAACCGGTGTTAACAGGGTTTACAAAAACAATATCCGCAACATCCAAAATAGAATAAGGATTGTTTTTAACACCATATGGCTGCACAGGATATCCTTCATCATCAATATTTAAAATTTGTGGTCCGGTGTAGGCAATATGCATCCATACCGATGCAGAACCAGGACCGCCGTTAAACGAAATAACCAAAGGTCGGTTGGCTTGGTTCTTTACATTACTGCGCTCGTAATAGGTGTAAAATAATGTTGCCATAGGTTCACCAGATTTATTCCACACGGGTTGCGTGCCAGTAAAGGCTTTATACTCTAAATTAACATTGTTAATTGTTGCCTTATGGTTGGTAACAACCACCGTATCTGTTGGTATTTGCCTGTTTTGTGCGTGAGCGGTAAGCAGCGCTAGAGCCGCCATGCAAAAAAGAATTTTTTTCATAGATTTTTATTAAAAAGGTTTTCGGAATAAAGATACAGAAATTACTTAAAACCCCTCAAAAACACCCAATCCAAAAAGTGCAAAATCGTATTTTACAGGATCGTTTGGGTCTAATTGTCGCAAATTGGTATCAAGCTCTAGAACAGCTTTGGCATCGTTTTGGTTTCGGGTAAGCAGACCCAGTTTTCTGGCTACATTTCCGGAGTGTACATCCAACGGACAGGATAATTGTTTGGTATGAACCGATTTCCATAAACCAAAATCCACACCAGTATCTGCTGGTCTTACCATCCAACGCAAAAACATATTAATGCGCTTTGCAGCAGAATTTTTTAGGGGATCCGAAATGTGTTTTTCGGTTCGTGTTAGGTGTGGTATTTCAAAAAAACGTTGTTTAAACGTATGAATAGCGGCTTGTAAATGCGTGCTTTTAGCATGCTCGGCAAAAATAGTTTCCAAGCCGTTGTAATTGCTATAAATATGTTTTAATCCAGATATAAAAGTTATGAAATCTGTACCATTAAAAGTGCGGTGCACAAAAGGTAGTAGTTTTTTTAAATCAGGCTCTTGGTGGTGCATAACAAAATGGTATGGGTCTTGTTCCAGAAGTGCCATCATACGTTGCGCATTGGTAATAATACTTTTTCTATTTCCCCAAGAAATAGTAGCGGTTAAAAAAGCAGCTATTTCAATATCCTCTTTTTTTGAAAAGGTATGAGGTATTTTAATAGGATCGGTATCTAGAAACTCTGGGGTGTTGTAATAGTTAACTTTAGCATCCAGAAATGCTTTTAATTCCGAACTAGATAATAATTTTTGCACGTATAGGGATTTAGGTTTGGTTACATTCTAGTTGCTTACATGGTTAAAAAAACCAATTTGCAACGTTTATATTGGGCAAAAATACACATTCCAGGAGGGTTAATAAAATTAGACGCTTTTTTAAGAAGCTACAAAATAGCAGGTAATTTTTATAAGTTTTTATTGAATATGAGCTGCACGCCGTTTATTAATACGATGTTTAATAGCTGGTATATTGAAGATAATAACCGAGGTAATAATCAGGCTATAACTTAAAGCTTGAGCAGTGGTGATGGTTTCTTTAAAGTAAAATACAGCTAGAAAAAAGTTAATTAGCGGATTTAAATAAATAAATATTCCTACCACAGCCGAATTTAAACCACGAAGGGCATAAATGTTAAGAAACATGGGTAAAATGGTAAAACCAACAGCAATAACAGCTATCATGCTATAAAAGTAAGGTGTTTTAGGTGTATTGTACTGGTGTGTGGCAAAAAAAGGTATTAATAAAATTACAGCAAATGCTATTTGAACAGTTAATATTAAAAACCGATCGAGTTCCTGATTTCGACGTTGTAAAATAAGGTAAATGGCGTAGCTTAATGCTATAAGCATGCTGTAAAATAAATCGGTAAAATTTCCTAACGAAATAATTAAACAAGCCAAAAAACTTAAGGTAACCGCCAGCCATTGTAATTTAAACAATTTTTCTTTCAGAATGATAAAAGCTAAAACCATGGTTAAAATTGGGCAAATTAAGTAAGCTAATGATGTGGCTTTTACACTTACATTATTCATTACATAAATAAATACGTACCAATTTAAAGCCAAAAACAAGCCACTAGCTAAATTAATTACTGCAATGCGAATTTTCTCTTTTTTCTCCAGCGCTTGGTAGCGCTTTAGGGTATTTTTTAAAACCTTTGGCCTAAATAAAAGACTTACTACAAGCATAATGGCAACAGATACCACAGAGCGATAACTTAAAATATCGAAAGCAGAGAACGCCGACAACGGTTTTAAAACCAGGCTAAAAAATCCCCAAATTGTAAAGGCAAGGGTGGCGGCTAGATAATGTTTGGTGGTATTCATTTTGCAACTTAAATAATGGGCAAATGTAGCTTTAATTTATAAAGTTGCAAGGCAATTTCTAGTTATAATTTGCTTGCTATTAAAGCCCAAAAAAAAAGCCCCGATAATAGTACCGAGGCTTAGTTGTTTAAAAAACGCTTTTTAGCTTATTTACGCGTAAGTGCTTTTGTTATTTTAGCTGTATAATCGGCGGCATTTTTACGAATATTTTGCGGGTCGTCAATTTGTGTTGTTACTACCGCAGCTAATTGTTTGCCGTCTGCTTTTGTTAAATCGTAAGCAACTGTTTCAACCACATAAGTTTTAATAACTTGTGTGGTGGCCGTCATTGGAACATAAGATCCGTATGTTGAATACGAAAACGGATTGGCATAATAACCATAAAAACCACCGTAATAAGCAGGGTAATAGGAAGGCCAGTATGTAGCGCCGGCATAGTAACCACCATCCTGTGTTGTTTGGGTGCGTTCTTGGTAATCTTTTACAACAGTTAGTACAATACCGTTATAACCTTCATTTTTCAAAAACGATCGAAAGTTTGTTAATTGTTCTTGATTTAGTTCCTTGTCATGGCTAAATTCTGGCATTTCTTTAAAACTTTCAGTAGCCTGAATACCATTAGCTCGAAGTTCCTTGGCTAACTCCGTTTCAAAAGCAATTCTAACAGATTTATTATCGGTTCTGGAAATAACTAGAACTTTATTATCTTGAAAGTCGCTAATGGAATCGGATTTCCAAGCATCCAAAACTTTAATACTGGAGCAGCTAGAAGCAAAAATTAAAAGTAGCACTGCTAATGTGAACGTGTTTTTCATAAAATTGGTGTTAAGTTTATTAAGATATTTTTATTTAGACATTTTATTTCAAAAAGCTAATAACGAGTCAAAAATAGCATAAAAAAACAAACTGCCTCTTTATTCTAAAAATTTTGCTTTTAATTCCTTGGTAGGTATCATACACGCTTCTTTTTTTCCAAACCATTTATACCTATTTTTAGCAATAACATCGTAAACCCAATTGCGAATAAATGCAGGAACAATGAAAAAAATTGGTAATAAATTTCTTGGGAACCCTAGTTTAGAAGCTATTTTTAAGGCTGCGGTAGATTTGTAATGAAGTTGTTTATTAGCAGTATACAATAAAATAGAGTCCAATTTAGTAGTATCTATTTGGTGGGCCTCTAGGACCTGATTTCCAATGTTGCTTTGTAATGGAGCAAACACAAAAACATTATTTTTATCGTGTTTAATAACGTAGTTAATGGCGTTATTACACAAATTACATACCCCATCAAATAGTATTAAATGTTTGTTTTCTGGCAGATTTTTTATCATAATAGCAGGTGTTTTTAGTGGTTTTAAGCTAAAAAACAAAGCGTTTATTTGTTTACAGCTTCCACAAGTTCTAATTGTTCCAAACTGACATTTGTTGTAAACATGCCATAATTAACAACAGCTTTATTTTTTTCAATACTATCTATGCTTCCAACCGCGCGGCCATCCTGCATTCTAACCCGGTCGCCAATTTTTAAAACGGGTTTTGGCGGTGCTGGTTTGTTTTTTTCTTTTGCTTTTTCAGCCTTTTTTTTCTCCCTAATAACGGCTACTTTTTTTTCAGCTTCTTCTTTTATTTTCTCAACTTTTGCTTTTTCAGCCTTTTGTTTTTTAACAGAGATTTTTTTGCGTTTGGAGTTTTCAATTTGAACTAGTTTAAATAGTTCACTCAAGAGTGCTTTTTTCTGTTTGTTGTTGAAATATTTTTCAGATAAATCGTTTACTTTCTGCCCTAAATAAATGAGGCGCTGGTTGGTATCGTATAGCTCTTGATAGCTTTCTAACTTCTTCTGAACTTTTAAATTGATTTCCTCTAATTTTTCGGCCTCTGTTTGTTTCTTGCGTTCGTTTTCTTTTAACGACTGTTCCGTTTTCTCTAATTTAGATCGTTCTTTTTGAAGCTTTGCTATGGTTCTATCAAAACGAACTTTGCCTTTTTCAATTTTCTTTTTGGCCCTATTTATTAAAGAATAGGGGATGCCGTTTTTTTGGGCTACTTCAAACGTAAAGGAACTCCCTGCTTGTCCTAAAGCCAGTTTATAAACGGGTTCTAATGTTTTTTCGTCAAACATCATGTTGGCATTTTGCATAAACGGTAGCTCATTGGCTAACATTTTCAGGTTTGCATAGTGTGTGGTTATAATACCAAATGCTTCGCGGTGGTAAAATTCCTCTAAAAAGGTTTCTGCCAAAGCACCTCCCAATTCTGGATCGGAACCAGTGCCAAACTCATCTATTAAAAACAAGGTGTCTTTATGGCATTTTTTAAGGAAATAATTCATTTGTTTTAAGCGGTAGCTATAAGTGCTTAAATGGTTTTCAATAGATTGATTATCGCCTATATCCGTAATAATTCGCTTGAATAAAAAAACACTACTGCGTTCATGTACTGGTATTAAAAACCCCGATTGCAGCATTACTTGCAACAATCCTACCGTTTTTAAAGTAATACTTTTTCCGCCAGCATTAGGTCCAGAAATAACAATAATCCGGTTTTCTTGTGTTAATTTTATGGACTGCGGATATGTTTTTTGATTTTTTTGGGTATTGCTTAAGTATAATAACGGGTGGTAGGCATCGCGTAAGTTAAGTTCCCGATTGGTATTAATTTCTGGCAACACGGCGTTCATAGATTTGGCATATTTTGCCTTGGCCGAAATAACATCAATATTTATTAAAAAGCTTTGATAGTCCTCTAACAGTGGTATAAATGGTCGGATAAAATTGGTAACATCCTTTAAAATGCGAATAACTTCTTCGTGTTCTTCATATTCTAAATTGTTTAATTCGCGGGTGTGCTGTAATGTGGTTTCCGGCTCGATATATACAATACTTCCGGTTTTACTTCCGCCCATAATGGCGCCCTTTACTTTACGACGGTACATGGCTTTTACAGCTAGTACCCGTTTGTTGTCTACTACCGATTCCCGAATATCATCCAGATAGTCTAATTGATGATACGTATTTAGGGCAGCACCAAAACTGCTATTTATTTTTCCTTTTACTTTATTAATACTTTGCCGTAGCTCTTGCAACAAAGGCGATGCGCTGTCTTTTATGTCGCCAAACCTATCTACTATGCTATCAATTTCTTCAATTAATACCTTTGTAACCTCAATATGTGATGCATACTCATTAAGATTTATATAATATTCTTTAAATTTTTTCAGAAAAACAACCAGTGCATTAACTGTAATAGACATACTAACAAGTTTCTTTAAACTAGGTGTTTCCAGAAAGGTGTTTTCTATTTTAAGTAGTTTTAATTCTTTTGTTATGGCATCAAAACCATGGTTTGGAATCCGGTTATCGTTATACAAGGATGCTAAATATTCGTTGGTATATGATAAGGATTTCACAACCTGGTCGTGGGTTTTTAAGGGACTAATTTCCAAAGCGGCCTGTTGTCCTAAAGGCGTTATGCACAAAGCGCTTACTTGTTGCAAAACGGTAGAAAATTCCAGATCTTGGCGTGTTTTTTCGTGAATATGTATCATATAGTTTTAGCTGATGAAAATCTCATTTATGAGCTTGTAAAAATACGGATAATGTTTTAAAACCTCACGTACTTAAACAGCCTGTTTGGTTTATTCCAAACAGATTTCAGAGGGCATTACTGGATTAAACAGTGTTGGTTACGCTAATAACCTGATGGTGTTTTTTGTATGAACCCTAACACCTTCAGATTAAAAATGGGTGTTTTCCTTCTAATAAAAAGCTTGAATGGTAATAATAATCATGGTAAAAATGGTGAGTATTAACAATAATGGAAGTACAAATTTTAACCATTTATTATAACCAATTTTTACAATGGCTAGTGATGCTAAAATTAAACCTGTAGGATTTATAAAAGCAAATAAACCCATACCATACTGGTAACAGTTAACAATAACTTCTCTGCCAAAACCAACCGTATCTGCCAAAGGCGACATGATAGGCATGGTTAAAACCGCCATTCCTGAAGAACTTGGAATAAAGAATGATAAACCGCTATAAATAAACAGCATCGCATTTGCAAATACACCTTTGTTCATGCCTTCTGTAACAGTACTAGCATGGTAGAGCATGGTGTCGCTAATAAGGCCATCGTTCATTAAAACAGACACACCGCGGGCAATACCAATAATAAGCGCCACACCCAGTAAATCGGCTGCACCTTTAATAAAGGTTTCCACGAAAGTAGTTTCTTGAATCTTGCCTATAATACCAATTAAAATAGCACCAACAAAAAAGACCGTAGTCATTTCAACAAACCACCATTCTAATTGCGAAACGCCGTAAATCATAACCACAAAACAGGCAGAAAAAACAAGAAGGATTAGCCGCAAACGGGTACTTAAGGCCAAAATATTTTTAGTTTTTGTTCCGAAATGCGCTTCAATTTCGGTTTTTTGATGGTAAATAATAGATTTTGAAGGATCCTTCTTTACTTTTTGTGCATACACTAAAATGTAAATAATACAAATAGCAACGCCAATTACAAGCGCAACTACGCGCCCTGTAAGCCCTGTAGTCCAATTTATTCCAGCAGCATCGGAAGCAATTATAGTGCTAAACGGGTTTACGGTGGAAAACATGGTTCCAATGGAAGAGCCTAAATATATAGCTGCAAGCGGTACCATGGCGTCGTATTTAGCAGCTAAAAACATGGGAATTAAAATAGGGTAGAAGGCTATCGTTTCTTCGGCTAAACCAAAAGTAGTACCACCTAATGCTACCAGTGCTGTAACCAAAATAATTAAAACATACTCATGGCCTTTTAGGGCTTTGGCCAGCCAAGAAATTCCAGCATCAAAGGCACCGGTATAATTCATAATACCAATTAATCCACCTATTATTAGCACCAGAAAAATAATATCAGCTGCTTCAATAATACCTTTTATGGGAGCCTTAAAAAAAGCAACTAAATTTTGAGGCTTTGCACTAACAACTTGATAGGTATTGGGTATCGATATGGGTTTCCAGATATCGCCGTTAGTAAATTTTTCTAAAGGTATTTTAATAGCTAAAGCTTCTAGGGTTTCTTGAGTGGCTGGTAGTTTCGACTCTGTTTCTAAATGTGTTTTAGTAAAACTATTGTCAATTTTATTATAGGTTAAAGTGTCGTATTTTCCCGCGGGTACAAACCAGGTTAGTAAGGCCACCAATGCGGCAATAATTAATAAAATGGTTTGAGCTGTAGGGAATTTTATTTTTTTCAAGACGTATATAATTTTGTGGCCTTAAAGATAATATTAATTTAGTGTGTTGGTAAAAAAGATTTCACAAATGGACATAAAAATAAATAACAGTTGGCAGCCTTTTTTTGCTGAACAGAAAAAGGCTTCTTATTTTAAAGAATTGGAAACCTTTATTAATCGCGAATATGCTAATAATACCTGTTACCCTCAAAAAAATGAAATTTTTAAAGCTTTTGAAACAACGGGTTTAACCAATATTCGTGTGGTTATTATTGGGCAAGATCCTTATCATGGACCTAATCAAGCTAATGGTTTATGTTTTAGCGTACATGAACAGATAGCGCATCCACCTTCCTTGCGAAACATTTTTAAAGAATTAGAAATGGACTTAAAAAAACCTTATCCACAAAGCGGGGATTTAATAGCATGGGCAAAGCAGGGTGTTTTTTTACTAAATACTATATTAAGTGTTAGGGCCCATGAGCCCGGAAGTCATAAAAACGCCGGTTGGGAGATTTTAACAGATGCCGCCATTAAAATAATTAATAGGAAACAAACACCCGTTGTTTTTTTACTTTGGGGTGGATTTGCAAAAAAGAAAGCAAAACTTATTACCAATCCCATACATACTATTTTAACCAGTGGCCATCCGTCGCCCTTAAGCGCTAATCGTGGTTTTTGGTTTGGAAATAAACATTTTAGTGAAACAAATAGGGTGCTAAAAAATAATAACCAACTACCTATAAAATGGTAATTGGTTATTATCCTAAACAACGTGTATCCGCTTAACTGCCAGTTGGCGCCAACTCTGTTGGATTCTCCACTGGTTTACGCCTGTTCTGGATTTGGGCGGAAAACGCTTCCTTTTTTATTTTGCTGGGATGTTTGCTTATTTTATTACAACTATAGGTAAGCAACAAAAAATTAATACCCACCAAAATAACCAAGGAAATTGTGATGGTTAAAAGCATGAAAAAGGGTTTTAGTTTAATTGATACCCTCAATATAAGAGAATTATTTTAAAATTTAAAGAAATTTTAACAAAAACTCATTAAAGCCCCACTTTAGCCCAAGTATAACTAACCTGTCCTTACTTAATAATTTATTAAACGTGCTTCAGTAGGCTAGGCGACTAACTTATTACCGTCTTATTTATTTTTTAAAACAGGTGTACCAAGGCATTGTAGGGTACGGTTTTAGGTATAATATCTAGAGCTAGTAATTGTTGCTGTATATCGTAAATTGTGGCCTCTGAAGGCTGCTTGTCGGACCACTCTGTTAAAGATAACCATTCTTGAACATCTGCCAATTGTTGGTTATAACGTGCTGCTATTAGCTTGTCTATATCGGGAATGCTTTTAAACTGTTTGGTAGCTTTGTTTATAGTGTTTATGATGTTTTGAAGTTCGGGTTTATTTTGGCTAATAAAATTAGTTCTAGCAGCAATAACAAAGCAAGGCCATGGCGTAGGACATTTTCCTAAACGCCTAAAAACACCTGTATCTACCAAGGGTTTTGTCATAAATTTTTCCCACATAAAATAATCTGCAGTCCCATTATTTAGGGCTGTAACAGCACCTTCCAAGGTATCTACAACGGTAAATTTTAAATCATTTTTTAAATCCCACCCATTATTTTTCGCATGGATATATGTCATGAGGTGCGATCCTGATCCGTATCTGCTAATAGCGGCTTTTTTGCCTTTTAAGTCTGAAATGGCTTGAAATTGCGATTTTGCCGCCACATGAATACCCCAAATTAAAGGTGTTTTCACAAAGGTTTGAATAATCTTGGTAGGGTTTCCGGCTATTACATCTTTAATAATGCCCTCGGTTAAAATAACAGCCATATCAATATGACCGTCCCGAAGCGCCTCACACATTGCACCGGTTCCATCGGGGTAGTCGTGCCAACGTAGGTTTATCTGGTCTTTTTTGTAAAGACCTTCCTTTAGGGTTAAATACCAAGCTAGATTAAAATGTTCGGGAACACCACCAATGTTTATGGTTTTCATAAGGTAATCACTTTCTGTAAGGTGTATTGAATGAGGTTTTCAATTGCGGCATGTGGATTTTTACTAAAAGTACCATTGGCACGATTGGCTATAATAGCGTTTAGTGAAAGTGCGTGATGTCCTAGTAGTTTTGATAATCCATAAATAGCAGATGTTTCCATTTCCAAATTAGTTATGCGCATGCCTTTAAAATTAAAAGTATCCATTTTATGGTTTAATTCTGGATTTTGCACCGGTAAGCGTAAAACTCTGCCTTGTGGACCGTAAAAACCAATAGCCGTTCCTGTTATACCAATAAAGGTTTGTGCAGAGGCAAAATGCTTTTCTAGAAAAGAGCTATTGCTAATAATAAGTGGATCCGCTTTTCTTGAGTACCACTGGGTATGTGACTTAAAAGCGTCTTCTATTTCGGGGTGTGTAAATTGGTCTATTTGATAAAAGTGAAGTAAGCCTGTTAAGTCTAATCCATGCGAACCCATTACAAAACTATCTACTGGTATATCTGCTTGTAAAGAGCCAGATGTACCAACACGGATAATATTCAAAGCTGTTTGTACTGGTTTTGCTTTTCTGGTTTCTAAATCGATATTTACCAAAGCGTCCAACTCATTCATAACAATATCAATATTATCTGGACCAATACCTGTGGATATTACAGTTAGCCTTTTACCCTTATAGGTACCTGTTTGGGTTTTAAACTCACGTTTTTGTGTTTTAAATTCAATGGTGTCAAAATGCTTGGTAATTTTCTCAACACGACCCTGATCGCCAACAAAAAGGATGGTATTGGCAATGTTTTCTGGTTTTAAATTTAAATGATAAACACTACCATCTGGATTTAATATTAATTCAGATTCTTTAATATTCATGTGCTTGTGTATTTGGTTTTTTTTCAAAATATTGGTTTACCATTAAAATGGTTGTTGCCTAAAATTACTGTTATGTGTTATGCTACGACGCAGAAATTAGGGGTAAAGAACTCGCTAAAATGGTATCGTCCTATGGCTATTTGGATGCTACCAATTTAAACTGAATAGGCACTAAAAATTTCGGTTAAACAAAACTGAAAGTTACTAAAGTAAATAGTATTTACAAACCTTTTGATGGTTTTATTGGGCTGTGCCATGCCTTAAAAGTTAGCCACCTACGCGTTTCACTAAAAATCCTTTTTCTTTTAAAATGGTCATAATTTTATCTCTGTAATCACCCTGAATTATAATGGTATCGTCCTTAAAGCTACCACCTACACTTAATGTGGTTTTTAGTTCTTTGGCCAAAGCCTTAAAATCTTCTGTAGCACCTGTATAACCAGCTATAATTGTTATAGGTTTGCCCTTTCGTTTTTCGTATTTGCACAAGAGTGGGTCGTCCTGAATCCACAGGTCGTTCTGGGTGTTGTTTTCCGGTTCTGGTGTTTCTGAAACATGATCTGGAAACAAGTTTTTTAATTGGTCTTTTAAATCCATTCTATTTTTTTATTAAACCCAACTCTACAAGTCGCTCATTTAAAAACGCACCTGCTGTAATAGGTTCAAATTGTTTTGGGTTGTCTGCATCTACACAACTTTCCAGTACATCCAGTTTCATATCGCTAACCGGATGCATAAAAAATGGAATAGAGTATCTGGAGGTTCCCCAGAGTTCTCTTGGCGGATTTATAACGCGGTGTATGGTAGATTTTAATTTATTATTGGTATGTCTGGAAAGCATATCGCCAACATTAATCATTAATTCATCTGGCTCGGCAATAGCATCTAGCCATTCGCCTTCATGATTTTGAACCTGTAAACCTCTCCCTTGGGCACCCATTAATAATGTAATTAAATTAATATCGCCATGTGCAGCTGCTCGAACCGCATTTTTTGGTTCTTCTAAAATAGGGGGGTAATGAATAGGACGTAAAATACTGTTGCCGTTCTGTATGTAATTGTCAAAATAGGTTTCTTCTAAATTTAAATGCAGCGCCAGCGCACGGAGCACATATTTGGCAGTTTTTTCTAGCATTTTATAGGCTTCTTTACCAACTTTATTAAATTCGGGTAATTCTTCAACAATAACATTCTGTGGATACTCGGCTTCTAATTTTGGATTGTTTTCCACATATTGCCCAAAGTGCCAAAACTCTTTTAAGTCGCCTTCTTTTTTTCCTTTTGCACTTTCTTTTCCAAACGAAATATAACCACGTTGGCCACCAATACCTTCAATTTCATATTTGCGTTTTGTTTCTAGAGGTAGTGCAAAGAAATTTTTCACCTCTGCATATAATTTATCTACCAACAAATCATCCAGAAAATGACCTTTTAAGGCTACAAATCCAATGTCTTCGTAAGCTTTGCCTATGGCATCCACAAATTGTTGTTTACGTTCTGGATTGCCGGATGTAAAATCGTTTAAATTAACGCTTGGTATGGTTTTCATGATGGTTATTTTTTATACGTACATAGACTACAAATGTACAAAAACATTACAAAGTTTGAATGACTATTTATTGAAGGATTGTTATTTGGAATTATCAATTTATAGTATATTTGACAAACATTAATTATGAGCCATACAGCAACATCAATGAGCACTATAAAATACAATAAATCGGGTTTGGATACCAACACCTTACTTCATCTTTACGAACGCATGCTAAAGCCACGTTTAATTGAAGAAAAAATGCTAATCCTGTTACGACAGGGCAAAGTTTCCAAATGGTTTGCCGGAATAGGGCAGGAAGCCATTTCGGTAGGGGTAACAATGGCCCTAAAGCCCGAAGAATACATTTTACCCATGCACCGAAATTTAGGTGTATTTACCACTCGAGACATTCCACTGCACCGTCTATTTAGTCAATGGCAAGGAAAAGCTAACGGGTTTACAAAAGGACGCGATAGGTCGTTTCATTTTGGAACGCAAGACTACAATATTGTGGGCATGATTTCTCATTTAGGCCCACAATTAGGGGTTGCCGATGGTATTGCTTTAGCTAGTAAGCTTAAAAACTTAAACCAAGTAACAGCCGTTTTTACCGGCGAGGGAGGCACAAGTGAAGGCGATTTTCATGAGGCTTTAAACGTTGCCTCGGTTTGGCAGTTACCGGTTTTATTTTGCATTGAAAACAATGGCTATGGGCTATCTACCCCAACTAGCGAACAGTACAATTGCGAACATTTAGCAGAACGTGGTATTGGTTATGGTATGGAATCGCATATTATAGATGGTAACAATATTATTGAAGTGTATACCAGAATGCGCGATTTAGCCGCCGATGTTCGCAAAAATCCACGTCCTGTTTTAATTGAGTTTAAAACTTTTAGAATGCGCGGACACGAAGAAGCGAGCGGTACCAAATATGTGCCGCAAGATTTAATGGATGCCTGGGCTAAAAAGGATCCGTTAGAAAACTTTCAAGCATTTTTAAGGGACGAAAACATCCTAACCGAAACAGCCGAAGTGGCCATGAAAGAGGCCATTGTGCACGAAATTAATGCCCATCTGCAAATGGCTTTCGATGAAAGTCCTATTCAACCAAGTGAAACGGAAGAATTAGCAGACGTTTACAAAGCTTTTACCTATAACGAGCACAAACCCGGTGAAAAGACCCAAGAGTTACGTTTTATTGATGCGATTTCCGAAGGTTTAAAACAATCTATGGAGCGCCACGACGATTTGGTTATTATGGGACAAGATGTTGCAGAATACGGTGGCGTTTTTAAAATAACCGATGGTTTTGTAGAACTTTTTGGTAAAGAACGTGTTAGAAACACACCAATTTGCGAATCGGCTATAGTGGAGGCTGCTATGGGGCTTTCTATAGCTGGTATGAAAGCGGTTATGGAAATGCAATTTGCAGATTTTGCTACGTCTGGCTTTAATCCGATAGTTAACTATTTAGCGAAATCTCATTACCGATGGAATCAAGAGGCTAACGTGGTAATTAGAATGCCTTGTGGTGCCGGTGTTGCTGCCGGACCGTTTCATTCGCAAACTAATGAGGCCTGGTTTACCAAAACACCAGGTTTAAAAGTGGTATACCCTGCTTTTCCTTACGATGCAAAAGGCTTGTTAGCTACCGCTATAAACGATCCTAACCCTGTGTTGTATTTTGAACATAAAGCGCTTTACCGTAGCATCCGTCAGGATGTTCCTACAGATTACTTTACAATTCCGTTTGGTAAAGCAGCGCGTTTACGCGAAGGAACAGATGTTACCATTATAGCTTATGGTGCCGCTGTACATTGGGCTTTGGAAACCTTAGACAAGAACCCAGATATTAAAGCCGATTTAATAGACCTGCGTAGTTTACAACCACTAGATACCGAGGCCATTTTTGATTCGGTTAGAAAAACAGGACGTGCCATAATTGTACAAGAAGATTCCTTGTTTGGTGGTATTGCATCAGATATTTCTGCGCTTATAATGGAAACCTGTTTTGAATATCTAGACGCACCAGTAACACGCGTGGCCAGTATGGAAACACCTATTCCGTTTATAAACCAACTGGAAGCGCAATATTTAGGAAAAGGCAAGTTTGAAGATGCGCTGAAAACATTGTTGGCCTACTAATTAAAGCAACAAACTAGATAAATAAAAACAGCATTTTCAAGACTTTTTGAAAATGCTGTTTTTTTGTTGTTAAAAATAGGTTTTAGCTATTGGCGGCATCTTGTATATTTTTGGCTACCTTTTCAACAGCATCTAAAACGCGCAAAAGGTTACCGCTCCACAGTTTACCTATATCTTCAGCCGTGTAACCGCGTTTAACCAATTCTAGCGTCACATTAAATGTTTCTGAAGCGTCGCGCCAACCGTCTATGCCACCACCACCATCAAAATCGCTACTAATACCAACATGATTAATACCTATTTTGTTCACCATATAGTCAATATGGTCTACTAAATCCGATACATTAACCGCAGGGGGAAAATCTTGTTTTTTGGTAGCTTTTTCTTCGGCCAAACGTATTACATCGTTATAATAATTGTAAAACTGTTTTCTTTCGTCTTTGCTTAATGCCATTACCGCCTCCCGCGATGTATGCCACTGCACGCCCAAAGAGTCGGCAACTTCTTGTTGTAAAGCTTTCATGGCTTCTTTGCGTTTATTAGTTTTTTCGGTATGCAAATAAGCATCAAAAGCAACCGTTTGTACCACACCATTGTTGGTTTTTATCCATTGTAATTGCTCATCATCTAAATTGCGACTGTGGTTACATAAAGCTCTTGCCGAAGAATGCGAGGCTATAATGGGTGCTTTGGTAAGCGCTATAATTTGGCGCATCGCCTCTTTGGAAGGGTGCGAAACATCAATCATCATACCCAATCGGTTCATTTCAATAATAACGTCTTTGCCAAATGCACTTAAACCATTGTGCAACCAAAGGCTGTCCTTCTCTCCTGTATGGCTGTCGGATAACTGACTATGGCCATTATGGGCAAGCGACATGTAGCGACCTCCTAAATTATAAAACTTACCCACATTACTTATATTTAGGCCTACAGGGTAGCCATTTTCAATACCAATCATAGCCACTTTTTTACCAGAGGCATGTATGCGCCTAACATCGTTGGAATTTACGGCAAGTTCTATGGCGTTAGGCGCAATGTCTGTAACTAGCCGGTGAATGGCGTTAAATTTGCCCATAGCCGTTTCGTAGGCTTTGGTATATCCGGCTTCGTTTAAAGAATCTTGCCCGGTATAAACACTAAACCATGCCACATCCAAACCGCCAGTTTTCATTTTTGGCAGCGTAACTTGCGATTTTAAATTTTGCGTATAATTAATAGAATCCGTGAAGTTTTTAACGCTAAAATCGATGTGCGTATCCATAATTATCACACTGTCATGAATTTTTTGTGCGAGCGCAATTAGGTCTTTATTTGGTGGAATAACAGAAGCCACTGCGGGATCGGTATTTTTTGTAGGTATTGGTTCAGATTTATTTTTACAACTTATTGTAAGTAGGAGGCAAATAATAAATAGGGTTTTATTAGCCATATTTTCAGGATTTAAGTATGCGTCTTGAAAGTTACAAAAAAGTGAGAAATTTAACAGTTACTTACTAACATACTTCCTAAATATGCGGCAATTTGCACACTTTTATCGGTAAAGGGGGTTTAAAAAATATATAAGGCCTAATCCGTATCGTCCGAAACGGTTTTTTTGAATGTGAAAAAGGGTTTATTACCGCATATAATTACACCCTATGACGCTTTAATAATTTTCATAAAAAACGCCTAAGTGTTCAAAATTATATCTGAATTCTGCTATATTTATACCAAATTAATTTTGGGTACGATTTTTGGAATAGGCTTATAAAAAAACACCCTAACAGTTTTTATGACCATGATACGGTATACTTTATTTACTGCATTTGTTTTTTTGTGCTTTGCAGAAAGTGCGGCACAAATAGACAGTAATTCCGGTTTATCAACTTCAATTCCTGCTGTAAAAAGCGAATCTGATGCCAGTGGTTTAGAATTTAAACCGAATGAAAATAGTGGTTTACTGCAACCTAATGCCAATACCTTTAACGGGCTTTCAGTGCCTAAAACCACCCCATTGCCATCTACCAATAGGCCATTTTCTATGTTTGGAGAAGAATTTGGCAATCCAGGCGAGCGTTACGAAAAACAGGTTAATAAACATTTGAAATATGCTGAAAACGACCCTAGAAATACGCAAAGTGGTAGTACCACAACACAATATTTAGGCGATTTTATTACCAAAGCGGAACGGGTAAATATTCGGTACAGAGACCACATGTATCCTGATGGCGACAAAGTTCGTGTATTTGTAAACGACCAAGTTGTGCAACCAAATGTTTTGCTACATTCGTCGTTTTCTGGATTTTATTTGCCGTTGGAAAAGGGATTTAATAAAATAGATTTTCAAGCCTTGAATCAAGGCGAATCCGGACCTAACACGGCCGAACTTCAAATTTTAGATGAGTCTGGAAATATTATTGCGGCCAGTCAATGGAATTTAGCCACAGGCGTAAAAGCCACCCTTATTGTGGTAAAAGATTAGCTTTATTGAATAGTCTGTAAAGGTGCCACGGCGCCCATTTGTAAATTACCTAATGTAATAGTTCCTATTCTTACACGCACCAAGCGAAGCGTTGGAAATCCAACAGCGGCAGTCATTTTTCTAATTTGTCTAAATTTACCTTCTGTAAGCGTTATGGACAGCCAGGAAGTAGGGCCATGCCTTGAGTCTCTTATCTTTTTACCGCGCCGCGGAAAATCTGGTGCCTGTAATAAAACAGCCGCTTTGCATGATTTTGTCAGATATTTTTTTCCGTTTATAGTAATGTTTACGCCGTTTTGTAAGGTTTCTAGTGCTTGGTTTGTAATAAGGCCGTCTACTTGTACGTAATATTCTTTTTCAATACCTGTGCTGGTAATATAGGTGCTGGTGGCACCAGAGGTTGTTAATAACAATAAACCTTCCGATGTTTCATCTAAACGCCCAATAGCCATTGTGCCACTGGGAAAATCGTATAATTCGCCCAGCAAACGTTTATGGCGTTTTTGTTTACCGTTTATAACAAACTGACTAATAAATCCGTATGGTTTAAAAAGTTTATAGTGTTTGTCGGCTTTTTTGGTCATAATTGGTATGGAGCTTCGTAAAAGTGACGGTAAAATTAGCCTTTAATTTCTTTGAGAAAGAAAACAGTAAACAATTATTTTAAAAAAATTCTTGATAAACCTTGAAAAGAACGTATTTTTGCACATTGAAAAAATCTATGAGCACGCGTATTTCACTATCAGAATTAGAAGACAGAAAAGAGGGTAAAAACCTGTATAGCTATCAAAAAGGCGCCATAAATAAAATTTTTAAAAGTTTTGAAGAGGCTCCGGATGATTACCATTTGCTGTACCAATTGCCTACGGGTGGTGGTAAAACAGTAATTTTTTCCGAAATTGTAAGACAGTATTTAAAACACCACAAAAAGAAGGTGCTTGTCATGACGCACCGCATCGAGTTGTGCCGTCAAACATCCGGTATGCTAACCGAGTTTGGTGTTGAAAATAAAGTGGTAAACAGTAAAGCCAACCTGGACGACCAGGCGCAATATAGCTGTTTTGTGGCCATGGTTGAAACCCTTAACAACCGTTTAAACGAAGATAAATTAGATATTTCGGATATTGGGTTGGTTATTATAGACGAGGCTCACTACAACTCGTTTACCAAGCTATTTAAGTTTTTTGAAAAATCCTTTATTTTGGGTGTTACGGCAACCCCGTTAAGTTCAAACATAAAATTACCGATGAAGGATAATTATGATGAACTTATTGTAGGTGAAAGTATTGAATCGTTAATCTCTAATGAGTTTTTGGCAAAAGCCGAGGTGTATTCCTATAATGTAGGTTTAACATCGTTGGTGGTAGGAGCAAACGGCGATTATACCGTAAAGTCTTCCGAAGATTTATACACTAATAACGACATGCTTACAAAGCTATTGCAAGCGTATGAAGAGCGTTGTAAGGGTAAAAAAACACTTATTTTTAATAATGGTATAAACACCTCGCTACATGTGTACGATACGTTTAGAATGGCAGGTTACCCCGTTGCACATTTAGATAATACCAACACCAAAAAAGAGCGAAAAAAAATATTAAAGTGGTTTAAAGAAACCCCAGATGCTATTTTAACCTCGGTAAGTATTCTTACCACAGGTTTCGATGAGCCTTCGGTAGAAGCTATTATTTTAAACAGAGCCACTAAATCCTTAACCTTGTATTACCAAATGATTGGTAGAGGGTCGCGTATTTATAAGGATAAAAAGAAATTTATTGTTCTGGATTTAGGTAACAACTTACACCGTTTTGGGCCTTGGGGAGCCGATTTGGATTGGCATCGCATTTTCAGATCGCCTAACTTCTATTTAGATGGTATACTGGGCGATGAAGAAATTGAAGAAAACTTTAGGTATGAAATGCCGCAACATTTGCGCGACCTATTTGCAGCATCCGAAGATGTGTATTTCGATATCAAAAAAACATACATTGCAGCAGTTAGAGCAGGGGAATCCTCTAAAGTGGTACTAGAACGTTCCATAGAACACCATGCAAAAATTTGTGTGGAAAATTCGGAAGATTTATACGATGCTTTAGATTTGGCCAAACAATTGGGCGACGATATAGATTACCGCATTCAACGCTATACCAAATGTATTAGTAAAAGTACGTTTAATTTTGTGGAATGGCTTAAAGACGATTATCGTAAAAAATTACGAGCTTATTTAAGATCTAATTTCGACGAGGTGTTTTTGGAAATTCACGGTAAACCAGCCGAGTAATAACCAAAAACATTACCACCAAACAATAAACACTTTTATAAGAGGCTTGTTAGCTTGCTTAATCCAACAGCAAGCAGCATATTGATTGTTTTTTATGTTTTGTAAACGTCGTTGTATGCCAGTAAAAGACTCCCAAACTACCTGATGGTGTGGGAATATTAGCCAATCTGCTTTACTCGGAAAATAAAACAAACTGTTTTTGAACTGCAGGACTTCGGCAATCGAAATATAATAACCAACCACACAAGCTTGGTTAACAGTGGTTAACTTGATATTTATGTTTAGAGGTACAAATAATTGGGCTTTAAAGCATACAGCTTGTTGGCATTGGGCGGCATTTAGCCCTAAATGTTCCAAATAGGGTTGGGTTTCTGGCCGGTAAAGTAGTGGAAACTGTTTGTTTTTTAACTTGTTTAATTTTTCAGTTAAAAGGTCTTTTCTATTTGGCCCAATTAAATGGTCTATTTCCGAACTTCCAACCGTTGGGTCGTATACATAAAATTTATAGACAATTTCCAGATGAATGGGCACCAAATTATAGGTAAGTATGGCATCCAATTCGCCTATGGTTTCTTTGTTTTGCTGAATTTGAATAGTTTCGGCTAGAATTTTAAGGCCTTTTTGTTGTTCCAGATTGTTTAAAACAAATTGTTCTACGCGTTTCCCTAATCGTAAATTGGGTGGTAATATTCTTTTAAAAGTAGTTTTGGTTAAATTTTTAGCAAAATCAAACTGCTGAATATTAAAAACCGATTTGTTGTGCCATAAGTTAGGTGTGTTTACATATCCAAAGTATTGGTCCTGTATGCTGTTTTTTTCGCTGTGCATTAAAAACAAGGCATATTAGTCGGTATTTAAAATTTCGGTTGTAAACGTGGTGGGAATTTCAAATAATTCTAACTTAAAATAAGGGACAGCTGCCAGAGCGTGATCAAAAATATCGGACATAATATATTCATAATTAGCCCAGCGTTTATCGCTACTAAAAGCATAAATTTCTAGAGGAATACCTTGTGGAGTTGGCGCTAATTGTCGCACCATAATTGTCATATCTTTATTTATGGCCGAATGATTTTCAATATAGGATTGAATATACTTCCTAAAAACACCTAAATTGGTTAAATTTCGACCGTTAATTAGGGTAGATTTATCGATATTATTATTGGTATTATACGTATTAATGTCTTGCTGTCTGCTTTCTAAATAGGCGGTAATAAGTTGAATGTTTTTTAATTCAGAAATATGGGCTTCTGTTAAATATTGCACACTTTTCGCTTTTAGTAATATAGCACGTTTTATGCGTCGACCTCCCGAAGATTCCATACCGCGCCAATTTTTAAACGAATCGGAAATAAGGGCATATGTTGGGATGTGTGTAATGGTTTTATCGAAATTTTGTACCTGAACGGTGGATAAGTTTATTTCTATAACATCGCCATCCGCGCCATATTTATCCATGGTTATCCAATCGCCAATCCGAACAGAATCGTTTATAGCTACTTGAATACTGGCCACGAATCCTAAAATGGTATCTTTAAAAATTAAGAGTAAAACGGCAGAAGCTGCACCTAATGTTGTAAAAAATTCGATGAAAGATAAATTAATAACAACAGCAAATATAGAGGCAGCACCAATAACCCATATAAAAAGCATGGCTACTTGTATGTAGCTATCTATTGGTTTATCTTTTAATCTGGGTAAGGTTTTGAAGTACGATTCGAAAGTCTTTAAAATGCTTCTAATAATCCATACCGTTAATAAAACACCGTAAACACGAATTAAAATGATTATGTTCTCTTCTAATTCCGGATAATGATAAAAAACAAAAGGAAATAATTGCAGGGTAATTAAAAGCGGAACAATGTGTGCTATATTTCTGGGCGCCTTATGGTCCACCAACAAATCGTCGAAATTAGTTTTAGACCGAGATGCAAATTTGCTAAAAATATTAAGTAAAAATTTTCTGGTTATGTAATCTGAAATTACAATAATAATTAGCAACCCCAGCATTAAAGCAAAGGTGTTTAGTAACTTGGCTGCATTCTCCGAAAAACCAGCGTTTAGCGCATAATCGTATATAAAACTTTGTATTTGTTGCATTACAGTTGTGGGCGTTTTAGGTATTTATATTCTACATAAAATGTTCCAAAAGGTATAATTGAAGCGATTAATACTTTAAATAAATCCGAATTGTTCCAGTGCATACGTTTGCTAATTATAAGCGCAAAAATAACGTAGGCCATAAATAAAACGCCATGAGGCATGCCTAGCATTTTTACATATTGTGGGTCGTCAGACAGATATTTTATGGGTGTTGCAATAAATAATAATAATACATACGAAACACCTTCTAAAAATGCAATAAGCCTAAACAATTGTAACATAACGAATAAAATTTAAAAATGGATTACAAAAATACAATACAGGTAGTAAAGACTTTAAGCATTTAACACTATTTTTTCTGTCAATTTCACCGATAAACTGCACAACACAGTAGCTTACCGAATTTTACATTGCGGATAACGATTTTAATAGGCTCATACACAATAAGCTAATAAATTTGCCTCAATATTGCTCTAAACCTATTTTATTTTGATTACACTTTTACCTAAAAATCTACAGCTTAACGTCTTGTTAATTCTTGCATTGTTTGCAACTTCCAACACTATTTTTTCTCAAAATACAACCAATATAATCGATCCAAATTTTGAGCAAGCGCTTATAGATTTGGGCATTGATACCAACGGATTTAACGGTACTATTTTAAATACAGATGCCGCTATGGTAACGGCTTTAAACGTATTCGAGAAAAACATATCTAGTCTTGAAGGTATTGAAGCGTTCGAAAATTTAACCTATTTATCGGCTTACAACAATAACATAGCAACCTTAAATTTGTCTGCTAATTTACAATTGGAAATTGTAGATGTGGAATCAAATAATTTACAAACTCTTAATATTTCGCAAAATGCCAACATAAAGGAGTTATACGTGGCAAATAACCAATTAGAAGTTTTGGAAATTGGCCACCTAGTAGGTTTGGAATTACTGTCATGCAGTTTAAATAATTTAACGCAACTTAATGTTTCTCAAAATACCAATTTAGAAGTACTTTGGTGTTATAATAATGCCCTGTCAACTTTGGATGTTACCAATAACCAACTTTTACAAACGTTGGCCTGTGGCGACAATTATTTGGATAATTTAAACGTGTCGCAAAACCACAGCTTGCATACGCTTATGGCACCTAATAACAACTTAAATGCTATTGCGTTTAATAACCATTCGGTAATTTCTTATTTGGATATTAGTGGCAACCGTTTTTCTGAATTGGATTTAAGTGAAAATAACTCGCTAGTGCGTTTATTCATTGAAAACAACCAGATTTCAAATTTAGATTTGTTCCATGCGCCTAATTTAATGTTGCTTTTTGCAAGTGGAAACCAATTAGAAAATTTAGATGTATCCTTAAATACGGCTTTGCGGTTTGTAAGATTAGCCAATAACAATCTGCAAACATTGGACATCCGAAATAATAGCAATCAAACTATTTCAATGTTTTCTACCTTGGGTAATACCAATTTATCTTGCATTATGGTAGACAATGTAGATGCCGATTATTTATTAAATTGGACAATAGACGCCAATTCAAATTTTGTTCAAAGTTCCACCGCTTGCAACGCCTTGAGCCTTAATCCGTCAGAGGAAAATAAGACTAATTTGGTTGTTTATCCAAACCCGGCAAGCAACGTTATTAACATTAAAAATTTGGAAGCTAATGCCCGTATAGCCTTGTTTAATGCCAACGGACAGCTAATTAAAAATAACACGACCCTAATGGGTAGCACGCAAATAATGGTATCCGATTTAGCTTCTGGTTTATACATCCTTCAAATTAAAACAGTAACTGGCACGCAAAGCCAAAAAATTATTATCAAATAATTGGGACACTATTTGAGCAAAACCCAACCAATATCATCACGGTTTTAAAACGATTGTGGTAAACAAATGTGGTAATTTAAGACGCTCCACATTCTGGTTTTCTTATTTAAAATGCAAGCAAAACCCTTTTGGTTTTACGAAATTGTAATTAAAAATGTTTCGGAGGTTTAAAGCTGCCTTGCATTTTCTATTTTTGCTGAAATTAAGAAGCACATGCCCGATATAAAATTACCGCATATTCCGGAGCCATCAACCCGTTTAGCCGTTAAATTAAATGCTAATGCAGAACGTTCTGTGGTACAAGGACACCCGTGGGTTTTTGAAAATAGTATTGAGAAGCTAAATAAAAAAGGCGAAATGGGGCAGGTGGCTGTAATTTTTAGAAAACGGGATAATGCTTTTATAGGCGTTGGCTTATTCGACCCTAGTTCGCCTATTCGCATAAAAATATTACATAGCGGATTGCCCAAAATTATAAATGCCACTTTTTTTGAAACCGCTATTAATGACGCCTTTAAAAAAAGAGCTACCTTATTAAAAACCAATACCACAAGTTACCGCTTATTGTTTGGTGAAAATGATGGCTTTCCTGGTCTTATTGCAGACGTTTACAGTTCTGTATTGGTTGTAAAATTGTATTCCGAAATTTGGCTACCTTATTTACCCACAATTGTTAAAAATCTAATTCAGGTATCTGGCGTAAGCACTGTTGTGTTACGATTAAGCAGACACCTGCAACAAACTACTAAACGCGTAACAGATGGCTCTGTTATATATGGATCTTTAGCGCAAGAAGTGGTTCCGTTTACAGAACACGGCGTTCAATTTTCTGCTAATGTTATAAAAGGTCATAAAACCGGCTACTTTCTAGATCACCGTCATAATAGGCAACGCGTGGGTGCTTTAAGTCGCGGAAAAACGGTTTTAGACGTTTTCTCGTATGCTGGTGGTTTTTCTGTTCATGCGTTAGCAAATCAAGCCACATCTGTTACCAGTTTGGACATAAGTAAACAGGCGTTAAATGTAGCCGTGGCAAATGGTAAACTAAATGCGTATACCGGTAAGCATTATACCATAGCTGGCGATGCTTTTACAGAAATGAAGCAACTTATTCAGGCAGGAAAAACCTACGATATCGTGGTTATAGATCCGCCTAGCTTTGCAAAACAGCAATCGGAAATAGCACTGGCTAAAAAAAAATACCGACAATTAGCGCTTTTGGGCATGCAGCTTACGGCTTTCAAAGGTATTCTGGTGTTGGCTTCGTGTTCATCCAGAATTTTAGCAGAAGCTTTTTTCGCAATTAACCACAATGCCTTGAGTGGTACCAAACGTCCTTTTAAAGTTATTTTAAAAACAGGCCATGATGTAGACCACCCAATCGGCTTTGCAGAGGGTGCTTATTTAAAATGTGGTTATTATCAATTGGATTAAGTTGTAAACCTCCAAGCTAAAATGCGCGTTATTTTTTGGCCTTGTTCCATGTTTATTATACGGTGCTCGGCTTTCAATTTTTCTAACTGTTTTATTAACTTCGGTAGGTGGGCTGCTTTAGACACTAACGTTGTAAACCAGCCTACTTGATTACTAAATTGAACACTTTCCTTAATCATGCGCTTAATAAACAAGGCTTCGCCACCATTGCACCAAAGTTCGTGTGCCTGACCACCAAAGTTTAAACGAGGTGCTGCTTGTAAATTCAAATTTTTAAGCTTCCTATTAGTGCCTTTTAAAGCAGCCTCCGGGGAGCTATGAAACGGCGGGTTGCACATGGTAAAGTCTAGATAATTATCTGGCTCAATAATATTCTTGAAAATAAATCCGGGATAATTTTGCAATCGGATGGTTACAAGTTTTGAAACATTTGGAGTTAAAAGGCAGTTATGTTCGGCAAGTTGTACCGATTTTTCATTTGTATCCACACCAAGCATTTGCCAACCAAATAGTTGCGCGCCCAAAATAGAATAAATTGCATTTGCGCCAACACCAATATCTAGGCCTTTCACCATATTAAATTTTGGAGTAATTAAGTCTTTTAAATGCCATAAATAATCGGCTCTACTAGGAACAGGTGGACATAAATATCCTACAGGTAACTGATAGTCTACCAAACCATAATGCGCCATTAGTAAGGCTTTGTTAAGCTCGAAAACGGCTTCTGGTAGCGCAAAATTTACAGATTCTTTATGATATTCGTTTGTAAAAACATAAGGTTTTAAAGCCGGATTGGCGGCCGTTAATTTGCTAAAATTATACGGTTTATTGTGTATGTTTTTAACGTGCATGGTGTTTAAATTAAAGGAGGTAACAAATATATACTTTCTGTTTTTGTAACTAGTTTTTGCTGCAAATAATATAAAACTGCTTAAATAACAATACCTTTACCGCTCAATTTACAAGCGTCATGACAACATTTGCTCATTTAGGTATTCAAAAAGAATACGTAAAAGCCCTAAAGGAATTAAATATTATAGCACCAACAGCTATACAAGCGCAAACCATACCGATACTTTTAAATAACCAAACCGATTTTATAGGTTTAGCTCAAACAGGTACCGGCAAAACGGCTGCTTATGGTTTACCGCTACTACATATAATTAGCCCTTTAAATTTAGAAGTTCAGGCGCTTATTTTGGCACCCACGCGCGAATTGGTGCAACAAATAAAGAAACAACTTTTTAAATTTACCAAATATTGTAATGATTCGGTTTATTGTGAAGGCGTTTATGGCGGTGAGAAAATAGACCGGCAAATAAAAGCCCTAAAACGGCCGTCTCATATTGTTGTTGCTACACCAGGCCGATTATTGGATTTAATAGAACGAGATGCTGTAAATATTAAGCAAATACAAACGCTTATTTTAGATGAGGCAGACGAAATGTTAAGCATGGGTTTTAAAAACGATTTGAATAAAATCCTAAAATATGCTACTACCCATTGTAATACGTGGTTGTTTTCGGCAACAATGCCGCCCGAAATTCAAAGCATTGTAAAAACCTACATGTCGCCTAAAACCATAAAAATAGCGGTTAACAAACAGGAAGTAGTAAACACCAATATTAGTCACCAATTTGTACGAACCGCCTTAAAGCGTAAAGAAACTGTTTTAATAAGCTTGTTGGATCAATTTGACAAACAGCGCGGTATTGTATTTTGCAACACCAAAGCCAGTACCCAAAACGTATATAATATTCTAAAAAACGAAGGCTTTTTAGTTGGCGCATTGGAAGGCGATATGCCCCAAAAGGAGCGAGACAAGGTCATGCGAGCCTTTAAAAACGAACGAATTCAGATATTAATATCCACCGACGTATCGGCTAGAGGCATTGATGTAAGCAATTTAGCCTTTGTAATTCACCATCAATTGCCCGAGCAAGCTGCTTATTATACGCACCGCAGTGGCAGGACAGCTCGTGCGGGTAAAAAAGGCCGTTCTATAGCTTTAATTCTGGACGATGAACAAAAAAACATTCAAGAGCTTGAAAAAAAGTTAGGCATCCAATTTACAGAATTCCACCGGTAGTTTTTAAAAAAGAAAATTAAAGTCTTATCTTTGTAGACGTTGCAGGAGTAATCCAAACAAGGAATTTGGATTAATAATACTACCGTGGTTCTTTTTTATAACAGGCTTTTATTATTTTATTTCTTCAATTTAACCCTTAAAACTATTTCCATAAAATAAAAATGGCAAAATCTCAACAGACATTTAATAAAAGTGAAAAAGAAAAAAAACGTTTAAAAAAACGCGAAGAAAAACGCAAAAAAATGGAAGCCAGAAAAATGAATAAAGAAGCTGGTGGTTCCGATGGCATTCAATTTGCCTACGTAGATTTTAACGGAAATCTTACCGACACGCCTCCCGATCCGTCTATGCGTGTAAAAGTAGATGCCGAAAGTATAGAGGTTAGCATTCCAAAACGCGATGACAGCGAGGTGGAAGCTTTCGATCCTGTTCGTACTGGAAAGGTGTCGTTTTTCGATAACTCCAAAGGCTTTGGTTTTATAATTGATTCGGAAAACCAAGAAAAATATTTTTGTCACGTTAGCGGGTTAGTAGACGATATAGCCGAAAACGATGCGGTTTCTTTCGAACTTGAAAAAGGCATGAAAGGTATGAACGCCGTTAAGGTTACCCGTATTTAAAAAAAGCATTATTTTTGTATTCTCTCAATAAATTTTTTGTTTCCATATGAAAGTAACCACGCTATTATTAGTTTTTGTTCTTGTATTTTCTGGGTTTAATAGTGCTTTGGCACAAACCGATACCACTGCCGTAAATAAGATAAAAGTAGATTACACAAAAAAGGGATTTACCTTTAGTACTGCAGATGATAATTATGCCATGCACATACAATCGCAAATTCAATTTCGATTTTTTACACCAACAGATCAGAGTCCAACGGCTTTCGATGATTTTTCAAAACCAGACGAAACCGGATTTAAAATTCATAGGGCACGTTTAAAAATTGGAGGACATGCATACAAGCCGTGGTTTAAATACGCCATACAATACGATTATGCGCGCGGTACTTTATTGGATTTTAGGGTAACGCTAGATCGTTGGGACTTTTTTAAGGTAGAACTAGGGCAGTGGAAAACTGCTTATAGTAGAGAACGAACCATTTCATCTGGTAAACAGCAAATGATGGACCGTTCTATTATAAACCGAGCTTTTACCATAGACAGACAAACGGGTGTTGCCTTTTCTGGGCGCGTGTTTCCAGAAACGTTGGCAGACTTTACTTACCATGTTTCGGTATTAACAGGTACAGGCAGAGGCGCGACAAGGAATGACGATTCGCATTTAATGTATGTAGGCCGTTTGCAGTGGAATATGTTTGGTAGAGAACTAGAAATTACTGGATCCGATTTAAAGTTTCACGACAAACCAACGGCTTCCTTAGCCTTTGCTGCTGCCACGAATAGAAGTCAGTTTACCCGATTTTCAACCTCTGGAGGTGGTAATTTAGAAGGATATACTAGTAACGCCCCTGGGCAATATCGTATTAATCAAGGATTAATTGAAACAGCGTTTAAATACCGCGGATTTTCTTGGCAGCACGAATCGCATTTGAAAAAAATTACGGACTACGAAACAAATACCGATAAAACACTTTCGGGTTACTACTTACAAGCAGGGTATTTCTTTTCCAATATAGCAGATTTTGTTCCGGCCCCGTTGGAAGTGGCTGGTATTTTTGCTAATTATACCCCGGATACGGATTTTAGCAATAGCTATGAACAAGAGTATGGTGTGGCGTTTAATTGGTTTTTTAAAGAGCATAGAAATAAGCTTACCATGGAGATAACCCGATTTTCTTACAAAACAATTGATAACATAAGCGATAACCAATGGCGTTTTAGAGTTCAATGGGATATTTCTTTCTAATAAATGTTGGACATAATCGCTGTTAGGCTGCCATGGATTCTTTAACCCAAATTGTTTTAGGAGCGGCTGTAGGAGAGGCTGTTTTAGGAAAAAAAGTAGGTAATCGCGCTATGTTTTATGGCGCTATTGCGGGTACTATTCCAGATTTAGATATTATTGCCAATTTTTACACCGACACCGTTACGGCACTTGAAATTCACAGAGGTTTTACACATTCGGTGGTGTTTTCGGTTATATTTGGGCCCCTGTTTGGTTGGCTTGTTTCGCGTTACGAGCGTTATAAATCCTTTAAAGGTTGGGCCTTACTTTTCTTTTGGGCTTTTTTAACGCATCCTATTTTAGACGCCCATACCACTTGGGGAACCCAACTTTTATGGCCATTGGATTTACGCCTTGCTTTTAAAACTATTTTTGTAATAGACCCGTTGTACACACTACCACTGCTGGTATTTCTAATTTTAACCATGTTTCAGGAGCGGACATCCAAAAAACGCCGTATATATAATAGAACAGGACTTTTTATAAGTACTGCCTATCTAGCGCTTACATTGGTGTTAAAGTGGACGGCCTATACTAAATTTGAGTCAGCACTAGCCGCCCAGAATATAAGCTACAATAAAATAGATACAAGGCCTTCACCATTAAATACCATTTTATGGAGTGCCAATATTGAAACTGAAACTTCTTTTTTACTCGGTTCGTATTCATTTTTCGATACCCAACCCATAAGTTTTGTAGCTTATCCAAAAAACCAACATTTAATCAAGCACCTTAAGGATCATGAAAAAATGCAGCGCATGATTCATATATCGAAAGGTTGGTACACCATTTCCGAGCGCAATAATCAGTTGTATTTTAACGATTTGCGTTTTGGGTTATTAAGTTTAGAACCGGGTTCGGATAGTTTCGTATTTCAGTTTTTAATAGAGTATGATTCGCAAACAAATAACCTTCAATTTACAGAACTTCCCAAGCGCCCTAGAGACGCGAAAAAACTGTTATCCGAACTTTGGCAGCGCATAAAAGGGACCTAAATCACCAGGTTAGGTGGTTTTTCTGTAGCGCCAAACGGCTAACGTATTCATTATAAAGGCATAAAGCAAGGTCTTTAATATTTGCGGGAGTATATCCATAAATCCAGAACCCTTAAGCATAACCATGCGCATGACTTCAACAAAATACCTAATTGGATTAAACTCGGTAAGTATTTGCGCCCAATAAGGCATACTTTCTATAGGCGTAAATAAGCCACTCATTAAAATAAAAATAACCGTAAAAAACCAAGCTATAAACATAGCCTGTTGTTGGGTATGGGTAAAGTTGGAAATGAACAAACCAATTCCTAGAATTACCAGTAAATAAATGCTGGTGTAACCATAAATTAATAGCAAACTACCTATTACTGGTATTTTAAAAATGAATGTGGCTATTAACAAACCAACCGAGAGAATTCCGAGTCCTATTATCCAAAAAGGCAAGAGTTTGCCAATAATAAACTGACTTTTTTTTATGGGGGTTACATTTATTTGTTCCAAAGTTCCTATCTCTTTTTCTCGAACAATATTCATTCCCGATAAAAAAAGTGTAATCATAGTAACCAATAGCACCAAAATACCAGGAACCATATAGGTTTTATAATTTAAGGTTTCGTTGTACCAAAAAAGTGGTATGGTGGTTATGCTAACAGGCATATAAACGGTGTTGCTTGCCGTTATATAGGTTGGGCGAACACCGCTATTAAAACGCTTAATAATTTCCGATACGTAAACGTTAACAAGTCCGGCGGCAGCGCCATCAATGGCATTAACGGTAACGCCAAGTGCTTGCGATTTTTCATTTTTTAAATGCCGTTCAAAATTAGTGGGTATCTCTAAAATAACATCTACATAACCAGCTTGCATGGCTTTATTGGCGTAACCATGTGTAGGGTAGTTAGCCACAACGTTAAAATAATTAGAGGCCTGAAACTTATCTATTAACGCGCGCGAACAAGCACTGCCATCGTTATCCACAAAGGCAAATTTTATGGCTTTAACTTCGAATGTAGCTGCATTCGATAAAATAATTAATTGGAGTAGTGGCAGAATAAAAATAATAGGTAACATCCCTTTATTTCTAAATATCTGTCTGAATTCCTTCTGAATAATATAGCCTATTGTTTTCACTCCAATCTTATTTTATACTTTTTAATACTAATGCCAATAAACACCACGGTCATGGCTATTAAAGTAACCGTTTCTTTCCATAAAACTTCTAATCCAACTCCTTTTAGCATAATACCTTTTACAATAATTATAAACCATTTTGCAGGAATAATGTTGCTTATATATTGCAAAGGCAGAGGCATGCTGCTTATTGGAAAAATAAAACCAGATAACAAAATAACGGGTAGCATTAATCCCATTAAGGAAATCATCATAGCCGTTTGTTGCGTTGCTGAAATGGTTGAAATTAATATACCTAATGCTAAAGCCGAAATGATAAAAAGAATACTTTCCAGCGCCAACAGCCACAAACTTCCCTGTAGCGGCATGTTAAATACAAAAATGCTTAACAGCACGATAACAGTGGCGTTAATAACAGACAGGAAAACATAAGGAAATACTTTACCCAGTATAACTTGTAAAGGCGTAATTGGCGACACCAGAAGTATTTCCATGGTACCGAGTTCTTTTTCCCGAGTTATTGAAATGGAGGTCATCATGGCCGAAACAAGCATAAGTATAACCGTCATGACACCAGGCACAAACATATACACACTTTTTAATTCTGGATTGTAGGCCATTCGGGTTTCCGAAACAACTACCTGGTTAACTGGAATAGCTGCATTGCGTTCTTTTGAATAGTGACTAATTATGGAGCCCATATAATTTGCTACGGTATTGGCCGTATTGGGGTCTGTGGCATCCGTAATTATTTGAACTGAAGCAGTTTTAGTTTTAATAAGCTCTTGATTAAAATGAATATTTATATGTAAAACAGCCTTAATTTTTCCTTTTTTGAATGCCGTTTCAATAGCTTCTTCGTTCGTTATAAATTGCTTTACACTAAAATAGTTTGAGGCTGAAATTTTTTGGATTAAGGCTTTCGAGGCGCTATCATTTGCACGGTCTAAAATGGCAATATCTACATTATTAATTTCATTAGTTATGGCAAAACCAAATAAAAGAATTTGAACAATGGGCATACCAAAAAGAATAAACAACGAGCGTTTATCTCTAAAAATGTGAAAAAACTCTTTTTTTATAAAGCCTTTAAAACGTTTCATTTGGTGTACCTATAAAGATTTTTGATTTTTATGTTCTTGCTAATTTTAAAAAAACATCGTTCATACTTGCCGCATTAAATAATTTTTTTAAGTTTTTTGGTGTATCCAAAGCCTCTATATTTCCTTTTACCATTATAGAAACCCGATTGCAATATTCTGCTTCATCCATGTAATGCGTTGTTACAAAAATGGTGGTGCCTTTGTTAGCAGCACGGTAAATTAATTCCCAAAATTGCCGTCGTGTAATGGGGTCCACACCGCCTGTAGGTTCGTCTAAAAAGACAATTTTTGGATCGTGAAGTAAAGCCACTGAAAATGCTAATTTTTGTTTCCAGCCCAACGGCAAGGCACCAACTAAATTATTGGAAACCGCTTCCAGGTTTAAGTCGGCTATCAATGCTGCTGCTTTTTCTTTTATCTGCAATTTTGATAAGCCGTAAATGCCACCAAAAAAAGTAATGTTTTCGGTTACGGTTAAATCATCGTATAAAGCAAATTTCTGACTCATATAACCAATACTTTTTTTAAGGCTTTCGGTTTCTGTAAACACATCAAAACCTGCTACTTTTGCAGCACCAGAACTGGGGTTTGAAATGCCAATAAGCATTTTTATAGCCGTTGTTTTTCCGGCACCGTTAGCTCCTAAAAACCCAAATATTTCGCCTTTATAAACTTTAAATGATAGGGCATTTACAGCTGTAAAATTTCCAAACATTTTTGTTAGTTTATTCACTTCAATTACGGTGTTATTATCTGGGTACATAGTATTACTGGTTATGGATGTGGTAGATACTTTTTTTAATTGCTAGCAGGTTTAAAATAGCTCTGGACTCACCTTTTTTAGCGTGCCAAGGCCATAAAACTGTCTTCAATGGTGGCCTGTGTTTCTTCAATATAAATATGGCTTAACTGGTTATTTTCTAAATAGGTTTTTAAGGCCTCTATTGAAAAGGTATCGCGGGTATCTGAATAATGAACAAACTCACCAAACGGATACACGCTGTGTTGGTACGGATATGCCTGCAAACTTTTAATTAATAAATACATATTGTTTGCACTTATATTAAAAATGGTTTTAGGGTATTGCGCTACCAAGGCTTCGGGCGTATTAATTTGTAAAATTTTACCATCTTGTATCAGTGCAATTCTGTCGCACATGGCAGCTTCATCCATATAGGGAGTAGAAACTAAAATGGTAATATTTTTTTTCTGTAAGCGTTTTAGCATGACCCAAAATTCGGTTCTGGAAACGGGATCTACACCGGTTGTTGGTTCATCTAAAAAAAGAACTTTTGGCTTATGAATTAAGGCACAACACAAGGCAAGCTTTTGTTTCATTCCACCCGATAGTTTACCTGCAGGCCTGTTTTTAAAAGGCTCAATTTGCACATAAATATCTTTAATTAAATCGTAATTTTCTTCTATAGTTGTTCCAAAAATAGTGGCAAAAAACGCCAAATTTTCGGCAATGGTTAAATCCTGATATAGCGAAAATTTTCCTGGCATGTAGCCAACCTGATTTCGGATATCTTTAAAATGGTTTACAACATCTAAACCCGCTACAGATGCGGTGCCGGTACTAGGCTTTAAAAGGGTTGTTAATATCCTAAATAAAGTTGTTTTACCAGCGCCATCGGGACCAATTAAGCCAAAAAGTTCATTTGGTTTTACTTGAAATGAAATGTCTTGTAAGGCTTTAACTGCTTTGTAATTTTTGCTTACCCCATTTACCGAAATCCCCATAACTAATTAGTTTTGAATGGTTATTTTGGTTGTCATAATGACTTTCGACTTTATTGAGTTTGAAATTAAACATGCCGCTTCTGCTTTCTCTACTATGCGTTTGGCACGTTCTTGCTTGCTGGCATCTGTTATTACTACTTCGGGAAATAAGTGTATCTCGCTCATTATAAATTTGCCATCTACTTTTTCCAAAATTCCTTCGGAAGCGCATGTAAAACTTACATAGTCTAATTTAGACATTTCTGCTATTGCCAAAAATGTGGTCATTAAACAACTGCTTACCGCAGCGGTAAACAAATGTTCTGGCGACCATATATGTGGTACACCACCCGGAAACTCGGGCGGCGTGGCTACAGGAATGCAATTGGTTTCGTTTGTTTGTGTGTTTTCCAATTCGGGGGAACACATTAGTCCTTTTCTGTTTTCAGTCCATTTTATATGAACATGATATTTGTGTTTTTCCATGATAACTGAAGTTGTATATTAATTAAAATATTGCGTGTAGGCCTCAATATTTACTGTAATTGCCTGCTCTAATTTTTTAGCATCATCTAAATTGTCAACTATTAAAAGTGCATTTATTTTATCAATTAACGGATGTAACCAAATATGTAAATTATCGTGAGCAGGACCCGTCATAGAACAATTTTTAACTAGGAAGTTTTTAACTTCATTTAGTTCTTTAGCCAACTCATGGTACTCTTTAATAGAATTTGGTTGCATACTATTTATAGCGTTTTCAAGCTGTTGTGCGCCGTTGTTGGTGGTGGCATCGGCTTCCCATTTTTCGCCATTATTTAACTGTATTTCTGTTGTCCAGTTGTTGGTGTAAATAGGACTATTGTCGTGATTTTGCTCATCTTTTGGCACCTCTCTAACCGGATTATTTGTATCCTGACTAACCGTGTTACCGGACTGGCTGTTGTTATTATTTTTGCAGCCTAAAAAGGCTAGCACACAAAATGTAAGCATGACTTGTTTCATAATTTTAAGTTTTAATTAATTTATTAATTCCGTGTTTAGCCACATCTCTGCGGGCATACCTATTTTTAAATCGCCATCGTTTTTTACGGCAATTTTTACGGCGTATACTAAAGCTACACGCTCTTGTTTTGTTTGAATAATTTTTGGAGTAAATTCCGCTTCATTAGCAATCCATATAACGGTACCTTTATAGGATTTTAAACCGTCGTTTTTATCAATTTTTACTGTCACGGTTTCTCCCAATGTTATATTAGCAAGCTGTGTCTGACTTACAAAAACACGCAATTCCATGGTGTCTAAATTTGCAATTTTATATAGCGGTTTGCCAAAGGTTGCTATCTCGTTTGCTTCCATAAAACTTGTTAAAACAGTTCCTTTTACCGGGTTTATAAGCGTACTTTTCTTAATCTGATCTTTAATTTGCTCAATTTGTATGTCAATTAATTTTAATTCGTTTACCACCGGTGCATTTTGAATTTCCACCCGACGAATTTGACTATTAATAACAGCAATTTCACCCAAAATATTATCCAATTGTTGTGGGGTAGCTGCTTGGTCCTTTAGTAAGTTTTTAATTCTAGTTTTGTTTTTCGTTGCGGTTTCTAATTGGGCTTTTAAAACATGAATCTCCGATAATACGCCGGCAGATTTGCTAGTTATAATATCTTTATTTATTTGTAATTGCGTACGTTTTAAATGTAAGGGTAGTGTATCAATATAACCTACAAAATTGGCTGCCTGTAAAGTAACACCCTCTTCAACTAAAAACTGCATGAGTTTTCCTGAATTTTCGGCAGATATAATAACTTCAGTAGCTTCAAAATTGCCGTAGCCATCTGCTTTTTCCGAGCCATTGCTGCACGAAATAAGGCTGGTAAGCATAACACTTAATCCTAATAAATATGTGTTGGTTTTCATTTAATTTTCTAACTTTTAGATGGTTTTATATGGTTTGACTTTGTAAAGGTTGCTGTGCACCACATTTTTTTGAATTAATTTAATGGCCTTTGGCTAAATTGTAATTGGCTTTTGCTAATTGTAAGGTTAAACTGTGTTGCGCAAAACGATTTTCAGCTTCAAATAAATTGGTTAATTCTGTTATATAGTTGGAAACGGGTATGACACCGTTTTGGAGTTGCGATTCCGTGCTTTTTAAAACATGTTTCCGAAGCGCAATAATTTCAAGATCCATTTGAAGCATACTCGAAATTTTTGAAATTTCTTGTTCATAGGCGTTAACTGCTATAGATGTATTTAAGTGAAATATTTCGGCATCATTATCCAATCTATTCTGATTTATTTGAAGCGATTGGCGTTTCTTTTTATTTATTTGCCAGTCAAAAACAGACCATTGTAATTTAACCCCAACAGTATAAAAAGTTTGAAAGGAATTGTCTAACATATTTAAGCCTGGATTGCCATAACCTCCCGAGGCGAATCCGACTAATTTAGGACTAATTTCCTTTTGAATGAGTTCTTTTTTGCTTTCAATTTCTTCTTTTTTTAAGGCAAACAACGCCATTTCTGGCCGGTTAATACTATCGGAAATATGAACTGTAATTTCAGGTGTTTCAAAGGTGGTGTTAATTGAAATAGGCGTTCCTAAAAGGGCGGAAAGCGATTGCATTAAAACTGTTTTTGTACTGATTACTTCGGTAGATTGTTGTTCTATTTTTAACAATTCGGCTACAATAACATTGTCGGATGCGGGTAGTATAACCCCATATGCAATCCCCGATTTAACCTCTTGAAGTTTTTGCTCCAACTGTCTTTTTTTTGCCTGCAGCAAGCGATGGTGTTCCATTTGGTGCAATATGGAAAAGTAGAAACTATTAACCTGCTGTTTTAAATTGTACAGCTGTACATCCAAATGTTTTTGTTGGGTATTTAATTCGGCGCTTTTTACACTTTTTAGCGCAGCAATTTGGCCGTTGCCAAAAATTAGCTGATTTATGGATAGTGTGGCTTTGTACTGATCGTTATTTGGTGGATTTACTGCTACATCCGGTAAAGGAATTTGTGTAACATCGGATAAGTATACAGCCTGCGCATCTAAATTTATTTGCGGTAATTTACCTGCATTTATTTCTGCTAAATTTAAAGTTCGTTGATTTTCTATTAGCATTTTTTGTTGCACCAACGGATAATTTTCTGCCAGTAAGTTGTAACAAGTTTCCAAGGAAATGGTGGCTTGCGATACCCCTATATAAGGGAATATTATAAGCCACAAAAAGGTAACTGCTGGTTTCATAGAGCCTATTTTTTTATCGCACTAATTATAAATTCCGATACCGCATGCTGGCGTTGTTCCATTAAAGCGTTAAAACTGGCTTCGGTATCGCTTGTAAAGGTTTTAACCAAGGGTTTGGCTAAAAAAGGAAACATATTTAGAGCCAATATGTTAATAAAAAGTTGTTTACCACAAATAGGCTTTAAAATTCCTTGGTCCACTTCTTGTTTTACGCGCGCTTCAAATTTTGTGCTTTGTAGTGGCGCCGTTTCATGAGGTAAGTTTTGAATAAAGTTTGGATTTTGGTTTAATTCCTGAATTACAAAGCTGGGTAAATAGGGGTGTTTCATTATAAAAGGTATGTAACTAGCCGAAAAATTTTTCACCTTTTCTTCTACAGAGGTATCATCATTCAAAATGGTATTTAATTGCGGCGCTAATAGGGCAAAAGCCTGTTTAAAAACAGCTTCAAATAAAAGTTGTTTGTTGCGGTAATAATAATGCAACATTGCTTTGTTTATATTGGCGGCATCTGCAATTTCTTGCATACGTGCGCCTGCCATACCTTTGGCTTGAAATATCTTTTTTGCAGCTTCTAATATTTGTAACTCCGTTGTGTCGTCTTTCTTTTTTGCCATAACTAACTTTTAAGTTTAACCATTTGGTTAACAAACTTACAAAAAACAATTCATTACGCGAATGAATTGTTCAACTAATTTAAATATTATAGGGTTGTAGTGGTATTATCTTGGTCCTGCGATTCCTCTTTAGGCTTTCCACTCATCATAAATTTAATTAAGAAACCGACTAAAGTTATACACACTAGCGCAAAAATGGCTATCATAATAACACCGTTAGTCCAGTTGTACAGTGCAAGGTTTTGAGCAATCATAGTTGTTAGTTTTGGTTATTAATAGACGGTAAAGTTATAGGTAACAAGCCGTTTTAAATATGATATTTATCACAATTTATAAAAAAAATCCTATTCTTTGTGGTTTTGAATAATATTGTAAACCAGTTCTTTAGTAAGTTTTTCTCCGTTTGCGCGTGCTCTTAAGGTTGGGAAGGGCAACAAAAAAGTACAATTTTTACCGTAATGGGTGCAGCCGTAGGCTGTTTTACCTTTAGCTATGGTGCCTGTTTTACATTTTGGACAATGTATAATGTCTGGAACGGCCAGTTGTTTGCTTTTTTTAGGTTCTAATACCAAGTTAAAATGAGCGTCAAAACGCAATAAGCCCTGGACGCTTCCTGCTTCCGTTTTAAAACCTTTTAAATTTACCGTGGATCCTTTTTGCAGCATACGAATAAACTGTTTTTCTGAAACCGTTTTGCCATGTACTTTAAAAGGCAGTACAAAGGTGCAACCGGATTTATAACTGGAACAGCCGTAGGCTGTTTTTCCTTTAATTAATTGGCCTTGCTTACATTTTGGACAGGTTTCGGCAGCTAAATCTGTTGTTTTTTTTGATGTTTTTTTTCTGGGTATTTCCTGCTTTTCGGCTGCAAATGAAATATTGGCACGTTGGGTTTCGCTACGGACTTCGTATACCAATTCGTCCACCATACGTTTCATATTTTTTATGAAGGTACTCGCTTTAAAAGTGCCTTTTTCAATATCCTTTAACTGCTTCTCCCAGGTTCCTGTTAGTTCGGCCGACTTTAATAAATCATTTTGAATGGTTTCAATTAACTGAATGCCCGTAGTGGTTGGTAAAACTTGTTTTTTATTTCTAGTAATGTATTTGCGCTTAAACAGTGTTTCAATAATATTTGCGCGCGTAGAAGGTCTTCCAATACCGTTATCTTTCATTAATTCTCTTAAAGCATCGTCGTCCACTTGTTTGCCAGCTGTTTCCATGGCGCGCAATAGGGATGCCTCTGTAAACTGGTTTGGTGGTTTGGTTTGTTTTTCTAAAAAAGAAGGTTCGTGCGGACCCTTTTCGCCTTCAACAAAGGCGGGAAGGGTATCGGGTGTTTTTTGTTCTTTTTCTGGATTTTCAAAGACAACCCGCCAGCCTTTTTTTAGTATTTCTTTCCCTGTTGTTTTAAAATTAACACTTGCCGCTTCTCCTATAACCGTGGTATTGGACACTTGGCAATCGTCATAAAATACGGCTATAAAGCGTTTTACGATACTATTGTAAACTAGTTGCTGATTGTATTGCAAGGTCATTTCTACACCTGTTGGAATAATAGCATGGTGGTCTGTTACTTTTTTATCGTTGAATACTTTTGTCGATTTTTTTATTTTTTTATCTAAAATAGGGGCAGTTAATGCGGCATATTTTGTTAACTTTTTTAAAATACCGGCTACTTTAGGATATACATCGTTGGGTAAAAAGGTGGTATCTACACGTGGGTAGGTAACTACTTTTTGTTCGTATAAGCTCTGAACTAATTTCAAAGTTTCATCGGCTGTAAAGCCAAATTTTTTGTTGCAATGTACTTGTAAGCCCGTTAAATCGAATAATTTTGGAGCATATTCTTTTCCCTTCTTTTTGGTTATTGAAATAATTTCAAAGTCCGATTCTTTTACTTTATTAGCTAGCACTTCGCCGTCAGCCATATTTAAAAAACGGCCCTCTTCGTAGCTAAAAAGTGTATGTCGGTATTGTGTTTGTAATTCCCAGTAGGGTTGGGGTTTAAAGTTTTCAATTTCTTTAAACCTATTTACTACCATGGCAAGTGTTGGCGTTTGTACGCGTCCTACAGATAATACTTGCTTGTAGCCGCCATGTTTTAGGGTGTATAAGCGGGTAGCATTCATACCTAAAAGCCAATCGCCAATAGCTCTGGAAAATCCAGCATAGTACAAATTATCGTAATCTGTTGCTGGTTTTAAGTTATCAAAACCTTCTTTTATGGCCTCTGTTGTTAGCGATGAAATCCATAAACGCTGCACGGGTCCTTTATAATTGGCTTGGTCTATTACCCAGCGCTGAATAAGTTCACCTTCTTGGCCAGCATCGCCACAGTTTATTACTAAATCGGCTTTTTGGAATAAGTTTTTTACAATTTTAAATTGCTTTTGAATACCCGAATTAGCAACCACTTTCGTTTTAAATTTCTCGGGGAGCATGGGTAAGTTATTTAAATCCCAACGTTTCCAATGCGGTTTATAATCGTTTGGTTCTAATAAGGTGCATAAGTGGCCAAATGTATAGGTTACTTGATAGCCGTTACCTTCAAAATAACCATCATGCCGCGTGTTTGCACCTAATACAGAGGCAATTTCTCGGGCAACACTTGGTTTTTCGGCAATACAAACTTTCACAATAACTGGTTTTTAACGAGCCTGCAAAGTACAGAATTTTATGAAAAAATAAACAGCTATTTTACAGGCATCATTACAAAAGTAAATAACAACAAGCAACAGTGTAAAGCAAGATAGTACCTGCTAATGGGCCTGATTAAGAAATGCAAACTAATTAAATAACCTGTAAGCGCTGACCAATTTTTAGAATAGCATTTTTCTGAATATTATTTAATTTACACAACGCACTGATACTCATATTAGTTTTTGCAGAGATTCGGGATAAGGTATCGCCGCGTTTTACCACGTAAATAGTTTTGGGTTTGCTGGCCTGTTTTAAAGCATCGGCCTCCGATGTTACAACGGCAACATCTGGTTTGCGTTTACTGTTAAATAATTCGGGGCGTGTCATGTCCTTTGTTATCCAAAGTTCTTTTGCGCGAATTTTGTTAGAATCGTTAAACTGAAGCAAGTATTCCGGATTAATTTGAATACCTTGGTAGCTTACCTCTAAATGTAAATGACTTCCTCGGGCATTACCAGATGCACCTCCTTTACCCAAGTAATCTCCGGCTTTTACAGTATCGTTTATTTTTACACCGTATCGCGATAAGTGTGCATACACGGTTTCCAAACCATTAAAATGACGCACCACAACTGTATGGCCGTGTCCGGAACTGTACTTGGCAAAGCGTATAATGCCATCAAACATGGCAAATAAACTATCGCCAGTTTCCAAATCGATGTCTATGCCTTTGTGCGCTCTACCTTTACGCCAGCCATAACGGGAGGTTATTACCTTATTTTTAGCAATGGGCGATACGTAACTAGAGTCGTTAAACTGTAAATGAATCGGGAATTTTAAATCGGTTTCGTAGGCAATAGTGAGTTTATTAGTATCCCAGTAATTGGTTGTAATATCGGCTGTTTCGGTAAGTGGAGCAGGGGCTTCTGCTTCGTAGGTTTCAAGCAAATCGTAGCTACTGGCAACAAATTTTCGTAAATTAGAAGATACGCCATTGGTGGCAATAATTTGTCCGAATGCCTGTATTAAAGGACATAAAAAAAATACAATATAAATAAACTTCCGCATACAAGTATCTGATTATAAAACATGCCTTAACGCCAAAAAGTGCCGTTTAGTATTTAAGGTGGCCGAAAATAGGAAAAATAATGAAACAAATTTTAAAATTAACCCTTGCTAGGCACCAAAAGCTAAAACCAACGCCTGTAATACGGAAATTCTAACCAATAAAAAATTACGAGTAAATTGGTGCTTTGTGCTTGATAATGAGTAGTTTAGGTATTTAAATAGATACAATAACTAGACATTAATTACAACAATTTGCAGAGGTTGTAATAAAACCTACATCATAATCTTAAGGAAAATTTAACAGCGGATTGGGCTTTAAGATGCACGTATCTGTTTTATGCTTTGTATTTTTACACAACTTAATTTTAAATACAATTCAATATAATATGAGTACCAAACAAGCCCTATTAGAACCTTATAAATTAACCGAAGACATAATTTTAAAAAACCGGGTCGTTATGGCTCCCATGACACGTAGTCGCGCAGATAACCCAGATAACGTACCCACAGAAGCATTAGAAGCCACGTATTACGAGCAACGCGCAACGGCAGGATTAATCATTACAGAAGGCTCGCAGGTTTCAAAAGAAGCCGTTGGTTACATAAATACACCTGGTATTTACACAGAGAAGCAAGTTGCAGGTTGGCAATTAGTTACTAAAAAGGTGCATGATGCAGGAGGTAAAATTTTTATTCAATTATGGCATGTAGGTCGCATGTCGCATCCCGATTTTCACGAAGGCAAATTGCCTTTGGCGCCCTCTGCTATTAATCCGAATGCTCAAACTTACACGCCGGAGGGTTTTAAAGACACCGAAACGCCAAAGGCTATGACCCAAGAAGATATTAACAGAACGATAGCCGATTTTAAACAAGCTGCCATAAATGCCATGGAGGCTGGTTTTGATGGTGTGGAAATTCACTCTTCAAACGGTTATTTGTTTCATCAGTTTTTTAGTGCTACATCCAATACGCGAACCGATGCGTATGGTGGCAGCATAGAAAATAGAGCGCGATTTTTCTTTGAAGTACTAGACGCTATCAAATCTGTTATACCAGAAAATAAAATTGGTGCCCGGTTTAACCCGTCGTTACACGGTATTTTTGGAATGACATTAGATGAAGAAAGCATACCAACTTTCGATTATATATTAGAAAAATTAAACGCGTATAATTTGGCTTATGTGCATATTTCTGAACCTTTTACAGATGTTTCAGAGGTGCCACACGCTGAAACTCAAATAGCTAAACGCTACCGAAAAATATATAAAGGCACATTAATGATTAATTCTAATTTTAATCAACAATCTGGAAATGCCGTTATAGAAAGTGGCGATGCCGATTTGGTTGCCTTTGGTAAACCTTTTATTTCTAATCCGGATTTGGTAGCACGTTTTGAAAAAAACATAGCTTTAACAGATTGGGACGAAGCCACCTTTTATGTACCAGGAAAAAAAGGCTACACCGATTACGAAAAAGTTACAGAATAGCCAAGCTAGACTGTAAATAAACGCCTTAAAAGTTAAGGTGTTTAATAGTAACCTAAAAACAAAACAAATGACAAATAATATAAAAGCTTATGGTGCAAGCAGTGCCCAAGCAAATTTAGAGCCAATGACTATTGCGCGTCGCGATTTAAAAGCTACCGACGTAGATATTGATATTCTGTACTGTGGCGTGTGTCATTCAGATATTCATACCGCACGAAATGATTGGAAAAGTACTACTTATCCTGTAGTGCCAGGCCATGAAATAGTTGGTCGTGTAAAGGCTGTTGGTGCCGATGTTACCAAATTTAAAGAAGGTGATTTAGTAGGAGTAGGGTGCTTGGTAGATTCGTGTCAGACCTGTCCAAGCTGTGCTCAAGATTTAGAACAGTTTTGCCAAAACGATAAAACGTACACCTATAATAGCGTGGATAAACATTTAGGCGGCCAAACCTATGGAGGCTATAGTACATCTATTGTTTGTAGCGAAGCCTTTGTTTTAAAAGTTCCTGAAAATATCGATCCAAAAGGTGCAGCGCCGCTATTATGTGCCGGAATAACTACGTGGTCGCCTTTACGCCATTGGAATGTTAAAAAAGGTGATAAGGTAGGTGTAGTAGGATTAGGCGGTTTGGGCCATATGGGTGTAAAATTTGCTAATGCATTGGGTGCCCACGTGGTTATGATAACAACATCGCCAAGTAAAGCCGCAGATGCTGAAGCTTTGGGAGCTCATGAGGTTTTAATATCAACAGATACTGAAGCTATGAAAGCGCATGCCAATAGTTTCGATTTTATATTAAATACCATACCTGTAGGACATGAAATGGACCCATATTTAAGTTTATTAGGTCTAGATGCTACCATGGTTTTGGTTGGCGCTATTGAAAGTATGAAACCCTTTCATGGCGGTAATTTGGTGTTAGGTCGTAAACGTGTAGCCGGATCGTTAATTGGTGGTATTAAAGAAACACAAGAAATGTTAGATTTTTGTGGGGAACACAACATTGTTTCAGATGTTGAAACTATTAACATAACCGATATTAATGAAGCTTACGAACGGGTACTTAAAAATGATGTTAAGTATCGGTTTGTTATAGACATGGCAAGTTTGAAGTAAAAGCTAAAGGGGAATGCAACCAAACGCATTCCCTTTGTTTAATTTATTCTATTTTACATAATATAAATTATGATACAATATATGTTTTTTAAATAATTTGATTTTCCTTATTTTGAGCATCGAATTTCAAATACCTGATTTTACGAGTTACTAGTTTATAAATCTATAATCTGACAAATTGCTTTAACATGTGCTACTTCAACAAGCTCTATTTATAATTTCTAAACACCAGGGTTTTTTAACTGCTGAAAACTTTCGTATTCTGAATAAGTATGCTTAAAATTTCAAATACGCGATTCTCACGAGTTACCATTTCAGAAAATATAAACCCAAAAAATCACTTTATAATTTATAAACGGCCCAACTAATCTAAATAAACGGTTGTTGTTTTAAGCATCCATTTGCCGTTTTCGAAAGCACTTTGAGTGGTTGTTATCTTATTAGGACCAGTTTTTTTGAATACATCAATAAGTTTCAAGTTTTTATGCACCGCTGTGTTTATAACAACCGGCTCTGCCAACAAGGTTCCGGTTACAGCATTATATATATACAATGTTTTGGTATTGGGTTTAATATCCCAATATCCTAATTCGTCGGCTCCATCGCTGTTTAAATCTTTTAAATTCTCTAAATCAGATTGGTATGAGTTTAAAACAACAATATTGGTTAATTTTGAACTACTAAAGGAAATAATACTATTGCACGGCCCGTTACAATTGGGTTGTTGCGAGGTGCTATTTATATCATTTTCAATAATTTCAGGTCCTATTACCGTTGCATAATCCGATAACCCATCGCCATCAAAATCGCCATAAACTTTCCTGTTTTTGGATATTATTTCTCTGGAAATTTCGGAATTTGGAAAAATGGGTGCATTTGTGTTTACGGCATCTTCTGCTAAGCCTTCTCTTAAAATTTTAAATTCGCCATTACGCAACATGGCGGAGATAAAAAATGGGTAATTTTCTTCAATATTGTTGTAGGAAACGCGCATAACAAAGGTTACCAAATAATTGGCGCCTTTTTTAGCAATAGTTATGTTGTTATTTAAAATTTCTTGCGTGTAATTCGGGAATTCTTGAAACAGTCTGTTTTTATCGGCCTGCACCTGAACCCGGGTACGTGCTTTTCCAAAATACGTAACGGTGGGCATATAAAGACTTTCCAGGTATGGGGCTTTAAGTTGGGTATGTAAGTTGTTCCATTGGGTTACAAAGTCACGCAAGTCTTTTTCGCCCTTCGGATTTACCTCATTACAACTACTAACAAATAAAAGCAATATGCAGGTAAGAACGGATAAATATTTCATAGAATTTATTCTTTTTAGGCTCTTCAATTTTAATTTAAAGATACAAGATTTTGAGGAAACATCCCCGTTTTTTTTATTAGTTCTGTACCTTATAGACATACTGAAAGCAGCTACGAATGTTTGGTTTTATGCTCTTTTTTGGTTGTTTCTATGCTCGTTTCCGCTAAATAATTTGCTAAAAGTTTTTCTACGAGTTCCTCTTTCGATAAATGATGAAAAATAGTTTTTACACGCGCTTTTAAATCGGCAGAAACTGTTTTATTTGGTTTTGTTTTAAAGAGTTTTTTAGCCCAAATAAGGGTGTTGTTTTCGGCAATACTTTGCGGATCGGCCTTTTTATATGTATGAAATTGAATACCCAGTTCTTGCTCAAAATCAGGAATATCTTGTTCTTCCTCTGCTTGTATAATGCTTAACGATAACCCACTGGCCCCTACTCTAGCTGTTCGGCCGCTTCGGTGTACGTAAGTTTCGTAGGTGTCGGGTAAATGGTAATGAACCACATAAGCCATGTTTTTAACATCTATGCCACGTGCTGCCAAATCTGTAGCTACTAAAATTTTAATATAACCATCCTTAAACTGCTGCATGACCCGATTTCGAATACTTGGAGCCAAACTGCCGTGCAAGGCACTTGCAGAAAATTTGTTTGCCGCCAATTTTTTGGCTAATTTGTTTACGGCTGCTTTGGTTTTACAAAAAATTAGTCCCTGTTGGCCGTCTTGCGTGTTAATAAAATGTAATAACACATCAAGCTTTTCAATAGGTTCAACTACAATATAGGCGTGCTCAATACCAGAGTGCCCCACTGTTTCCATATCGTTTTCTATATAGGTAACATGTTTAGACATATAGTTTTGAACTACTTGTTTAATGGTTCCGGGCATGGTTGCTGTAAATAGCAAATGTCTTCTGTTTTTAGGAAGTTTTTTAATAATAACATCCACAGCTTCTTTTAAAGCACTTATCATTTCGTCTGCCTCATCTAGCACCAGTTGGGCTACATGTTCCAGATTAATAGCGCCTCGCTCTATTAAATCTACTAGTCGTCCGGGTGTTGCTACTACTATATGCGTGGTTTTTTTTAAGCGCTCAATTTGTGGCTTTATGGGCACGCCTCCACAAAGTAAGGCTATTGAAATATCTGGACTGTTGCTGGCAAATGATTCTAAATTCGTAAAAATTTGCTGACTTAACTCGCGAGTGGGCGCCAAAATAATGGATTGAATATGGGTACTATCCGTATTAGTAAGTTGTAAAATAGGCAAACCAAAGGCTACCGTTTTGCCGGTTCCTGTTTTTGCTAAAACAACCGCATCGCTTGACGTATTTAATAAAACTGGAATGGTTTTTATTTGAATGGATGTAGGCGCGGTAATACCCAAGTTTTTTAAGCTTTCTTGAAGATCCCTTCTAATTCCTAACGCTGAAAATTGTTTTAACATATTTGTAATTTTCAACAAATATAAACACTCTTTTAAGAGCGGCGGGCATAAAACAACGAAACTAATTAGTGGGGTAAAATAGTTTTTTATGAATAAAGACGGTGTTTTGTGGCAAAAACCACGCTTTTTTATTGTAACCTTACATCGTGGTTATACTTTATGGCCATTTCAACTTTTAATGATAAGGTGCATTTTTTGGCAGTATTAATATGGTTTTCTAGTTTGGCATTCCTTTATTTTGGAATTAATTGCTTTGTTTCCAACTTTATAAAAACAGAATTTTTACGCTATGGGCTGCCTAAATACAGACAACTTACGGGTTATTTGCAAATTGCGGGTGCTTTAGGCTTGTTATATGGTTATTATTATAAGCCATCTTGGCTCCTAGCAGCTTCGGTTGGTTTAAGTATTTTAATGCTAGCAGGATTTGTAGTTCGCATACGCATTAAGGATAGTTTTTTTCAGAGCTTGCCAGCATGTTTTTTTGCGCTATTGCAAGCTAGTATAGCTGTATTTACCTACCTTATTCATTATAAACCCTTATAAAATTGCTTATTTTCAAGCTAAAATGGCTATTACTACGGTCATTACTAAAAACAAAAACGCAGGAAAGGATTTGTACAGTGGGTCTTTTATTTTAAGGTGCATGGCTATAGAACCGAGTAATAATAGTGCCAATCCTAAACTTCCTAAAAGGGTAAGGTTTTGAAATTGTATGGACACTAATAACACAAGTGCCAGACTTATTTTAAGAAACCCAATAATATAATACTGCGTTTTTGATAATCCGTAAACTTTAAACTCTTCCAATATTGTTTTTGCATCGCCGCCGCGCCATCTGGTTGGTTTGTTGAACTGTACCAACCACACGTTTAAAATGCTTAATGAAACAATAATTTTTAGGGTAATACTTAAATAATCTGTAAACTGCATAGTTGGTTTTTTAATTCATTTCCAACAATTTACAAAATTAACTTATAGCAATTCGGTTTTATTACTATTATATTTCTTACCGCTTTAAAATTAGAATAAATAGGCAATATACTGGCTAGAGATAACCTTATTAGAAAGCAAAAAACCACTTCAATACAGAAGTGGTTTTAATTATACTTTAAATTAGTTATCGCTTTTTACGACTATTTATAAGGTTTAAACGTGTAAAGCACGGTTTTCCGTAGCAGCTAAAGCAGCCTCTTTTACGGCTTCTGCAAAGGTTGGGTGGGCATGAGACATACGCGAAATATCTTCGGCAGAGGCACGGTACTCCATGGCCACAACAGCCTCCGCAATTAAGTCGGCTGCACGGGCACCTATCATGTGAACACCTAAAATTTCATCTGTGGTTTCATCGGCTAGAATTTTAACAAAACCGTCTAAATCCATACTCGCTCTACTTCTGCCCAAGGCACGCATAGGAAACTGTCCTGTTTTATAGGCTACACCAGCTTCTTTTAACTGCTCTTCTGTTTTTCCAACAGAAGCAACTTCAGGCCACGTGTAAACAACACCTGGAATTAAATTGTAATCTATATGTGGTTTTTGTCCTGCAATAGTTTCGGCAACAAACACACCTTCCTCCTCGGCTTTATGTGCCAGCATGGCGCCTTTTATAACATCGCCAATGGCATAAATATTTTTTGTACTTGTTTGTAAGTGCTCATTAACTTCAATTTGGCCGCGTTCATTCAGGTTTACACCCGCTGCCTGGGCATTTAAGCCTGCAGTATAGGGACTTCTACCAACAGAAACCAAACAATAGTCGCCTTTAAACGTAACTTCCTCTCCTTTTTTGTTTTCCGCTTTTACAATCACCTCGTTATCTATGCGCTCAACCGATTTCACTTTGTGCGAGGTATTAATTTTGAACTTTTGCTTTTTTAATACCTTGGTTAATTCTTTAGATAAACCAGAATCCATAGTTGGGATTATCCGGTCCATGTATTCTATAACAGAAACCTCTGCACCTAAACGCTTGTATACTTGCCCGAGTTCCAAACCAATAACACCACCACCAATAACAATCATGTGTTTTGGGATTTCTTTTAGTTTTAAAGCTTCGGTAGATGTTATGATACGGTCTTTATCCAGCTTAATAAAAGGTAAATTAGAAGGTTTACTTCCAGTGGCAATAATGGTATTTTTTGCTTCAATTTCTAATGATTTATCACCCGAAATTTCAATATGCGTAGCATCCTTAAAACTTCCCACCCCTTGGTAAACATCTATATTGTTTTTCTTCATCAGGAAATTTATACCACCAGTGGTTGTATCTACAACAGCTTGCTTACGAGCAATCATTTGTTTTAAATTCACCTTAATTTCTCCTGGAATATCGATACCATGCTCTTCAAAATGCTTGACAGCATCTTCGTAATGATGACTGGAGTCCAGTAAGGCTTTACTAGGTATACAGCCCACATTTAGGCAAGTTCCTCCCATGGTTGGATATTTTTCTATTATTGCTGTTTTTAATCCAAGTTGGGCGCAACGAATGGCTGCTACATAACCTCCAGGTCCCGAGCCAATAATGGCTACATCGTATGAATTCATAGTGTTGTTTCTTTAATTATAAAAGATTTTCTTTGGCACTGTAAATAGGCCGTTTTTTTTAACTACCACAAAAATACAAATGTTTTACAGGTAGACAATAAAAAAGATGTTGGATAATACAGGCGCATGCAAAGTTAACATGCTGCTGTATAGAAATGCATGTGCTAATGCTTATTAATGGCCTCCAATAGCCATTCAAGTTCGGGGTCGTTTTTGTTTACAATATCCTGCCAAGTTGGTTTTATAGACACGTCGGGTTTTATGCCATAGCCATCGGGTTCTGTTTTAAAAGGTGCTTCTATTTGCATAATACCTAAACGCACTTTTATACGGCTGTGTGGTAGGTTATAAATTTTAAATAGCCCAGCAACCGTTCCGTTATAAGCGCCTCCGGTTTCTTCTCCTATAAATGTTGCTAGTTTGTGCCCGTGAAGGTTAGTTGCCAATATAGCCGAGGCCGAAAAGGAATTACCATTTATTAGCACATACATATGGCCTTTAAAAGCCTTTTTAAATGGCGATTGCGTTTTGGAATAACGAAAACGGTAATAAATGGTGTCGTTAATTTTTTTTGTTTTAATTAGGTTATGCGTTGCAATAAACGGTGAAAACACCCCAGCTACTATTTTTAAGGATACGGGCGCGCCATTACTAAAGGCATAATCTAAAATGGGCAGTCTGCTAGTTACTTGACTTGGGTTTATAAATTGATAGTCCTCTCGGGCTAAAAAACGGAACAAATAAGCTATTTCCGAAATACGACCACCCCCATTATCACGTAAATCCAAGATTAAATGAGGTGTTTTTAAGCTATCTAGTAGCGCAAAACTTTGTTTGTAAAATCTTTTGTAATTACCGTTGCTAAAGGCTCTAATTTTCATGATAGCTACACTACTATCGGCTGGTGCAAAATTAAAGTTTCGGGTGTAAATGCCAGCTTCCTTCTCTAAACCGTAAATTTTATCGCGTTGGCGTTTTTCTCGAGCTATTTGTTTTTTCCGAAGTTTTTCTGTTCGGGTAAGTTGTTTTATGTTTTCTGTTACATGGGTTTTATTACTGCGTTCTGTTTGCGGGGTATCTTTGGGAATACGTCTAAACATGCGCGTAAACACCGAGTCACTTTTTTTGAAGGTAACTTGTAAGCTATCTGAAAAACCTTGATCTCGGAAATAGAGTTTGTGGAAGCTACTGCCAATTTGCCGGTTAAATAATGTGGTGTTGTAGCCGTCTGAAGCAAAAAGCGTTTTGTATTTTTCTATTAAAGTGGATACCGGGTCTCCCCCTACCGCCAAAACCTGGCTACCCAATAAAAGGGAGTCTGGTTTTGTGTTAGAAACATATAAGGCAGAATCTAGGTACTTAAATTCCAAATCATAAAATTCAAATTTGCTTTTGCCAAGCACGCGTCTTTCAGATTTTGTAAACCACTTTTGTGGCGGTGCTACGCCAATGTGGCCTTGTTTTACAGCCATTAAAACAGGTGCTAATTTTTCATAAAATTCAGCACTGCTTAACGGTTTGGAAATACTTAATTTTAAGCTATCAAATTTAAAATCTAATGCAGACTTACTTATGTATTGGTATAAACGCGGATGGTGTTTTTTTAGTTTTTTGTGCACGGCATCCACATCTTCATGCAAGTGCTGTACCGGATGCAAACTAGCAACCAACATATTGTGTTTTTTGACACTCTTGCAAGCGTTAAACAGTAAGAAGCACAGTGCTGCCAAAATAAGATGTGGTTTCATAAACACGTTTAAAATGGTTTTAATATAATTATAAGTAAGAAAGCGTAAAACTGTTATTACAAACGAATAGCAGTGGTATGCTTTACTTCATTAATTACAAACATACTGTGTGTACTGCCTATATGACTAATAGATGTTAATTTTTTAACCATAAAGTCCCTAAATTTTTCCATATCCTGTACCACTACTTTTAAAAGATAATCATAATCGCCACTTATATGGTAACAAGCCACAACCTCTTTTAAACTAGTAACTTCCCGCTCAAATTTTACAATATTATCTTGCGTATGTTGTACCAGTTTTATGTGGCAAAAGGCAACAAAACTTCTATCTATTTTGTTTTTATCTACTAGCGCTACATATTGCGCAATAACACCACTGCGCTCTAACTTTTTAATGCGTTCGTAAACTGCTGTAACAGATAGGTTTAATTTATGAGCGAGCTCTTTAGTAGTTTGTTTGGCATCTGCTTGCAAATAATGCAGCAACTGAATATCGGTAGTATCAAAAGTCATCTTTTTGGATAATTTTTCCTTTAAAAAACAATAATAATCATATTTAAAGAAACAGAATCTATAAAAGACTATTTTTTTAGTTTTATAGTTTAAATGATAGCATGAACATTGATTAATTATCTAAAATTTACGATTTTTACCATAATATTAATTTAAATTCCTGTAGCAAATGGCATTCAAACCAGCAAACAACATTCAAGATTTACAATATTTTGGCGAATTTGGGGGTGTAAACCCATCTATTTCCGATTCATCAACCTATACTTTTTTATCTGCAAAAACCATGTTCGATACTTTTGAGGGCAACGCAGATGGTTGTTATTTATATTCGCGTCACTCCACGCCTTCCAACCTTTATTTAGGGCAAGCGCTAGCGGCTATGGAAGGTACGGAAACAGCTAATGTAACCGCTTCTGGAATGGGTGCCATAACGCCGGTTATTATGCAGCTATGTGGCGCTGGCGACCACGTAGTGTCTAGTCGAACTATTTATGGTGGTACTTACGCGTTTTTAAAGAATTTTGCACCTCGATTTCAAGTAACAACTAGTTTTGTAGACATAACAAATTTAGAGGCTGTAGAGGCAGCTATTACTCCCACCACTAAAATTTTATATTGCGAGGCCGTAAGTAATCCATTATTAGAGGTTGCAGATATTGCAAGTTTAGCTGCAATAGCTAAAAAACACGATTTAAAGCTGGTAGTAGATAATACGTTTTCACCATTGTCTATTTCACCAGCACAATTAGGTGCCGATATTGTAATTCATAGTTTAACGAAGTTTATAAACGGTTCCAGCGATACCGTAGGCGGTGTTATTTGTGGTACAGAAGAATTTATAAACAATTTGCGCAACGTAAACGATGGCGCTTGCATGTTGTTAGGGGCTACTATGGACAGTTTGCGTGCTGCGTCGATATTAAAAAACTTGCGCACCTTGCATATTCGTGTAAAACAGCATAGTGTAAATGCACATTATTTAGCTGAAAAATTTGAAGCAGATGGCTTAAAAACTGTTTATCCTGGCCTAGCCTCGCATCCATCTCACAACATATTTAAAGCTATGATGAACGATACCTATGGCTTTGGTGGCATGCTTACTATAGATGTGGGTTCGTTAGAAAAGGCAAACGCTTTAATGGAATTAATGCAAGAAAAAAATCTTGGATACCTGGCGGTTAGTCTAGGATTTTACAAAACCTTATTTTCAGCTCCAGGAAGTTCTACATCCTCTGAAATTCCGGAAGAAGAGCAAAAAGAAATGGGGTTAAGCGATGGTTTAATCCGTTTCTCCATAGGTTTGGATGCCGATATTGAGCGTACCTATAAAATGATGCGTGAATGCATGACAACACTTAACATATTATAACGCCGTGTTGGTTGTTACTTACATATCAAGGAGTTTATTCACTAAACTCCTTTTTTTTGTTCAAAATTATATAAAGAGAGAGGTAAAAACATAAAATTCCATTTTTTAAGAAAAAGGTAATTTTGGGTAACATATATGATGCTAGCTCTGTTCCAACTAAAATATTAACAAAACAGAGCATAACAGGCATTTGCATACTTTATCTGAAAATCGTAACATTACAGCCCCAACAAATTCAAAAAACAGATGCAGAATGACAACACTAGCTCCAACATGGGATTGGAGGATGAAACAATAATTGAAAACAAAGAGTTGACAATTTGGGAAGCCTTAACCCCAGTACTATTGTTAATGTGTATGTTAGCTTACAATATATTTCTAGCCGATGGCGAAGCTTTAGGCGAATATTCCAATCAATTTATACTATTAATTGGTGCGGGAATTGCTGCTATAGTTGGTTTTTTTAACAAAGTTAAAATTCAGGCTATGGCAAAGGAGGTTTGGGAGAATCTTCAGAGTGTTTTTGTACCTATCATGATTCTTTTTTTAGTCGGTGCTTTGGCTGGTACTTGGCTTATAAGCGGCGTAATTCCTGCCATGGTTTATTACGGCTTACAAGTATTAAGTCCGGCTATTTTTTTGCCAGCTTCGGTTATTATTTGTGCCATTATTTCCATTGCTACTGGAAGTTCATGGACCACCGCGGCCACGGTAGGTATTGCGCTTATTGGTATTGGAAGTGCGTTGGGCATACCCACCGGAATGATTGCAGGTGCTGCTATTTCCGGCGCCTACTTTGGCGATAAAATGTCGCCATTAAGCGATACTACTAACTTGGCACCAGCCATGGCGGGAACCGATTTGTTTACGCACATTAGGTATATGGCTTTTACTACTGTTCCAACGGTTATAATAACCTTAATAGCTTTTACCATTATGAGCATGACTATAAACACAACTGGTACAGCCGATTTAAGTAGTTTATTACAAAGCATTGAGAGCACCTTTACCATCACGCCATTTCTTTTTATTGTACCATTGGTGGTTATTATTTTAATACTTCTAAAAACAAAACCACTAATAGCTTTGGGCGTGGGTGTTTTGCTAGCGGCTGTATTTGCTTTTATTTTTCAACCTAATATTCTGGATACGTTAGCAGAAAGTAAAATTCGTGCTACCATTAATGCCATTTTTACAGACACACAAATTGTAACCGATAACAGTAAACTAAACGATTTATTTGCGGCTGGAGGTATGAAAGGTATGATATGGACCATTCTTTTAATATGTTGCGCCATGTTTTTTGGCGGTGTTATGGATGCCATTGGCGCATTAGCACGCATTACTAAAGTGTTGCTATCCTTTGCTACAACTATTTTCGGATTGTTTGCAAGTACTGTTATAAGCTGTTTAGGTTTAAATACCATTGCAAGCGATCAGTATTTGGCTATTGTTATTCCAGGAAAAATGTTCAAAAAAGCCTACCAAGATAAAGGCCTAGCACCCGAAAATTTAAGTCGTACTTTAGAGGATTCTGGAACCGTAACCTCGGTTTTAATTCCTTGGAATACCTGCGGAGCATATCAAAGTAGTGTTTTAGGGGTATCCGTGGCAGATTATTTTGTGTACGCCATTTTTAACTGGTTAAGCCCTTTTATGACCCTATTTTTTGCGGCTATAAACCTAAAAATTAGAACGTTAAAAACTAAATAACGCTAAACTATTGACCTCTATCAAAACAATAGTTTAAAACTATACTTCAATAAGAAATTTGAATTTCAAAAACAGCATATAACGCTTGCTTGTTCCTATATTTGCATCAGAGTAATTAGTATTAACAATTAAATATAAAAACATGGCATTTGTAGGAAAAAAATTCCCAGATTTAAACGTAGACGCAATGAACGAAATGGGCGATACATTTAAATTAAACGTATTAGAAGAAGCAGTAAATAACAAGAAAAAAGTATTGTTGTTTTGGTATCCAAAAGATTTTACGTTTGTATGTCCAACGGAGTTACACGCTTTCCAAGAAGCATTAAAAGAGTTTGAAAAGCGTAATACTATTGTTATAGGTGCGTCTTGCGATACACCAGAGGTACATTTTGCTTGGTTAAACACAGCAAAAGACAACGGTGGTATTGAAGGCGTAACGTATCCAATATTAGCGGATAGCAACAGAAACCTATCTTCTACGTTAGGTATATTAGATATTACAAACGAGCAGTACAACGAAGAAACAGGTATTGTAACTGTTGAAGGAGACAACGTAACATACCGTGCTACTTACTTAATTGACGAGGAAGGAACGGTGTTTCACGAAGGTATTAACCACATGCCTGTAGGTAGAAATGTAAACGAATTTTTACGCTTAATTGATGCTTACGCGCACGTTCAAAAGAATGGCGAGGTTTGTCCAGCAAACTGGGAAGAAGGCAAAGACGCTATGCAAGCTAATGCTAAAGGTACAGCAGCTTATTTAGCTTCTCACTAAAGCACTTCTGTTAGGTTTTTTAAACCCAATATTTACAAATTTTTTAATCATTATAATTAAAGTCCTTCTGTTACAGGAGGGCTTTAATTACCTAAAAATAAACAACAATGGTACAGGAACTTAATCAAGATAACTTACAAGAAATTGTAAATACCAACGATACTGTAATCGTTCAATATTCAGCTACATGGTGCGGTAATTGCCGTATTATGAAACCTAAATTTAAAAAATTAGCTACAGAGCACGAAAACGCAACTTTTGTTATTGTGGATGCTGAAAAATTCCCTGAAAGTAGAAAACTAGCATCAGTAAACAACTTACCTACTTTTGCAACGTTTAAAAAGGGCGCATTTGTTGGCCAAGAACAAACAAACAAGTTCGATGTTTTAAAGGATTTGGTGGCTAACGTAATTTAAATACTATGAAACTTCCTGTAATTAAACATTTAACCCAGTTTATAGAAGAAAACGATGAAGATTTTGTTCTAGAAACTATAGAAACATTGGAAGCCCTTACAGAGGTGCCATCGCTAAAAGATGAAGAACTGGATGTTATTGGCGAATTAATTTCCAATATGTATGGTGCCATTGAGGTGAATACAATGATTAAAGAGGGCACGCCTAAAAAAGAAGCGTTAAATAATTTTATGAAACGTGTTTTAGGTGCTATAGATAAGTAAATTTGCTTTGAGCCAAACCAAAAAAACCTTTAAACTGGAAACGTTTAAAGGTTTTTTTTTGCCCTTTAAAAGGGCTTGTCTTTTATTTTTTGTACAACAGAATGTGATTGATACTTCTTTAGGTTTTAGTAATTGTCGTAGTATATCTGTAACGAAATCCAAAACATTAATATAAAAAAAACCACCTGTAAAAGGTGGCTTTTAAATAACATTAAAGTAGGTTTAGTTGGGCATGACTACGGTGTCTATAACATGTATCACACCATTAGAAGTTTTTAAGTCGGTTGCCGTTACTTGCGACCAGTTACCTTTTTCGTCCACTAAATAAACAGCGCCATCTTTCATTTGGGCCGTTAGTTTCCCACCAACAACCGTTTCAATTTGTGCTTTTCCGTTCGACTTTTTAATTAATGCCACAACATCGGCTGCCATAACAGATCCAGACACCACGTGGTATTTTAAAATAGTTTGAAGGGTTTCTTTGTTTTCAGGTTTCAATAAACCTTCAACAGTGCCAGCTGGCAATTTTCCAAAGGCCTCATTAGTTGGTGCAAACACTGTAAAAGGTCCTTTTCCAGATAATACAGTTACCAAATCGGCTGCCTTTACAGCGGCTACCAAGGTGCTAAAATCGGCTGATGCTGCCGCAGTTTCAACAATGTTTTTGTCCTGTGCTTGCACGTTCATAGCGATTAAAATCATAAAACTAACAGCAAGCGTTTTTACTAAATTTTTCTTTTTCATAGCAATTTTGTTTATTTTTTGTTTAACAAATATAGATTAAAGTTAAACAAATAAGATCCTTTTACCAAAACTTTAACGTTAGCCTTTTTAAAATGAACCTGATATTTCCACTTAATTTCTTACATTTAAGTTCAATTTTAAAATATAAAAAATGGCAACAGTTACATTACATGGCGATAACATAGAAACAAAAGGAAACCTTCCAAAAGTAGGAAGCAAAGCGCCTGATTTTAAACTAACAGATACCAATTTAGCAACTAAATCCTTGCAAGATTATGCAGGTCATAAAGTGGTATTAAATATTTTCCCGAGTATTGATACAGGTACTTGCGCGGCCTCGGTTAGGCAATTTAACCAAGAAGCAAGCGAACTAGATAATACCAAAGTTTTGTGTATTTCTAAAGATTTACCTTTTGCTTTAAACCGTTTTTGTGCAGCGGAAGGTTTGGACAATGTTGTATCCTTATCCGATTTTAAGGATGGTAATTTTGGCGCTAGTTACGGGGTTACCTTTACCACAGGACCTTTAGAAAGTTTATTGTCGCGCAGCGTGGTAGTGTTAAATGAAGACGGTACGGTTTTACATACCGAACAAGTACAAGAAACAGCAAACGAGCCTAATTACAAAGCCGCTTTAGAGGCCTTAATGGATGCCTAAAAAAGAGTCCTTTATTATAAACCGATTAAAAAGCATTGCTTATGCTGTTAACGGAGCGTGTATTTTAATACGTACCGAAGCTAGTTTGCAAGTGCAAATAGTTATTGGGTTTATAGTAACATTTGCGGGCTATTATTATGCCATATCGCCAACAGAATGGTTAATTCAAATTGGGGTAATTGGTATTGTAATAGCCCTTGAAGGACTTAATACTGCCATTGAAAAATTGGCAGATTTTGTGCATCCGCATCAGCACAAGGAAATTGGTGTTATAAAAGACATAGCCGCTGGTGCTGTTTTTTTATTTGCTATAATAGCCATTATTATGGGTTTAATTATTTACATTCCCAAAGTTTTTAAAATACATTTTGGTTTAGGATAAACGCTAACTATTTGTATTTTTGCCTTGGTTGTCCCAACGTGGACAACGCCCATAAATAAGGCTTTAAATAATAAATTAAATTTTTCCGTTTACGGAAAATATGTATGGCTAAAAAGAAAACAAAAGCAACCAAAACCAAGTTGTCAAAACCGCGTTTAAAACTATCAAATCAGCAAAAACTGATACTTGGTAGTTTTTTACTTATTGCTGGGGTACTGCTTTTCATTTCTTTTATTTCCTATTTTTTTACGGGCACACAAGATCAAAGCACGCTTTCCGAATTCACCAACAAAACAGTAGCATCCAAAAACTGGTTAAGTAAATTAGGTGCTTGGTTAAGTCATTTTTTCATTTACAAAGGCTTTGGCGTTGCTGCCTTTATGTTTGCAGGACTGGTGTTTTTGTCGGGTATTTTTGTAATTACCAATAGTCCGCTAGCAAAGCTACGCAAACACTGGTTTTGGGGCATATTAATTACTGTTTGGTTTGCTGTATTATTTGGTTTCTTTTCTAAAACATGGCCTTTATTAGGAGGTGTAATAGGCTATGAAATGAATGCCTATTTACAAATATATATAGGTAAAATTGGCACCATCCTCCTACTCCTTTTTGGTTTAATAACGTATTTGGCTATTCGGTTTAAACTAACCTTCGACCATATTAAAAATCTATTTTTTCGCGTAAAATCTGGTGTAGAAAGTAACATTCAAAACACCAAAACAGACACAGACGACATGGTGCCTTTGGATAATAATTTAGCCGAAGAGGCCGAAGCCATTAAAACCGCATTCGCACTAGATGTTGAAAAGCAAACAGAAAACACGAAACAATCAGAGCCACCTAAACCCGAAAAACCAACTGATACAGCGCCAAGCTTTCAGGTAGATGTGGAAACTCCAGAAATGACTATTGAGGTGGAAGAAACGCCCGAGGAACTATCTGAAACCGATAATTTAGCTAATAAGTTGGTAGCAGATTTTGGTCAGTTTGATCCAACATTAGAGCTTGGTAATTACCAATTTCCTTCTTTAGATTTATTAAAAAAATACGATTCTGAAGGCATTACCATTAATCAATCAGAATTAGAGGAAAATAAAGACAAAATTGTAGAAACCCTAAACAACTACAAAATAGGAATTACCAATATAAAAGCTACCATTGGCCCTACGGTAACCTTGTATGAAATTATTCCAGATGCGGGTGTGCGTATTTCAAAAATAAAAAATTTAGAAGACGATATTGCCTTGTCCCTATCTGCTCTTGGTATTCGTATAATAGCGCCTATTCCTGGAAAAGGTACTATTGGTATTGAGGTGCCCAATAAAAACGCTACCATAGTATCTATGCGTTCGGTTATTGCCTCGCAAAAATTTCAAAAATCAGAAATGGCTTTGCCCATTGCATTAGGTAAAACCATTAGCAATGAAACGTTTGTAGTAGATTTAGCCAAAATGCCTCACTTGCTTATGGCTGGTGCCACCGGACAAGGTAAATCTGTTGGTTTAAATGCGGTTTTAACATCCTTATTATACAAAAAGCATCCGGCTGAAGTTAAATTTGTTTTAGTCGATCCGAAAAAGGTGGAACTAACCTTATTTAATAAAATTGAACGCCATTATTTGGCAAAACTACCCGATAGCGAGGAAGCCATTATAACGGACAATACCAAGGTTATTAATACCTTAAACTCCTTGTGTATTGAAATGGATAATAGGTATGAGCTTCTAAAAAATGCGTTTTGCCGAAACATTGCAGAATACAACGCTAAATTTAAGGCCCGAAAATTAAACCCGAATGACGGCCATCAGTTTTTACCATATATTGTTTTGGTGGTCGATGAGTTTGCCGATTTAATTATGACTGCCGGAAAAGAGGTAGAAACACCTATAGCGCGTTTGGCACAGTTAGCCCGAGCTATTGGTATTCACCTAATAGTGGCCACGCAACGGCCATCGGTAAATGTCATTACCGGTATTATTAAGGCAAACTTTCCTGCGCGTATTGCATTCCGGGTAACCAGTAAAATAGATTCTAGAACCATTTTAGACGGTGCTGGAGCCGACCAACTTATTGGTAGAGGCGACATGCTATTTACCCAAGGAAACGAAATGATTAGGTTACAATGTGCCTTTGTAGATACTCCAGAGGTTGAAAAAATAACCGACTTTATTGGGTCGCAAAAAGCCTATCCAGATGCACACCTGCTTCCCGAGTATGTGGGCGAAGAAAGTGGCACAAGTATTGATGTGGATATTAGCGACAGAGATGCGTTGTTTAGAGATGCCGCAGAAATTATTGTAACCGCGCAACAGGGCTCGGCATCCTTATTGCAGCGTAAGCTTAAATTAGGTTATAACAGAGCCGGCCGACTTATAGACCAGCTAGAGGCAGCAGGTATTGTTGGTGGTTTTGAAGGCAGTAAAGCACGGCAAGTGCTGGTGCCCGATTTAACTGCCTTAAACCAATTATTAGATAACGAAAACACATAATATAACACGCTTTTTTAAAACCGTTTAAACTAACAACACACAGAATGAAAAAATTATTGGTATTATTTTTAGTGCTCACTACTTCCTTCTCATTTGCGCAAGATAAAGAGGCAAAAGAATTGTTGAACAAAGTGTCTAAAAAAGTAAAGAGTTACAACAATATTTCAATCGATTTTAAATACGCTTTACACAACGAAAAAGAAAACATTCGTCAGGAAACTCGTGGCGATGTGGTCATTGAAGGCGATAAATATCGTTTAAATATTTTGGGAATTACCCGAATTTTTGATGGCAAAACTTTATATAGCATTAGTCCAGACGATGAAGAAGTCACCATTTCATCCAACAATACCGAAGACGAAAACAGCATTACACCTAGCAAAATGCTATCGTTTTACGAAGACGGCTACACCTATAAAATGGATATCATGCAGAATGTGCAAGGGCGGAAAATTCAGTACGTTAAGTTAACCCCAATCGATTCAAATTCAGAAATTAAAAATATTCTTCTTGGTATTGATGCCCAAACGTTTCATATTTATAACCTAATAGAAACCGGGAAAAACAGTACAAAAACAACCTTAACCGTTAATTCTTTTAAAACTAACGAACCGCTTTCAAAAACCTTATTTACCTTTGACGCCAATAAATACAAGGATCATTACATTAATAAGCTAGATTAATGCTGCTAAAAACCCCCTGTAACAACCTAAATACAACGTTTGTATTCAGAACTTTTAAATTTTAGGTAGTTTTAATGTGTACAATGATTAGGAAAATTTAAAGGTGTGAAAATACTAGACCGTTACATACTTACCACGTACTTAAAAACCTTTTTTAGTGTCTTTATTATACTCATGCTCATTTTTGTGTTGCAAACCATTTGGTTGTACATAAAAGAATTGGCAGGCAAGGATTTAGACCTCATTGTTATTTTAAAATTTCTATTCTATTTCACACCAAAATTAATGCCTTTGGTGCTGCCTTTAACTATTTTATTGGCCTCCATAATGGTATTTGGCAGCTTTGCAGAAAATTACGAATTTGCTGCTATGAAGTCTACCGGAACCTCGCTGCAACGAGCCATGAGAGGTTTAAGTATTTTTATTGTTGGCTTGGGTATAATAACCTTTTTCTTTGCTAACAATGTTATTCCATGGGCAGAATTTAACTCGCATAACCTTCGAAAAAACATAGCCACCTTAAAACCAGCCATGGTTATTGCCGAAGGGCAGTTTAATGATGTAATGGATTACACCATTAAAGTGAACAAAAAATCTGGTAAAAATGGGCGCTATTTGGAAGGTGTTGTTATGCACAAAAAAAACAGTGCTAACAGAAGCAATACCACTACCATTGTTGCCAAAACGGGAGAGTTAATAGGCGAAGAAGATTCCGATTTGTTACAATTTATTTTATACGATGGTTACTTTTACGACGATACCCCACCTAAAGATCGCAACGATAGAAACAGGCACCCTATGGTTACCAGTTATTTTCAGAAGTACACCATAAATATCGATTTATCGCAGTTAAACAGTAGCGATTTAGACGAAAAAAATGTATCGGATAAATACAATATGCTTAATATAGCCGATTTACGTTACACTATCGATTCGTTGGACCTGGCCTTAAAAAACGATTATTCAGATTTTGCCACCAGCTTGTACAACCGGTCCAACTTACCAGCTCTAAACACCGGTATAACTGTTAAAAAAAGCATCGACTCTACCTTTAACGGGGATGTATTAGATTTATACGACGACCGAAAAAAAATTCAGATGCTGGATCAGGCTTTAAACTCCTTAAAAAGCACCAACCAGATAATAGCTGTAAGAAGTCAGTATTTTAAAGAACGAAGCATTTGGTTAAACAGGCACATTATAGCACTGCACGAAAAATTAGCTTTAGGCTTTGCGTGTATTATTTTATTTTTTGTTGGAGCGCCGCTGGGAGCCTTAATTAGAAAAGGCGGTCTTGGTTTGCCTATGGTAATTGCAATATTTTTGTTTTTAACCTATCATTTCATTGGTATTTTTGCCAAAAATAGTGCTAAAGACGGTAGTTTAAATCCCGTATTTGCAGCTTGGTTTTCTACCCTAATCATGTTGCCTTTAGGCTACTATTTAACCAAACGAGCCACAGCAGACCGTGGTTTATTTGAATTTGACCACATAACTGAGCCGCTAAAAAAATTATTCAAATTAGATAAAAAAACCAATCAAACAAATCAGGAAGCTCCTAAAAGTCTAAACCTAGATGCCAGTACACAAGCAACCGTAACCAAAACGCTTCAAGATTATAAAATTCATGCCAATATTGCGTATATCTGTTATGTGGTAGCGGTAGTATTGTTTGTATTATATTTTATACTAAAAAACAACAAGTTAGCAGAAGTTGCCACTATTGGTTTGCAAATTAGCGGCATAGCTGCAGTCGTTTACACGGTGTATTTTGCTTTAACGGTAAAAAACAGTTGGAAATTAAACAAGCTAGTAACCACATTTAGACCCTCTAGAAATCCTTTGGTGTTAACGTTAGGTTTTATTTTTTATCCGCTAAAACACCTCATAATTAAAAGTAAAATAAATAAAGTCTTTTCATTTCCTTTAAAATAAGCAATATCTTTGCACCTCAATTAAAACAGCGTTATGTCTACAGCCACAAACACTAAAAACAACAATAAAACATTTCAGTTAGATTCTATAGAAGATGCTATTAACGACATCCGAAATGGCAAGGTTATAATTGTTGTGGACGACGAAAACCGAGAAAATGAAGGCGATTTTCTTGCGGCTGCCGAAAAGGTAACCCCAGAAATGGTAAATTTTATGGCTATGCATGGCCGTGGTTTAATTTGTACACCTTTAACCGAAAAGCGTTGTAAAGCTTTGGAGTTAAATATGATGGTTCATAACAACACCGACCCCATGGAAACGGCCTTTACTATTTCTGTAGATTTACGTGGGCATGGTGTTACCACTGGGATATCAGCTGCAGATCGTGCAAAAACAATTCAGGCGTTGGTAGATGATTCTATTAAACCATTTGAGCTAGCCAGACCAGGACATATTTTCCCATTAGTAGCTAAAGAAGGTGGTGTGTTGCGCCGCACGGGACATACCGAAGCAGCCATAGATTTTGCCCGACTAGCCGGCTTAAAACCAGCTGGTGTTATTGTTGAAATTATGAACGAAGACGGCACTATGGCGCGTTTACCACAGCTTATGGAAGTGGCTAAAAAATTCGATTTAAAAATTGTTTCTATTGAAGATTTGGTAGCCTACCGTATGCAACACGATTCGTTAATTGAAAAAATTGAAGACTTCGATTTAGAAACCCGTTTTGGCGCTTTCCGCTTACGTGCTTACAACCAAACTACCAATAACCAAGTGCATATCGCCTTAACAAAGGGAAGCTGGACTAAAAATGAAGCTGTTCTTACGCGTGTAAATGCCACTCTTGTAAACCATGACATTTTAGGCACTTTAACCAATAACGCCGATCAGAAATTAGACGATATGTTTAAGGTTATTAACCAAGCAGGTAAAGGCGCTGTTATTTTTATTAATCAGCAGTCGGCTTCCATGAACCTTCTAAAGCGCTTAAATGTCCTTAAAAATTCGCAGGAAGCAGGAGTTGTTGTTAAAGCACCACGCATAGAGATGGATTCCAAGGATTTTGGTATTGGTGCCCAAATTCTTCACGACTTAAACATTCATAAACTACGCCTTATTTCCAACAGTCAGTTAACCAAGCGTGTTGGCATGATTGGTTACGGATTGGAAATTGTGGAACACGTTCCTTATTAACAAATAAAACTTCTATAACTTGGGTTGGTAATTTTTTGCTTTGTCAACTTATAGGTTATACTACATAAAAAATAGCTTTCTGTTATTATACACAGAAAGCCATTTTTATTTGCCTAAAGTTTAGGTTTATTTTAGGGCTTCCAAAATGGCAGTCTTCATTTTATGAGCACGTTCTAGCACCATATCCTCTGTCCATGAAAGTTTTATTAAGCACGAAATATTTCGGCCTATAAATAAGTCAGATTGCTCAAAAGATTTCGTTTGTAAATAGGCCAATCCAGCTTTCACCTCGGGCGAAACAGGATAAAGTGTTTTTAAGTTTTTTAAATGATCCCATTTACGGATATAATGCCAATTGTTGTCGAAATAATGAAAACACGCATCCACACCTGCCGTTTTAAATCCTGCCATTGTTTTCCTAGCTGTTTCTAAATCTGGTAAAAAGAAATTTAAAAATCCATAACTCTCCTCGCCACCTTCAGGAACTGTTCGGAAGCGCAGCTCTGGTATGGAAGCCAGAATATTTTTAATAAGCTGATAGTGTTTTTTCTGAATGGCCACAAAATCGTACAAGCGTCTGGCTTGCGCCAAGCCCACGGCTGCTTGTAATTCCGAAATCCGGAAATTATAACCTAAATATGGGTGTGCTTCGGCTCCCCTATCCATGCCAATGTGGTCGTGACCATGATCTGTATATTCATGAGCATGCTTGTAATAATTGGTGTTGTTTGTTACTACTACACCACCTTCGCCGCAAGTAATGGTTTTTACAAAATCGAATGAAAAGCAACCTAAATCACCAATACTACCCAAGGGTTTGCCTTTATAAAAACCGCCTATAGCTTGGCAGGCATCTTCAATTAACAATAAATTATGCTTGCTGCAAATGGCTTGTAAAGCGGATAAATTGGCCATGCTTCCACACATATGAACAGGCATAATAGCTTTTGTTTTTGGCGTAATGGCCGCCTCTACTGCTTGCGGATCTAACGTTAAGCTGCTATCTATATCCACTAAAACAGGAATGGCGCCTAGCATCATAATGGCTTCAAAACTGGCCACAAAGGTAAACGTAGGCATTATAACCTCGTCTCCTGCCCCAACACCAGCTACAGCCATTGCAACCGATACCGCTGCCGTACCGCTGGAAACCAGGTGCGCGTGTTTTACTTGTAATTTAGTTTGCAGTGTGTGCTCTAGGTCTTTGGCCTTCCAGTGGCCTTCGCGCATAGCATCAAAGCCATAACGCATTAAAACACCGCTATCTAAAACATCTTGCACTTCCTTACGTTCAGCATCGCCAAACAGTTCAAATCCTGGCATAACAATAATTTTTTAAATTTTAAAGTTACAATTCTATTATACTCTCTGCAATGGGTTTTCTAACTTTCTTAAAATCGGCAAACATATCGTTATCAGCGCGGTAGCCAATAGGAAGTAATAAAACCGATTTTAAACCCTGCGACTGTAAGTCTAATAGCGCATCTGCTTCCTCTGGTTTAAACCCTTCCATGGGGCAGGCATCTATTCCTTCTACCGCACAAACTGTTAACAAATTACCCATGGCCAAATATGCTTGTTTTACTGCCCAAGCTTCAACAGCTTCTTGATTTTTAGATTCAAAATCGGCTATCAAAAAATCCTGAAACGGTTGTAAAATAGTTTTTGGTGTTTGCCTAATATGGTGCACGCGCTGAAAATAGTTAGCTACAAATGCCTTATCAATATTGGTTTGAATACACAATACTAAAATATGCGAAGCTTGCCCTATTTGTTTTTGGTTCATACCAATGGGAACCAACTGCTGTTTCAGGGCTTTACTAGACACAATTACCAATTTTATAGGTTGTAAGCCGTAGGATGTAGCGGTTAAATTAAAGGCTTGTTTTATAATATCTAGTTTTTCGGCCGATACTTTTTTTGAAGTATCAAAAGCTTTTGTGGCATAGCGCCATTGTAACGGTCCAATAATACTCATATCCTTTTTATTATTTATGCAAAAATAAGATTTGAAACGCTATCCAACTAACAGAAGCTAAATTTATTACCGAAGCAGCGAAAATAGTTTTTAAAATTTTCAGATTTTTTCTTTGAAAGAATGAAAAAAGGTTGCTATATTTGCACCCGCATTGGGGTAATAACCCACAGCGATACACTGGGAGAAATGGCAGAGTGGTCGAATGCGGCAGTCTTGAAAACTGTTGAGGGTCACACCTCCGGGGGTTCGAATCCCTCTTTCTCCGCTTTACTAAAGCCGTAAACGTCGTTTTGACTTTTACGGCTTTTTTGTTTTTTATTAGTGCACACAAAATGCATACAGCGTAAAATGACGCTTGTTTTTTTAAGTTTTTTCTTACTTTTTAAACAAACTGGATCCAAAAAAAAACTACCAACAATTCGCGCAAAAACCCCATCACAGCAACAATAAAAATTATTCAGTACCGCTCTAACTGGCATTGCAAGGCGTTCATAACTAGAGTTCTGAAATGTAAACAATCGCATTAAAAAAGTCAAGACCCATCTCACCACTAACCTATCTGCATCAGAACTAGAACATCATTATGGCAATCGAGTTAGAAGCAGATTAAGAGAATCTTTCAATCTAATAGCCTTTAATAATAATTCAAAAGACAAACGAAAGTAATAGGATCGTATTTTTAAGACATAATTAATGTGGTGTTCATTATTCTTTGATGTTCATTGTCAATGAACACGTTAAACTAGTGAACAAATAATTCCTTACATAACTACACCCTTAAAGGTATAAATACAATACAATTACAAAATTTACACCCTATAAGGTATAATTATAAAATATTTTACTAAATTGTACCCATAAAGGTATAATACAATGGAATGGGATAGAGAAAACACCATAGCCCAATTTGTAAGGGATAGACGTAAAAAAGCAAATCTAACACAAGTAGCGTTATCAGACTTTACAGGTGTAGGCTTGCGTTTTATACGCGAACTCGAACAAGGAAAACCAAATCTAATGACCGATAAAGTAAATCAGGTATTATTATTTTTTGGACACACACTAACACCAACACCTATAAGCGATGAGACAAGGAGAAATTTGGGTAAATAAAACCTTGGCTGGTATATTAACCGAGGACGATAATGGCTATCATTTCAAGTATGAAAAAGCATACCTAGAAAATGAAAGCGCATTAGCAGTGAGTTTAACGTTACCATTACAAGAAGAATCGTTTAGTGCCGAATACCTATTCCCGTTCTTCGATGGGTTAATCCCAGAAGGCTGGTTATTAGACATTGCACATAAAAATTGGAAAATAAATCCAAGAGACCGCATGGGCTTATTATTAACCACATGTAGAGATTGTATTGGCAATATTAGCATTATAGAGAACGTATGAACTACTGTTTAGCATGTCACAAAAAACTAGAAGGTGGTAACATAAACTACCATCAAAACTGCCTAACAGCATTTTGGCAAGAAGACACGCCTGTACTACAATTAGAGTATGAGATGTCTCAAATCGAAGCGTTGGCAAAAGAAAACGTAGCACAACGCATCATCGTTACTGGTGTACAACCAAAATTATCATTAGGTTTCACTCAAGAAAATGCTCAAAATCGCTTAACCATTGTAGGTGCATTACATGGTAGGTACATTTTAAAACCACCATTCCATCTGTATCCACAGATGCCAGAAATTGAAGCACTATCTATGTTATTTGCACAAACTTGTGGCATAGCTACAGTACCCTTTTTATTAATCCCATTAAAAGATGGTGCTTTAGCTTATTTAACCAAGCGTATAGATCGAACTGCCAATAACGAAAAATACCCCATGGAAGATGCCTGCCAATTCACAGAGCGACTCACAGAGCATAAATATCGTGGATCTTATGAACAAATTGCAAAAGGCATAATAACCTATGCTCAAAACCCATTACTGGATGCCGTAAAATTTTATGAGCAAGTTATTGTTTCTTTCCTTATTGGAAATAACGATATGCATTTAAAAAACTTTTCACTCATTGCAAAAGACCTTAAACACTATGCATTGGCACCAGCCTATGATATGGTAGCGGTTAAATTATTGGTTCCGGAAGATGAAGAAGAATTAGCGCTTAACCTCAACGGAAAAAAGCGAAAAATTAAACGTCTAGATTTTAACGAAGCCATGGCCAAAGCACAAATCCCTGCTAAAGCTATTGAAAACCTATGGAATCGTATAGAAAAAGGCATGCAGCAATGGCAAGAATTAATTGCCTGTAGCTTTTTAAGTGAGGAAAATAAAAGTATTCTAATAGCATTAATAGCTGATAGAGCGAAACAATTAGAATTGAATGCTAAATAAAATTATAATATATAGATACACATGTCTTTAAGATTAGCTTGGCATGATGACGGTTGGAATGGTCATGTATGTAAAAACCCAAAAGCAAACACACATGGGGTTTTATTACTTAAAACACGCTATCGCAGCAAAAGTCCTATCAACGGATTGCTACAATCCTATACTTGTAGCAACATCTACACGACGCACTAGCTATGAGTTTATTTCAGGCTTAAGTAAAACGAAATAAGAAACATTCAAAATAGTTTTCTAGATTTTAGTTTAAAAAACTTTTCGCCGCAACATTGGTAAAAATGGTTTGATATTCTAGCGTTTTTTGGTATCCCAACGTTGGGCTTTGTTTAACGTGTACCCTATTATTTAGCGGTTTTTTATTTCCAGATTTTAGCTTTTTCACCTTATATACTGCATACATCAGTTACCGTCTCGGCGAAGCACCTCTAAAGGCGAGCTTTGCAACACCGATTGTATGTTACTCAAGCCTATTGCCACCACCAATATGGTTATACCAGGCAAAAACACAACAAAGGGAATGACAGACGGCATAAAAGGTTCTTTAAACGCAAAAATGGCCAAAAAGAAACTGCTTATTAAAGCCAGTAAAATGCCTACCAAACTACCTAGCAACCCTAAAAACATGTATTCGAAGGCCGAAATTTGCAAAATTTGCTTGTTTTTAGCTCCCAAAGTTCGCAGCAAAACACTTTCCTTTATACGTTGGTATTTACTCGTTCTTACCGAACCAATAAGCACAATAATACCCGTAAGTATGCTAAAAAATGCCATAAAATTAATAACCCACGATACCTTATTTAATATATCCTCCACAACGGTAAAAATTTGACGGATATCAATAATGGACACATTGGGGTATTTGGCAACCAAATCTTGCTGTAAATTGGCTGCAATAGTATTGTTGGCTACGCGTGTGGTAAGGACGCTAAATTGCGGGGCTTGCTCCAAAACACCTGCCGGAAACACCACCATAAAATTTAGCTGTACTTGCGTCCAGTCCACTTTCCGAATACTACTTACTTCCGTTTCTAACAACACGCCTTGAACGTTAAAGGTTACCAAATCGCCTATATCTAAATTTGCATCAGAGGCTAAATTTTCTGATATAGAAATAGGAATTAAGCCCGTGGAATTCGCTTGTCCTATCCAGTTACCTTTTACAATACGCTCGGTGTCTGAAAGCGTATCTCTGTAAGTCGTTCTAAATTCATGATTTAAAATCCAACGGCGCACTTGGCGCGTACTGTCCTGACGTATGGTATTGACTAATTTATTTTTTAAGCTATGCATGCGCATGGTAACCAAGGCTATGTTATTTAGAACCGGTAAGCCTTTTTCTGCAATGCTTTGTTGCACCGCTTCTCGCTGATCTGGCTGAACATCTAAAATAATAATGTTGGCATTGGCGCTACTTTGGGTAACATCTGTTTTGACCAACAAAATATCTTTTGTAAAATACAAGGTACTTATTAAAAACGTTCCTAAACCAATGGCTACCACTAATACAACGGTTTGATTATTTGGCCGGAATAAATTAAGCAAGCTTTGGCGAGCTGTAAAATGCCAGTGTTTGGGAAAAAACCGTTTAATTAAATTTATAAATCCGATGGCTACCCCCGCCAATAACGCAAAGGTTAAAAGCGTTGCCAATACAAATATAATAGCGTAAAGTGCGTTATTAAGAAGCCATAACGTAAATAGAAATAAACATATTAAAATGATCCCGAAAACAAAGTAGCGAACACTCCGGGGTTCTTGCGCGCCTTGTTCGTCTACCCGTAAAACATCTAAAGGCGAAACATACCAGGTTCTTAAAAGTGGTAATAAGGCAAATAAAACCGACATAAACACGCCTAATACCACACCTATAAATACAGGCTGAAATGAAATAGAAATTTCTAGGGTAAAAGGAAGAAACTCTTTCAAAAAGTACGGAAACAGCGCCTGTAGCCCCACTCCTATTACCGAGCCTATAACGCCTCCAAGAAAACCAATTCCCCCTATTTGAATTAAAAATATAATAAAACTTTGTAAGCGCGAAGCACCCATACACTTTAAAACTGCAATGGCTTTTAGCTTTTCTTTTACATAAATATGAACCGAACTAGCAATACCAATACAACCTAATAGCAAGGCAATAAAAGCCGCTAAATTTAAAAATTTCCCGACATTATCAAATCTGTTGCCTATGCGGGCTGTGGTACTTGTATGAGTATCTAAATCGGCATTTTCCATATCCAGTCTTTGCGATACGGACTGCTCCAAACGTTTTAAATTAAGGGTATCCGAAGCTTTATAGAAATATTGAAATTCTTTTCTACTACCAAATTGCAATAAATTAGTGGCTGCCACAAAGCGATAAGGCATAACTACCGGTGGCGCTACCGAACTTGAAATAGCATTATTACCTGGTATTGCGCTTAAAGCACCTGCTATTGGGAGGGTAATATTTCCAATTTTAATTGAGTCGCCTGCCTGTAAATTAAATTGTAACATTAAGGTGGCATCTACCAAAACACCACCATCGGATTGATAGCTTGTTGCTGCTGTAACGGGCTTGGTGGTTAATTCGCCATAAAATGGAAAGGGACCTTCAATGCCGCGTACACGCACCAATTTTGTGCCATTATTTTTTGGAAAAGAAACCATAGATGCAAAGCGTACCTCGTAGGCATTAGGTTGTAACGAATCGATTATAGCTTTTGCACGTTCGGTTGGTTCTTGTCGGGTTTCAATTATAAAATCGGCTCCCATTAAGGTTTTAGATTGGGCCTGAATATTATCCTTTAAATTGGTGCTAAACAACTGTATAGACACCACGGCAGCAATACCCAAAATAATGGAAGCCATAAACAGCAATAGGCGCACCCGACTAGCTTTGGCGTCGCGCCAAGCCATTTTTACTAACCACAAAAATTCTAATTTATTGGCGTTGGAAGATGTTTTCACTAGACAGAGGTAGGTTGATTGGTTACTATTTTACCGCCTTTTAATTGCAGTATTTGTTGGGTTCTATGGGCCAGATCTAAATCGTGTGTAATAATAACTAAAGTGGTGCCATTTTCTTTGTTTAAATCTAATAATAGCTGAATGACTTTTTCGCCAGTTTCGGCATCTAAATTACCTGTGGGTTCATCGGCAAACAAAATAGCCGGCGCGTTGGCAAAGGCACGGGCTAACGCAACACGCTGCTGCTCGCCTCCAGATAATTGCGAAGGATAATGATGCAGCCTGTCTGCCAAACCAACTTTTTCTAAAAGTGTTTTGCTTGTTGCCGTTGCTTTTTTAGAGCCTTGCAATTCCAATGGCACGCTTACATTTTCCAAGGCTGTGAGCGTTGGTAATAATTGAAAGTTTTGAAAGATAAAGCCAACCTCTTTATTTCGTAATTGCGCGCGCTCATCTTCGTTTAACAGACTTAAATCTTGTCCGCATAATTCTACCACGCCTTTGTTGGGCGTATCCAAACCAGCACAAAGCCCCAGCAAAGTGGTTTTACCACTGCCCGAAGGTCCCACAATGGAAAATGTTTGTCCTGTTTTTACTTCAAACGAAATATCTTGTAAAACCGTTAATTGTTTGTTACCGCTGCTATAAGTTTTTTCTAGCCCGGTAATCTTTAATATCTTTGACATATAATGTTTAATTTACAGCGTCCTTATGTTCACCGCCGAAAATAATCAATTGCCTTTAAACCTGCCAATTTACCGAAAGCTGAAACTCATAAAGTTTTGTTATTTTCTTATGGCAGTTACCTTATTTGCCTGTGCTGATACCAAAACACAGCAAACCGATACACGGCCCGAGAATCAAAATACAACATCTACAAATGTCTTAAATGAAGCGGCTAACAGCAAAACGATTTTATGTTTTGGCGATAGTATTACGGCTGGTTACGGACTAGACGACACAGACGATGCTTTTCCGGGCGTGCTTCAAAAAAAAATAGATAGTTTACAGTTAGATTATACGGTTGTAAATTCGGGCGTTAGTGGCGAAACAACCGCTGGAGGAAAAAGTCGTATTAATTGGGTTATTTCGCAGGCGCCAGATATCTTTTTATTAGAGCTTGGTGCCAACGACGGCTTACGAGGTGTGCCATTAACCGAAACAAAAGCCAATTTACAAAGCATTATAGATGTGGTTCGCGAAAAAAGTCCGAAAACACAAATAATTTTAGCTGGTATGGAGTTGCCACCTAATATGGGCAAGGCCTATACAACCGAATTTAGGCGGCTGTATGCCGATTTGGCTACAAGCAACAACTTGTTATTTATTCCATTTATTTTAAAGGACGTTGGCGGTATTGCCAAGCTAAACCTAGCCGATGGAATTCATCCTAATAAAGCTGGTCATAAAATTCTGGCGCAAACCGTTTGGGAGGTTCTTGAACCGCTATTAAAAGCATAAACCTATTTAAAATGCATCATTTTAACGCTTCTTGTACGCATTCAACACTAAAAATTTGTTTGTTAACCCCTTATGTTCAAAATAAAACCTACCTTATATAAAAACCTTCTAAAGTTACAATAATGAAAACCGCATCCTTATTACACGAAATAACCTACAACGAAACCAAACCTGCCATAAGCGTTCTTTTGGATAATAATCATTCGAAAGAAATTAGAATTGTTATGCGAAAAGGTCAACTTATGAAAGAACATCAGGCGCCTGCTCCCATTGTTATTTCGGTTTTTGAAGGCAAGGTTGATTTTGGTGTGGCAAACAAACGTCTGTTACTCGAAAAAGGCGATTTAATAGCTTTAGATGCCCATGAGCCTCACGATTTGTTGTGTACGGAAGATTGTATTGTGCGGTTATCCCTATCCAAATTGGATAGCGTAGAACGTGTTGAAAAAGTAGCAACGACATAAAAAAACACCTTGCTAGACAAGGTGTTTTAATTTTATGGTGTAAGAAAAATTATTTTTCCCTCTTAAAAATATATCGGGTAATAAAAATGCCTTTCCCATCGCCTTTCCCAGCGTCGCTTTCCACGGCGCTTGTTACAAACGCTAATTCCCAACCTTCAACAATCATGGTATTAATTTTAGAGGTAATAAGTGCATCATTGGCCGCAATGTTTTGGAAACGAATACCGCCTAAATTGTAAAAGTTTAGCAGTTTGGTTTCATCAAAAGCTTTTACACGAATGTCGTCGCGTTTAGACTTGTTACGGGTATTGTCCTCCTCGGTTTGTGAGGTTGTAAACTGTTGGTGATCTTTTTGTTCGTTAGCACTAATCATTCTAGACCGGCCTAAACCATTCGGAACAATAGATTCTACAGAGGTAATAACCTTGTATTCTGTTTGCGCATGAGCGTCCAAAAAGGTGAAAAGGCCCAAGGCCAAAATAACGAGTAATTTTTTCATTTGTGATAAATTTAATGGTTAAAAAACAATAATAATTAAATTTACTAGAACTTAAAACATTTTTTATTACACTTTTAATAAAATAGTCCCTTCAAACAAACCGTAGAATTCCCTTTTTAAAATTAGTGTAACCCTAAATTAAAGTCTTTAGGTTTTGTTTATTTTGAAGTATTTAATTTGAAAAAAATTTCGTAAAAAACCAGTACATAGCTTACTTCCAGATAATTAAACTAGATAAACGGGACGCAACAACTTCCTAGGTAAAGACATGGTCTAGAAAATGGTATTAATACCAAAAACCTAAAGCATTTCAGTATCTTTGCATTTCATTACACAGGCAGTTTTAAAAGTGCAACAAATAAAAACGTATTTAGAAGAAATAGCAACCATATCGGAGGCCGATTGGGCATTTTTCACCTCTAAACTTCAACGTAGGGTTATTCCGAAGAAAGCAATATTTTTGAAATTGCACGCGGTTGAAAATTACATTTCGTTTATTGAAACAGGGATTGTGCGTTTGTTTATTCCCAAAGCCGAACCCGAGAAGGAAATTACCTTTGGATTCAGTTTCACCAATCAATTTGTAAGTGCTTACGACTCCTTTTTAACGCAAACCCCTTCCGCTTATCAGCTCCAAGCCTTAACAGAAACGAAACTTTTAAGTATTTCTTACGCCGATTTGCAAGCTGTGTACCAAACAACAGCCATTGGCAATCTTATTGGCCGTTTAACAGCCGAGCGACTGTTTTTATTAAAATCCAAACGCGAACAATATTTGCTCAATTTAACAGCAGAAGAACGGTATTTAAAACTATTTCAAGAACGTCCAGAGTTACTGCAAGATATTCCGTTAAAGTATATTAGCTCCTATATTGGTGTAACACCCCAAGCTTTAAGTCGTATTCGCAAACGCATTAAATAACTCTGTTTTGTCCGTATTAAACCCGTTCGTTTCTTAATGCAGGTTCATTGTATACGCTTTTTGGCCAAGGTATCTTTGCTAAAAAAAGTTATGACAGTTATTATTTTTGTTTTAACACTTTGGTATGGTGGTTTATTTTTTCAATCCTTCTTTTTACATCGGTATGCCGCTCATCAGGTATTTACGATGTCTAAAACAGCGGAACGGATTACATTTATTTTAACCTGGATTTTTCAAGGTTCTAGCTATTTAAGTGCTTATGGTTACGGTATTATGCACCGCATGCACCATGCTTATACCGATACGGAAAAGGATCCGCATTCGCCTTTGTACGATGCCAATCTGTTTGCTATGATGTGGAAAACTAAAAATATTTATCAGGCCATAAACCAGCAACAAATACCTGTTGAAGACCGGTTTACCAAGCATGTTCCGCAGTGGAAGCGATTTGATACTTTTGCCAGTTCGCGCGTTTCAAGATTCATGTGGATTGGGTTTTACATCACCTTTTTTATGCTGTTTGCAACTGCTTGGTGGCAGTGGTTATTATTGCCCATTGCCTTGTTAATGGCACCTATACATGGTGTTATTATAAATTGGTTTGGACATATTTACGGCTACGAAAACTTTAAAATGAAGAATACCAGTAAAAATTTATTCCCCATTGATGTTTTAATGATGGGTGAAGGCTATCATAACAATCATCATAAATTTGCAAGTCGTGCAAACTTTGGCGTTAAATGGCATGAAATAGATTTCACCTATGTCATTATAAAAATATTAGACACTATTGGATTTATTAAATTAAAACCCGTAACGGCTAAAGTTTAAAAGTTAAAAACGAAAAACCATCGGAATCCCGATGGTTTTTTTTATGCCTTTACATTCTTTTTTCTTCTTTTTGGCTTCCCTCTTTTTAAGCGCTTCACATTAACAGCCGTGGGACCACGTTCGCCTTTTTCTACTTCAAAAGCAACTACATCGCCTTCTCTTATTTTGTCGTTTAAGCTGGATTTGTGTACAAAAATTTCGTCGTTCGTATCTGTTACCGTAATAAAACCAAACCCTTTAGTTCTGTTAAAAAACTTAACTGTACCTTCCTTTGCCGCTACTTCTTTGTTGGTTTTAAATAATTTATTAAGAAATGTTTTTAACATGTAAACTGATATTTTTTCTAAAATTAAACGTTATAAATCACCTTCTCGGTGTTTAGTTTCACTGCTATCTGTATACTTTACAAAAGGTATTTATAAAAAAGCTACTGTGGTGTAATAAATTTAACCTTAAATAGTGCCTTGTAACTAATACACGCTTTCCTGCATTTTTAAATGAAACAACAACTTAAAAAATTTGGTATGTTGTTTTTAAACAGTTTTAACAAGGTTTTACTAAAAGCTTTACGTCCTAACAGCTAGTGGTGTGCAAAGGTATCATAATCACTTGTAAAACCCAAGAATATATAAGCTAAAAAGGACCTGCTTAAAACCAGCCAAATTTTAAAAGTGTTGGTCCCTTGTTACTAGCATACGTTTCGGTTTTAATTACCGCTTTAATGTAAAATGACCTGTGACTTGTTTTCCTGAATGCAATTCTATTAAATACCAGTAATCGCTTGTAGGTGCAGGTTGCCCTTTATAAGTCCCATCCCACCTTTCAGACCTGTGGTTTAATTGCTTTATTAAAGTTCCATATCTGTTAAATATAGATATCCGTTTAATCTGATTTTTGGTATCTGATACAAACCAGGTATCGTTTTGGCCATCGCCATTAGGTGTAAAAAACAAAGGTGTTTTTAAATTTTGCTCCCGAATGGTTATTTGCAAATTCAAGCATGCTGTGTTAGATCCCGTTTCATTATAAGGCGTAATAGAAATATATAATGTTTCACCTTCCGGCCAATTGCTGGTTGGATAAAATGTGGTGCTTAAACCAACGTCTTCATTAAAAATTAGATTGCTACTCCCCACCGATGTGCCTACACTCACCAAATATCCGGTGGCGTTACTAACTGGTGTCCAAACTAATGGCGCATTTTCCATAACATTCTGTGCGTTTGCTTGTGGTGATACCAAAAATGGACAATTGGGTATGAAAAGTTGCGTGGTAAACGACTCTTCCACACAACCAACTGCCGACCCTGCCGCATTATAAGGTGTAATACGCACATAAATGGTCGTGTTTTCGGGTAAATTGCTTGTAAAGTTATAGGTAGTGGTTGCCCCCACATCCAGACTGGTAACAAGTTCGCTACCACCTGGTGTGGTTCCTACAGTTAGCATATAGCCGGTGGCAGTGGTAACAGCATTCCAAGATAAGTTAGTGCCAACCAACACATCGGTACTGCCGTTACTTGGTGCCAGTAGTTGCGTGCAGTTAGGCACTAAAAGTTGCGTGGTAAACAATTCTTCTGTACAACCAACCGCCGACCCAGCGGCGTTATATGGCGTAATACTTACGTAAATGGTGGTGTTTTCGGGTAAATTATTTGTAAAGTTGTAGGTAGTGGTTGCCCCCACATCCAGACTGTTAACAAGTTCGCTGCCACCTGGTGTGGTTCCTACAGTTAGCATATAACCGGTGGCAGTGGCAACAGCATCCCAAGATAAATTGGTTCCAACCAACACATCGGTGCTGCCATTACTTGGTGCCAGTAATTGCGTACAATTAGGCACTAAAATCTGCGTGGTAAACGATTCTTCTGTACAACCAACCGCCGACCCAGCGGCATTATATGGGGTAATACTTACGTAAATGGTGGTGTTTTCGGGTAAATCGCTTGTAAAGTTATAGGTAGTGGTTGCCCCCACATCCAGACTGTTAACAAGTTCGCTGCCACCTGTTGTGGTTCCTACAGTTAGCATATAACCGGTGGCAGTGGCAACAGCATCCCAAGATAAATTGGTTCCAACCAACACATCGGTGCTGCCATTACTTGGTGCCAGTAATTGCGTACAATTAGGCACTAAAATCTGCGTGGTAAACGATTCTTCTGTACAACCAACCGCCGACCCAGCGGCGTTATATGGCGTAATACTTACGTAAATGGTGGTGTTTTCGGGTAAATCGCTTGTAAAGTTGTAGGTAGTGGTTGCCCCCACATCCAGACTGTTAACAAGTTCGCTGCCACCTGGCGTAGTTCCTACAGTTACCATATAGCCGGTGGCAGTGGCAACAGCATCCCAAGATAAATTGGTTCCAACCAACACATTGGTACTGCCATTACTTGGTGCCAGTAATTGCGTGCAGTTAGGCGCTAAAAGCTGGGTTGTAAACGATTCTTCTGTACAACCAACTGCCGACCCAGCGGCATTATATGGGGTAATACTTGCGTAAATGGTGGTGTTTTCGGGTAAATCGCTTGTAAAGTTATAGGTAGTGGTTGCCCCCACATCCAAGCTATTAACAAGTTCGCTGCCTCCTGGTGTGGTTCCTACAGTTACCATATAGCCGGTGGCAGTGGCAACAGCATCCCAAGATAAGTTAGTACCAACCAACACATCGGTACTGCCATTACTTGGTACCAGTAGTTGCGTGCAGTTAGGCGCTAAAAGTTGGGTGGTAAACGATTCTTCTGTACAACCAACTGCCGACCCAGCGGCGTTATAAGGCGTAATACTTACGTAAATGGTGGTGTTTTCGGGTAAATTGCTTGTAAAGTTATAGGTAGTCGTTGCCCCCACATCCAGACTGTTAACAAGTTCGCTACCACCTGGTGTAGTTCCTACAGTTAGCATATAGCCGGTGGCAGTGGCAACAGCATCCCAAGATAAATTGGTTCCAACCAACACATCGGTACTGCCATTACTTGGTACCAGTAATTGCGTGCAGTTAGGTGTCAACCCTTCAGTGGTAAAATTTTCTTCAATACAGGTGTTTGTAACACCTAAACTATTATAGGGCGAAATGGTTACGTAAATAACACTACCAACAGGTAAATTGGATGGTGGATTATAAACAGTTGTATCGCCTAAATCCAAAGCATTTACAATATCTGTTCCTCCAGGTGTGCTTCCCATGGATAGGATGTAGCCAGTGGCATACGGACTAGGCAACCATGATAATGTGGTAGTTACGGGTACATTTATGGCTCCGGATGCCGGCGTACTTAAAGCGGTACATGTGGTAGGATTTACCGTGCTACTAGTAGTAAAACTAATTTCGTTACAATAAAGCACCACACCACTACTAAAATAGGGCGTAACGGTAATATAAATTACGGTATTGGCTGGTAAATTACTGCCTAAATTGTAACTAGTAACATTACCAACATCCACAGCATTTAAAATGTCTGTGCCTCCAGGCGTTGTTCCAATACTTACAAAATAACCACAAGCACCAGCGTGACTTTCCCATAAAAATGTCTCATTTACAGGAACCCCTATACTGCCGTTAATAGGCGATAATATGTTAACACAACTCTCAACAGGCGCCGTAACGATTACCGTAATATCATTTCGCACCAATAATAAATTTTTGTTATCGGTTCCGGGCGGGTTTGTATTTTCAAAAGGCACTAAATCGCTTCTTATTTCGGCATGATAAACAGCTGCATCGCAACTGGTAACAGCCGGAATCGTAAAAGAAGCGGCATCTGGTGCTCCAGGAATTGGCACGCCATTTTTAAACCAAACATAGTGGTTTTGAGTTCCTGCGCAAGCAGTAGTTAAGGTTAACGGATCGCCAGCATTTACCGTTAGCGTATCAATGGTATCCACTTTGGCTTGTGGCGCATACCAATAATCGCGCATGTTTGGAAAAGTATCCCAATACGGTGGTGGCCCGAAGGTATTTTCGAAGTTAATAAAACTAGCATGTTGATTTTCAAAATGGCCAAATTCGAAATAATTATTATCGAAAGCCAAGCTAAACCCTATGGGCGTGCCTAAATTAAGGGCTATTAATGATGCAAAATCTGGCATATTACCCGTTAAACGGTTATGACTTAAAATTAAGTTGGCCCCAAAAATCCCGTTATTATTGGCACGTATGGTATAAAACTGATCCATGATATCAGTGCCAGAAAATAAATTATTATTTAAAATAAGGTTGCTTAAAACTGCATTCTGACTAATATCCAATGAAGCTATTTGATTAAATGCAGCATTAATTGAATTTAGGTTAGCATTTTGTGTTAAATCTAATCCAGTTCCGGTAAATAAATTATTGGAGATATCAATGCTTCGTAAATTAGTGTTTTGTGTAACATCCAAGCTAGGTAGTACATTATTTCTTAAGTTAAGATACTCTAATTGGCTATTCTGGGTTAAATCTATACTTGGTAATTGATTAAAATTAGCGTTTATCCGAACCAATAAAGGGTTTTGCGTGACATCTAAAGCCGTTAAATTGTTACTACTTACATTTAACTCTTCCAATACGCTATTTTGACTAATATCTAAAGTTAATAAATCGTTGTTGGATAAGTCCAAATCTTCTAACAAGAAATTTTGCGTAAGATCTACAACCAACGGCGTTGTTTGGTTGGACGATATATCAATATCCGTTACATTGGGAATTACCGAAAAATCCAAAGGCACTTGCAAATTATGGAGTAAAATATAAACATCAACCAAAGTAGTAGAATTGGGTAATAGCAAGTTTTCAACATAGGTTCCTAAAAAATAAATTCGCTCTAAATTAACGTAATTTGAAATATCGATGGTTGGAATGTTTATACTGGTAAGATTAAGAAACCTTAAATTAGTATACACATTAGGAAGCGTTATGGCTGTACTTACGGAGCTTCCTCGAATTTGGAGATCTTCTAAATTGTCTAAAGCTGAAAAATCCAGTGTGGCATCGCCAAGTGCCCTAATGTTTACAGTAGTTAAGGTGTTGGTAACGGGCATTATAAAATTGGCCACATCATTAAACCATCTAATTTCGATTGAAGTAAGATTGGTATTTTGTGAAAAATCCATTACACTCACTGGTGGCATTCCTGGTAAAGATGGTATGCTAGCCATGTAAACAGTTTCCAAAAGACTGCTTTGAGATACGTTTAAGCTAGCTAAAACATCGTTACTTTCAATGCGTAAAGATAACAGTTGTGTTAAGCCAGAAAGATTGACATTGGCAATTTGATTGGCACCCAAATTTAAGTCGGTAATATTAAAAAAAGCTTGTATTCCAGTTATATCTAATATACCATTATCACCTAGATTCAAACTTGTAACAGCTTGAGCTTCGGTATTTAATATGTTTCCATTTAAACCATTGGTATCAATACCTTGATTAATTAATGTTTGTTCAAAATTAGAATCTGGAATAGCGGTTGTTTGCGAAAATGAGGCATAGCAAGCCAATCCGAATGTTACAATTAGGCTGAATAATTTCATGGGGGTTAGGTTCTAAATGTCTGTTTTTGGTCAGGACAAAATACAACAAAAGACAAATAGAAAGGACAAAATAACCTCTTTTTTATTAGGAGAGACAAACGCGGTTGCTTTTCACGTAAACTTTTAGAGTAACAACCCTCTTTTTTTGTGTTACGCTTTATAAGATTAAAGTAATATTGTAAGGCAAAAAAGTGGACCTACCACTAATGATTAACTGTTATTTTCTGTTGCCTTAAGTACTATGTTTTTGGTGGTTTCTAAAATGGAAACACCTTGTGTAACCTGCAAAACAGCATCGGCATCTTTTCTAGTTAACCGTTTTATACAAGATGTGGTTAAATTGGGATCTGTATTAAACAAAAACGAAGGTATATTATAGGGTGTTTTTCCAGGTTCTTTAATGGCAACATGCATGTGTATGGCTTGCGGTTCATGTGGATACGTAAGTGGCTTATTAGTGGCGCCAGGCATGAAAGTATAAATGGTGTAACGCCCGTTGTTATCAGTTTTTACCCAAGCTCTGTGCTGTAGGTGCTCGCCGTTGGTATCTGCAATAAGTGTGTAGTAACCTTCAGAATTGGCTTGTTGGAAAAATAAAATGATGTTTTCGGCGGGTGTCACGCCATCTGCTTTAAATACAGTACCACTAATTTTAAGTTTATTGCTTTGTTTTAAAAAGTCTGTTATGGTATCCTCGCTTTTTAAAGTGGTATGTTTAAAGTCATAAAAAACATCTGTGCTTTTTAAATGCTTAACAACATCTTCGCAGTATTTGGATTTTTCCACTGTAGATTGCGCCCAAACATTTGAAGTAAATAAACCTAAAACCGTAAAAAATAGAACACATTTCATAAGCCAAACTTAATTATTTAAAGGTCAAAAATACGTAAGTATTTAAGCTGCAAATAAAAAATCTTATGAATGTAACATATTTACGTTTAACGGTTTATAATTCTTTTAACGCACTATAATATCGATAAACGTCGGAGGTTCTAACGTGTTTAATTGCTTTCAGATTCGGTTTTTACCTGAACCAATGGCTGCAATTCTGGTTTAATTTTTTTGTAAAGTTCCCACTGTGGCTGTGTTAAAATATTGTCCATTTCGGCCGTTTCTCTGGTTTGTAACGCATAAAGCATGCGTAACTTTTGGCGCCCTTGGTAAGTGGCTTTTATTTTTTCGGCTCGAATTAAAAACTCCTCTACTTTGTTTTCAAACATACCTATTTGCTCACCGCTTAATGCCAGTTCTTTGCTATAGGCTCTGGTTAACGCTTTGGCTTGTTCATCTAACTTTAAATTGTTCTTTTGAAGCATGGGATCTTGTGAAAAAACATTCATAGTTATAACACATGTAATTAAAAAGAGTATCGTTTTCATGACTTTCTGTTTTCCTTTAACTTACAAAAATAACTAACTGATGTCAAGTTATTTAGCGTTTTTTTTTTGCCAGAAAAACCTTTTAAACCCCTATCATCCTGTACTACGGTTTTGTGTTTAGCCTATCTTTTACAAACTCCACTTTTGTTTTTCCGTGAGGTTTTGGTTTACCAGTTTCATCTAGGTTAACCATAATAATGTTATCAACGGTTAAAATAGTTTCACGCGTCATTTTATTTCTGGCTTCACATTTTAAGGTTATAGACGTTTTACCAAATTTTGTAACCTCCATCCCTACTTCTACAATATCGCCTTGCTTGGCTGTGCTCATAAAATTAATTTCAGAAATGTATTTGGTAACAATTTTTGGGTTTTCCAGTTGTACCACGGTGTATAAAGCAGCTTCTTCGTCTATCCAAGCTAATAAACGACCACCAAACAGCGTACCATTTGGATTTAAATCTTCGGGTTTTACCCATTTTCGTGAATGGAATCGCATGTTGTTTTATTTTAAATTATAACCAAATATAACGCAATAATACCAGTTGCTGACATTTAAAACCGTGAGGTTAGTATGAATCGTTATATTGATTGTATTTTTGTAACTAACAGAAAAAACATCTGTTAATAACTTTGTTAACTTAAGTTTTTTAAGTTTTTGATAAAGAACAACTTAATAAATACCTTTACCAAAAAGCATGACTAGATCGGAACAACTTTTAGCTAGTAGACCACTTATTCCTTCGGCCCAAGTGCATAATAACATGAGTTTAGAAGAACGTTTTCAAAATGAAACCTTAAGACCCATTATAAAGCTGCAGAATGATTTATTGGTTGCCGTTTTTTTAAACTATACCAAGAAACACAAAAAACCTTTCAGCACTTTGGCTACAGAGAAGCAAATTGTATTTATAGAAAATGTATTTCAAAAAAATATGGCGTTTAAAAATACATTGAAAGGGATTATTATAGGGTTCTTTACCATTGATGAATATCATTTTTACGCCAATAACGCCTCTGCTTTAAATAAACGCATTCTGGCTATTATAAAAGAACGCCTCATAAGTAATTTACAAATTTTACAGCACGAGACTTCTTAACTTAGAAATTGTTTTGTAGTATAGTTTAAAACACCTGTTGTAAACGGTTTACAACAGGTGTTTGCGCTTTTTATATTAAAGATTCACCATTCATATTGGTGGTTAGCACGTCCGACATGTAGTTGAAAAATGGCTGCACTTCCTTAAAAGCAGCTACTACTTGATTTGCAAAATCGGTGTGTAGCACCTGCTCATCGGTAAATGGTTTTGTAAAAATGTATTGTTTTTTCCTAATTAAATCGATGTCTGGGTGCTGTTTATCGAAATTTCTTGGAGCCGATTTAAGTTCATCACCCTCTAGATTGCCCCAAACAGTTTTAAAATTTGGCTGGTTTATTATTTCGCGAATTTCCGAGGCATCGGCTTCAAATTCTTGTCTAATGCGCAGCAGGTCCGCTTTGTTAGGATCCCAAAAGCCAACGCCTAAAAAAGAGCCGTTATTTGGCGCTATGTGTATATAATAGCCACCACGTAACGCTGGTTTACGCCGCTGAAAGCTCGCACTAAAATGCGTTTTATACGGTAATTTATTTTTAGAAAAACGCACATCTCGGTATATGCGAAACATTTTATAATCGGTTATATCGTCCAGTTGTTTTAAATTATTAAAAACGGTTAATACGGTTTGCTTCACATTTTTTTGCGCCCACTGGAAGGCCGGTTTGTGCTCTGCAAACCAATCGCGATTATTATTTTTTTCTAGGGCCGATAAAAACTGAAAAACATCTGGGTGTATGGTAGCCATAAAGTTTATTTTTTGTTTAAAAGTACTAAAAAAAGACTGGCTTTTTAACGGACAGTCTTTTTAGTTTCGGCATGTAATTGCACTTACTTATTTTCTAAAATAAATGTTCTTGTTAGTAATCTGTTTGAAGCCTTGTCATAATATTCTATTACAAAATCTCCAGAACTATTAAAATAACCGATACCTGTGTAATGTGCCGTTTTAAATTGGTATCGGCCAGCTTCGTTCGATGATTTGGCTGTTCCAAATTTGGTGTTTGTTGCTGCATCCATAACCTGAAAGCCGCTTGTGCTCTTTACAAAATTGTAGATTTTTCCGTTTTGTTTTAAACGCACCATTTTAATTTTAGAATCGTAAAATGGATCGTTATCCACATCTAAAGCTATTGTTTTAGAAATTTTTGTATTCGTGGCATCCAATCGTTTCTGATTAATTTTGTGTTTATCACTTTCCGCTAATTTTACGTTTGCAGATTTGGTGGTTGTAATTTTCACCTTATTTTCAATCGTTTTTTCACCGTTATTTATTGTTACTGTTTTGGTAGTTGTTTCCTTTTGCTTATCGCGATCGTCTTCTTGAGCTAACAGAAAGCCCGAACACATAAATAAGCTCATATATATAAGTGTTTTCATTTTAATTAATTTTTAAATTTATACTGTTTGTTTGTCTATTTATTAGCTTGCTTAAGATTTAATTGGTTGTTAAACTCCAAGGTTCTAATAGGAAATGGAATGTTTATTCCCGCTTTATCGTAGGCCGCTTTTATGGCCATCATGGCTTTACTTTGTGCCGCTAATTTATCCTTCATATTTATGGCCTCAATCCAGAATCGGCATACATAATTAATTGAACTGTCGGCAAACTCGGTGTAATAAAATTCAACATCGTCTGCCGTTTCTACACCATTAAAGGCATTGCTTATAGCTTTTTGCGTAAGGGCTTTTACATGTTCTAAATCAGATTCGTAACCTACCCCACAGGTAATATGAATACGCATGGTTTTGGTTAGAGCATAATTTTTTAAAGGATTTTCTAAAATAGCCTTATTTGGTAAAATAACTACTTTATTATCAGCTTCTTTTAAAACGAAATTTTTTAAATTAATATCTAAAATTTCTCCCGAAAATCCGTTTGTTTCAACCCAGTTTCCTATTTGTATTTTCTTTCTAAACGATAAAACAATACCGGCAACGGTGTTGGATAATGTATTTTGTAATGCCAAACCTATAGCCAATCCAGCTACACCAGCCGTGGCCAACAATGAGGTTAAGGTTTTACTTAAATTTAGTATGCCCAGGGATAAAAACAAACCCAACAACACAATTACAATAGCCGATAAACGGGACACCATTTTACTAACGGAATCCTGACTAACGTGTTTGGATACCAAACGGAACGTTAATTTGTTTATATGTTTAGCTGCTATATAGGAAGCAATTACTACCAGTATGGCCAAACCAAAATTTGGTAAATATTCTATTATGGTATTAAACCAGACTTCTAGTTTGTTGTAAAGGTTATCTAATGCTTCAGAAAATTGGTTTTTCATCTAAATAAATTGGTTGTTAGGGTTTTTAAATAATTAGGTAATGGACTGTTTAGAAATTAAATTAGGCTTCAATCATATTCTTGTTTAAAGCTTCTTTGGTATCCTTACTCCAAGCCGCTAACATCCAGCTAGATTTTTCTAACTCACGAATGTAAGCACCAATTAAGTCTATGGTACCTTCGTCCGAAACATCGTCTGCTTTTTCCAACACAACATTCATTTGTTTTAATAATTTGCCGTGGTCTTCAATGGTTTCTGCCACCATCTCTTTATCGGTTAATAAGGCAGCCGATTCAGACAATGAGGATGTTTTTAAATAATCGCTGTATTTGCTCATTGGGTGATAGCGCAGGGTTAAAATGCGTTCGGCAATTTCATCTATTTTAATGCGGGCATCGGTGTACAATTCTTCAAACTTATTGTGCAAATCAAAGAAGTTTTCGCCTAAAATATTCCAGTGATTGCTGCGTAGTTTTTGGTAGTATAAATGGTAATCTGCTAGAAGTGTATTTAGCTCTACTACTACGGGTAATAATTTTTCATCTTGCATGTTTAAATAACTCATAATTTATATATTTTTATTGGTTCACTATATAAACTATGGGATATTTAAAAAATGTCAAGGCCTTTAACGGCCTTTAACGGATTTAAGGTTTTATTAACTTAAATTATGTTAATAAAAACAAACTATGTTAAAGTTTTTAACATAGTAACCATTTAATTTTCATGTGTATAAGTAACGGAATTTAAAATTAATCCAGATGCCGGTGCAACATAATAAATGGAAACCTGATGCGAATTGGTTAAGCTATTGGTAATATCTTGAAGGGATTTGGTTCCTTTTCCTACCTCTATTAAAGCCCCCATCATGAGTCTAATTTGATTGCGCATAAAACCTTTTCCTGTTACGCGAAGAATGAAAGATTCTTCGGGAAAAAAATTAGCTGTAAATAGGTTGTTTTCTACAATTTCGCAGGTAATAATTTCTCTGTTATAAACACCGTGATCTGTTGGTTTGTAGCAATATGATTTAAAATTATGAAAGCCTTCAAATAATTTGGCAGCTTTTTTCATGGCTTCAATGTTTAAAGGATCTAAAATGGTTGTTATTATTGGCGCACAAAAGGGATGCTGTTTTTTACCATGTGCAAAAAGGTAGAGGTATTCTTTTATTTTGGAATCTTGAATAATATTAAAATCGGCCGTCACGGGCGTTATAGATAAAGCTCTAATATCCTGGGGTAAGTTGGTATTAAAAAGCACTAAAAACGCATCTAAATCGTCTATTTCGTGGTAGGTAAAAAGTTCAAAAGCGGCTTGATTTGCAGAAACCATGGCGTCAGTTCTACCCGAGCCTAACGTTTTAAATCGTTTGCCATTAAAAATGAAATTGAGGGTTTTATCAATCATTAAATGAATGGTTTTAACCTGTGGCTGCTTTTGCCACCCATGAAATCTGTAACCTAAATACTGGCAAGTTACTAGGTAATAGAAGCGTTTTTCGAACACGATTTAATATTTTAGTGGTGAAAATTACCATTTTAAAAATTGTTTGCAAATAATTCATACCTTGTTTACTAATTTTAAAACTTATTTTGAACGCATGAATCAATTACACAAACCCACAACCTCATTTTGGTTAGTAAGCATTGCGGCTTTATTATGGAATATAATGGGCGTAATTGCCTATTTAATGCAGGCCTTTAGCGTTAAGAGCGAGCAGTTAACCACGTTACCAACAGAACAACCACTGCTTACCGAAACACCCGCTTGGGTTACAGCAGCTTTCGCTATTGCTGTATTTGGTGGTACTTTAGGAAGTCTTGCATTATTACTTCGGAAAAAGTGGGCAAGACTTGTTTTTTTAATTTCACTTATAGGTATTATAAGTCAAATGTTTTATAATTTTTTTATTAGTCAGGAATTTGCTAATAGTAACCCCAGCGCTATTATTTTACCGCTTTTAGTGTTACTAATAGGTGTCTATTTAGTAATTTATTCCAAATTAGCCATTGCCAAAGGCTGGATAGCTTAAATTATTTTTGGCGTGATTTTAAAACCGCTTCTACATCTTTTAAACTAAAACCTTTGGCTTGCAGCAAAATGAGATAATGAAAAAGTAAGTCGCCACTTTCGTTTAAAAATAGTTTATTGTTAGTATCTTTTGCTTCTATAATAACTTCCACAGCTTCTTCCCCGACCTTTTGTGCAATGCTATTAATACCTTTGTTGAAAAGTGCATTTACGTAGGACGTATTGGTATCCTCTTGCGTTTTGCGTGTGGCAATAACATGTTCTAACGCCGATAAAAAGCCAAAGTTAGACTGGTTAATTTCGTTCCAACAAGTATCCGAACCTCTGTGGCAAACAGGTCCAGTTGGCGCTGCCAAAATGAGTAACGCATCCTGATCGCAATCCAATTGTACCTTTACAAGTTTTAAGTAATTGCCACTGCTTTCACCTTTGGTCCATAGTCTATTTTTCGATCGACTAAAAAACGTAATGCGCTTTGTTTTTTGTGTTAGCGTAAGCGCTTCTTCATTCATATATCCAAGCATTAACACGGTTTTAGTAGTGCTATCTTGAATAATGGCTGGAATTAATCCGTTTTCAAATTTTTTAAAATTAGGTGCTATCATAAACGAACGGGAATTTCATGTTGGTGTAACATTTGTTTTAACTGGTTTATTTGAATGGTGTTAAAATGAAATACGCTAGCTGCCAAAGCGGCATCGGCTTTACCGGATTTAAAAACCGTTATAAAATCTGCTACCGAACCAGCACCACCAGAGGCAATAATGGGAATATTAACAGTTTCCGAAAGTGCAGCCAAAGCTTTATTAGCAAAACCTTTTTTTGTGCCATCGTGTGCCATGGAAGTAAATAAAATTTCGCCAGCACCTAAATTTTCAACTGTTTTAGCCCAATCAAATAAGTCTAAATCTGTTGCCTTTGTGCCGCCTGCCAAATGCACTTTCCAAATACCATTTATAGGTTTGGCATCTATGGCAATTACAATACATTGTTTACCAAATTTTTTAGCCAATAAGCTTATCAATTCTGGATTTTTAATGGCAGCCGAATTGATAGCAACTTTATCGGCGCCCGATTGCAGGAGCATATTAACATCTGCAACCGAGCGCACGCCACCTCCCACAGTAAAGGGTATATTTATTTCTTTTGCTATTTCTAGCACTGTTTGCAGCCAGGTGGAACGGCCTTCCAAGGTGGCTGAAATATCCAAAAAAACCAATTCGTCAGCGCCTAACTGCGCGTATTTTTTTGCTAAAACAATGGGGTCGCCAGCATCTTTCAAATCGACAAAGTTAACTCCTTTAACGGTCCTTCCGTTCTTAATATCTAAACAGGGAATAATACGTTTTGTAAGCATATTTAATTATATAAAGCGTTCTAAATCCTTCAATTTAATGGTGTTTTCATAAAGCGCCTTACCAATTATAACACCTTCGCAGCCAATGGTTTTAAGCGCTTCCAAATCAGAAATAGCCGCTACCCCGCCCGATGCAATTAACTTAAGCGCTTGACCGGTACTGCTAGACGCACAAGCATCTAATAGTTTTTTGTACAGGTGTAAAGCTGGCCCTTGTAACATGCCGTCTTTGGAAATATCGGTTCCAACAACATAGCGAATTCCTTTCTTCTGATAGGCTTTAACAAATGGAATAAATTGGTGATTACTACGTTCCTGCCAACCGCTAACGGCAATGTTACCGCCAGCTTCGGAAGGGTAATAATCGGCACCTAACATAATTTTTTCGGGTCCGTAAGTGTTCAACCACCGGGTAAAGGTATCGGAATCTTTTACGGCAATACTACCACCTGTTATTTGACGCGCACCAGAATTAAACGCCACGTGTAAATCGTCATCAGATTTTAAGCCACCTCCAAAATCTATTTTTAAATTAGTTTTAGAGGCAATAAGCTCCAAAATCCGGTAATTAACAACCTGCATGGCTTTGGCTCCATCCAAATCTACAAGATGTAAATACTGTATACCGGCATCTTCAAACTGTTTTGCCACTTCTAAAGGGTTTTCATTATATACTTTTGTTGTGCTGTAATTACCTTTTGTAAGGCGTACACATTTACCGCCAATAATATCAATAGCTGGAATAATTCTCATAATACAGGGTTCTTTAAGGCGTTAGCGGCCTCTTTTTTTTATGGTTTACAATTAGCTTCAGGTAGTTCTAAAAAGTTTTTCAGAATCTGTTCTCCGGCATGACCACTGCGTTCAGGGTGAAATTGTACCCCATAAAAATTATTTTTTTGTAAAGCACTGGCATAGGGAAAACCATAGGTAGTTTGCGCAATGGTTTCAGAACAAATTGGTGCGTAATAACTATGAACAAGATACATGTATTCGTTTGGTTTTATACCTTTAAACAAATTTGTTTTTAGATTATTAATAGTATTCCATCCCATTTGCGGTACTTTTAATGAGTTTGGAAACTGTTTTACGTCTGTATTAAATAGCTTTAAGCCTTTAGTTTGGCCTTCGTCCGTATAATTACACATAAGTTGCATACCAAGGCAAATACCTAAAACCGGCTGTTTTAAATTAGGAATTACCCGATGAAGCTCACATGTTTCCAGGTTTTTCATGGCAGAACTAGCTTCACCTACGCCCGGTAAAATAACTCTTTTGGCTGCTTTTATGGTGTCTGCATCCTGTGTCAGTAAGGCCTGAACACCAAGCCTATTAAGGGCAAATTCAATACTTTTAACATTGCCAACGCCATAATCAATAATTACTACATCCATTATAAAACACCTTTTGTAGTGGGCAAAACCATGTTATTAATATCCCTTGTTTTAGCCATTTTAATGGCCTTGGCAAAAGCTTTAAAAATAGCCTCAATTTTATGGTGTTCGTTACTTCCTTCAGCTTTAATATTTAAATTACATTTGGCTGCATCGGTAAAGGATTTAAAAAAATGCATAAACATTTCTGTAGGCATATTTCCTATCATTTCGCGTTTAAAATCGGCTTCCCAAACCAGCCAATTTCGGCCGCCAAAATCTATAGCAACTTGTGCTAAACAGTCGTCCATAGGCAAACAAAATCCATAACGTTCCATTCCTAATTTAGATCCCAGAGCGCGGTAAAAAGCATCGCCCAGCGCTATAGCCGTATCTTCTATGGTATGGTGCTCGTCCACCTGCAAATCGCCAGTAACTTTTATGGTTAAATTTAGGTGTGCATGTTTAGCCAATTGCTCCAACATATGATTAAAAAAATGAATACCCGTATGTATAGAACTTTCGCCTGTACCATCTACATCTAACTCAATAGTTACAGCAGTTTCATTTGTAACACGGTTTACAAAACTATGCCTTTTTGGTGCTTTTAAAAACTGATAAATAGCCTCCCAACTGGTTGTATTAAGGGCAATTACACTGTTTAACGTGTCTGATTTTACCGTAATTTCTTGCGCACCTAAATTAGCATGGCCATTTATAAGAATGCCTTTGGCCTGTAAGTTTTTGGCTAATTCCATGTCGGTTAACCGGTCGCCTATTACATATGAATTTTTTAAATCGTAAGCCTCGGAAAAATAGGCTTTTAGTAAGCCAGTATTGGGTTTTCTTGTTGGCGCATTATCTTTTGCGAAAGTTTTGTCAATATACACAGCTTCAAAGGTAACGCCTTCACTTTTAAAGGTATTTAGTATAAAATTATGCACGGGCCAAAAGGTGTTTTCAGGAAAAGCCTTGGTACCCAAACCATCTTGATTGGTTATTAAAACCAATTCAAAATCCAATTCTTGTGCTATGCGACCCAAATACTGAAAGACTTGCGGGTAAAATTTTAATTTATCAAAACTGTCTATTTGTTGGTCTTGAGTCTCGTTAATTAGGGTGCCATCACGGTCTATAAATAATACTTTTTTCATGTGTGTTTTTAGTTTTCTAGCCTTAAGTAACTATTTTTTTTCAAAACGACTTGTGCTGTTAAAGGGTTGTTTTTATTTTGCTAGTTGCCTCAAAACAGCTAACAATTGGTTGTTTTCTGAAGGGGTACCAATGCTTATGCGTAAACAATTTGTGCAGCCTAATTCCTGGCTTCTATCGCGAACAAGTATACCCAGTTTCAATAATTGTTGGTAGCGTTTTGCTGCGTTATCTACTTCAATTAAAAGAAAGTTAGCATCGCTTGGATGCACTTTAACTACCACTTTTAATTCTCTGAAAGCCTTAATTAGTCGTTTACGTTCTTGTTTAAGTTGTTCAATTTCACTGTTTATTAATGGTATATTTTCTAACCGCGTAAGTGCTATTTCTTGCGATAATTGATTAATGTTGTAAGGCGGTTTTATGCGGTTTAACAATGCTATTATTTCGGCTGAAGCCATACCCAGTCCTACTCTTATTCCTGCTAGTCCTATGGCTTTAGAAAGTGTTTGAATAACAACCAAGTTAGGAAAATCGTCTAAACGTGTTAACCAGCTTTCTGTATCGGAAAAATCTATATAAGCTTCATCTATTACCACAATACCATTAAATTTTTGAAGCAAGGTTTCCACATCAGCTGCCTGAAAACTATTAGCTGTTGGATTGTTTGGAGAGCATAAAAACAACAATTTACAGTTGGTTGTGGCGGCGGCTAATATAGCACTAACTGGCAACTGAAACGTGCTTGTTAAAGGTACTTTTATGGTGTTTACAGCATTAATATTGGCCAGAACCTCATACATGCCATACGTGGGAGGCACTATTAATACTGCATCTTTATTGGGTTCGCAAAACACACGAAATAATAAATCTAGAATTTCATCGCTACCGTTGCCTATAATAAGCGCATTGGTTTGGATGCCTTTAATAGCTGCCAAACGCTGTTTTAGGGCCGTTTGTTGCGGATCTGGATACCTATTTAAACCGTTATTATTAGGGTTTTCATTGGCATCTAAAAAAAGATAATTGGTTTGGTTGGTATTATAAATATCGCGAGCAGCAGTATACGGTTGAAGCGCTTTTATATTGGGTCTAATTAATTGTGTAAGCATCATGATTTTAGTGAATTTAAACGAATAGTAACTGCATTTTTATGAGCCTGTAAGCCTTCGGCCTCGGCCATTATTTGAATGGCTGGACCCAAATTGTAAATACCTTGTTTTGATAGTTTTTGAAATGTAATAGCCTTCATAAAGCTATTCAAATTAACACCCGAATAGGCTTTACTAAAACCATTTGTTGGTAGTGTATGGTTGGTTCCAGAGGCATAATCGCCTGCGCTTTCAGGGGTGTAATTTCCAATAAAAACAGATCCTGCATTACAAACACCTTCAGTAAAAAACGCATCGTTGTTGGTGCAAATTATTAAATGCTCCGGCGCGTAATCGTTAATAAAATTTAAAGCTTCTTGGTTATTGGAAACTAAAATAGCTTTGGAATTTTTTATAGCGTTTTCTACCAGACTTTTCCGTGGCAAAGCCTCCATTTGCTTTGAAATTTCGTCCAAAACCTCCTGTAACAGCACTTGAGAAGTTGTTACAAAAATTACTTGGCTATCTGCACCATGCTCCGCCTGACTCAACAAATCGGCTGCCACGAAAGCGGGCACTGCGCTATTATCTGCAACTATTAAAAGTTCACTTGGTCCTGCTGGCATGTCTATGGCCACGCCATATTTTGTTGCCATTTGCTTGGCAACCGTTACAAATTGATTTCCAGGACCAAAAATTTTATAAACAGGTTTTATAGTTTCTGTACCAAACGTTAAGGCGGCAATGGCTTGAATACCCCCTACTTTATATATGGTACGTACACCACATAAAGCTGCGGCGTATAAAATTTCGTTAGCTATTTGTCCGTTCTTATTTGGCGGCGAACATAAAACTATATCGGTACAACCAGCAAGTTGCGCCGGAATTGCTAACATTAAAACAGTAGAAAATAATGGCGCAGTACCTCCTGGAATGTAAAGGCCCACTTTTTGGATGGGTCTGTTTTCTTGCCAGCACGAAACGCCTGGCATGGTTTCAATTGCTATTCTAGTGGTTTTTTGAGCTGCATGAAATTTGGTAATATTGTAATAAGCTGTTTGTATTGCCGCTTGTAGCTCTGGTTTTATTCCTTTTTTAGCCTTTTCTAGTTCGCTATCTATTACTTGCAGGCTATTTAAGGTAACGCCATCAAAAATATTAGTGTATTTTAACACCGCCTTATCGCCATGCTTTTCAATGTCTTTAAAAATTTGATTAACCGTTTCTTCAATGTCAGTTACCGATTTTGTAGCGCGCGCTACTAGAGGCAACCAATTATTTGCACTAGGATATTTTATTATTTTCATATTACCATGTTTTCAATTGGACACACCAGAATACCTTCGGCACCGGCTTTTTTTAATTCGTCTATAACTTCCCAAAATTCATTTTTGTTTATAACAGAATGAAGCGAACTCCATCCTGGTTTTGCCAAGGGTAAAATAGTTGGACTTTTTATTCCAGGCAGAATGCTTATAATTTGCGTTAACTGACTATTAGGCGCGTTTAAAAGAACGTATCGAGCATTGCGCGCCTTTAACACCGATTGTAGCCTAAATTGTAGGGTGTCTAGAATTTCTTGCTGTACCGTGCTAATTTTAGGCGATTTAACTAAAACGGCTTCCGATTTAAATAATACTGCAACCTCTTTAAGATTATTTTTAAATAAGGTACTGCCGCTAGAAACGATGTCCACAATGGCTTCTGCCAAACCAATGTTAGGTGCAATTTCTACCGAGCCGTTTATGATATGTACTTGGGCATTTACTTGGTGTTTGCGTAAAAAAGCATTTACAGTGTTTGGGTACGACGTGGCTATGCGTAAGCCATTTAAATCCTGAATACCCGAATAAGCCGCTGTTTTTGGGAGGGCTACAGATAGGCGACAGCCAGAAAATCCTAGTTTTTCGAGTACCGAAAGGTTTTGATTTTTTTCAATTAATACATTTTCACCAATAATGGCGGCATCTACCACGCCATCGGCAAGATATTGCGGGATGTCGCCATTTCGAAGGTAAAATACTTCCAACGGAAAGTTATTGGCTGCGGCTTTTAGTTGGTCTCGACCATTATCTATAGAAATACCTACCTCTTTAAGTATATTCATAGAATCGTTGTGCAGACGACCAGATTTTTGAACAGCAATTTTTAGATTACTCATAACAGTTAGTGCGCACGTGGCGCTTTTTAATTAGTGATGACTGTGTTTGAGTAAATCTGTTTAGGAAGGTATCCTAGAAAAAGAAGGTTATAAAAAAACCCGCTTGATTTACTCAAACGGGTTTTTAATAATATGTTGAATTTATTCAATACATTTTCAGCCTGCTTGAGTGCAAATATGAAAATGATGATGATGTGATTGAATAAAACGCATGTTTTGTTTTTTGCTTGAGCAAAGGTTTCTAAAATAAATTTACAATTCCAAAAAAACCCTTACTTTTTTCAATAATTTTTTACTGATTTCCTAAAATAATAGGCAATCCTGAATCCCCAGAACCTATAATAACCACCTTACTATTAGGCGATTCCGATAATTTATTGGTAGCTTCAATACCTTTATCTAAAAGAATTTTATCGTTAAGCGAGGCACTTAAAATACGGTTTGCGTCCGCTTTACCTTGAGCTTCAATAATTCGTTTTTCTGCTTCTTTCGATGCTGTTACCAATCTGAACTCATACTCCAACGACTCTTGTTCTTGTTTTAATTTACGTTCAATGGCATCTTTAATAGTGGCTGGTAAAGTTACATCGCGCACCAAAACTTCGTTTAACTGAATGTATTGATCTTTGACAATTTTTTCAGTTTCCTCAAAAATTTCTTGTTGAATAGCGTCTCGCTTACTAGAATACAATTGTTCCGGTGTATAACGCCCCACAACACTTCTTGCGGCAGAACGAATAGCTGGCAATAACACGCGTTCTTTGTACATTTCACTCTTCTCTTGGTGCAACTTTCCTAAATTTTCGTAGGCAGGTTGAAACCAAACCGAAGCTTCCAATTTAATATCTAAACCATTAGAAGACAACACATTCATACGCTCTACTAGCTCTTGCTGGCGCACTTCATAAATATATACACGGTTCCAAGGGGCCACAATGTGAAAACCTTCTCCCAATGGTGGCTGATCTGTTACCACACCATTATCGAAGGTTTTGTAAAGCACACCCGCTTCACCAGAGCCAACGGTAATGGCCGATTTAGAGATTAAAACGATAACAACAATAAGAACAATAATAATTGGCAATCCAATTTTAGGTAATTTTTCCATAGCTTAAATTTTAACTTTTTGTTTAAATTAGTCCTTTGTATTTGCGGTAAAACCATTCAGCTGCCAGGGCCAAAACTAGTAAACCAAGCAAATATTTCCAGTCAATCAAAGATACGGTTTTTTTGGTAGTTTTTTCTATTGTTTTATACCTATTGTCATTGTATAAGCTGGTTAACAAATTGGATACCGTGGCAGGTGTGTGTAAGTTTCCGGTGCTTGTAGTGGCTACCCGTTCAAGTTTTTCGGTAGTGGCATTTGTAAATTGCTGCTCTATATTGAAAGCTAATATTTTAAAGGACCCCGATTTGGATAAATTACTGGTATTGGCTGTTACGGTAAAGGTGTAATCGGAAGGTGCTAAGGCACTTAAATCCGCCTGAAACGTATTGTTTTGCAAGACCAAAGGCATGGTAACCGTATTAGCAGTGTTTGTGTCTGTAATGGTAATACTTAAGGTTTCGCGGTTATCAAATTCATAATTTTTATTAAAATATTGCGCCTGAAGTTCTAGGTTTGAACTTCCGTCGTAAAACGATTGGTAGTTTAAACTTAAGCGTTCACGTTTTTTTGTAGCTGCTAAATACTGAACCACTTTCCCAATAAATTCGTCGAAATTTAAAAAAGAATTTGCGTTAAGGTAACTTTGTGCGCGCCATTTCCAAATGCCTTCGCCTAAAAGTACCGCTTCGCGCCTATTATTATAATCCATAGTTAGCAGCAAGGGATTCTCTGTGGCAACCGATCCTATTTGCTTATATAATAATGTTTCGGAAGGAACTTGAGGCCTTAAATTACCGAAAGCACCCTCCAAAGGCGGAAAAGATTCGAAATTTAAATCGGGCATCATAAACTCGGCATAATTGGCATTCTTTTTTGGTAAGTAGGCTTCAGTTTGCGCTACCACATCGTGCTTATAATTAGTATTTAATGCATTTAAAAAGGTCCAATTGGTTCGCAATCCGGCAATGGTAAATCGGTTTTGATTATTAGCATTAATTTTAGCATATACCGCATCAAATTCGGCCGTAGGTTGGTATACTATTACTAGTTCAAAAGTCTCGGAATCAGATACAAAAGCCTCTGGTTTTAAAACTGTCACCTTTCGCTGTTTATTACTTTCTATACTTTTTTTAAGCGCACCAATATCTGGATGCGGCATATTACTTACTATGGCAACATTGGTTTGTTCATCCAAGACCTCAATAGCAAAATTTTTAGTATTGTTTTGGATATTCACCTCCTCTTCCAGCGGCGTAATAGTTGCTTGATAAGCAAAAACACCCAACTGACTCGCTTTTAGGGTAGCCTGAATAACTTTTGAATTGTTTGTTTCGTTAAAATTTATTCGCTCCGAATACAAGGTTTTATTACCAGCTGTAATTTTAAATTCCGATGTTACAGATGAAGCGCCCGTATACACCACAAAAATTTCTACCGGGAATTTATTGTTTAAATAAGCGTATTTATTTACGTTTAATTGTGAAATTTTTAAATCGGCATGTTTGGTAGTATCGCCAACAATAATAGGATAAATGGGCTGTTTGTAACTAGTAGCGGCGTAAAAATAATCGTTACCATAGGTTTGGTTCCCGTCTGTAATTACAATGGTAGGTGCTGTACTATTTTTATAAATTGGCTTTAAGCTTTTAAAAACTTTGTCTAAATTGGTTTGTTTGGTGGTAAATGTTAAATTATCATTTTGCGATATATCGCTACTGAAAGTGTAAAAATCTACAGTGAATTTATTATTTAATTCTGAATCGTTTTTAAGCATTTCAACAAGGTTTTGAACCGTGTCTGCCTGTTTTAAAAATTGAATAGAATTAGAGTTGTCTGTGGCAACAACCAAAGTAGGTTTTTCCTGATAATAAACCTCCGATACAAACTGGGGATTAACAAGTAATAAAAACATGGAAAACCAGGTAACAAAACGCAAACCAGCTAAAATGGTGTTAGTTAGCGTGCGTTTTGTTTTATATACATACTGAAAAAGCGCTAATAAAAGCGCTATAATTCCAGAAACAATAATATACAATAATGTTGTTTCAGTCATGATTTAGGTTAGCATACCACCATCCACATTTAGGGTTTGTCCTGTTATATAAGCAGACATGTCGCTGGCTAAAAACACACATGCATTGGCAATATCTTCTGGAGTGCCGCCACGTTTTAATGGAATAGCTTGGCGCCAACCTTTTACAATCTCCGCATCTAATTTATCGGTCATTTCTGTTTCAATAAACCCGGGTGCAATTACGTTGCTTCGTATGTTTCTGGAACCCAGCTCTAATGCAACCGATTTTGAAAAACCAATAATACCTGCTTTAGAGGCGGCATAATTAGTTTGGCCCGCATTTCCTTTAACGCCTACAACCGAACTCATGTTTATAATAGAACCTTTACGCTGTTTTAACATGGTGCGTTGCACTGCTTTGGTCATATTAAAAACAGATTTTAAGTTTACTTCAATAACCGTATCAAAATCCGCTTCGCTAAGGCGCATTAATAAATTGTCTTTAGTTATACCTGCGTTATTTACCAGTACATCAATACTGCCAAATTCTTCTAAAACGGCATCGGCAAGTTGTTGTGCTTCAGTAAAGCTTGCCGCATTACTTTTATACCCTTTGGCTTTTATACCCAAAGTATTTAATTCTGTTTCCAATTGGTTTGCAGCCTCTACAGACGAACTATATGTAAACGCTACATTGGCACCATGTTGCGCAAAAAGTTGGGCAATACCCCTACCAATGCCTCTACTAGCTCCTGTTATAATGGCTGTTTTTCCTTCTAGTAATTTCATAATTTACAGTTGTAATAAGTTGTTTGTCAAATATAACAAATACTAGTTGTACCCAATAAAAAAACCTTACAAGATTTTGTAAGGTTTTTAATTGCTATATGGTTTTAGATTATCCTAAAACTTCTTTCACTTTTTTACCAATTTCAGCAGGAGAATCTACTACGTGAATACCACATTCTCTCATGATTTTCTTTTTCGCCTGGGCTGTATCATCACTACCGCCAACAATAGCTCCAGCATGTCCCATAGTTCGTCCGGCAGGAGCTGTTTCGCCAGCTATAAAACCAATAATAGGTTTTTTACTACCACTTGCTTTGTACCAATGCGCGGCATCCGCTTCTAATTGGCCTCCAATTTCACCAATCATAACAACGGCTTCAGTTTCTGGATCGTTAATAAGTAACTCTATTGCTTCTTTAGTTGTGGTGCCTATAATTGGGTCGCCACCAATACCAATAGCTGTAGTAATACCAAGACCTTGTTTAACAACCTGGTCTGCAGCCTCGTAGGTTAAAGTACCAGATTTAGATACAATTCCTACCTTTCCTTTCTTAAAGACGAAGCCTGGCATAATACCTACTTTAGCTTCTTCTGGTGTAATTACACCTGGGCAGTTAGGTCCTATTAAACGACAATCTCTTCCTTTTATATAGTTAGCAGCTTTAATCATATCTGCCACTGGAATACCTTCTGTTATGGTAATAATAACCTTAATACCTGCGTCTGCAGCTTCCATAATAGCATCGGCAGCAAATGCTGGTGGTACAAAAATAATAGATGTATCGGCGCCTACTTTATCTACGGCTTCTTGTACCGTATTAAAAACTGGCTTATCTAAATGCGTTTGTCCACCTTTTCCTGGTGTAACGCCACCTACCACATTGGTTCCATATTCAATCATTTGGCCTGCATGAAAAGTTCCTTCGCTACCGGTAAATCCTTGAACAATTATCTTTGAATTTTTATTAACTAAAACGCTCATTTAAGTTTAATTTTTAATGTTTTTAAAACGAGACAAAAGTAAGGTTTTGCCTGCTATTTGTAAAGGGTTTTTATTATTTTTATTTAAACTGCCACATTTGGCTTGCTTTAACTAGCCATACACCGCATCCTGTTGTGCAATAAGCGGGAATGCGATTTATTTTGTTACTTTTTTTAAATCGGCTATTAAATTTGGAATTTGTTTCACGGCCGCCATGTCTTTCATTGCTGTGCGCGCCTCTTGAGCAGGCGTTCCAAAATATGTTTTGTTACCTGCTAACGATTTACTTATACCAGCTTGGGCGAGAATTATAGCCTTTGCGCCTATAGTTACACCGCTTGAACAGCCAACTTGGCCCCACATGGTTACCTCGTCTTCAATAACCACACAACCTGCAATACCTACCTGCGATGCAATTAAACATTTTTTTCCTAAAACCGTATCGTGACCAATTTGAATTTGATTATCTAATTTTGAACCTGCTCCAATAGTGGTATCGCCTGTAACGCCGCGGTCTATTGTGCAAAGTGCTCCAATATCTACATTATCTTGAATAACAACGCGGCCTCCCGATAAAAGTGGGTCGAAACCTTCCGGTCGTTTTTTGTAATAAAAAGCACTAGCACCCAAAACTGTTCCGGCTTGAATGTTAACGTTGTTACCAATTACAGTGTTATCGTAAATAATTACGTTAGCATGGATAATACAGTTATTACCTATAACAACATTATTACCAATAAAAGAGTTGGGTTGTATAATCGTGTTTTCGCCAATTTTAGCCGAACTAGCAATAGCGCTATGAGCTGGCTGAAAAGGTTTAAAATGCTGTGTTAATTTATTAAAATCTCGAAACGGATCGTCTGAAACTAATAAAGCTTTACCTTCTGGACAAGATACCTGTTTGTTTATTAAAATGATACTAGCTGCCGACTGTAAGGCTTTATCATAGTATTTTGGATGGTCTACAAAAACAATATCGCCAGGTTCTACAACATGGATTTCGTTCATTCCTAGCACTGGGAAATCCGGTGCTCCCACAAAAGTTGCGTTAATTAAATCAGCTATTTCAGCTAGTGTGTGTGCTTTTGGAAATTTCATGATTCGCTAAACCGTGTTTATCTTAAAAATATACTCTTTGTTTTGTAGTTCGTATAAACAGGTTATTCTTTTACACGCTCTTTGTACGTGCCTTTTTCTGTTTCTATTTTAATTTTATCCCCTTCATTAATAAACAGTGGCACATTTACTACAGCACCTGTTTCTACGGTGGCAGGTTTGGTGGCGTTGGTTGCCGTGTTTCCTTTTACACCTGGTTCGGTATGAGTTACTTCTAGGGTAACACTAGCAGGCATTTCTACGGAAAGCGGGGCATTGTCCTCTGTGTTTATTAAAACGGTAACAATTTCGCCTTCTTTCATTAATTCTGGCCTGTCCAGAGCTGCCTCTAATAAGCGAATTTGTGTATAATCTTCCTGATTCATGAAATGGTAAAACTCGCCATCGTTATATAAAAATTGAAATTTGTGAGTCTCCACCCGAACGTCTTCAATTTTATGACCAGCGGAAAAGGTATTGTCCAAAATTTTTCCGGTGGTAACACTTTTCATTTTGGTTCTAACAAAAGCTGGACCTTTGCCTGGTTTTACGTGTAAAAATTCTATTATTTTATAAATGTCATGATTATAGCGAATGCATAAACCATTACGTATGTCTGATGTTGTTGCCATATTGTTGTTTTACTTTTACGTTTTATTCGTTAATGTGGTTAATTGGACTTAAAATAGCCCTTCATAATCCCGCGCTGGGAATCTTTTATAAATTGCAAAATTTCGTCGCGCTCTGGTGTTGCTTCCATTTCAGCTTCTATTATTTCAGCTGCTTGCGTGTTGTTATAGTTTTTTTGATAAAGGATTCGGTAAATATCCTGAATTTCGCGAATTTTTTCGGTTGAGAACCCGCGTCTTCGCAGGCCAACAGAGTTAATACCAACATACGAGAGCGGTTCGCGTGCTGCCTTTACAAAAGGCGGAACGTCTTTACGCACCAAGGATCCGCCTGTAACAAAGGCATGGTTGCCTATAGAACAAAATTGATGCACAGCTGTCATACCCGCTAAAACCACGTAATCGCCAACGGTAATATGGCCGGCCAAGGTGCTGTTATTTGAAAAAATACAATTATCGCCCACCACACAATCGTGTGCAATATGACAATAAGCCATAATTAAACAATTGTTACCAATAACGGTTTTCATGCGGTCTGTTGTGCCTCTGTTTATGGTTACGCATTCACGAATGGTTACATTGTCGCCAATTTCTACCGTGGTATCTTCATCTTTATATTTTAAATCCTGTGGTGTTGCAGAAATAACAGCGCCCGGAAATATATTACAATTTTTTCCAATTCGGGCACCCTCCATAATGGTCACGTTGCTGCCAATCCAAGTTCCTTCGCCAATAACCACGTTATTGTGGATGGTAGTAAACGGATCGATAACAACATTTTTAGCTATTTTGGCTCCTGGATGTACGTAAGCTAGTGGTTGGTTCATTATAATATGTTAGTTAGTTTTTGTTTGTGTTTTCAACCGGTTAAGATTGATACCCATTACAGGCTTTACTGCTTTACTTTTGATATTTGAGCCATTAATTCTGCTTCTGCACAAAGTTTTCCGTTGGCGTAGGCATAACCTTGCATGTGGCAAATACCACGACGTATAGGTGTAATTAAATCGCATTTAAAAATTAAGGTATCGCCTGGCACCACCTTTTGCTTGAATTTTACATTATCTATTTTCATAAAAAATGTTAGGTAGTTTTCTGGATCGGGCACGGTACTTAACACAAGTATGCCGCCCGTTTGTGCCATAGCTTCTACAATTAATACCCCAGGCATAACTGGTGCTCCTGGAAAATGTCCTGCAAAAAATGGCTCGTTCATAGTAACGTTTTTCATACCAATAACACCGGAGTCTGTTAATTCGTAAATTTTATCGATTAACAAAAAGGGTTGTCTGTGTGGCAACATGTTCATAATTTGATTCACATCCATTAGAGGTGGTTGATTCAAATCGATTGTTGGCACGTTGTTCCGGCGTTCATTTTTTATAAGCTTGCACATTTTTTTTGCAAACTGTGTATTTACATAATGGCCTGGCTTGTTGGCAATAACTTTTCCCTTAATATGGGTTTTAATTAATGCCAAATCGCCAATAACATCCAGTAGCTTATGTCGTGCCGCTTCATTTGGATGATGCAAGGTTAAATTATCTAGAATACCATTTGGTTTTACAGCAATAGCATCTTTATTAAAAGCTACTTTTAGTTTTTCCATGGTTCCTAAAGAAAGCTCTTTATCTACATACACAATGGCATTGTTTAAATCGCCACCTTTAATAAGACCGTGCTCCAGTAAAGTTTCTATTTCATGTAAAAAACTAAAGGTTCGTGCGTTCGCTATTTCGCTTTTAAATTCCGAGATATTTTTAATAGATGCGTTTTGGGTTCCTAGCACTTTTGTACCAAAATCCACCATGGTGGTTACTTGGTATTCTTTGGCTGGCATTACGAGTATTTCGCTGCCTGTTTCTTCGTCTGTATAAGAAATAACGTCTGTAACTTCGTAAGCTTCTCGAAAAGCATCTTGCTCTACAATACCCGCTTTTTCAATAGCTTCAACAAAAAATTTAGACGATCCATCCATAATAGGTGGCTCGGATGCGTTCATTTCTAAAATCGCGTTATCTATATCCATACCAACAAGTGCCGCTAGCACATGTTCGCAGGTTTGAATGGTTACGCCATTTTTTTCCAAGCAGGTACCACGTTGGGTATTGGTAACATAAGCGGCATCTGCTTCAATTATAGGGTTCCCTTCTAAATCTATACGTTTAAAGGCAAAACCAAAATTTTCGGGTGCTGGTTTAAACGTTAAGGTTACCTGGTTACCGGTATGTAAGCCTACACCATTTAGCGAAATATCTTTCGCAATGGTTTTCTGTTTGATATCCGTTTTAATTATTCCCATCTACTTTTTTTTCTATCTCGTTTATTGTTTTAACTAGTTTTGGTAGGTTTTTAAAATGAACGTAGGACTTGTTCCAGTCGCTATAATTAAATGATGGTGAGCCTTGTAGCACCTCATTGTCCTTAATATTTTTGCCAATTCCCGATTGTGCTTGAATTTTAACACCGTTTCCTATGGTTAAATGCCCAGCAATACCCACTTGACCACCAATAATGCAATTTTCGCCAATTTTGGTAGAACCTGCCACACCTGTTTGCGCAGCTATTACAGTATTTTTACCAATTTCCACATTATGCGCTATTTGAATTTGGTTATCTAGTTTTACGCCTTTTCTAATTATGGTAGAACCTAAAGTGGCACGGTCTATAGTGGTGGCCGCACCAACGTCTACAAAGTCCTCCAAAATAACATTGCCAATTTGTGGTACTTTGGTGTATTCGCCTTTATTATTTGGTGTAAAACCAAAACCATCTGCACCAATTATAACCCCCGAATTTATAACACAATGTTCACCAATTAGCGAGTCTGAATATATTTTAGCGCCTGCAAATACCATGGTATTGTCTTTTATAACCACATTATCGCCAATGTAACAATTAGGAAAAATTTTTACATTATTACCTATAATGACATTGTTTCCAAGGTATGAAAAAGCACCCACATAAATATTGTTGCCAATTGTGGCGGACTCCGAAATAAAGCTGGGTTGCTCCACGCCTACTTTATTCAGTTTAACTTGGTTATAATATTCCAATAGTTTTGAAAATGCTTTATAGGCATCATCTACCTTAATAAGGGTTGTTTCTATGGCTTTTTCGGGTACAAAACTTTTATTTACTATGGTAATAGAAGCTTTGGTTGTATATATATAAGGTGTGTATTTTGGATTGGATAAAAAGGTTAAGGCACCGCTGGTACCTTCCTCTATTTTCGCTAATTTGGAAACCTCTATTGTGGCATCGCCCACAACATCACCATCTAATATACCGGCTATTTGTTCTGCTGTAAAATTCATTGGAAGCAAAAATAGAAAAAATGTATTACATTTTATCTTTAGGGTAACATATATAATATTTTGTTACTGGTTTTGTTAACGCTTTTAGGTTTAGCTGATCGGAGGCCTTTACAATATTTTGAATTTTACCCGATTGAAATAATACATTTATAGGCTGATGCTCTTGCTCGTAAGCTTGATTAGAAATTGCACCCGTAAAAACAAAATAAGCCGCCTCCTGCGCCGAAATATTGTACTCCAATTGTAGCTGTTGCTTGTGTTTTTCTAGTTTTTCTGGCTTTATAGGATTTTTTTTCAGTTTAACCTTTAGTAATTGCCTGTTTATTATCATATAGCACAGGTTTCTTAAAACAAAATCGTTGTGATTCTGCCAGGTTTTCATAGCCATAACAATGTCGTAATCATCTAGTTTTGAAAACTTATGTAACGTTTCGGGGTTAAAATTAGCTACTTGGATATCGTTTTTTAAAAAAAATTGCAAGGGCTTACTAGCCTCTAATTCAACACCTTGAAGTGTTAATTCTTTTGCACGCTGCAAAACCCGCATAATAAGCTGCTCTGCTGCTAAACTGGTTTTATGCAAATACACTTGCCAATACATAAGGCGTCTGGCTACTAAAAATTTTTCGATACTGTAAATACCTTTTTCCTCTATAACCAGAGCATCGTTAACTACGTTTAACATGGTAATTAATCGGTCGCTATTTATATTTCCTTCAGCCACGCCGGTATAAAAACTATCGCGTTTTAAATAATCGGCTCGGTCCATATCAAACTGACTAGAAATAAGAGTACACATAAAGGGCCGGTGGTATTCTCCTTTAAATATTTGAATGGCAAGCGTTAATTTTCCGTTAAACTCGGTGTTTAACAACTCCATGAATTGTAGTGAAATATACTCATGACTCACTCCTCTAACAATACTGTGTTCCATGGAATGCGAAAATGGCCCATGCCCAATATCGTGCAACAAAATAGCGATATATAATGCGTTTTCTTCGTCTTCCGATATAGCAACCCCTTTAAAGCGAAGCACTTGAACTGCTTTTTGCATTAAATGCATACAACCCAAGGCATGATGAAACCGCGTATGGTGGGCGCCAGGATACACTAAATAGGACAAACCCATTTGAGAAATGCGTCGTAAACGTTGGAAATATTTATGCGCTATTAAATCAAAAATTAACGCATTGGGTATGGTAATAAATCCGTAAATTGGGTCGTTAAATATCTTGAGTTTGTTTTTTGTCTGCAAACCAGGTGTCATTTAAATAATATATAAACAAAGATACATGAACCATATAAATATTCTGTGGATTGACGATGAAATTGATTTACTTAAACCTCATATCCTTTTTCTTGAACAAAAAAACTACCAAGTAACCCCTTGTAAAAGCGGTACAGAAGCCTTGGAAATTTTAGACCATACCAATTTCGATATCGTGTTTTTAGATGAAAATATGCCGGGCTTAACAGGCTTGGAAACTTTGCACGAAATAAAAGAAAAACGCGATACACTACCCGTGGTAATGATTACCAAAAGTGAAGAAGAATATATTATGGAAGAAGCTATAGGTAATAAAATAGCCGACTACCTTATAAAACCCGTAAATCCCAATCAGATTTTATTAAGTTTAAAAAAGAATTTGGACCATTCGCGGTTAATCTCTGAAAAAACAACCTCCAATTACCAACAAGAGTTTCGTAAAATAGCCATGGATTTAGCTATGATAAGTAGCTACGAAGAATGGGTTGCGCTCTACCAGAAACTAATATACTGGGAGATGCAGCTGGAAGACATTGAAGATGCCAGTATGTTTGAAATTCTAGAATCGCAAAAAACCGAAGCCAACACCCAATTTGGTAAATTTATAGACAAACACTACCCAAATTGGTTTAAACCAGGCACAGACGCACCAACCTTGTCTCATAATTTGTTTAAGGACAAAGTTTTACCGGAAATTAGTAGGCAACAACCCACATTACTCGTCGTTATAGATAATTTGCGTTACGACCAATGGAAGGCTTTTGAACCCATTGTAAACACCTATTATAAAAAGCAAAAAGAAGATGCGTTTTTCAGCATATTACCAACAGCAACCCAATATGCACGAAACGCCATTTTTTCTGGTTTAATGCCCGCCGATATGGAAAAATTACATCCAGACCTTTGGAAAAATGATACAGACGACGGTGGCAAAAATTTATATGAAAACGAATTTTTAGAAGCGCAATTAAAACGTTTAGGCAGACAAGATTTGAAAACCAAATATTACAAGGTAACCAATTTAAAAAATGGCAAACAATTAGTAGACAATTTTAAAACCTTAAAAGAATACGATTTAACAGTGGTTGTATATAATTTTGTTGATATGCTTTCACACTCTAAAACAGAAATGGATGTGGTTAAAGAGTTAGCATCCAACGACAAAGCCTATAGGTCCCTAACCCAAAGTTGGTTTAAAAATTCAGCCTTATTAGAAATGATACAACTAGGTCAACAGTTAGGCTTTAAGCTGCTCTTAACCACAGACCACGGCACTATAAATGTTAAAAACCCATCGAAGGTAATTGGCGACAAAGACACCTCTTTAAATCTCCGCTACAAAACAGGTAGAAGTTTAACCTATGAAAACAAAGACGTTTTGGTGGCAAAAGATCCTAAAACCATACATTTACCTGCAATAACTATGAGCAGTTCGTTTATTTTTGCTAAAAACGACTTATTTTTTGCCTACCCTAATAACTACAACCACTACGTAAGTTATTACCGCAATACCTACCAACATGGTGGGGTGTCGTTAGAAGAAATGATTATTCCGTTTGTAGTTTTAAATCCAAAATAAATAATCCTTGAAGCGCAAAAAAAATCGATGAAATGCAAATTTAATTAGCATTTTTTAATTTTAATCCTTATTATTGCGTAAATAACATAAAAATTGATTGTTAATTATAATATAGAAGCCATTAATACCGTGGCCCAACAGGTTTTAGATGCTGCAACTAATAAAGTACTGCTTTTTCATGGCGACATGGGAACAGGAAAAACGACTTTAATAAAAGCCATTTTGCAGCAATTAGGAAGCACAGATGTGGTAAGCAGTCCAACATTTTCGTTGGTTAATACTTACGATACGGGAAGCGGACCCGTTTACCATTTCGACTTATACCGATTGGAAACTGTTGAAGAGGCCTACGACTTTGGTATTGAAGAATACCTAAGTAGTCCGCATTGGATTTTTATAGAATGGCCAGAATTAATAAGCGACCTACTCCCCCCATCCTACCATAGCATTTGTTTAACATTAGTAAACAACGAAACCAGACAATTACAATTTAAATAGGGTTGTTACATGACTGACAAAATGACATAATTCTCAAACTGAGCCTTTTTACGGTAAAACCGTAATCGAAATTTTAAAAAAGCTTGTTTTTAACTTTTTTTTAACATTTCGAGCAAAAATGCACCAAGTTTCTCATATATATTTGGGTAAATTAATTAATTAAATCCCTTACAATTATGAAAACAAAGAAGTATTTTTTAGCAATCGCAATTTTTGGTGGTATGTTGTTTACAGCACAAGCAGCCCACATTATCGACTTAAATGATCAACAAACTACACAAGTTAAGAAAAAGGATATTAAAATTCCAACACACGGATAATTCAGTGTCTTTTGAAAGATTAATGAATAATCTTTCAGTTTTTCCTTTCTATATAAAAGTGTTCCTAGCTCAAACTGGGAGCACTTTTTTATTGTTTAACAAATACAATTTAAACTGCCTTAATTAGAATATTCGTATGACTATCGACAAATCAAGGTTTAAAAACCTAAAGGAAAATCTAAAAAAATCAGACAGAAGTACTATTTTTATTGGTAGTATTATTGCCACATTCATTGCAACATCACCATACTTATTTTATTTATATGAAAGTATTCCCGATGGAAAAATTTGGAAAACATACCTATTCACTTATGAGAGCATTCATTATGAGAATGCGAACGTTACTATGTGGCTTCTATCAGGTAAGCTCATTCCTTTATTATTTCTTTTAATTTGGTTTCTAACATGTCGTCATTGGTGGTACCACACATTGTTGGTGCCAATAGCCATGTATATTTATCAAATATTTGGTTTGTTTAATGATGATCTTAACTATATCGATGAGCTTCAATTATTATATCTCGTGCCTATAATGGCTATTGTCGTACCTTCTATATATCTTGTTCGCGCCAAAATGTTTGATAAATTAAATACAGCTAATAAATCGTTCCAAGAGTTGGAAGATGAGTTTATGATTAAGCCAACCACCTTTTGGGGTAAGATTAAGCAGTATTTTTAATTGTGTGTTTGTTTATCCTGTGGTATTTCTTTCGTTTTTCTAGGTGTTTAAAATTTCCAACTTTCTATTTTTAATAAAAATTTATTCGTAATTTGAGGTGTTAAAAATTTAGCCTTAAATTATGTCCGAAGCATTATCGCCTTTCACCAAACAGCAATTGATTCCGCAGGAAGAAACCCTGGAAGTTTACAAGAAAAAAGGCGCTTTATTTATTGGTATCCCTAAAGAAACTGCATTTCAAGAAAAACGGGTTTGTTTAACACCAGACGCCGTTTCCGCTTTAACCAGTAATGGCCATCGAATTCTTTTGGAATCGGGAGCTGGAAAAGGTGCTAATTTTAGCGATAAGGATTACAGCGAGGCCGGCGCAGAAATAACCAAAGATGTTGCTAAAGTGTATGCCTGCCCTATGATTTTAAAAGTGGAGCCACCCACACTCGATCAAATAAAATTGATTAATCCGCAAACCATTCTAATTTCGGCTTTACAGCTTAAAACTCAAAACAAAAAATATTTTGAAACCCTGGCTAGTAAGCGAATTACTGCTTTGGCATTCGAGTTTATACGCGATGAAGATGGCGCTTACCCTGCTGTGCGCAGTTTAAGTGAAATTGCCGGAACTGCATCGGTTTTAATAGCCTCCGAGCTTTTAAGTAATGTTAATAATGGTAATGGCCTTTTATTTGGAAACATTAGCGGTGTGCCACCTATTGAAGTTGTTATTGTTGGCGCTGGAACGGTTGGCGAGTTTGCAGCTAGAAGTGCCATTGGACTTGGGGCCAACGTAAAAGTTTTTGACAATTCCATTACTAAATTGCGCTGCATTCAAGCTAATTTAGGACGTACCATTTTTACATCAACCCTACAACCCAAAAATTTATCGAAAGCTTTAAAACGTTGCGATGTCGTTATAGGCGCGGTTCGTGGAAAAAATAGAGCACCTATAATTGTAACGGAACCCATGGTGGCCAATATGAAAAACGGCGCGGTAATTATAGATGTAAGTATTGATATGGGTGGCTGTTTTGAAACGAGCGAAGTAACATCGCATAAACACCCTACATTTATTAAGCATGGTGTAACGCACTATTGTGTCCCCAATATTCCGGCGCGCTACTCGCGCTCTGCTTCCATTTCTATAAGTAATATCTGTACGCCTTATTTGTTAAAAATGGGTGAAGACGGTGGTTTAGAAAATTCGCTGCGTTTTGATAGAGGTTTAAAAAATGGGTTGTATTTTTACCACGGCGTTTTAACTAGCAAATCTGTGGGCGAATGGTTTAACTTAAAACATAGCGACGTTAATTTGCTCATATTTTAAGCGCTTTTATTTTTAAATACATTCAAAACTGTGAAATTACTGCAACGTGTTGGCTACTATTTAGGTGGCTTTTCTATCGGATTAATCATTTTAGCCTTTTTTTTAAGTGGTAAAAAAGTGTCCTGCGATTATGGTCCTGAAGCTCGTGTCCTGAAAAATATAAATACCAAAACGTTACATATGACGCCGGAAGTTAAAAGCATCCTTAATAACAAAGCTATTGATAGCATAACCTTGAGGCACGTTATAACATTGGGATCCATTCATTTTTCCAAAAGCGAGCCTCGCAAGAAACCTTGTGGCGTCTATTTCCTTGAAAGTAGAACAAAAAATGGACCGCTAGATTTAAAAATTGAAAACTGCGACAGTGTGGCTACAATTATCGAAGTTAGTATACCCAACTAAAAAGCAAACGCTTTTTAACACTGTTTTCTAAATTAAGGGCTGTACTTATGCCAAGGTTGCCTTTCAATACATATTAGGTATACAGTCATATAGACTGCTATTACATTTACAGGTGTAAAAACGGTCAAGATGCGCTTCATTCGGCATGCCTAAAGTCATGGCATGTTTCACCATTAAGGCATTAACTTATAAAAACGGGTATTGAGTTTTTCTTTATTTTATTTAGCAGCCTTACGTCTGGCTTTTTCTTTTTGTATAAGCATAAGCTCTCTTCCTGTTTGGCCAGCGACAGAAGTGTTTTCTTCGGCACGCCTAATAAGGTACGGCATAACATCTTTTACCGGTCCAAAAGGCACATATTTTGCAACATTATAGCCTTTATCGGCAAGATTAAAGCTAATATTATCGCTCATGCCAAAAAGTTGCCCAAACCACACACGACTATCGTTTTTCGCAATATTTTTTTGAGCCATTAAGTCCATTACCAAATAACTACTAATTTCGTTGTGCGTGCCAACAAAAACCGATATTTCACTTAAATTATCCAGTATATATTGGGCCGCAGCATTAAAATTATCGTCTGTTGCTAGTTTACTTTCACAAATGGGGGTAGGATAACCCTGTAATATAGAGCGTTCGTGTTCTTTTTCCATGTACGCGCCACGCACTATTTTATAGCCAATATAAAAACCTTCTTTTTTGGCTAACTCATGCTGTTTTTTTAAGAATTCTAAACGGTCATGGCGGTACATTTGTAAGGTATTATAAACAATTGTACTGCTTTGGTTGTAGGTGCGCATCATATCAGTAACCAAGGCATCTACGGCATCTTGAATCCAACTTTCTTCGGCATCAATTAAAATCTTTACATTTTTTTCCTTGCCTAATTTACAAACCGCATCATAGCGTGCTACTACCCGATTCCATTCTTCTTGCTCTTTTTCGGTTAAGGGCTTGTTTTCACTTATTTTTTGATACAATGCAAAGCGGCCAAAACCAGAAGGTTTAAAAACAGCTATAGGCATGGCTTCGCGTTCATCGGAAAAGCGGATTATTTTTAAGGTTTTTTCCATAGCGCCATCAAAGTGTGCTTCAGATTCTTTACCTTCTACCGAATAATCTAAAACAGAACTTACACCTTTTGTGTACATGGTGTCAATAACTGTTAAACAATCATCTTCATTAATACCGCCACAAAAATGATCGAAAACGGTTGCTCTAATAATACCATTAATAGGTAAATGGGCTTTTATGGCAAAATTAGTAAGGGCGGTGCCAACTTTAACCAAGGACTCGTTAGAAATCATTTTAAACAAAAAGTATGCGCGATCTAACTCCTTATTGCTTTTCAATTGAAAAGCAACTTCTGTATTATCAAAAATATTTAAGTGCTTCATTACGGTCGAAAATTTTACAAAGATAATTATCATTCTGCTACTTATTTATAAAAAAAACACCTTATTTTATGCTTTCTTTTTCAGTAATATTATGATGCAATCTATAGAATCCGATAAACAAATAATTCACTTTAATTCAAATGGTTACAAAAAGCTAAACACGCTGTTAGCACAAAAACAATACAGCATTGTTTTTGTTTTGGTAGATGAAAATACGCACGAAGCCTGTTTAAGTCCCTTTTTACAGTTGGTAGAAACCACCAGTAACATAGAAATTATTGAAATAGAATCTGGAGAGGCTCAAAAAAATATTGAAACCTGTGCAGGTATTTGGAATGCTTTAACCGAGCTGAATGCCGACAAAAAAAGTGTACTCATTAATTTGGGTGGTGGCGTTATTACAGATATTGGTGGTTTTGTGGCCAGTACGTTTAAACGTGGTATGGATTATATAAATGTACCTACCTCGCTCCTAGCCATGGTGGATGCTGCTATTGGTGGTAAAACTGGAGTAGATTTGGGCCATTTAAAAAACCAGATTGGTGTTATAAATAATTCGGAAATGGTATTAATAGACACCCGCTTCCTAGATACGCTTGAACCCAATCAGCTTCGTTCTGGATTAGCCGAAATGCTAAAACACGGCTTAATTTATGACCGTGAATACTGGCTTAAACTAACCACAGAACCTGTAGTAGATTTCCAGCTTCCCGTATACGAATCGGTTGTTATAAAGCAACGCATTGTAGAGCAAGATCCGTCGGAGCAACACTTACGAAAGACCCTAAATTTTGGTCATACTTTAGGGCACGCCATCGAATCTTATTTTTTAAGCAACCCTAATAAACCAAGCTTACTGCACGGCGAAGCTATAGCCATAGGTATGGTTTTAGCTTGTTTTATTTCAACCAAATTAACAAACTTCCCCATTCAAGACTGTCAGCATATAAAAGAAGTCATAAAAAGTATTTACGGGCATGTAACGATTAATACATCTGAATACCCCGCAATTATAAACCTTTTAAAGTACGACAAGAAGAACACGCACGGTAATATAAATTTTGTGCTACTAGAAGCTATTGGCACTCCGCGTGTAGACTGCCAAGTAAGCAACAGTCTCATAGAAGACGCCTTTAATTACTATAAACTTTAAAACTATAGGTAACGCGCTTTTATAACATCTATATGGTGTTGTTCGTGCCCTATTAAAATAAAACCAAGCGCACGCACAGAAATGGCCGAGCCACTAGCTTCGCCCATTTGCAATAGCATTTGGCTGGTAAACCCGTTAAACAAACTGATGGTAAACTGACGCAGTAAGTTGTATTCTGTAAGTAGCTGCTGGAAGGTTTTGTTGTTAGCATGAGCATGCGTAACGTAATCGTCCTGCTCAAATCCAGGAAGCGGTGTTTTATCTGCCCTAGCTACGCGTAAAGCTCTGTAAACAAAAATTAATTCTGTATCTATAATATGTTGCAGAACATCTTTGATAGTCCACTTGTTTTTAGCATACCGGTACTCCCATTTTTCAGTAGGTAGCGCCTCAAAAAAAGTCAGAGTTTGGTTTTTACCTTGTTCCAAACCAGCAATTAAACTTAAATGACCTGCTTTGCTTATATAATTTGCATAAAAAGGAGCGTATTCTGTTGTTTTTATGTCGTTTACAAACATAGTTGTTGCCTTAAATAAAAAAAGCGCTTTTTAATAAAAGCGCTTTTTAGTTTGTTAATAAAATTACATATTGCTGAAAATTGAATGCATTAAACGTTTTTTATCGTTTAAACTTTCTTCTAATGAAATCATGGTTTCGGTGCGGTAAACACCTTCAATGTCATCTATCATGAAAATAATGTCCTTGGCATGTTCGGTGTTTTTTGCCCTAATTTTACAGAATACGTTAAACTTTCCTGTTGTAATATGTGCCACGGTTACGTAAGGTATTTCGTTTATGCGCTCCAATACAAATTTAGTTTGCGATGTTTTTTGAAGAAAGACTCCTACATAAGCTATAAAGGCATAACCTAGTTTTTTATAATCCAGTGTTAAAGAAGAACCTTTTATGATACCAGCTTCTTCCATTTTCTTTACCCGCACATGCACCGTACCAGCAGATATTACTAATTTTTTTGCAATATCCGTAAATGGTACACGCGTGTTATCAATCAACATCTCTAAAATTTGGTGATCAATATCGTCTAATTTAAATTTTGCCATTTGTTATTTCTTTAAATAATAGACAAAAATAGAATAATATTTTTGAATTTAATCTATTAAAAAACAAGTTTGAGTCTACAATAATGAATATTGTGTATTATTTAACAATACCGAGGTCTCTTTTAAGCCTACAAATAAGGGACTTCCATCTAATTTTGAAATCTTGGCACCTTTGGCATCATAATCTTTATGACCGTAAAAATGGCTTAAGACTTCAATTTTTACCACTTCTGGTAAAAACGCAACTTGGTTATTTTTTAATATTTCTTGGTACTGTACCCCTATGTCTGTTACCATCCCTTTGTGCTCCACGTTGCGTAATACAACATCTAGAAAGCGCTTATTATTATTCGGAATTTGTTGGTACTCCAAATAATTAGCTGGGCTTACAGCGCCAGATGCAATGGTTTGTAAGGCTACAACAAAGGCGTGAAGCACAAAACACCGTGTTGTGTCTCGCCCATAATCGTTTGGGTAATGGCCAGCTTCAAACAAAATGGTTGGGACACCCGCTTGCTGAAATGCGTCGCCTACACAATTCGGATTAAAAGCGTCGTCGTAAAGGGCAACTTGCTGCGGTATAAAGCTTTGTAAACTAGCATTTATTGTCGCAATTAAGGACATAGCTATTTTACGTGAATGAGTAAAACTTCTATCTTCATCTGCAGCAGGGGCTAAAAAAGCCATAGTTGCTGGCTTGGGCATATTACCGACATTAAAAATACTGCGTTGGTCATGCATATTGAAGCAGTAATGCGGTTTAAAAGTATTGAAACACTGGCGCAATAACAGACTTTCTGGTTGGCTTAAGTTTTGGGCATCCCGGTTTAAATCGACCTCATTTGCATTTGTACGCCTGTAGGCAGCGGCACCATCGGGGTTTAAAATTGGTATAATATATAAAGTAAGGTGGTGTAAAATAGTGGGATGGGCTTTTGCATATTTAAAAAAATCGAAAAGTGCCTTGGTAGTGGTTGATTCATTACCATGCATTTGTGACCAAACTAAAATACGCTGCGCACCGCTGCCAACTTTTACTGAATAAATAGGGCGTCCTTTAACAGAAGTGCCCATTTCCTGAACATCGTAATTTTTTGGTAAGGCCTTTAAAAGTGGTACAATCATGTCGTTGGTAATGTACCGGTGCTGTAAGGCCTCCTGTATATAAAGTTCATTTTCAAAATTAGAAAACATAGAAGCGTGGTGTTTCAAGTGTATGTTACAAAGGTAAACAATAAGATATTTACATTTGTAAACAGTAAAACGTAACTAATAATCTGTAGAAGTTTAGTTTTGTAACCATGTAATATGTCTTTAATAAGGCATCTGTAACAAGCTAATCGATCTTATACTTTTAAATAGTATAAAATACTCTTTATCAGCATAATAATACGGATTATATTAAGTAATGCTTCACATTAAATACTAGTATTTATTAACTTGTTATGGTTATTTCATTTATTATATTTACATTTGTAACAGGTATTCACAAAAGTAAAAGTTTACAATGATAAACAGTGATGAATTTTCAAAACGATTAGAGCAGGTCATTAAATTTTACGATGAATCGGCATCCTCCTTTGCTGAAAAAATTGGTGTGCAACGTTCCAGTATCTCTCATATCCTCTCTGGAAGAAACAAGCCGAGTTTAGATTTTATAATGAAGATACTTGAGCGATTTCCTGAAGTAGAATTGTATTGGCTTTTATACGGCACAGGAACTTTTCCGAAAACTGTAAGCAACGAACAAGCAGTGCCAATAAAAACTCCTGCTGCTCCATCTAAAAATCCAGAATTCGATTTTGAAAGCACTGCAGCTGGAACAAAACCCGTTATAAACAAAGCTGAAGAAAATATGAATGAAAACACGGATATTGAACGTGTTATTATTTTTTATAAAAATGGAAGTTTTAAAGCCTACAAACCTTAAAGTAGTTTTTAAGCAGTCAAAAATTTTTATGATGCACGGCTAAATTCGTGTTTTGTTTCTTAATTTTGCAAAAAAAATTATATGAGACTTTTAGTAGGCCTTTTTTTTGTGTTTTTTACCAGTTGTTATCAAGTAGAACGGAATTGTACCGATTTTCAGGAGGGTACATTTTCAAGCAGTATTACCATTGGCGATTCTACGTACCGTTCAGTTTTTAGTAGAACGAAAGAGTTACAAATAGAGACTTTTAATAATCATATAGATTCTACTATAGTCCGATGGATTAACGATTGCGAAGTGGTTTTTAGAACTATTAACCCTAAAAACATGCAAGAGCGCAAAGATATTCATCTAAAAATTTTAACGACAACAGATTCTACCTACACGTTTGAGTATTCCTTTGTAGGCGAAAATGTTAAGCAAACTGGCATTGCCAAACGTATTGAGTAATTGTTAGTTACGTTTTGTTTCTCGCAACAACGCCTTAAACAAGTAAAATACTATGGGTATTTAATAAACCCGTGCAAAGAAACCATTTAGAAGATTTTTTTTAGCAAGCTAAACCATAACGTATGCCATCTGTTAACCCAAAAATATTTTATGTAATTTCTACAGTCTTAATTTTGGCGTCTATTTTTTTTAAAGAAAATTCACCCCTCGTGTATCAGCTGCTATTATCCGGCGGATTGGCAGCTTTTTTATGGGCTGCCATTAAAACATTTAGAGGTTAAATTTTTTAAAATAAAGTAGCCTGTCCGGTATCATCAATATTACCAGGCTTATCCGATTCTTCAGAATCCGTGGTGGTAGCCGATTTTGGGTTTGTAGTATTTAATTGTTCGGAATTGGCTGTAATTTCCTCATCGTCCACAACCTCTACATCTTGCGCTGCAGTTGTTTCGGGAGCGTCATACGGTAAAGGCTCAAGTAAATCTATTTGATTTACTTTTTCTTTAGTTAATTGGTTTCCTAAAGCTGTAATACCTTTAACAGCAATAAACGCTTCTAAATTAACCTCCATGTTTTCTTTTCGTTCCTTACCCCGTTCTTTAGCAAACACCACTTCGGCCATAGGGCGCCAATCTGTAGACACTATTTCGAGACGGGAGTTTTCGTGATTAGAAATTACAACCTCTTCTTTACTTTCATTTTCTACTAGAAAGCGTTTTACGTAATAGCGTTCTTTTTCACCTTCAAAATAAATAACTGAAATGGGTTTATTAGGAATCCATTTTTCCATAACAATCATATCGTCTTCGAAATGAGTGGTTACTTCGGGAATAATAGTTTTAACCAATCCGGATTGTGTAATAACAAGAATACGATCTTCACCTTTAAACTCACCTACCAACTCGCCACGACCATCTACATTTAACCGTCTTACGGTTTCATCGAACCATATTTTTCTTGGTTTTAAAGTGGACACACCTTTTTCTTTTAATTCTACCTTTTTTATGGCGTGTTTGGTAACTAAATTTCCTTTAGAACTGCGACCTTTAATTTTAACATCGGCAAAATCGATATCCCATTTTAATTTTTTAATACTTCCTACTTGGCGTAAATACACTGTTATTACTTCGGCTTCGCCGTTTGGATTTGCCGAAAAGTACCAGACGGTAGATTGTTTGGCTCCGTTGGTCATATCGTACTCCTTATCGCGTGTCATGGATGTAACAGCAAAACGTTTTATATAAGAAGGCCCTTTTTTGCCATCGCGATAAACCATATTGTAAATGGTGCGTTTGTCTTTTTTCTTAAACACGGCCACATGAATGATATCTTTACCTATAAAGGTTTTTGAATCTACTTTGGTAACCACCATTTTACCTTCTTTGGTAAATACAATAATATCATCTATATCGCTACAATCGCATACGTATTCATTCTTTTTTAAAGATGTTCCAATAAAGCCTTCCTCTCGGTTTACGTACAATTTTGTATTGCGTATGACTACTTTAGTAGCATCTACGTCATCAAAAACGCGAATTTCTGTTTTGCGTTCTTTACCGGCGCCATATTCTTTTTTAAGACGTTCAAAATAGGCAATAGCGTAGTCAATTAAATGTTCTAAATGGTGTTTTATTTCTGCAATTTGGGCCTCTAGAGCCTCAATTTTTTGCTGGGCTTTGTCGATATCGAATTTTGAAATGCGCTTGATACGAATTTCTGTTAATCGCACAATATCATCCTCTGTTATAGCGCGCTTTAAATGAGCAATATGAGGTTTTAAACCACTATCGATGGCTTGTATCACGCCTTCCCATGTTTCTTCTTCTTCAATATCGCGGTATATTCTGTTTTCAATAAAAATACGTTCCAGTGAGGCAAAATGCCATTGCTCTTCAAACTCGCCCAAACGAATTTCTAATTCTTTTTTAAGCAGCTGCACTGTGTTATCTGTAGAACGGCGTAACATTTCGGAAACACCAATAAACAAGGGCTTATTATTTTCAATTACGCAGCCTAAAGGTGAAATTGATATTTCGCAATTTGTAAAGGCATATAAGGCATCGATGGTTTTATCTGGCGAAATGCCATTAGGCAAATGCACCAAAATTTCCACGTTCGCCGCTGTATTATCCTCTATTTTTTTTATTTTAATTTTACCTTTATCATTAGCTTTTAAAATAGAATCGATTAACGAAGAGGTGTTTGTTCCAAACGGAATTTCGGATATTAATAAGGTACTTTTATCCTGTTGCGCTATTTTTGCTCGTACCCGCACTCTACCACCACGAAGCCCATCTTTATAATCGGAAAAGTCCGCAATACCAGCCGTTGGAAAATCCGGAAATAAACTAAAGCGTTTTCCTTTTAAATGTTTTATTGAGGCTTCTATAAGCTCGATAAAGTTATGCGGTAAAATTTTAGTGGATAAGCCTACAGCAATACCTTCACCCCCTTGTGCCAATAGCAAAGGAAACATAACAGGTAAATTAACAGGTTCCTTACGACGGCCATCATAGCTGTTTTGCCATTCGGTTATTTTTGGATTAAACACCACATCTAAACCAAATTTAGATAGGCGTGCTTCAATATATCGGGAGGCCGCAGCACTATCGCCCGTTAAAATATTACCCCAGTTTCCTTGGGTATCGATTAATAAGTCCTTTTGGCCAATTTGCACCATAGCATCTGCTATACTCGCATCGCCATGCGGATGATATTGCATGGTATGGCCTACAATGTTGGCTACTTTATTGTAACGACCGTCGTCCAAATCTTTCATGGAATGCATAATACGCCGCTGAACCGGTTTAAAACCATCTTCGATTGCTGGAACAGCACGTTCCAAAATAACATAGGAAGCGTAATCTAGAAACCAATCTTTGTACATGCCCGTAACACGGGTAATGGTTTCTTTATTTTCGTGTGTATTTTCTGGTAGGTTTTCGTTTACTTCGTCGTTCATTAACTTTATTATTTGCTGTTTTGGTCTAACTGACTTAAACTATAAACGTTTTATTTTATGCGCATTCGTATTTGGGTTTCCTTTTATATTTAGGCATTATAAACATATGGGAAAAGTCAGTTTTAACTGCCAACCTACAGTTCTTCTATAATATCCAATTCAACTTTCAAGTTATCGATAATAAATTCCTGTCTGTCTTGTGTGTTTTTACCCATATAAAAACTCAATAAATCGTCTATCGACATGTTGTCGTCAAGCATTACAGGATCCAACCTAATATCGTCGCCAATAAAGTGCTTAAATTCGTCGGGCGAAATTTCACCCAAACCCTTAAATCGGGTAATTTCTGGTTTTGGCTTTAACTCTTCCAAGGCGTTTTGCCGTTCCTCTTCGGTGTAACAGTAAATGGTTTTCTTTTTATTTCGAACCCTAAAAAGTGGTGTTTGTAAAATATACAAATGACCGTCTTTAATGAGTTCAGGGAAAAATTGCAGAAAAAATGTTATTAGCAACAACCGAATGTGCATCCCATCCACATCGGCATCTGTAGCAATAACCACATTGTTATAGCGTAAATCTTCTAGCGACTCCTCGATATTTAAAGCCGCTTGCAACAGATTAAACTCCTCGTTTTCGTAAACAATCTTTTTTGTTAACCCATAGCAATTTAAAGGTTTTCCTTTTAAGCTAAATACCGCTTGGGTGTTTACATCGCGCGATTTGGTTATACTTCCTGAAGCCGAGTCGCCCTCGGTAATAAACAGCGTGGATTCGAGATACCGTGGGTGCTTGGTGTCGCCAAAATGTACACGGCAATCGCGCAGTTTTTTATTATGCAAACTCGCTTTTTTTGCTCGATCTTTGGCTAATTTCCGGATTCCAGATAATTCCTTTCGCTCGCGCTCTGCCTGCAAAATTTTGCGCAGAATTTTATCGGCAGTTTCAGGATTTTTATGCAGGAAGTTATCTAAATTGGTTTTTACAAAATCGTTAATATAGGTTCGCACCGTTGGCAAATCGCCACCCATATCCGTTGATCCTAATTTGGTTTTTGTTTGGCTCTCAAACACGGGCTCCATAACTTTTATAGAAATGGCAGAGACTATGGATTTTCTGACATCCGAAGCATCGAAATTCTTATTATAAAATTCGCGAATGGTTTTTACCACCGCCTCCCTAAAAGCCGCCAAATGGGTACCACCTTGTGTGGTATTTTGTCCGTTAACAAAGGAATAATACTCCTCGCTATATTGGGTTTTACTGTGTGTTAAAGCCACTTCAATATCGTCTCCCTTAAGGTGGATAATAGGGTACAGTAAATCGTTTGGATTGGAGTTTTCGGCTAATAAATCCTTTAAACCATTTTCACTAAAATATTTTTCGCCATTAAAAACAATGGTTAACCCAATGTTTAGGTATACATAGTTTTTAAGCATTTTAATGATATACTCATTACGATACTTGTAATTCTTAAAAATGGTTTCGTCTGGAATAAACGATACTTTAGTACCTTTTCGCCTGGAGGTATCTTCTAGAAGCTCCTTGTTTGTTAAGTTACCTTTTTCAAATTCTGCGGAAGCCGATTTGCTATCGCGGGTGGATTCCACCCTAAAGTAACTAGATAAGGCGTTTACTGCTTTGGTACCAACCCCATTAAGACCAACCGATTTTTTAAAGGCTTTACTATCGTATTTACCACCGGTATTCATTTTAGAAACCACATCCACTACCTTTCCTAATGGAATACCACGACCGTAATCGCGAACGGTTACTTTATTGCCTTGTATGGAAATTTCAATCGTTTTACCGGCACCCATAACATACTCGTCAATGGAGTTATCCAGGACTTCTTTAATAAGAATATAAATACCATCATCTGCAGAAGACCCATCGCCCAATTTACCAATATACATTCCAGGACGCATACGAATATGCTCTTTCCAGTCCAGAGAACGGATATTATCTTCGGTATATTTGGTTTCTTGCGACATAAATAGGTGTTTTTGGATATGACGCTAATATAAGGTTTCGCTGTAAAAAATAAAACCCCTATTTTGTAAAGTAATTAACAATAATTTCTGACAACTATTAGGCGCTATTTTGTTTGTAGTTTTGGGTTTTTGTACAACGAAATAAACACACCACAATCGCTAAATGTTTCAAGTAGTTCCCATTCATTCTGAACCTTTAAAAGCTCATCGTCTTTAGTATAATTTTCAATATTAGATAGGAGAATATATGCATTTGTTTGTATATTAAAATGCGCATACTTATCGGTTTCAGATAAGGGCTGTAACGCTGAGAAATCGCGTTCATTTAACCGAATACGGGTTCCAATATGGCTAATTTCCAGCTCTGAATTTTTAATATAGTTCTCCATTTTTACTTCCAAAGGAAAATAGCGCAAATATGCTAATGTGCTATCCCATGGTTGAGAAATAGTGGCGGGATAAATCCAAAAATGGCCAGATAAAAAACAAATGACTACCGCAGACAGCATGACATTTTTATATTTTATTTGAAACAAAAAAATTAGATTAATTAATACTATTATGGCCAAAATATAGCATACCATAAAATATCTGTTACCAATTGGATTTGAAAACGGTACCATACCAAAAAACAGCACGATGCTAATAACAAAGAGCGCAATACCCATTCTGTCTATTAGCAAGTTTTTAAGCGATTTTTCTTTTATGTATTTATACAATAGTGGCATGAGTGCTAAAAAAATAATAAAACGGCCGTACTCTAAATAACTTTTAGCATATACAATACTATTTATTACAACGTTTTTAATTCCTGTAGTTTGCCGATGCTGATTATAATTGGTGTTTTCAGTAATTAAAAACCAACCCAACTCCCGAAACTGCAAAACACAAAAAAAGCCAAAGCTAACTGCCGCTATGACGTAGGCACTAAACGTTGCCTTATTGTTAGAAATAAGCCTGTAGCGCAGATAAATAGCATGAATAATTAAAATGGCTGTAAACAAGTAGATACCACGTAAATTGGTAAACAACAACCCCATTAAGGCCAGGGTAAACAAAAATGGTTTTTGATTGATTAAGCTGTTTAAAGAAAAAAGTGTAAAAAACAGCAATAGCATATCATTATTCAAACTAGTGGTTTGCGCCACTAACGTGGGTTCTAAACAGACCAAAAGCATAGCGCCTGCCGAAATACCGTTTATAAAGTTGTTTTTACATAACCTGCTAATTTGCCAAAAAACACCTATGTTAATTATAAGCAACAGTATTCTGGCAGTGAGAATAGACTTCCCAAAAACCGTCCAAAAAATGGCCAACATTGCAATCCATAAAGGTGGATGCCCCGAATTAAATTCGGTTGGTATAATAAACTGCTTTAAATCATTGTCATAAATCCAATTGGCGCGAGCAGATTTACTAATCGCATCCCAAAAAAACGGTAAGTCTCGAAAGATAATTGTAGAAACAACTAGGGCGCAACAGACTATAAAAAATACCTGTAAGTAGCTTATTTTTTTTAAGTTTCTTAACATTTGAGAAAGGTAAGATAAATGCAAAAAATCTAAAAATTATAAAGCACTTAACAGGTAAAATATAGGAACCGAATGTTATACATTAAACAAAAAGTGCATGACATCACCATCTTTAACGATATAGTTTTTTCCTTCCACGCGCATTTTACCAGCTTCTTTTACTTTTGCTTCGCTACCAAATTGCACATAATCATCATACGCAATAACTTCAGCGCGGATAAAGCCTTTTTCAAAATCGGTGTGAATAACCCCAGCCGCTTGCGGTGCTGTTGCTCCTACTTCTACAGTCCAAGCGCGTACTTCTTTCACACCTGCCGTAAAATAGGTTTGCAGATTTAATAATTTGTAAGCAGACCGAATTAATTTGGCAGAACCAGGCTCATCCAAACCAATATCGGCTAAAAACATTTGGCGCTCTTCGTAATCGTCTAGTTCATTTATATCGGCTTCGGTGCCCACTGCCAACACTAAAACTTCGGCGTTTTCATTTTTAACAGCCTCACGAACCTGATCTACATAAGCGTTTCCAGAGGTAGCAGCACCTTCGTCTACATTACAGACATATAAAACAGGCTTATCGGTAATAAATTGGCTAGGCTTTACAAATTCTATGCGTTCTTCCTCGGAAAACTCCAAAGTACGCACAGAATTTCCAGCCTCCAGTCCGGCTTTTATTTTAAGCAATAACGCTTCTTCTTTTTGCGCATCCTTATTACCGGTTTTGGCAGCTCGCTTTACCTTTTCTAGCTTTTTCTCAACGGTTTCTAAATCCTTTAATTGCAACTCCATATCTATGGTTTCTTTGTCGCGTATAGGATTCACGTTACCATCTACGTGTACAATATTATCATTATCAAAACAACGTAATACATGCAAAATAGCATCAGTTTCGCGAATATTAGCTAAAAACTGATTTCCCAAACCTTCACCTTTACTAGCGCCTTTAACTAAACCTGCAATATCTACAATTTCAACAGTAGCAGGAATAACGCGCTCTGGCTTAACAAGCGATTCTAATTTTTCTAATCGCGGATCTGGTACATTTACAACGCCCACATTAGGCTCTATGGTGCAAAACGGAAAGTTGGCACTTTGCGCTTTTGCGTTTGATAAACAATTAAATAAAGTCGATTTTCCTACGTTTGGTAATCCTACAATGCCTGCTTTCATATTTTTATGCCCGAAAAATGAGGGTTCTTTTTAATGTTGAAAATTGATAACACCAACTTATAATTTGGTTTATGCCGCGCAAAGGTAATTAAATACTTCTTTAAATTTAAAATAGAATGTGTAATTACTAATTCTCTTTCCGCATTACGTTTTTTAATAACGCATTTAAAATAAAAAATCCCCAACTAACAAGTGGGGATTTTAAAAAACGATTTAAAACAAACTAACAAATTATTTGCTAGCCTTATAATAATTAGGCATCAGGGTGCATAAAACGTTGTTTTTCGTTAAGTTGTTCTTCGGTTTCTACATGCGCATCGTCCGGCACACAACAATCTACTGGACATACTGCCGCACATTGTGGTTCCTCATGAAAACCTTGACATTCGGTACATTTGTCTGGTACAATGTAGTAAATTTCATCGCTAATAGGTTCTTGCGCCTCATCGGCGTCCACCTCTTTACCATTTGGTAATACTACTTTTCCGTTTAAACTGGTGCCGTCCTTATACCGCCAATCATCGGCACCTTCATAAATTGCCGTGTTTGGGCACTCTGGTTCGCAAGCACCACAATTTATACACTCGTCTGTTATTATAATAGCCATTTTTTTCTAATTTTTTATGCGTTAACATATATTTTAAAACGAGCGTAAATACATACTTTACATTGCAAATTAAAATGTTTTGTTGCTCGTTTGCTTTGTGTAAATTTGCATCAGGAATAATGTGCAAACTATAGTTGCAAAAATAACGCCAAAAGCATTCAAAACCAAATCATACATGGATTTACAACAAAGAATTAACGCATTTGTTGAATTAGGAAAATTTTTAAGTCAATTTACGACTACCAAGTTTCAGGAAAAAGCGTCTGTTTTACACAACCCATTATTTTTTGATGGCTTCAAACATCAAATTAAATTAGCGCAGGAGCACAATGCTTGGTTTACTCCAGATAATCTAATTTTCGCCTTTAACGGATGGACTAACTTACTTACCGAGAGTAACCTAAAAGCATGGCTTACCAAGTATGACTTTAATGGTTTACAACCAAAACAAGTGGCTATAATTATGGCTGGTAACATTCCTTTGGTTGGTTTTCACGACTTTTTATCCGTATTAATTAGTGGCCATTATGTAGTAGTAAAACAGTCGAGTAACGATAAACATTTGCTGCCTTTTTTAGCAAAATATTTAGAAACAGTGGCACCACAATTTAAAGGTAAAATAAGTTTTACCACCGAAAAATTAAATGAGTTTGATGCCATTATTGCTACAGGAAGCAATAACACCGCGCGTTACTTTGAGTATTATTTTAAAAATAAACCTTCTATAATAAGAAGAAATAGAAACTCTGTTGCGGTGCTTACAGGTGCGGAAAGCCAAGAGGATTTGGAAGCCCTTTCTGAAGATATTTTTAGATATTACGGTTTAGGCTGCAGAAATGTATCAAAACTTCTAGTACCTGAAAATTACGATTTTCAAAAATTTTTCCAAGCTATGTATGCATGGCACCCCATTATTCACGATAATAAATACGCCAATAACTACGATTATAACAAGGCAGTTTATTTAATGAGCGAATTTGATATGTTGGAGAATGGTTTTCTCATGATTAAAGAAGATACCAGCTACGCCTCGCCTATTGCTACAGTTTTTTATGAGTATTATAAAAATAAAACAGCGTTAAAAGAACGCTTGGAAACCGATAAAGACCTTATTCAATGTGTGGTGGCTAACGGACTTATTCCGCATGAAATTCCTTTTGGACAAACCCAAAATCCGCAGTTATGGGATTATGCCGACAATGTGGACACCTTGGCCTTCCTACTTAATTTAAAAGCATAAATTAGTTATTAATTAACATCTATTTTGTTATATTTTAGCACCTTTGTTAAAAACCACATAACAATACCAAAAAGTAACTTTTAAACTTAAAAATCTATAATTCTTTAGGGTTGTTTAGAAACATATAATTTATGAAAAAACATAATTTTAGCGCTGGCCCTTGTGTTTTGCCAAAAGAAGTAATACAAAAAGCGTCGGAGGCCTTATTGGATTTCGATAATGGTTTATCGCTAATCGAAATATCGCACCGAAGCAAACCCTTTGTAGATGTTATGGAAAAAGCCAGACGCTTGGCACTCCAATTATTAGATCTAGAGGGCAAAGGCTACCAAGCGCTTTTTTTACAAGGTGGTGCTAGCACCCAATTTGTTATGGTGGCTTTAAATTTGTTAGAAACAGAGGCGGCCTATTTAAATACGGGTACCTGGAGCAGCAATGCCATAAAAGAAGCAAAACTTTACGGCAAAGTACACGAAGTGGCTTCATCAGCAGATAAAAGCTTTAGTTATGTTCCTAAAAACTATACAATTCCGGCTAACTGCGACTATTTCCATTGTACCTCAAACAATACTATTTTTGGTACGCAACTAACCACATTTCCAAAAACCGATATTCCTATGGTTTGCGACATGAGTAGCGATATTTTTTCGCGCACACTGGATTTTAGTCAGTTTGCGCTTATTTATGCAGGGGCTCAAAAAAATATGGGTCCCGCGGGTACCACGCTGGTAGTTGTTCGCGAAGATATCTTAAATAAAGTGACACGCAGCATCCCTTCTATTTTAAATTACAACGTACAAATAGCCAAAAATAGCATGTTTAACACACCTCCTGTTTTTGCTGTTTATACCTCCATGCTTACTATGGAATGGCTTCAAAATTTAGGCGGTATTTCAGTAATTGAAGCGGAAAACAACAAAAAAGCCCAACTTATTTACAGCGAAATAGATTTAAACCCACTTTTTACAGGATTTGCGGCGAAAGAAGACCGTTCTAAAATGAATGCAACGTTTAACTTAACGGAAACGAAATTAAAAGAAACCTTTGAAACAATGTTGCAAAAAGAAGGCATAAGCGGCTTAAACGGTCACAGAAGCGTTGGTGGTTACCGAGCCTCCATGTATAATGCACTAACCCTGGATAGTGTGGGTGTTTTGGTAGACGTTATGAGCGAATTGGAACGCAAAGCCTAATTAAAATAGAGTAAATAATAAACACATACATTTTTTAGTAAATACCATTTTAAATGAAAGTTTTAGCAAACGACGGAATTTCAAGAAGCGGCGAAGAGGCGCTAATTGAAGCTGGATTTGAGGTTATAAAAACAACTGTAGCCCAAAGCCAACTTATGTCATATATAAACACACATAATATTGATGTTTTGCTTGTGCGAAGCGCTACCAAAGTTCGTGAAGATATTATTGATGGTTGTCCTAGCCTTAAAATTATAGGTCGCGGTGGTGTAGGCATGGATAATATAGCTGTAAACCATGCACGTAAAAAAGGCCTTCATGTTATAAATACGCCAGAGGCATCTGCCCAATCGGTTGCCGAGCTTGTTTTTGCGCACCTTTTCGGCGGCGTGCGTTTTTTACACGACGCCAACAGAACCATGCCACTTGAGGGCGATACACGATTTAAAGAACTGAAAAAAAACTATGCGCTTGGTACCGAGTTACGGGGAAAAACATTGGGTATTATTGGCTTTGGAAGCATTGGGAAAGAAGTTGCAAAAATAGCCTTGGGTATTGGTATGAAAGTAATCGCTAGTAAAAGCGCAGCGCATACTGGTACAGCCGTGGTGACGCTGCCTTTTTACAACAAGCAAAGTATTGATATTTCGATTGAAATTACAAGTACCGAAGCGCTTTTAAAACAAGCAGATTTTATTACCATACACGTTCCGGCGCAAGAAGAATACCTAATAGACCAGCATCAATTTGAAATTATGAAAAACGGTGTTGGTATTATTAACGCGGCACGTGGTGGGGTTGTTAACGAAGTTGCGCTAATTAAGGCTTTAGAATCTGGCAAAGTAGCCTTTGCGGGAATAGATACCTTTGAAGAGGAACCTACACCAGCCATACAAGTACTTATGAATGGTAAAATTTCCCTAACACCACATATTGGTGCTGCTACCAAAGAGGCACAAGATAGGATTGGCACGGAATTAGCATCGCAAATTATAAAACTGACTAGCCAAAATTAAGCGTGATTTTCTTGGCTAGTTAGAAACATGTTCTGGTAAGTTACATACAAAACTGCAGCAAAAGTCTATTAAAATAATTCGTATGGAAATTTTTAATAGACTTTTGAACGTTTTATTAGAAAAACTTGTCACGCTTTTTAAAAGTTCTCACAAATAGCTGCTTTTAAATTAAGTTATCTGCCACGGTAATTAGTAATATTTTTTTACTGCCGGTCAATTCCTTTCCTTAATTACCGCTCTCCTGCCGCTATCATAACACGCTTTAATATAAAATTAGGAGGTCTTCAGGTTATCGATTTTATTTTTCGTATTTTTAGAAAAAGTCTTATTATGAAAACCTTTTTTTACATTCTTATTTTGGCGTGTTTTTTTTCGGCCTGTCAAACTACTAAAAAAGCCGCAACACCACGCGCGGAAAATAGCCTTGAAAAGCAAGACACCATTAAAATTACCAATACAGAACTAGAATACGAAGTAATAATTGTTGATACGGGTTTTGAAACCTGGATGGCCAGTCGTGCCAAACCACGAAGCTTTTATACTCAGTCGTTTTTAGAGGCTCGAAACAGCGATTATGTAACAGAATGGAATAGTCGGGTTACGGCCTCAAACTATAGCACCAACTTATACCAAATGCCAATAGATTATAACCCGGGTACAGATTATGGATTTGAAGTAAACTATATTTTGTATCATTATTTCGTGTTTTTTCAAGAAAAGTATAAACAGCAATTATCCTCGCATAATCCTAGATTTTAAATTATATTTGCTGTCAAATTTGCAGTATGAAAAAATTTAAGGAAACCTGGGAAATTCAACAAAACTGGCAGCTGCTTTTTCCTGCTTTAGGAATTGTTGGACTATCGTACTCGTGTTTTCGTTTGGCTTCCTTATTTCCATTTGCTCATAATATTTATATTACGCTAGCGCTTGCCGCTATAATGTTTGTGGTAATTCTTAAAATAACCTTGCGGTTGTTTACCAAACTAGAAAAACGCTGGGAAGTTACCTATAGATGGGAAATAATAAGAATTTTTATTGTTTTTGCTGTTACCGGAAGTTCTTCGTTGGTTGTTGGCAGACCAATTATAAAACTACTCGGAATTACTAAAGAAAACTTAAATCCATTACTCTATTGGATTTTATTTGTTATTATTGGGCTCATTTTTTATCAAATCTTACTCGTTTCGTTTGGATGGCTTTTTGGCCAGTTCAAGTTTTTCTGGGAGTTTGAGAAAAAAATGTTGAAACGTCTAGGGTTTAAAAAATTTTTGGAATAGTGCACAAAATAAAGGAACATAGCCTCTTTAAAACACTAGCCATACTATTGGTTTTAGCGGTTCTGCTTCCTGCTGCTGTAAAATTTGGTCATATTTTTGAAAATCACGCACACGAGGTATGTACCAATAAATCGAGCACCCATTTACATGAAATAGATTTAGATTGCGAATTTTACAAATTCAATCTAGCCAATCAGTTTTTTCAAGAAGCAGCAGAGTTTTTAGTTTTACATTTTGAAGAAAATCATAAAATTGCTAGTTCACACTATGCGTTTTTAAGCCCATTTCAGCAACTTCACTTTTCGCTACGGGGTCCGCCAGTGGTAATTAATTAGTCTACATACACAATAAACGTACTGCGGTTTATAGCTTTTATTTGAGTTAATACATTATTATAGCCAGAAAAAGTACAAAAGCACGCATAACAACGGTTTTATACAAATCTTGCGCGCTTGCCAGCCGTGGTATTTAAACACTAATTTTTACACAATTTTAAATGAAAACAATTTTAACCATATTTTTTATGGCCGTTGCCTCTGTGGCTTTAGGCCAAAACACCGTGACTGGTGTTGTAACCGACTCCGATACAGGTGAAGGTTTACCCTACGTAAATATTTATTTTCCACAATTAGAAAAGGGCACTACCACAAACGAAACCGGTGCCTTTACCCTGAAAAACTTGCCTTCGGGAACCTACGCTCTAGTATACTCTTATGTAGGCTTTGAAACAAAGTCTATAAATGTAAGTATTCCTATTACAGAACCCATAGCGTTATCGTTGGCGAGTTCTGCAATTGAAATGGAGGCCGTTATTGTTTCCACGCCTTTCCATAAACTTCAAAGCGATAATGTAATGATGGTGCAACGGCAAACTATGGCGGAGCTTAAAAGTTCGGGAGCAGTAACCCTAGGCGAAGGCATTTCCAACATACCAGGTGTTGAGGGTGTAAGCACCGGATTGGGCATTACAAAACCCGTAATTAGAGGTCTTACCTCCAACCGGGTTTTAGTTTATACGCAAGGTGTCCGATTAGAAAATCAGCAATTTGGCGATGAGCACGGTCTGGGTCTTAGCGATGCAGGAGTAGCTAGCGTTGAAGTTATAAAAGGTCCGGCCTCTTTATTGTACGGTAGCGATGCTCTAGGAGGTGTTTTGTACATAAATCCAGAAAAATTTGCTCGCGAAAATACATCTCAAGGCGAAGTAAATGGTAACTATTTCAGTAACACGCAAGGATACAGTACGGGAGCCGCCTACAAAGCTTCTGGCGAAGCCTTTAAGGTATTGTTTAGAGGGAGCGTTAGTGAGCATGCCGATTATAATACAGCAGATTACCGAGTAACCAATACCCGTTTTAAAGAACAAGATTTTAAAGCAGGTTTGGGCTACCAAGGAACCCATTTTAAAACAGAATTGCGCTACAATGTTAATCGGTCTAAAATAGGCATTCCTCACGAAATTGGCGAGCAATCTACAAACTACGAACCACTTTTACCCTTTCAAGAATTAACAAATCACATTTTTAGCTCACGCTCCACGTTATTTTTTAAGCAATCTAAATTAGAGTTTAATTTAGGATACATATATAACGACAGAAAAGAGTTTGAAGATGATCATCACCATCATGACCATGCGCACGACCATGAGCATGAAGGCGAAGAACACGAAGGCGAAGAACATCATGACCATGACCATGCCGATCACGATGAGCACGGTGAGCACGATGAACACGATGCCATGCATGGCAGCGGTAACGAGGATATGCTGCATCCAGCATTACACATGAAACTTAAAACTGCTAATTACGATATAAAATACCACTTACCCGGTAAAGGCAATTTTGAAACTGTGGTAGGCGTGCAAGGTATGCATCAAATTAATACTAATTATGGTGAAGAAGTGCTTGTTCCGGACGCCATTACTACCGATTTTGGCGTGTTAGCCATGTCGCATATTCATTTCGATAAAGCCGACTTACAGGTAGGTGTTCGTTACGATAAGCGATGGATTGATATTAACAATAGCTTAAACAAAACGTTTAATAGCTTTAATGGCGCTTTAGGAGCCAAAACAAACATCACCAAACAAATTACAGCACGCTTAAATCTGGCCACCGGTTTTAGAGCGCCTAATTTAGCCGAATTAACCTCTGATGGGGTTCACCACGGAACTAATCGTTATGAAATTGGAAACGTTAACTTAAATACGGAACAAAATTTTCAAACCGATTTGGCTTTGGAATATAAAAACAAGCATGCAGCGTTTTATGTAAATGGTTTTTATAATCATATTAACAATTACATTTACCTCTCCCCTAATGGTTCGTTTATAAATAATAATCCTGTATTTAATTACCTACAAGATAACGCAGCGCTTTATGGTGGCGAAATTGGCCTACACGTGCATCCACACCCTATTCACTGGTTGCACTATCAGGCTAGTTTTGAAACTGTAACTGGTAAATTAAACTCTGGCGCTTATTTACCTTTAATTCCTGCCAATAGTTTAAGCAACACCATTCGGGCGGAATGGGATATGCAAGATGTTGGCAGCACCTTTGCTTTTGTTAAGCTACAATCTGTGTTTAATCAGAAAAATGTTAGTGCTTTTGAAAGCAGTACCTCCGGATATAATTTATTAAGTGCGGGCATTGGTGGCACGTTTAAAGTGTTTAACAAGGATTTATCACTAACGATAACCGGAACCAATTTAACGGATAAAACCTATATAAATCATTTATCGCGTTTAAAACCAGATGGAATATTTAATATGGGTAGAAATTTTAGTTTTGGCCTTACCTATACGTTATAAATCCAGAACACATAAATTTTAAAAAAAAAGAGTGATTAATATTCAATCACTCTTTTTTGTTTTTTTAAGGATAGGCTTTCCGTTTGCGAAGACAAGTAATAGGTATAAAACCACATAATAGAAAATGTTGGAATAATATCTACAAGGGGTAAGGCCTCCTCTACAAATGTAACTGCTGCTGCTATTTTACCACGACGTCCTGCATACATTTTGCTCATTAAATAAGCCGATAACGGCGCCCAAATAAAATCGAATGGTGGGAAAATGTAAGATAAATACCCCATAGCATCAAACACCAAGCCCAATGCTAATTTTTTCGATTTACTCAATTTTTCTAAACGCATAAGTTTTCAATTTTATAATTCGAAATGTGCAAATTTCATTCCAAAAAATAATAATACTTTTTAACAAACGTTTTCATCTTGCAATTTATTGTAATTGTGCTAATTATGATTTTTAAAATCTTCTTAATTCAAATATATAGTCTAAAAATCTGTTTGTTTTTAACGTTTAATTATGACGCTTTTTTAACAGACACATTTAGTTTTGCATCGCATCGCTTTCCAATCACAAAAATTTTAAGCGTAAAAATTAACCTGGCAACTAAAACCAACTACTCAGCATGAAATATACCCTGTTTATTTTCATTTTCTTAATGTATGTTTCAACACATGTTGCGCAAGAAAAAAAATCGATAAGCATAACGCGTACCTTAACACCCCCAAAAATTGACGGTGTTTTAAACGACCCTATTTGGGAAGGCGCGCAAGAGGCTACAGATTTTGTACAATTTGAACCTGAAATGGGTATAAAAGAAACGCACGACACCCGGACGGTGGTAAAAATAAGCTACGACAACGACGCAATTTACGTAGGTGCTTATTTATACGATAAACCTGAAAATATAATGAGTCAATTAACCAGTCGGGATAATTTTGGGCAAGCAGACTTTTTTGCGTTTATTCTTAATCCGAATAACGACGGTCAAAATAACACCCAGTTTTATGTGTTTAGTTCCGGCGTGCAAGCAGACGCTATTGAGTCGCCAGGAATTGGCGAAGATTTTAGTTGGAATGCCGTTTGGGATAGCGCCGTAAAACTAGTAGACAATGGTTGGATTGTTGAAATGAAAATACCATACCGCACATTGCGGTTTTCCAATGAAAAGAATCCTACTTGGGGGGTTCAATTTCACAGACATTTTAGGCGCTACCGTTCGCAATATACTTGGAACCCAATAGATGTTACCCGAGGCAACGCAGGTATTTATAATGGCAATCTTGTAGGACTTCAAAATCTGAATCCACCAACGCGCTTAACATTGTATCCATTTATTTCGGGTATTGCAAACACCTTTGATGGTGAAAGCGAAACACAATTTAACGCTGGTATGGATTTAAAATATGGCATCACAGAAAATTTTACACTAGACGCCACTTTAATTCCCGACTTTAGTCAGGCGGGTTTTGACCGTGTTGAGCTTAACTTGGGTCCTTTTGAACAAGCCTTTTCCGAACAACGTCAGTTTTTTACCGAAGGAGTGGATTTATTTACAAAAGGCGATTTATTTTTTTCCAGACGCGTTGGCAATGAACCTTCAGGAACGGTTAATTTACAACCTAACGAGACGCTAGAAAATATGCCAAAGCAAGTTAAGGTATTAAACGCTCTTAAAATTTCAGGTAGAACCAAAAACGGATTGGGTTTGGGCGTTTTTAATGCTATTACAGAAAAAACATATGCCAATATAAAAAACACAACTTTTAACACCAACCGCAGGCAGTTAGTAGAACCGCTTACCAATTACAATATTTTGGTGGTAGACCAGCAATTTAACCAAAATTCGTCTGTTAGTTTAATTAACACAAACGTTACCAGAAATGGAAGCTTTCGCGATGCCAATGTTACAGGAATTTTAGCCGATTTAACCACCAAAAAAAACACATACAACTTAGAAGCTGAATTTAAAATGAGCCATTTAAATTTGGAAACAGGTACGCAAACAGGCTACAGCTACGAATTGGAGTTTGCAAAAGTATTTGGAAATTGGCAATATGCCATAGAGCACGAATATGCAGACGATACCTACAATATAAACGATTTAGGACTGCAATATAGAAACAACTTTAGCAATTTTGCAGGCGAAGTTTCCTACAGAATATTTGAACCATCCGGCGCTTTTAACACCTATAATATATATTTATTTGGAGCTTATAACCGCCTTTCTAATCCAAGTACATACACCGGTAGCTCCGTGGGTGGTTCCATTTATGGCGAACTAAAAAGTTTACATAGTTTTGGAGCAGACTTTAACTTGCAACCTGGAAAACAATACGACTATTTTGAACCTCGCGTTGCCGGACGCTATTTTGTTTATGAAAACAGATTAAATGCCAATTTATGGATTTCTTCCAACTACAATAAAACCTTTGCTATTGATGCCAATTTTGGTGGCGCCACTTATTTTGAAACGGATAGAAATACCTCCAACACTTGGTTTGGTGTTAGTCCGCGTGTGCGATTTAACGATAAAATGCTTGTTGTTTATTCATTTGATTACGACCATATAACAAATGACCGCGGTTATGCTAGCAGGACAGAAAATGCCATAATTTTTGGAAACCGAAAAAGAAAAACCATTGTAAACAGCGTTACAAGTTCATATAATTTTAATCCGTTTCATAGTTTGGGTTTAACATTCCGAAACTATTGGAGCACCGTTTTATACAGCCCAAATACCTACGAACTACAAGAAAATGGACGCTTATTAAAAACTTCAAATACTTTTGAATCGGCTGGCATACCAGACCCAAACATTAATTTTAGCACTTGGAATTTAGATGTTAGTTATTCATGGCAATTTGCGCCAGGAAGTTTTGTTACCGCTTTATACAGAAATCAATTATTTAATTTTAATAAGGATGCGACCTTAAGTTTTAGCGAAAATTTTGATCGCTTATTACAACAACCTATTCAAAATTCCTTTTCTTTAAAAATTCAATATTTTATTGACTACAATAATTTGAAGAAAATTTTCAATAAGAATACGGCTTCTTAATTGTAAAGAAATCTTTTAAACAGTACCTTGCTTACATATTTTTAAGTCATGATTTTAGCAAAAAACATTCATAAATACTACAACGATTTACACGTATTAAAGGGTGTAAATTTAAATATCCAAGCTGGCGAAATTGTGTCAATTGTTGGTGCTTCGGGCGCGGGTAAAACCACCTTGTTACAAATTTTAGGCACCTTAGACCAACCTAGCAAAAAAGATTCATTTACATTTAAAATAAACGGTACGGACGTTGCAAATTTATCGGAGAGAGGATTGGCTAAATTTAGAAATGAAGAAATAGGTTTTATATTTCAATTTCACCAATTATTACCAGAATTTACGGCTATGGAGAATGTATGCCTACCTGCTTTCATAAAAAAAACACCGAAAGCTCAAGCCGAAAAGCGCGCCACCGAATTATTAGATTTTTTAGGGTTAAAAAACCGTTACCACCACAAACCTAACGAACTTTCGGGAGGCGAACAACAGCGTGTAGCCGTGGCCAGAGCCTTAATAAATAATCCGAAAATACTATTTGCAGACGAACCATCGGGGAACCTAGACAGCGAGTCGGCTGAAAATTTACACCAACTATTTTTTAAACTACGTGATGAATTTGGTCAGACGTTCGTGATTGTAACGCATAATTCGGACTTGGCTAATATGGCAGATAGGAAGCTAACCATGGTAGATGGGCAGATTGTCTCTAACTAATGGGTAACCAGATAGCACGTAAATAAACACGTTTTTTAGTCTTCAAATTTCAAACTAGATCGTTACAGCACCTTGGAGCTTTAACGGTATTCTGGGTTTTCAAAATGCCACCGTTTACCGTCTGTCCAGTCTGTTTTAGAATTTCCGTATTTAGGATAGCCGTTTTGCAATTTTAACATTCCAGCTAAATGCAACAAGTTATAAGTCATAAACGTGACATTTCTGTTCGTGAATTCACTATCAAAACCAGCCGGCGGATTTAATGATTCTTGTTGCCATTCGGTATCGCCGTAACTAGGCCCAGGACCAATAGCTCCCAACCATCCCGAATCGGCTTGTGGTGGTATTGAATAGCCAATATGTTGTAGGGCATATAGTAAGCCCATAGCGCAATGCTTGGCACCGTCCTCATTGCCCGTAATAATACACCCGCCTACCTTACCGTAATATACATACTGCCCTTTGGCATTTGTTTTACCACTCATGGCGTATAAACGTTCGATAAGTTTTTGCGCTTCCGAAGATTTTTCGCCTAACCAAATAGGCGTTCCTATTACTAGAATATCGGCGGCCATAACTTTTTTATAAATAGCCGGCCAAGCATCTGTATCCCAACCATGGTTGGTCATATCTGGATAGATACCGCTGGCCACATCAAAATCGATAAAACGTAAATTCTCAACTTGAACCCCTTCTTTAATCATAATGGATTTAGATAGGTTAATAAGTGTTTCCGTATGACTTTTACTGGGTGATTTTTTTAAGGTACAATTTATAAAGAGCGCGTTTAAATTTGTGAAATTTGGTTTGTTATCCATATTTTTTTTGTTTTTAGTAAAATACAAAATTTACAGCAGGATAAAAAACCGCAGCTAAACAGGACAACTTTAAATAAAATCTAAACCGAAAATTTTAAAAAGCTATAGCGTGTTTACGACGCAGTTTAAAATGGAAACACATTATATTATTTTACGGTCCTTTTTAGGGTAATTATCATCCCAATTTTTAATTTTTGGTTCTCCTAGTTTGTTAATAGACTTGGCTACCATCATAGAAACGGCAGCGTCTCCTGTAATATTAACCGATGTTCTGCACATATCCAACGGCCTATCTACAGCAAAAATTAGCGCCAAGCCTGCTTCAGGAATACCTGCTTGTGCTAAAACAATAACGAGCATAACCATACCAGCTCCCGGCACGGCTGCGCTACCGATAGATGCCAATGTAGCCGTGGCAATAATGCCTAATTGCACACCAAAACTTAAGTCCATACCAAAGGCTTGAGCAATAAATACTGCAGCTACCGCCTGATATAAACTTGTACCATCCATATTAATTGTTGCACCAATAGGTAATACAAAGCTGGTTACCTCTTCGTCTACACCTAAATGTTCCTCTACACGCTCCATAGTTACGGGTAAAGTGGCAGCACTACTACTGGTGGAAAAACCAAGTAATTGAGCCGGAGCAATACCATTTAGAAAAAATTTAGGACTTTTTTTAGTGACAATAAACACCAGAAAGGTGTATACCAGCATCATTAACAATAATCCCAAAACAACACAAAAGGCATACCAGCCAAGGGCCTTAAACAAATCGGCACTAGGCGCTTCAACTACTAAAGCTGCTAATAAAGCAAACACGCCAAAAGGAGCAGCTAACATAATTAAATCAATTAATTTTAATATTACCTCATTAAAGCTATCGAAAAACTGCTTGACAGGTGCAGACTTTTCTTCTGGAATTAAAATTAAACCTAGACCAAATAAAATGGCGAAGAAAATAACCTGAAGCATGTTCCCATTATCGCTGGCCGCATAAAAAATATTGCTAGGCACCAAATCTTCTAAAGCCTGCAGCGGCCCTGCGTTTTTTTGTTTTTCAGCATCGGCTATTTTTCCTTCGGCATCAGTTTTATAACTCTCCACCAGCTCCATCCTTGTTTCTTCTGAAATAGATTTACCTGGCTTAATTATATTAACCACAGCCAAGCCAATAGAAACGGCTATAACGGTTGTAGCAATATAAATACCAATGGTACGCCCGCCCATTTTAGATAATTTAGAAATATCTTTTAAATCGGATACCCCCTTAATTAATGAAGCTAAAATTAATGGCACAGCTATTAATTTTAGTAAATTGATAAAAATAGTACCAAACGGTTTAACCCAATCGGTAATTAATTGACTTCCAAATTCGAAATTGGACATGATTAAGGCGAAAATAACACCCAAAACCATACCCAGTATTATTTGCCAATGTAACGCAAGTTTTTTCATGCTGTGTGGTTATAAAATATTCGTAGTTAATGTTTTAGTATAATTTATTTAATAAATAGTAATCGGCTAGTACCAAAGCCGCCATAGCCTCTACAATTGGCACGGCACGAGGTACCACACACGGATCATGGCGTCCTTTACCCTGCATGTTTACAAGTTCACCACTGGTATTTAAAGCAGATTGCCTTTGGATAATTGTTGCTACAGGCTTAAAAGCTACTCTAAAATAAATATCCATACCATTGCTTATACCGCCTTGAATACCACCAGATAAGTTTGTTTTTGTAGTGCCATCGGTAGCAAATAAATCGTTGTGGTCAGACCCCATCATTTCTGCGCCACAAAAACCACTGCCGTACTCAAATCCTTTTACGGCGTTTATAGATAGCATGGCTTTTCCTAATTCGGCATGTAATTTATTAAAAACGGGCTCGCCTAAACCAGCGGGAACGTTTTGTAGGACGCAAGTTACTGTACCCCCAATAGTGTTACCTGCTTTTCTAACAGTTTTTATTTTTTCAATCATTTTAGCGGCCACATCAGGATCTGGACACCTTACGGCATTGGATTCTATCTTATTAAAATCTAAAGCCTGATAGGGTTTCTCTAAATATATGGTTCCTACCGAGGAGGTGTAAGCGTGAATTTTTACAGATTTAAGAAGTTGTTTGGCAATGGCTCCAGCTACCACTCGGCAAGCTGTTTCGCGCGCCGAACTCCTGCCACCACCACGATAATCGCGAATGCCATATTTTTTTTGATAGGTGTAATCGGCGTGACTAGGCCTATACACATCCTTTATGTGTGCATAATCTTTTGGTTTTTGATTATTGTTTTTAATGGTAAAACCAATGGGCATGCCTGTGGTTTTACCTTCAAAAATACCCGATAAAAACGTCACTGTGTCTGGTTCTTTTCGCTGGGTTACAATATCCGACTGACCCGGTTTACGCCTAGCCATCTCTGTTTCAATAGCTTTAAAATCGATTTCTAATCCTGGTGGACATCCATCTATTACCCCGCCTATAGCTTCCCCATGCGATTCGCCAAATGTTGTTAGTTTGAAAACATTTCCGAAGGAATTACCTGCCATAAAATTATTTTTACGCTAAAGTACTTGTATTATTACAGAAACAAAAATGGATTTATAAGAAGCTGACATATTTACGCCATATTTTATGCGCTTTACATTATTGCAAGGCCTACAACAAAGCATTTTTTAATATGGTAACAGGATGCAATGCGACTTTAGCCGTACCATCCAAAATTTGCTGCCGGCAACTGGTACCGTTAGCCGCTATGCAAACAGATGGTGCTGCTTTATTAATGGCAGGGAATAAGGTTTGCTCGGCTATTTGCATACTTATGTCGTAATGTTCTTTTTCGTAGCCGAAACTACCCGCCATGCCGCAACATCCACTAGGAATTATGGTAACTTTATAATTTTTAGGTAGGTTTAATACATCAAAACTTGCTTTCTGATTTTCCAAGGCTTTTTGGTGGCAATGCCCATGAAATTTAATAATTTTTGAAGCGCTGGTAAATTGATTAGCGGTAATATGCCCTAAGGTGATTTCTTGTTGCAAAAACGACTCAATAAGAAAACAATTTTTGGCAAGCGCGCTTGCAGCTTCCTTATTATCGGCCAACTTAATATATTCATCTTTAAAGGTATAAATAGCCGAAGGCTCAATACCCACCAATGGCGTTTCCGCCGATATTACCGATGACAATACATTAACATTGGTGTTTGCTAACTTTTTGGCTTGTTGTAAAAAGCCTTTGGATATGAAACTTCTTCCCGATTCGGCATGTTTTACAAATTTTACGTGATAGTTTAAAGCGGTTAGTAGTTGTATGGCATCCAAACCAATTTGCGTGTCCAGATAATTGGTAAACTCATCTAGAAAAAAATAAACCGTTTTAATGTAGGTAGCTTGTTTCGAGGCCCTTTTTAACTGGTTTAGTTGTTGCTCTAAACTTTTGCTGGCCACAATAGGTAAACTTCTTTTGGAAGCAATTTTGAAACTGAATTTAAGAAACCGGCTGCTTATACTATTGGAAACTAAAAATCGGGTAAAATTAGGAAGATAGCTGCTATACCTGTTTATTTGTGCATTGTAGGCAAACAATTTTGTTCGAAAGCTGCTGCCATGGGCCTTTTTATATTGGTACTCGAACTCGGCTTTTAAACTAGCTACATCTACACTACTGGGACACTCGCTTGCACACGCCTTACAGCTTATACACAAACTAAATACCTCTTTAAGTTCGGTATGATTAAATTTATTCTTTTTTTGCGAATTGGTTAGAAACTCCCGTAAGGCATTTGCCCGTGCTCTTGTAGTATCTTTTTCATTTCTGGTAGCGCGGTAACTAGGGCACATAGTACCACCAAACTCGGGCAATTTTCTGCAATCGCCGGAACCATTACACTTTTCGGCCTCTCTTAAAATTCCTAACGATGCGGAAAAATCCATTAGCGTGTTTATCTCAGGCTCTCTTCTTCCCGGTTCATAGCGCAAATTTATGTCCATGGGAAGCGGGGTTACAATTTTACCCGGATTAAACAAATTATCCGGATCGAAAGCCGCTTTAATTTGTTGTAAAATTTTATAATTAGCAGGGCCAATCATAAACGGAATAAACTCGGCTCGCACAATACCATCGCCGTGTTCACCACTCATAGAACCCCGATATTTTTTTACTAACTGCGCCACACTAGTGGTAATTTGTCTGAACAACACCACATCTGTTTTAGCTTTTAAATTAAGGACAGGGCGTAAATGCAATTCGCCGGCACCAGCATGAGCATAATAAATGGCTTTTTGTTTGTAATGCGCCATTAGTTTGGTGAATTCTGAAATATAATTAGCTAAATCTGGTAAAGCAACGGCGGTATCCTCTATGCAGGCAGCCGATTTTTTGTCGCCAATAAGGTTGCCTAACAAGCCCAATCCAGCTTTACGCAAATTCATAGCCTTGTTAATAGCTTCGCCATACAAAACTACCTGTGCATAACTTAATTGCAAATTTGCAACTGTTCTTTGTAGGTGTTCAACTTGAATTTGTAATTGAGAAAACGAATGGGCACGCAATTCACACATTAAAATAGCTTCGGGGTCGCCCTGAACAAAAGTCCTATTTTCTTGCTGTGTTTTGTTGTGTTTGGTTAAATCTAAAATCGTTTTATCCATCATTTCGCAGGTATGCAAATTATGCGCCATAACCCCTTCAACAGATTGCAAACAACTGTCAATAGCACTAAAATGTAAACACAGTAAAGCCGAATGCTCTGGTGGAAGTACATCTAACTGCAAGGTGATTTCGGTGGTAAATGCCAAAGTTCCTTCGCTTCCTGTTAGTAAATGGCACATATTAAACGGCGTATTTACATTGCTAAATACATTGGTATGTAGAAGCGCATCTAGGGCATAACCAGTATTACGACGGTGTATAGCTGCTTTTGGAAAAGCCTCTAAAATGTCTTGCTGAACAGCTTTAGGAGCCAATTGCTTATAAATTGTATTATAAATTTGTCCCTCCAAATTGTCCAGTTTCGTTTTATTGTGAAACGCCTGCGCCCCCATTTCTGAAAATACAGCTTCGCTCCCATCACTTAAAACTACGTGAAGCTTTTTAACCTTATCCCGTGTAACGCCATATTGTATGGAAGTAGTTCCAGAGGAATTGTTTCCAACCATACCGCCAATGGTACACCTATTAGAAGTTGACGTATTAGGACCAAAAAATAGTCCATAAGGTTTTAAGTAATTGTTCAGTACATCGCGCACAACACCCGGTTGAACAGTTACGGTTTTGGCCGCTTCATTAAAGTGAAGAATGTTATTAAAATACTTGGAAACATCTACCACAATACCTGTTCCCACGCATTGACCTGCTAAAGAAGTACCCGCAGCTCGGGGTATTAATGGTGTTTGATGTTTTTTAGCAAACTGAATAAGTAGTTTAATATCGTTTACATTGTTTGGATAAGCCACAGCTAAAGGTAGGATGCGGTAAACCGACGCATCTGTGGCGTAAATAGATTTCATTAAATCATCAAAGTAAAGCGCGCCTTCTAAACGGCCTTGCAAAGCGTGTAAGTGAGCTGTCAAAAGTTGTATCATTTAAACCTGTTTAAAACTAAAAAGATTTTCTGTATAAACAGCTTTTTAAACCGTATTTTTGGATTCTAAAATCTTTTTGCACACATTGTGCGTAAATAAATTATATACGAATAAAAAAATTATAGAAACTTATGAAAAACACATGTTTGGCTATAATAGCCGGTTTAGGATTTATTGTTAGCGGATTTTCTCAAGAAATTTCTGAAAACGCTATAGGTTTACGATTGGGAGATAGCGATGGATTTGGTGCAGAAATTTCCTATCAGCGCGCTATTGGAGCCAATAACCGTTTGGAATTTGACTTGGGATGGCGCGACGGGAAAAACTTTGATGGTTTTAAATTAGCTGGTTTATATCATTGGGTTTGGAATTTGGATGGCGGTTTTAACTGGTATGCTGGACCTGGTTTGGGATTTGGCTCGTATAGCTTTGATAACTACCGCGGCAACAGCAACAGCGATTCGTTTGTATTTATTGCTGGCGATATTGGTATTGAATATAATTTTGATTTTCCATTGTTGTTGTCATTGGATTTTAGACCTGAATTAGGTTTTGGAAATTCCGACTTTAACAACAACGATTTGGATTTTGACATTGCCCTGGGTATCCGTTACCAATTTTAATTTTGTTAGTACAACAATTCCTTATGGCAACAGCGCCTAATTGGCACTGTTTACGCCAATAAATTATTTTTACTAAAAAGCACATTCATGGTTATTTAAATGTGCTTTTTTACTTTTGCATTATGGCAAAAAAAACACTGGCTATTATGGCCGCAGGCATGGGTACGCGTTTTGGAAGTTTAAAACAATTACACCCCGTTTATAACGCATTTACTTTAATGGATTTTAGCATTTTTGATGCGCTACAGGCCGGCTACAACCATATTGTTTTTATTGTTAGAGATGATATTTTAAACTTATTTAAAGAACGCTATACTAATTGGTTACCGCCAAACGTACGGGTAGATTTTGTTGTTCAAGAAGCGAATTTTCCAGAGGTGCCTCTGCGTAAAAAACCATGGGGAACAGGACATGCCCTTTTAGCCTTAAAAAATTTGATTTTAAATAAGTTTAGCTTAATTAATGCCGATGATTATTATGGGAAGGATGCTTTTAAACGTATGTTTAAGGCATTGTATACCGAAACTAGTAACAACCATTATTTAATAGGCTATCCCTTAAAAAATACTCTATCGGAAAACGGTTCGGTTTCAAGAGGAATCTGTAAAACAGATGCTAACAACAAACTTATTTCTATTGAAGAACACACCCAAATAACGGCATTCAACTTTAATGAAATTGGCAATCCTGAAAAACAAAAACAACATCTTTTAAATCCGGAAAGTTTGGCTTCAATGAACTTTTGGGGTTTTAACCCCTGTGTTTTTGATATTGCCGAACCCTTGTTTGAAGTGTTTAAAAAACAAACAACCAATATAAAGCAAGATGAATTTTATATTACCTACATAATCCAAGCTCTTTTAAACCAATCGGAAACCTCCATAATGGTGTTACCCACAAAAGCCAAATGGTTTGGCGTTACCTATGCCGCCGATGAACCCATTGTGCGAAACCACCTAATACAACAAATAGCCCAAAACCAATATCCAAAAAAGCTATGGTAACAGAAATCGAATTGGAAACTATAGGAAGGGCTTTTGGTATTAAAACACCTTTTAAAAAGCATGAAGCATTAACTTCTGGACATATAAACGACACCTATTTAGTAACACAATGGAACGATGAAAAATATATTGTACAACGGTTAAACCACCTTGTATTCCCAAATATACACGCTGTAATGGCTAATAAAGTTTTAGTAAGTACTCATTTACAAAAACAATATGCGCATGCAGCATCACCGTATCAAGCCGTTTCTTTTTTAAAAACAACACAAAACGCATATGTATATTTTTATAAAAATACATACTGGAATGTCATGCTGTACATACCCAATGCGGTAACTATACAAACAACAAAAAATCCTGATATAACCCAGGAAGCAGGCAAACTTTATGGCGATTTTATTTTTCGAACCAGTGGTATAAAAATCAGTAGCCTTGATGTTACCTTGCCCAAGTTTCATGACGTTTCTTGGCGGTTTACCCAATTTAATACAGCCCTAGAACAGGCTAATAACCAACGGAAAAAACAAGCCCAAGAGACTATAAATTTTGCTCAAACCCATGTGGTTGCCATGCAAAAAATTGAGCAATTACAAGCACATAACAAAATTCCAATACGGATTACTCACAACGACACCAAGCTAACAAATATTTTATTTAATGCCAATTATAAGGGACTAGCAGTTATTGATTTAGATACTGTTATGCCTGGTTCCGTTTTATTTGATTTTGGCGATTCGGTAAGATCTATTTGCGCCACAACCACCGAAGATGACCCCAATGAGGCCGGCACTCATATAAATCTGGAATTATACAGTGCCTTTTGTACCGGTTTTGCAAGTCAAGTAAACACGCTTTTAACACCTACAGAAAAAGCCAATTTAGTTCTGGGTGTACAAACATTAATTTATATCATGGGCTTGCGCTTTGTAACCGATTTTTTGAATAACGATACCTATTACAAAACGCGGTATGAAAACCATAATTTAGACCGTGCCAATAATCAGTTTGCCTTACTAAAATCGGTATTTGCACAAGTAGAAGCTATGGAACGTATTACCCAGAAACATTTTAGATAATATCTCGCAAAACTTCATTTTTCCGGAAAGTTTTCCACGTACCGCCCGTAAAATCTGGTATTTTAACAGGCATACTTTGGTTGGTCACCGATAGTTCGGACAAGGGAGTAATGGCACTCCAAAGAACGCCATCGTATAAATTAATATCCAGTGGTAAACCTAAATTTAAACAACGAATAAGTCGGTATATCATGACAAAATCCATGCCCCCATGGCCCACTGCCTTGGCATCTATTTGTGTGCGTAATTTTTGCCATAACGGATGGTCGTAACGCGTTCTGTATTCGGCATACTCTTTGTCATCCAACCACTTATGATTCCATTGCAGGTCCTCATGATTAATATATAAACGGGACGGATAGCCTTCATGAACAGCTTTCGTACCAGTAACCGTGTTTAAACGGGAATACGGGCGACCTGTATGAGTATCGAACTGAAGCATGATTGTTTTACCATTTTTAGTTTTAATTAACGAGGTATTCATATCGCCGCAAGTAAACTCATGGGTTCTAAAATTTTCTTTTTTTGCTGCCTCGCTTAAACTTTGCTCGCGCGAACTCATACTTACCAAATAATCGTAGGTATCGCCGCGCCCAATGTCCATATAAAAACTCACAGGACCCAAGCCATGCCCCGTGTAAAAATTACCGGTATTTGTTTCATGATGTTTTATACGCCACTGATTTTGATAATACGCCGTGTCCAACATATGCTTACGCAAATCGTGTATATAAGCACCTTCAGCGTGATTTATATCGCCAAAAACCCCTTCGCTAATCATGTTTAATAGCCAAAGTTCTTCGCCGTTAAAACAACAATTTTCCAAATATATACAGTGTTTTTGCGCGCGTTCGGCAACCTCAATTAGTTTCCAACAGTCCGCCAAAGTTAATGCTAAAGGTTGTTCGCAGCCTACGTGCTTACCATGCTCCATACCGTAAACACACATTTCGGTATGGGTATTCCAGGGTGTGGCAATTAATAATAAATCAATATCGTCGCGTTTGGCTAAATCTTTCCAAGCGTTGGGGCTTCCAAAATAAATATCGGCTTCTTTGTTTTGAATGGTTTTTAAGTAACTATTATGCTTATTTACTTTTTCCTCTTTTAAATCGGATAGTGCAACAATTTCGGCAAAATTATTTTGTATTAAATATTCAAACATTTGCAAAAGGACGCCCCCTCTGTTACCCATGCCAATCATTCCAATACGCACTTTTTTTATGGGTTTATCGGCAAAGCCAACCATAGTGCCTTTGGCCCTTTGGGAGCTTAATAAATCATTTACAGCCTGAAGATCAGGATTAGTAGCATTGGCAGAACTGGTCAAAAAATTGGGTGTTAAGCCTAGAAACAAGCCCGCTTTAGTTGTTAGATTTAAAAAGGATTTTCTGTTCATACTAAATTCGCATTTATTGGAACTACAAGGTATTAAATAAGTTTTATTTTGAATTGTTTATGCCCTTATCAAGCAATTTAAAGGTCGTTTAAAACTACAAAAAAGCTTTCATGCTTGCGATGCTTTTAAGCTACAAAAACTTAACAATCCTGACATTGTGTGCTGCTTTTGGCTAATGTTTTGGCGTAAATAGCTTCGTATTGTGGCACAATTTTAGAAATATCGAAATTTAAAGCCTGTTCTCTAGCTTGTTTTTTAAACCTATTTAATGTTTCGTCGTCTTTTAAAATGGCTAATGCGTTTGTGCTCATGGCTTCAATATCTCCTACCGGACTTAAAAAACCAGAAATACCGTGAATGTTTACTTCTGGAATACCGCCAGAATTACTAGAAATAACTGGAACACCTGATGCCATGGCTTCTAAAGCCGCCAAGCCAAAACTTTCGGTTTCAGACGGTAGAATAAATAAATCCGAAAAACATAAAATCCGATCAATTTCATGACTATTACCTAAAAACACCACCTGGTTTTCTATGCCCAGCTTGCTTGCCCATTTTTCGGCTACTTCTTTCTCGGGGCCTTCACCAACCATCATTAATTTAGCAGGAATTTGTTTTTGAATGGCGTAGAAAATTTTCACAACATCGGCAATGCGTTTTACAGGCCTGAAATTACTTATATGTGTAATAATGCGCTCGTTATCCTTGGCCATCATAGCGCGCTGGCAATCGGTAAAATGATTGGTATGTTTACTTATATCGATAAAGTTTGTAACTACCTCGATGTCTTTTTTAATACCAAAAAGACGTAGGGTATCTTGTTTTAAGCTTTTTGAAACGGATGTTACTGCATCCGATTCGTTAATGCTAAATGTAACAGCCGATTTGTAAAACGGGTGACTCCCAACCAAGGTAATATCGGTGCCATGCAAGGTCGTAACAATGGGAATATGAATGTGTTCCACCTCCAACATTTTTTTTGCCATATAAGCCGCGTAGGCATGTGGAATGGCATAATGAACATGCAGTAATTCTATTTTATGCAATTTTACCATGTCCACTAATTTGCTGGACAGGGCCAACTCGTAGGGCTGATAATGAAATAAAGGATACTCCGGTACGGTAACTTCATGAAAATGCACATTACTACCAAGTAAATCTAGCCTTACAGGTTGTTTATACGTAATAAAATGTACTTCATGCCCGCGTTTTGATAACTCGATACCCAGTTCTGTTGCCACAACGCCACTACCCCCAAAGGTAGGGTAACATACAATGCCTATTTTCATTTTTCTTATTTTTAATTACAATTATCAACCGGTTATCAGGCTTATTTGTGTTCTGTTTTATTCCCAATTAAGCAGTACTATTTGTCGGTAATAGCCTCGTAAATGAGTTGTTGAATATCGGTTCGTATATTTTCTTTTAACAGCTTATTCGACTCGGAGTTTGGGTAGGTTCGGTTAGCTAAAAACACATACACAATTTCTTCCTCTGGATCTGCCCAAGCGTAGGTTCCTGTAAATCCAGAGTGACCAAAACTGGACATCGATACACAACCACAAGTGGGTCCAGACTCGGACAACTGTGGCTTATCGAATCCAACGCCACGCCTTACGTCCTGTTCGCAATAAAAACAAGTGTTAAACTTATCTAGGGTTTCTGGTTTAAAATAGCGTTTACCACCATAAAATCCTTTTTGTAAATATGTTTGCATAATTTTTGCTACATCGTTAGCATTGCTAAACACTCCTGCATGCCCACCAACACCACCTTGCATGGCAGCACCCATATCGTGCACATAACCTTGAATTTTTTGATATCTGAAATACCTATCCTCTTCAGATGGCACGATGTTTTTGTCGCTAAACTTTTTATTTGGATTGTAGGTGGTGTAATTGGCTCCCAACGATTCGTAAAAATGGGTTTGTACCAATTCATCCAGTCCCTTTTGGTAATGCCTTTCTAGATAGGTTTTTAGTATGTAGTAAGGCATATCGCTATACCTGTAACGCAGGGTTTTTAACAGGTCGCTTTCTTTAATAATTTTTTGCATACTATCCGCGTAGTCCGCACGCATATATATTTCATTAGCCACTTTAATTGTAAACTTGCCACCAAATTGTTTTTGGTAATATTTTGGGTTTGGCTGCTTCAAATCGGTTAAAGTTTCCAAATAAAAAGGAATCCATGGTTTTAATCGGGCATAATGCGATAACATTTCTTTTACCGTTATGTGCTTTTTGTTAGAATTAGCATATTCCGGTAACAGTTTGGCTAATTTTGTATCCAAACTAACTACGCCTTGTTCCTCCAGCTCCATTAGCAATGGTAATGTTGCAATAATTTTTGTTAAAGACGCTACATCATATAAATCGTTAAATTTTACGGGCTCCAACTCTTGATATGTATGATAGCCAAAATTTTTATTGTAAACTACTTTTCCTTTACGAGCTACCAATATTTGCATACCGGGGGTCATTTTTTCGTTTACAGCTCGTTGTGCAAGTGCATCAATTTTATTTAATTTAGCGGTGCTCATACCCACACGTTCTGGAGTTGCATACCCCAAACGCGACAAACTTGTAAAGCTTTTGCCATGCCCAGCCTCATAGCCATTACCCACAGATACGGGCAAGCCACCTTGGGCTTGAATGGCACCAAAAATAACTTGTGCCGAAGCATCTTGAGCCAAAGGACTATTTTGATAACTAACCACGACACCTTCCATATTTTCAAAAGTTTTTACATCCAGTAAGGCATACGGGCGTACAAAAATATCTAAAATTACAGTATTGGTACGGGCTATTTCATAAAGCCAAACCAATTCTTCGTCGGTAAAATCGGCAGATTTCCAGGGGTTGTCATTGGACCTATGAAAGCCGATAATTACGGTGTTGTACGCTTTTAATTTTTCGATAACTTCATCCAGCGTATTCCCGGTAATTTGATGTACTTTGGCATACTTTTGAAGTCCTTTTAAAAACGGACTACCGTCGTCGTCACCTAATTTTACATAGGCTATTTTTTTATTTTCTAGCTGCCTAATGGGTAAAATAGCCCCTTCATTTTTCACAACTGTTATGGCATTTTCTATCAGTTTTTCATAAAGCGCATTGTCTATAGGTCTGTTTAAATCTTCTAACAAGTTTTCGGTTTCTATGGACTTAAATGACTGTAAGCCCACCTTATACTTTGCTTTTAAAATCTTTTTTACCGAATGGGCCAAGCGCTGCTCCGAAACAATACCCTCGGTATACGCTTCTTTTATTTTTGCTGTAGCTTTAGGCACATCTTCTGATATTAACAAAATATCGTTACCTGCTAAAAACGCAGCCAAATCAATATCGCCGGGAGCACTAAAATTGGCCACACCTTTCATATTTAAGGCATCGGTAAAAACAAGTCCTTTAAAACCCAGTTGCTCCTGCAAAATATCGGTAACAATAGTTTTTGATAACGAAGAAGGCAAACCCATTTCTGGTTCTAAAGCGGGCACGTTTAAATGTGCCACCATAACGCTGGAAACGCCTTCTTTTATGAGGTATTTATAAGGATATATTTCAATAGAGTCTATGCGTTTTTTACTAAAATCGATTGTTGGTAAAACCTTATGTGAGTCTGAATCTGTATCGCCATGACCTGGAAAGTGTTTAGCACTGGACAAAATTCCGGCTCGGTGCATCCCTTTCATAAATGCAGTGGCTTTTTTAGTAACATTTTCGCGGTTTTCGCCAAAGGACCGGTTTCCAATAATGGGATTTTTTGGATTGGTATTAATATCTACATCTGGTGCAAAATTGAAATGCACCCCTAATCGCTTGCAATGTTCGCCAATATGATAGCCAACCTGCTCCACCAAATTATTGTCTGCAATGGCACCTAAAGTCATATTCCATGGAAAGGCGTAAGTAGAATCTAAACGCATACTTAAACCCCATTCTGCGTCCATACCAATTAATAAAGGTACTTTTGCTGCCGCCTGTAAGTGGTTATTAAATACTGCCTGACTAACAGGGTCGCCTTTTGAAAAAATAATGCCGCCCACATGGTGGTTTGCTACCATTTCTGTAATACTACTTTCATGCGGCTCTCCTTTGTTAGAAAATGCCTGAACCATAAATAGCTGTCCAATTTTTTCGTCCAAGGACATGCCGTTATAAATACTGTCTACCCATTTTTGTTGCGCTTCGAAATCTGAAGTCGCAAGTGGGCTGCTTATTTGAGCCTGCACAAAATTGAAACAAGAGATAAAGTAAACGAAAAAAAACAGTACGCGCATGTGTTGTGTGTTGTAATTAAAGGTGGCTAATAAGGCTTGCCAAATTAGCTATTTTTAAGTTAAGAAGCATAAAATTTAAGATAGTTTTATAAGGAATTATAAAGAATCAAATTCAGCCGCTTTACATAGGTTTCATATTATTAAACTAAAAATACGGGCGCTTTAATGGTGAACTAAAAAAAGGCATATACTCCAACGAAGCATATGCCTTTTTATTACCATTTTGCAACCATTATTTAATAAATCGTGCATGCCAACTTTCGCTGGCAGGGACTTCCCAAAATTCGTTGAATTCGGCAATATTATGTACTAAATTATTAAACACAATTGTATTTTTAGATACCGCACGATCTTTAGCCATTTGTTTAAAATCGGTCAAAGATTTATACGCAACAAAATCGCCTTGTTTATAGGATACATTCATTTTATCCATTAAATCCACATCGTATGCGTTTTCTAATTCTTGTATAAAATTAACAGAAGCATCAATGGAGCAACCTGTAGCCTTATTAACATTTTGGTTTAACGCCAGTACAATAAACCGTTTATATTTTATGGTATAGCCAGCTTGTAAATCGCTACCATGCGCGGTCCAGTTTCCAATAAAGGTGTCCAGTCTTTCTTTTATTTCAGCTAGCTCCTCATCGGTAAATGTTCTGTTTGCTTGATAAATCCAAACGCGAGAATCTTCTGGTAATGTATTAAAATCTACTAACATTTTTAATTTTTTTAAAGTTACTGAAAACTATTATTATGCCTATAATGGTGCCGAAACCAAAGAAATAGAACAAAAATTGGAATATATTAAACGAAGTTTCTTCAGAAGCGGTTTTCATAGGTGGTTACCTTTTAGCTACCTTATTCTTTGAAGCAATAGCTATAAAAACCCCCATAACTAGGGCTTGAAAAACATACAACTCTGTTTGCAGGTCGTTTCCTTGAAAATAGTCCCAAGCTAATAGCGCCAAACCGTTAATAGCACCTGCAAAAATGCCATATAAGGAGCGCTTTTTCCAAGAATTTTTATTTATTTCCATGATTACCTAATTTATTTTTTTCTTCTTCGGAATAACACGTAGTCGAAAACCAATAAACCACCGGCAAAAAATATAAATTGAAATACGTACTTCTCTATGCCGCCTATACTATTGGTATAATAATCGTGAGCAAGCACAAAGCCCATAAAGGCAATAGCTGCGATAATTGCTGATATAATGTGAAATTTTGTCACTATTTACCGCGTTTTTTTTCTTCTTTTTTAACTTTCCTGTACGCCATATAACCATTAAACAAACCAAATAATACAAAATGTGCTGCAAATTTTATAATTGAAAACGGCCGTCCCATATAATAATCGAACGTTGCCATAACAAGGGCAAACATAACGCCAGAAATAAGGCCTAATTTGATATAGGATTTATTTTTTTCTATAAACTGCTTCATGCTTATAAATCGTCTGCATTAGCAATAAGTTCGGCAACATCCATAACTTCAATGCGTCCTTCTTGGTCTTTAGCTTTCACACCATCCGTCATCATGGTGTTACAAAAAGGACAACCAGCCGCAATTATTTCGGGTTTGGTTTCTATAGCTTGTTCGGTGCGTTCTACATTAATTTCTTTGTTTCCTTTTTCGGCATCCTTAAACATTTGCGCACCTCCGGCACCACAGCATAAGCCCCTGCTTTTGCAGCTTTTCATTTCAACCAGCTCGGCGTCCAGTTTTCGAATTAAATCTCTTGGTGCCTCGTATACATTGTTTGCGCGACCTAAAAAACATGGGTCGTGAAACGTAATGCGCTTACCTTTAAATTTACCTCCCTCAATGGTTAAACGCCCAGCCTCTAAAAGCGATTTTAAAAATTGAGTGTGGTGCATTACCTCGTATTTTCCACCTAATTCCGGATACTCATTTTTCATGGTATTGAAACAATGTGGGCATGTGGTAACAATTTTTGTTATTTCGTAAGCATTTAAGACTTCAATATTGGTTACGGCTTGCATTTGAAATAAAAATTCGTTGCCACTTCGTTTTGCCGGGTCGCCCGTGCACCCTTCTTCGGTACCTAACACGGCAAAATCTACATTTGCTTTATTTAGTAGGCGTACAAAAGCTTTTGTAATTTTTTTTGCTCTATCATCAAAACTGCCAGCACATCCAACCCAAAATAATACTTCAGGTTGTTTGCCTTCTGCCATATATTCTGCCATGGTTGGCACTTTAAGTTGTTCGCTCATAGTTTTTTACTCGTATATGTTAGCGCATTTTGTAGTGCGCCAACGGGATTTGTTTGTTATATGTTTAGCACCACTTGTTATGGTGGTGTTTTTTAATTTTACGGATTTGGCGGTTCCAAAATCTCCGCGTCCTTTAAGGATTTAAAATCTTCTTTATCTATTCTTATTATAATAGCTAATCTTTTCTTTCCGTTTTTTAAAACATTTTCTGGATCGTAACGCTCATCATAGGACCGCCTTAATGCGGCATAACCTATTTCGGTAGTTTGGGTATCCGAACAATAATCGCAAAAAACTTTAAGCAATTTAATATCGGTTGCCTCGGTATTTTTGTAAGTAATTTGTGTGTAAACCTTAATTTGTAAGGAATCCGTGGCGTAACCTTGCGCCTGTACGGTACCCATACCCTGTAAAATTAACAGAATACCAAAAATAATACCATATGCCCGTGCCTGCTTGTTAATAGCTAGTTGCGTTTAAAGTTCGTTTTTCCAGTTTAATCGGTCCATTTGATTATAAGGCCATGGTGCCGCATTATTTTCAATGTTTGTCATCATGTTATTTAATTCCATTGGTGCAGCACTTTGCTCCATAACTAAATAGCGTCGCATATCCATAATTATGGAAAGCGGATCGATACTTACAGGACAAGCTTCCACACAGGCGTTACAGGATGTACAAGCCCATAATTCTTCACGTGTAATATAATCGTCTAATAACTGTTTGCCGTCGTCTTTAAAAACACCTTTGTTAGCATCCATATTTTTTCCTACCTCTTCCAGCCTGTCTCGTGTGTCCATCATAATTTTTCTTGGAGACAATTTTTTGCCTGTAATATTAGCTGGACACTCGCTTGTACAACGGCCACATTCGGTACAGGTATATGCGTTAAGTAATTGCACCCAACTTAAATCTTGCACATCACTAGCGCCAAATTTAGCAGGCACATCGGATACTTCATCATCTGCAGGAGCGGCAAATGGGTCGGCATTTGGATCCAACATCATTTTCACTTCTTTCGTAACGGCTTCTAGATTGTTAAGTTGTCCTTTTGGCTTTATTTTTCCGTAATAAGTGTTTGGAAAAGCCAGTAGTATGTGCAAATGTTTGGAATAGTATAAGTAATTTAAAAATGCTAAAATCCCTAAAATATGAAGCCACCATGCTGTGCGTTCCATAATATGCAACGTTCCTTCCGAAAAACCGGCAAACCAAGGAGCTATGAATTGGCTGATAACATTACCAGAATTCATATTCTGAAACGGCACATCGGTAGCATTCATAACTAGAAACAAGCCCATAAGTACCATTTCAATGTATAGAATAAGATTGGCATCTGTTTTTGGCCAACCACTCATTTCAGCACTCCAAAAACGCGCTATTTTTAAGGCGTTGCGTCGTAACCAAAATATAACTACGGACACAAATACCAATGCAGCAAGAATTTCAAAAGAGCCAATTAAAAATCCATAAACAGCAGTAGGCAACACGTCTGAAAACAAGCGGTGTGTCCCAAATAAGCCATCGATTATAATTTCTAAAACTTCAATGTTAATAATTATAAAACCTACATACACAATAACGTGGAGAAAGCCAGATACCGGTCGTTTTACCATTTTACTTTGTCCCAAAGCAATATTTATCATGTTTTTCCAGCGTTGGGAAGTATTATCGCTAACGTCTACGTCCTGACCTAGTTTTATATTACGCAGGAGTTTTTTTACATTTCGTGTAAAATAACCAATACCAATAATTAAAGCAATGGCAAAAAGTACGTTGGGTATATAATTCATAGTTAGTTTTTGTTATTGTCTTTCATCTTCGGGTTTCACATACTCCTCTTTATTCTTACCTCCAAACACTGATACGTTAACATAACGCTTTGGATTTAATTTAAAATCTTGAAGTAGTTCTTTTAATTGCATAGAGGCCACCTCTAAGTTGTGATATAACTTTTCATCTGTAAGTAATTTCCCCATAGATCCTTGACCGTTTTCTAGGTTGGTTAATATGCCATTAACGCTGGCAAGCGTTGCGTTTAAACTCGCCATGGTTTCCGAAACATTGGCTTTATTTAAATCGCTAGAAACCGCAGCTAAATTGGTACTTATGGAATCTACGTTTCGAATTACAGAACTTAAACTTTCTTCGTTTTTGTTCACTAAAGTATTAAAAGAGTTGGAAAGCGTTTTAAAAGATTTAATGGTAGCGTTAAGTTCTGCTATTGCATGTTTTAGACCAACATCCGAATCGTCTCTAATAATAGTATTTAAACCTAATAATAAGGTGTCTGCCGATTTTAGTGTGGTACCTAAATCGGTACTAATTTCAGAAAAATTTCCAGCTAGTTTATCTATCAGCCCTTTCTCTACTTCTGAAGTTAATACGGTGCCATCCTGGGCCCATTCGGAATCGTTAGCCGGAATAATAGCCAAAGCATTTTCGCCCATAAGTCCGGATGAATACATGCGAATGACGCTATTTTTAGAAAATTCCAAATCGTTATCCACGGTAAACCCGACGCGTGTTTTGGTTGTTTCTGGAATGTATTCAATACTCCTAACCTGCCCTACATTATTTCCTTTTATGGTAACTACCGAAGACTTGGCTAATGCGTTGTAATCAAATTCTGTGTAATAGGTATTGGCACCGGCCAATAAATTAACACCTTTTAAATAGTTAATTCCAAAAATAAGAAATAGAATCCCGGAAATAACCAAAATGGCGGTTTTAACTTCTTTTGATAGCTTCAAAATATGAGAATTTAGTTAAAAACAAAATTAGAAATAAATTTATAAAGAATCCGTCTAATTAGCAGATGTTTTTAAAACCTCTGAAAGCACCACTTGTTCCGCGTCTTTGAAGGCTACAACAAAACACCCTTTATAGCCTTTTTTTTCAGCTTCCTCCTTAAAACGAAGTGCTTCATTATAATCAGACGTTTTTCCGTAATAATATTTATACAGTGCGTTTACCTGTTTTCGGGTAACAGGATCTAATCCTTTAAAGTTATACGCTCTTGGCATAATTTTTCGAGAACTCGCAGCAATTTGAACCATAAAATCGATGCCCTCGTATACCTGGGGTTCGGTTTTATTGGAAATGTTTTCGTTTAGTACATTTGGTGCAAAAAAATCGCCTACATTCTGATCCAGATTATTTTTATACTGTACAATAGCCTCTTTTATGGCCAGCGCCATTTCTTTTTGTCCTTTATTGGAATTTAAATAGGCGCCTTCTGGTTTATAAGTTAAAAAACCTGTTTCTATTAATACGCTTGGCATATAGGTGTTATGTAACACCCAAAAACCGGCTTGTTTCACACCGCGACTTTTTCGTTTTAGTTTTCCTGTAAAGTTATTTTCTATAAAACTGGCCAACTGTATGCTTTGGTCCAGATACTCTTCCTGCATAAGGGTTAAACCTATAAGCGATTCCGGGGAATTGGGGTCGAAGCCTTCGTAGTGTTTTTCATAATCGTCTTCCAGAAAAATAACTTCGTTTTCTTTTTTGGCCACATTAAAATTTTGTTCGTTTACATGCAAACCCAAAACAAATGTTTCTGTGCCATAGGCGCTATTGGTAAAAGCATTACAATGTACGGACACAAACAAATCGGCATCGGCCTTGTTAGCAATAGCCGCACGCTCTCGCAACTTTATAAACACATCTGTTTTGCGGGTATAAATAACTTCAATATCCTTGTAGGCCTCCAGCGCCTTCCCCACTTCCAAAACAATATTTAATGCAATGGTTTTTTCCTGATAACCGTTGCCCAAATTACCTGGATCGTGACCACCATGACCAGCATCTAAAACCACCACAAATTTATCGGATGTATTTTGAGCACTAACCAGATGCAGTCCAATTCCAATAAAAAGATATAATGCTAAAAAATATTTTACAAGAGGGATTGTTTTCATAGGTATTGTGGCTTGTTTTTTATTGGTTTGATTTAATGTTGGAAAATTCAGTTATATTAATTTAATCACAAAAAATATATGTAATTTTGGCAATTCAAAAACCGAGCCATACTTTTACAAAAATACATTTAAAAGCGTTGCGTACAAACAACTTTCACATACTTTTTACCTTAAGTTTTACAGTGTTTATAAACATGTTGGGCTTTAGCCAAGATTTACCCAAATCGGGAATAGCCGTACAGGCTAGCAAAAGTACGGATAGCCTACAGGTAAATATAAACAAGAATTTACTGGTAGGAACCACAGAAATTGGACAGGATTCTGTTAAAACAGATAGCATTGTTCCTAAAAAAGAAACCTTAACAGGGCCTATAAACTATAAGGCTGCCGATTATACGTCATACAACAAAAGAGAACAAAAATTGTATATGTACAACCAGGCAGAGGTGTATTATGAAGATATGGAACTTAAGGCTGGTGTCATTATTATTGATTTAAATAGTAATACTGTTTTTGCTAAAGGAATTGTAGATTCTACCGGCGTTTATACCCAAGCACCTGTTTTTAAACAAGCCAATAATGAGGTAAAACCAGATTCTTTAAAGTTTAATACCCAAACCGAAAAGGCCCTAATTTACAATTCCAATACAGAGCAAGGTGATATTAAAATTTTTGCCCCCGTTACCAAAAAAGTTAACGACTCGGTTATATTTTTAAGAAAAGGACGCTTTACCACCTCGAAGAACATTGAAAATCCCGAATACTATTTCCAATCTAACAAAATAAAAGTGGTGCCCGGTAAAAAAATTGTAGTTGGTGTAACCAATATGGTTATTGCCGACGTACCAACACCCCTGGGCTTGCCTTTTGGTTTTTTTCCACTAACAGACTCACAAACATCGGGTGTTATCATACCCACATTTGGCGAAGAAAGCAATCGCGGTTATTTTTTGCAAAACGGTGGTTATTACTTTGCTTTAAGCGATTATATTGATTTGGCTGTATTGGGCGATTATTACACCAATGGCAGTTATGGTTTGCGTATGGAAAGTGCCTATGCCAAGCGCTATCGTTTTCGGGGCAATTTTGGTTTCCGATTCGAAAATTTAATTAATAGCGAACGTGGGTTTCCCGACTATGGAAAATCATCTATTTATAACATTCGTTGGTCGCATTCGCAGGACCAAAAAGCCAATCCCAGCTCACGTTTTTCCGCGTCTGTAAACCTGGGTAGTAGCCGTTATTACCAAACATCTATAAATCAGGTTAACGCGCCAAGTTTTCTAAATAATACCTTGGCCTCCTCGGTGTCATACGCTAAAACATTTCAGGGCGAACCACAGGTAAATTTTAGCGCAACTGCCACACATTCGCAAAATACCAATACCGAAGTTATAAACATGACGCTGCCTACCATTCAGGCTAGTGTGAGCCGGGTTTTTCCTTTTGCTCCAAAAAACGGTGTGAAAAAAGGGCTCATACAAAATGTAAACTTTCAATACAACGTGCGCGCTGAAAATAGAATTCAAACAAGCGACTCGCTCTTTTTTAAGAAAGAGATGTGGGATGATGCCAAAAATGGGGTAAAACATAGCATTCCCATAACTACCAATTTTAAGGTGTTAAAGCACTTAAGTTTTAGTGCGAGCACCTCGTACGATGAAACTTGGGTTTTTGAAACCATAAGCAAGTCGTATAACCAAGAAACAAACAAAACAGTTACAGAAACACAGAAAGGTTTTGATGCCTTCCGAACCTATAACTTTAGTACCAGTTTAGGAACCACCTTATATGGTATGTTCGACTTTAGAAAAAAAGGGAAATCGCCTAAAATACAGCAAATACGTCATGTTATGAGGCCGTCTATTAGCTACAATGTAAATCCGTCATTTAGTAAATATTATGACACTTACGAAGTTATTAGCGCAGATGGTTTAACGGTTACAGAAGAAGAATATACACGTTTTGAAGGGGGAATTTTTCGTTTACCAAACAACCGTTATTCCAGCTCAATTGGCTTGGGCTTAAGTAATAATATTGAAGCAAAAGTACGCGACCGGGATTCTTTGGCAACAGAAGCTAAAAAAATAAAAATTCTGGATAATTTAAATTTCTCAACCGCCTATAATTTGGCAGGCGATTCATTAAATTGGAGTCCGTTAAGGATGACGGGGAGCACACAATTACTAAACAGTAAAATGTCGGTTAACTTTGGCGCCACGCTGGATCCGTACGCTCTAGATAATAACAATAATAAAATAGATAAGTTTAATATTAATAACGGTGGTAGTTTGTTTCGCTTAACCAGTGCCAATCTTACCATGAGCTATTCCCTATCTAGCAGTGCTTTTGACGGCACCGAAAACACAAAAAGTACCGAAGAAAATTTACGAAGTGGTGGCCGTGCAGACGATTTGTTTGGTCGCGCGCAAGATTTTTCGGACCAAAGTTACTACGATCGCGACGATGAAGATGAAAAAGAACGCAAACCTAGTAAGTTATATACCAACAAAATACCTTGGAATATTAAATTTGCCTACGCTGTAAACTACAGCAACACGCGCCGTGAAAACGATATTTCGTCGCACTCGCTTATGTTTTCTGGCGATGTGGAAATTGCGCCACAATGGACAGTTGGAGCTTCATCGGGCTACGATTTTAAAAACAACGGCTTTACCTATACGCAATTGCGATTTGAACGCGATTTATTAAGTTGGCGCATGAATTTAAGTTGGGTGCCCTTTAGCTCCCGAAGTTCATGGTATTTCTTTATAGGTATAAAATCGAATGTTCTAAAAGATATTAAATACGATAAACGCAGACAACCCGATCAGCGATTGTAATACACAAATAAAATTCTTGTCCTTAACATGAAAAAAATAATAAATACACCTCAAGCTCCCGCTCCTATTGGGCCTTATAACCAAGCCGTTTTAGTAGGAAATATGTTATACACATCCGGACAAATTGCTATTAATCCAACCACCAATGAGTTGGTTTTAGATAGTATTGAAGCGGAAACCGAACAGGTAATGCAAAACATGAAAGCCGTTTTAGAAGCAGCCGATATGACTTTTGAAAACGTTATAAAATCGACTATATTTATAAGCGATATGGGTAATTTTGCTAGAATTAATGCGGTTTATGCTACCTATTTTAACGCGGACACGGCGCCAGCTCGCGAAACCGTGGAGGTGGCCAATTTGCCAAAATATGTGCATGTTGAAATTAGCATGATAGCCGTTAAATAATTTATAAGCTATTACAAAGGCCTACTAAAACCAATGTGTTCCGAATCGGCAGGTTGTTTGTCGCACAAAAAACAGCTTTCTCCCAAACCTTTTATGCGCTTATTTTTTGTTTAGTATGCTGGGTTGCAGCAATGACTTTATTGGTAAAAACTTTATTTTTAATTTTTAAGGCTAATTTCTTGTATAAAATAACGGGAAACTGGCTGTAGTTTTTTTGGTTTCCTTGCCTACATAACTTTAAAATTACTAACAAAACTTGCTTCCGAAAAGCTGCGTTTTTTGTGTTATGCCATTGCGAATGCATCCAAATTTCCCAATCCCATACTACAGGCTTGCTTTTAGGTGTTAGTAGAAAAATGGCAGCAATACTTTTTCTAAATTTAACTAATCTGTATGTAGTTTGCTTTGTAAGCTAGTTACGAAAGGTAAATTATTTAAAAAACTTGTAAAACCTCTAGAAAGTTATATTTTAACCATTAATTTTTTGTTGTAACTTACCCTTCGGAACTTCATAAATTTAATAATCCTTATTGTAAATAACATGCGTATAGAACACGATATCAAGTTAGGCTTTAAAGATGTAATGATTAGGCCAAAACGATCCACCTTAAAAAGTAGAAAGGATGTAAGTTTAAATCGGGAATTTGCCTTTTTACACAGCAAAAAAACCTGGACAGGCGTTCCTATTATGGCTGCCAACATGGACACCGTGGGTACGTTTAATATGGCTAAAGCACTGTATAGTCAAAAATTATTTACCACCATTCATAAACATTACAACGTAGAAGCTTGGAAGCGCTTTACCAATGAAGCGCCTAAAGGCATTGAAAATTATATGGCCATTAGTACAGGAACAGGACACGAGGATTCTAAAAAGTTAAAAGAAATTCTTAATGCTTGTCCGCAATTTAATTTTATATGTATTGATGTGGCTAATGGCTATTCTGAACATTTTGTAGATTTTGTAAAACAAACGCGGTCCGCTCATCCAAACAAAGTTATTATGGCTGGTAATGTTGTTACAGGAGAAATGGTAGAAGAACTATTGCTTTCTGGCGCAGATATTATTAAAGTAGGAATTGGTCCAGGTTCTGTTTGTACTACACGTGTTAAAACGGGCGTTGGCTACCCACAATTATCGGCTATTATTGAGTGTGCAGACGCAGCTTACGGACTTGGCGGACACATAATAAGTGATGGTGGCTGTACCACACCCGGCGATGTGGCCAAAGCATTTGGTGCAGGTGCCGATTTTGTAATGCTTGGCGGCATGTTGGCGGGCCATGATGAAAGTGGTGGCGAACTCATAACGCGTAACGGTAACACTTATAAACAATTTTATGGCATGAGTTCTGAAACAGCCATGAACAAGCATACGGGTGGTGTTGCCGATTATCGGGCTAGCGAAGGAAAAACAGTTGAAGTACCATACAGAGGACCAGTAGAAACTACACTGTTCGATATTTTAGGTGGTTTACGAAGTACCTGTACCTATGTTGGCGCACAACGTTTAAAAGAACTAACCAAGCGAACAACCTTTATTCGTGTGGCAGAACAAGAAAATCAAGTTTATACGACGTAAAATTTCGTGATTTTTAGAAGTACTATCTTAATTGTAATGGAAAATCTTGTTTCAAATTGCCAAGACCCTAAAGGAACTAACCTATTCGTTTCGTAACGACCTATAAAGGCAATCTGAAATACTGTTAAGTAACTTCCATACTATTTTTACGATTTTCAAACAACTAGGAGTTTTACCAGATATTGGCTATTCACTTAAATAGCTAAAATCTATTTTGAAAAAACCATAAACAACTATTGGAAACTTATATGTTTATCCAGATTGCTATACATGTGTATTGGCAACTGTAACGGCAAAACAGCCACAGACTTACAGAACATGCTAGTGAAAATAATACGAAAGCGTGCTTGCCGTATTGCAAAATATTACAATCCCTTAATTAGAAGCAAGGCAGTTGCTGGGTTGGTTGCCAAAGGAACATCGTGCACATCACACAAACGCATGAGCATTAAAACATCTGGTTCGTGTGGGTGTTTGGCTAATGGATCTCTAAAAAAAAGCACCATCTGGCACAGCCCCTCTGCTACACGTCCCGCTATTTGTGCATCGCCTCCCAACGGACCTGACAGGAGTTTTTTTACCTTAAAACCTGCGTTTTCCACCTTATTACCTGTTGTTCCTGTAGATACCAATGTAATATGATCCTGATGAAAAAATACGTTGTGCTTGTTTAAAAATTGTACCATTTCGGCTTTTTTACCGTCATGTGCTATAATGGCTATTTCCATAATTTATTTATTAGAATGATAGGCTACCAAACCATCAATTGGTCGTTTTACAATATTACCCACGTTAAAATGATATTCCTTGGCTATTTCTAGAATTTCAGCTTTAGCAAAATATGAGATTGATCCTACAAAATGAACAGGAACGGATTTAATTTCCTCTGCAAACTGTGCTATCATATTTTCAGAAAACAAGCGCAGTCCATTTTTTAGCATGGTCTTAATGTAGGTATCTTCTTTATAATTAAACATAAAAGCGGCAAAACTTGCCAAATAGGCATTGGGGTTGGGTTGTTTGTATAACTTGTTTTTAATGGTATCGGCATCTGGTGCGTAGGCATCTTCAAAGGCGCGTTGGATGGCTTTCGGCATTCGGTTAAAATAATAATCACGAAGCAACTGTTTCCCAAAATAGTTACCCGAGGCATCATCCATTATGCTGTAACCTAATGAAGGAACCGCTTGGAATAGCTGTTTGCCATCAAAATAACTACAATTGGATCCCGTACCTAAAATACAAACAACAGCAGCTTCCCTGGGTGTATTTAAAACAGCACGAACGGCGCCATACGTATCCTCTAAAACTTGAATTTTGGCTTTTTTAAAAATAGATTGCAACACCTGACTTAACAGTAAACGCGGATTTTCTGTACCGCAGCCAGCCCCGTAGAAAAAGAACTTGGTAATTGCCTGTCTGTGTTGCTGCACGTCTGCTGCGCCATTAATAATACCACGTAATTCGTGTTCCGATAAAATAGCCGGATTAAGTCCTTTGGTTTGAAATGCGCAAACTACGTTGTTTTCAATGGGGTCTCGTATAATCCAATCTGATTTTGTAGAGCCACTATCAACAATTATTATCATATGCGTTACCATAAAAATCCGTGAGACCCTATTCAAATAAAAGGCTCACGGATTATTAGTAGTTTATAATTTGTTTATATGCAGCGCCAAATCTACTAATTTAGCAGCATACGCGTATTCGTTATCATACCAAGCTACCAGCTTAAAAAAGCGCGAATTAAGTTCAATACACGCATCGGCATCGAAAACGCACGTACGCGTTTCACTTACAAAATCTTGAGACACCACCGCATCCTCGGTGTAACCAACAATACCGCTTAACGAACCGTTGGCTGCCTCTTTAAATGCTTTCTTTATGGCCTCTAAAGAGGTTTCTTTCTGGGTTCTTACCGTTAAATCGACCACCGAAACATTGGCTGTTGGCACCCGAAAAGCCATACCTGTAATTTTACCATTCAGCTCTGGAATAACTTTTCCAACCGCTTTTGCTGCACCTGTAGTTGTGGGAATAATATTGTTTAAAGCCGAACGGCCCAAACGGTAGTTTTTACTACTCGGACTATCTACAGTGTGCTGCGAAGATGTTGCTGCATGAACCGTAGTCATTAAAGCATCCTCAATTCCAAAATTATCATGAACAATTTTAGCCATAGGTGCTAAACAATTGGTAGTACATGACGCATTGGAAACAATGGTATCGGACGCTTGAACCTCTAAATGATTAACGCCCATAACAAACATAGGAGCATCTTTACTAGGCGCTGAAATGACCACTTTTTTAGCTCCGGCATCAATATGCGCGTGTGCTGCTTCAATAGTTTTAAAAATACCGGTACAGTCGGCAACTACCGTAGCTTGAACCGCATCCCACTTTAAATTTTTTGGGTCGCGTTCTGCTGTAATCCGAACCGTTTTTCCGTTAACCACTAAATGGCCATCTTTTACAGCAACACTGCCCTCAAAACGACCGTGAACCGAGTCGTACTGCAATAAATATGCTAGATGATTTACATCCAGCAGGTCGTTTATTCCCACTACCTCTACATCGGTTCTGTTAATTACCGAACGAAATACCAGGCGTCCTACCCGACCAAATCCGTTTATACCTAATTTTAATGTTGTCATAAATTCTTATTGTTTTATTGGGGTTTTTAGGTTGTCATAATATCGGACACCCGTAACAACTCCATATTAATATCTGTTTCGCCTTTTACAGCTTTTTCTAGTGGTGTTAATGCCATAACATTGTTTAAAATTCCTACCATATAGTTGCTTTTTCCTTCTAATAAGGTTTCTACTGCCTTAACACCCATCCTGCTCGCTAAAACCCGATCGAAACAAGAAGGCGAGCCACCGCGTTGCATATGCCCTAAAACGGACACACGCACATCGTACTCTTCTAAGTTTTCGTTTACGTAATCCTTTAATTCAAAAACATTCTTGCCTATTTTATCGCCTTCCGCCACTACTACAATACTGGACGATTTTCCCGATTTCTTGCTACGCCGTAAAGATTCTAAAAGTCTGTCTAGGCCTAAATCCTCTTCAGGAATTAATATTTCTTCGGCACCAGCTCCTACACCGGCATTAAGCGCTAAATGCCCAACATCGCGCCCCATAACTTCTACAAAAAATAAGCGTTTGTGCGAACTAGCAGTATCTCTAATTTTATCGATAACCTGCACAACAGTGTTTAAAGCCGTATCGAAACCAAGTGTATAATTGGTTCCAAAAATGTCATTATCAATGGTGCCTGGAATACCAATAATAGGGAAATTAAACTCTTTGTTAAAAACTAGGCCTCCGGTAAATGTTCCATCACCTCCAATTAATACTAGCGCATCTATACCCGCATTTTTTAAATGCGTATGCGCGGCTTTCCTACCTTCCGCGGTGCGGAAAGTTTTTGATCTTGCCGACTTAAGCATGGTACCACCCGTGTGTATAATATTGTTAACACTTCGGGCGGACAGGACTTTAAAATCGCCTTCAATAAGGCCTTCAAAGCCACGGTAAATTCCTACGCATTCAATTTCATGATAGGCACAGGTTCTTACCACCGATCGTATTGCGGCATTCATTCCTGGCGCGTCGCCACCAGAGGTTAAAACGCCAATTTTTCTGATTTTTTCGGACATTTTTTAAAGTTTCTTAATATGGTAAAGCTACTAAACAATACGCAGAAAACACAGTGTATTGGGAACAAAATAACAGGAAATTGCGGATGGCAATGGTTTTAAAAAAAAGGTTTTCAAGTGGCGGAAAAACATTCGTTTTTTAGCAAGTAATAAATGGCGCTTCTTGAACAAAAGAAAACTGCTGTTTTACTAAATACGTTCTAGTCGGTACCTTCCTCTTCTTCTTCTTTAAATCCTAGAAAATCTGGAAGTTCTTTAGCGGCATTTTTAGCTGCCTCGCGTTCTTGAGCTTTTTCTTCTTCGTATTCTTGTTTGCCTTTAAAGATGATTTGAATAAGCTCGCTAAACGTATCAAAATCTACGTTCCAAGCTATACCAACCCCTTGTGTGTAACCAATTTCCTCCCCAAAATTACGAATGCTGTTTTCTCGATTAAACACTTTTGCGGTTAACGTGCCCTCGTCGTTTAATAAAAAATCTATTTGAACATCGCCGGCTATTACGGTTTCGCTAACACCGCCCACGGGTACACCTACCTTACCATTAATTAAAATACGGTCGCTAATATTGGTTTGCAAAGTAACCCCCAGTCTGTCGTCTGTTTGGTACTCGGGCGTGTTTTCGCCAGCTTCATAATTAAGTCCAATATTAACTTTATTATCGCCTGTTGAAAAGAATCCATTAATAATGCCATTTAAACGTTCGGTAATTGTTCCTGTAATGTTTACATCGTTTAAGCGGTTTGAAAAAGCGCCTGTAGCTAACAAGTATAAGGCCTGATTATCCCTATCTTCTTTGGAGTCGAGCCGGTAATTTAGTTCGGATTTTACGGTTGAATTAACATTTGGAAATTCAAATTCAAATTCTATATCAGGTTTTTCCAATGCACCGCTTAAGTTGGTTAAAACATGAACGGGTATGCTTCTGTTTATAGGGTTATCCAGCAATGGCGACGGATTAGATTGGGTTTTATAAATGGCGCTAATTTCTATTTGTGCCTTAAACGGATCGCCTTCCCAAGCTAGCGTACCACCAGGTTGTACTATAAATTCCTTTTGTACAATGCCACCAAACATAAAATTATACACGCCTTGAAACACCGAAAAATCGCCATAAATATTAAATTTCCCGTTGGTATTAATATCTATTAACAAACCACCTACGCCACTGCCTTTAATGGTACTACCCGATTCTTTATCGATAACTATTTCAATTTCGGCATCTTGCGTAATATCCAATTCAAAATCCAATTCCAAGCCCGAAATATTTTGGGTACTAATGGTTTGCCCCATGGCCTTTGCCAATTTTTCTTCGGGGGTTAAAAAGTGTATAAACGAATTATCGCCAAAAGTGGCCGAATCGGTTAAGGGGATAACAAAGGTAGTTCCGGGCTTGGTTTCGCCAATAACGCTTATAACCAAATCGGTTGCAGGTCCTTTTATAGTGGCCGAACCACCAATAAATCCTGTACCATAATAGGGCGCTGCTTCGGTTTCCTCTTGGGTATCTAAAACCAATAATCTGGGCGTGGTAATGCCTAAATCCAAACTCCAATCGCCAAAGTTAACGTGGTTAATAGCCCCATTTAAAACACCTTTCGAATTATATTTTGTATCCGCAATAGGAATGTTATTAAAAATAAAACTCTGATTGTTTAAGGTAACCGATGCCGCTGGCGCAAAATCCAGATCTACATTTAAGTAGGGTACGGTTAATCCGGCATTGTTTAGTGCCAAATTTCCATTCATTTGTGGTTTATTTAAATCGCCTTCTACCTTAACCAATCCGGTAACATCGCCTCGAATATTTGTAAGAATGCCCGATAAAAACGGATTTAAAGGTGCCAGTTGAAAGTCTTTAAAGTTTAAATTTAAATTAATATTTGAAACCTGTGGCGCTACATCTAATATGCCGATGGCAGAAAAAGACTCTGTTGTATCATCTTTAATTTTGGCGTAAATGGAGTAATTTGTTAAGGATTCGTTACCCCGAATTTGCGCATCGAAAGACCCCAAAACTAATTTATTTATTTCCAAATCATCCACCGTAATGTTGGAATTTGGTAAATAACGCCCATTTTGTTGAAAAATATCCAATTTACCATTTAAGTTTCCGCGAAGTTCCAAGCTATCTATATCGGGGATAATTTTAGCCAAATCCACATCTTTAAAATTCAGTTTAATATCCTTGTAAGTAGAGTCCCGTAAGGCGCCAAAAAGTTTTATTTCTTCGTTTTTATGACGCATTAAAAAAGAGTCTATTTCAATATTTTTAAATTTCTTATCAAAAATAAGTCGGTTGTGGTTGTTACGATTATCGTTTACAATCCATGTATTCCCTTTAAAGGTGGCGTCCGAGCGACTAAAACCTAAAACCGATTTATTGTCTTCGTTTATGGTGTGATAAAAACTTAAATTGTAGGCATCCTTATTATGCTTGCCGCCTTTAAATTCGGAACGCATAAAAAGGGTATCTTTTAAGGTAACATTTATAAGATTGAATTTAGAAATATTATAAAAGTTGGTATTGATACTATCCACTTCTACGAAGGTGTTAAACACGGGATTTTTACTATCTACCTGTAACACTATTTTATTGGCAAAATAATCGAAAAGCTTAATTTTAGGCGATTTAAATGTTAATTTAAACTCATCTTCCTTACTTTCCACATGGCCACGAATGTAGGTGTTGGCGCCCAATTCAATATCTGGAACAAATACTTCAACAATTTTGTTGTAAATGTTGAAGTTAAAATCGATGTACTGATTGGCCATAACCTTATACGGTTTGTAATTGGCATAAATACTCCCTAGCGCGTTTTCAAACAACCGTCCTATATCTTCAAACAAGAAAACACCGCTTAACTGACCAGTTATAATATCTGGAGAATTAACATCTATATACCTAACATTATCCACAAATGTGGAGGTTATTTCAAAATCGTCGAAAAAATAACCATCATGTTCGTTGCTATACGATGTGTTTTGAAACTGCAAATTGCCTACCACATTATTTACGGTAGTTCCTGTAGCTTTCATCGTTACAGACCCTTTAAAAGTAGAAATGGTATCGTTTTTTACAAAATTCATGGCCTTTAAATTGGCATAGGACACATCGGCAACAAAATCGAATTCGTTAATGTCTTTAGAAAAATCGGCTAATCCGTTAAATTCCAATTTTAAATTTTCGTCGTTAGAAATTAGTTTACCATCGTAAATATTATCGCCTAACTTACCCGAAACCTCTAAATTATTATACTCATAACCGTTGTAAACTACAGCGTATACATCGCCTAACAATTTGGTATCTAAACCTTCTAAACTAAATCCTTTACCTTTTACATCCAAATTTAAGGAGGTTTTGCCCCATTTTGGATTTTCCAGAAACCTCCCTAAATTAAAATCCTTAAACACAATGTTGCCAACATAAGTGGCATTGTTTACATCGTTAAATGTTTTCATATCCAAATTAGCATCTACAAAACCAATGTCGGTTTCCATTTGTAAATTTGCTTTTATGTTTTTGGTGGTAACTTCAGACTGGCCCACGATGGTAAAACGGCCTAACCTGCTAAATGCTTCGGGAATAGCGTTTCCGAGTACATTGGGCAAAAGCGCTTTTAAATCCTGGTAGTTGGATGATAAATTGGTAAAATTACCATCCATATAAAAATTATTTGCTTCTTTATTAAACAGGTTTTCGAAATAAATATCGCCATAAATTTCGCTGTTAGTACTGGTGTGAAGTTTTAAGTTGTTTAGTTGTAACTTATTTAAAGTTCCGGAAACATTGGTGCTAAAGGTAGCGTGTTGGTCGGCGCCAAATTCATTGTAAAACGTATTCAGTTCGTTTAGCGCAATATCGGCCTCGGAAAAATTAGCGGCCACCTGAACTTTATCTGTAAAAAACTGTAAATCCTCTCGATTATAGGTAAACGCCACCTGCCCCTTTAAAAAAGAATTTTCGGTTTGTAGGCTTAAGTTTTCCAAATTTATGGCCTGCTTGGTATACGAAAAATTGGTGACTAAATTTTTCATTTTTAGCCCGCGACTGTCTTCGAAGGCCAAGGTATTAATACGCATACTAACGTTAGGGCCATTTATTAAAAAATTAGTTGCGTTGGTAAAAACCTTCTGAAACTCCAGTATTTTGGGTGTTTCATTGTTGTAATTTATCATTTTAAAAAGGCCATCGGAAACGGTAACATCGCTTGAGGAAAGCAGAAACGAACTATCGCCTTCTGGCGGATTATCCTCGTCAAAACGGGCTACAAAAACATCTAAATTGGTGTCGGTTTCTCCGGGGTAAGTAACCAAATTAAAAATAACACCTTCCAAATCAATATCGCCAAAAACCAATTTACCATTGTACAAATTTCTAAAACTTAAAATAGATGTATTTAAGGTGTTGGCACTAATAAGGGTGTCCTTTTTATAATCGCGAATAAGCACGCCTTTCAACTCTACATCGCCATTAATTTGTAAACCAATACGTTCCACATTTATATTGGTTTTAAAATCGGCATTAATGCGTTCGGTTACATGTTTGGCAATACCTGTTTGTACGGCAGGAATGGACAGCAAAAGCAACAAAATAATAAACAATAACAAGCATGTTACTACAATCCGACCGAGTATTTTTAAAAATTTTTTGATACGTTTTAAAGTTATAACTTTGCCCTCAAAATTAACAATTATTATGCCCAATTATTAGAAATGGCTACAGAAAATATTTACATCCTAGGAATTGAGTCTTCATGCGATGATACTGCTGCTTCCGTAATGCTAAACGGTACTGTTTTAAGTAATATTGTGGCCAGTCAAAAAATACATGAAACCTATGGTGGTGTAGTACCAGAATTGGCATCGCGCGCGCACCAGCAAAACATTGTTCCTGTGGTACATGAAGCCATAAAACAAGCAGGTATTGCCAAAACAGATTTACATGGTGTGGCCTTTACGCGAGGTCCTGGTTTAATGGGCTCGCTTTTAGTGGGTACATCGTTTGCCAAATCGTTGGCCTTTGGGTTACAAATTCCGCTTTTAGATGTAAACCACATGCAAGCTCATATTTTGGCTCATTTTATAACCGATGCCAGCTCCGCAAAACCGCCGTTTCCTTTTCTAGCCTTAACCATTTCGGGCGGGCATACACAAATTGTAAAGGTTTCAGATTATTTTACCATGGAGGTTATTGGTGAAACCATTGACGATGCCGTAGGCGAAGCCTTTGACAAAAGCGGTAAAATTCTGGGGCTTGGTTATCCTGCGGGGCCCGAAATTGACAAACGTGCCAAATTGGGCAATCCCAAAGCTTTTAAATTTACCAAGCCCAAAGTAGATGGCCTTAATTTTAGTTTTTCCGGCTTAAAAACGGGTATTTTGTATTTTGTTCAGCGCGAAACCAAAAACAATCCAAATTTTATTGCTGAAAATTTAAACGATATTTGCGCCTCTATTCAATACACCATTATTGGTATTTTAATGGATAAATTAAAACGTGCCGTTAAAGAAACCGGCATTACCCATATTGCTATTGGTGGCGGTGTATCGGCTAATTCTGGCATAAGAGCCGCCCTTAAAAGCGGTGAAACAAAATTCGGTTGGACTACCTACATTCCAAAATTTGAATACACCACAGATAATGCTGCCATGATTGCCATTGTGGGGTATTTAAAATATAAAAACAGTCAATTTAGCTTGGATGGTATTACCGCATCGCCTCGATTAAAATTAGGCCAATAAGCCCGTTTGTTTAAAACCTGTTTAAAGAATTCTGTTGTTTTTTTAAAACAAAGCGTTTTTTTTAGTTGTTTTGTTTTAAAATCTACCACCATGAACAAGTTATTTATTTTGTTATTTTGTGTGCATCTTGGTATGTCTGCACAAAATAATACTTCCCCAGACTTTAAAGACGTAAAAACCCCCGAAGATGCTGCATCTTATTTACAAGCCAATCCCAGCAATAAAAACCAGCTCATTGTTTTTAATAAAGACAACCACCAATCGGATTTAGCTAAAAAATTGTTTAGCACCGGATTGGCTACTGTAGACGGGCAATTTGAAAAAACCCATTACAAGGTTGTATCGCGCTACAAAACAACCAACTACCGCGCCAGCTATATTTTTATTGATGGCCATAAAATGAGTGAACAAGCTGCTGAAGATTTAATAAAAGAAATTACCAAAAAATATAAAAGTGGCATCCCTTTTACCAGCCTTGCACACCAATATTCTATGGACAGAAATGGCAATAGAAACGGTGATACTGGTTGGTTTGCTCCAGGCACCTTTAATCCCGATTTGGAAAAAGTAATTATGAATGTACCCAGAAGCCAAAGAGACTTGTTTGCATTCGAATTAAAAGAAAAATCTTGGTACTATTTGGTGCTAAATTCGTACAAACCTAAAGAGGTAAAGGAAATAAAAGTGCTTAAAATTGTTGAAAAAAAATAATTATGCAACTGTTTTACAATCCCGATATAACAGCATCTACCAAATCTTTTTCATTCGATAAAGAAGAAAGTAAGCACATTGTAAAAGTGCTTCGGAAAAATGTGGGCGATTTACTTCAAATTACCAACGGAAAAGGATGGCTATTTACAGCTACCATAGAAGCCAATAACCCAAAAAAATGTACGGTTGCAATAACAAATAACGCTTTTCAATCGCCACGCCCCTATCAATTGCATTTAGCTGTGGCACCTACAAAAATGAATGATAGGTATGCCTGGTTTTTAGAAAAAGCTACTGAAATTGGCGTAACACATATAACACCCATAATTTGCGATCACAGCGAACGTAAAACAATAAAATTAGAACGTTTTGAAAAAATAATTCAAGCTGCTATGAAGCAATCCTTGCAAACGTATTTGCCCGAGCTACGTCCTGCTGTGCTTTTTTCGGAGTTTATAAACCAACCTTTTGCCGGCAACACTTTTATTGCTCATTGCGAAGAGCAAGCTAAAAAATCTTTGAAAAGTGTTTTAAAACCAGAAACGCACACTACCATATTAATTGGTCCGGAAGGCGATTTTAGTGTTAAAGAAATTGAAACAGCCCTTAAAAATAACTTTATTCCTGTAACTTTGGGTACAACGCGTTTACGCACAGAAACAGCCGCTATTGTGGCTTGCCACAGTTTGGCTTTTATAAATGAAACGTTATGAAACAGTTTTTTAGCATTATTTTAATATTGGCGTTTTACGGCAGTCCAGCACAAAGTATTGCCGTGCTAAAATACAGTGGAGGTGGCGATTGGTACAGCAACCCTACAGCTTTGCCTAATTTAATTAGTTTTTGCAATAGCGAAATTAATACCAACATTAAAAACAAACCTGAAACGGTTGAGGCAGGAAGTATCGATATTTTTCAATATCCATTTTTACACATGACCGGCCATGGAAACGTTTTCTTTAATGCGGACGATGCCGAAAACTTGCGAAACTACTTAATATCGGGTGGGTTTTTACATATAGACGATAACTATGGCATGGCGCCCTACGCGGTAGAAGCTTTAAAAACCGTATTTCCCAATACAGAACTTATTGAACTCCCTGCCAATCACGCTATTTTTAACATAGCTTACTCTTTCCCTGAAGGACTGCCTAAAATACACGAACACGATGGCAAACGCCCCCAAGCTTTAGGTATTTTTCATGAAGGCCGCCTGGTAGTTTTACTAACTATTGAAAGCGATTTAGGCGATGGTTGGGAAGATGCCGTTGTGCACAACGACCCGCCAGAAGTAAGGGAAAAAGCCTTAAAAATGGGCGCGAATATTATTAAATATGCCTTCGAAAATTAGTTTAAAAGCGCATGCAACTAACTCATTACACCTCAAAATTTAGCCCAAAACGTTTTCCTATAACCTTGGTATGCGATACTATTAGTAATGCTGCCAATGTAGGTAGTTTGTTTCGTACAGCCGATGCCTTTGGTGCAGAAAATATTGTTTTTTGCGGCGCCCAAACTGCTTTTGGAAGAAAAATGACAAAAACCTCCAGAGCCACAGAAAAATATGTGCCTTTTGAAACCCAAACCGATGTTTTAAAAACGGTAAGCAGTTTAAAAGAAAAAGGTTATTTTGTTGTAGCTCTGGAAATTACTAGCAACAGTAAACCCCTCCAAAACACCAATTTTAATGGAAACCAGCCTATTGCTTTGGTGGTTGGTGCAGAAAATTTTGGCATTGCTAATGAGGTTTTGGAACAAGTTGATGCCATAGTGCATATTAATATGTTTGGCAATAACAGCAGTATGAATGTGGTGCAAGCTACCAGCATTGCCCTTTACGAAATTACCAACCAACTTACAGCTGCTGTATAATTGGTTATTTAAAGTAAATTGTATCTTAAAAATTATGACTTCAAAAATTATAGCAAACGGTATTTTACGAGCGCTTGGCGTTGTAGCAGCCATTGCCCTGCTGTTGGTGTTTATTTATAAAATCCAATCGGTTATTATTTATATTGCTATTTCGGTGGTTATTTCGTTAACTGGTCGGCCTATTGTGTTGTTTTTTAGAAAACGCCTAAAATTTAATAACTTACTTGCTGTAGCAACTACCATGCTCTTACTTCTTGGGTTTATTGTGGGTTTGGTGGGCTTGTTTATTCCGCTTATTGTAGAACAAGGCCATAATTTGTCTTTGTTGGATATTAATCAGTTACAACTTAATATTGAAAACATTTACAATGAAATTAGCAGGCATTTTAACTTAAAACCACTTCATATTGAAGAGTCCTTCCAAGAATCTGGTATTTTGTCGCATATTAATTTTGCTATTATCCCCGAATTTTTAAACTATCTGGTTAGTGGCTTTGGCAGTTTTAGTATTGGTTTGTTTTCAGTACTGTTTATTTCGTTTTTCTTTTTAAGAGATAGCAAACTATTTGAAAACAGTTTGCTAACTTTAATTCCAGACAGTAAAGTAGGACGTGTAAAACATTCCTTCGAAAAAATTAAAAACTTATTATCACGTTATTTTGTAGGTTTAATATTTCAAATTTCAGTTATCTTTATTATTTATACCATTGGGTTGCTTATTGTAGGTGTTCAAAACGCCGTAGTTATCGCCTTTTTATGCGCTTTAATAAACCTTATTCCGTATTTAGGACCTGTTATTGGCGGGGTTATAATGATATTACTAACCATGACAAGTAATTTGGGTGCTAATTTTAGCGACGTTATTTTACCCGAAACTTTGTATGTTTTAATTGTTATTGCCCTCGGACAATTAATAGATAATTTTATTAGTCAGCCTATCATTTTTTCAAGAAGTGTAAAATCGCATCCATTGGAAATCTTTTTGGTCATTATCATTGCCGGTTTACTTTTTGGCATTTTAGGCATGGTAATAGCTATACCAACCTATACAGCTTTAAAGGTAGTTTTGAAGGAATTTATTTCAGACAATAAGGTGGTACAAAAACTAACCAAGAATTTATAAATTGAAGTGAATCAGGCTATTTTACATCCCGAAAATCAAACATTTATACAGGAATATCTGGATAAAGACACAAGCCAACTCATTTTTAAAAAAGCACCAAATTCCAATGTTAGCATGGCTGAATTGGTTGCTCAAATTGAAGCCAAAAAACGCTGTAAAACCAAGCTGCCTACTTGGTACCAAACACCGCTTATTTACTATCCTACAAAACTGCAAATTGAACAAACCTCATCTGAATTAACAGCAAATTACAAAGCGCAATTGGTTTCTGGCGCTAAACTGTTAGACGCTACCGGTGGATTTGGCGTGGATAGTTATTATTTTTCAAAACAAGTTAAACAGGTGGTTCACTGCGAAATCAATTCACAGTTATCGGAGTTAGTTAATTATAATTTAAAACAGCTTCAAATTACCAATATAGAAACCGTTGCAGCTAACGGCTTGTTGTATTTGCAAAACCAAAACACCCATTTTAATTGGATATATCTGGATCCATCGCGCCGAAATGACAGCAAAGGCAAGGTGTTTTTTTTAAGCGACTGTTTACCTAATGTGCCTGAAGCATTGCCTATACTTTTTAACTACAGCCCTAATTTGCTTATTAAAACAGCCCCATTGTTAGATATTAGCGCAGGTATTAAAGAATTAGAGCATGTTAAAGAAATACATGTTGTGGCTGTAAATAATGACGTTAAAGAATTGTTGTGGGTGTTAGAAAAAAACACCAATAAGCCCGTTAGTATTATAACCACTAACCTCACAAAAACAGCAACACAACGTTTTCGCTTTTGGTTAAAAGACGAGGCAAACACCCAAGCGGCTTACAGTGTACCTAGGCACTATTTATATGAGCCCAACGCCGCTATTTTAAAATCGGGAGCCTTTAATACCATTGCCCAAGCATTTAACTGCTATAAACTGGAACAACATACACACCTGTACACACATCAAAAGCTTCTGGAATTTCCGGGACGTACTTTTAGCATTACGGCTACACATCCGTACACTAAAAAAAACATAAAAGCATTGGGCATTAAAAAAGCTAATATTAGTACCCGTAATTTCCCAGAGTCTGTGGCCGATATTCGTAAAAAATTCAAAATTGCCGATGGCGGCACTAGCTATCTGTTTTTTACCACAAATATGCACCAAGAGCGTATTGTTATTGAATGTAAAAAAGTAACCGAAAATTAAAGCAGGAGCGTTGTTAGCTTCTAAAAAAATTAAAAGCACAAACCACAATGTTAAAAGCAGTATTATTTGATATGGATGGTGTAATTGTAGACACCGAACCGTTGCATAAAAAAGCCTATTATGGCATGTTCAAAACCTTAAAACTACCAGTTACCACGGCTCAATACGAATCCTTTACAGGACAGTCCACTATAAATGTTTGCAAAAGGCTGTGCACCGATTTCGAATTACTGGAAGCACCGGAGAATTTGGTACAAATAAAGCGCCGTATTTTTAAAGAATTATTTATTTCCGATGCCAGTTTACAACTTATTCCCGGGGTGCTTGATCTTATTCAAGATTACCACCAAAATGGTGTCACGCTGGTTTTAGCCTCTTCAGCTTCTATGCAAACCATTAACAGTGTTTTCGATCGGTTTCAATTAAATCCATATTTTAAAGCCAAATTAAGTGGCGCCGATTTAAAAGCCTCCAAACCACATCCGGAAATATTTATTAAAGCAGCGCAAGCATCTGGATATGCTAAAGAACAGTGTTTGGTTATAGAAGATTCCACAAACGGTATAAAAGCTGCCAACGGTGCTGGTATTTTTTGTGTAGCTTATAACAGTAAACACTCCAAAAATCAGAATTACGACACAGCCAATTTGGTGATAAACGATTTTAGCAGTATTTCCTACAAACGGGCCAAAAACCTTTTAGCCGCTCAATACTAGCTGGTTATTTTTAGAGCCTAACAAAAAAACCAATATTTTAAATTTTTTACTAAAAAAATCAATAAAAATAGTTGCGTTACTGATATTGGTTAGTTACATTTGCATCCGAATTCAAAGGAACGTTCTTATAGAATAAAGGAGAGGTGCCAGAGTGGTAATGGAGCAGATTGCTAATCTGTCGACGCGTAAGTGTCGCCAGGGTTCGAATCCCTGTCTCTCCGCTTTTTTTTAGATAACCATGCAAAGTTGTTTTCAGGTTTCTTCCGTACAACTTTTACAATTTATTTTTTTCGGGGTGTAGCGTAGCCCGGTTATCGCGCCGCGTTTGGGACGCGGAGGTCGCAGGTTCGAATCCTGCCACCCCGACAATATTTTTAGGGTTACGGGCTCGTAGCTCAGCTGGATAGAGCACCTCCCTTCTAAGGAGGCGGTCATAGGTTCGAATCCTATCGGGCTCACAAGAAACTTCGCTAGTAATGGCGGGGTTTTTTTGTTTTATAGCCCTTTTTCAACTTCCTTTTTAAAAGTCCTATTTATGGTAAATTATGCTATATTTCTGGTAAAAAACAGGATAAAAACAGGATAAAATAGCCACCTTTTTTACGAAATTAATTATACACATACCTGTGAGTTGGCAACACAGTAGCACCTACATTTTGAACGTTTGGTATATCAATTTTACGTGTGTAACCAACCTGCTTTTAAACAGTAATGTTTTGCAAAACCAAGGTAGCTTCAGACTGGTTTGGGAGCAGCTTCTTTTTTTTAAACCTTTAAATGTAAATTGAAGTCTATTTCAATAATATCATGTACCGAAATCATCCCAAACAACTTTTTAGGCGTTTCCAAATCAAAATCGTTTAAGTTAATTTTTAAATCGCCTGTAACATGCCATTCGTGTGTACCGCTTAAATGCAATGGTAATTGGTAATTACGCGTTATATCGGCTATTTCTATAGCAACTTGGGCATTTACAATGTCTGGGTTATTGGTTCGTTTTATTTCCTTTAAACTTAAAAAAATCTGCGGATGCGCGTCTGCTTTTAGGGTTTTTTGAAAGTCTTTATTTATCATTTTACCGCCACAATCAAAAGCATCACTATGCAAAACAAGCGTGGCTTTCTCGAAAGCAATGGTATTGGAAGCTAAATAATAGTTTATAGGTATTGGATTTTTTAATTCCTGCATATTAAAATGGCAGGAAAAATTGTTTACGTTACTAGACCCTTTTAATACTAACGAACTGTTTTGAGATACGGTAACAGCGGTCTTATTTAATTTTGATGTATGGATACCAAAAATTAAGGTTGCTAGCGTAGAAAGATACAAGAGGATTCTAATACTAATCATAATTAATGGGTTTTTGATTGAAAAAATAAAAACTAATCTTTTAACACCTAGCCTGGGCTATGTTGTGTGTGCTAAAAGATTAGTTTTATACTATGAAATAATGTATTAAGCTTTTAGAAACTAATAACAGCTTCCACAACAGCACCGTTAAATTTAGCGTCGTCATATAGACTTCCTACTGGAAAATCTGTGTAGTTTTGGTTAACATATTCAGCTTTTACTAAAATATTTTTAGTTAAAAACCAACCAGCTCCAGCTTGAATTCGGTCAATTTTAGCATCTTCACCACTAGCTAATTCAGCATCTACTAGGTTATAACGACCACCAATGTAGAAGTTTTCTGTGCTACCAAATCTGTAAATAAGCTCTCCGGCATATTGTTGTGTTTTACGTCTGTCCACTTCACTGCTATTTCTTCCCGAGGTAAGCTCCACTGTTCCAAAAAATTCCAATCCACCATATTTTACAAATGGGTTAATCATGATGGCTGTAATTTTGTTACCAAATCCTGGGTTAAAACGTCCAGATCTAAAATCATCTCTGTCTGTGGCAGCATCTTGCATAATATCGTAATATCTAGACCCTGCTCTATCTGCGCTGTATAAATACACGTTTTGTGCATAACCGGTGTTGTATAACGAGCCTGTTAAACGGAATCTTAAATCGGCGTTTAATTGCTTATCGAAGCCTAATTTGGCTAACAATGCCGCACCTCCAGTAGAACCGTCTACTTTAGTTACCTTTTGGTTTAGTTTACCATTACTAAATCCAAGCATACCAAAGAAGCCATTATCGGTATGGTAATATACCTCTGCACCTACCTCGGTTGTAAAGGAATCCATTATTAAATTACCTACAAATGGGTTGTAAATAGTTTGGGCGTTATCACTTCTTCTAAAATGAGCATCGCCATAGTTGTTTTCCATATGCCCAATTTTAATGGTAGCATGCTTCATAATATCGCTTAAAAAGCCTTTGCTTACAAAATCCAATTTATCAATGGTAATATAGCCACCTTTTACATAAGGCTCTGGGTGGTGTCTAGACGATAAATAAGTTCTTAAGTGTAAGTTAATACCATCGTAAAGCGCAACGTCTAAATCTAAATTAGCTGTGGCCAAATTAAAGTTATATCCTACTTCTCGTAAAGGTGTAATACCCGAGTTTTCGTTATCAATGGCCTGAAATTGTAATGCAAAGGAACCGCCAATACGTACTTTTACATTTTCAAAGGTTGTTAATGTGTCTTTAACAGGCTCGAAAACGTTAACACCATTTTTATCTGGCTGCCTGTAGTTGTCTAGGTTTCTATTCTGGGCATATAAGCTACATCCTGCTAAAATAGCTATGACTAGAAGTGTGTTTTTTAAATTTGCTATCATTTTAATTAGTTTTAAGGTTTTTGTTTGTTTTTATTAGATACTAAATTTGTTTTTAAATGAAATAACTACCTCATCGCCTGTTTTAACGGTGCCAAAAAGGGCTTTTGGAGGTTCTACATTATAATCGGTCATTTTTAATGGCTTCTCGCCTTCTAAAGTTACTTGATGGCCTAAAATAGTCATGGTTAAATCCAAGTCAATTTCTTTTTTAACACCAGCAATAAATAAATGGCCCTTGGTGCGCACTAGGTACACATTGTTACCTTTACTAGTGGTTTCATTTACCGTTGTTAAGTTGAAAGTAATGGTTTTATAGTCGTCGTAATTTAATGCCTCGTACGTATTTTTATTCATGGCATTTTTACCACTTTCCAAACCTTTTACATCTATGGTAATGGCGCATTTTTCGAGGTCGCCCGTTTCCAAATTGTTAAAAACCAAAAACCCAGCTTGTTTTTCGGCATCAATGGTCCAATCGTGTAAATTAGAGGTCCCTGCAATGGTTAAAGAAGACTGATTATTTTGTAATTTTAACTCTTGCGCCTGTGCTGTATTAAATACTAATAAAAGGCATGAAATAATTCCTAATGTTCGTAAAACATGTGCTCTTGTGTTTGTCATAATTTGCTTGTTTTTAATTCTATTACAAATGTCCAAATTATATAGAGCAGAATCTATGATAAAAGTCATAGTAAGGCTTTTTAAAACCCTAAAAACCTAGAAAAAAGATATTTTTAACTATTTAAAAAGCGGACAAGTTATTGACTAAAAGATGCTTATAAAGTAGGGATTGGTATTGGTGGTAAAACAGGAAAAAATTACTTTTTTTTAAGGCGAAAATTATTTTAAAAAACACGTGTAAAAAACAGGGATTTTTAGTGAAATTTTTCAGCATAATGCCAAAAAAAAACAGGCTTACAAAACAAGCTTCTGAATGGCTTGTTTTGTAAACCTGAATACCTATAATAGGTAGGTTAAACTAACGTAAAAACTTAATCTACTCGCGGAATAACCAAAAATGGCACAAGCGAGTGGTAGCCCATTTTTTTAATTACGGGTTCTTTAATTAAGTTTTCTACAAAACTGTGCTCGTAATTAATCATGGTTAGCATATCGGCATTTTCTTCTTTTATAAAAGTAGTTATGGCTTGTTCCTTTTTACCTGAATCGGATAACCAATTAAACTGGTGTTTATAAGCTTCAAAATAGGTTTTTAGCATGGCTACATTTTCCTTTTGCTTGGCGTTAAGCGACTCTTCTTTATGAATATGAAGCACATCTATATGGCTATTATGTAAATCGGCCATGGCGCGAATTACCTGCAATTCGTCACCAAAGAAGCGGTTAAAATCCGATGGAAATACAATTTTTAAAGGTTTGCGGTAGCTAAAATTATCTGGCACCAACAAAACAGGGCAGCTGCGCATTTTATTTACAACCGACACGGTATTACTTCCAAATAAAAATTCTTGCGCACCAGAGGCGCCTTTGGTACCCATTACAACCATGGTAATGCCTTTTTCTTTTACAGCAAATTCAATGGCATCTTCTACAGAGCCAATAGAAAAAATAGATTCAAACTCATGGGCATCATTGCTTGTTTCTGCTTTTGCTGCTTGCACGACTTCGGCTAAATTAGCTTTGGCTTCATCGCGAAAAGGTTTTATATAACTTTCTGATAGCTGCGTTCTAACACCCGAGTTAATAAAGGTCCAAGCATGCGAAAAATAAAAGGTACAGGCCTCGTTGGCATACAATTGTAAAGCATATTTGGCTGCTGTCCAGGCATTATCGGAAAAATCTGTTGGTATTAAAATATGGTGTTTCATAACGACTATTAGTTAGTATTTAAAACAAAATTAAGGCTTTACAGCTACAAACAAAATATTTCACAGATGTTTAACCTGGAATTACCATAAACGGAATTTTTAATTGCGCGCCTATCTTTTTTATTACCGGTTCGTTTAAAAGAATTTCAATAAAGGTTTGCTTGTAGTTTATCATGGCCAAAATATTGGTTTCCGATGCTTTTATAAATTCGGTTATACCTCGCTCCTTTTTATCGTAATCGGGAAGCCAGTGTAATGTATGTGGATGGTGTTCTAAAGCTATTTTTAACTGTGCCAAATTGTGTTGCTGGTCTTCAGACAATTCATCTTCAGTATTAATATGTACAACATGAATGTGTGCGCCGTGCAAATTGGCCAAGGCTATTAGCGGTTCTAATGTTTTGCCATAGGTGCGAATAAATCCTGTTGGAAAGGCTATTTGCGTGGGAACTTCATATTCAAAATCGTCTGGAATGGCTAACAACGGGCAGGATTTTAAATTCTTAATGGTATCGATGGTGTTTGTACCAAATACAATATCCAGCGCACCGGTTATTCCTTTGGTGCCCATAACCACCATATCCACATTCTGACGGTTGCAAACCGACTCTATGGCATCTTGTAGGTCGTAGGTACATAAAATAATCTCAAAACTATGCTTTGGATTGGCATTTTCAGCTTCTGCTTTCAATTTTAACTCGGTTAAATCCTCTTGGGCATTCTCCGTCATAACACGCGATAGCTTGCTGGAGAAACTGGTACCTGTTGAAGCTTTAAGCATCGTTGAATGTAAAAAGTAAAAGGTACAGGCTTCTTGTTTAAATAACTGAAAAGCGTAAAGCGCCGCCGTCCAAGCGTTATTTGAAAAATCGGTTGGTAGTAATATATTTTTCATGTTAATTGCGTCTTGTTTTAAATATGTAAATTAGAAGGAGCCGTTTTTTTATCCTATGATAAAAGTCATAAAATTAACAATACCAAACAAAAAATAATAGGCGTTTTTCGTGTTTTGTAATTGCCAGTCGGCATTCTTCGATTAAAATTAACACATTTTTTTTAAGCTAATAACAAAAACAACATTTTAAGTTTACTTTAACCAAACAATTTAGCTTGTAAGTAGCGTTTATGCATTTCTGCTATACTGCTCATGCTAATACCCGCCGGACAAACCACTTCACAGGCCCCTGTAAACGAACAGCTACCAAAATTTTCTAGGGCCATTTGTTTGGTCATGGCCATTAAACGCTCATGTGCCTCGGGTTGGCCTTGTGGAAGCTTGTTTAAGTGATTTATTTTAGCAGCGGTAAACAAGGCTGCCGAAGCGTTTTTGCAAGCTGCCACGCAAGCACCACAACCTATACAAGCGGCAACATCCATGGCGGCATCGGCAACTTTTTTAGGTATTAAAATAGCATTAGCTTCTGGTGCGGTTCCTGTTTTAGCGGTTATATAGGCGCCTTGTTCTATAATTCTGTCTAAAGCCGAGCGGTTTACAACTAAATCCTTTACCACCGGAAATGCGGCTGCACGCCAAGGCTCCACCACAATGGTTGCACCGTCTTTAAAGCTGCGCATGTGCAATTGGCAGGTAGACATGTGTGCATGTGGCCCGTGGGCTTCTCCATTTATAACCACACCACATTGGCCGCAAATGCCTTCCCGACAATCCGATTCGAAAGCCACCACTTCTTGACCGTCTAAAACCAATTGTTCGTTTAAATAATCTAATGCTTCTAAAAACGACATGTCTTCCAACAAACCACTTAATTTGTAGGTTTTAAATTCACCGCTTGTATGGCTGTCTGCTTGTCGCCATATTTTAAATGTTACATCCATACTTGCTTATTTATAACTTCTTACAGTTGGTTGTACGTACTGAAAACGTAAGGGTTCTTTATGTAAATTGAAGCCTTCGGGCGTATATTCCCAAACCGATACATAGGCGAAATCGGCGTCGTTGCGTAAAGCTTCGCCTTCTGGTGTTTGGTATTCTTCTCTAAAATGGGCCCCACAGGATTCATTGCGTTGCAGGGCATCGGTACACATTAATTGCGCTAATTCAATAAAATCTGCCAAGCGCAGGGCTTTTTCTAATTCAGGGTTTAAGCTATCGGCACGACCCGGAATTTTAACATCGGTCCAAAAGGCCTGCTTTAAGGCTTCAATGGCTTTTAAAGCCGCTTCTAATCCAGCCTTATGCCTGCTCATAGCACATTCTTGCCACATAATTTTTCCGAGTTCCCTGTGGAAATCGTCTGTGGTTCGGGTGCCATTTACGGCCATTAGTTTGGCAATTTGCCCAGATACCTCATTGGCCACAGCTTGAAATTCTGGGTGATTAACGTCTGGGCGTGGCTGTTGCAAAGCGTCCGCTAAATAGGTGTTTATGGTATTGGGCAAAATAAAATAACCGTCTATACTGGTTTGCAATAACGAGTTTGCTCCTAACCTATTGGCTCCATGATCGGAATAATTACATTCGCCTATAGCATAAAGCCCGGGAATGGTTGTCATTAACTCATAATCTACCCAAAGACCGCCCATTGAAAAATGGGCCGCTGGCGATATTTTCATGGGTTCTTTATAGGCATTAATGCCTGTAATTTTTTCGTACATGGCAAACAAATTACCATACTTATCGGCAATACCAGCTTTTCCTATGCGTTCTAAAGCGTGTTTAAAATCTAAATACACGGCATTTTTTAAGGGCCCCACTCCATATCCGGCATCAATACGCTCTTTTGCAGCTCTTGACGCAATATCGCGCGGCGCTAAATTGCCAAAGCTGGGATAGCGGCGCTCTAAATAATAATCGCGTTCGGCTTCGGGAATGTCTTGCGGTTTGCGGGTGTCTTGCTTTTTTTTAGGTACCCAAATCCGTCCGTCGTTTCGCAGCGATTCAGACATTAAGGTTAATTTAGATTGGGCATTACTGGTTTGTGGTAAGGCTGTTGGATGAATTTGTGTAAAGCTTGGTGCTGCAAAAAAAGCACCGCGTTTATGGGCTTTCCAAATAGCGCTACCATTACAACCAATGGCCAATGTGGATAAGCGAAACACGCGCGAGTAGCCACCGGTGGCCAAAACAACGGCATCGGCAGCAAATTTAACCAGGGTGCCTGTTTCCAACTGCCGGGCAATTACACCTTTTGCTTGCCCATTTATAACCACTATATCCAACACTTCGTGCTTGGGTAGCATGGTTACTTTTTTGGCATGTATCATTTTAGACAACTGCGCATAGGCTGCCAATACTAACTGCTGACCCGTTTGTCCGCGGGCATAAAAGGTACGCTGCACTTGCACACCACCAAAACTACGATTGGCCAAAACGCCGCCATACTCGCGCGCAAACGGCACACCTTGCTGCACAAAATGATCTATTAAAGGTGCCGAAAGTTCCGCTAAACGGTAAGTATTGGCTTCGCGCGACCTAAAATCGCCTCCTTTTAAGGTATCGTAAAACATACGCCACACACTGTCGCCATCGTGTTGGTAATTTTTAGCCGCATTAATCCCGCCTTGTGCCGCAACCGAATGCGCGCGTCTAGGCGAATCCTGATAGCAGAAACAGGTAATTTGATAACCCATTTCGGCTAATGTGGCAGCCGCACCGGCCCCAGACAAGCCAGAACCGACTACCAAAATATGAAGCTTTTTTTTATTAGCTGGATTTATTAAACGCGATTGTGCTAAATAATTCTGCCATTTTTCTTGAAGTGGTCCTTCTGGAATTTTTGAATCTAAAACCATATTATACTTATTTCACACTACTCTATTAGTCTGGCGCCTATTTAAACGCCATTAGTACCGTTTTTAAAAAGGTCGTTATTTGGCTCTTTTTTACTTTTGAAATACACCATTTTAATTAATTAACAGCCGCAAAAAAATACGCCTAATGTCACGACAAGTAACTCCAATTTCCTGCTGAAAAACATCCCTTTAAAAAAGTCCTGATTACAAATTGAAACCAAGGTTCAACGTCCCAATTTGGCGTGTACAGAAGGTGCTTTTCAATACCTTTTCCAGCTAAAAACCAGGGTAAGGATTTCAGGTTGCCAAAACACCTAAAATACGAAAATTAAAGCAATTTTCCCAGCCCGAATGGCCTTGTTTTTAGCTTTTAAAATATGCAAATGGGTTACCTGTAACATAGCCAAAAGCGTGGCAGAACAACTACTATAAGTGCTTAAGCACGTGGCGCTTGTTACTACCACCGAATGTAAAAGCGGTAAACAACCGTTTTTCAGCTAACTAACTACTTGTAGAAATAAACTTACAAAGATTAATTAGGCACTTTGCCGATTATATTTGAGAACCACAACAACGCGCGGTAAATTTGAACTCCCTCAAAATAATGATTTTACGTAATTGGTAATCGGTGCTTGAAGTTGTCCAAAACAACCTAGCGGTCCTATTACGTCATTAAACGCTACAACCAATTTATGAAAAACGTATTACAACAGCTCCAAAAAACAAATGCCTGGCTTACCAAGAAGCCAATTACTACCAATAGGTTTGTCACTTCCTCTTTAAAAGGCGCTACAAAAACCTGCTTACACCAATTTTTAATAGGCCTTGGCTTTTTTGCTTTAACCACTGTTGGCCAAGCTCAAAACGTAAATACCTCAACAGGCTCGGGTACCAGTACCGCCCCCGAATTTGCCATTAGGGCTACCGTAGAAGTATGGGGCGCCGGTGGTGGTGGTGGTGGATCAACCTTCTACACAAGACCAGGATCTGGGGGCGGTGGCGGTGGCTATGCCCAAAGAATTTTTAATGTGGCACCCGGAAACACCTTTAATTACAGTGTTGGTAATGGTGGTAGTGGTAATCGTGGCAATGGTGGTAATGGTGGTGCCTCTACAGTTACCTTTATCCCAAGCGCAGTAACGGTTAGGGCCAATGGCGGTGCTGGAGGCGCTGGTGATAATGAAAATGGCGGCGGTGCTGGTGGTTCTGGTTTTAATGGTACAACAAATATTAATGGTCAAGATGGTAGAGGTGCTGAAAGATCTGGTTTGGGTTATATTGGCGGGCGCGGTGGAAATGCAGGTAACATAAACAATACCGGAGGTTCAGGCGGAGAAAATAGTGATGGGAGTAACGGTACCACACCTGGCGGCGGCGGCGGCGGCGGAGATGCAGGTTTATTTTTACTTTTTATTACAGTACCAGCAGACGGCGGCGACGGTGCTAACGGACAGGTACGTATTACCTACGAATTAAAAAAACCCACTATTACTAGTTTTTCGCCTAGTACGGTGTGTGCCGGCGAAAATCTAACCATTACAGGTACCAATTTGGACGATGTAACAGCTGTTAACATTGGTGGCACAGCGGCTACTATTGTTAGTACAGCCGCCAATACCCTTGTTGTAACAGTTGGTAATGGTACTACAGGCCCCATAGGCATTACCACGCCCAGAGGTTCTATAACAAGCAGCAGTTCGGTTACTGTAAATCCGGTGGTGGTTGCTACAGCAAGTATCAGCTCGGCTGCACCAAGCAGTTGTAACGATACTACTGTTGCATTAAACGCCAATGGTTCGGGCCAATGGACCGCAGTATCCAATCCGGCAGGTAGCTATTTTAGTTTTGAAGATAGCAGTAATCCAAATAGTGAATTTACAGGCGAAAGTGGTTTCGAATACACCTTAACCTGGACCATTAATAATGGTTCTTGTGGCAATTCCACAGCAAGTGTTACAGTTAATTTTCCAGATTGTGGCGATAACCTATTTTTTGATGGTACAAGTACCTATGCCAATTTTGGAAACGCTTATAATTTAGGCAGTACCTTTAGTATTGAAATTTGGGTAAAACCAGATTCTATCCCAGGGGGTAGACAAAATATTTTAGCCAAACGGGATAGAGGTAATAACAACGGGGGCTACGATTTAAGTATTCGTGGCAACAGAATGACGTTTTCAATGAACGACACCGTTTTACGCAGCAGTGAAACAATTAGCACGACCCGTTGGTACCATGTGGCCGTAACTCACAATGGCACCACCGCAAGGATGTATATAGATGGTAAATTTTCAAATAGCCTAAATGTGGTGCCACCTAGTGCCACCAACCATAATACCTTTTTAGGTGGTAAATATAGAAATAACCAAAAGCCTAATCAGTTTTTTAAAGGCGATTTAGACGAACTGCGTATTTGGAATGTCGCTTTAACGGAAGCACAAATTCGCCAGATGATGAATCAGGAAATTAAACAGTCTGGAACAGCCGTACAAGGCGCTATTATTCCGCAGCCTATTTTGGGTTTAAACTGGAATAATTTAATTGGCTATTACCAAATGAATCAAGTAGCCCGCTTTTCTGGCGATACTGTTGATATAGCCAACGGTGTGCTGTTGGCAAATGTGGGTGTAAATGGCAATTTAAACAATATGATGAGCCAACAAAATGAAAGCGCGCCACTACCTTATGTAAGTAGTAGCACCGGTGGCACTTGGGACAATGCCGCTACCTGGGAGAACGGAAGCGTCCAAATGATTCCGAATACCAATAACGTAGATTGGAATATTGTTAAAACAGTTTCGGCAGTAAATTCTGGTAACCGCGCTACAACGCTGCAAGGTTTATTGGTTTCGGCAAACCGCTACACGGTAGATAACAACCAGGTATTACAAATAACTAATTATTTAAAAATAGATGGTGTGTTAGATTTAGAAGGCGAATCGCAATTACTACAACCTGCCAATAGCCAAGTAGATTATACCGGTACAGGAGCCTTACATCGAGATCAGCAAGGTACTACCAACTTATATAATTATAATTATTGGTCCTCCCCAGTAAGTAGCAATGGCAGCACCTTTCAAATTGGTTCTGTATTACACGACGGCGCAAACCCTGTAAATTGGGTTTCGGCACATAACGCCACAGGAAGCAGTAATCCCGTAACCTTAAGCAGCCGTTGGTTGTATTTATACGAAAACTACCCAACAGACTCCTATGCCGATTGGAATTATATTTCGCCAAGCTACAATGTTCCTGTTGGACTTGGCTTTACTATGAAAGGAAGCGGTGTGGGCGATCCTGAAACCGATTTACAAAATTATACCTTTGTAGGCCAACCAAACAACGGTGTTATTAACCAACCAGTTACAAGTGGTAATGAAGCACTTATTGGTAATCCGTATCCATCGGCAATAGATGCAAATGCATTTATAAACGATAACGCGTCTGTTATAAGTGGTACTTTATATTTCTGGGAGCATTCCAAAACCAACAGAACCCACGTTACCAGCAATTATGAAGGTGGTTATGCCGCCTACAACTTATTAGGTGGCAATGCAGCTACAAGTCCGCCTTCTGGATTGGATTCCGTAGGCGACATTGATAAAATACCACGTCGTTATATTGCAGTTGGACAAGGTTTTTATGTGGTAGGTGACAATGGCGGAACCATTACATTTAATAATGGGCAACGCGCTTTCAAAAAAGAATCGGAGGCAAATACGTCGGTTTTCTTTAGAAATGAAACCAACCAACACGCGCAAACCGAAGGCCAAAATGACGTTATAAAGCGTTTGCGCTTCAATTTTAAAACACCAGAAGGCGCTTTAAGACATATCTTGTTAGGCTTTACACCTAATAACGAGGCAACAGATGCGGTAGATTTTGGCTATGATGCCCGTAATAACGATTATTTTCCAAGCGATATGTCGTTTTTAATAGATAACAACACCTATGTTATTCAAGGTGTAGGTGCGTTTAATACAAACAGTATGTATCCTCTTGCCGTTAAAATGGGGGTTACAGGTTTGGCAACCATTGGGCTTACGGCCACTGAAAATTTTGATGCTGCTCCAGATGTATATGTTTACGATGCGCTTTTAGGAAATGTGCACCGCATAAACCAGAGTGCTTTCGAAATTACGTTGGAAGCTGGTGTATACGATAATCGCTTCTTTATAGTTTTTCAAGATCCTAACAGTTTGGGCGTAACACAAAATACCCCAGACCAAGCGGTTGTAAATTATGTACATACCAGACAACAAATTGTTATAAAATTGCCTAACAACATGCAAATTAAGCAAGTACAACTTTTAAATATGTTAGGGCAAACTGTACAAACTTGGGAAACAACGCAGAATCCTAATAGCACAGAACTTACTGTAAGTAGCGTATCTGCAGGAAATTATATAGTACAAGTATATACTGCAAACAACCGCCGGATTACCAAAAAAGTAGTTGTTTCGGGTCTTTAAACCGTTATTTTTAAAACTAAATTTAGTGAAGCCGCTCTGTAAAAGGAGCGGTTTTTTTTGGCAATGCCATGAGCGTCAAGCGGATGCAAAAACGCATTTCATCGATTTTTTTTGTATTTCATAGGTTTTTTTACCGATATTTTTTATCTTGCGGGTCTCAAATCAACCAAAATTCATTTAAAACCCTACAAAAATGAAAAATTTAACCTACTTATTTACATGGTTTGCTTGTGCCTTCCTACTGGGCACCTCCCCAATAGCAGCCAACACAGCCAGTTACCCGCAAACTTTAAACGACAACCCACAACTTGTTCGTATCAACTTTACCATGCCTAACGGTTATGTGCGCCATTTGTTACTTGGTTTTACACCAGACAATGCCGCAACCGATGGTATAGACTATGGCTACGACGCCGAAAACATTGAAAATTTTCCAGACGATTTAAATTGGATTATTGAAAACCGACGGTTTATAATACAAGGTGTTGGTGCTTTTGATGCTACCAAACAGTATCCATTTGGTATGTTTATTAGCAATAACGGTGCTGTTGAAATTTCCCTGGATAAATTAGAAAATTTTGAAACACCTATTGATGTATATTTATTCGATGCTGAAAATGACAGCTACACCCATTTAAACGAAGTATCGTACCAGCAGGTTGTTACAGAGGGCACGTATCACAATCGGTTTTATTTGGCCTTTATGGATGGTTCGGTTGCTAGTACCACATCAGACAATGAGCTCCATGTAGCCGCTTTTAACGAGCATAAAACCAATATTGCGTATTTGCAACGCACCAAAGAATTAGCATGCCAGTCCAACCAGCTTATAAAACAAATTGATGTTTACAATATAGTTGGAAAGCGTATTGCTAGCTTTCCAAGGATTTATAAAAAGTCGGTTAAGCTTCCCCTAAATATCGCTAATGAGCGTTATGGCATAGTACAAATTAGCACCGAAAAAGGTATAACCAGTAAAAAAGTACTCTTTTAAATTGCTAAAAACAGCTGTAATTAAACCAATGCCAAACAGGCGTTGGTTTTTTTTTGGACTGCCCCTAAATTCCTGTTATAGGCACCGCAAAGCCAGCTTAACAAACGTTAACAATTTCTTAAAAAGAATCACGATATAGGGACATTTTTGGAAAATTTGGTATTTCGTCGAATTTTTATGCTTTTTGTAGACTAATTAAAAATTAAAATAATATATTAGCCTAACCAATGCTACCTATATGATAAGACTATTACCAAAAATCCCCACAAAAAACCACCCGATTTTATCTGAAAAGCCCCTTCAAAATAGGTATTTTCAACGGTTCCTGAAGCTACTATTTTTTAAAAAACAGGTTCCCGAATTGTTTAGTCCCTATTTCAAATTCACAAATAAGCACCGTAGCACCTACTCTACTTTCCTCACTGCTTTACTTACTTACTTAGACGTAATTGCCCGTAAACATAAATTCCCTCTTTTTAAATAACCTATCGCTTTTAAAAACTAAAGGCCTTACTATAGCCATTTTATAAAATAGAGCCCTTTATCCCTGCCGCATGCTTTGTAGCAGCTGGCTTTATATAAAACTTATTTAATACAAAACCCCATGAAACAATTAACTACCTATATCCTTATTTCTTGTTTATTTGGCTGTTTAATAAGTACACAGCATATTCAAGCCCAAACTACCATTGCTTATCATACGTTTAGCACTGGATTTGAAGGTTGGCAAGATGGCGGCTATTATTCTGGTCGCAACTTTAATGCAAACAGCTGTACGGCTTATGGCGCACTTTATACTTATTACAACAGCTACAGTTCGGTGGTTACCTCGCCCGCTTACAACCTATCGGCTTATTCCGAAGTAACTATATCATTTTGTACCTTAAGTAGTTCCAATTTAGAAAGTACGGACGGCTTTGATTTAGAATATTTTGATGGCCTTAACTGGTATCGAATTGGCGTCTACCGCTATGGCGCAGACAATTTAGATAGCCAAAGAAGTTTCAGCGTTACCTTAAACAGTGCTTTTATAAACCTTCCTAACAATGCCGTTATCCGGTTTGTAGGAAGAAATAGCAGAACCAACGAATGGAATGTATACGATGATATTGAAATTACGGGTATACTGGGGCCTGAAATAGAAGTTTCTGGAAACGGTGTTGGTATTGCAGATAATGATACAGCGCCTAGTGCCACCGATAATACCGATTTTGGTGCCATTAGTACAGGAACTAATCTAGATCATAGCTTTACCATTTATAATACAGGAAACGCACCATTAAATTTAACAGGTGGCACCAATTTAGTATCTGTTTCTGGAAATGCTGCATTTTCCGTACAAACGCAACCAAGCAGCAGTGTTATTGCCCCTGGCAGTAGTAGCTCCTTTGTAATTCGTTTTGCACCTACCGTGGCAGGCACGGTAACAGCCACAGTTTCTATAAACAACAACGATAGTAACGAAAATCCGTTTAATTTTATCATACAAGGTACGGGCGTTTTAGCCTTAAGTTCGGGCCCTGGTGGCGTGACTAACGATTTGGCACTTTGGTTAAAATCTAATAGCGGATTAAGTTATAGCAGCGGTAATGGTGTTTCCCTTTGGGCGGACCAAGGGCGTGGCGCCAATGCAACTGTTCATACAGCAGGACAAGAGCCCACCTACTTAGATACACCCCAAGAAAATGTTAATTTTAATCCTGTTATCAAGTTCGAAAACTCATTTACCACTGTAAGTACCGACTCCGATTACTCGTACGACAATACCAACACCCAATTTTTAGAGGGTTCTTCCGGATTGTACACCCAAGATATGTTTGTTGTGTTTATTCCAGATGACACCGAATTAAACAATTCCTTTGGGTTTATGGATGTATTTTGTGGCGATGCCGATATTACAACCAATGCCTCCGATGCTACAGGAATTGGATTTGGCAATTACACCGGAAGAATTTCAAACGAAACCATATCGTTTGCTTTAGATACCTATAATAGTTCCATTCCAAACAATGGCTACGCTGTTCAAGATGGCCCAAATACCAGCTATAACAATGTGGGTATTATTAATGCTAGAAACAATGGCAACGGCACCAGACAGCAATTATACTATAATGCCACCGATATTGAATACCGCCAAAATGACATCGCTTCCTTTGTAAATGTAAACAATTCGCGTTTCTGGATTGGCCGCAGTGAAGGCTGGGAAGCCTCCTTAAATGGGCGTATGTGCGAAATAATTACCTATTCCTCCCGAAAAAACGATGCCAATTTAACGCAAGAACGCAACCGCATCCAATCGTATTTAGCCATAAAATACGGCATTACATTAGGTACTAACGGGGTGTCGCAAAATTATGTAAGTAGCGATGGTACAGTAATTTGGAACCAAGCCCACGATACGGCATTTAATTACGATATAGCAGGTATTGGCCGCGATGATGACTCGAATCTGCTTCAAAAGCAATCGCGAAGCGTAAACAATGCATTGGACGGTGCTACCCGCGGTCAAGGTGTACTAACCATGGGGGTTGGCAGTATTTCTAATACCAACTCAAGTAACAATAGCAGTGCGTTAAGCGATAAATCCTTTTTAATGTGGGGTAATAATGGAGTTGATTTGGACAATGCGGCACGCATTATAAACATTGACTTAAGTGCGGATTTAAGCCCGACAATTCCGGGAGGAACCCGTGTGCAAATGCAGGGTATTGCTAGAACATGGCAGGTTGTGGAAACCGTTGCAGGCACCCATAATATTCCAGAAGTTGAAGTTGCCATTTTAAGAAGTGCTATTAGAACAGTGAATCCAACAGATGGCCAATATGCCATGTTTATTTCGGACACGCCAGACTTTAGTTCTGGTGCCGAAGTGCGCCTTATGTCGGATGGTTTTAACGAATTGGGTACTCCCATATTAAAAACAAATTACGATTTTACAGGCACCAAGTACATTACTTTTGGTTGGGCACCGCTACGCCAATACGAACGTTCGGTTTACTTTAACGGCCGTTCGGATTATATTAAAATGCCAAAGGCTTACAATTTAAATGCAAGTGCTTTTACCTTGTCGGCTTGGGTTAACAGAGCGTCCACCGCGTTAAACAGCTCCATTATATCCAAACGCAACGCCTCGTACTCCCAAGGTTACGATTTTAAAATAAATGCTATGGGAAGATTTGAAGTTTCCTGGAAAGCGGCTTCAGGAACGCTGCAGCGCATCACCTCCAATACGGTTATTCCGGCTGGCACTTGGCACCATTTAGCCATTATTTATGAAAGTGGCGAAGCCAAGTTATATATTGATGGTATTTTAGATAACCAAGCGCCCAAACAAAGTCCGCCAACTACAAACGAAGTCTTTTTATTAGGTGCGGCAGCCGCGGCGGCACCAGAGGCTTATTTTACAGGATTTATAGACGAAGTTCGTGTTTGGAATACCGCCTTAACCGAAGCACAAATGCGCTTTATAATGAATCAAGAAATTGAAAACAATTCTGGTTTTGTTGGTGGTTCGTATTTTATAGCCAATAGCATGACACCCACTAAAAATGATATTGCCAGTGTACCATGGAGCAATTTAATTGGCTACTACCCCATGAGCTCGTACCTGTTTACCAATACGCTAGACCATTCTGGAAACGGCCATATGGGCGCATTAAATACGCTTCGTACGGTTGCCAAACAAACGGCACCATTACCCTATATTTCCGATAATCATACCAACTGGAACATAGCTAGCACCTGGAAAAATGGGGCTTTACAAACCATTCCCGGAGGTAATGCAATTGCTGATACCACCAAAACAATTAATTGGAATATTGTAGAAACACGCCACAACATAAGCATAGATAACACAGGATTGGCTGCTTCAAGCAATGGTAACAGGCAATTATTAGCCTTGCATCTTGCCAATAATACCGTAACCGTATTAGGTAATAATATCTTGGAAATAGGTTTTGGGCTTACTGTATCGCATTTCTTACAGCTATCAGGAAAATTGGATTTAGAAGGCGAATCGCAACTCATACAAACCACAGACAGTGATTTAGTTGTAGGAAGCAATGGTATTTTGGAAAAAGACCAACAAGGAACCAGCGATTTGTACACCTATAACTATTGGAGTTCGCCGGTTGGAATAACAGATACTTCCTCAAATAATACTTACAGCTTTACATTAAACGATCATATAATGAAAGATGGGACCAACCCACTTAACCCGGTAAACATAAGCTATATAAACGGTTACGATGGCTCTAGCAGTGGTACCAACTTACAAATAGCCCATTACTGGATTTGGAAGTTTAATAACCGTTTAACAGACGACTATCCGTCTTGGCAGCATGTGCGCAATACAGGCACTATTTTGGCAGGCGAAGGCTTTACCATGAAGGGCGCTACAAACACCTTGGGCAATATACACCAAGAGCAGAACTATGTGTTTCATGGCAAACCAAACAATGGGCCTGTTAGTTTGCCTATAAATGCTGGAAACGAATATTTAATTGGTAATCCTTATGCCTCCGCCATGGATGCTCAACAATTTATGCGCGATAATGGTCCTACGCCTGGTGGCCCCGGCAACGATATGCTTATTAGTGGGACCCTTTACTTTTGGGAACATTGGGGCGGCGGATCGCATGTGTTAGCAGAATACCAAGGCGGTTATGCAGCGTATAATTTTTCTGGAGGCACGCCGGCTGTTTCTATTGGTGCCAGTAATCCGTATTTCGACAATGGCGGCACGCCAACCAAAACACCGGGCCGTTACATTCCTGTAGGACAAGGTTTCTTTGTAGCAGGTGTTAGAGATGGTAATTTAAACTTTAATAATGGCCAACGCCGATTTGTAAAAGAAGGCACAAGTAGCTCCATTTTTATTAGGCAAACTTGGGCACCAGAAGAAACAGAGGATACCCGCATGAAAATTAGACTCGGTTTCCAATCTGTTAATAGCTTGCACAGACAGCTTTTAGTAACCGCCGATACCAATGCTACCCTAGACAGCGATTGGGGTTATGATGCGCCGCTAAACGAAGTACAAGTAGATGATATGTCCTGGCTTATAAATAACGACAAATACACCATTCAAGGTATAAATGCCTTTTTGAGCGAAACCATATTGCCGTTACAAATAAAAACCAGTGAAAACGGTGAAATTACCATTGGTTTAGACCGTTTGGAATACATTCCGGATAATTTAGCCATTTATTTACATGATAAAGATTTAGGTATTTACCACAATTTACGGACCGCCGGAGCTTATACCATTTATGTAACTGCTGGCAATTACGAGAACCGATTTGAAGTAACCTTTAACAATGGCGCGGTATTAGACCTTTCGGAGCCAGAAAACCAAGCTAACTTACAAGTTTATTATGCAAATAACTCGGAAAGTTTAATAATTAACAATCCAAACTTGTTAGCTATAGAAACTTTAGAAATCATGTCTGTTTTAGGACAACGCATTTTAAGAATAACTGATTTAGAAACAACGCATTACCATAACATTAAATTAACTAAAGTAGCCAGTGGTGCTTATATTATAAAATTACGCACAGCTAATAATGGCACGTTAAGTAAAAAAGTGATTATAAAATAACCAATAAACAAATCCCTGAAAAAAAGCCTTGAAGTTTATGCTTCAAGGCTTTTTAGTTAAGACGATATGCAGAAAAAACCTGCACGACTAACGTCTCTTTTTATGCTTTTACTTTCTGAATAAGGGAATTTAAGGATAGATTCTCTTGTTCGCCAGATTTCATGTTTTTTAAAGTAAAGGTGTTTTGCGTTAGCTCCTCGGTTCCTACTAGCACTACGTAGGGAATGTTTCGCTTATTGGCGTGATTCATTTGCTTTTTCATTTTAGCAGCATCCGGATACAACTCGGCATAAATACCTTGTAAGCGTAATTGTTTGATGGCTTTTAAACTAAAAAGTGCTTCGGCATCGCCGAAATTAATAAACAAAACATCTATTGTTTTACTAACTGTTTCTGGAAACAAGTTTAATTCCTCCAGGACCAAATAGATCCTATCCAATCCAAAACTAATGCCCACACCACTCATATTTTTTAATCCAAAAATACCCGTTAAATCATCGTAGCGGCCACCACCACCAATGGATCCCATTTGAACGCCTTCTGGAGCAGCAACTTCAAAAATAGCCCCTGTGTAATAATTTAATCCTCGTGCCAGGGTAACATCCAATTTTAAAGCAGCCGTTTCCAGTTCTAATTCGGAAATCGCCTTGTGAATAAACGTTAATTCTGCAATACCCGCTTTGCCTATTTCCGATTGTGCCAAAATACTTTCTAAAGCCGTTATTTGCGCGTTAAAATCGCCAGACAATTCAAATAGCGGCTGTAATTTGGCGATGCTAGTTTCCAAAATTCCTTTAGAAATCATTTCCGCTTTTACCTTTTCTGGCCCAATTTTATCCAATTTATCTAGCGCTACGGTGAAGTCTATTAACTTATCGCTAGCACCAATAATTTCAGCAATACCAGAAAGCAATTTACGGTTGTTTATTTTTATGGTAACCCCAGGTAATTTAAGCGCTGTAAACACCCGGTCGTATAATTGAATAAACTCCACTTCCTGCCATAATGAGGTAGAACCAACCACATCGGCATCGCACTGATAAAATTCTCTAAAACGCCCTTTTTGAGGTCTGTCTGCGCGCCAAACGGGTTGCATTTGGTAGCGTTTAAAAGGAAATTCGATATCGTTTTGATGTTGTACCACATAGCGCGCAAACGGAACTGTTAAGTCGTAACGCAGGGCTTTTTCCGAAATAGTAGTTGTTATTTTTTGGGAATCTTTAGAAGCATAAAGCGTATTGTTAACTTTTGCTAAAAAATCGCCCGAATTTAAAATCTTAAATATTAACCTATCGCCTTCTTCACCATACTTTCCCATAAGGGTTTCAGAATTTTCAAAACTTGGCGTTTCAATAGGCTGAAAACCGAAAGTTTCAAAACTTTCTTGGATGGTTTCAAAAATATAATTTCGTTTGGCTACCTGCTCGGGATTAAAATCGCGTGTGCCTTTAGGTATACTTGGTTTGTGTGCCATATTTAGTACCAAATAGTTGGTATATTTTTAAAAGTTAATAGTTGTTTTTATATGTGTGTTGCATTGCTATTGTTCTTTTTTGGGTAGAAACTTTACAACCTATGTTGCAAAAATAGCAGAATAATTTGAAACCCTTTTTGGGATTTCAACAATACCAATAGTCTAATTAATTAGCTTGTTAAAATAGGTATATAAGGCACCTTTTGTAATAACGCCACCTTGTTGTATGAGTTGAAATTTATCGGAATTTTTATCCTCCGAATAGGTTTTATGAGCCTGTAAAAATTCAACCTGATCGTTCATTAAATTTTCGCGCAACCAATTAAAACCCTCTTTCGTTGTTAAATCGATGTTGTTATTAAGCTTTACAGCTATTACGTGCATATTGGTTTCGTTTGTATGAAACAAGTGCATTTGTTGTGGAGAAATATGTTCAATATAGGCCACTTTATTTAGTACACCTTCCCAAACTAAATCGCTAAATACATCTAGTTCCTGTTCGGCTACTTCGGGTTTGTTTTTCTTTATATCATCCCACTCCGCAGCTGTTATGGTTTGAGTGGCCAAAAAATTAATAAACTCTTGGTGTAGGGATTCAAACTGTTCTTTAGTTAACCGTGCGTATTTCATTGCTTTTGTACGTTTCTATTTTTAATTATTTTTTTGAATTTGTAATGCGCTAGCTGCCTCAAAAGGCCTATCTGTTGCAAACATATCTATGCCCATTTTGTGCCATGTTACATATAAGGAGTCGCCTTTACTTGCGGCTTGCTTATCCAGGTTCCCGAGTGTACCCAACATGGTTTTAATACCCTGCGTATGAATGTTACGATACAAACTGGTATCCGATAAACGCGTGCCTGTAAAGGCTAACATATTTTTTGTGGGAATATTTGATTCCAAAAGCCAATCCAACTCTTGCTGATTTCTTGCTGATACCGATAACAACAACTCCGGTGCCAGTTGGTGGGCCTTTTTAGATTGCGCCACATCGTAGGTAATAATAACACTATTATTTTCGGCTTTTAGTGTCCGGATGGCATGTATAACTTGGGCTACATCCACGCCTCGTTTAATATCTACAGTTAGAATGGCCTGATTGGCCACGGCCCATTTTAGCACCGCTTGAAAAGTGGGTATTTTAAAATTAGTAATTTGCCCAAAATCATCTTTTAAATAAAAAGCTTGTAATTCTTGGTAGTTGTAATTGGCTAATTTTCCGGTTCCTGTAGTGGTGCGTTCCAAGCTATTATCATGCATTAAAACCAACACATTATCTTTCGTTTTGGCAATATCAATTTCAAATACAGCCACAATACTGTCGTGAACATATTGCATGGTTTCTAAACAATTTTCAGGATAATTAGGTAGTCCTACGCCGCCCCTATGCACACTAATAATTGGTGTAGCATGAGGCTGGTATTTTAAGGTTTCTAGTAATGTAGAGTTAACAAGCTTTGGTGCTTGCTGCTGCCTGCTTTGTTTGGTGGTGTGCTGGCAAGAACATAAAATAAACGTACCAATTATTAGTAAATATCGAATCATAGCTGGATGAAATTAAATTAAAAAAACCGTTTAGAAAGGCTCCAAACGGTTTTAAATATATGGTAAAAAATGCTATTTTACGCCTGACCAACAACTTCGAATGGTAATTCGAAAGTTACTTCTCGGTGTAAACGAATAACCGCATTGTACTGACCTAGACGCTTAATATTACCACCGGTAATACTAATATATTTCTTGTCGATAGTATGGCCTTCTTTCTCAAAAGCTTCTACTAAATCGACTTTTGTTACAGAGCCAAATAATTTATCGCCTGCAGAAGCACCTTCTGTTGCTTTAGCTGTAATTTTAATACTTAAAGCTTTTAGTGCATTGGCCGTTTTAGTAGCATCGTCTATAGCTTTCTTTTCTTTAAAAGCACGTTGCTTTAAATTTTCGGCAAGCACTTTTTTAGCAGATGTAGTAGCTAAAATAGCATGGCCATGAGGAATTAAATAATTTCTCCCATAACCATTCTTTACAGTTACAATATCGTCTTTAAATCCTAGATTTTCAACGTCTTGTTTTAATATAAGTTCCATTGTTATGAGTATTTTATTTTAATAAATCGGCCACATATGGCATTAATGCTAAATGACGCGCTCTTTTAATAGCTACAGATACTTTTCTTTGGTATTTTAAAGAAGTTCCTGTTAAACGTCTTGGTAAAATTTTGCCTTGTTCATTAACAAAACCTAATAACCAGTCTGGATCTTTATAATCCACATACTTAATACCAGACTTTTTAAAACGGCAATATTTTTTCGCTTTACTTGTGTCTATATTTAACGGTGTTAAATATCTAATTTCACCGTCTTTTTTTCCTTTTGCTTGTTGCTCTATAGATGACATAATTAGGCTTTTTCTTTAAGTTTAACTCTTCTTCTCTCTGCCCAAGCTACTGCGTGCTTATCTAAAGCTACTGTTAAGTAACGCATAAAACGCTCGTCGCGTCTAAACTCTACTTCTAAAGGTGCAATAACCTCACCAGCTACTTGGTACTCAAATAAATGGTAAAAACCACTTTTTTTGTTTTGAATTGGGTAAGCTAATTTTTTTAAGCCCCAATCTTCTTTCGCTATCATCTTGGCTCCTTTAGAAACGAGAAAATCCTCGTACTTCTGTACTGTTTCCTTTATCTGTACTTCAGACAAAACGGGATTTAAGATGAAAACAGTTTCATAATGATTCATAAAAATCTATTTTAATGTTAAAAATGGCTGCAAAATTAATTATTTATTTTCTATCTTACAACTTTATTTGAAAGTATATTAACAGCCCTACAAACGTATAAATTTCCTGTTAATTTTTTGTGAATGCAAACGTTTTAACGATGTTTTTTGGTTTTTGTCCGAATTTTTTGTACTATTGTCGATATCTTAACCGAATAAAATAATTTGTTATGACATTAAACTGTGTAGTAGTTGACGATTCCGCCATACAACGCCTTTCAATTGTTAAGTTAATAGAAAACAATCCGTCTTTAAACTTAATTGCCGAATACAGCAGTGCCTTGGAAACCAAAAACGGCCTAAACACGCATAAGGTAGATTTAATATTTTTAGACATTGAAATGCCCGTTTTAAATGGCTTTGAATTGCTAGACGTGTTAAATAACAAACCTCAAATTATTTTTGTAACTGGTAAAACAGAATATGCCTTTAAAGCGTTTAATTACGATGCTACGGATTATTTACACAAGCCTATTACAAAAGAACGATTTAATACAGCTGTGGCCAAAGCTGTAGAACAGCACAAACTGAAGTTAGACTTTAATGAAACCGAAGGGGAACATATTTTTGTTAAAAGCAACCTGAAAAAACGTAAAGTCTATATTAAAGATATTAAATGGATTGAAGCCCTAGGCGATTATGTTAAGTTAGTTACCGAAGATACCAGTCTTGTGGTTTTATCTACCATGAAAGCTTTTGAAAAAGAACTTCCTGAAGGCAAATTCCTGCGCATTCACAAATCGTATATCGTTAATTTAGACAAAGTGGACCGCTTTAACAGTAAAAACGTAGAAGTTGGTGCTTACGAAATACCCTTAAGTAGAAATAAAAAAACACAGCTTGTTGATGCTTTAAACAACATTTAAAAAAATCCCGATTATAAAATCGGGATTTTTTTTATCTATGAACCTGTTTACATGCGCTATTAATAATTATCTACATTAATAACCACACGAATAGGTCTGAAATCCTTTACACTAGCAAAACTTGTATTTATTTTATTTATGGCTTTTTTTGTTTTGGCAAGCGACTGTTTTTGTGGAATTTTAACCATAATATTTTTATGATACTGATTTCTAATCCTGGATACTGGTGGAAATTCTGGCCCCAATACATAGCTGCCAAACGTTTGTTTTAAAGATTTGGCAAACCAATCGGCTCCCGTATTAACCTTATTAAAATCCCGGTGTTTTAAGGTAATTTTAATTAGTCGGTACACAGGCGGATATTTAAAATTAAACCGATCGTCCATTTGCTCCTTATACATTTGCAAAAAGTTGTTGGTAGACACTTGCTGCAAAATATTATGATATGGATTATAAGTTTGAATTAAAACCTTGCCGCGTTTATCGGTTCTGCCAGCCCTACCGGAAACCTGTAAAAGCAATTGAAAACTACGTTCATGAGCTCTGAAATCAGGAAAATTAAGCATATTATCTGCATTCATAACCCCTACTAACATGACATTTCTAAAGTCTAGCCCTTTTGTTAACATTTGAGTCCCTACCAAAATGTCTACTTCCTGGTTTTCAAACGTGCTAATTATTTTTTCGTAGCCATATTTACCACGCGTGGTGTCCAAATCCATGCGGGCCACTTTGGCTTCTGGAAACAACATACAGACTTCTTTTTCTACCTGCTCGGTACCAAAACCCTTATTGTCCAAATCCACACTACCACAGGCATTACATGTTTTAACCATAACACTGTAATAGCCGCAATAATGACAGCGCAACTGATCGCGATACTGATGATAGGTTAAACTAACATCGCAACTAGGACATTGCGGCGAATGGCCGCAAGTTTGGCATTCTATTATTGGTGCGTAGCCACGCCTATTTTGAAATAGTATAACTTGATGCCCATTTTCTAATGTTTCGGTAATTTCCTCCAGGAGTCTATCGCTAAAATGCCCCTTCATGCGTTTACGCTTGTACTTATCTTTTAAATCTACTAGCTCAATTTCTGGCATCATGACATCGTTAAAACGCGTTGCCAAGGTTACAAGACCATATTTGTTTTGTTGGGCGTTGTAGAAGCTTTCCAAACTAGGGGTAGCAGACCCTAAAAGCGTTTTCGTTTTAAAAATTTGAGCCAAAACAATGGCTGTATCCCTAGCGTGATAACGTGGCGCTGGATCAAACTGCTTGTAAGACTGTTCGTGCTCCTCATCTACAATTATTAAACCCAAGTTGTGAAAAGGTAATAACACAGCCGAACGTGCGCCAAGTATAACCTGCGCTTTTGCAGCATTTTGTAACACATGGTGCCACACCTCTACCCTCTCATTTCCAGAATATTTGGAATGATACACCGCCACCTGTTCGCCAAAGTAATTTTGTAAGCGGGAAACTAGTTGTGTGGTAAGTGCAATTTCAGGTAGCAGATACAACACCTGTTTCCCTTGTTTTAAAGCCTGTTCTATAAGCTTTACAAATATTTCTGTTTTACCGGATGCCGTTACACCGTGCAACAAAACAACATCTTGCTGTTTAAACGCTTCTTGTACTGCGTTTAATGCTTCTTGTTGGGGTTTATTTAAATGCTTGGAGTTTTCGGTTTCTACAGCATCATGCTGAATTCTATCTATTTGAATAACGTATTCTTCAAGAATATTTTTATCAATAAGCGCTTTTACGGTAGCTGTGGAGCTGTTACTAGCGGTAGTTAATTGGGATACCGGAATGGGTTTTTTAGTTTTTGCGGCTAATGAAAACAGCGTCATTACTACCTCGCGTTGTTTAGGCGCTCTGTGTAAATCTTCTAAAAGCGCTTGTAACGCATTGGGCGTGCTAAAATTACTTTGTAGCTTAACATACTTAACCAATTTGGGCGTATACTTATCATAAATTTCTTCATGAACCGAAATAACGTCCTTTTCTAGTAGGCGTTTAATGAGTGGTAACACATTTTTTTTATCTACAATACCACTAATATCTTGAATGGTGAGCGAGGTTTGTTGTTTTAGGGCTTCGAACACCAAAAACTCATCGTCTTGAAGGGCATCAGCTTGCAATTCCGAACGCGAATTTTTAGAAATAATGGTTTCGCTGTCCAAAATAAAAGCCCCCGGAAGTGCAGCCCGCATAACATCGCCAAGCGTGCACATATAGTAGCTGGCTATCCAATGCCACAATTTAAATTGCTGCGGTGTTACTAGCGGTGATTCGTCTAAAATTTGATGAATATCTTTTGCCTCGTAAACCAAAGGCGCTTGGTTGTGTACTTTTAAAACAATCCCTGTATATATTTTTGTTTTTCCGAAAGGTACAGAAACCCGAACACCTGGTACTATAAATTTAGATTCCGCCTCGGTTATGCGGTATGTGAACGCATTTTCAATAGGAATTGGAATTATAACATCTATAAAATGCCCGTCCATATTAATACTCTTTTTTTAACCGGTTTAAAGAAGCGTTAAGTTCGTAACCTAACAGTAAAATATTGCTATTAAGCCATAAATAAAACAGCAAAATTAACAGCGCACCAATAGAGCCGTACAGCTCATTATATTTGGAAAAATGTTCAATATACACACCAAATAAATAGGATGTTACCACAATTAAAAAGGTGGTAAACAAAGCGCCTACCGAAAAAAACCTAGACGCTTTTCCTTCTGTTGTACCAAAATAATACAAAACCGCGGTAGCTAGATAAATCATGGTTATTAAAAACAGAAATTTTGCCACATACACCCACATAGTAGTGGTATCTTTGTCCACGTAGCCATACATTTCTAGATTTCCAATTATATAAATTTGAAAATACCCAAAAACAGCCACGGTAATAATGGATAAGAAAGCCAAAATCAAAGCCACCCCAAGGGCATACACATATTGTTTAAATACGTTTCTAGCTAATTGCTCATGATACGAACTTTCAAAACCAGCAAAAACTGCGCTAATACCATTGGCCATTAACACAATAGAAATTAATAATACCGAGGATAACAAACCACCTCGCTCCGTACTATCGATATTTTCAAAAATATTTGAAAAGAAAAATTCTGATGTTGTTGGTGGCAGATACGAATTTAAAAAGGCTTGAAATTCCAATTTAAAATCGGTAATTGGTATATAGGGTATAATGATTAGGATGAAAAGTAAAAACGGGAAAATAGCGGTAAAAAAATTGAAGGCAATAGCGCTAGCGCGTGTTGTTATGGCACCTTTTAGAATACCAATAATATACAATTCCATTAAATCGTACACCGATAAACCTTCCAGACCTGGTAGTTTTATTTTTTTTAATAGTCTAACCAAAATATTTACCACTGGTATTTTAGCTAGTTTTTTCTCTACCGATTCCGACATCTTGTTTTTTTAGTTTTATACCTTGCCATGGCGATATTTTTAAAGCCAAGGTGTGTATTCGCCAATGTTTAAACTTACCTTATTACTGGGTTGTTTCCGGCTAAACTGCCTTCAAACTTAAATCCATATTATACACCGAATGCGTTAATGCACCTGAAGAAATATAATTAACACCACACTCGGCATATTTTCTAATGGTACGCTCTGTAATGCCACCAGAACTCTCGGTTAAGCATGTGTTACCAATTAATGCTACCGCTTTTTTGGTGTCCTCGTAATTAAAGTTATCAATTAAAATACGGTAAACACCATCGGTTTTTAATATTTCAGCCACTTCTTCCAAATTTCTGGCCTCTACAATTATTTTTAAGTCCTTGTTGTTTTCTTTTAAATAGGCTTTCGTTTTTTCAATAGCTTTCGTAATACCGCCTGCAAAATCTATGTGATTATCTTTAAGCATAATCATATCGTAAAGTGCGAAGCGGTGGTTTTCGCCACCACCAATTTTTACCGCCCATTTTTCTAGAGCGCGAATGCCGGGTGTGGTTTTTCGGGTATCTAATATTTTGGTGTTGGTTCCTTCCAACAGGCTTACAAACTGCTTGGTTTTAGTGGCAATTGCACTCATGCGCTGCATGGCATTTAGCACCAAACGTTCGGCCTTTAAAATGGACTGTGAAGGGCCTGCCACATAAAATACCACATCGCCTTCTTTAACAACATGCCCATCGGGAATTAATATTTCCATTTGTAAAGCTGGATCTACGTAATTAAAAACTTGCTTCGCAAAATCAACACCCGCTATAATGCCGTTGTCCTTTACTAATAATTTTGCTTTACCTGTTGCCGTGTCTGGAATACAGGCCAAAGAACTATGATCGCCATCGCCCACATCTTCCCGGATGGCATTGGCTATTATTAAATCTATTTCCGTTTTAAATTGTGCTGCACTTATCATATTCCCATTAATTTAAGATATCACGAAAATATAGCATTTTTAACAAATTAGAACAGAATACCCCTAAAAAAAACAAGGGAAAGCCGCTTACTGCGGCAGCAAACTACTACATACTTGGCCCAATTAATTTAAAGCATTATTTGTTCGAATCTGCCTGCCGGATTTAGCAAGCGTCTGCCAATAAAAATAAATTTGTTTTATTTAAAAATAATACATTTGCATATGACCATTAAATTACTCGCCATTGGCAAAACCGACAACAAACTGTTGGCCAGTTTAATAACTGATTACCAAAACAGATTGGGCCATTATATTAAGTTTGAATTTGAAATAATACCCGATTTAAAAAAGGTAAAGCATTTAAGTGAAACACAGCAAAAAGAAAAAGAAGGCGCCTTAATTTTATCCAAATTAGCTGCCACGGACACGCTTATTTTGTTGGACGAAAAAGGGAAACAAATGCACTCAATTGCCTTTTCAGAATACCTTCAAAAGTACATGAACTCGGGTATAAAGCAATTGGTATTTGTTATTGGTGGCCCCTATGGGTTTTCGGAAGCGGTTTATAACAAAGCACAAGGTATGTTGTCTTTATCTAAAATGACATTTTCTCACCAAATGATACGGTTGTTTATAGTAGAACAGTTTTATCGTGCATTTACCATTCTAAAAAACGAACCGTATCATCATAGGTAAGACTTTAAGTATATTTATTTTACAGAAAAAGTATGCTTGCGTTTTTTAAGCTGTTTTTCTAAATCGCTGATTGTTTCTTTTACGGCAGCTTCAAAATTCTTTTCATTGGAAATAGCATAAATACGCGGCCCAGGTAAGCTTAACTCCATACTGCAAATAAAACCTGTATCCTTGGTGCTGTTTTCTTTTTTAAATTGCACATCGCAATTAATTAACCAGTCGTATTTTTTAATAAGCGATTGTAATTTTTCTCTGGTGAACGCTGATAATGATTCACTGGTATCTAAGTTTACATATTGAAAATTTATTGTCATAATGTATCGTGTTTTTATGTTATTAATTACTCAAATATACTATCCTAATTAGGCATTAAAAATGATAAAACTCATAGTTTATTAAGCCTATAATCTTTCTTCTCTAAAAATAGCATTTAAAAGCTTATTTGCTAATAAATTATAAAAGGATTAACTATTTCTCCTTTTTTTTGGCCTTTAATTTATAGCCAAAAGCCAATTTAGCCTTGCTTAAACTAAATTGTTGGGTATTGTCATAGCCCAAACTAGTGGCATAGGCGCTGCCATCGTAAATTAAACTGACGTAAAAGCGCTCCACATCGTACACCAAAGCTGCTGTATAATCCAATTTAAATAAAAACGGTTTACCGGGTTTATAACTATCTGTTAAGGTGGTTACTTTTTTATTCACAATGCCAATTCCAGGCATAATATTAAAGGAGGCAATGATATTTTTTGGTAACATAAAGGCCGAAATAAATCCGCCCAATAGGCCAACAGATTGCGAGCTGTAGCGTTTAACGTGACCTTGCGTGTTATAATTTTCACGTCCTAAACTAGACAGAACGCCGTTATTACCCGAGAAATAATCGTGTATTCCAAAAAAGCCCAGACCACCTGTTAGGTATACGCTTTTGTTGCGTTGCGCTAAACCTGCTTTTAGCAACGCAAAGGAAAACTCTATTTCCGAGAGCATAAACAAGTAATTAAAGCCTACCGTTGTAGATTTTATGTCGCTTCTAAACACCGTTGGATCGTTATAATTGTTGCGCACATTAAAACCTTTGTATGTTTGAATAGACAACCCCACTAAATGATTTTTTCCAAGAATGGTAGTACCCTGCAAATCGAAACGGTTGGTTATTTCTTCTTTGTTTGTTTTTAAATTGAAGGCTATATCGACTATTATTTTCCGACTGGCAAACCCAAAACCAATCCCAAACTGATTATTAGGGATAAAACGGGTTTTAGAATCGGCATCGCGCAAGGTAAAGCGTTTTACTTTGTAATTTGAAAACACCCGAAGTGAATAATTAGATAAATCGCGATCAATTAGCATGCTATCTACCACTTTAACCACTTTTGAAGAATCTGCTATTTTAAATATTTGTGATTGTGCGGTAAAACCAACCAATAAAAAACTTATTAACCAAACCGAAGTTTTATGCATACAGGCTTAAAGGTATTAGAAGATACAGAATTTGAACTACATTTGTAAAAAGTTAAAAATACGCTTAATTATAAAATATGCAACTCGTTTTTGCCACAAACAATTTAAATAAAATAAAAGAAGTCCAACACTTAATACCCAAACATATTAAGGTTTTAAGTTTAGCCGATATAGGCTGCCATGAGGATATACCAGAAACCCAGGACACTATAAAAGGTAACGCTATTCAAAAAGTAGATTATATAAAAACACATTATGGGTACGATTGTTTTGCAGACGACACCGGTCTGGAAGTTACAGCCTTGCATGGTGAACCGGGTGTGTATTCTGCCCGTTATGCTGGCCCGCAACGCAACGCAGATGACAACATGACGAAACTACTTAAAAATTTAGAAAATCACAGCAATCGTTCTGCGCAATTTAAAACGGTTATAGCCTTACAAATAAACGGCCAGTTACACACATTTACAGGCATTTGCAAAGGCGAAATTACCACCAACAAATCGGGTACAGAAGGCTTTGGCTACGATCCTATTTTTAAAGCCGTTGGCCATACCAAAACGTTTGCACAAATAAGTTTGGAAGAAAAAAACCAAATTGGACACAGAGGTAAGGCCGTAAAAAAATTAGTAGCTTTTTTAAATACCCTTTAGTAACTAATTAAAAATGGTGTTTTTTATGTCGCCTACACCCTAAAACGTTTATTACTAAAATGACGGCTGTAGTCAAGAAACAAATATTACTTATGAAATATCTAATTGTTAGCATTACCATTTTTTTACTTACCACGACGCAAATTTTTGGTCAGACTACTAAAAAAGTACTTTTTCTTGGCAATAGTTATACGGCCTATAATAATTTACCTAACATGGTAAGTAATATGGCCCTCAGTACAGGCGACAACCTAATTTATGACGCCCATACACCTGGTGGTTATCGGTTTATAAACCATGCTACCAACACAATCAGTTTAGAAAAAATAAATGCCAATTCATGGGATTATGTGGTGTTACAAGCCCAGAGTCAGGAAACAGCCTTCCCAGAAAGCTATAAAGAAAACGAGTTGTACCCCTACGCCTCGCAATTAAGCCAAGCTATTCGAAATAGCAATACATGCGCGCAACCTTTGTTTTACATGACTTGGGGCAGAGAAAATGGCGATTCAAGCAATTGTCCAGATATGCCGTGGATGTGCACCTATGAAGGTATGGACAATGCCATATACACTACTTATATGTTTATGGCTGCTACCAACCAAGCTAAAGTATCTCCGGTTGGTGCCCTTTGGCGCTATTTACGCACCCAAAACCCAAGTATAAACTTATATACCAACGATGGCTCGCACCCATCGGTAGTTGGTTCCTACGCAGCAGCCTGCGCATTTTACACCCTTATTTATCAAAAAGATCCTACTCAAATAACATGGCATTCTAGCTTACCCCTGGAACAAGCAAATACAATTAAAACCGCAGCGAAATTGGTTGTTTTCGATAACCTGTCGGATTGGAATTTTACGGTTAACCCTGCATGGGCCAATTTTACAAGCACCGTAACAGCCAGCACCGTTGCCTTTACCAATACTAGTGCTGACTACGATTCGGTGTTATGGGAATTTGGCGATGGTAACACTTCTACATTAAGTAATCCTGTGCATACCTATGCTTCAGTAGGCGCTTATACCGTAACTTTAACAGTTAGAAAATGTGACCAAGTTAATCGTAAAGTTGAGACCATTGAAATAACCAGTTTAGCAACAGAAGCTATTACCAAAAAGGCTTTAAAAATTTACCCAAACCCAACAAACAGTACTTTATATATTGTGTTACCCAATACTTACAATCAGCTAAATGTATTCATAACCGATATAATAGGAAAGCTTGTTGTTAAGAAAAATTACCACCAAGTTAATCAGTTTAATATGTCTGTTAACGCGCTAAAGCCTGGTGTATATGTATTAAAAATTCATTCAGACAATGCTTTTTACACGCAACGTATTGTTATAAAGTAATTCGGACATTATCGGTTTGTGCCTTCTGGAAACTGTACTTTATTTGGAGCTGCGTTTAATAGAGGTAAGGCGAGACGCAAAATTCTATTTCTTCGGCCGGTAGCATCTTTTGGCATCACCGGATACGAAATAACAGCTTCCATCCAAGCATAGGCGTTTACCCTAAAATAAACTTCGGGCTGCCACCCTTGTTTTTTTTGCCTGTAATGTTCGGGGTACGCTACTTTAAAATCGGTGTTGGCAGCTTCCAATAAACAAGACTCTACAAATTGTATATCGCTTGAATAAGCAATTTGAATTGGTGTTTCATTCCAAATAAAAGGCGCTTCAGAACCAGAATAATTTATAATTTCCTCCCGAAGAATTAAGCTATTAGGAAACCTAATTATACGGCCGCTGCTTCTATCATTACCCAAATAATCACCGCTACATTCCATAATAGAGGTATCTAAATAACCTATTTCTACAACATCGCCTCGAAAAGATTTAATTTGAATTCTATCGCCTACCAAATAAGAGCGTCTAAAAATTAAATACACCCAAGCAATAAACGAGGAAATGGGCGCTTGTAGTGCAAAACCAACAACCAAAGAAATAAGTCCGAAACTTACCACGGCTGCAACAATATTCTGAAATAAAAAGGAGGCCACTACTATTAAACTGCACACCAATGCTAAAAATCTAACAATACGTAATAGGTTATACCTATCGCCTTCCAAATGATCTTGTTTGTGAATAATTTTAGCAACTACCCTACTTATTAATAGGATTATACAGATTAAACATAAACTTAAAACTAAATTTCTAATAAAGGGCAAATACGTTTGGTACGTATCAAAAAAGGCCAAATTTAGTATGTAATACAAGGTAATAAGTACAGCAGCAATAACACTGTAAACACGTATCCAATGTCTGTTATTATTTATTTTCATAAACGGAATATCTAATACAATAGGCAAATTACCCATAAAGTATAACTTTTAATTGTATTTGCGGAAATAAAATCTATTTAAAATTAAAAACTGAAACAAACTTGCCAGGCCTACAAATAAAATAGAAAACAGGGTATAATTTTAGTGGTAATACACAAGCTACATAGCCTACTTTTGAAGTTATTTAAACTTCTGTTTTTTAAATAGTTAAAATAAGTTAAACATATTTGGAAAGCTACCCTTTAAGGGCTATCTTTAAACTTTAATTAAGCAAATTTAATTTTAAGAACATGTTAAACAATCCTTTACTAGTAACGAAAATGTTGCAGCAACAGGTAATTATTGCTTTGTTTTGTTCTAACGTTTGCGCTGCTATCTCCAAAAAGCGAAAAGTCTTCCTGAAGTAATCAGGCTTTATGCGGATGCCTGACCCTTTTTTTAGTTTTCAAATTTAAGTACTATTCAGGTGCTTGGTTGCTAAATAAACGCATGGAATGCACCTTCAAGCACCATTTGTAGTTTACCAATTATTATTAATATTTTAATTTACATATTATGGCAGTTTTACGTAAAAAGCTTTCAAAAGAAGAAATTCAAGCTAAAAGACAAGAAAAAATTCTTAAAAAGTTAGAAGAAAAGAAAATGAAAAAACGCAAATCGCGCGCTTAAGTTAATTGCAATAAACACATTTTTTACACATTGCAACCTATTTGCAAATAGATTAATACCATACCAAGAAACCAGAGCTAAACCCTCTGGTTTTTTTATGCGGTTTTAACTAAAAAGAAAACATGGTTACTGCCACAAAACAGTCATTATTTTTTGTATCACATCCCAGAATTGAAATACTATGATACCCAATAAACACGTATTTTTAAAAGGATTTATTTACATAAATTTTATCTATTATTGTTTTGGCAGTAGTTTTTTTTAGGTAAATTGAAACTCCAGAAATCATTTTTTCAAAAACAAGCAACCTATTGAAAAACAACACTTTAATTTCTAATATTTCATTCTATTCGTTTTTTGTTAAATACTCTTTAATGGAAAACTATGGGTTTTTGGGTGGTTTTTCAAGCCGTATTTTTAAAAAATTCATTCCCGATATTCCAGAAAAAAACACCATTGAATTTTATTTTAAAACTGAAATTGACAAAGGGCAACAAGCCACATTATCCGCAAACATTCAAAGTTTTCTAACAAATTCAGAAAATAAAATTGCTATTTCTCAAGATTTAGATCGGGCTATTACGGCTTTATCGCTAAAAATAGTATCCTATGGTTTAGATTATAAATTTCAAACCTACTTCAAAAAATTGGGTATAAATTCTAGCTGTTATAAAACACTACTTTATCAAGCTAGTAATCTTTCTAAACATGGTAGTTGTCAAGCAGAGGCATTTCACGATAGTTTAGATGCCATACATACCACCATTAAAAAATTGCGAAAAAACAAAAACATAATTGGCACCTCTCTGCATTTAACGGTGGTAACCAAAAATTTAATAAATTACAAAAGACGCATTAAAACCTTACTCGATTTAAAAAATGAGCTGCATACAGCATCAAAATGGGATTTTTTAATAGCGGATTATATTACCTATAACAAAGAAAAAAATAGTTTATCCAAATATTTTATTGCACATACAGATTTATTGGCCTTGGAAATAGTGGAACACACAGCTCAAAAAGGCGAAAAATATGTAGCAGACGATACCAAGGAATATTATACATTTTTTAAAAAAGGCTTACTAGGCGGTTTTATAATAGCCATATTTACACTATTTAAAATTTTAATAAGCGCCCATGTAGAAGGCACCTTGCCACAGGCCTTCTTATTTAGCATAAACTATGCGCTTTGTTTTATTATTGTTTTTTTGGTTGGCGGCACAATTGCAACCAAACAACCTGCCATGACGGCTTCTACAATTGCCAAGCATATAGACAAGGATGGCGACTTAAAAGTAGATTCGCTGCAGGACATTATTATGTTACTCCGTAAAATTTCTCGCAGTCAGTTTATTTCTCTTATGGGTAATTTTCTTATGGCTTTATCAATTGGAACTGTTATAGCCATCATTTTAAATTTAGCATCCAATATAGAAGTAGTGTCTACTTACAAAGCTATTAAATTGGTAAACGATGTGTTTCCTATTTCTGGAGGTGCCTTGTATTTTGCAGCTATTGCCGGTGTATTTCTAGCTATCTCCGGTTTTATTTCTGGATATTTCGACAATAAAGTGAAAGCCATACAACTGGCTTACCGCATTCAGCATAATAGTTTTTTAAGTCGTTTCTTTTCGCAAGATGCATTGCTAAACATAGCTTTGGTAATAGAGCGAAACCTTGGTATTTATGCCGGTAATATTAGTCTTGGTTTTTTTCTTGGTTCGGCCTTTTTAGCCTCTTATATATTGCCATTTCCAGTGGACATAAGGCATATAGCATTTAGTTCTGCTAATATAGGATATGGTTTTGTAAATCACAGTTTTGCCTTTAGCACTATTGCAATGGCTGTAACCAGCGTACTTTTTATAGGACTAATAAACTTTATTGTTAGTTTTTCTATAACCTTTTTATTGGTACTAAAATCCCGTGGTGTAAAAATTAAAAAACTCGGACAAGTTTTTCGCTTAAGTATTAAAGATTTTATAACAAATCCGTTAGCCTATATAGTTATTAAAAACACACCTAAAAAATAAGCCACCGTTTCAATTTATTGAGGCTTAATTCGTTTCCAAAAAACCATCCATAAACATTCGCTTACAAAATCTGCTGAAATTAAAAATAAAAAACTACCTTTGCACGAAATTTAACAGCAACAAAAAATGCTGCTAAAAAATTCCTCAAGGTGAGGATGTGTTGCTGGAAGTTTAGGTTAAGTACGTCGATTCTCTTCTGTTGTAACACTGCAAGATATAATCGATTACTTATAAAAACGAATGAATACATTCCAAGATTTAGGTCTTAATCCAGACCTACTACAAGCTATTACGGATATGGGTTTTGAAACACCCAGCGACATCCAAAACAAAGCAATCCCAGTTTTATTAGAGCAAGACACAGATTTAGTGGCTTTAGCCCAAACAGGTACTGGAAAAACTGCAGCCTTTGGCTTTCCAATGTTACAAAAAATACATTTGGAGAGTCGCACAACGCAAGGGCTTATACTATCGCCAACACGAGAGTTGTGTTTGCAAATTTCCAACGAACTTAAAGCATACGGCAAATATTGTAAAGGCCTAAATGTGGTAGCTATTTATGGTGGTGCTAGTATAACGGACCAAGCACGCGATGTTAAAAGAGGTGCCCAGATTATTGTGGCAACTCCGGGCCGGATGAAGGATATGATAAAACGCCGATTGGTGGATATTTCTAAAATAGAATATGCTGTTTTAGATGAAGCCGACGAAATGCTAAACATGGGCTTTAAAGAGGACATTACCGATATTTTAGCGCATACCCCAGAAGAAAAAAATACTTGGTTATTTTCGGCAACCATGCCAAAAGAAGTAGCAAATATTGCAAAACATTTTATGGTTAGTCCGGTTGAAATTACCGTGGGAAATAAAAACGAAAGTACCAACCAGGTAACACACGAGTATTACCTAGTTAATGCGCGCGATCGTTACGCGGCCTTAAAACGTTTGGCAGATGCCAATCCAGATATTTTTTCGGTAATTTTTTGCCGAACAAAACGCGACACCCAAAAAATTGCCGAACAACTTATTGAAGATGGATATAGTGCAGGCGCTTTGCATGGCGACTTAAGCCAAAATCAACGCGATTTGGTAATGAAATCGTTTCGAAACCAGCAAATTCAAATGCTTGTAGCTACAGATGTAGCAGCACGTGGTATAGATGTAGATGATATTACCCATGTTATTAATTACCAATTACCAGACGAACCTGAAGTGTACACGCACCGCTCTGGACGAACTGGAAGAGCCGGTAAAACGGGTATCTCTATGGTTATTGTTTCAAAAAGTGAGGTACGTAAAATTAAAAGCATCGAGCGCATTATTAAAAAGGACTTCATTAAAAAGGACATTCCCGATGGTATGGAAATTTGTGAAGTGCAGCTGATGTCTCTTGCCAATAAAATTCACAATACCGAAATTAATCCGGAAATTGAACAATATTTAGAGCGTATAAACACACTGTTTGAAAACACAACCAAAGACGAACTAATTAAAAAGTTTTTTTCAGTAGAATTTACAAGGTTTTATAATTATTACCAAAAATCGCGTATCCAACCCGTATCCGAATCGCGCAGCAGTAACGGCGAAAGCGCCAACGATACCCGCTATTTTATAAACGTGGGCCGTAAGGATGGATACGATTGGATGACATTAAAAGACTTCCTTAAAGAGGTTTTAGAGTTAGGCAGAGACGACGTCTTTAAAGTGGATGTAAAAGATAGCTTTTCATTTTTTACAACAGATAAAAGTTTGCAGGATAAAGTGCTGGCATTCTTTACAGATTTTAAACATGAAGGTCGCTTTGTTAATGTAGAAGTAAGCGAAGACAAAGGTCGCAGTACCAGCAGAAACAAACGCCGTAGTGCTGGAGGTGGTTTTGGCAACAAACGCAAATCCTTTGATGGCGATCGCAAAGAACGCCGGTCCGGTGCAGGACGTGAGCGCAGTGCAGCCTCTGGAAACAGACGTAGCAGACGCTCCGAGGGTAACGACAAGCCAAAAACAGCCAGTTCCCGAAGCGAGTCGCATAGCTTAGACCGTCCGCGACGCTCCAGACGTTAATAGTAACTGTTAATAATACGTAAAATTAAGTACTAAATAAGAAATCTATTTTTTTGTTTAGTACTTTTATGTTTAAATTAGTCCGCATGAAGCAGTACCTTGTATTAATTAGCACCATACTTACCTTATCCTTGGGGTTTTCGCAAACTACCGACACCTACGTAAACGGTGTTATTATAAATGCTTCAGAAGGCGAACCGCTAGAACGGGTAAACATTGTAAACATTACAAAAGTAATTGGAACCACAACCAATGCGGAAGGCGAATTTACTTTGCGGGCATCTGCCAATGACACCTTGCACCTCTCCTATTTAGGATTTAAATCTATTAAAGTAAGAGTGACCAACGATTGGATAAAATTTGGAACCGCTACCATACAACTAAACGAACTTGCATTAGCCCTAGAGGAAGTGGTTATAAATGAGTTTCGCTTAACAGGCATTTTAGAAGTAGATATTCAAAATGTGCCTATTAACAATAACTACCGCTATAGTATATCCGGATTACCATCTACAGGCTACGAAGCCGGAAATAGAAGCAACGCCATAACCAAAGCACTCGGAGCCATATTTAATCCAGCCGATTTTCTGTATAAAATGTTTGGAAGAAATCCGAACGAAATGAAAAAGCTGAAGCAAATGAAACAAGACGATGAAATTAGAAATTTATTGGCTTCGCGTTTCGACAGAGAAATGTTAATGGTTTTACTACAAGTAGATCGGGTGGATTTAGACGAAATTGTAAGACAATGCAATTATTCAGCCGATTTTATAAACAGCGCCAACGATCTTCAAATGCTGGATGCCATAAGCGAATGTTACGAGGAGTACAAAGTGTTAAGCCGAGGTAGAAAAAACCGCTAATTTGCCGCTTTCTAGCCAAACAACACAGGCTGTTACGTGCAGTCGGTTTATCGTAATTGCACAACTTCTTTAAAAGCGAAAAACCTGTACCACAGGCTACAAATACTGCTGCGTATTTTTTAATAGTTTCGCTCTTCCTCAACCGTTCTATTTTTTAAGAAAAATCCTACTTTTTCAAGGTTATTTTCATTTGTAATTTTACACTTATTACTATATTTGAATAACCGGAAAACTGGGCCCAGTGACACGGCAATTTTTTTTTAACCAATAAATCATTAAAACTTAAAATGATGAAAAACCCATTAAAAATGATGGCTGTTTTATTTACAGCCACAATCTTATTATCATCTTGTTACTCGTACACAAGTGTTGTAGGTGAAGGTGCTCAAGGAAACAACGAAACAACTTCTTGGAACCACTATCTTATCTTTGGTTTAGCACCAGCAGGTGTATCCGATTCTAAAGATATGGCTAAAGGCGCCGAAAACTATACCGTTTTTACCAGACAAACTTTTGTTAACGGTTTGGTTGCTGCCATAACTTTTGGTATTTACACACCATCTACAACAACTGTTACAAAATAACAAGTACAGCAGGTTTGTACACGATGCAAACCTGCTAAACTTTTCCCCGTTATGAAAAAATTTGCATTTTACATGTCGGCTTTAATAGCGCTTATGCTTTTAGTAAATATTGCCGAAATACTAATATCCGATTTAAACCGATTAACCGAATATGGCTACGGCTATTTATTTGGGAAAGTAATTTTATTTATATGTTTTTTAGCTATTTCATTGCGAACCAAAAAACATGTGTTTAAACCAAATACACCTTACTAAAGCAAAAAAATATAACACTTAACACCCTACCAAACACGTTTTTAAACCTTCTGTATTAGGTAATAAAGGCACTATAGTTTCTATAAAATACAGGATTATATGTTCTGATAATAGCGTGCCACAACCTCATCGTAGCTTTTTAAGGTCTTTTTTACCCAGTCTAGTCGTTTTTCTAGTTTCTCTTCCTCGGTAAGCTGCCACGAAATAGAGCTTTGTTTAAGTTTGGTAGTTACGTGTTGCAAAATAATTGCAGCCGATACAGAAATATTTAAACTTTCTGTAAAGCCCACCATCGGGATTTTCAAAAAACCATCGGCTGTCTCCAATACGTCTTCAGATAAGCCTTCTGTTTCTCTTCCGAAGAAAAAGCAAGACTTTTTTGTAATATCAAAATCATGCAAATCGCAATCGTTTGTATGCGGTGTGGTAGCAATAATTTGATAACCTTCTTGTTTAATATGCTTTATGGCATCTTTTACACGGTGATGCCTTTTTAAATCCACCCACTTTTGGGCGCCCATAGCAATTTCTCGGTCTATGCGTTTGCTATTGCGTTCCTCAACTATATGCACATTTTGAATACCAAATACGTCGCAGCTTCTTATTACAGCGCTGGTGTTATGCAGCTGATACACATCCTCTGTTGCCACAGTAAAATGCTTGGTACGCCCAGCTAACACCTGCAAGAACTTCTCGCGCCTATGGGTGGTTAAAAACCCTTCTAAATAATTTAGTAACTGCCGATCTATCATCTTTTTCAAATAACTACCATAAACGGCTTAAAACCATTTGCCATAACGTTTAGTTGGCGGCATTAATGCCAATGTTTCCTTGTGCTATAATGGTGTTTAAATTAGTAGCACTTTCGTGCACATTTATATAACCGTCAACCTGCAAAACCGCATTGTAGTCAAAAGCGCTGGCATCGTCTAATTGGGTAATGTTTGTTTGGCTTTTGCCAGTATCGCCATTAACGGGATTAAAACTTAAAATAACCGGTCCTGTTGTGCTTATGTTATTGGCATGAATATGAGCCGGATGCATAAGCCCTGCTGTGGTATTTTCCAGTTCTATAACCGCCAACGCGTTACCGTTTTCACGCTTAAAAAATGTAGCTGTTCCTTGTACGCCTGGTACATCCAGTTCATTAAGTGGATAGGACACAAATTCGCCCGTTAAACCATTTTTACCAATATCGCCCTGTGCCACAATAGTTCCTAAATCTGTTTCGCTTGCATGAACATTTACATAACCATTAAACGTTACCACATTACTATAGTTAAAAGGTGTTCCATCATCAAGCATGGAAAGGTTTGTGCGGCTTACACCGGTATCGCCACTCACAGGATTAAATGTAAAGGCAATAGCGCCTCCTTCCAGCGCTGTGTTATTGTGTATATGCGCTGGATGCACACTGCCAGCAACCGTATTTAATAATTCAATACGGGCTAGAGCTTCGCCATTTTTACGTTCAGAAAATTTAATACTTCCACTAATCCCTGGGACATCGCGCGTATTTAAACTGTATGTTTTTGTGGTACCAGTTAATTCGTTCTGCCCAATATCTGCTTGTGCTATTATAGTTGCGGTACTACTAATATCCGTACGAATATCTATAAAACCGTCAAAATCCAATAAGGTTTCGTAAGTGATGTCAGAGCCATCGTTTAGAGTTGAAAAAGTGGTTTTACTTCGTCCTGTGGCACTACTAACATCTGTTAAATCCACTACCACGGCCCCACCTTCTGCCGCAGTATTAAATCGAATGCTAGCCGGATAAAATTCAGTTCCAGTGGTTCCCGATAATTTAATTTCTATACTTACCGAAGCATCCTCATTTTTTATAAGTCGCGCTTCTCCCGTTATAGCCGGATTATTAATAGCAGTAAAGGTATAGGTTGTAGCTATTAGTTTGGAATCGATACGCGAAATGTTATCATCGCTAGCACAATTAAACGCTAATAGCAAACCTGTTAGGTAAGCAAACAATTTAAAGGACTGTTTCATATAAGGGTTTTAAAGATGCCCTAAATTTACAATTTTAACTAACATTTAAAAATGGAAAGGTATTTTATCTCTATTTTTAAACAAATTATATAGCTAACTCGTATTATGAAACATCTTGTTGTATTGTCGGGCGCAGGCATGAGCGCAGAAAGTGGTATTAAAACATTTCGGGATGCCGATGGTTTATGGGAAGGGCATGATGTTATGCAGGTGGCATCTGTTGAAGGATTTCATGACAATCCCGCTCTGGTACTAGATTTTTACAACCAACGCCGCAGACAACTGCTAACTGTAAAACCAAACCAAGCTCACAAAGCTTTAGCAGCACTAGAAAGCCATTATAAAGTAAGTATTATTACGCAAAATGTAGACGATTTGCATGAACGCGCCGGAAGCACCAATGTTATTCATTTACACGGCGAACTATTTAAAGCCAGAAGTACTCATAATAGTGGTGCTATTATGGATTGGAAAACCGATATAAAATTGGGCGATACATGCGAAAATGGCCACCAAATTAGGCCACATATAGTTTGGTTTGGCGAGGCAGTTCCGATGATTGAAACGGCGATGGAAATTTGTAAAACAGCCGATGTTTTGTTGGTTGTGGGCACCAGTATGCAAGTATACCCAGCTGCTAGCTTGGTGCATTATGTACCCGATAACATCCCTATTTATTTTGTAGACCCTAATCCGTCCCACATACAAAATAAGCAACTAACGGTTATAAAAGAACCTGCTACAACAGGTGTACAAAAAGTAATAAAAAACTATTTAAAACAAGCGCAACCGCAGTAACAGGAAGTTACTGCAAGTCTATTTCCTTCAAGTTTTCTATTCTGTTGCGCTTTAAAAAATCGTCAATTGTTTCAAAATGCTCTATAACGCGTTGGTCTTTAAATTCGAAAACTTTTTCAGACAGTCCCTGAAGAAAATCGCGGTCGTGAGATACTAAAATTAAAGTGCCATTAAAATTGAGTAAGGCTTCTTTTAAAACTTCTTTACTTTTTAAATCCAAATGATTAGTAGGCTCATCCAGTATAAGTAGATTAACGGGTTCCAAAAGTAATTTTACCATGGCAAGTCGCGTTTTTTCGCCACCAGACAATACGCCAACTTTTTTATGAATATCGTCCCCCTTAAACATAAAACCGCCTAATATGTTTTTTATTTGTGTTCTTACTTCGCCTTGCGCTACCTCATCAACTGTTTGAAAAACAGTAAGATCATTGTCCAGTAACGATGCTTGATTTTGCGCAAAGTAACCCACTTGTACATTATGACCAAGCGCACAAGTGCCTGTTGCGTCTAGTTGCCCCATAATGGCTTTAATCATGGTAGATTTTCCCTCACCATTTCTTCCCACAAAAGACACCTTCTGACCTCTATAAATAGACATATTGGCGTTTTTAAATACCACATGATTTCCATAAGACTTCGATAAATCTTTTACTATTACCGGATAATCGCCAGAGCGTTGTGCTGGTGGAAATCGCAATTTTAAAGCCGATGTATCTACCTCATCAATTTCAATTATTTCTAATTTTTCCAACATACGCTCGCGCGAGTTTACTTGGTTGGTTTTTGAGTATGTTCCTTTAAAACGTTCAATAAAAGCCTTGGTATCTGCTATAAATCGCTGCTGTTCATTATAAGCTTTTATTTGATGTTCGCGTCTTTCTGCGCGTAATTGTAAATAATGCGAGTAGTTTGCTTTGTAATCGTAAATACGCCCCATGGTAACCTCAATGGTTCTATTCGTAATAGCATCAATAAAAGCTTTATCGTGCGAAATAACCACAACAGCATTAGCTTTATGAAGCAAAAAGTTTTCCAGCCAGATTACCGATTCAATATCAATATGGTTAGTAGGTTCGTCTAACAGAATAAGATCGGGTTTTTGCAGCAATATTTTAGCTAATTCTATGCGCATGCGGTAGCCCCCGCTAAACTCACTAGTTTGTCGGTTAAAATCGCTACGCTTAAAACCCAAACCTAACAGGGCTTTTTCTACCTCGGCGTCGTAATTAACATCTTCTAAAGCGTAAAACTTTTCGCCTAAATCTGCTACCTTGGTAATAATATCCATATAGGCATCAGATTCGTAGTCGGTTCGGGTTTCTAAAGCTTTATTCAAAGCATTTATTTCGTCGCGCATTGCAAAAATATGTGCAAATGCTTTGGAGGCTTCCTCAAATACGGTACAATTATCCTCGGTAAGTAAGTGTTGTGGTAAATAGGCAATAACGGCATCTTTAGGAAAGCGCACGTGCCCACGAGTGGGGTTTTGAACACCGGCAATAATTTTCATCATTGTGGATTTTCCTGCACCATTTTTACCCATTAGGGCAATTTTATCATTTTCATTTATAGTAAATGAAACGCCGCTAAATAGGGTGCTTCCGCTAAATTCTACTGCTAAATTATCTACTGAAATCATCTTATGTTATTAAAGGCGCAAAGCTATGAAAAAGAACTTTGCCGCCGATAGCATATTTTTGTAGAATTACAGGAAAATTAAGATGTATGGGTAGACGTTGCGTTTTTTAATTCAATCCACTTGCTCATAAACTTTGCGGCCTGCATAGATTGATGCTGCAGTAAACTACCAGTAAAGTTTGCTTCACGATGCAAGGCCAAATTAATCTGCAAGGAGGCAATGGTTTCTAAAAGGTGGGTGTTAAATAAATGTGCATTAAACCGGGTATTAATAACCTCATAACCATTTTTTTGCATGACATGCCAGTCTTGCACGTTGTTGTAAAGCGCTACAGCTTTTGCAATAAATAGGTCTGGTTGGTCCGCAATATAGCCGTTAGGTTTTAACGAACCAAACATACCTTCAGCAGCAATACTACTCATAATGGCTGGTGTACCATTAATCATGGCATCTATTAACTTGCCTTTTAAACCCGCTCCAAATTGTAAGGGAGCCAAACACACGCGCGCTTTTTGCATGGCCTGGTTTATATCACTAACAAAACCCTTGACTAAAAATCCCGTTTGTTCGTTATGAAGTTGCTTTACCTTTTGGTCTGCATAAGCGCCATAAATATGCAATTCTGCCTGTGATAACTGCTGCTTAATTCCCGGCCAAATGTGCTTTTTTAAATGCCATACTGCTTGGTAATTAGGTTTATGAAAAAAATTACCCACCGTTACAAAATGCATGCGTTCGTGAAAACTAGGTATTGCTTTTTGCTTTTTTATAGTTACCTCATCAAGCATAAACGGTACATAAAAAAGCAAATTAGAGGGTACTTTAAAATACGTGTGTAGCAGATTCATTTCTGCTTCCGAAATTATAAGACTCAAATCGCAGCGGTAAATACTGGCTATTTCACGTTTGGCAACTGAATTTGCCAAAAAATCTCTGTAATTGCCAGAAACTTTAAACGCTAATTCTCGGGCTTTTCTTAAGCCATGTAAATCCTCTGTATCTAGAATTAATAAGGCATTCGGACACTGTTCGCTTACACGCCAGCCATATTGTTCTTCCGTAATAAAGCGATCAAAAAGAACAATATCTGGTTGTTCCTTTTTAATAAACTCATCAAAACTGGCGTCATTTAGTTTTATAGGCACCGTATTAATTCCCTCGGCGGCCAAATTGTGCGCATTGTCTGTTTTACTTGTAGCTGTAGCAAAAAGTATGTTATACTGTTGGGCCCTAAAAAGGGCAATTAGCTGCATCATTCTGCTTCCTGCTGCCGAACTTTTAGGCTCTGGCCACACGGCACCAATTATAAGTAATTTGTTTTTTGTTATCATGCCGGAAAGGCTTATTGGGGAATAGAATTAATACTATATACAATGCGCATATTATTGGCCCAATTTACAACACTAGCTATTTCTTCATCCGATAAATTTGCCGACTCGTGAAAATTAGCATAGCTTTTTAAAGGCATTTTCCTAAAATCCATAACCCGCATTAAGGCTTTCAGCTTATAATCCTTTTTTTTATTGGAATAGCCCGGCCACAAAGACACATTAAATTGTTTTTTTCCCGCCATAATATCCGCATCCAACCAATAATTTACAGGTGTTATAGTACCATACCACGGGTAATTGGTGTGGTTACTATGGCAGTCAAAACAAGACGCTTTTAAAATGGTTTTTACATTTTCTGGTGGATTGGTTTCTGCTAAAAACGGCTCGAAAGACTCTACGCCTTCGTTATTTTTAGCTGGACCAAAAAATTGTATTAAGATTAGCACCAATAGGAGTACCAAAGCTATTTTATATTTAGTTTTTAAGTTGGTATTTTTCATAAACCAAATGTAGCAAAATAAGCCTTTTTCTGGACATTATAGCAGCATTATTATTTTTATAAACTCGGTTAAACTATCTTTAAGGTTTCCAACTGCCAACTACATTTACAGGGAAAGAATAGTTTGCAGTTTCGATTCTGATATTTTTAACAATTGGCTCGCTACTAAACGCTTTGTTAGTACTTTCCAATTTGAATTAGCCGTGTAAATACGTTTTAAAATGGGGGTTGCCTTTTCAAAATTTTTGTTGTTCAACAGGTTTATGGCGTACCAAAATTGCATTTCCAAATTATCTGGATACAGTGCTTGTGCTTTTAAGTAATACGTTTCGGCGGCCATAGTATTACCCGTTTCTGTTGCCAAATCGCCTTTATTCATAAATTCGTAGGCTTTATGTATGTCCATAAGGCGCTCCAGTTCTTGTATTGGATTTGGATGGTCTTCAATACGCAAATCCATTAGCGTATCATCCCAAATATTGCCGGTAGCTTCCGACTTTACGATTAAAATGGCAGCCGACTGTTTACCGCGAATATCCCCTTTTTCTGCTTCGGCCGCTTTCATAGCGGCTAGCATGCGCTTGCTTAAGCTACCTGTGGTATTTTTAAATGCTTGAGCCATAGCTTGCCAAACGGTATTTTTAAGCATCATATTGGCTTGCACAGAAAAATTCTTACCAGTAATATGTCCTGCTTCTGCAATGCAAAGCGATCCGGTATAAGCCGCCGTACCACCTGTATTATCCAAAAAAGCAACCTGCCTGTAAGGAGCGCCTGTATCCTCTGCTATTAATTTGTCCAATGCATTTTGCGCACTCATACCTTGTTTCATAAGTTCCAAACCATTAGGACCATAACTAGGATTTACAAAGGATTGTGTGGCCACAGCGCCTACACCAGCGTGGGCATAAATAGCCAAGCTCCCCACGCTAAACCAATGCGACTGAACAGCCACCCCTATCTCTCCCGTTACCGAATCGCGCGCCACAATTGAATAGGTATGCGCCAAAGGCTCCGCTAGTTTATAAACTTGAGCGCCGCTAGTAAGTGAAATCATAATAAAAGCGAAAAGTAGAAATTGTTTCATGTGTCTAAAATAAAAATTCAAGGTACATAAAATCACTTAAATAAGTAAAAAAACATCGCGTTTAGGCACTAAAAATTGGTCTAAAAATACGTATATTCGCAACCTTTAAAACACAACAACCATGTCTATATCCTCCTTAAATGCCATTTCGCCAATAGATGGCCGCTACCGCAATAAAGTTAATGAATTAGCGCCTTTTTTCTCGGAAGAAGGTTTAATAAAATACCGGGTTCAGGTTGAAATTGAATACTTTATTGCACTTTGCCATGTACCATTGCCACAATTAGCCAATTTTGACAAAGGTTTGATAGGCGATTTGCGCGCCATTTACACCAATTTTACGGCCATAGATGCTGCTGCGATAAAAAAAATTGAGGAAGTAACCAACCACGATGTAAAAGCCGTAGAATATTTTATTAAGGAAAAATTTGAAGCTTTGGGCATTTCACAATACAAGGAGTTTATACATTTTGGCTTAACCTCGCAGGACATCAACAATACTGCAGTACCGTTAAGCATTAAAGATGCCTTAGAACATGTATACATGCCAGAATATAATAAGGTTTTAGAAAAATTAACAGCTTTATCCAAGGAATGGGAAGCTATTCCAATGCTAGCAAGAACCCACGGCCAGCCAGCATCGCCAACACGTTTAGGAAAAGAAATAGACGTGTTTATTACCCGATTACACATGCAATGTAACTTGCTGAAAGACATTCCTAATGCCGCAAAATTTGGTGGCGCCACGGGTAACTTTAATGCACACCATGTAGCTTATCCGGAAATAAATTGGAAACAGTTTGGAAAAGATTTTGTTGAAAAAACGTTGGGGTTACATCATTCCTTCCCCACAACGCAAATAGAACATTACGATTATATGGCTGCTTTATTTGATACTTTAAAGCGCATTAATACGATTCTAATCGATTTGGATCGCGATATTTGGTCCTATGTGTCCATGGATTATTTTAAGCAACGTATAAAAGCGGGCGAAGTGGGTAGCTCCGCTATGCCCCACAAAGTAAATCCAATTGACTTTGAAAATAGTGAAGGTAATTTAGGAATAGCCAATGCCATTTTTGAACATCTTTCAGCCAAATTACCTATTTCAAGACTGCAGCGCGATTTAACAGATAGCACTGTTTTGCGAAATATTGGCGTACCATTTGGCCATACACTAATTGGTTTTAAAGCTACCCTTAAAGGTTTAAATAAATTGCTTTTAAATGAACAAAAATTTGCTGACGATTTAGAAAACAATTGGGCTGTAGTTGCCGAAGCTATTCAAACCATATTACGCAGGGAAGGTTACCCAAATCCATACGAAGCTTTAAAAGGCCTTACACGAACAAATAGTACAATTAACCAACTGTCTATTTCTCAATTTATTGATACTTTGGAGGTGTCCGATGCTATTAAAACCGAATTGAAAGCTATTACACCAAGTAATTATACTGGTATATAAACATGCTAACAGACAAACAATCGTTAATTTTAAGTGGCTTTGTTGGTATTGGTTTTTCTGTGGCGGGCATTATGGGCTTGCTAGAAAACTATTTTATAGGCGGTATTTTTATGACGCTGTTTTTAGTTGTTTTAGTAAATATAGCCATCGTATTTTTTAAGCGCCGAAAAAAATAAAACTAACACAGGACGGCTTTCCTGCCTGTGTTAGTTTCTTATATTTAGTACCTTACGCGTATGGCATACCTTCTTGCGGGACAACTTTTAAAATACCAAAATTGCGCATTTACCCTTATTTGAAAAAATTTAAAATGGTATTGAGTTGCGCTATGTTTTCAACTTGATTATTTTGAAATCCCGCCACCAACAGTCCGATATCTTCCGGGCGCATATGAGACCCTAAAATTCGGATAATCCCGAAGCCCATGCGATCGGAATTGGCTAAAACAATTACTTCATCGGCTTTTGTTTCAGTACCTACATACTTTAAAGTAACCGTGTTACCACTGTCGTTAAAAGTAAGCAACTCCTGATACTTATCATGCTCTAACAAAGTCTTTACCTTTTCTAATTCTGCATGGTAGGTGGCTTTATTGGTATCGTTTAAATTAAAACCTAAAAAGTTTAAATGCCTTACCGTTTTAAAAGCTGCTGCTTGCGCGGGTGTTAAAATGGATTCATCGGCAATAATTGTAGCTGTTGGTACATCTGCCGTAATAAAATGAGGTGTTTCTTGATTATTAACAAAATAAGTTTGCAGCGTTTCTTCAGAATTGCAACTTGTAGCAAGCAAAATTACCAGCGTACAATAGAATACATAACGAAATAAGAGCCTCATGTATAATTACTTTTTAGTGTTTTTATCCAAATGTTCACCACCAGGAATATTCATTTTCCGAGTTAATTTTGAAATTTGATTCAAATTAATATCACCTGTTAAAGACACGACCACGGTTTCAAAACTGCGTTTTTTACCATTAGTGCTTATTTCCATATTTTCGGTTACAGCAGATAACCCATCTACAAACATTAAAAACTCGCTTACATGATTGCTATCCTTGCCTTCTTTTACATAAAAAATCATATTTACCCCATCGTCTTTAACTTCCATTAGTTCTTCTAGTGAGGATTTTTTGGATTGCACCCATTTAGCAACATCTGCCGAAATCGTTTTATTACCTGTAGATATTACCTTAAAACTGGTAATACTATTAACCATATCTAAATATTCTTGGGCCTCGGGATCGTCTGTATTAATATCTATTTTGGCCAACATTTGAAACATTTTAGGCTTAATGGATACATAAGTAACCTCTGGACTTTCACTGTACTTAGAAAAAATATCTTGTGCTTGATTAAAAAATGGTACTAATAGAAGTACCGCTAGTATTAAAATGCGTTGCTTTTTCATAAAATTTGTTTTTTAATTATTGTTTTTAATGTTTTAATATCCGTAATCTTTATGGCGGCCTTATTTAAAAATGCGTTGCACGGGATTTTCTAATTCCGATAAATAATGAACCTTGGAAACACCTTCGGAAACCGTATTTAAGTAATTTACCTTGTAAATACCTTTATTTAAACTCTGCGAAATAAGCTCCAAAGATTTCACCACTTCCTGGTAGGCCAACATAGGGTCTGAATGTGTTCCTAAATCATTGTCAGTATTTTTAACAGTTGTAAAATACACGCCCAAAAACAGTACGGCAACAGCACTAACGGCCAACCATTTTAAAGAAAACACCGATTTATTTTTTAAGGGTAATTCCTGTTTAAATTCCTGATTTTTTTCGCTGTCAAAATAGCCAAACATAGCGGCATACACCTGTAAATGAGCTGGCCAATTCTTCTCGGAAAAATAAGATTTTAATACGGCCTCTTCTTCCAGACTTGTTTGGCCGCTTTCGTATTTTTCAAGTAAGTTTTCAATATTTTGTAATGCCATAATTATGCATTTTAATTAATGTCTCGCGTATTGTTTTCCTAGCACGCGATAATGCCACGCGTACTGCTGTTGGTTTCATATCTAAAATTTTAGCAATTTCATCAAAGTCGTATTGCTCAATATCTCGTAATTGAATAACCATTTTTTGCTGCTCTGGCAACTGATTTATAATTTTATGTACCCAATCCAGGTTATCATGAAGTTCTGCCCTGCCCTGTAAAGACATGTTGGAATCTTCATAATTGTTGTGAACAATTTTTAAATTTTGCGCCTGCTTCGATTTTAATCTGTCCAAACAAAAGTTTTTAGTCATGGTCATGGAAAAGGCTTCTACATTTTTATAACGACTTATGTCTGCTTTATTTTTCCATAACTTTAAAATAACCTCCTGCGTGGCATCTTCTGCTTCCTCCTGGGACACTAGCAATCGTTTAGCTAAACGAAAAACTTTGTCTTTAAAAGGCATAATAATGTTTAAAAACTCCTGCTGTGTCATACATGAGGTTTGGTCCAGATACAAATTATGGTTTCTATGTATTCGACGCAGAACCAAACAATTTGTTACAATTTATTTTTATTACGTAATAAAGTAAGTATTTTTATTGCACATAAACGGTGCTTAAATATTTAAAAATGACTAACCCTTACAAAGTATTCTTAATCTGTTTTACCGCTTTTTTATTTTTTGGATGTTTTGAAGATTTGGATGATAACCCAGCGTCTGTACGTGATTTAAACAATTTTGTATGGCGCGGTTTAAATACCTACTATTTGTATAAAGATGAGGTACCAGATTTAGGGAATAGTAGATTTACTACTTCGGAATATGAAAACTTTTTAAATAGTTTTAATTCACCCGAAGCTTTATTTGAACATTTACGATACCAACCTCAAACAGTAGATAGGTTTAGCTGGATAACCAATAACTACATCGAATTAGAGCAACTCTTAAACGGCACAAGCTTGAGCACTGGTATGGATTTTGGACTTGTAAGACACCCCAACGGTAGTAATAATATATTTGGTTATGTTGGGTATGTTTTACCTAACTCTAGTGCCAGTTTACAAGGTGTTACACGCGGTACAATTTTTTACGCGGTTAATGATGTGCCATTAACCAGAAGTAATTTTTCTAGCTTGCTACAAAATAGAAGCTTTACTATAAATTTAGCCAATTACAACGATAATGGCACGCCCGATGTATTGGACGACACCATAATCCCAAATGGCCAATCCATTACACTCACTAAAAGTGCCTTAACAGAAAACCCTATTTTTAAAACAGCATTATTCACCATTGCCGAACAACAAGTTGGTTACCTAATGTACAACGGTTTTACGCGAAATTTTGATGCGCAATTAAACGCTGTTTTTGGCGATTTTAAAGCAAATAATGTTCAAAATTTAATAATCGATTTAAGATACAACTCGGGAGGATCAGTTAATACCGCCATTTTGTTGTCCAGTATGATAGCCGGACAAACGGGCAATGTGTTTAGTACCGAAGTTTGGAATACCGATATCCAGTCGGCTTTATCTGTTGCGCAAACTACCAACTATTTCACGAATAGTGACAATGGTGTTCCTTTAAATATTTTAAACTTAAGCAAAGTATATATTTTAACCAGTAAACGCTCCGCCTCGGCAAGCGAATTGGTAATTAATTGTTTGGATCCTTACATAGATGTTATTCACATAGGAACAGAAACCGCCGGAAAGTTTCAAGCGTCAATTACTGTTTACGATGCACCCGATTTTAGGCGTATTAACGCCAATCCAGCTCATTTGTATGCCATGCAACCTTTGGTTTTAAAATCTTTAAATGCCGTAGGCTATACGGACTATAGTTTTGGTCTTGTTCCCGATGTTTTATTTCCCGAAAATTACGCCAATATGGGTACCTTGGGAACCGAAAACGAACCGCTTTTGGCAGCAGCGCTTCAAATAATTAGAGATAATTCCAGAGTCTCACCTCAAGTTAATCAGGCTTTGGAGCTTGTTGCCGACAAACATATGTTTGCACCCGTTGAAGTTGGTATGTACGTAAATCCGTAATTCGGTATGCCATACCTTAACTTAAACCTAAACCCCCATGTGGCTTTAATAAAAAATAGGGTTATAAAAAAACCCGAACAGGTGTTCGGGTTTTTGATAACCTAAAATTGGATTACAATGTTTTTGACGTTATTTTAATGTTGTAATACCCATATTATATAAGGCAAAGGCCTGAATATCTACCTGTTCGTTAATTATGGCCTCGGTAGATTTTCCTGCGCCATGTCCTGCATTTACATCTATTCTTATTAACGTTGGATTGGCACCTGTTTGCTTGTCTTGCAGTTCGGCAGCAAATTTAAAACTATGAGCTGGCACTACCCTATCGTCGTGATCGCCGGTAGTTACCATAGTTGCAGGGTACGCTACGTTTGGTTTAACATTATGAACTGGGGAATACGCTTTTAGGTATTCAAACATTTCTTTACTTTGTTCTGCGGTACCATAATCGAATGCCCAACCAGCACCAGCCGTAAACGTATGGTAGCGTAACATATCCAACACACCTACTTGTGGAATGGCTACTTTCATTAAATCAGGACGTTGCGTCATGGTTGCCCCTACTAATAAACCTCCGTTAGAACCACCTTTTATTGCCAAGTAATCGGATGAGGTGTATTGTTCGTTTATTAAATATTCGGCAGCTGCAATGAAATCGTCAAATACATTTTGTTTTTGCATTTGTGTCCCGGCGTTGTGCCATTTTTTCCCATATTCGCCACCGCCTCGTAAATTAGCAACAGCATAAATACCACCATTTTCCATCCAAACAGCATTTGCAATGCTAAAAGAAGGTGTTAAGCTAATATTAAAGCCGCCATAGCCATATAACATGGTAGGATTTTTACCGTTTAATACGGTACCTTTTTTATGAGTAATAATCATAGGTACTTTTGTACCATCTTTAGATGTGTAGAATACTTGTTTAGACTCAAAATCATCCGAATTAAAATCGATTGCAGGTTTTTGATATACCGCTGATTCGCCCGTTTCAGGGTTATAGCTATAAATAGTGCCCGGTGCGGTGTAATTAGTAAACGAGTAATACAATGTGGTATCTTCTTTTTTACCAGCAAAACCACCAACAGATCCAATACCAGGCAGCGCTACATCGCGCACTAAAGTACCGTCAAAATTGTATTGTTTTACAATAGAAACAGCATCTTTCATGTATTCTGCAAACAAATAACCGGCCCCTTTGGTTACCGATAGTACGTTTTCGGTTTCAGGAATAACGTCTACCCATTCCGACTGGTTACGCTTATTTAATGTAAATTTTGCAATACGCTTGTTAGGCGCTTCAAAATCTGTTACCACATAAAACGTATCGCCTTCTGTGTCTAATACACCATTACTGCTATTAAAATTATCTACCACTTTAATTATCGGGCCATTATTACGTAAATCTTTTACATATAATTCGTTCCCATAGGTGGAATTTGCTGCAGTAATAACCAGGTAATTTTCATCCTGTGTAACTGAACCCCCTACGTATCGACGCTTTTCTAAGTCGCCAAATATAATTTTATCGGCACTTTGCGGCGTTCCTAATTTATGGTAAAATAATCTGTGCTGATCGGTTTTAGCAGATAATTCGCTGCCTTTTGGCTTCTCGTAACTCGAGTAGTAAAATCCATCATTTTTGTACCAGGACATACCGCTAAACTTAACATCTTTAATCGTGTCGCCAATAATTTCTTTTGTTTCGGTGTTTAACACTATAATTTTTCGCCAATCGCTACCACCTTCAGAAATGGCATAGGCGGCTAACGAGCCATCTTCGGTAAAACTTAATCCACCTAAAGAAGTTGTGCCATCTTCAGAAAATGCATTTGGGTCCAAAAAAATTTCTTCATTGCCTGTTTCGTCCTTTCTGTATAAAACAGATTGGTTTTGAAGACCGTCATTTTTATAAAAGTAGGTGTATTTACCTTCCTTAAATGGCGCTGAAATTTTTTCGTAATTCCATAATTTTTCCATGCGCTCTTTTAGGGCACCTCTTAATGGAATTTGATCGAGATAATTGAACGTTACCTTATTTTGTTCTGTTACCCACGCCTTAGTATCGTCTGCATAATCGTCTTCTAGCCATCGGTATGGGTCGTTAACCGCTGTACCAAAATAGGTATCTACCGTATCTACTTTTTTAGTTTCGGGGTAAGTTAATGCCATATTTTGTGAACTGTTTTCTGTTTTGCTCTGGTTATCTTTACAAGCCACAATTGTGCTTAATGCCAGAACACATAATAATGATTTCCTCATAGTGTTGTGTTTAGTTTGAGTAACGGACAAAAATAAAAGAATTATTTGTTAAGTAATGTTAAAGCCAAGATGCTACTAAAAAATTAACTGTTATTCGGGATATTCAATACGCAAATGATAAATATTAGCTAGTTTTTGTTTCAGAACTTTTTTAATAGATTGAATTTCTTTGAAGGTTATATTTGCATTAATAAACTGATCGTCTTGCATTTGCTTATTCAAAATACTTTCAACAAAATCGTTAATTTTTGCAGACGTAGGTTCCTTTAAACTTTTGGATGCCGCTTCCACGCTATCGCACATCATTAAAATAGCCGTTTCCTTACTAAAAGGTTTTGGTCCGGGATACATAAAATCTTCTCGTTTTACTTGCGGGTCCCGTTCCTCCTCTTTTTTGAAGAAATAGTACACAAGACTTGTACCATGGTGCGTACGGATAAAATCCATTACACGGTCTGGTAAATTATTTTTTCGCGCAATTTCTATCCCATCTATTACGTGGTTAATTATTATGGCCGCACTCTCTAGTGGTGCTAGCTCATCATGCGGATTAATGCCTGTGGCTTGGTTTTCTGTAAAATAGGTTGGATTTTTCATTTTTCCTATATCGTGGTACAAGGCACCCACTCTAACGAGCATAGCGTTAGCACCAATTTCGTTTGCCGCAGCTTCTGCCAAGTTGGCCACATTTAAGGAGTGATGAAACGTGCCTGGTGCTGTATTGGACAATTCTTTAAGCAGTTTGCTATTGGTATCCGAAAGCTCCAATAACGAAACATCGGAAACAAGACCGAACAGTTTTTCAAAAGCATAAATTAACGGTTGCACAAATAAAGTGGCTAAACCACAGAGTATAAATAAACCGAAAGTTTCCCATTTTAGAGTTTCAACGCTGCCTTCGTGAATCACGAAAAAAGCAAAGTAGGCCACAAAATAAATAAGTGTAATTTGGCCTACAGAAATAAATAAATTAGCACGTTTGTAAAGTTCAGACACCGTTAAAATGGTTACAATACCGGCTATTATTTGTAAAAACATGTATTCGTAACTATTTGGTACAATAAGCCCCAACAGCAACACCGTAATAACGTGTGTAAATAACCCTAAACGGGCGTCAAAAAAAGCTTTTAAAACGAGTGGTAAAATGCAAATAGGTACCACATAAACATATTGCGAATTATAGTCTACCACAAAAGTGGTAAGCAAAACCATAATAATGACGTTAAAAAAAATGAATGTAACTTTTACATTGTTCTCGAAAACAGATAATCGGTATTTTTTAAGAAACAACAAAAGCATTAATAAAGCTAAAGCTACCAAAAGTGTATACGCAAACACAATCCAGTTATAATTAGACTTGTTCCATACTTGCGACTCGTATTCGGCCTCCAAAGATTTTAAAATTTGAAATTTAATACCTTCCACCACTTCACCCTTGGAAATAATTAAGGTTTCCCGTTCCACACTGCCACGCGTAAAAGCCACTTGATCCAATTCTTCCTGCAACACACGTGCGGAAAAGGTTTTGTTATATTCCAGATTGGGTATAACCAAATCGAAAAACAAAGAAGTAAAGGCGGTAGCATAATGTTGTAAGTTAGACTTTTCCAAAACTCGCGTTATCACCGCAGATAATTCGTCTTCCTCAACCAAGTTGCCAAATTGTGTTTGTTGCTTCTCTACACGGTCTTCCAAAATAATAACCTTTTTTGTTTCTGGAAATACGAAGTCGTCGTTAAGCACACCAAATTCGTACAAATTATCTATTATGTTTAAGCCTGCTTGCTCTAGTTGAAAGCGTTTTGAAGCCGAAAGAGAATCGGTAAACATGGTCGCGAACGCTTTTTCAAAATTCGTTTTTACCAGTTTGGGTGTGGTTGAATTAACATTGAAATAAAGCGGTGAATTTTCCTTAATTTTTTGTTTTTCGGAAGCCAATTCGGCATCCGATTTTTTTATGGCAAAATTAAAAGGAGCGTATAAATTTTCGGATTGCCATGGTTTTCCTTTTTCAAAATTATATTTAAATTTACCGCTCTTTGGAAATAAATACACAATTAAAAACGTAGTGGACACAAAAAGCAACAATTTGTAGCCTAATGAATGATTTCTGTAAAGAGCATTGATAAGGTTTTTCATAAGAAAGCAGAAATATTTCCAAAAGTAGTAAAATATAGTCGGAATTTAGGATTGTATAAAACTTGATTCCTACAACATTCTTATAAAAATTGATTAATTTTGTGACACATAAAAAGAAAATAGAGTAAACATGAGTAAAGAAGTCGTAATTGTATCAGCAGCCAGAACACCAATAGGCAGTTTTTTAGGATCCTTATCAACTATTTCAGCCCCGCGTTTAGGTGCTGCGGCTATAAAAGGTGCGTTAGAGAAAATAAATTTAAAGCCCGAGTTAGTTCAAGAAGTTATTATGGGTCAAGTAGTTCAGGCTGGTGCCGGCCAAGCGCCTGCCAGACAAGCTGCTATTTACGCAGGCATACCAAACACGGTGCCTTGTACAACCGTTAACAAAGTGTGTGCATCTGGTATGAAAGCCGTTATGCAAGCTGCACAAGCTATAGCTTTAGGCGACGCCGAGATAGTGGTTGCTGGTGGTATGGAAAACATGAGTTTAATACCTCATTACGTGCATGCTAGAATGGGTACCAAATTTGGACCAGTAACTATGGAAGATGGTATGCAACGCGACGGCTTGGTAGACGCCTACGATCAAAATGCTATGGGAGTTTGTGCCGATGCCTGCGCTACAGAATATAAATTTTCTCGTGAAGACCAAGATGCGTTTGCTATACAAAGCTACCAACGTTCGGCAGCTGCTTGGAAAGCTGGAAAATTTGACAATGAAGTTATTCCAGTAGAAGTTCCGCAGCGTCGTGGCGATGCTATTGTGGTAAAAGTGGATGAAGAGTTTACCAATGTAAAATTAGAAAAAATACCAGCTTTACGCCCTGCTTTTACAAAGGATGGTACCGTAACTGCTGCCAACGCGTCTACCATAAACGATGGTGCGGGCGCTATGGTATTAATGAGTAGAGAAAAAGCCAACGAATTGGGTTTACAAGTACTGGCGTCTATAAAAAGTTATGCCGATGCCGCGCAAGAGCCAGAATGGTTTACAACTGCACCAGCAAAGGCCCTGCCTAAAGCCTTGGATAAAGCAGGAATTAGTTTAAACGATGTCGATTTCTTTGAGTTTAACGAAGCATTTTCTGTTGTTGGATTGGCTAATATGAAACTTTTAGGCTTAAACGACAGTAACGTAAATGTAAATGGGGGTGCGGTTTCTTTGGGACATCCACTAGGTTGTTCTGGTGTTCGTATTTTAATAACACTCTTAAATGTTTTAGAACAAAATAACGGTAAAATTGGTGCAGCTGCTATTTGTAATGGTGGTGGCGGTGCTTCAGCTGTTGTTATTGAACGCTCGTAATTTTTAGATGATAGCTGTTTTAACCTTTAGTTTTATTTGCAGAAATCCAATGCATGTTCAGAAACTATATAATTTTAGTTACCCTTTATTTTAAATAAAAAAAGCGCTTGCATGCAATATGGTATTTGTAATTTAAGCATCGTTCCCTTACGTGCAGAACCCAACGACCAATCGGAGTTGGTGTCTCAAGTGCTGTATGGCGACTATTTTAAGGTGCTTGAAAAACGTAAATTTTGGAGTAAAATACGTTTGGGTTTTGACCGCTATGAGGGCTGGATAGACAATAAGCAATATTTGGAAATAGCAGAACAAGACTACCAAAGCTTACACCAAGAGACACCCATATTATCGTCGGATTTAGTGGAGTTTATTACCGATAGTAGTAATCAGTTATACCCTATTCCGTTGGGCGCCTGTTTAAACGGACTAGATATTATGCAGCATGCCCACGACGGGAATGCCGTAAGCCAAGTTTTTGCAAAACACCATATTTTGGAAACAGCCTTTTCCTACATAAATGCGCCTTACCTTTGGGGTGGCAAAACTCCTTTTGGTATAGACTGCTCGGGTTTTACGCAAATGGTTTATAAGCTTAATGGCTATAAATTATTTCGGGATGCCTCACAACAGGCCACACAAGGCGAGGCTTTAAGTTTTATTGAAGAGAGCGATCCAGGTGATCTAGCCTTTTTTGATAACGATGAAGGCCAAATAGTGCATGTTGGAATTATTATGCCAGACAACTTCATTATTCATGCACACGGTAAAGTCCGGATTGACCGTTTGGACCATTCCGGCATTTATAATGTTGATAAAAGAATGCATACCCATAAATTGCGTGTTATTAAGCGCATTATAGACTAATTGAATTTACACCGCCGTTAAAAAAAAATGCTACTGAATTTTCAGTAGCATTTTTTTTATTGGTTTTTAAGAACATTGGTTCTAGCCTCCTAACGCTTCAACATTAGCTTTAAGACGCTTGTAGTTTTGTGTATCGCCAATGGCACTATAAATATTCATGAGCGTTCTAGATACTTCTAGGTTATCAGCTTCAATCTTTAAAACGGCTTCTAAATAAGGTATGGCGCTTTTATATAATTCGGCACGCTTGTTTTTTAATTCATCGTAACGTTTATTGTCAGCGGCAGACGTTCCTAAACCATTCATTTCTTCAATAATGCCAGCCTCTTCAGATAAAATTAAAGCCGCAATATTGGTTTGCGCATTAATATAAGTAGGGTCCAGTTCTATAGCTTTGCTGTAATATGCTTTCGCTTCGTCGTTATAACCAGCTTCGGCCGATAGTACACCCAAATTATAAAACAAATCTACATTTTTAGGGTCCAATTTAATAGCCTCCTCTATTAATTTTTTATAGGCTTCTTTATTCCCTATTTGATACTGTAAATTGGCTTCAGTTAGGATAATATTTACGTCTGTTGGGTTTTCCATTCGGGCCTTTTTAATAGCTTCAATGGCTTTTTCAGTTTGGTTTAAATTAACATAAATAAACGCAATATTTTTTGTTATTTCTCCTGCCTTCGACTCGGTTAAACGCTCTCCTGGTTTTATATATTCGCCAGACTTTACAAATAAATCGCGATTTGTTTTGTCGAAAAACTCAACCTCACCTGTTTCTTTGTTTGTAGCAAAATATTCTTTCGTAATACCTGTGTATCCTAAATCGTTTAACGCTAAATAATGCTTTAAAGCCGATTCGTAGTCTTGACCGCTAACGGCACTAACCGCAGCATAATACAAATAAGTTGTATCTGCTGGTACTACGCGATACAATTGGTCAAACTTTTCGCCAGCTTTTGTAAAGCTATTAGCTTTGTACAAATCATTAGCAGCGGTAAGCAAGCTATTTTCCATAGTAGTCGTTAACGCCATGGCATCGGCATGTTTTCCTTCTTTTGCCAAAGCTAAATTTTCAATAGCCTTGTCAATGTCGGAATTATTGGCTTTACCATTTGCAAAATAAGCCTCTGCCATTAGAAAATGGTATTTAGCTTTTAAGCCGGCATCCATATTAGGCAACATACCTGTTACCTGCTGTAGCATGGTTTTTGCTTCAGAATAGTTGTTGTTTTTTAAAGCTTTTTCGGCTGAACGTAATTCTTTCTTTTGTCCAAAAGAAGCCGTACCGACTAAAATAGCCAGCGCCATTATAAAAAGGTTTCTCATTTTGTATTAATTAATTATCGTTATTTGGTTCATTATTATCCGTATCAACAGTTGTGCCATTTTCGCTTTGATTTTCACTATCTGAAGGCATATTGGTACTATCCTCTAAACTAGTTTCCGATTCAGATTCATCTTTCATAACTTTTGCTACGGCCGCAATAGAATCGTTTCCTTTTAGGTTTATAAGTTTAACACCTTGCGTAGCACGCCCCATAACTCGTAAATCTGATACCGCAATACGAATAGCGATTCCGGATTTATTGATAATCATTAAATCGTCCTCGTCCGTAACAGATTTTATAGCAACCAAGTGACCCGTTTTGTCTGTAATAGAAATGGTTTTCACCCCTTTTCCACCACGATTGGTAATACGGTACACAGCTTCACCATCCTCTGGATCGTCTATATAAGTACGTTTGCCATACCCTTTTTCCGATACAACTAGTACCGATTCTTCTTGCGGATTTTCAATAGCAATCATACCTATTACTTCATCTGTTTCGCTAGCTAAAGTAATACCACGAACACCAGAAGCACCGCGGCCCATTGGTCTGGTTTTAGCTTCTTCAAAACGAATGGCTTTACCTGATTTTAAAGCCAACATAACCTGGCTATTGCCTGTGGTTAATTTCGCTTCTAATAGCTCGTCGTCTTCTTTAATTGTAATGGCGTTAATACCATTGGTTCTTGGGCGCGAATATTGCTCTAAAGCTGTTTTTTTAACCTGACCCTTTTTAGTGGCCATAATTACATAATGGCTATTAATATAGTCCTCATCCTTTAGGTCTTGTGTGCAAATAAATGCTTTTACCTTGTCGTCTTGTTCTATATTAATTAAGTTTTGAATGGCACGGCCTTTGGAAGTTCTGCTTCCTTCTGGAATTTCATATACGCGCATCCAGAAACATTTTCCTTTCTGGGTAAAAAACAACATGTATTGGTGGTTAGTACCAACAAACAGATGTTCCAAGAAGTCTTCGTTTCGGGTGGTAGATGCTTTTTGTCCTACACCACCACGGTGCTGTGTTTTATATTCGGTTAAAGAGGTTCTTTTAATATAGCCAGCATGCGAAATGGTAATAACCACTTGCTCGTCTGGAATCATGTCTTCAATACTTAAGTCGCCACCAGCATATTCAATTACCGATCTACGGTCGTCGCCATATTTATCTTTTACTACTAAAAGTTCGTCTTTAATGATTTCCATGCGACGCTCTTTTTTCAGCAAGATATCTTTTAGATCTTCTATGGTAAGCATTAAATCTTCGTATTCAGAACGCAATTTATCTTGTTCCAGACCGGTTAACTGGCGTAAGCGCATTTCTACAATGGCTTTGGCTTGTATTTCGGTTAGTTTGAAACGTTCTACTAACTTTTCACGCGCTTCATCGGCATTAGACGAGGCTCTAATAAGTGCTATAACTTCGTCAATATTATCGGAAGCAATAATTAAACCTTCTAAAATATGAGCACGCTCCTCGGCTTTACGCAATTCGTAAGTTGTTCTTCTTACCACTACATCGTGCCTATGCTCTACAAAATGGTGAATTAAATCCTTTAAGTTTAACAATTGTGGGCGTCCTTTTACAAGCGCAATATTGTTAACACTAAACGACGACTGCAAGGCCGTGTACTTGTACAAGGTATTTAAAACAATATTAGGAATGGCATCTCGTTTTAACACGTAAACAATGCGCATACCGCTTCTATCGGATTCGTCGCGTATGGAGGCAATGCCATCCATTTTCTTTTCGTTAATTAAATCGGCCGTTTTTTTAATCATATCGGCCTTGTTTACTTGGTACGGAATTTCGGTAACTACAATAGCCTCTCTGCCTTGCACTTCTTCAATTACCGCTTTACCCCGCATAACTATACGCCCTCTACCCGTTTTAAAGGCTTCCACAACACCATCGTAGCCATAAATAACGCCACCCGTAGGAAAGTCTGGTGCTTTTATATGCGTTATTAACTCATCTACTTCAATAGCATTATTATCTATATACGCCACAATACCATCTACCACTTCACGCAAATTATGAGGAGGCATATTTGTGGCCATACCTACAGCAATTCCTGAAGCACCATTTACTAAAAGTCCAGGAATACGCGTTGGTAGTACTGTTGGTTCGTGAATGGTATCGTCAAAATTTAATTTGTGGTCTACGGTTTCTTTATCAATATCGGCTAACATATCTTCCGATAATTTTCGCATGCGCGCTTCTGTATATCGCATGGCAGCTGGGCTATCGCCATCCACAGAGCCAAAATTTCCTTGTCCGTCTACCAACATGTAGCGTAAACTCCACTCCTGTGCCATACGCACCATGGCATCGTAAACCGAGGTATCGCCATGTGGGTGATACTTACCAAGTACCTCACCAACAATTCTTGCTGATTTTTTATGTGGTCCTGTTGCGCGAATACCTAGCTCGTGCATCCCAAAAAGAACACGTCTGTGCACCGGCTTTAAACCATCTCTTACATCTGGTAAAGCACGTGACACAATGACTGACATTGAGTAATCAATGTAAGCCGACTTCATTTCATCTTCAATGTTAATTGGAATCAATTTTTCTCCTTCCGCCATATATAATAAAAATTAGTTTTTGTAGGTTTACAAATCGTGCTAATATAACCAATTCGTTAGGCTTGACAAGGGTTTCTTAATGTTTTTTGCATTTTTTTATTAACAATCTTAATGCTGTTAAATATTGGCAAGGAAGCTGTTAAATTGTTTGTCTATATTGGGATTTTTTTGTCTATTAGCACAAGAAGTCATATTTAAGGTATGATTTTTGTCCTTAATAAAAGGATTTAGTACATTTAATGCACAAAGGAATTATTTTTATGGATGACAATTTTTCACCTCGAGTTAAGGATGTAATAGCTTACAGCAAAGAAGAAGCTTTAAGACTTGGACACGATTTTATTGGTACCGAACATTTAATGTTGGGTTTGTTAAGAGATGGTAGCGGTAAAGCTATTGATATTTTAAGTGCTTTGGATATTGATTTGAATCAGTTAAGACGAAAAGTTGAAATTTTAAGCCCAGCTAATCCCAATATTGCTATTGCCCCAAACAGCAAAAAAAACTTGCACTTAACCAGACAAGCAGAGCGCGCTTTAAAAACTACTTTTTTAGAAGCCAAGTTATTCCAAAGCACCTCTATTAACACAGCACATTTATTACTGTGCATTTTAAGAAACGATAACGATCCTACTACCAAGCTTTTAAACAAGTTAAAAGTGGATTACGATAACGCCAAAGAACAATTTAAGTTTATGATAACAAACGACGATAATTATACCAATTCAGCCAACGAGCCAAAATCGGAGTCCTTTCCAGGCGACGACCCAAGCGCTGATGATGGCGCTAAAGACAATTTGTTTAATTCGCCATCAGGAAAAACGAATAAGAAGTCTAAAACCCCTGTTTTAGATAATTTTGGTCGCGATTTAACAGCCATGGCCGAAGAAGGCAAATTAGACCCTGTAGTGGGTAGAGAAAAAGAAATTGAACGCGTATCGCAAATTTTAAGCCGTCGCAAAAAAAACAATCCCTTGCTTATTGGTGAGCCAGGTGTTGGTAAATCTGCTATTGCTGAAGGTTTGGCCAACCGTATTGTAAAACGTAAAGTTTCCAGAATTTTGTTTAACAAACGTGTGGTTACCTTGGATTTAGCTAGCCTGGTAGCTGGCACCAAATACCGCGGTCAATTTGAAGAGCGCATGAAAGCCGTTATGAACGAACTGGAAAAAAACGACGACATTATTTTATTCATAGACGAAATCCACACCATTGTTGGTGCCGGTGGTGCTACGGGTAGTTTGGATGCCTCCAATATGTTTAAACCCGCTCTAGCAAGAGGCGAAATTCAATGCATTGGCGCTACCACGCTAGACGAGTACAGACAATACATAGAAAAAGATGGCGCTCTGGAGCGTCGCTTTCAGAAGGTTATTGTGGAACCAACAACGGTTGAAGAAACCATTGAAATTTTAAATAATATTAAAGATAAATACGAAGCGCATCATCATGTAGAATACACGCCAGAAGCTATTGAAGCTTGTGTAAAATTAACCAGTAGGTACATGACAGATCGTTTTTTACCAGATAAAGCAATAGATGCCTTGGATGAGGCGGGTTCGCGTGTGCACATTACCAATATAAATGTACCAGACCAAATTATTGAATTAGAAAAACAATTAGAAGCCGTTAAAGAAACGAAAACCTCTGTGGTTAAAAAGCAAAAGTATGAAGAGGCTGCTAAATTGCGAGACGATGAAAAGCGTCTTGAAAAAGAATTAGCTTTAGCACAAGAAAAATGGGACGAAGACAGTAAAATGCACCGTGAAACCGTTACCGAAGACAATGTAGCCGATGTGGTTTCCATGATGACGGGGATTCCTGTAAACAGAATAGCCCAAACGGAAAGCAATAAATTGGCTATTCTACCAGAGCTTATTAAAGGAAAGGTTATTGGTCAGGATGCTGCTGTAGCCCAAGTTGTTAAAGCTATACAGCGCAACCGTGCCGGACTTAAAGATCCAAATAAACCAATTGGTTCCTTTATATTTCTAGGACAAACTGGGGTAGGAAAAACACAATTGGCCAAAGTACTTTCTAAAGAATTGTTTGATAGCGAAGAGTCTTTAATTCGTATAGATATGAGCGAATACATGGAAAAATTTGCCATTTCTAGATTAGTTGGTGCGCCTCCAGGTTACGTTGGCTACGAGGAAGGTGGTCAATTAACCGAAAAAATAAGACGCAAACCGTATGCCGTTGTTTTATTGGACGAAATTGAAAAAGCGCATCCAGATGTATTTAATATGCTGTTACAGGTGCTTGACGATGGCTACTTAACGGATAGTTTAGGTCGTAAAATTGACTTCAGAAATACAATTATTATCATGACTTCCAACATTGGATCCAGAAAACTAAAAGATTTTGGTACCGGTGTTGGTTTTGGTACCGCTGCTCAAAAATCGCAAGAAGACGCCAACGCCAGAAGTGTTATTGAAAATGCGCTTAAAAAAGCGTTTGCTCCAGAATTTTTAAACCGTATAGATGATGTTATTGTATTTAATGCACTAGAAAAAGCAGATATTGCTAAAATTATAGACATAGAATTGGACAAATTAATTCTGCGCATTAAGGATATTGGTTACACCCTAACTTTAACCCAAGCGGCTAAAGATTATATTGCAGAAAAAGGATTCGATAAGCAATACGGTGCCAGACCGCTAAAACGGGCCATTCAAAAGTATGTAGAAGATGCTCTTGCTGAAGAAATTATTAATTCTAAAATCTCGGAAGGCGATACTATTAATATGGACCTAGATTCGGATTCTGGATCGCTAACGGTTACTATTAAATCTGAAACTAAAACAACAAATTCTTAAAAACTATTTGGTGAAACTCCGCCGCGGCGGAGTTTCTTTATTTGCAACCAACCACCTATGGCAATTGTCAAAAAATATTCAGTAGGAGAAATTACCCTGTACGATACGCACATGATTGCCGTAATGAATGAAGGTATTACCGTAAAAACCGATTTATATGCAGATTTGCTGGAAATTGTTCAAGAACATTACAGCAATAAAAAATTTGTGTATATAACACATCGTGTCAATTCCTATGCTGTAGATCCTGGTATTTATCTAAAAATGTCGAAAATTGACAACCTATTAGGTTTCGCTGTGGTTTATGGCAACACGATTAAATTTGACAACACAGACTTTGAACAATCTTTTATAAGCGTGCCGTTTAAAACATTTAAAACGCTTCATGCTGCAAAAACTTGGGCTAAAACACTGTGTAAAGACGCCTAAAAAATACCTAATCAAAAATTTCTTGGCTATCTATATCCAAATTATTTAAAAACGTAACGGAGTTTTGGATATCCACGTATAGCGCTCTATCATTACTTACAAAATCCACATCTGCTCGGTAAGCTAATAAAACCGACTCAATAAAAGGCGACGAACGCAAGGGTTTTCTAAAATACAAGGCCTGCGATGCGTTAAATAATTCGATTGCTAAAATACGCTCCACATTATATATTAAAGTATATGCCTGTGTGGCCGCGTTGGCTCCCATACTTACATGATCTTCTTGGCCATTGCTAGACACAATACTATCTATACTAGCTGGACTGGACAATTGCTTATTAGCGCTAACAATACTTGCTGCCGTGTATTGCGGAATCATAAAACCAGAATTTAAACCAGGATTGTCTACCAAAAAGGTTGGCAAACCCCGTAAACCGGATACCAACTGAAATACCCGTCGCTCGGAAATATTACCCAGTTCGGCCATAGCAATTTTCAAATAATCTAAGGCCAGAGCTAAAGGTTGTCCATGAAAATTACCACCAGAAATAATAGCATCGGCTTCTTTAAAAATATTGGGATTATCGGTTACCGCATTAATTTCTGTAATAAAAGTTTGTGTTACAAACCGCAAGGTATCTTTGGTAGCCCCATGCACTTGCGGTATGCATCGAAATGAATACGGATCCTGTACATGCTTTTTTTCTTGTTCAATAAGTTCACTACCTTCTAAAAACGTACGAATGCGTTCTGCTGTTTTTATCTGTCCGTTGTGCGGACGCACCATATGAACCAATTCGTTAAATGGCTCAATCCTACCATCAAAAGCTTCCAAAGACATGCTACCTACCAAATCCGACACATAAGCTAGTTTATGGGCTTTTAGTAACAAATAAATCCCATAAGCAGACATAAACTGTGTGCCGTTTAATAAAGCTAAACCCTCTTTAGACTGTAAAGAAATAGGCTGCCAATTATGGGCTTCTAAAACCTGTTTTGCGGGTACAATTTCGTCGTTAACATATACTTCACCCTTTCCTATTAACGGTAAAGCCAGGTGTGCTAAAGGCGCTAAATCGCCAGAAGCTCCTAACGAACCCTGCGTGTAAATAACGGGTAAAATATCTTGATTGTAAAAATCTATTAACCGATTTGCCGTTTCCAACTGCACGCCACTATGACCGTAACTTAAGGACTGGATTTTAAGTAACAGCATTAGCTTTACAATAGGTTTAGGTACTAAATTACCAGTACCACAAGCATGCGACATTACTAAATTTTCTTGAAGCGCCGTTAAATTATCTTTCGATATTTTAACGTTATAAAGCGAGCCAAAACCTGTATTTATTCCGTAAATTGGTGCATCTTGGTTTTTTAATTTGCTGTCCAAATAAGCCCGACAAGCCTTAATATTTTCCACGGATGTGGCGTCCAATTGTAAGGACTTATTCTCCTCTAAAATATTTGCTATTACGTGTAAATTTAAGGTTTCTTTCGAAATATAGTGTACTGCTCTCATGCTGCTATTTTAAAGCCCAAAAATCTGCATTCAATATGTAGTTTGCAAACAAATTTTGAAATTTTGTTTAAAATCCTTCAAAATTTATACATTTGGTAAAACAATTTTTATAATCATATGAAAAAAGCCTTACTAGTTCTTTCAGGATTGGCCTTGTTTGCCTGCCAAAAAGAAGCCCCAAAAGAGTATGTAACTCTCTCCGGGAAAATATTACAACAAAATAGCGATTCGTTATTAATACGTTCTGCCGATTATTCGAAAACAATTTTTCTGAAACCTGATGGTACATTTTCCGATACCTTAAAAGTGTCGCCGGGAATTTATAACTTATTTGACGGTGCCGAATCGACTTCCATCTTCTTAAAAAATGGCTACGAATTAAATTTAAGTTTAAATACCGAAATGTTTGATGAAAGTATTCGTTATGAAGGTACAGGAGCCGAGCAAAACAATTTCTTGGCACAAAAATCTTTAAAAGAAGAAGCTTTATTGCGTATTGATGACTTAAAAAATATTTCGGATATGGCAGCTCTGGATTCGACACTGAATGCCATTAAAAATGAATTAAGCACCTTTTACAACGCCAACAAAGCTATTGACACCATGATTACCAATAGTGCGAATAAAAGTTTGGAGCCTATGCTTAAAACCTACAAATCGTTTATTGGACAGTCCATAACTTTAAGAAATGAATTACCTAAAGGCGCGCCATCCCCGATGTTTTCGGACTTTGAAAATTACGACGGCAGTACAACCTCATTAGCCGATTTAGCTGGCAAGTACGTTTATATAGATGTTTGGGCAACTTGGTGCGGACCATGTAAGGCAGAAATACCATTTTTGAAGGCTTTAGAAAAAGACTATCACGATAAAAATATCCATTTTGTAAGCCTGTCTATTGACGATGACCGTGCCCACCAAAAGTCATGGGATAAGGCACGCCAAGCCTGGAAAGCTATGATTGCAGAAAAGGAACTTGGTGGCATTCAACTTTTCGCACCAAAGGGTTGGCAAACAGAATTTATTAAAGCCTATAAAATTAATGGTATTCCTCGCTTTATTTTAATAGATCCAGATGGCAATATTGTGTCGCCAGACGCGCCTCGCCCCTCTAGTAACGAGCTAAAAACATTGCTTACAGAATTAAACGTATAACGTTATTTACGCTTTAAAAAATGGGATGCTTTTGGCATCCCATTTTTTTATTATCATGCGCACATTCTTTGAGTAAACGAGTACACCAATTTATTTTTTAGTTGTTTTATCGTCTTGTTTATTAGCAGTTTTAGGTGGCTCGGGCTTTACAAATAAATCTAAAAATGCTTTTGGTAAGTAACTAATAACACGTGAGGCCGTCATGGCCTCATAGCCAAAATCTTGTACCGCGATATCTGCGGATTTACCATGTAAGTACACACCAAAAATGGCAGCTTCAAGTGGCTCGTATTGTTGCGCCATTAACCCGGTAATTATTCCTGTAAGCACATCGCCAGTGCCACCCGTTGCCAAACCGGGATTACCGGTAGCGTTTATGTACAAATTTTTCTTGTAAACTATAAGTGTAAACCTGCCTTTTAATACCAATATTATATTGTATTTTTCTGATAAATTAATGGCTTTATCTAGCTTGTCAAAATCATTACTCCATTTACCAATTAAGCGTTCTAACTCTTTTGCGTGAGGCGTTAAAACACTGTATTTTGGCAACTTTTCCATTAAAGCAGGTGTTTTAGCCAATAGGTTTAAGCCATCGGCATCAATCACTAATGGCTTTGTATTTTGGTTTAAAAAATCTGTAAATGCTGATGCAGTTTCTTCACTTGTACCCATGCCAACACCTATCCCAATAACGGTTGGTTCTATTGGAATAGCTATATTACTTATACAAGTATCATTAGTATCGGTTATTAACATTAATTCTGGAACACTGCTTTGTAACGGTAGGTAACCACATTTTGGCACAAAAGCCGTAACCAGTCCGGCGCCAGATACCAAAGTTGCACGACTGGCTAGCTGCACTGCACCAATTTTTCCGTAACTACCACCAATAAGCAAGGCATGACCATAGGTGCCTTTGTGCGAAAATGGTTTTCGTGGTTTGTAAACAGGTAAAATGTCTTGTTTGGTTATTAAAGTTGTAAGCGTGTTTGTTTTTTGAAGATATTCCGGATCTATGCCCACATCTAGAACCTCCCATTGTGCCGTAAATTTTGCCGTATCTTCTAGGAAAAACACCAATTTGGGCGACTGAAAACTTAATGTGTGGTTTGCCCAAACTACATCTGTGTCCTTAACTGGTGCCGCGTTTGTTTTTAAACCCGAAGGTATATCAACAGATAAAACAAAGGCTTTAGAGGCTTTAAAATGCTGAAACAAATGCACCACCCAGTCGTCTGCAGGTCGGTTAAGGCCAACACCAAAAACAGCATCCAAAATAATATCGTCTGGTCCAATTTTTGGAAAATCATCTTTTGGTCCAATTAAAGTAGGCCATTTTTTTTGTGTTTGCTTCATTAAATCGTAGTTAACCAAAAAACCTTTGGTTCGTTTATCGCTAAAATTCACAACATAAGTATGCACATTGTACCCGTGATTTACTAAATGCCGTGCCACCACCAAGCCATTACCACCATTGTTACCTATACCACAAAAAACATGAATGGGTACTTGGGCGCCTTGCATGCGTAAATGCAGCCAATTAAAAATTTGTATACCAGCACGCTCCATTAATTCTATAGAAGTAATTTGTTGCTTTTGTGCTGTAAATTTATCGCCCTCGTAAACCTGTTCATCCGAAAATATTTTCATATTTAATTTATGTATTTGAAGTTGTTGTTTGGTAGCACATGTTAAATAAACCACCAATAACAGGCAAGTTAAGGTTAAAAAAGAAAACAAAAAACTTCAAAACACACTTTTTACAGTTGTTTTAAAACAGCTTTTTTTTGTGTATTAATTTTCTTTAGGCACACCTATAATAAAACTTGCATTCATATTATTTAAGCTAGCTAAACATAAAAATTATAAATCATAACTCTTTAAAAATAGTCTAAAAATGAGCCTTGTTACCCCAGCTTTTAGTCGGTTGCTTTTGGTATTTAAAAACGACTGGTCTGCTTCAAAACCAGATAAAATTCAATACATTTGCAGCTTTAAACGTATAATTAAAAAGACCTCATAAATACAATACATATGAAAAGTATAGCATTATCGTCAGTACACGAATCCTTAGGCGCTAAAATGGTTCCTTTTGCAGGTTTTAATATGCCTGTACAATACGAAGGCGTGAACATTGAACATGAAACGGTTAGAACAGGAGTTGGTGTTTTTGATGTTTCGCACATGGGAGAATTTCTTGTTGAAGGGCCTCATGCCTTGGCATTACTTCAAAGCATAACCAGTAACGATTTAAGCAAACTAACCGTTGGAAAAGCCCAATACAGTTATTTTCCTAACGAAACAGGTGGCATAATTGACGATTTAATTATTTATAAATTAAAAGAGGATTCTTATTTATTGGTAGTTAATGCTGGTAATATTGAGAAGGATTGGAATTGGATGGTATCTAAAAATGATGTTGGCGCTAAACTAACAGATTTAAGCAATGCGTATTCCCTTTTAGCCATTCAAGGCCCTAAAGCTATTGAGGCCATGCAAAGCTTAACAACACACGACTTGTCTGCTATTAAATTTTACAATTTTGTTGAAGGTACTTTTGCAGGTGCCGATAATGTTATTATTTCGGCAACTGGTTATACCGGAAGTGGTGGTTTCGAAATTTACTGTAAAAACAATGATATAAAGCAAGTTTGGGATGCTGTGCTAGAAGCTGGCGCTAACTTTGGTATAAAACCTATTGGACTTGCAGCACGAGACACGCTACGTTTAGAAATGGGATATTGTTTATACGGTAATGATATAGACGAAACTACTTCGCCATTTGAAGCTGGCTTGGGTTGGATAACCAAGTTCACTAAAACATTTACCAACTCCGAAAATTTAAAAAAGGAAAAAGAGCAGCCACTAAAACAAAAATTAGTAGCTTTTGAAATAAACACGAAAGGAATTCCAAGAGCCGGATACGATATTGTAGATGCCATTGGTAACAAAATTGGTCATGTTACCTCTGGAACCATGTCGCCAATGCTTAAAAAAGGAATTGGTATGGGGTATGTAGCATCAGAATTTAACGGCGTAAATAATACAATTTACATTCAAATTCGGAAAAATGCGGTTCCAGCAACAATAGTTAAATTACCTTTTTACAAGGGTTAATTATAGCTAAAACACAGGAATATTATGTATTCGCAACTGTGTTCAACTTAAAACATGTAAAACTTTAACAGTCACATAACCACTATTTATGTGACTGTTTTGTTTACAGAAGTTTAAACGAATATACCAATTACTAAAACAACAAAACAGGCAACAAAGCCATGTGGGCAACACCAATAAAACATAGAATTTTAATTTTAGGCGCCAGCGGATTTATAGGAAACGCATTATACAAAGAACTGTGCCCTTATTACAATACCTATGGTACTTATAAAACAGCCAATACATCTTACGCTTCAAATCAGCATTTTTATCAGTACGATGTGGAAACGGACGATGTATTCGAAATTTTAAACCAGGTAAAACCAACGTTTATAATTTCGGCATTACGCGGAAATTTTCATGCCCAAATTTTGGCGCACACGCATCTTATTCAATACGTACAGGCCAACGGTTGTAAACTGTTGTTTTTATCTTCGGCTAATGTTTTCTACTCTTACAGCAAATATCCAAGCTACGAAACCGATAAAACGTTTAGCCAAAGTATATACGGCCATTTTAAAATAAAAATTGAAAACATGCTGCTGCGCCTGCCTAAACACCAAGCAATTATTGTTAGGCTTCCCATGGTTTTCGGGCAAATGTCTCCCAGATTGCAGGCCATAAAAACACTTTTAAAAGATAAAGAACCTATTGAGGTGTTTCCTAATTTAATTCTAAACATTGGCATAGATACCAAATTAACCCAACAAATACACTTTATAATAAACCAAAATAAAACAGGAATTTTTCATTTGGGTAGCACAGATTTGGTGCATCATGATGCCTTTATTAAAGACATTTTACAAAAGTTGGCACAGCCTAAAGCCTTAATTAAAAACGTTTTTACAACCAATAACGATAGGTATTTAGCTGTTTTACCAAAATACAATTTGCTACCAACACACTTGCAATTTGAAAGTAACGATTTTCTAACAAAAATTGAAGTATAGTTTGGTAATCCTTTATAATTTAGCCATATTAGTAGAAATAAATATTGACAATTATGAGTAAATTAACCGAAGACGAGATCCAAAAAAAACTATTGCGCTTTCCAGAATGGCACTACCAAGATAACGCCATTCATGCCGAATTTGAATTCGACAATTTTAAAGACTGTTTTAGTGCCATGAGCCGTATAGCTTTCGACTGCGAAACGCTTAACCACCATCCTAACTGGAGCAACACCTATAACGTTTTAAATATTAGTTTAACCACCCATGATGCTGGCGGCGTTACCCATAAAGATTTTAAACTAGCCGAAGCTATTGATGCTATTGTAATACCCGAGGAAGACGCTTAACACAATAAAGCTAGAAACTGTTACAAGCATGATTTTTGGTTTTGCAGTATTTGCAATTGCTTTATTTTTTTAAATTTGTTGCCTAAATACAAGTTAGAAGCTTGAATAAAACAAAACACGTTACAAACAATTTAATATAATTTAAGTTTATGGGAAGAGCTTTTGAATTCCGGAAAGCACGAAAAATGAAACGTTGGTCTGCCATGAGTAAAGCGTTTACGCGCATTGGTAAAGACATTGTTATGGCTGTTAAAGAAGGTGGCCCAGACCCCGCCTCGAACGCCCGATTACGTGCCGTAATTCAGAACGCGAAAGCCGTAAATATGCCTAAAGACAATGTGGAACGTGCTATAAAAAAAGCATCAGATAAAAGTCAAGGCGACTACAAAGAGGTTATTTTTGAAGGTTATGCGCCGCATGGCATTGCCGTTTTAGTTGAAACCGCTACCGATAATAACACACGCACGGTAGCCAATGTTCGCAGTTATTTTAATAAATGCGATGGTAGTTTGGGCACCTCGGGCTCTGTGGTGTTCATGTTTGATCATACTTGTAATTTTCGCATTGAAGCTGGCGATTTAGATCCAGAGGAACTAGAACTGGAATTTATAGACTTTGGCGCAGAAGAAGTATTTGCAGACGACGACGGAATTTTAATTTATGCGCCTTTCGAAAATTTTGGTGCTATCCAAGCCGAATTGGAACGTCGTAATATTGAAATTTTATCGTCTGGATTCGAACGCATTCCACAAGTAACCAAGGAATTAAGTGAAGCAGAAGCTGCCGATGTTGAAAAACTTCTTGAAAAATTAGAGGAAGACGACGATGTGCAAAATGTTTATCACACCATGCAAGAAAACTAGACCTGCTCTATCTCAAAAAAAACAGACGCTATGTTTCCATAGCGTCTGTTTTTTTTAGGAGTAAGCTGCAACCTTACCTTCTACCCCTTTAAAAAAGGCTTTCATGTGTTTAAAATCTGCCTCCATATTATCTGTAGGATAAAACGGTTGTGAAATCCTATTTTCCTTATTTTTAAAATCTAATGTAAACATAATAATAGGCACCTGGGCTTCTTTAGCAATAAAGTAAAAGCCGGTGCGCCATTCGGTCACTTTTTTCCGTGTTCCTTCGGGCGCTAGCGCCAACCTAAACTCCTCATTATCTTTAAAAAGTTGTGCAATAGCTTTTACTTTGTCTTGCTTGCTTCCGCGGTCTATTGGGGCACCACCAATACTTTTTAAATACCAGCCAAATGGACCAACAAACAGTTCCTTTTTTGCAATAAAGTTGGATTTAACACCTACTATTTTTCTTAATAAAACACCAATGTAAAAATCGTGCCAGCTTGTATGTGGTACGGCTATAAGCACCGCTTTCTTTACGGTATGTTTAGAAAAGTTTTTATTACCGGTAATGCGCCAGCCCAACAGTTTAAAATAAATAAACGCTGCTATTTTTTGCATGCTACATTTTGGCGTAAAGATTACGTAATTTACTTCGGGTAATAATTTTATCCCAATTTTTACCCAGCGCATTTTCCCAAAGCGGCACTAAACTTAAGGACACATTTATCATAGCGTCAAATTGTTCTTCGGTTAAGTCGGCACAAATTCCTTGTGGTAACGAAATACCATGTTTAGCCTTCATTGCTTTGAAAATTTTTACGCCTTCTGGATAAAATTCCTCCAAATGGTCAAAAACTATGCAATTTCCAATACCGTGTTTGGTTCCTAATACATACCCCAGTCCGTAACTCATGGCATGGGCAACACCAACCTGCGAATAGGCAATACTCATTCCGCCATGCCAAGAAGCCATCATGAGTTTATCTTGCATAACCTCTGGCGCAAGCGTATTATCTAAAAATAGTTCGCAACATAAATCGTATGCTTTTTCGCCGTAGGTTTGGCTAAATGCGTTTAAATAAGTTCCTTGTAGCGACTCCACGCAATGAATAAAGCAATCCATGCCTGTATAAAACCACTGGTCTTTGGGTACGTCCTTTGTTAATTCCGGGTCTAAAATAACCTGATCGAATGGTGTAAAATCTGAATTAATCCCCAATTTTTTCTCGGGCCCCGTTAAAACGGTAGTTCTGGAAACCTCGGCTCCGGTACCAGAAATAGTTGGAATGCCCACATGATAAATAGCTGGATTTTTAACCAAATCCCAACCCTGATAATCTTTTGCTTCACCCTTGTTTGTTAGCATAATAGCCACCGCTTTGGCCATATCCATTACGGTACCGCCACCAATACCAATAATACCTGAAGGCAATTCTTTACTGGTAAGAATAATGTCTTCTACTAATGCATCTACCTGTGATGTTTTGGGTTCTTCATTTGCCGAAATGAATATAATTTTATCTGAATACCCTGTGGGAATAGGGCTTGGTAGCGCAACATTTTTTTCAAAAACATCGTCTATTAAAAAAATAAAGGGGGCATTTATGCCTAAACGTTTAGGAGCCAAGATATCGGCTAATTGACTAAAACTGCCTCGACCAAACACCACTCGAGACACCATGGGATAATTTTTATAACTCATGTAAAACGCTTCTTCAAATAGAAAAACAAGGCTTTTAAAGCTTCTATTATTAATTTTTATTCTTTTATTAGGGCTAATTTCAATTTATAAATATCGTTATAATTTCTGAAAGCAACAGACACTAAAGTAACAATTCTGGTAAGGCTTTTAAATTTTTAACTGTTTTATAAGATTTCCCATTTGTTTCTAAATCTTTTACCTGCTCGTGGACCCAAGTAGTATGAAAAGGGACATGTATGGCTTGTGCTTTTATGTTTAAAAGCGGTAACACATCGGACCTTAAAGAATTTCCTATCATTAAAAACTGTGATGGTTTAATATCCAAATGGTTTAGGAGTCTGGAATAATTATCCTCTTTTTTGTCGCTTAAAACTTCAATATGATGAAAAAAATCTAGTAACCCCGAATTTTTTAATTTGCGCTCTTGATCCAGCAAATCGCCTTTAGTAGCCAGTATTAATTTGTATTTTAATGCTAACTGGCTTAACACCTCTTCCACGCCTTCCAACAGTTCAATAGGTTTTTCCAGCATATCTTTCCCTATTTCCAAAATGGCTTGCATGGTTTGGGCATTTATGGCGTTATTAGATATTTCAATGGCTGTTTCTACCATGGATAGTACAAAACCCTTTACACCATAGCCATAAATAGCTAAATTTTTAATGTGTGTTTTATACAATTCTTGGTCTATTTTATTTAATGTTTCGTAGGAAGACAATAGGTTTCCAAAAGCTGCTTCGGCTTCTCTAAAATAGGTTTCGTTTACCCAAAGGGTATCATCGGCATCAAAACCAACTACTTGTATGTGTTGGTAATTTATGTCCACAATTTATTTGCTAATTCTAAATCCTCTGGTGTGTCTATTTCCACACCTTGAATATTGGTTTCTACCATTTTAATTTTTTTTCCGTACTCTAAATACCGGATGCATTCAATTTTTTCGGAGGCCTCCAAAGGCAACATAGGCAAATTGTAAAAATCCAATAAGGCTTGACGCCTAAACGCATAAACGCCTTTGTGCTTAAAATAAGGTACCGCTACACGTGTATCTCGCGCATAAGGAATTGGGCTTCTGGAAAAATAAAGAGCAAAATTATTTTGATCGACAATTACCTTTACGGTATTCGGGTTTTTTATTTCCTCCCATTCTGTAATACGCACCATTAAAGAGGCCAAATCAATTTCCTTATGTGTGTCGTCATGAAACACATGTATTAAACTTTTTAAAGCCGTTACTTCAGTAAAAGGTTCATCGCCTTGCACGTTAACCACAATATCTACATCGCTCATGGTTTCAATAGCTTCTGCTATCCTATCGCTTCCGCATTCATGCTCTTTTTTGCTCATAATGGCTTTTCCACCATGGCTTACTATTTCGTCGTATATAATGGTACTATCTGTTACCACATAAACATCGTCAAAGAGTTGTGTATTTACGGTGGCCTCATAGGTTCTTAAAATAACCGTTTTTCCAGCTAAATTTTGCATGAGTTTGCCTGGAAAACGAGACGCTTTGTAGCGCGCGGGTATCATGGATATTACTTTCATGTATGGTATTTATTTTCTTAGAACAACTTTTTTTAAAAATCTAGCCAAGCGTTCACAGCTTTTTTTTTAAAACTGTTTATGCTTTGCAGTTTCATATAGTTGTAGGTGTTTCAAAAATAGCAAAATTTACGGCACTACTTGTTAGTTTCGGGTAAAGTTTGGAAAAGATTATAGGTTTATTGAATGGTACTACTACCCAAACTATTCGCTAAAAAATTCATTTTTAAAACCAATTAAATAGAGTTTTTCTTTGGCTCTGGTAATTGCTGTGTACAACCAGCGCAGGTAATCTACATTTATACCTTCGGGTAAATACGGCTGCTCTACAAAAACCGTATTCCATTGGCCTCCTTGCGATTTATGACACGTAATAGCATACGAAAACTTAACCTGTAAGGCATTAAAAAACTTGTTGTTTTTAACCCCTAAAAACTTTTTGTAATTGCTGGTTTCATGTGCATAATCCTCCATAACCTCTTGATACAGCCTATTGGAATCCTCGTAAGGTAATGAAGGTGTTTCTGCGGTAATAGTATCCAGCATCAACACGGTTTCGAAAGGAGCCATTCGCGGATAATCTACCATACGTATTTTTACTTCAGCAAATCGGAATCCATATAAATCTTTAATGCTAAAAATTTCTAGTATTTCAATAATATCACCATTGGCAATAAAGCCGGCTTCTGAATTTGGCTTAACCCAAAAATAGTTGTTTTTAACTACCATTAAAAAATCGCCTGCCGATAGTTCATTCTCATTAAATAAAATACGACTTCTAATTTGTTCGTTGTATAAATTGGCTCGTTTATTGCTTCTAACAATTATCGCGGTTTCTTCGTTTCCCAAATTACTATAGGCATCGCTAATAGCATCCATAATTTCATAACCATCTACAAGCCTAACAATGTCTGTAAAACCTTTTAACTTAAATTTAAAATTTTCAAAAAAAGTGTCGTCCAACAGGGTTCGTAAATGAGTGGCGTTAACTAAAATACCAGAATCTTGAGCTTGTCGCATCACTTCATCCAACTCCATTTTAGTTACTTCTTTATTATGACTTAAGGACAGAATATTAGCATCCAAAGCCGGACTTAAATCTAACTTTACCGGTGGTAGTTGGGCAGTATCGCCAATTAAAAGCAATTTACATTTGTGGCCAGAATAAACGTAGCTCATTAAATCGTCCAAAAGTGAATTACCATCGGAAAACTTCGAATCGCCTGGCGTATCTGGTATCATAGAAGCTTCATCTACAATAAAAATGGTGTTTTTGTGTTTGTTAGGTTGTTTTACAAATTTAACACCGCCACCTCGTTCTTTTTTAGGAAAATATATTTTTTTATGAATTGTAAATGCCTCTTTTTTAGCATAGTTTGAAATTACTTTTGCCGCTCGGCCTGTTGGTGCTAATAATACAGCACTTTTTTTTGCCTTCCATAAATTGGAAACAACAGCGCTTATAATAGTAGTTTTACCCGTTCCGGCGTAGCCTTTTAGCAAATAGAGTGCGTTTTTATTGTCTGAAAAAATAAATTCAGACAATTGTTGCAAAACAATGTCCTGTTTTAAAGTTGGTTGAAACGGAAACTGCTGTTTTACAAGCGCATAAAACGTATTGGCATTCATTTGCAGAAGGGCTTTTTAAATTTAACACCAAAGATAACAATGATTTTTAGCCTCATTGCCTTTTGCGATTAAAAAAAAATTGTAGATTTGCGTACAACCTTAATATTTATTTTAAAAAGACTATGGTAACAATAATTCTGATAGTAGTTGCGGTAATAGCAGTAACCATTGGTTTAGTTTGGCTTGTAGACAAATTTATTCCAATTAAATTTAAACCTGTATTAATCGTAGCGCTATGGGTGCTAATTGGTATTTTAGGCTACCAAACTTTCATGTCTGTATATAAACCAATCCAATTTAACCAAGTTAAAAAGGAACGTTACGCTGAAGTTATTAAACGCCTTATTGATATTCGTGATGCACAATTGGCTCACAGACAAGTAACTGGTGTATTTGCACCAAATTTTGAAAATTTAATTCAGTTTATAGATACTTCAAAATATACCATTACACAACGTCGCGATACCCTTGTATTGGATGTGGCGCTTACAAAACGTTATGGCGGTGTAGAAACAATGAAAGATAGTACCATAATTGATACCTTAAATTTTGTGCCTGTACGCGATTCATTATTTGGAACCTCTGCACGCTACAAAGAAATGATGAATGTACCAGTAGGCAAGCCTGGTGCGAAATTTGAAATGAGTGCTGGTTTCCTGGAAGAAGACGATGTGAAAATACCTGTATTTGAAGCCTTTGTTAAGAAAGCCGTTATTTTAAATGATCAGGATAGAGATTTAATTTTACAAGAAAATCAGGTTATTTCTGTAGATGCTGTTAATGGCGATGCCATTCGTGTGGGATCCATGACAGAGGTTAAAACGAACGGAAATTGGCCAAAAACCTATGGCGACAACGAATAAAATTACATCCAAACCACATAAACAGAACTTGTCCATTCAAATTAGTTTGAATGGACTTTCTTTTTGTATCCTAGACATTGAAAAGCAAGCCATTGTTTATTTAAAAACGGTAAATACTAACAAACCTGAAAATCCGTATAAAATTCTAGATTTATTAAAGGAAACCTTTGAAACAGAAAAACCCCTACAAGCTGATTTTAACGACATTCAGGTTATTCACGAAAACGAATTAGCAGCTGTCGTACCCGATCCTCTTTTTAGTGAAGACCATTTGGCGGATTATCTAAAATTTAATGCCAAAATTTTACGATCTGATTTTATTAGTTTCGATACCATAGCAAATGCCCAGTGCAAAAATGTTTATGTGCCCTACGTAAATATTAATAATTATATTTTTGAACATTTTGGTGCGTTTTCGTACAAACACTTTTCCACAATACTAATTGAACAAGTACTCCAACAAACACAAAGTAAAGGCAGCACGTGTCTGTATGTGCATGTAGCAAAAAATCACTTTGAAATTGTTGCAATAAAAGCAGGTAGTTTAGAATTATACAATAGTTTTGAATACCGTACAAAAGAAGATTTTATATATTATTTACTCTTTACAGCAGAACAACTTCAACTTACTCCAGATAGTTTGGACTTATATTTTTTAGGAGCTATAACGGAAACAGATCCGTTATACCAAATAACTCATAAATATGTGCGTAACGTTCATTTTGGACAGCGTAAGGACTATTATAAATTAGCAATACCCACAGAAAATAAGCACCAAAATTTCACACTAATATCTAGTTTTTAATGCGCATTATTTCAGGTCAATACAAAGGACGGCGACTAACGGCACCTAAAAAATTACCCGTAAGGCCCACAACTGATATGGCTAAAGAAGCCTTGTTTAATATTTTAAATAATCGCTATTATTTTGATGCTGTTTCTGTGTTAGATTTGTTTTCTGGAACAGGAAATATTAGTTACGAATTTGCGTCCAGAGGCACGGAACATATTACGGCCGTAGATACCCACCATGCCTGCGTGAAATTTATAAACCAAACGGCATCAGAGTTTAATATGCCCATTCAGGTACTAAAAAGCGATGTTTTTAAATATTTAGAAAGTACAAATCTCCCTAAATTTACCATCATTTTTGCCGATCCGCCATACGCGTTCCCTTTGGAAGATTTTAGCAATATACCCGCTTTGGTATTTAAAAATAAATTACTAGAAAATGAAGGAGTTTTAATTATAGAGCATTCCAAACATACAAATTTAAGCTATTTAGAATACTATAGTTACTCTAAAAGCTACGGTGGTAATGTATTTAGTTTTTTTGAAAACCCCGAAGAAACAGGAAGCAATGAATAAAAAAACAAGGCTCTTTGTAATACAAAGAGCCTGTTTTTTTAAGCAAATCTATAAGCCGAATTCTGTACTCTTTAAAATAAATTAAAAAGCCCTTACCATTTATCTGGATGCATTGTTGCCAATACACTCTAGCTGCCTACCCTCCAATAAACGTACGCGCCGCACGCATTTAAACCAGCTAGATAGCCGATTTAAAAAATTGGTTTACATGACATTGCACCACATAGAGTTTACCTGATTTCACTACAGCATTACCTGTACATTCTTTCTGTTGCACTTTTCCTAATTTTTCAACTGGTGGCCATTAACCACTATGTTTGCGCTTTGGTGTTCGGACTTTCCTCACCAAAATAAATTTGGCGCGGTAAGGCAATTTGCTCGTGCACAAAGTTACAATACTAAATACCGAAAATGTAATTTATTTTTAAATTTATAATTCTCACGAGCCTAACTAAATAGAAAAAACAACAGCCAAAACGAGTTTTAGTTATGGTATATTTATAAAAAACCATACACGCTATTCAGGTATTTTTATTGTATATTTGTGTACTAAAAAGTAAGTAATAATGGAACATTTTGTAGTATCGGCACGCAAATACAGACCACAAACGTTTAAGGACGTTGTTGGCCAGCAAGCCATTACAAATACCTTATTAAACGCTATTGAAAACAATCATTTAGCGCAAGCATTACTTTTTACAGGACCTCGTGGTGTTGGCAAAACTACCTGTGCTAGAATTTTAGCAAAAATGATTAATAGCGATGGTAGCGAAAAGGAAGATGAAGACTTTGCTTTTAATGTGTTTGAGCTGGATGCCGCATCTAATAATTCTGTAGATGATATAAGAAACCTTACCGACCAAGTGCGCATTCCGCCGCAAGTAGGTAAATACAAAGTTTATATAATTGACGAGGTTCATATGCTTTCGGCCTCGGCCTTCAATGCGTTTTTAAAAACATTAGAAGAGCCACCGGTACATTGTATTTTTATTTTAGCTACCACGGAAAAGCATAAAATTATTCCTACTATTTTATCCCGCTGCCAAATTTTCGATTTTAAACGAATAACCGTTAAGGATGCTAAAAACTACCTAAAATATATTGCCGAAGAGCAAGGTATAACAGCCGAAGACGATGCGCTACATATAATTGCACAAAAGGCAGATGGCGCCATGCGCGACGCCTTATCAATTTTTGACCGTGTAGTTAGCTTTTCAGGGAAACATTTAACGCGCCAAGCCGTAACCGAAAATTTAAATGTTTTAGATTACGAAACTTATTTTACGAGTACCGATTTTATATTGGAAAATAAAATACCCGAATTGCTGATTCAATTTAATAGTGTGCTAGCCAAAGGGTTTGATGGGCATCATTACATTGCTGGTCTGGCTTCGCATTTTAGAGATTTACTGGTTTGTCAGAATCCAAGTACCGTGGATTTGCTTGAGGTAGGCGACGAAACTAAAGACACCTACTTAATGCAATCGCGAAAAGCGCCACAGGCCATGTTGTTTAAAGCTATTGAACTTGCAAATGATTGCGACCTAAAATATAAATCTAGTAAAAACCAGCGCCTACTGGTTGAACTTTGCCTCATGCAACTTGCCTCTATCACTTTCGATGGAGAAAAAAAAAATTCTAAACACTTTATAATTCCGCCGCACTATTTTAAAAAAATAGGTGTGACACCTGTTCAGGTTAATAAAAAGCCGCCAGAAACTTCCAAATTAAGTGCATCAGTTAGCCCAGAAGCATCTAGCACACCTCAAGCGGTTGCAAGCAGTGCTGTGTCAGAGCCCATTACTACCAAAAAACCTGTACTATCCTCAGAAACAAAAAAGAAGGCTACCTCTGGCCTGTCCTTAAAAAGCATTCGGGCCAAGAAAGAGCATCAAATACGCCAAATGGATGTGGTAATTGAGGAAACCGAATTACCAAAAGACGCTTTTACAGAAACCCAACTAATTGCCGTTTGGAATGCCTTTATAAAAGAATTAGAAGCCCGCGGTAAGTTTATTTTAGCCGCTATCCTATCTATTGATGTTCCTAAAGTTAAAGGTACTGCCATTCAATTAGAATTTCCAAACGAAACCAATAAAATAGAGATTGAAAGAGAATCCTACGAGTTACTAAACTTCATTAGAAAAAGTCTTAATAATTACGACATTCATTTAGATATTAAAGTAAACGAAGCCAAAGAAAAGCAGTACGCCTACACAACCTTGGAACAGTACGAAAAATTAAAGACTAAAAACCCAGCGATTGAAGTTTTAAAAACAACCTTTGGATTGGATATTTAAAAATAAATTTCAACAGCATACTAGGCAACAAAAAGATTGGATCAGGAAGGAAATAAAGTAATAAAATTATAAAATAAGTTTTTAAAAAAAATAGCATGCTAGGATTAAAATTACCAACAGACCCTAGATGGGTAAATATAGTAGAAAAAAATATAGAAGAAATTTTAACAGATCATGCCTACTGCGAGCAAAAAGCTGCCAGCACAGCTATATCGTTAATAGTTAGTTTCCCTGAATATACAGAGTTGGTTCAGGAAATGACCGCATTAGTAAAAGAAGAAATTAGCCATTTTAAAATGGTACATGATCGTATTATAGAGAAAGGCTGGACATTGGGTAGAGACCGGAAAGACGAATATGTTATTAAGTTAACCACCTTCTTTCCAAAAGGAGGCAGCCGAACGACACAATTAGTGCACAGATTACTATATGCCGCCTTAATAGAAGCCAGAAGTTGCGAACGGTTTAGGTTATTATCTTTAGAGTTAGAAGATAAAGATTTAGCTGAATTTTACAGACGATTAATGGTAAGTGAAGCCAACCATTACACGATGTTTTTAAGCTTTGCTAGGCAGTATGGCCAGCGCGAGGAAGTAGACCAAAAATGGCAAGAATTACTAGCCTTTGAAGCTGAAATTATGAAGGATTTAGGCAAAAAAGAAACCATTCACGGTTAAACACAATCCGGTTAATTACATAAAAAAAAAAGTCCAATACTAAATTAAGTATTGGACTTTTTTTATGACAAATAGCAAGTTACAGACGTATTATATTTTTACACCTATACCTATTTGTATGTTTGTATTAGTGGCTTCTAAACCAATTATGTTATCTTCTAAAATGTTGGTAACGCCATAGTGGTAACGCGCATCGATAAAAAATTCGTCGGTTATCATAATTTCAATAGCGCCAACTCCCGAAAATCCAAAATTAGCATAGCCATCTTCAAATTCATGTACTTTAACACCTACCAGTGGCCCTGCGCCAACCGAAAGCCTATCGCCAATTTTAAATTTTACTAAAATAGGCGCTTGAATGTAATCTACTCGCAAAGATCTGTCTTTAGCCCCTTCAGCAGAAAACTGTAATTCTGGTGCTAAAGCAATAACAGGCGATAAGTTGTACTCGCCAAAGAAACCAATGGCAAAGCCATTTCGGTGTTGGTTATCGAATGTGGCATCTGGCTCAAAGTCTAAATTAGACACATTTATACCTGCACGAACACCGTACATAGCATTTTGAGCGAAAGAAAAAGTTGTAATTAATACAACACCTAAAAATAGTAATTGTTTTTTCATGATTATAAAAGTTTAACGCGGTCTTAAAATTGGTTAAGTTCCACGAATATAAATTAATTTCTTAAATATATTGTAATAAAAAGATAAACTGCATGATTTTTACTGTGTATTACTTGTAACCGTTTCGTAATAGATACTTTTAATAATGCCGTCGGCTAGACCAATTTTTGGAACATAAATATCTTTAGCACCGCTCCATTTCATGGCCGACAAATAAATACGTGTTGCCGGTATAATAACATCGGCGCGATCTTGGTTTAAATCTAATTCCGAAATTCGCTCCTCATAGGAATAGGTTTGCAGCGTGTTATAGTAGGATGACAAATAAAAATAGGTTAGCGGTTTACCCAAAGCTTTCCCTGAAATTTTAAAAATTTTATTAATATTACCGCCTGTACCCAAAACAGCAATTTTATCGTAGTTAGTGGTTTGTTTTTTAATCCAATACTCCAATTCATTCCAGGTTTCATTTTTTACGATGTCGTTTAGCAGTCGTACTGTTCCTATTTTAAAAGATTTGGATGCTACAGACGTTCCATTATGAATAATGGTAAATTCGGTACTGCCACCACCTACATCCACATATAAATAGGTTTTATCAGGTTTAATATAGGCGTTTAAATCTGTTGCGGCTATAATGGCAGCTTCTTCTTCGCCTGCAATGGTATCAATTTTAATATTAATGTCGCTTTCAATACGCGCTGCAATTTTTTGTCCATTGCTTGCCTCGCGCATGGCCGAAGTGGCACATGCTTTATATTTTAGAACATTATGCGATTTCATGAGCAGCTTAAAAGCATGCATGGTATCCTGTAAGCGTTCGGCGTTGTGTTTAGATATTTTACCCTTTATAAAAACGTCTGAACCCAAACGAATGGGAACACGTACCAGTGAACTTTTTTTAAAACGTGTTGCTTTACCTTTTTCCTCTATAATATTAGCAATAAGCAAACGGACCGCATTGGATCCAATGTCTATGGCTGCGTACTTTTTAATGGTTAGCATGCTAACTTTTTAATTTGTTTAAATAATATTCGTAAATGGCAAATTGTGCACGAACTACTGGTTCCTTTTTTTCTTTATATTGATTGGATTGTGCTTCATCCAAAATACGTGCTTTTACATTAGCGCTCCAAAAAATATGGAAATTATCCAGTAATTCTTGCTTAATATCTGGATCGTAAATGGGGCAACTTACTTCTACTCTATTTTCAATATTTCGCGTCATTAAATCTGCCGAAGAGATATAAATTTGTGCATCGTTATCTGGCCCAAAAATATACAATCTAGAATGTTCCAAAAATTTATCTACAATACTAATTACTTCAATGTTCTCACTCATATTTGGTACACCCGGAATTAAACAACAAATACCGCGTACCACCATCTGAATTTTTACGCCGGCCCTACTAGCTTCGTATAATTTATCTGCCATTCGGTAACTAGATAGGCTATTCATTTTAAAGCGTATTTGTGCTGGTTTCCCTAAAGAAGCATTTACTATTTGAGCATTTATTAATCGGAATAGCGTTTTTTCTGTGTAATGTGGCGAGGTAATAATATGTTTATAGCGATAAATTTTATAATTGGTTTCAAAAAAGCTGAACACTTTGTTTACATCTTTTAATATTTTTTGATTGGCAGTAAACAACGTGTAATCCGTGTAGATTTTTGCAGTACTTTCATTAAAATTCCCGGTACTAACAAAGCCATAACGTTTTATTTTTGTTTGTTCCAGACGTTCAATAACGCACATTTTACTATGAACCTTTAAACCTTGTACACCAAATACTAAATGGACACCTTCGTTTTGCATTTGCTGGGCATAGTCAATGTTGGCTTGTTCATCAAAACGAGCTTGAATTTCAATGGCTACCGTAACTTTTTTTCCATTTTTGGCCGCATTAATTAAAGAGCTGGCTACGTGCGAGATTTGCGCCAGCCTATAGATTGTGATTTTAATAGTGTTTACTTTGGGATCTAATGCTGCTTCGCGTAAAAATTTAACCACGTAAGAAAACGTATGGTATGGGGTGTGTATTAAGTAGTCTTTTAGCGCAATAGATTTAAAAATACTTTCTTGAAAACTTAAACCTTTTACGGGTAGTGCTTCTATTTTATTGTACAACAAATCGGTACGCCTTAAACTTGGAAAATCCATATAGTCGCGCCTGTTGTGATAGCGCCCTCCAGGAATTTTACTATCTGTGGGCTCTATATTCATTTTATTAAGCAGGTATTGTAATGTTTCGGCGTCTATAGTTTTGTCGTAAACAAAACGCACGGGTTCTCCTATTTGCCTATCTTTTACACTATCTGAAATTTTTTCAATAAAGCTTTTACTCAAGTCACTTTCCAAATCCAGCTCACCATCGCGGGTAATTTTAATCATGTGGGCGGAAATATGATCGTAATCGAAAATATTAAAAATATCATCTAAACAATAGCGCAGTAAATCGTCCAGCATAATAATGTAGCTTTTACCATCTTGTTTGGGCAGTACTACAAAACGGTCCATGGCTTTCGCTATTTCTATGAGCGCAAACTGATTTTCCTTTTCACTTAAAGATAATTTTACTGCCAAATAGGCCGCACTATCTTTTAGGTTTGGCAACTCCACCTGATCGCTTAAAATAATAGTTACCAATGCCGGACTTACTTTTTGATGAAAATAATTTTTTATGAAATCGTGTTGCGATGGTAAAATTTCCGTTTCATTAATTATGTAAATACCTTCGGCCTCAAGCTGTTTGTGTATTTTGCTTAAAATTTCCAAGCTATCACTTTGCTGCTTAATAACTATTTGGGTAATAATATCTAAAAGTTCGTTTGCCTTTATACCTCCTAGCTCGCTTTTACCCCCTTTACCAGCCTCTACAATGCGCTTTACCGTAGCATAGCGTACCTTAAAAAACTCATCTAAATTATTTGAAAATATCCCCAGAAAGCGAAGCCTTTCAATAAGCGGTACGGTTTCGTCGTCCGCTTCTTGCAACACTCGTGCATTAAATTGCAGCCAGCTAACTTCTCTGTTTATATATCTGTTGGATAATGCTTGTTTCTTCATATTATATGTTACTATAAGGGCAAATATATTCTATCTACTTAAATAAAACCACGACCGCTTATAAAGGTATTTATTTTTTAATTGTTTAGGCCTTTTGGAAACAAAAACTGTGTGGTAATTCCTTTTTTTATGGCTTGCCATTGTAGCACATCAAAATTAATAGTTACTACGCCACAGGTAGGCACATTGTCAATGTATTTATCCCCTAGTGTGTTAGCTATGTGTGTTATGGCATGGTTATGACCAAATACAACTAAATGATTAACGTGGTTTGGGCATTCTTTTATGTGCAGCATAACATAACTTCCAGAAAAATCGTATAATTCGTGTGTAAATTTACAAATATCGGGAGCTAGGTTTAACGTATCTATAAATATTTTGGCTGTGTGTTTGGCTCTTTCTGCATTACTAGCTATTAAAAAATCGGGTTTAAAATGTAAGGCTTTTAAATAGCTAGACATTTTAGCGGCATCTTTTAACCCGCGTTTGTTAAGCGGACGCAGGGCATCGGGTAAATCCAGTTTCCACGATGATTTGGCGTGCCGTACTAGGCTAAGTGTTTTCATGATAATACAATTAAAGTGGGTTGTTGGGGTTAAAATACTACTATTTTAGTGTTTTTTTATTTAAAAAATTACAATTAAAAATAACCTTACGCACCATATAAGCCTGTTTAAACAGGAAGGCAACAGGTTTTAAGCTACGATTAAAAACATGTCGACCAACGCTATTTATTTGTCGACAAAAATGCACAATTATTCCTTTAAACGAATTTATTAGCTATTTAACATTTTTTTTTGACCACACAAAATTTACGAGCGTAATTTGTTTCGTAAGCTATTAATCAATGATTTCAAAATTATCTAAAATTTTAAAACCTTCAAGGTCCTTAAAAGGATCCCTCTCACCATTTTTAGAAAATTGACTCCTATGTAATGGCACTAGTTAGTGTTTTGCATAGGTTTTAAATTCACTTGATTTATTAGCTTTTACATAAAAGTTAAAGAATTTATATATCCGTAATTATGAAAAACAGATTGAATGCAACGCTTAAAATTGCTTTGGCAGTTTTTACGTTATCACTTTTCTTTAGTGCTAGTGGCTTTGCCCAAAACAACATTACAAGAATTTATGACGACAACTATAACGGTAATACGTCTAGGTCGTCCGTATCGTTTCCTGATGGCCTTTTGCACGGGAAAAATCCTACTATTTATGTTGAAGAAAATCGCATCATAAATGTAACCGGCGATGAACGCCCTACCGTTTTAAAATTTTTGGATGCAAATTCCTTTCGTGTTGCCGAGACTAACAATTCCCTTTTTCGAGAAGTAAAAGTAATTACAATTACCTTAAGCAGACCATCTGAATTAAATACCAGGTTTGATGTCTCTCGAATAAACGGATTTTCCTCATTACAATATATATACGTAAAATGCTTGTTTGAATGTTCCGACGCTCAAATTAGAAACTTTCTTATTAACGCCAATAATATCCCTACTACTTTTTACAAAGTAGTTAATCCTGCTTAAAACCAATAATAATAATTAATTATTATAAAGATGAAAAAACTAAATGCTAATCTAGTTCCTGCTAAAGGAAATTTCCTTAAAAGCATCCTGGTAACAATTTTGTTAATAGGAGCTAGTTTTTATGGTTACAGTCAAGTTAGAAAGCCTTTTACACCAAGGGCATCGGATTTTACGCCTAACAAAACTGTTTATAGTGTTAAGGGTGACTTTACCATGATTGGTAATACCAACCTAACATTAGAAAACTATAGAGACAATAGAAGTAATAGTAATAACGACATGGAATATGTTGATGTGGATGGCGATCCGTCTACTTATAACTCTTCCATGGCTCGTTTAAACTTATCAACTGAAAATGGTGCCAATCCGAGTTGTTCAAATATTATTTATGCCGGTCTGTATTGGACAGGTAGAAATTTAAGTTCGAATTTTACCAACTTACAAAGAAGAACTATAAAATTTAAAGGGCCTGGCCAATCTTACCAAACTTTGGTAGCCGATGTCAACGATATAAACTTCCCTGGAGATGATGGTATGTTTGCCGGTTATGTGGAGGTGACTAACTTGGTTCAGAATGCTGGAACGGGTGATTACTACGTGGCTGATATTGCACTTTCAGAGGGCGATGGCGGTAGCACAGGCTACTACGGTGGCTGGGGTATGGTTGTTATTTACGAAAATTCTAAAATGAAATGGCGCGACATTACTGTTTTTGACGGTTACGCCTACGTACAAGGTAATGCAACTGTGCAACACACCTTTGATGTAACTGGTTTCCAGGCCGTACAAAACGGGAATGTAAATATTAAGCTAGGCATGATGGCCGGTGAGGGTGATGTTAACATTACCGGAGATTATTTTGAAATTTTAAGACAGTCCAATAACCAATTCCAACGTTTAAGTCATTCAGGAAACTCTACTACTAACTTTTTTAATTCATCCATTCAAACAGGTGGCAACCCACGTAATTTAAATCGGTTAAACAATACCGGTTTGGACATTGCTATGTTTGATGTTCCAAATAATAATAATGACATTATTGATAATAACCAAACCTCTACCCGCTTTAGGTATGGTTCTACACAGGATACATATATTATTTTTAATACAACCTTTGCTGTAGATGCTTATGTTCCGGATGCCGAGGGTATTTTGGTAAATACTGCAATTAACAATAATCCCAATCCAACGCCTTTTGAAGTGCTTCCTGGTCAGGTAGTAGATTACGAGGTAACGGTTAGAAATAAAGGAAACGAAGCTATTAATAATGCTGTTATTACGCTTCCTATTCCTTACACGGCTACCTATAATAATTTAAGTATCAATTATTCGGTAAACCCGCCAGTGTCCTCATCTGTTCCAGCTCCTTACTTCAATCCAACTTTGGGTGCCACAGGATCAATTGTCTGGGAAATTGGTACCTTACCAGTTCCAAACAACGTAAACGATATTTTAGCTACCTTATCATTTGAATTAGTAGCTACAACCGATTGTGCCCTATTAGTAAACGCCAATTGTGGAAACGACATGTCCTTGCTGGGGTCTATAAGTGGTGTTGGTGGTACCTCGCAAACAACGTTTAACCAACCTTTAATACAAGGATATCAAACTAACGGAGCATGTATTGGTGAACCTATTCCAACGCCAACGGTTATTCCTATCAATTCCACGCAATTTGTTAATGATAATTGTGCTAATTTCTCTGCGGTAAGAGATTTCTTTTATTGCAACATTGGTACTACACCAATTCCTGTATCCGATGTAAGTGGAGAATTTCCTCCGGGAACAAAATTCTATAACGAATATCCACTTACTCCAAATAGTATTTTATACAACACATCAAATCCATTTCCAGCGGTTGCAGGCACCTATTATGCCGTACCTCCTGGCGCCTCTACATGTTACTATGAATTTACTATTAATATAGAAGATATTACATCCACACCTATTTCAGCAATGGATGCAACCTATTGCGTTGGCGAAACAGCTAGTCCTCTTTCCGCTACGGCTTCAAATTCAAATTACATTCTTGTTTATTATGAAGACACGCCAAACGCAGTGCCACAAGCAAGTATTACACCAAGTACCACTACGCCAGGTGTATACACTTATTATGTAGCAGAAGGCATAGATTTAGATTGTGTGAGTCCGAACAGAATTCCAATAACGGTTACCGTTTACGAAACTATTAGTATAACATTGGACACCAACACACCTACTTCTTGCGCTAACACCAGTACGGGGGCTCTTGAAATTTCTGTAACAGGTGGTTCTGGTAATTACACCTTCTCTTGGGATGATGCTGGTAACTCAACCACTCAAAATATCTCTAATTTATCGACAGGAACCTACACTGTTATCGTAAACGATGTTAACTCATCATGCTCGGCTACGGCTACCTTTGATGTGTTAATTGAAGATAATACACCACCTACAATTATAGCTCCGAATGCTTTTTCGCTGGAGGGTTGCTTAACTAACGATCTAAATAACAGTAATGCTACGGCACTTCCTTATAGCGAAACAATATCAATAATTACCGAAGCTCAATTTACAGCCGAAGGTGGTACATTTACTGAAGACAATGTAGTAAGTATTACCTATCAAGATACTGTTTCTGGGTCCTGCCCGCTTGTTATAAATCGTGTTTTTACTATAACCGATGAATGCGGTGCTTCAGCATCGGCAACGCAAACCATAACTATTAATGCGCCTCCTAGCATAGTTAACATACCGGAAAATTTAACTTTAGATGGATGTGACTATGAAACGCAAGCTGAAATTGATCTAGCTTTTAGTGCTTGGTTAGCGGAATTCTCTGTGTCAGGTGGCTGTAGTATAACTGGCTCGTATGGCACGCCTACAGCTCCAATATTATGCTCTGGAGGCACTACAACAGTTACGTTTACCGCTACAGATGCATGTGAGACTACAAATACTGTAAGAACTTTTTCTGTAACAGCGCCAACGCCGGTGAGTATAATTACACCAGCAACCGATTTAACAATTGAGTGTGACGGTAATGGAAACCAAGTAGCACTAGATAACTGGTTGACTACGAACGGTGGTGCTGTTGCTTCAGACGATTGCTCGGCAATAGTATGGACAAATAACTTTACAAACTTTATAGAGACTTGTGGCGCAAGCGGCTCGGCAACTGTTGTATTTACTGCAACAGATGCTTGCGGAAATGAAACTTCTACAACAGCCACTTTTACAATTCAGGATACATTAGCTCCTGTAGCACCTGCTGCACCTGCCGATGTAACTTACGAATGTATTTCTGAAGTACCAGTGGCGCAAGAATTGACTGCAACAGATAATTGTGGTGGTACTATTATGGGTGTGCCTTCAGATGTTGTGGACAATACTGACGCTTGTAACATTATCATTACACGTACTTGGACATTTACAGATGCTTGCAATAACACATCGTCCGTTTCTCAAACAATTACGGTATCTGATACTACGGCTCCTGTAGCGCCTGCTGCGCCTGCCGATGTAACTTACGAGTGTATCTCGGAAGTACCAGTGGCGCAAGAATTGACCGCAACAGATAATTGTGGTGGTACTATTATTGGTGTGTCTTCTGATGTAATTATTGATTCTGATGTATGCAACATAAAAATCACGCGTACTTGGACATTCACAGACGCTTGCGATAACACATCGTCCGTTTCTCAAACAATCACTGTATCTGATACTACGGCTCCTATAGCACCAAACGCGCCTGCCGATGTAACTTACGAATGTATTTCTGAAGTACCAGTGGCGCAAGAATTGACTGCAACAGATAATTGTGGTGGTACTATCATAGGTGTGCCTGCTGATGTTGTGGACAATACAGACGCTTGTAATATTATCATTACACGTACTTGGACATTTACAGATTCTTGCGATAACACATCAACAGTATCTCAAACAATTACCGTGGCTGATACAACGGCTCCTGTAGTACCTGCTGCACCTGCCGATGTAACTTACGAATGTATTTCGGAAGTACCAGTGGCGCAAGAATTGACCGCAACAGATAATTGTGGCGGCACTATCATGGGTGTGTCTTCTGATGTTGTGGACAATACTGACGCTTGTAACATTTTAATTACACGTACCTGGACATTTACAGATGCTTGCGATAACACATCGTCCGTTTCTCAAACAATTACCGTATCTGATACTACGGCTCCTGTAGCGCCAAACGCGCCTGCCGATGTAACTTACGAATGTATTTCGGAAGTACCAGTGGCGCAAGAGTTAACTGCAACAGATAATTGTGGCGGCACTATCATTGGTGTGTCTTCTGATGTTGTGGACAATACTGACGCTTGTAACATTTTAATTACACGTACCTGGACATTTACAGATGCTTGCGATAACACATCGTCCG
>NZ_JBHULS010000002.1:0-524662 GCF_042684585.1 Bizionia sediminis
CTTCTATCGTGGATGCGACCGAAGATTTAGATGCCCAAGTCAAAACCAATGCGGATGGGATTGCTACCAATGCGACATCAATAACGAACAATGCGACCGCTACAAACACAGCCATTGCTGCGGTGCAGGCGGATGTCAATCAAAATGAAGTAGATGCCGATACTGCTATTGCTGCGGTGCAGGCGGATGTCAACCAAAATGAAGCCGACAGTGATGCTGCTGATGCCGTATTACAAACCAACATCGATAACCTAAATACAGCTAATACAGCTGAAACAGCTGCTATTCAAGCAGAATTAGATGCCACACAAACTGGTGCTGGTTTAGAAACAGATGGAACATACGATGCAAACGGTTCGACAAATTATATCAATAGCTCAACTTCTATCGTGGATGCGACCGAAGATTTAGATGCCCAAGTCAAAATCAATGCGGATGGGATTGCTACCAATGCGACATCCATAACAATTAATGCGACCGATACAAATACAGCCATCGCCACCGTTCAAGCGGATGTCAATCAAAATGAAGTAGATGCCGATACTGCTATTGCTGCGGTGCAGGCGGATGTCAATCAGAATGAAGCCGACAGTGATGCTGCTGATGCCGTATTACAAACCAACATCGATAACTTAAATACAGCTAATACAGCTGAAACAGCTGCTATTCAAGCAGAATTAGATACCACACAAACAGGTGCTGGTTTAGAAACCGATGGAACATACGATGCAAACGGTTCGACCAATTATATCAATAGCTCAACTTCTATCGTGGATGCGACCGAAGATTTAGATACCCAAGTCAAAGCCAATGCGGATGGGGTTGCTACCAATGCGACGTCTATAACAACCAATGTGACCGCTACAAACGCAGCCATTGCCACCGTTCAAGCGGATGTAGACAACAATCAGGCTGCTATTCAAGCAGAATTAGATACCACACAAACTGGTGCTGGTTTAGAAACAGATGGAACATACACAGCAAACGGTTCGACAAATTATATCAATAGCTCCACCTCTATCGTTGATGCGACCGAAGATTTAGATGCCCAGGTCAAAACCAACGCCGATGGGATTGCAACAAACGCCACGTCTATAACAAACAATGTGACCGCTACAAATGCAGCCATTGCCACCGTTCAAGCGGATGTAGACCAAAATGAAGCTGATGCCGATACTGCTATTGCTGCATATCAAGCGGATGTTGATCAAAATGAAGCAGATGCCGATGCAGCTATTGCTGCCGTTCAAGCGGATGTAGACAACAATCAGGCTGCTAGTGAAGCTGCCGATACGACAATAATCGCAACAATAACTAGTAATGCATCCTCCGCAACCACAGCTATTACAACGCTTCAAGCGGATGTTGATCAAAATGAAGCGGATGCCGATACAGCTATTGCTGCCGTCCAAGCGGATGTGAATGCCAATGAAACCGCTAGCGATTTAGCCGATGCGACTTTACAGACAAATATTGATAATTTAAGTACGGCTAATACAGCAACAACAGATGCCCTTCAATTAGAATTAAATACCACACAAGCTGGTGCCGGGTTAGAAACTGATGGCACTTATACTGCCAATAGCAGTGCGAACTATATTAGTAGTGTTACAAATTTATCTCAAGCAGATGATGTATTAGATGCAGTCATAAAAACGTATGCCACAGCGATTACAACAAATGCTGCTATTGCAACGACAGCCATTGCAGCTGTTCAAGCAGATGTAGATACAAACGAAGCAGATGCCGATACCGCTATTGCTGCCGTTCAAGCGGATGTGAATGCCAATGAAACAGCTACGATAACAGCTTTGGCTTTGAAAGAAGATGCCGCTAACAAATCTACAGATGCGACGCTCGCTGATGCAACGAACGTAAAATTCCCAACAGAATTAGCGGTTAAAACCTATGTGGATACAGCAAATTCAACCAATGCAAATTTAACAGGACCCATTACAAGTTCAGGAAATGCCACTTCGGTAGCTTCTCAAACGGGAACAGGTTCTAAATTTGTTATGGATACCGCACCAACATTGGTAACTCCCGTTTTGGGCGTTGCAACGGCAACAAGCGTAAATGGAACGTCTATTCCAATTTCAAAAACTTTGGTGGTGACTACAGATAAAATAAGTGCCTTATCGGCCACAACGTCAACGGAATTAGCGGGCGTTATTTCAGATGAAACAGGAACAGGAAGCTTGGTGTTATCGGCTTCACCAATATTCACAGGAACTCCTTTAGCACCAACAGCAATTGCTGGAACAAGCACCACACAAATTGCTACCACAGCTTTTGTTTCTGATGCGTTAAACGTTGTTAATATTGCTACTAAAAATACTAATTACACAGCAACGTTGTCCGATTATACTATTTTATGCGATGCTAGCAGTGGCGATTTTACACTGACATTGCCTGAAGCTTCTAGCGCTAGTGGTAAAATATTTGTAATACGTAAAATTGATGAAAGTAGTAATAAATTATCTTTTGATAAAACCATATACTTATCAACAACTACAACAGTGCCATTTATGAATTTGAATAAAACCATCCGAATTCAATCTAATGGAACCTCTTGGTACGTTATTGACTAGTCCATTATAATTATAAAATAAAAAACAATATTATATGAATCCTTTTATATTATCAAGAAGCATAGTTCACACGTTGATCTTATGCTTTACAGTAGCGACTGCTTTTGCTCAAAAAACACAAAAAATTGGAGACAATCCATATTCAATTAACCCAAAAGCTGTTTTAGAGTTAGAAAGTACCACCAAAGGCTTTTTACTCCCTCGAATGACGGAATCTCAAATGAATGCAATAACTGGACCTGCCGAAGGCATGATGGTTTTCTGTACCAATTGTGGTATTGCTAACGACGGAGAATTAAGAATTGCATACAATAACGTCTGGCAAACCTTTAAAGGAGATTTAAAAGGTAATGTTGTAGGTAATTTAACAGGTAATATTACCGAAACATCTGTAATAGCTAATGGCGTAACTGCTACGACCCAAGCCGCCGGAGACTCCTCAACAAAAGTAGCTACAACCGCCTTTGTTACTTCAGCTGCGTCTTCCTCTAATTTTGTTAATTTAACAACCGCACAAACCATTGCTGGAGCAAAAACGTTTGAAACAGATTTAATTGTTCAAGGAATGACAGTTGGAGTTGGAGCAGGTGACGCATCAATGACAGTCTATAATACAGCTCTTGGACTAGACGCCTTAAAAGAAAATACCAGCTGGGGAAATACTGCAATAGGTAGAGAAACCTTAACCAAAAGCACGAACAGTACAAATACTGCCGTTGGTTATCAAGCTTTAAAAATAAGTACACAGGGTAGCTCCAACGTTGCTATTGGTTCTCGATCCATGGCAGCAAATACTATAGGAAGGAGCAATACTGCGACTGGTGCTAATGCAATGCGCAGCAATACCGATGGAAGTAATAATACTGCGACAGGTGATAATTCGATGTATAGCAATACCACTGGAAGTCAAAATAGTGCTGTGGGACAAAACGCATTACGTACAAACACTACAGGTAATCAAAATACTGCAATCGGTAATAGTGCAGATGTATCTAGTAACAATTTAACCAATGCCACAGCCATTGGCTATAACGCCAAAGTAGCCACAAGCAATACCATTCAATTAGGAGATACTGATATTACCCATGTAAAAACGAGTGGGACATTAACTACCGGTGCTATTACGATACCCAATACGGATGGTACGTCTGGACAAGTTTTAGCAACCAATGGTGCTGGTATTTTAGCTTGGAGCACACCATCAACAGAAGCGACTTCTTATAGCGGTATTTTACCATTAGCTAATGGTGGTACAGGTTCTGCAACCAAAAACTTTGTAGATTTAACAACCGCACAAACCATTGCTGGAGCAAAAACGTTTAGTAACGCTTTGACAGCTGCTTCCTTTGTCAAAAATGGAGGTACACCAACACAATTTCTAAAAGCAGACGGATCTGTTGATGCTACTGCTTACGCCCCCATGGCTTCCCCTGCCTTAACAGGAACTCCAACAGCCCCAACAGCTTCTGCAGGAACTAACTCTACACAAATTGCTACAACTGCTTTTGTAACCAACGCTCAAGCAACCAACGCAAATTTAACAGGACCAATAACAAGTTCAGGAAATGCCACTTCGGTAGCTTCTCAAACCGGAACAGGTTCTAAATTTGTTATGGATACCGCACCAACATTGGTAACACCCGTTTTGGGTGTTGCCACAGCAACAAGCGTGAATGGAACGGCCATTCCAAGTTCAAAAACTTTGGTAGTGACTACAGATAAAATAAGTGCTTTATCAGCAACGACATCAACCGAATTGGCTGGCGTTATTTCAGATGAAACAGGAACAGGAAGCTTGGTGTTATCGGCTTCACCAACATTTACAGGAACTCCAACAGCCCCAACAGCAATTGCTGGAACAAGCACCACACAACTAGCTACCACAGCTTTTGTAAGTGCGGCTGCATCTTCATCCAAATTTGTAGATTTAACAACCGCACAAACCATTGCTGGAGCAAAAACCTTTAGTTCAGATATGATGATAGGTACTTTAACTATTGGAAAAGGTAGCGGAGGTGATTATACTAGTGTGGTTATGGGTACAGATGCTTTAGCCGTAAATACATCGGGTGATAGAAATACAGCTATTGGAACTTTTGCTCTAAAATCTACAACGACGGGTATGAGGAATACAGCAATCGGATATAATACACTAGAAACAAATACAACAGGATCTTACAATACAAGTATTGGTGCTTTCTCTGGTCCTGATGCTGCAAACCCTGCTTTAGTGAACAGTACAGCCATTGGCTATAATGCCAAAGTAACCAACAGCAACACCATACAATTAGGAAATACAGCTGTTACAGAAGTACGAACAAGTGGTTTGGTAAAAGGTAACGCTTTTCATGCAACGGGACCTAATAACACCGGTTTAGAAGGTGGCTATTTAGTTTGGAACTTGTTACAACCAGGCACTACTGATGCTACTCGAGACGGTTATACTTCTATTGTTAACAATAAAGGCACTAGTGCTGGTGGTTTTAGATTTTACAATGTTTCAACTACGGTAGAACCTACTATCGCTCCTATAGTAGAAATTAATGCAAGCGGATCTATTAAAGCTGGGGCAGTAACCTACCCAAGTACGCATAATTCAACTGCCGGCCAAGTATTAACTACCAATGCCTCTGGTGTTGCCAGTTGGGGAAGTGCCGCGCCAAGTGTGCGAGAAGTGGCAGATGAATTTACAGCAACATTAAATCAGACTAGTTTTACATTAACGCAAACACCTTCGGCAAACAGTAAGGTGAAAATGTATGTAAATGGTATTCGTATTAGTAATACGGCCTATACCATAAGTGGCGCTACAGTTACCTACATTCCTGCAAACAATGGATTGACCGTATTAGCTGTAACTGATAGAATTCAGTTTGATTATTTTTACTAACTATTCCAAGAAGTATTCGAAGTTTTAAACACCAACCCCAACAAAACTAATGCGCGTAGTTCCTCTTGTTTTGTTGGTTTATACAACACATCATGAACTTATTGAACACAGTAATCCCATTAAAATTTATTTTTTATTTTATACTATTGAGCGTATTCCCTTTTCATGGGGCGGCGCAAATAGTAAATAAAAATGGTGCAGTAACCACTGAAGCTTTGCAGGCGGTAAATAAAAATGGCGCCATAGCAACTGGAATAGGACTGAACAGATTTGGAGGCATTGTAGATGCGCCTTTAACAACAAGCGTAACCTCTACCACAGGCAGGATATGGATGGACCGCAACTTAGGAGCGTCTCGAGTTGCCACCAGTGCTACCGACACCTTGGCTTATGGCGATTTATACCAGTGGGGACGTGCCACGGATGGGCATCAGGTAAGAACAAGCGTTGCAATAACAGAACAAAGCAGCTCAACTAGTCCGGGAACCGACTTTATTAAAGGATCATCCAATTGGTACACAGGCACCGATCCCGACAATCTCTGGCAGGGGGTAAACGGCATTAACAACCCATGTCCAAGCGGTTTCCGACTGCCAACAAAGGCCGAATGGGAGGCAGAACGTGCTACATGGAGCAGCAATAATACAGCTGGTGCTTGGGCCTCGCAGCTTAAATTGCCCTTGACGGGCTACCGCAGCAACAACAATGGTTCGCTCAACAATCCTGGTAGCGGCTACTATTGGAGCAGTACGGTTAGCAGTTTCTTTTCGGCTTCGCTGTCGCACTTCCTGTCCATCGATAGCGGCGCTTCCGTCATAGGTTCCAGCGACCTACGAGCAAACGGACGCGCAGTACGCTGCATTAAAAATCTTGCCGTAGGCGATACTTATCAAGGTGGAAAAATAGCCTATATTTTTGTTCCGGGGGACACGGGCTATGTAGCTGGAGAAACACATGGTTTAATTGTAGCCACAGAAAATCAATCTAACGGAGACGGTAAGGCATGGAATAATGGTACTAATGTAAGTATTGGAACAGGATCTGCAAAAGGAACTGGTGCCGCTAATACTACGGCAATTATTGCCGCTCAAAGCGCTACAACTACCGATTATGCAGCCGGTTTAGCAAGAGCCTACACAGGCGGTGGATATACGGATTGGTATTTACCTAGTAAAGAGGAGTTAAATACATTGTATGTGAATAAAACAGCCATTGGCATTCCAGATACTGTTTATTACAGTTCTACAGAGGTTAACGCTGATAAGGTCTATGCTCAACGTATGAGTGATGGTCAATATTTCCAAATGCCCAAAGGCGGAACTGGGTTACCTGTTAGAGCCATGCGTACTTTTTAGTTTCTTGTTGATACGGATAGATTTAGATGCGATTTTAAAAGAAAAGGAACTTATTTTAATTTTTATTACCAATGCGTTAGGTTTTGAGGTCTATTTAACGTGCCCACTTGACGAACTACTTTAACAGTAAGCATAACAAAAAGTGAAAGCATGGTTTTTACCAAATAGTGTAAATTTAAAAAAACAGCACCTATCTACCGCTCTTTAAAATAAACAATGTCTATTAAATAGTTTTAAAATGCTTAAAAATTGTAATCTAACAATGTTTATACTAGATTTAGATAAGCTTAAAAATGAATGGGAAGTCTGCTTTATTTTTTACTTCTGTGTTAGGTAAATAGATTCATAACGGCCACTTAATAGTATCAAACTTAAAAATATGACATATAATTTACCCATAAAAGGCTTTAAGCACTTTAACGCTTGTTGTTTTGTTCTATTTTTTGTTATGCTCAATGCGAACGCACAAACTACGCCAATAGGATTTAATCTAGTAGCCTATGAAGGTTTTGACTATACCAGTGGCACTTCTTTATTAAACGCTAGTGGCGGTTCTGGTTGGTCTAGTAACTGGGAACAATCGTACCAGAATAGATATTTAAAAACAGGCTCTAGTGGCTTAACACCTTTGGGTTTAAGCGTAACGGGGAAAAAAGCCGAATTTGATGAAACGTGCTTCGGCTCTTGTAATGAAATTGCATCTTTAGGAAGATCCTTACCTCTGCAAAATGAAGGTGTTGTTTACCTTCAATTTATATCGGTTCTAGAAGCAAATGCAGGTGGAGGAACACCTACCATTCGACTATTAAACGGAACAGATAGAACCGCATTTATTGGCGCTGGCACGGGCAGCTTTATGTCGCTTTTAAATGAAATTGGCACCAATATTGGCACTTCCACCAAAAATTTGAATGCTCAAAATATCGTTATACTGCGTATAGATTATGATTTGAATAAAACAGAGATGTGGGTGGAATCTTTTTTAAACAATTTTAATTACGCGAATCCCACAAACCCCGCCATAACAGCTGCCGGGTTTTCACCTGCTTTTGATAGAATTGATATTTATATACGATCTGGTAGTATTGACGAGTTTACTATTTTATCTAAACAAACTACTGCACCCACCAGTATTTCTGGAACTACAGAAATTTGCAGTGGCAGCAACACGATTCTAACAGCTTCTGGCGGAAAATCGGGTTTAAATACCGTAGATGTTTGGTACGAAAACATGTGCAACACAGAGGCTTTTCACGAAGGTTGGGATACACAACCCTATGGCTTGGTGAGCACTACAGTTAACACCAATGCCAATGGTATTTTGAATGTAACATCTGAATCAAGCGATCCTTATATTAATATGTTTAATCTAGGGAGTTTTGATCCAACGCTTTATAAGTATATCAGTTTTCGCTATCGTGTTGTTTCTGGTACTGCAAACCAAGGGCAAATTTTCTTTTTAAATGGTTCTATGACAGGTGCAAATGGTTCTAAAGTTATATGGAAATCTTTAATATCTGATGGTCAATGGCATACGTCATCGATTGACATGTCCACACATCCACTGTGGACATCAGACGGTAATATTACAGGCATTAGATATGATTATACCACTGCCAGTGGTATAATCATGGATATTGATTTTATAGAATTAGCAACAAACCCGATTATTGGCACAGGAGCCTCCATAACCGTTTCGCCTACCAGCGATACCGGCTATTTTGTAAAAAGAAAAGGGCCAGGTTCTAACACAGCTTGCACTTCTCAATTAGTCACTATAAAGCCCCTACCAACTCTTATAAATTTTAATAATTATTCAAAAACCATGTTTGATGGCGCCTTTACCATTAGTAATCCTACAAGCATTAGCAGCGGTACTTTTTCTTATGCAAGTAGTAATCCAGAAGTAGCAAGCATAAGCGGTAACACGGTTACCTTAACTGGAATAGGAACCGCCATTATAACCGCCACACAAGCAGCAGAAGGCATTTATTGCAGCAGTACTTCAACAGCTACACTTACGGTAAACAATGTACAAGTAGTTAATAAATATGGTAAAATTACAAATACAGATCTTAATTATGTAAACAGCAACGGCCTTGTAGGCGGTAATGTGGGCGTAAATAGTCATGGCGCCTCGATACAAACTAAAACATACGATTTGGTTCCGGGAATGTTACTATATTTAGATGCTAATAATACTGAAAGCTACACAGGATCTGGAACAGCTTGGTCTGATTTGAGTGGCAATGGCAATCACGGAACACTACAAAACGGGGTTAATTATAGCAGTACAAACAATGGATCTTTAGTTTTTGATGGCATAGACGATTATTTTGTAACGACCAATAATTTGGACCTTTCGGATACGGATAACCTAACGATTCAAATCATTTTTAAAACAACGGCTACCGCAGCACAAATGATTTTGGAGCACAGTGCCAATTGGAATTCTAATAATGCATTTGGTGTATTATCCAACAATAACAGTACGGATAAAAAAATACAGTTTACAGATCATAATCAAGGTTATAATGTATCCAATACAACCACATCTTTAAATGACGGTAATTGGCACTTTATAGCCATAACAACAGACAGAAGTTTGGCGGCCGTAAATCAGAATTTAATGTATATTAACGGGAATACGCCAAGTGCTGTGAATAATACAGGGCTTATTAACGACAACAGCGGAAACTTTACAAGTTTCCCGCTTTACATAGCATCTAGAGCAGGTTCTCTAAATTTCTTTAGTGGCAATATTGCCCAAATTTTAATTTATAAACGGGTACTTACGCCCGAGGAAATTCAACAAAACTACAACGCTGTAAGGGTTAAATATGGACTAGAATAAAAACAAAATCGGCATAGAAACTGCTTCCGGTTTTAAAAATACTCCTAAAATAGGCTAATCATGAAAAATTAGGTCATATTTTAAAGACACGCCGTCAACAAACCAAACCTAAACCGCAAATTAATTATAAACTAGTATACAATTTAATGCGGTAATTTATCTTTAAGCAAACCATATACATAAGTTCCTAGAACTGCCGAAGCAATAACTACCAAAATGGACCCATAGCCAGCACTCGCTAACACATACATTGAACCTGGCATGCACCAGCCAATGCCCAACCAAAACCAAACAACATACCTCCTATTGTATAACGTATAACGCCTTTTTATTTGGCTTCAAATTGAAGTGTTTTACCAAAAAATGATTTTATTTTGAAGCGCTTGATGCCAAAGGCCATCAGCAAACCAAGACCCAAAGCCACGCCTATTATTCCGTACATATGAAAAGACTGAAACTGAAACATTTCAAATATGCGAAACCAAGAAGCGGCTTCCGATTTAAAAATCATAAACCCAAAAATAATGCCTATTACCAAATATATACCTGTTCTCATAGTCTAAAAAATTAAGAGAAAAATTAATTGAACCATTATTAAACCACCCAATAAGAAACCTATAACGGCAAATAAGGAGGGTAACTGCAAATTACTTAAACCTGAAATAGCATGCCCCGATGTGCAACACTCTCCATATTCACACCTAATAACCAGACTAACTATTAGTAGCCCAAAGAAACGAAAGCCTGTATTGAAGCAGGGCGGCACCCCATTTTTTTAATTTAGTTTGTAAGCCTTTGTTTAGTAACATTGGTTACTGTACATGCTATAGTTTAGGTTTATTTTGGCACACGAATTGCAATTTCTTCAGTAACTTTGTATCATACTAAATTAATATGTGGAACTATTTAGAGGCTTTTACCGACGCTATTGTTGGCACACTAAACTGGACTTGGCAATCCGTCCTGTTTCAGGTGCCGTGGTACACAAATTATTTTTGGGGCTTAATTGTCATTTCTATTGTAGTTTGGGGATTAGAAATTTTATTTCCGTGGCGAAAAAACCAGGCTATTTTTAGAAAAGATTTTTGGCTAGACGCATTTTACATGTTTTTCAACTTCTTCATTTTTGCCATTGTAATTAGCGGCGTGTATAATGTTTTAGAGCTTACTTTTTCCAACATTGGTATTTCTATAACAAGCCTATCTTTAATAAATATGAACCTTTGGCCTATGTGGCTGCAATTGTTGGTGTTTTTTGTTGTTTTAGATTTTGTACAGTGGTTTACCCATGTTATGCTGCACCGATTTGAATTTTTGTGGCGTTTTCACCAAGTGCATCACAGTGTTAAAGAAATGGGCTTTGCAGCGCATTTGCGCTATCATTGGATGGAAAATATTTTATACAAACCATTAAAAGTATTTGGTGTTATGATTTTAGGCGGCTTTGAGCCGGAACAAGCCTATATTGTTCATTTTATTGCCATAACTATTGGGCATATTAATCATGCCAATATTAAAATAACCTATGGGCCATTTAAATACATTTTAAACAATCCAGTTATGCATTTGTACCACCACGCTTATAATTTACCCAACGATAAGCCACATGGCATGAATTACGGTATTAGTTTAAGCATTTGGGATTATATATTTAAAACACACCACGTGCCTGAGGCCAGTGGAACCATTACATTGGGATACCACGGCGACAACCACATGCCCAAAAGCTTTTTGGGCCAAGCCAAATATGGGTTTTCTAAAAAGAAAACGAAATCCTGATTTTATTTTTTCTGAAAATTGAAAAATAGTTCGCTATTTGCCCTACTTGGCATTGAATTGTAACACGGTTCCAGCGTTTTAAAATGAAAATAGGGTGCAAAGTATCCCTCATATTCATCTTGAAAACCACCAAAAGGCGGCTTATTTGTGTGTAATGCTTTGTTGAATAACACGCCCACTAATTGGCCGTTAGTGTCTAACAAATTGTGTGTTTTTTCTGCGTAGGCTTGACGTAAATTTGGATTTAAGGCGCAAAAAAAAGTTTGCTCCAGAATTAAATGAAAGGCCCCGCGAATGTTAAAGAAATTAGCATGCAATAACTGGCTATCGGGGAAATTAGGAACTCGTGTTTTAAAATTACTTAAAGCGGTTCTAGAAACATCGGCAATAAACACATTTTTAAAACCTTGTTGGTACAAGTATTCCGCTTCATAGGCGTTTCCTGCTCCGGGAATTAAAATTTTAAGCAATTTATCTTCTAACTGATCTATATAGCTTTTAATAGGCCCAGATACTTGGCCTAAATCCCAGCCAGTATTGTTATCTTGGTAGCGGCTGTCCCAAAAGGCTTCAGATAAATCCATCTTTTTAAGCATGCGATTGGATTAAAGACACCAAATCTCTTTTGGAAGATAGGCCTGCCTGTCGCCAAATTTGCTTTCCTTGTTTATAAAGAATTAGCGTAGGCACACCCCGCACATTAAATTGCGCTGCAAGTTGTTGGTTCTTATCCACATCTATTTTTATTATGGAAACCTTATCTCCCAATTCAGCTTTCACTTCTTTTAAAATAGGACTCATAGTTTTACAAGGTCCGCACCATTCAGCAAAAAAATCGACTAACACAGGAGTGTCCTTTTGAATTAATTCTGAAAACTTGCTCATGACTATTTATTTTAAAATTGTACGTATTTAGTTCGGTTTTAGCCTATTATTTCTATTTCTTGTTCTATTTCTTGAATGATACACGCCATATGCCCCTTACTTCATTTTCCATATAACCAATGGCCTCATCCATGGGATACAACGCTTTAATGGTTTTGTAAACCGCTGGCTCTACATTTTTTCCATGGCATTGCAAACACATGCTATTGGTAACAATGGGATAAAAAACCTGTACAGTATCATCCATCTCGTCCACAATAGGTTTTGGTTCTTGTTGGGCTGCTACGGTTTCTTTAAATTGAGCAATGTAATTTAGCTCTTGCTCGTTGGCTTGGTTTTTGGGGTTACGTGGTTTATCGGAAACGCGTTTAATTAAGGCATTATGAACAACGGCCATACTATCTGTTATAGGGTATGCTGCAACATTACAAAATTCCACAGCCGCCAAAGTGCCCTTTTTCTGTATGGTTCCCATTAAGTTTTTGCCCAGTTCTGCTTTCGTGCTTAACGCGTATTCAAGACCTGTTTCGGCATACGTTTTAACCGTATCGGTAGTAAACGCTTGTTGTGCCCTTCTGTTTTGCTTGCCTTTACCCATCATTTTACCGCGTCCTTTGCCTTTGTGTTCTTTTACATGTTCCTCAAACCATTCAGGCTGAACTATGTCATAATTATACATATAATCGGCTATTTGGGCCACGGTTTCATCTGGATAATGTGCTTTAGGCATTAAGCCGAAACGCTTTACAGCACCTGGCATTTTAGCAGTAGCTTGGGTTGGATTTGCCAAAAAACTTTTTATGTTTTTGGTAAACGCTGCTTTACTAATTCCTTCGGTTAAATAGTGCTGCTTAACGGCAATCATGGGTGGTGCAATACGGTTTTCTTGACTTGTCGTCGGGCTATGACATACGTAGCAATTAACCTCCATGAGTTTTTTACCTGGATGGGTTTCCTCTGTGGTGCTTTCTGCAGCTTCCACAGCAATATAATCTGCTGGGGCTTGCTTATTGTTTTTACAAGCAACCAAGCCAAATAGTAAGCCCACGGCAAACAGCATTTTACGCATCATGATTGGCTATTTTACCAGTTGCACAACTGATATAGGATTTTGCTTTTGTTAAAACCGAATTTTCAGCATCTGCTTCGGGATAACCCAAAGCCTTCAACTTTTGCTTAACGGCCACCAGAACTTCAGGAGTGGTGTTATTGAAGCTTACTTGGCTCGTTTCCACATCTACAATAAGGTTTTCTACACCCGGCACTGTGTTTAACTTACTACTAATTGTATGTGCACAGCCACCACATTTCAGGTTTTGTATAACTAACGTTGTTTTCATATTAATTCCAGTTTAAGTAACCACCTTTTAAATCGTATATTTCTGTAAAGCCTAAAGCTGATAGTTTTTTGGCAGCTTTTCCGCTTCTATTTCCGCTACGGCAATAAATATATAGTGGTTTTTGTTTATCAAATTTTTCAAATTGTGTTTCAAATGATGCATCGAAGAAGTCGATATTCTTGGCATTTTTTATATGGCCCGCTTGGAACTCTTTTGGCGTTCTTACATCCACAAGCTGAACGGCTCCAGCGTTTATTTGTTCTTTATAAGTTTCAACGGGTAGTACTTTTAATGCGGAATTTTGTGCTGTTCCGAAAAGCATAGACATAAATGAGATAATTACTATAATTTGTTTCATGATTGGTTTATTTCGATTATAAAATTACAGTTTAAATTTATTCTCATCCGTAACAATTGTTACTAAAAAAGAGTGGCTCACACCACTCCTTTCAAGTTACAAAAAATTTAGCACTTTATTTTACAGTAGACGGACATACAAAATCTGTAGTTGGAATATTGGTTTCCTGGATGGCTTTAAAGCCTCCGGCAATATCCACAAGGTTGTGAATACCTCTACTCTTTAATATAGATGCGGCTATAACACTGCGGTAACCAGCAGCACAATGCACATAAAAAGTTTCACTTTCTGGAAATTCACTTAAATGATTATTCAGAAAATCTAGTGGCGTTAAATGAGCATCTGCAACGTGAGCTGCTGTATATTCGCCTTCTTTTCTTACATCAAAAACGGGCACTTTCTGGCTTTTTAAAATTGTTTCTAATTGGGTAGCTGGAATGGATTTTATAGCATCTGTTTCTTTGCCTGCTGCCTTCCAAGCTTCGTAACCACCTTTTAAATAGCCCAAAGCATAATCGAAGCCTACGCGCGACAAACGTGTTATAGTTTCTGCTTCTCTACCTTCTGGCGTAACTAGTAAAATAGGTTGTTTTACATCGGCTATTAGGGCTCCAACCCAAGGCGCAAAGCCTCCATCCAAGCCAATAAATATGGAGCGCGGAATATGGCCTTTTACAAAGTCATCTTGATGGCGTACATCTAAAATTAAAGCTTCAGTTTCGTTGGCAGCTACCTCAAAAGCGTCTGGCGGCAAAGCTTGAGAACCTCGTTTTAACACCACATCTATATCGTCGTACCCGTCCTTATTCATTTGCACATTTAACGGAAAATACTGTGGTGGGGGTTGCAAGCCTTCGGTTACTTCCTGAATAAACTCCTCTTTGGTCATGTTCTCGCGTAGGGCATAATTTGTTTTTTTCTGCTCACCAATTGTACCTACAGTTTCTTTACTTAAATTTTTTCCGCATGCCGAACCAGCACCATGAGCTGGATACACAATAACATCGTCGGCAAGTGTCATAATTTTTGTTCGTAAGCTATCGTATAAAATACCTGCTAACTCCTCTTGGGTCATGTTAGCCGCTTTTTGTGCTAAATCTGGACGCCCTACATCGCCTAAAAACAATGTATCGCCACTAAAAATAGCATGATCTTTACCGTTTTCATCTTTTAATAAATAGGTGGTGCTTTCCATGGTATGCCCTGGTGTATGCAAAGCGGTAATAGTTATGTTACCCAGTTTAAAAACCTGACCATCCTGGGCTACTGTGGCTTTAAAACCTGTAGTTGCCGTTGGACCAAATACAATGTCGGCACCGGTTTCTTTGGCTAGGGTAACATGGCCGCTAACAAAATCGGCATGAAAATGTGTTTCAAAAATATATTTAATTTTTGCCTGGTCCTGCTTGGCGCGTTCTATGTATGGTTTTACTTCTCTTAAGGGATCAATAATAGCCACTTCGCCTTGGCTTTCTATGTAGTAAGCGCCTTGCGCTAAACATCCTGTGTATATTTGTTCAATTTTCATTTGTGTTGCTTTTAAATTGAAGTACAAATTTACAAATATTAACCGACATGGGCCGTAACTTTAGTTACAACCTAACGTGCTACAAAAAACTCCATTACAAAAATAAAAATGGCCATTACGAATATGAAATACCCAAAACCTCTTTTAAGTTTCTTGCCATCTATAAAATTACCCAGATAGCTTCCTACAAAAATCCCAACCAAGGAAATGGCGGTAAATGTGAGAAGAAAACGCCAATCGATGGTCATAGTTAAAGCATCGCCCAGAAAAAACCCAGACAACGCATTCATGGCTATAATGATTAACGATGTAGCTACGGCCACTTTCATTTCTACCCGAGCCAGTAACACTAATGCAGGAATTATTAAAAAACCGCCGCCTGCGCCAATCATACCTGTTATAATGCCTATAGAAATACCTTGGGTAACAATAAGACTGTAATTATATGCTGTTGGCGAAGCATTTACTTCTAGTTTTTTATTTTGAAGCATGGATAAAGCTGCCGGAATCATTAAAACAGAAAACAAGCCAAACATAGCCATACGCCGTGTAAACTGAAAACTCGCTACTGAAAACAACACATCGGGTAATGCGGGCACTACAAAGTGCCTTACAAATGAAATTCCTAAAATAGCCGGAATACCAAATACAAAAGCTGTACGCCAATCTACCAAGCCTTTTTTGTGTTTTTTTAAACCACCAACTAGTGCGCTTGTACCCACTATAAACAGGGAGTAGGCTGTAGCCACTTTTTCGTCCACAGAGAATAAATAAGCCAAAACGGGCACTGCTAAAATGGAACCACCACCACCTATTAAGCCTAAAACAACACCAATAAACAAAGCACTAGTATATCCTAAAATTTCTAACATGCTATTAAATTAAATGTCTTTAAACAAAACAAAAGTATGTTTTAATTTTAACTATTACCGTAACTATTGCTACAGACTTGCTAGGCTTGCTTTAGAATAATGTGGTTTCTGTTTAATTGCACCTTGCCCATATTTTCTAGTTTTTTAAGCAATCGGGAAATAACAACCCGCGACGTGTGCAACTCGTAAGCAATTTCCTGATGTGTGGCGTAAATTATATGATCTTCTGAAACACGTGCTTTTTCATGAAGGTATTTTAGCAAACGGGCATCCATTTTTAAAAATGCAATACTATCAATGGTATCCAACATTTCGTTTAAACGACTGTGATAACTTTCAAACACAAAGTTGCGCCAACTTTTGTATTTAGCAGACCATTCTTCCATTTTCTCAATAGGAATCATAATTAATTGCGCATCTGTTTCGGCAATGGCGCGCACTTCACTTTTGGTTTGGCCTAAACAACATGTTAAGGTCATGGCACAGGTATCGCCTTTTTCCAAAAAATAAAGCAACAATTCATCGCCGTCGTTATCTTGGCGTAAAATTTTAATGGCACCTGTTAGTAGCAAGGGCATGGATTTCACGTAGGAGCCTATTTCAATTAGCACAGCACCTTCACGCACTGTTTTATAAACACCTACCTGACTTATTTCGTCAAGCAATTCATTATCAAAAAAATGACCGTAATTAGCTACTAATTCTTCCTTCATATCAGTACAGTTTGAAAGTGCAATATAAGTAATTTGCGCTGTTTTAGTAACCCACTTACAGGCTTGTTTTATGTAAATTTTAATATAATTTTCCAACAGAAACCTGTATCTTTCAATTTTACATAAATCCTTAATTACACAAGCATGCAAAAAACCTATTACGACCCAGCCGATTTAAAAAAATTTGGAAAAATATCGGAATGGAATGAAACTCTTGGCGCTAAATTTTTTGATTACTACGGAAAAGTTTTTGAAGAGGGTGCGTTATCTGAACGCGAAAAATCGCTTATCGCACTTGCCGTGGCACACACCATTCAGTGCCCGTATTGTATAGATGCCTACACAGGCGATGGCTTACAACGCGGTATTACTAAAGAAGAAATGATGGAAGCACTACACGTGGCTGCAGCTATAAGAGGAGGCGCTAGTTTGGTGCATGGCGTGCAAATGATGAATAAAGTAAAAAAGCTAGACATGTAAGCATGTTTAAAACATAATCCGAACTCCGTAAAACAAACTTATGACAGCTTGTTAACCCGCAACAAGGGCTAACACGTGTAAGCCTAACAATTATGATTAAATCCTTAAAGCAACGCGAAAACGCTTTAGCAGATAGTAAGCGCCAACTAGACATTCTGTCTGGTGGTATTTTTAAATCGGGCGAATTACCAACGTTTAGAAGCAAACTTTCTGAAACCAACCAGTTTCCTTTAAAGGCGAAACCGCTAGAAGTTTTACAAATTAATGTCGGTTACATGTGCAATCAGGTGTGTACACATTGCCACGTGGATGCTGGCCCAGACCGCAAAGAAATTATGACCAAGGAAACCATGCTGCACTGTTTGGATGTCATAAAAACCACCAAAGCACATACCTTGGATTTAACCGGTGGCGCACCAGAAATGAATCCGAATTTTCGGTGGTTTGTAGCAGAGGCATCCAAAGCTGGTATTACAGATTTTATAGTTAGATCCAACCTAACCATCCTAAGAGCCAATAAAAAATACCACGATTTACCCGATTTTTTTAAAACATACAACGTGCATGTAGTAAGCTCCATGCCGCACTGGACAAAAGGAAAAACAGATAAGCAACGTGGCGATGGGGTTTTTGCTAAATCTATTGAAGCTTTAAAGGCGCTTAACGCAGTTGGCTATGGTATGCCCGGCAGCACCTTGCGTTTGGATTTAGTTTACAATCCGTCGGGTGCCTTTTTACCAGGCAACCAAACAGCGATGGAAAAAGACTTTAAAAAAGCACTTTTGGACGATTTTAACATCCAATTTCATAACCTATTTGCGATAACCAATTTGCCCATATCGCGATTTTTAGATTATTTAATTGCCTCCGAAAACTACGAGGATTACATGTACAGTTTAGTGGAAGCTTACAACCCCTTGGCCGTAAAAAATGTTATGTGTACCAATACGCTTTCCGTAAGTTGGGATGGCTTTTTGTACGACTGCGATTTTAACCAAATGCTGCAGCTCCCCGTAAACAGCCCCTTAAAACATATTTCAGACTATCAGGCCGAATTATTGGAAGGACGTAACATTGTTATTTCGCAACATTGCTATGGCTGTACCGCTGGGTCCGGAAGTAGTTGTCAAGGTTCGGTGGTGAGCTAAAAAACACGAACAATTTTACTATGTTACACAAAATTAGTTTGCTTTTATTTATAGGTATCAGTTTTCAAAATAGTTGGAGTCAGGATTCGTTGGCGCAACTTTTAAGCACATACAATAAACAAAATATTCCGTACTGGACTGTTCAAGAATTAGCGCAAGCAGAAAAAAAAACCTTTCACCTTTTGGATGCTAGGGAACCAGAAGAATTTTCGGTAAGCCATATAAAAAACGCGCTATATGTAGGCTACACGGATTTTAACAGCAATCGTATTTTAAAAACTATTCCCCGAAAAACAGATACCCTTGTAGTTTATTGTTCCTTGGGCGTTAGGTCTGAAAAAATAGCTCAGAAACTCAAAAAGGCGGGTTATACAACTGTTTACAACCTGTACGGCGGTATATTTGAATGGAAAAACAATAACAACCCTGTTTACAATTTACACAATAAACAAACAGACAGCGTGCATGCTTTTTCCAAAAGTTGGAGCACTTGGTTAAAAAACGGTATAAAGGTATACAATTAACAAACTGGGATGGCAATACGTTCAAAATTTACGCACAACAAAAACCAAGAAGAAACTGCAAGTTTCTATTTTAGGGCATCTAAAAATGCTTTGATTATTTTTACCAGAAATCCGGAATTAGGTAAATGTAAAACCCGCCTAGCCAAAACAGTTGGCAACGAAGCCGCTCTAGAAATATACAAACACCTTTTGCAACATACCGCAACAGTAGCCAAACAAGTAGAGGCTGACCGTTTCGTATTTTATTCTGAAGATATTACGGAGACTGATATGTGGGATTCAAAATACTTCATAAAAAAAACACAAAAAGGCCCTAATTTAGGAGCACGAATGGAACATGCTTTTGCTGAAATTTTGGAATTGGGTTATGAAAAAGTACTTATTATAGGCAGCGATTTATTAGACATAACGGCGCGCACTATCGCTGAAGGATTTCAAAAATTAAACCAATACGACTATGTTTTTGGTCCAGCGGCAGACGGCGGTTATTATTTACTAGGCATGAAAACATTACACCCTAAAGTATTTAAAAACAAAGCTTGGAGTACGAAATCGGTAGGAACAGATACCCTTACCGATTTAAAAAACGAATCGGTTTACCTGTTACAAACATTAAATGATATTGATACCTTTGACGATATTAAGGGTATTGAACCACTAAAAAAATATTACCAAAATCATGATTAAATTAATTAAAGAAACCACAGAATACCTTCAAAGCAAAGGATTTGAAAGTCCAGAACTAGGCATAATTTTGGGTACTGGTTTAGGCAAATTACTAAACGATATCGATATAATTGCTGAAGTAAGCTACAACCATATTCCAAATTTCCCAACCGCTACGGTGGAGTTCCATAAAGGCAAACTAATTTATGGTAATTTATCCGGGAAAAAAGTGGTGGTCATGCAGGGACGCTTTCATATTTACGAAGGTTACTCGCTACAAGATGTTACGTACCCGGTTCGGGTTATGAAGCAGTTAGGCGTAGAAACGTTGCTAGTTTCCAACGCCTCTGGCGCTGTTAATTTGAATTTCAAAAAAGGTGAATTAATGTTAATAGAGGACCATATTAATCTGCAAGGCAGTTCGCCTTTAGCCTTTAGAGGTGTGGAATTATTAGGGGAACGCTTTACTGATATGAGTGCACCTTACGATGCCGGTATTAATGCTAAATTTGAAACCATAGCTAAAAAAGAAGGTATTAATTTACACAAAGGCGTGTATGCAAGTGTGGTTGGTCCGCAGCTTGAAACACGTGCCGAATACAGAATGCTTAAAATTATTGGTGCAGACGCTGTAGGTATGAGCACGGTTCCAGAAGTTATTGTAGCCAATCATTTAAACTTAAAAGTAGCAGCCGTATCTGTTTTAACCGATGAATGCAATCCCGATAATCTAAAACCTGTCGATATCTCGGAAATTATAGAAATGGCTGGTAAAGCAGAACCGCAAATGATAACCCTTTTTAAAGAACTTATAAAAAGTTTATAAACACCCTAAGTATAACAAATCTAGTAGCAGAATTAATAAATAAACCTATGAGCAATTATTTAAACACCACCCACGACGTTTACAAAGAGGCCGCATTAACGCCCGATGTTGGTTTGTGCTGCACAACCAACCCAATTTGGGAATTACCCGGATTAAAAATTCCAAAAATTATGCAGGACATGAATTACGGATGCGGATCTACGGTACATGCACGCGATTTAACTAACAATCCAAAAATGTTATATGTAGGTGTTGGCGGTGGCATGGAACTGCTGCAGTTTGCCTATTTTAACCGGCAAAAACACGGTGTAATTGGTATTGATGTGGTTGATGAAATGTTGGAAGCATCCCGCAAAAATTTTAAGGAAGCAGAAGCCCTTAACCCTTGGTTTAAAAGTGAATTTGTAGATCTAAAAAAAGGAGACGCACTAAACCTTCCCGTTCCAGATAATAGCATAGACGTAGCGGCACAAAACTGTTTGTTCAATATTTTTAAAACAGACGATTTAAAAAAAGCCCTTGCCGAAATGTACCGGGTGTTAAAACCACATGGCAAACTAGTTATGAGCGATCCCACCTGCGAGCAACCCATGAATGAGACATTACGTAACGACGACAGGTTACGCGCACTTTGTTTAAGTGGAAGTTTACCTATTGCAGAATATGTAAAACTATTAACCGATGCCGGCTTTGGCACTATTGAAATTCGCGCCAGAAAACCGTATCGTGTTCTAGCGCCTAATCAGTACCCAACAGATGAATTAATTTACATTGAATCTATTGAAGTGGCTGCTATAAAAGATCCTATGCCGGCCGATGGTCCGTGTATCTTTACCGGAAAAGCAGCTATTTATTTTGGTAATGATGCCTTTTTTGATGATGAAGCCGGACATATTTTAGTTCAAAATCAGCCGCTAGCTATTTGCGATAAAACTGCCAAAGATTTGGCCAAACTAAACAGAGACGATATTTTTATAAGTTCATCTACTTTTCATTACGACGGCGGTGGGTGTTGTTAGGCCATAAATACGAATAAAATGACTAAAATTTCGGGTATTTATTTGTTGCTTTTTGCGCTATGCTTATGCACTTCTTTGCGCGCTCAAACAGTTAACCATGCTTATTTTTCAGAATTTTTACAACAATATGTTTCTCCAGAAGGGCAGGTAAACTACCAAGCTATTAGCGCAAATAGTGCTGCACTTAACACCTACCTCAACGACTTTGTAAAGGTAGCGCCACAGGAAAATTGGTCAAAAAACGACACATTAGCATATTGGATTAATGCCTATAATGCCTTTACTTTAAAGCTTATAATTAATAATTACCCATTAAAAAGTATAAAAGACATTAAAAACCCATGGGATATACAGTTTATCCCCATTAATGGTAAATTATGGTCTTTAAATGACATTGAACATAATGTATTAAGAAAAATGAACGAACCGCGCATTCATTTTGCTATAGTTTGCGCATCTGCTTCTTGCCCTAAATTATTAAATGAAGCCTATATGCCTAATAAAATGGAAGCACAACTAACGAAGGTTACTAAACAATTTCTTTCAGACACCACAAAAAACAGCATTGCTACCAACCATTTAAAACTGTCTAAAATTTTTAAATGGTTTGCAGCAGATTTTAAAGAAAACGGAAGTCTTATTCCCTTTATAAACCGCTATACAAACGAAAATATTTCGGAACAAGCTACCATAAGTTATCAAAATTACAGTTGGGATTTAAATGGCCAATAAGCTTTCTATTATTATCCCTATGCTTAATGAAGCCGACAATATAGCTTCGGTTTTGGAGCATGTTATTACCAATTGTCAGCCTAACAATATAGCCAACATATTGGTGGTAGATGGTGGCAGTACAGATGGTTCGCAGGCCATTGTAAAATCTTATTTTCAATATGGCGTAAAACTGCTTACATCGGAGAAAGGCCGCGCCAAACAAATGAATGTTGGTGCCGCTCATGCTACAGGTTCCGTTTTATACTTTTTACATGCCGACTCCTTTCCGCCTGCTAATTTTGATGCCTTAATCCTGAAAGAAGTACAAAAGGGCCATTTAGCTGGTTGTTTCCGTATGCAGTTTATAAGCAATCACTGGTGGCTTAAACTTGCTGGTTGGTTTACCCAATTTTCGTGGCGCGCCTGCCGTGGTGGCGACCAAAGTCAGTTTATTACCAAAACACTCTTTAACGACCTTGGTGGTTACGACACAAACTATATCATTTACGAAGACAATATTTTAATTAACCAACTATACGCTAGGAAGCAATTTACCGTAATTCCAAAAAAGATAAAAACATCTGCCAGACTATATGACAAGCATGGTGTGTGGAATTTACAATATCATTTTTGGATGATTTACATTAAAAAATGGCTTGGAGCCACCCCAAAACAACTACACCAATATTATAAAAAGCATATTTCCTAACCTAATTTGGCTACCTCTTCAGTTGTTAAAATTAAGATAATAATAGCTTAATAAAAATTAAAAAGCTAGTTTAGGTTTGCCTAGAAGTTATACATTTCCGCTATTAAATAATGCCTATGAAACTAAAAAGCACCCTCTTTGTAATTTGCTCTTTCAGCTTGTTTACCATACAAGCACAACGTCATATCTCGGCCAAAATAATTGATAGCACCAAACAAGAACCCGTTCCCTATGCGTCCATTGTATTAAATAATAAAACGGGCGTTATTAGTAATGATAATGGCGCTTTTAACCTGACTATAGATAGAGAGGTGCGTCCAACCGATTCCCTTTTTATAAGCTGTTTGGGTTTTGAGCAGAAACAAATAGCCGTTCATAGTTTTTTGGACAGCATTATTGCCTTAACACCAAAAACAATCGATTTAAACGAGATCTTTCTTACAAATAAAAACTATACCGTTCCTGAAATTATTGAGAAAGTAAAAGCCAATCTCGATTCAAATTACGCCCATAATTACGCTAAACGAACCTTGTTTTTTCGCGAATCGTTTTACACCAGCTTGCTGAAAACAGATGTAAACATTAAAAAATCTACCATCCCAGAATTCAATCAAGCTTTTACAGATAGCTTGCTACGAAGTATTCCTAAAAACACACACCAGCACACAGAAATTTTAGGCGAATTATATGGTAAAACCAGTGTTTCACAACCACAAAAAATGGCTATTTTAAAAGCCTCCAGACTGTACGATAAAAAAAACGAAATTACTTTCGAAAATTATGAAAAACGCTTTAATGAAATTATTAAAAAACACGTAAAACGCAACTCGTACTTTAAAATTAAATCGGGGTGGTTTGGCACAAAAGAAGCAATAGATTCGTCTTTTTTTGAGGACGATTCAGTGGATAAAGAAACCGCAGAATTTTTGGCAAAAGAAAAGGAGCGCGAGGCGAAACAAAAAGAAAACTTTCTAATATACCGAAAATCCCGTATTCATGAGTTTGAAAATGCCCACTTCCTAAATACGGACACCGATTTAAATTTCCTGGAAAAATCAAATCGGTATCATTTTGAACTGCAAGACTATGCTTTTATAAATAATGCCTTTGTGTACACCATAACATTTCAACCAAAACGAAGCGAAGACTTTGAAGGTACCATATATGTAAACACCCAAGATTTTGCCATTGTTCGCTTGGACTACAAAAATGTAAAACCCTTGCGTAAATTTAGTTTGTTAGGTATTTCAATAAACGAATATTTAAAAGAGGGCACTGTTATTTTTCAGAAAAATGCCCATAATAAATATGTTTTAAAATACGCCGACGAAACCAACGGCCAACAAGTAGGTATAAAAAGACCTTTAAAAATTATTGAAAAAAATAAATATGTTAAAGGCAGACGCAAACAAAATGAATTGGCTACAGATATACATTTTATTGTAAAAAATACAGATAAAAAAGAGATGGTTATTTTTGAAAATACACCCATTTCAGAATCCGAATTTACCAACTTTAAAGAGGTGCCCAATGTAACGCCAACCTATTTACCCGCATACGATCCTAAATTTTGGGAAGGCTACAATATTATAGAACCCAACCAAGCTATTAAAGCATTTAAAATTAATGAAACAAACTAAGGCAGCTTAACCAGAAGGTTTATATAAACCGCTATAAAAAATATGTTAACACTTTTTTTTTTAGTTTTTAGCCTAAAACTAGAAGGCTCTAAACTATAAACCCACAATTTATAACTAAATTGAACATCCAAACTTAAAACATTCGCGGCTACTTAAATAAAAAAAGCCAACAGGTTATTAAACACAAAACATGGAACATGTTGTAATTATAGGAAATGGTATTTCGGGTGTCACAGCAGCACGCCACATTCGGAAGCTATCGTCGCAAATTCAAATAACTATTATTTCAGCGGAAACAGATTACTTTTTTTCACGCACGGCGCTCATGTATGTTTATATGGGCCATATGAAATTTGAACATACACAACCTTACGAGAATTGGTTTTGGAAGAAAAACCGCATTCAATTAAAATTCGGGTTTGTATCGGGTATTAATACAGCCAAAAAAACACTTCAGTTTGCCGAAGGCGAGGTTATAAATTACGATAAATTAATTATTGCTACCGGCAGTAAACCTAATAAATTTGGATGGCCAGGACAGGATTTGCCCGGCGTTCAAGGCTTGTACACCAAACAAGATTTAGAGACTTTAGAAATTTACGCGCCAAACAATACGCTTTGTAAGCGCGCTGTAATAGTTGGCGGCGGCTTAATTGGTATTGAACTGGCCGAAATGCTATTAAGCAGAAATATACCTGTTACCTTTTTAGTACGCGAATCCAGTTTTTGGAACAACATACTCCCACAAAGCGACAGTGCGTTAATAACAAACGAAATAAAAAAACACGGTATTGATTTAAGATTAAACACCAACTTAAAAGCCATTATTCCCGATACAAACGGACAGGTAAAATCGGTTATTTTAGCCGAGACCAACGAAGAGATTGCCTGTAATTTTGTTGGTTTAACTGCTGGTGTATCGCCTAATATTGAGGTGGTAAAAAATAGTTTAATTGGAACCAACAAAGGTGTATTAGTAAATAAATATTTAGAAACCAATATCCCAGATGTGTATGCTATTGGCGATTGTGCCGAACAACAAGAACCCCTTGAAAACCGGCCAGCAATTGAAGCCGTTTGGTATACAGGCCGTATGATGGGCGAAGTAGTTGCTCAAACAATTTGCGGTAATAAAATGGCCTATAAACCGGGACATTGGTTTAATTCTGCTAAATTTTTTGATATTGAATACCAAACTTACGGGTGGGTATTTCCGAAGCCCAAAAAAGCGCATGCACATTTTTATTGGAAGCATCAGGAACATGCCAAATGCATTACCATAGAATACCACCAAGACACAAGAGCATTTAAGGGTATTAATACGTTTGGAATTAGAATGAAACACGAGGTGTTTAATAATTGGCTGTCAGAAAAACGTTCTGTAGATTATGTAATTTCGCACTTGAAGGAAGCTAATTTTGATCCAGAATTTTACCAGCGTTACGAAACGCAGATTCAAAAAAAATTTCAATCTAGTTTACAATCTGTTTAAAACTATTGTTCTATAAATGACACTTAAAATGAATCAGAAGCTACATAACAGTCTATCTTTAGCAAAACCAGATGCCTACAACGCCTCGCCGAAACAAAAAATATTTTTAGCAATAGGCACCATTGGTTTGTTTATATTGGTTTTAGCATTGTTTAACTATAGTAGCACCACCGGCTTTACATTAAGTGCTGCGCTATTTCTTATTGCACTGGGCGTAGTAGGTTACGCCATAACCACTTATGCACACCAGCTGGCTGGCATTAAAAATGACGGTGTTTATTTTAAATCGGTATCATCGCGCGGTTTATGGGGTTGGTTAACGGGTATTGTACTAACGCTATTTTACATTGTTTTGTATTTTTACCCACATCTTCTTGGCCTAGCAAAAGATGGTACTGAAAACACCGGATTAGTGGCTTTATTTAATCCGTTAAGCTATTTATTAAACGGCGGACCTGCCAGTCAATGGTTTGTGTACGGCACCCTTTACACCTTGGCTATTTTAGCCTTTGGGGTTAAATTTTTACTTAAATACCGTCATAATCGCTATGAACAAATTCGTACCTATTCGGTTATGTTTTTTCAATTAGCCTTTGCTTTTTTAATTCCAGAATTTATGGCGCGTTTAAACTCGGACAGCTTTAGTTTACCGTATTACGATTTAAAAAACATTTGGCCGCTTAACTATTATAATTTTGAACAATACCGAGTAGACGCTTTTATTAGCGCTGGAACTGTGGGCCTTGGACTCTTAATTTTTGGTGTGGTATCTATTTTTGTTATTACACCCATTCTAACTTATAAATACGGAAAACGCTGGTATTGCTCTTGGGTTTGCGGTTGTGGCGGCTTGGCCGAAACAGCAGGCGATCCATTTAGGCACTTAAGCGATAAAACGCAAGCAGCATGGCAAATTGAACGTTGGGTTGTGCATAGCGTTTTGGTGTTTGTCGTTTTAATGACCACTGCAGTAATATATACTTATTTGGGCTACGACCCATCAAAATATTGGCTCACAAAAGATGTTTTCCTCCTGCTAGTTGCCCTTTTTTTAACCCTTATTTTTACACTGGTTATGCTTTTTAAAAGGCACGAATTGGGCAAAGATGCGCGCTATGGTGCCATTGGTTATTTTGTTATTATTTTAGTATTACTGGGCATGCACTATTTTTCTGGAGCTTCCAATTTGTTTTTATTTGAAGCAGAAACTTTACGAGCAAGCTATGGTTTTTTAATTGGAGCCATATTTTCCGGTGTAATTGGAACTGGATTCTACCCTATTTTTGGTAACCGCGTTTGGTGCCGATTTGGTTGTCCAATGGCAGCCATTTTAGGTTTTCAACAACGTTTATTTTCCAAATTTAGGATCACCACCAACGGTGGCCAATGTATTTCCTGTGGCAATTGCTCTACGTACTGCGAAATGGGCATAGATGTGCGTGCTTATGCTCAAAAAGGTGAAAATATTATACGCTCCAGTTGTGTGGGCTGCGGTATTTGCAGTGCCGTATGTCCGCGCGGGGTGTTAAAATTAGAAAACGACAGTATGAAAGGACGTATTAATTCCAATGATATTTTATTAGGTAACGATGTAAATTTAATGGATTTGGTCAACCAGAAATAATAGCAATTAAAGCCTTCATATTTTTGAAAGCTTCCCTGTTAAAGGCTATTTTTGCCATCCGTATAAACCACTCAAAATGCCACATATTACCGTTATTATTCCTGCTTTTAATGAAGCAGAATCCATTCCACTGGTTGTTCAAGATATTCCAGATGTGGTTACCGAAATTATTGTGGTTAATAACAACTCTACCGACGCCACAGAGGCCAATGCTAGAGCCGCAGGCGCCACGGTTTTAAGGGAAACAAGAAAAGGCTACGGCTATGCTTGTTTAAAAGGTATGGATTACGTAGCCCAACAAGCCAAACAGCCGGACATTATCGTATTTCTTGATGGCGACTATAGCGATTATCCAGAGCAATTACTGTTACTTATTGATCCAATACATAACAATCAAGCCGATTTTACCCTAGGAGCCCGGGTGAAAACACAGCGCGAAAAAGGATCGATGACCATCCCTCAAATTTTTGGCAATTGGCTAGCTACTAGCCTCATGCGACTTCTTTTTAAGTCTACTTTTACAGATTTAGGACCATTTCGGGCTATAAAATATGAAACGCTATTAGGGCTTAACATGACAGATAAAACCTATGGTTGGACAGTAGAAATGCAATTAAAAGTACTTAAACAAGGCATACCTTACACAGAAATTCCGGTTAAGTACAGAAACAGGATAGGTGTTTCTAAAGTATCCGGAACTGCAAAAGGCGCCGTTCTTGCTGGCGTTAAAATACTAGGCTGGATTTTTAAATATGGACTAAAAAAATGATTATTCAGGGCATCGTCATAGCGTTATATACTCTAGCATTAATGCTCATTTTTGTGTATGCACTGGCACAATTAAACTTACTTATTAACTATCTAGGCGCTCACAAAAAACAATCTAAAAGTTTACAATTAAACTTGAAAAATCCAGATGAGGTGCCATTTGTTACCATTCAATTACCCATTTACAACGAGTTGTATGTAGTAGAACGCTTATTAAATAACATAGCTAATATAAACTACCCGAAACATAAATTAGAAATTCAAGTGCTGGATGATTCTACAGATGCCTCTTTAGAAATAACCAAAAATATTGTTTTACAACTTCAACAAACCGGTTTAAACATACAGCACATACACCGAAGCCAGCGCACCGGATTTAAAGCTGGTGCCTTAAAGGCAGGGTTAAAAACGGCTAAAGGCGCATTTATTGCTATTTTTGATGCCGATTTTTTACCACAACCAGATTGGTTGGAAAAAACCATTCCATATTTTAAAGATAAAAGCATTGGTGTGGTTCAAACCCGCTGGGGACATATTAACAGAAATTATTCCTTACTTACAAAAGTTCAAGCCTTTGCTTTAGACGCCCATTTTACATTAGAACAAACCGGCAGAAACGCGAAACAACACTTTATTAATTTTAATGGAACCGCGGGTATTTGGCGCAAAACATGCATTTTAGACGCCGGTAATTGGGAAGGCGACACACTAACCGAAGATTTAGACTTAAGTTACCGCGCACAGCTTAAAAACTGGAAGTTTAAATATTTAGAATCTGTTGAAACCCCCGCAGAACTACCCATTGCTATTAGTGCGGCTCGCTCTCAACAGTTTCGATGGAATAAGGGTGGTGCCGAAAATTTTCAGAAAATGTTTTCAAAAATCTTTCGCAACAAGCACCTACCTTTTAAAACTAAACTTCACGGTTTTTTGCACCTACTTAACAGCACCATGTTTTTAAGCATTTTGGTGGTAGCCCTATTAAGTGTTCCTATGTTGTATATAAAACACGCACACCCTACCTATAAACTGTACTTTTACGCCACTAGTTTTTTTGTTGTAAGTTCTGTAATTTTCTTTGTTAGTTATTGGGTTGTTTACAAGCGCTTACACGGTGCTGGCTTTAAAAAATTTATTCAATATACGGCCTTATTTTTTACTTTTTTTTCAGTCGCTATGGGTTTTGCCGTTCACAATTCTATAGCTGTGTTAGAGGGACATTTTGGTAAACGAAGCGATTTTATACGCACACCAAAATTTAATGTTACCAGTAACAACAAGACTAAAAACAACAATATTTACTTAAAAACTAAAATCCCCATTACCGTTATTTTTGAAGGCCTGCTTATGCTTTATTTTGCTTTTGGCATGTACAGCGCCTTTATTGTTGGCAACAACGGTGGCGATTTTGGATTGTTCCCATTTCATTTAATGCTTTTTGCAGGTTTTGGATTTGTATTTTTCAAATCGTTACAACCATAAATCAATAAGGTTGCCGCAACTGCTAAACTAACGTTAAACACCTTATCTAATTTGTTTCCAAAGCATTATATACCTATATTCTGTTTATGGAAAATATTTTAGTAGCCGGTGCTCATGGCACCACAGGAAAAAAAATTATCAATCTATTAAAGGAATCGCAATACTTTAATCCCATAGCAATGGTACGCGATCCGGCACAAATACCCTTTTTTGAAGCAAAACAAGTAGACACAGTTTTGGCGGATTTGGAAAAAGATATTTCTGCCGCTTTTAACCAGCCAATAGATAAAGTTGTTTTTGCAGCTGGATCTGGCGGCAAAAAAGTTGAGGCTGTGGATCAAGAGGGTGCTAAAAAACTAATTAATGCTTCAGAAAAAAACAATGTTAAAAAATTTATCATGTTAAGTTCTATGGGGGCTGGAAACCCAGAGGCTGCAGAGCAGTTGAAAGATTACTTAAAAGCAAAGCACAACGCAGATATGCACTTAAAAAATAGCCAGCTTAACTTTGCTATTGTAAGGCCCGGTGCACTCACTAATGGGCCGTTAAAAAACAGCATAGAATTAAAAAAACAGTTATACAAACAAGGTAGTATTAGCAGAAACGATGTGGCACAAACTTTAGTTAGTTGCTTACACGACGATGTAGCAAATCATGCCACTTTTGAAATTATAGAAGGTAACACACCTATCTCAAAAGCATTAAACACACTGTAAAAACAACGCCACTAAACGCCAGGAATAAAAAAACAACTGCCCTTGTAGTTGTTTTTTTTATAGCCATTTTGAAGCCGTATATTTAGGGCGTGAAAATAGGTGTTTTTATACAGGCTTACAAATTCCAACTTTTACTGGTATTATCCAGCATGCTGTTTTACGGAACATTTGCTTACAATTTGGACCGTACAGATGGTGTTAAACTTGTTTTGTTATATGCAGCGCTGTATGGACTGTTTTACAAAATAATAAAACTAACCAAACACCAGCGTGGTTTGTTAATAGGACTAGCCTTTATTTTTCGAGCCATTTTTATAGTGGCCATACCTAATTTATCGCAAGACTTTTACCGGTTTATTTGGGATGGACGCCTTGTTCTGGCTGGATTCAATCCTTATTTGTTTACTCCTAATTTTTTTGTCCTGCAAAATCAATTTCCTATTGAACAAGCTCAAACACTTTTTAACGGTATGGGCGCCTTAAGCGCTGGAAATTACAGTAACTATCCGCCAATTAATCAGTTTTGTTTTGCTATTGCTGGTATTTTTGCTCATAAAAGTATTTTAGGATCTGTGGTAATTTTAAGATTGCTAATTATTGCAGCAGATTTTGGCATTTTATATTATGGCAACAAGCTATTACAACACTTTAAACTTCCTAAATATCTTATATTTTGGTATTTATTAAACCCATTCATTATTATTGAATTAACGGGCAATTTACATTTTGAAGGTGTTATGCTCTTCTTTTTAATTTGGAGCTTGTATTTATTAATTCAAAAAAAATGGATAAGTGCAGCGGTAATTTTTGCTTGTTCAGTTTCGGTAAAATTAATTCCCTTGCTATTTTTACCTCTCTTTTTTAACTGGTTTCAAACAAAAACGCCAACTAATAACAGGCAACTACCATTGTTTAAATCTGTAAATTTTGCTCAATTAGTCTGGTTTTATGCATTGGTTGGCCTTGTAACTATTGGCTTATTTTTACCCTTTTACACGCCAGAGTTTGTAGTAAATTACAGTAAAACAGTTGCTTTATGGTTTCAGAAATTTGAATTTAACGCTAGCTTTTACTACCTGTTTAGGGCAATTGGTTATTGGTTAACGGGTTACAACACCATAGCTGTAATTGGTAGTTTTACGGCCCTTTTTGTAAGTATTTTTGTGTTTACATATGGTATAATTACCAAACCAAAAAACGGCAGGCAACTTATACAAATGATGCTTGTAGTATTAAGTGTTTATTACTTTACAGCCACAACCGTACATCCTTGGTATTTGGCTCCATTAGTTTTATTTAGTGTTTATACACCCTTTAAATTTCCTTTGGTGTGGAGTTTTGTTGTTATTTTTAGTTATCTGGCCTATTCCAATACAGCACATACCGAAAATTTATGGCTTATTGCTTTCCAATATTTTGTAGTATTTGCCGCTTTAGGAAGCGATATTTTTAAAATACGGCGCACTGCAAAACAGCCAAATACTAGCACTAAAACCAGTATATAGCTTACATTAATTACTAACCATTTTGTACGGCTTTATCGCATCGTTTTATTAAAAACACCTTAAAACAAAACCCATTGTACAAAAAAAAGCAGTAAGCAACTAAACACTGGGTTTAATTGTTACTGCTTCTATAACTAGTAAGGTGTTACCTGTATGCGGGTTCGTTATGGTACGGTTATATGTCTGGTTTTATATAACCGTTTCAAGTAGGTTCCACAAAACCAGACATAGCCTTACCACTTTATAAGTTGAAAAAGCCCCTTTTGGGGTTTACTTTATTCCGAAGATTAAAGCGGTTTTAAGCTTTCAACACGGTAAATAACTAAATCCTCATCGGCACTATCGGGCACTTCAATAAATACAATTCGAAACTCTTTATCAATAAAAGAAGCATCATTTTTTAAATCGAATTGCTTTAATACCCTCGGGTGTATTTCTTCAAACGCTAATTCCTCGCCATTATCAAACCAAAAGGTATAATATCCATTATCAAAAGATTTAAAGGTAGCTGTTCTCATGTTTTAGAAAATAATTAATCTATTCGTCGTCGTCCTCCTCCGTTAGTTCAATTTCTGGATCCTGAACGGCTTCAGGATCGGCGCCATCAAAATCTTCATAGTCATCTTCATCGTAATTCTCCATGGTAACAGCTAGTTTTTTACTAACCTTTACCAAGTATTTGGTGTCGCTAGTGGTAACCTCAACCGCTTCAATAATTTCATTTTTGGCGTTTTTAAAAGAAACCACTTGATCTTCGTCGTAGCCATCTGGATATTTTTCCACGAGTAACGCCAGAATTTCAGGTGTTAACTTTTTGAAGTCCACGATTACGCGTTTTAAATTATCATTTTTTTTCTTCATTACTTGGTAAGTATTTATGCTTTTTTTAAAAATTTAAAGTTACTATTTATTGTTATTAATTCGAATAACATCATAAAAATCTTTTCGTCTGTCCTTTAGGTTTTTAACGGCGCCATGCGAATGTAGCTCGCGTAGTAGGCTTAAATCCACGTCTGCTACCAAAATCATTTCGGTATTTGGTGTGGCCTCTGCTTTTATACCATTGCTAGGAAATGAAAAATCGCAGGGTGTAAATACCGCCGATTGTGCATACTGAATATCCATGTTGTTTACGTTTGGTAAGTTACCAACACTGCCTGCTATGGCAACATAACATTCGTTTTCTACTGCCCTGGCTTGCGCACACAAGCGCACGCGCGAATAACCGTTTTGGGTATCGGTTAGGAAGGGTACAAATAAAATATCCATACCACTGTCTGCTAACAAACGGGATAATTCTGGAAATTCAGAATCGTAGCAAATTAAAATACCTATTTTGCCCGAATCTGTTTCAAAAGTTTGCAAGGAATTACCGCGCTGCATACCCCACACTTTTGCCTCGTCTGGTGTAACATGTAATTTTTCATAACGTTCTATACTGCCGTCGCGCTTACACAAATAGCCTACATTATACAGCTTGTCTTTTACCACCTCTGGCATACTACCCGTAATAATATTTATATTGTAGGAAATAGACAGCTGTTTCATTTTATTTACAATAGTATCTGTAAATTTGGCTAATTCTCTAATAGCGTCTGGCTCGTGCATATGGTTAAATTTAGCCATAAGCGGAGCGTTAAAAAATTCAGGAAACAAAGCAAAATCGGCTCTGTAGGCAGACACGCTATCTACAAAATACTCTACCTGTTGCATTAACTGATCCAGATCGTCGTAACGGCGCATTTGCCATTGTATTAAACCCAAACGCACAACGGTTTTTACAGTGCTTGCTTTTTTATTAGGTTTGGTATAATAAATATTATCCCATTCCATTAAAACTGCATATTCGTTGGAGGCGGTATCGCCTTCCAGATAGCCTTTTAAAATGCGAACCGGGTGAAAATCGTTAGAAATTTGAAAATTTAAAACCGGATCGTGAATTTCCTTACGTTTTACTTTTTCGAAATATTCTTTAGGTGTTAGGTGTTTGTGATGCTGATAATTAGGCATTCTGCCACCAAAAACAATCCCTTTTAAATTCAAGTTTTCGCATACCTCTTTCCGGTAATCGTACAAGCGCCTTCCCAAACGCAAACCGCGGTATTTTGGTTTTATAAACACATCTATACCATATAACACATCGCCATTTGGATCGTGATTTTTAAAGGACTCGCCTGCAATAATATCCTCATAGGTATGCTCATCGTCAATTTTATCGAAATCGACTATAATGGATAATGCGCAGCCGGCAATATCGCCATCAATTTTAATAACCACCTGCCCTTCGGGGAACTTGGTGGTTAAATCTTTAATATGATGTTTTTTCCAATAGGAATTTAAAACACCGCCGTAAGCTTCCAAGGTTGCTGCTTTTAGTTCCTCGTAATCTGCTACGGTTAGATATTTAAGTTCTATATTTTCTATGCCCTGTGGTTCCATAGTTACATCCCAAGCAGGTAGGCAAAAACCAAGGGTGCTACTATGGTTGCATCGCTTTCAATAATAAATTTTGGCGTGTCTATATCCAGTTTCCCCCAGGTTATTTTTTCGTTTGGCACAGCTCCTGAATAAGAGCCATAGCTTGTTGTTGAATCGCTTATCTGACAGAAATAACTCCAGAATGGTGTTTCTGGACGCTCCATGTCTTGATATAGCATGGGCACCACACATATTGGAAAATCGCCTGCTATACCGCCACCTATTTGGAAAAATCCAATACCGTTTTCGGAATTATTGGTGTACCAATCTGCTAAAAACGTCATATACTCAATCCCAGATTTCATGGTATGCGCTTGCAATTCGCCTTTTAACACGTAGCTAGCAAAAATATTACCCATTGTGCTGTCCTCCCAGCCTGGGCAAATAATTGGCAGATTTTTTTCGGCAGCAGCATACATCCACGAGTCCTTTATATCTATTTCGTAATGCTCCTCCAATACGCCAGATAGCAACAACTTGTACATATACTCGTGTGGTAGGTAGCGTTCGCCTTTAGCTTCTGCTTCCTGCCATATTTTTACAATGTGTTTTTGTATTCTTCTAAAAGCTTCTTCTTCTGGAATACACGTATCGGTTACACGGTTTAAACCTTTTTCTAGTAAATCCCATTCATCTTGAGGTGTTAAATCGCGGTAGTTAGGCACGCGTTTGTAGTGCGAATGTGCTACCAAGTTCATTATATCCTCTTCCAAATTAGCACCTGTACAGGATATAATATGAACTTTATCCTGCCTTATCATTTCTGCAAATATTTTGCCCAACTCGGCTGTACTCATAGCCCCTGCCAAGGAAACCAACATTTTAGCACCGTTGTTTAGCTGCGCCTCATAGCCTTTGGCCGCATCAACTAGGGCAGCGGCGTTAAAGTGAAGGTAATATTTTTCTATAAATTGAGATATGTGTCCTTTAGTTGTCATCGTTTTCATTAAATTTTGATACTCTGTTCGTATTTGCTTTTACTTCATTAAAATTATTATCGTAGCTATCTTCTGCAGCATCTTCTTGAAACTTATAGGATAGCATTTTATAGTACAATTTTGCTGCTAAAAAATCGGATGACCGTTCATTTTTATTCGGACATAATTCCACTATATCAAATCCGACTACATTTTTTTCGGCAAAAACCTGACGTAAAAAATCCAGTGTTTCGTACCATAACATACCGCCTGGTTCTGGTGTACCGGTGCTAGGCATAATAGAAGGGTCGAAGGCGTCTAAATCGATTGTAATAAAAACATTTTCCGTCATTTGGTCTATAGCCGCATCCACCCAAGTATCGTCCACTGCCATATCGTGAGCAAAATAGGTTTTTTCGAAATCCATAACAGAGGTTTCTATAACATCCATGCTTCTAATACCAACTTGAATTAGGTTGGTTGTTTGGCTTGCTTCGTATAAGGCGCAGGCATGATTACAGGTACTTCCTTGGTATGTTTGACGCAAATCGGCATGTGCATCTAATTGCAAAACGGTTAAATTATCAAAACATTCATTAAAAGCCCTAATGGTGCCTATGGAAATGGAATGTTCCCCACCAAAAGCGGTAACAAATTTGTTTCTTTTTATGTATTTTTTAGTGGTTTCATGAACCGCTTCCACCATTTTCTCTGGCGAGGCATTTTCTGTTACAGGCGGTGCCAAAAACACGCCTTGTTTATATACTTCGGTTGCTGTTTCAATGTCGTAAAGCTCCATGTTTTCCGAAGCGTTTAAAAAAGCTTCTGGTCCTTTGTCGGCTCCTTTTTGCCACGTACTAGTCCCATCGTAAGGCACGGGAATTAACACGATTTTGGAACTATCTAATTTGGAATATTTTTCGTCTATTCCTGCGTATGTTTTATGATTCATGGTAGCCTAAAATTTTAAGTAAGTCTTCACTTTTTTGTTGTTCACTAAATAATTTGGTTGTTATGTTGCCCTCGGTATCTTTGTTAATTAACACATGTTTTGGCGACGGAATTAAACAGTGTTGTAAGCCGCCAAATCCGCCAATGGTTTCTTGGTAGGCACCTGTATTAAAAAACCCAATGTACAACGGTTTTTCTTTGTTGTATTTTGGTAAATAAATAGCATTCATATGCTGCTCACTGTTGTAGTAATCGTCGCTATCGCAGGTTAAACCCCCTAAAAGCACGCGCTCATAGCTTTCGTGCCAACGGTTTATAGGCAACATAATAAAACGTTTGTTTATGGCCCAAGTATCTGGTAAAGTTGTTATAAACGACGAATTAATCATGTTCCATTTTTCACGATCGTTTTGTTGCTTTTGGTAGAGTACTTCATATATAGCACCGCCACTTTCACCTACCGTAAAACTACCAAACTCCGTAAATATATTAGGAACAGGCACGCCTTCATTTTCGCAAGCTAGTTTAATTTGATTAATGATTTCATCAATCATATACTCGTAATCAAACTCGAATGCTAGCGAGTTTTTTATAGGAAAACCACCGCCAATATTTAAGCTATCTAATGATGGACATATTTTTTTTAAATTGGTGTATACTTTTAAACATTTAGCCAATTCGTTCCAGTAGTAGGCATTATCCCGAATACCTGTGTTAATAAAAAAGTGCAACATTTTTAGTTTTACTTTTTTATTATCTTGAATCTGGTTTTTGTAAAAAGGCACAATATTTTTATAGCCAATACCCAACCTTGACGTATAAAATTCAAATTTAGGCTCTTCTTCGGAAGCGATACGGATTCCTATATTATATTGGCCGTTTACTTCTTCTGAAAGTAAATCTATTTCTTCGTAGTTATCAATAATAGGAATGCAATTTTTTTGCCCATTATTAATTAAGCGTGCAATATTGGTTACGTACTGAGACCGTTTAAATCCGTTGCAAATAACAAAGGTATCGGCTGTTATTTTCCCTTCGGCTTTTAAATTTTCAACAATATCAATATCAAAAGCAGACGATGTTTCTATATGAATATCGTTTTTAAGCGCTTCATCTAAAACATGTTTAAAATGGGAGCTTTTAGTGCAGTAGCAGTAGTTGTACTTGCCTTTATATTTATTGTTTTTTATCGCTTTTGCAAACCAGCCTTTGGCACGTTGAATGTTGTTGGATATTTGCGGTAAATAAGTGAATTTTAAAGGCGTTCCGTAATCTTCAACCAATTTCATTAGGTCGATATCGTGAAATTCCAATGTTTTGTTTTCCAGCTTAAATTCTTCTTGTGGAAAATCGAAAGTTTGATTAATTAAATCAATATATTTTGTATTCATTAAGTTGATTTTAGAAAATTTAAAAATGTATAGTCAAATTGACTAATTTGAAATAATATACCATTAAATTTTGTAAAAATCAAACTTGAATTTTAGGATGCGTGGTAGCCATAAAGCCATACAAATGCTGGCTAGCTATTATGAAGGAAACGGAAGTTAGCTCTAAAATTCGGTTGCTTAATCGGTAAGCGGCTTTAGACAATGACTTCCTAATGGTCCAAAGCCCGAACGTAAAAACAGATTTCAAGTTGTTCAGCTAAATATGATGCAAAAGAAACGCATTTTTTTTAATTAGCAACTTTTTTTTTAAAATTTTTACCGTTTTTTAAAGCCTTGTTTTATAGCATTTTAAGCGTATTTATTTCCTGCTCTGTTAGGTGTTTCCAGTGGCCTCTTGGTAAATCTTTTTTGGTAAGATGTGCAATGGCAACACAATCTATTTTTATGATATCGTAATTTAAATAATCGAAAATGGTTCGAATAATAGTATTGCCTGTATTTTTAATTTTTAAACCAATAAAGTGCTTGCTCTGGCCATCTATATAGCTAATTTCTTCTACAGTTATTAATTTGCCTTCTATTTTAAAACCTTCTTGAATGCGTTTTAAATCGTCGAATTTCAAATTTTTATCTAATTCCACTTGAAATAACCGTGGCACCCCTTTTTTAGAATTGGTAAATTTTTTAACCACGTCATCGTCGTTTGTAAATAGGAGTAATCCAGTAGAGTTTCGGCCTAGTCTACCAATAGGTTTAATATTGGAACTGGTTGCATTGGCAACCAAATCCATAACCGTACGGCCTTTGCCTTCGCTTGTTGTAGTGGCAAAACCTTTTGGTTTATTTAATAAAACATAGGCTTTTTTTTCTGGATTCACGCGTGCGCCATCGTAACGAACCTCGTCGGTAAGCTTTACTTTGTAACCCATTTCTGTAACCACCTTACCATTTACAGTAACCAAGCCAATGGCTATATGGGCATCGGCTTCGCGGCGCGAACAAATACCCGAATTGGCAATGTATTTATTTAAGCGCACCTCGCCCAAATTATTAGTTTTTGCGCTATTAGGTTTTGGTTTTACTGGTGCGTTGCCACGTGCAAAACTTTTACTTTTATTGTGGTTGGCTCCTCTAACCGATCCTTTGTTGTTGGTATCTTGTTGGCCGCGTCCTGCGGATTTTCCTTTTCCGCTGCTTCCCTGCTTTCTGCTCATACTTACTGTAATTTTAGACAAAGGTAATATATTAGTTTACAACTTGGCTTAAATTATAATCTGATTAAAAACTTATAAAATTCTAGATAAAACCAAATCGACATCTATTAATAAAATGCTAAATACACCTGCGACGATAATAAATTTTAAAATATTGTGAAGTATTAAATACTGAATTCTTGTTTTTGAAAACCAGAGTAAAAATACAAAAACAAGCAATAAAACCACACAGCTGTAAAAAAACACATACATATGGCCAATGTCGTACTTAAACAATACTAAATAACTAGGAACAAGTGTTAAAACAGTTAAAACAGTTAAGATTAGTTTCGAAACTTTCTCTCCATATACCACAGGAATGGTTTGGTAATTTAGTACCAAATCGCCTTTTATATTTTCTAAATCCTTGGTTAATTCGCGCATAAAAATTATGAGAAACAAAAACAAGGCATGCACAAAAATAACGGCTTCGTAGTTTTTGTAATAAATAAGAATAGCAAAAAATGGTATAACGGTTAATATTGCCGAAGTGAAGTTACCCACAAAAGGCATTTTTTTTAATTTGTGCGAGTAAAACCAGATTCCAAAAATATATACCGAAAAAAACATGACAGCCCTAAACGACACATAACTAGCCATAATAACCGCGGCAAAATTAAGTACAAAATAAAAAGACAGTTTGGTGTTCTGGCTAACCAACCGATCCAAATGCGATTTATGTGGCCTGTTAATTAGGTCTTTTTCCGAATCGTAAAAATTATTAATAATGTAACCGGCTGCAATAGTTGCGGCAGAGGCCAGGACCAGCATAAATAAATTTAAATCGGAAATAACTTGACGCACGGGCATATCGTGTGCAAAAATGTACACAGCGGCTAAATATTGTGCTAAAATTATAACTAGAATATTATAGCCTCGAACAACCGAAAACAGACTAAAAAATTTTAGAAAAATATGTTTTTGTCTGCGAGAAAACATGTTGGGTGTGTTTAGAAGTTATAAACAACTTCTAATTTATAGTCGGCAAGCGATTTTTTTGCCTGTTCAATGTCTTGGGTAAACCCTAGTATATACCCACCACCGCCAGATCCGCAAAGCTTCAGGTAATACTCATTCGTTTCCAAGCCTTTTTTCCAAAGCTCGTGAAATTGGGCAGGAATCATGGGTTTAAAATGATTTAAAACAACTTTAGAAAGTTGCTTGGTATTTTTGAAAAGCGATTTAATATCGCCTTTTAGGAAGTCGTCCACACAGGCATCCGTATGCTTTATAAACTGATTTTTAAGCATATTACGAAAGCCTTCTTGCTTCATATTTTCCATAAAAATATGAACCATAGGAGCCGTTTCGCCCACCACACCACTATCTAGCAAAAATACAGCACCTTTACCATTAGCTTTTTGCGATGGAATACCCGTAGCTTCAATATTATCTTGAGAATTAATGAGAATAGGAATACTTAAATAACTATTTAAGGGATCTAATCCAGATGATTTTCCATGGAAAAATGATTCCATTTTTGAAAAAATAGCTTTAAGCTGTAATAGCTTCTCTCGGGTTAAATTCTCTAAAACCGTAATTTTATTTTCGGCATACTTATCGTAAATAGCCGCTACTAGCGCGCCACTACTACCCACCCCATAGCCTTGAGGTATGGAAGAATCGAAGTACATGCCTGCTGCTACATCGGCTTTTAAACTAGGCATATTAAAAACAACCAACTCTGGATTTATGGTTTCCAAATATTCAGCAAAACGCTTTAAACTCTCGTTAGACGCTGTGGCGGCCGCAGTTGGTGTTTCTGCAACTTTTAAAGCCCCATTATAAAAACTATATGGAATAGACAAGCCTTTGGAATCTTTAATGATACCATATTCTCCAAAGAGCAAAATTTTTGAGTAAAAAAGTGGTCCTTTCATAAATTAATGTTCTAGTTTACAGCTACCTCCTAACAACCTAATATACAAAGGTACATAATAAATTTATATTCTATTTGCTCCAAAACCAATTTGGTCGGAAATAAATTGCTCATTTTGACAAAATTTACGCAAATCCTTATTAATAAATGCCATAATTGGCGCGGCGTCGCGCTCTGGATACAAAACGTGCACATTTGCTCCCGCATCTAAAGTAAAACTAATTGGCAATCCTGTTTTTTGGCGGAATGCCCAAATAGCATTAATAACCTGTAAGGTGTTAGGTTTCATTAATATAAAATAAGGCATACTGGTTAGCATCATGGCATGCAGTGTTAAGGCTTCACTTTCCACAAGTGCATTAAAAGCATCTAAATTACCAGTTTCTAAAATAGTTTTTAGGCTCTCTAAATTTTTATGCGCTTGTTTAAAGCGGTTGTTGGCATACGGATGATTGTGCATTAAATTATGTCCTACGGTGCTACTTACCTGCTTTTCGCCTTTATCTACCAACAAAATGGTATCTTGGTAAGACTTAAAAATATCGTGAACAGCATACGGATATTTTACACCAAATAAATTGGTAGAACCGCTTACCACCTCATTTTCACCCCAAACTACAATATCGCCTTCTATACTCCGGCAGGCCGAACCAGACCCTAAACGAGCCAAAAAAGAAGCTTTTTGATTAAAATAACTATCTTGAATAGGGTCTGATACCAAGGTTTTTTCAATACTCATTAAACACAAAGCCAAAGCACTCATTCCGGATGCAGACGATGCAATACCCGAACTATGCGGAAAGGTATTTTTGGTTTCGATGGTAAAATGATAATCCTTTAAAAACGGCACATACGGCAACACGCGCTCAAAAAATGTTTGTATCTTCGGCTTAAAATCGTCTTGTTTATTACCGTCTAAAAAAACCTCGAATGAAAAATCTGCTTCAGAAGTCTTCTTTTTGTATGAAAGCGTTGTAATGGTTTTGCAATTACTTAAAGTGAAACTCAACGACGGGTTTTCAGGAATTTGATTGTCGCGTTTGCCCCAATATTTAATTAAGGCAATATTGCTCGGTGCTTCCCATGCTACTTGACCCTCGGGGCGTGTTTGTGAAATGTTTTTTGGAATAAAGTGCTGTGCTGTCATGTACTTGTAATTTGTGAAGCAAAGATACTAACTTTAATGCGCTTCTTGTAGCTTACCCAACTTTCAGGCATTATTTTATTTTTATTAACCTAAAAAGATAGTTGGTCATTTTCCGTTTACCCATGTAAAACTTGATAGGCCTAGGCTATATTTGTTAAAAAATAAGACAAGGATACTAATTGTAATGTAAGGAAGGGATGCCATCTTTTTCGAAAAAACACGGCAAACAAATATAATTTGAGCCAATAATTTAAACGGATTGGATCTATGTATTTGCTGTAACGGATAGTTTGGGGTTAAACGCCTCTGTTTTAAATACCATTACATAGATTTTGCCGCAATATAGGCCCCTGTCCAAGCATTTTGAAAATTATAGCCGCCCGTTATGGCGTCTATATTTAAAACTTCGCCAGCAAAAAACAGGTTTTTAAACAACCGACTTTCAAACCTTCTAAAATTAACTTCTTTTAAATCTACACCACCTGCGGTTACAAATTCATCTTTAAAGGTACTTTTTCCTGTTACTTGAAAAACACTTTTGGTAAGTTGACTGGCTAGCTTTTCTAGCTGCCCTTTATTAAGGTCTGCCCATTTATCTGTTTCCAAAATATTGGCTGCAAGTACCAGCTTTCGCCACAGCCTTTTGGGCACTTCCATTTGGGCCATTTTAACTACTGTTTTTTTGGCTAGTTGCTGTTTTAGCTCTTTCAGGTTATTAAGGCATTCCTCGTAACTTTGTTTTACGAAATTAATTTCCAAATCAAAATTATAGGCAGATGCTGCTAATTCCAAAGCTCCGAATGCCGATAATTTTAAAATAGCAGGACCGCTTAAACCAACATGTGTTATTAGCAAAGGCCCTTCGGTGTGTAAGTTGGCATTAGCAACCACCGCATGTACATTTTGTACAACAACTCCCGGAATGTCCGCAATTCGGTCGTCTTGAATATTAAAGGTAAATAAAGATGGTACGGGTTGTATAACCGTATGTCCTAAATTTTCTAACAATTTCCAAAATTTCACGCTGCTGCCTGTTGCTATAAGTAATTTATTGGCAGTATAGGTGGCATTTTTTGTGGTTACCTCAAAGCCTTTACAATCGTTTAAAGCTTCAATGTTGGTAACATTCTGGCTATACTGAACATTAATTTTTAAAGCCTCTGCTTCTTTTAAAAAGCAATCGATAATAGTTTGCGACGAATTAGAAACTGGAAATATGCGGCCGTCTTCTTCTATTTTCAGTGCTACACCGCGCTCTTCAAACCAAGCCATCGTATCGCCAGTCATAAACTGATGAAAAGGACCTAATAGCTCTTTTTCACCCCGCGGATAATTTTCGGTTAAACTAACAGGTTCAAAATTAGCATGTGTAATGTTGCAACGCCCACCACCAGAAATTTTTACCTTCTGTAAGCCCGTTTTTCCCTTTTCTAAAATGGTTACTTGGTAATGCGGATTTAAAAGTGCGACATTTATTGCTGCAAAAAAACCGGCAGCACCGCCTCCAATAATGACAATTTGTTCTTGTTTCATATTTTATCTGGTAGGTCGGAAATAATACCATTTACGCCATATTGTTTTAAACGCAAGCTGGTTTCAAGATTATTAACCGTCCAGGTGTTAATTAAAAAACCATTTTGCTGTGCCAGGGCAGTGTTTTTGGCTGTTAGCAACGTATGGTAAGGATGTATAATGTTAGATTGCAACCTTCTTGCCTCCATCATGGCATGATTTAAACAGGTATCTGTAAGCACTGCCAACGCAATATTTTTATTATTATTATATACCGTTTCTAAAGCGTTATAATTAAAACTGGACACTAAAAAATTAGTGTAATCCCAACCGCCATTGGCTACATGTGCGGCAAGAATCTGGCAAGTTTTTAAGGCCGTATTTGCGCCTTTTAATTCAATATTTAACATACAGGTGTTGTTTATTAACTCAAGCACTTCATTTAAGGATGGTATTTTATAACCACCTGTAACCGTCAGTTTTTTTAACGCTTTAAACGAATGGCTCGCCACCGTTCCTGTACCGTTGGTTGTTCTGTTTACGGTGGTATCATGGCAAACAACCAATTCGCCGCTGGCACAAACATGGACATCTATTTCTACACCGTCCACTCCAAGACTTAAGGCTTTTGAAATGGATTCTAAAGTGTTTTCGGCAGCATAGCCTTTAGCACCGCGGTGACCAAAAATTAAGGTTTGCTTATTTGTCAATAATTTACTTTAATGTATCCTGATATGTTTGTAAATTTAGAATAAAAATTTAAAAATTGAAACACAGCCGTCTTTTTGTGCTTATAAGCCTCGCTTTTTTAGCTTGTAAAAATGGAAATCCGCCAGTAATTGCAAACCTTCCTAGTAGTTTACCAGAAATTTCAGCTATCGAAAAAACCGTAAACTCGCCTTTATTTTGGGTCATTCAAGACGCTGGAAACAACAATCATGTGTATGGATTAGATGAAAAAGGAACAATTAAAGCCGATATTGCTATTGAAAATGTGGTAAACAGAGATTGGGAAGACTTAACTTCGGATAGTGAAGGTAATTTATATATTGGTGATTTTGGCAACAACCATAAAACCTATTCCGAATTTTTTATTTACAAAATACGCCAACCACAGGCCGGTGTAAAAAGTAGGCAGGCACAAACCATCCGTTTTAGCTTGCCAGCCAGCTTAAAGTTGGCAGACTTTGAGGCCTTTTTTTTATACAACCAGCATTTTTACGTGTTTAGTAAATCCTCCAAAACTTTTGTAACTTTAAAAATACCAAACCGTATTGGAAGTCACGAAGCTCAAGTAGTTTCTGAATATAAATTGACAGGCAAAAACACAAAAATAACCTCGGCAGCCATAAGCGCTAATGGCAAACGCATGTATTTGTTAAACCACGATAAAGTATGGGAATTTTCAGACTATGAAGCCGACAATTTTTTTAGTGGCAACCAATTAGTCATTCCATTTTCGCATAACACCCAAAAGGAAGGTATTTTTGAAATAAATAACACCTTGTACATTACGGACGAATACAAGAAAAAAGAAGGTGGGAACCTGTATAAACTTTCCTTAAATTAGGCTTGTTTTATTGGGCGCATTAATCCTTCTTGGGCTACCGATGCTACCAAAACACCTTGGCGGGTATAAATATGGCCTCTTGCAAATCCGCGGGCGTTGCCAGAACTAGGCGACTCTATTGAAAACAGCAACCAGTCGTTTAAATCAAAATCTCTAAAAAACCACATAGAGTGATCTAGACTAGCGGTTTGTAAATTACCCCAATGTGCTTCACTTGCATGTGGATGAATGGCTACAGATAAAATATTGTAATCTGAAATATAGGTTAGAATTTGTTGCTTTAATTCCAGTTCCATATGGGCTACAGGGCCTTTTAATTTGAACCAAACATCGGCGTAAGGCGGTAAATCTTTCCTGTTTAATGGGTTAGGCACATGGGTAGGTTTAAACTCAATGGGGCGTGGAATTTCAAGAAATGCTTTAGTTTTGGCTGGCAGTACACTACCATAATTATTTAAAATATCTGTCCAACTTAACAAATCTTCCGGTTGTTTAATATCGGGTTTGCTGGGTATTTGGTGCGTGTATCCATGTTCGGGAATATGAAACGATGCCGACAAAATAAAAATTGTTTTCTTGTTTTGGGTGGCGGTAACTCTTTTAACCGAAAAACTCCCACCGTTGCGCATACTGGTTACCTCGTACCGGATGGGTACATCCAATTGGCCCGCCTCTAAAAAATAGGCATGAAGCGAGTGTGCCAAACGGTTGGTATGAATGGTTTGGTATGCCGCATGTAAGGCCTGTGCCAAAACCTGACCGCCAAATACAATGGGACTTCCCACTGTTTTGCTTACACCTTCAAACTGGCAGTCTGTAATTTGTTTTAATTGAAGAATTTGTAATAAGCTATGGGCAGATGTCATGAATACATTTTCAAATTAAAATGGTAAAATACTATAAATTAAAAACTTAAACCTAGGGCGAATGCAAAACGCAAACCGTCCGCGCTGTTAAACAAGGATATGTTTCCTGTAAACATTTCGGCAGCCATAATTAACAAACCACCACCATAGGCATTATGCCATTTTTTGGAGCTATCGTTATCTAACCACACACGGCCATAGTCTACACCCGAATACAAGCCGAAATTAATAGGCAAAACACCTGTTTTTATTTTTGGAAACATGTACCTTAAATCGGTTAGCTGATAGAAGGAATTTTTTCCGGTAAACCGCTGATTTCTAAAACCGCGTAAACCGTCGCTTGCCCCAATAGATGCCGCTTGGTAAAATTCGTAGTTATCGCCAATGGTAAGATGTGCCTTTAATTTGGTTGCTAACACTAATTTTCCTGTGGGTTCCAATTTATAATTGAAACTAACATCTGGAATTACGTAGCCCATGTTTGTAGATGTTTCTAAATTACGCCTAAAACCAAGCTTTAAGTTTGTTTCAAAACCAACCGATGGATACGCATCGCTATTTCTATTTTGAAAATGATACGAAGCAAAAGCCCCTAAAAAGGATTGGCTATTTTCTAATAAATTAGACAGGTAGTATCCATTTATAAAGCGTCCGGATGTTTGCTCCACTTCTATCGTTTCAAAGGCTAGACCTAGCTTAAATTCACCTTCCAAATAACCCTTATAAATTAAAGATGGTGCCACACGCAAGGTTTGTAATTTTACCCGGTTGTAATCTTTTGTAAAAAGTTGGCTATTGTCTGCATTTGGATTACGTGTTTCGTTGCCAAATCCAAAAAAGTTAATACTGTAATTTGGGCTTGTAAAAACAGCCTCCAATCCTAAATTAAAATCGCCAATTACATGAGCAAATTCGCCAGAATACCCCAAATCGAAACCGTTGGTGGCAAAATAATAAGATGCGGCTACTTGGTGCTGTGCCGAAAATGGGTTTCTATTAAAACCGTATCTGGTATAGGTACTTTTTGCACCTAATTTTATACCGTCGTCTGGGTTGTAACCCATAATTGGCATAACCTGATTGGCATTGTTTTTCAGTTTTAAATAATTGTAGGTATTAACATCGTAATTATTAGTAAGATGTTTTTGGCCTTTGTTGGTTTTAAAGGTGTTATTTTTAGATTTATAATCGTAAATATGGGTTTTTTGGCCGGTTTCTATATGGTAAACATCATTATTTTGACCACCAACCAAACGCAGTTTAATATACCTATCGCCTTTACCGTGAACATGTAAAACATCGTCGTCATCCAAGGCATATACCCAAATTTCTTTGGTATCATTTTTAGTGTAAGTGCGTTGGTGAAACACATCGGCTTTTTCTCCTTTTTTTATGCGGTATCCTGTAACATGCGTTTGCCCGTTAGGCAAGCGTTCAATGTCGAAATAATCATCTTTATCTGTACCCTTTACAACAGCTATTTTAGTAACGTATGTAAAATATTCGTTTGCTATTTTCTGAAGATTACCACGTCTAGCACGCAAATTACTTTTTATTTTTTCTACCGTTTCGCCCTGCAGTTCTTGAGGTATATTTTTAAACGCTTCCTCTATTACAGAGTCTGTTAGTTTTGTAGTAATTTCGGCAACTTGTGCATCCCAAACAGCTTTATCGGATTGGCTCATTATAGCCACATCTAGCGGGTAAGGTTCTAGATTAAACCATTTTGGATCTCGTAAATTAGCGTCGTAACCTTGAAGCAATCTAGCCGCAGGAATGATATGGGAGGCCATTCCTAACAACGCACCGTCATTCATATTAGAGAAGGCCTGATCCCGATCTCTTGGTACCGCCTTATACACTGTTTGCTTTTCATTTTTAGTTGTAGCCCAGCGCCACTGATCGTAATGCCTATCCCAGTCGCCAATAAGCATATCAAATAATCTAGCCCGTATGTAACTAGGTTCATGCACCACAATGTCTTCATCTTTTCTAATTTCGGCAAACATATCGTCTGTTCCAATAAGCTCGTTAGAAAATGCAAAACTTTGTTGATACCCGTGGTCATCACCCGCATGCTCCTCTATCATGTACAATTCATTTCCAAAAGTGTCATTGTAGGGTTCAATACTTTTTTGATGCGGCACATAGTACAACACCGGATTGGTATGCAAAACACCAACCGCATTGGAAAGCGCAGCCGTTACAAACGGCGCGTAGGGGTGTGCACCTGTAAAGACGTGCAAAATAAGTTCTTCGGCTGCCGTATTGTTAAACTGGCCCTCTACATATTGGTCCTTAAAGGCAAATGCTTGAATATAATTTAGAGCATTTTTTCGTAAACCGCGCATAACGTATTCCCTTCCTGTACTATCTGCCAACCGTAACGAATTAGATTGGGTACCACCCCCTTTTCTAACGGGTTTTAAACCACCATATAGCGTATCCAGCATAACCGTTTTAACTTCTATTGGCGTGCTAAATGCTTCTGCATAACGCTTACCCCACAACCAAGTATAAAGAGCGCTTTTATTGGTTTCTTCTGGCGTATAAATAGCTGCTTTAACGGTTTTTGGTATTTGCGTAGCGTAATTACGAGGTATTTGTTTTTGAGCAGCATACACAGAAGCTTCAAATAATATGGTTGCCGATTGTGCTTCAATAAAGGTTACGCGACTTGAACCATCTGTAAACACATCTAAACGGGCATACCCTGGCTGGCTGGAGGAAAACAAACCACTCCCTATATTTCTGGTGGCACTAGATTTAGAGCCGGCCCCACTAATAATTTGAGCAAGGTTATCCTGAACCAAAAACTGCAAATTATGATCGTGTCCAGACACAAAAATAACACGATTGTTTTCTTGTGCTATTGTAATTATACGCTTTCGAAATTCATTGTAGCGTTTATTTTGAATATCCTCGGGACTTACACCGGTTGTTTTTCTTAAAATATTTTTTAGTGTTCCCAGAATAGGAAGCGGCTTCATATGGTCCATAAAACTGTACTGACCGCCATGTGGCCCATTGGTAAAAATAGGATGATGCATGGCAACAATGGTGGTTTTACCACGCGCTTTTTTTATGCGACTTTCAAATTCATCTAAAAAAGCATCGCGTGTTTTTATATCGCACTTATCGTTAATAGTAGGATGTTTGTCCCAGTTGGCCATATACCATTTCGCATCCACGTAAATAACATCTATATGTTCCGTTATACTTTCTTTCTCAATAGGGCAACCATGTTCTGGTAGAAACGAATTTTTACCCAAGGCCGCATCTATGTAATCCTCTTGACGCTCCAAGCCCTCTAAACCATTAGAATACCAGTCGTGATTACCGGGCAAAAAAACAGTTTTACCTTTAAAGTTTTTAACAGCATCTATTTGAACATCCAGCTGATGCTTGGCAAAAGCATAGGTTTTATGCGTGTTTTCCGGCAAACCATTTGGATAAATATTATCGCCAAGAAAAAAAACTGAACTGTTTTTTGGTGCCGCCTCCAAAGCCGTTTGCAAGGCCTGCAAAGCAATTGTTTTAGTACCCATTGGCGCGTTTCCTGCATCACCAATTAAGTAAAAGCTATGGGCAATAGGGCTTGAGTTTTCTGCTAATGGCACATAAGGTTCTTTGTATTGCGTTTTAAAGGTAGCACAACCAAAACACAGCAGTAAAAAAAGGCTAAAAAAAGTTAGTTTATAAACTATTTTCATAAGGATACATTTATAAATTGAAGGGGCGTGTAATTAAAGGTTTTGTTTAAAATTTAAGGTTTCTCCCAAAGACTGTCGGTAAAGAAATGTTTACAATCCAGAAAATGTTCTTTAATTTCGAAGCCCGAAATAGCCGCTAATTTTTCAATTTCGGGTAAACTATATTTTTTTGATAGTTCGGTCCAGATTAGTTCATTTTGTTTAAAATGTATGGTTTTATTTAGTTTTTTAAATAAAACGCTTTGTTGTTTTAGACTAACCAAATAACTTTTAACTCTACCAGTTTCCGGGTTGTAATAGCAATAAAAATCGAAATCATCCAGTTTAAAATCGGCTTCCAACTCCCTATTCATTCGGATTAGTAAATTTATATTAAAACGCTTGGTTATCCCATCTTTATCGTCGTAGGCATTTTTTATCGTTATTGGATTTTTCTTTAAATCCATTCCAATAAGCAGTTTATCGCCTGTTTTCATGGTGCTATTAAAAAGTTTTAGCAAGTCTAGCGCATCCTCTTTTAAATAGTTGCCAATATTACTTCCCAAAAAAAGCAATAAACTAGGGGTGGCTGTTTCACTCATTTCAGCTAAAATCTCAAAATAATCGCCCACCTGCGGCTTTATGGATAAACCTGGTAACCTATTGGACAGCGATTTTGACAGCATATCTAAGGCATCTTTAGAAATATCGATAGGCATATAATTAAAGGCCACGTTTTCGGCTACCAAATGTTCCAGTAATTTAAATGTTTTAAAACCATCGCCAGCCCCTAATTCTACAATATTAAAGGGTTTATTAAATCCGCAAGCTTCCACTATTTGTTTAGCCTGAAGTGCTAAAATTTCGAATTCCGAATTGGTTAAATAGTAGTCGGGCATATTCATTATTTCCTGAAAAATGCGACTCCCATTTGCGTCGTATAAGTATTTGGAAGATAGTTGTTTTTCGGGCGCAGTAAGGCCCGCTATTACATCTTTTTCAAAAGTAGTATTCATATTATTTTACAAGTCTGATACCAGCAAACTGCCACCGCATGTCTGGGTGAAAAAAGTTTCGGTATGTATTTCTACTGTGGTTTGCTACGGTGGCTACAGAAGCGCCACGCAATACCATTTGATTTATCATAAATTTTCCGTTGTATTCCCCTAGGGCTCCGGGTGCTTTAGAAAAATTTGGGTAAGGTAAGTAGGCGCTGTTGGTCCATTCCCAGAGTTGTCCGTACGAGAATTTATTGGCCGCCACCTCCCATTCAAACTCGGTTGGTAGGCGCATTTGTTTCCATTCGGCAAAGGCAAAGGCCTCGTAAAAACTAACGTGCATAACCGGTTTATTTTTATCTATTGGTGCAAAACCATCTAATGTATATTGGTGCCACACGCCCTCTATTTGGTGCCAATACATAGGAGCCTGAATAGCGTGCTGTTGTATATAATCCCAGCCTTCAGCATGCCATAAATTAAAATTGTTGTAGCCCCCAGCTTCTATAAATTGTAAAAACTCGCCATTACTAACTAGTTGGTTACAAATGTCAAATTCCTCTAAAAACACCTGGTGCCTTCCTAACTCATTGTCGTAGCAAAATCCCGTACCCTCGTGTCCTATTTTGTACAAACCTTCCGGTATGTTAACAAAGGTAGCAGCTGGCTGCACCGGTTTAAGCTCCAAATTATTTTGAATAGCAGGAAATGTTGGCTGATTTCCTAAAATATAGGTAATGTCGTAATAAAATAATTCTTGATGTTGTTGCTCATGTTGAATTCCTAATTCCAATACTTTGCAAGCTTCTTCCGAAGGATTTGACTTTAAAAACAAGCCTATTTGCTCATCTATATAAGCGCGATACTGGTACACTTCCTGAACGGATGGACGCGTCATTAAACCCCGATTAGGGCGAAGCACCCGCGAACCAGCATTGTTGTAATAGCTATTAAATAGATACGCAAAATCTGCATTAAACACCTTGTAATTACTAACATATTTACACAATACAAACTGTTCAAAAAACCAAGTGGTGTGCGCTAGGTGCCACTTTGGTGGCGACACAAAAATGGCGGGTTGCACAGAATAGTCTTCTGTTGCAAGTGGTTTGCAAATTTCTACAAATCGGTTTCTGGTTATTTGAAATTGTGCTTCTAAAGTCATTTATATCAGTTCTGTTTCAATTATTACATCGCTTTGCAAGGTTTTATGTACGGGGCATTTAGATGCTATTTCCATAAGACGTTGGCGTTGCGTTTGGTCCAAATTACCGATTAGCTTTAGGCGTTTTTGTAAAAAATCCATGCGCATGGGTTTTTCAATATCCAACATTAAATCGGTACTGTGTTTTTTTGAGTAGGTAATATAAGCATAAACTTCCTTTAAATCCCAGTTCTTTCGTTCTGCGTATAATTTTAAAGTCATAACGGTGCAAGCAGCCAGTCCAGCACTTAAATAATCGTAAGGCGAAGGGCCAAAATCGTTGCCTCCAACCGATTCTGGTTCGTCTGCAATAAAGGCGTGTTTTTTAGTTTGTATGTTGGTAGTAAAGTTTTCTTCCTGTAAATTTAAGTGTGCTACCAATTGCTCTCCGTCTGTGTCCAGCATGGCATTATCTTGGGGCTCGAAATAACGTTGCACCCAACTGCCAATAACGTTACCCACATAAAGACTATCTTGGCTGTTGGTAAGTAAATGATCCGCCCCATCCAGACTAATAAAACTTTTAGGATGATGGGCGTTTTGGTATAATTTTTCGGCGTTTTTAATGGCAACAATGTTATCGAAGGGCGCATGCATGATAAGGAGTGGTTTGCGTAAATTTTTAGTAACCTCTGGCAAATTGGTTTTACTAAAATCCTCTACAAACGCCGTATCAATTTTAAAGGGCCTACCGCCTATATGAACCTCTACTTCACCTTTGGCCGCAACCTCATCCAAACCGTGAGAAAACAATTTGGTAACATGTCCAACCGTAGCTGGCGCTCCCACAGTAGCCACCGCTTTTATGTTATTAAGTAATGAAGCCGCCTTAATAACAGCAGCACCTCCCAAGGAATGACCTACCAATAAGCTAGGCGCCATATAATAATTTTGCAAATAGGTGTTTACGGCAAGCAAATCGGATACGTTGGCTGAAAAATGACTTTCAGAAAAACGCCCTTCGCTACGACCAAGACCCGTAAAATCGAAACGTACTACGGCAAAACCATGATTAGTTAAGGCCCTACTAATATTTTTTACAGCACTTAAAGAGCTGGTGCAGGTAAAACAATGTGCAAACACGGCAAAATTGGAAGGCTTTTGGTTGGCAGGCAGTTCCAAATAGGCTTGTAAATTGTATCCTTTTTCATTTTCAATATTGAGTTTCTTACTTTTCATGTTTTTAAATTCATTAATTTTTCCTGATTCGTATGGACTGAAAATTCCTGTAAAAGCAAATGTAACTTTGGGTTTATATACTTTTTACAAAAGGGTTTATCTGGATTTTTAATATAATAATTTTGAAGGTCTTGACGCGATGCTTTAAACGCTTTAAATGGCAGCACCTGGGTTACCAAATTTTTAAACGTACTGGATTTAAATTCAGTAAGCAACATATTGGCTTCGGTAAATTGCGCTTCCGAAAAAGTATAAACCGCCGAGCGGTATTTGGAACGCATGCTATGATTGACACTGCTTTTATGGGTTAGTAAATGAATATTTATTAAAACCTTTAAAGGAATAACTTGCTTGTTAAAATATACAATTACTGCCTCCGAGAATGTACTCGAATCTTTTTCGGAGGCCACAAAACCTTGCGCGACGCAGTCCACACCTTTTAGTGCTTGAAAAACCGCTTCGGTACACCAATGACAACCACCGCCCAATGCTATTTTCGTTAAATTAGTCATGTACTAGCTAGAAACCACTTGTACTCCTTTCCAAAAAGCCACTCTGTTTTTTATACCTTTAGCTAAATTAGACACCTCTGGGTAAAACCAAGCAGCATCTGGATTTTCTTCCCCATTTACTGCTATGGTGTAATATGAAGCTTCTCCTTTCCATGGGCAAGTGGTACGTGTGTTACTGGGTTTAAAAAAAGATTTGTTTATACTTTCGTGTGGAAAATAATGATTATTTTCTATAACTACAGTATCGTTGCTTTCGGCAATGATTTGATTATTCCAAATTGCTTTCATAATGTATTATTTTACGGTTAACACCTATTTTTTTGCTTCAATTTAAATAAAGCTATCACTAAAACGCTCAAAATGGCAGGTGTATCCATCTGGTTTTTTCTGTAAGTAATCTTGATGCTCGGGTTCTGCTGGCCAGAACTGGGTGTAAGGCTCCAATGTTGTTACCACATCTGCTTCCCATTTCTTGGAGTTGTTTACCACTTTTATCATGGTTTCGGCTTCTGTTTTCTCGGTTTCATTTTGAAAAAATATAGCCGACCGGTAGCTAGAACCAATATCATTACCCTGCCTATCTATTGTAGTAGGGTTGTGTATTCGGAAGAAATAATCTAGTAACTGCTTAAACGATGTTTCCGTTTCGTTGTACGTTATTTCAATACCCTCGGCATGTCCTGGATGGTTTTTGTAGGTAGGATTATCATTAATTCCACCAATGTAACCAACTTCGGTGTCTATAACGCCCTTTTGGTTTCGAAATAACTCCTCCATTCCCCAAAAACAGCCTCCTGCTAAATATGCTTTTTTATAATTTTTCATTATTTTATGTGTTTATACTTACTTGTTTGTTTTACCATTTCAATTTTATAATTAGTTATTTTAAGCTTTAGGAACTACATGATAGCATGGAACAACCCACCTTATATTTCGCCCAATCTGGCCTTTTTGCAAACCACTGTTGGTTATGTGGCTGCTCGTGGTAGGGTTGTTTTAGTAACTTAAAAAATGTATCAATTAAACTATAATCCCCTTGATTAGCCGCGTCTATGGCTAATTGTGCCATGTAATTTCGCAATACATATTTTGGATTTATTGTATTCATAAATTCTTGTCGTGCTGTATGAGGCATTGTTTCTTTTTGCAAACGCTTGGCATAGGCCTCAAACCAGTGTACCCATTGTTGCTTAATAGCGGCCGTTATTTTTGAAGGTTCGTAAAAGGCATCTTTAATTAGGGCGCTTCCCTGCTCGGGCTGTTCTTTTTTAAAATTAGCCAGATTTCTAAAAAAAATAGTCATATCGGTTTCTGCCAGCTGCAAAACAGTTTCCAGATCTTGAACAAGCTGGGCGTCTTGGTCATGCTCCAGTTGCAAGCCCAATTTTTGTCGCATCATAACCAACGATTCCAACTCGAAATCTGTTTTATACTTATTAAGAATAGCTTCTAAAGCGGTTGCGTCCTCAATTAACGGATAGAGCGCATTGGCCAATTGGTACAAATTCCACAATCCCATATTGGGTTGGTTACCAAATCGATACCGTTTATGCTGGCTATCGGTGGTATTAGGTGTCCAGCCAAAATTAAAATCTTCCAACCAACCGTACGGACCATAATCTATGGTTAATCCTAAAACAGACATGTTATCGGTATTCATAACCCCATGCACAAACCCAACGCGTTGCCAATGTATTATCATGTGCAGGGTACGCGTTGCAACTTCTTGAAAAAACTGTAAATAGGTTTCTTTTGAAGCTGCTCCTAAATGCGAAAAATGATGCTTAATAGTATAGTTTACCAAAGTTTTCAAGGTCTTTATATCCTGTCGGGCTGCTAAAATTTCGTAATTTCCAAAACGTAAAAAACTTGGCGCAACTCTGGTAACAACAGCGCCTTTCTCGTAGGCTGCATTGCCGTTGTAAAGTATGTCGCGTAGCACCATATCGCCTGTTAAGGCCAAGGATAATGCTCGGGTTGTTGGCACACCCAAGTAGTGCATAGCCTCGCTGCATAAGTATTCCCTAACCGATGACCGCAGTACTGCCAATCCGTCTGCCGTTCTAGAATAAGGTGTTTTTCCAGCCCCTTTTAATTGCAAGGCCCAGCGGTTGTTATTGTGTTCAATTTCGCATAAATTAATGGCACGACCATCGCCCAATTGTCCGGCCCATCTTCCAAATTGATGCCCCCCATAACACATAGCATAGGGCTTGGTATTTGGTAAAATACTATTGCCAGTAAAGGTTTTTACAAAGGCCTCTGTTTTGGCATCTGCCTCCGTTAAACCTAAATTTTTCAACATATTTTTAGAAACGTGTATGAGCTCTGGTTGCGCCGTTTTTTTGGGATTAACATACGAAAAACAGGCCTGTAAAACCTGTCGGGAATTGGTGTCCACAATCGGGTCTGCAGGTAATTCCTTTGTAAACTGGTCCTGTATATTTAAATTAAGATGTTTGGTCATGTTACAAAATTACGGGTTGTTTATTTGGTTTGCTGCTTTTAGCATTAAGAAACAACCGGTTATAGTGGTATAAGTTACACAATTTGACTCCAAATTTGCAGCGATTTAACACATTTAAACAACCATTAGGATTGTTTTACAGCGTTAAAAAACCAAAAAAACAATCTGTTATACAGAATCTTACAGGTTTTAAAAGCAGCATTCTAGTAGGCTGTTTTTTTTGTGCTATTTTAACTTTTTAGCTTGTTGCTTTTCTAACCACCTTAATTTAGGTACAATAATATTGGTGCAGTAAGCAGCCGTTTTATTCGTTTCATAATAATTTTGGTGCGCGGTTTCCGCTTCATAAAAAATGGTAGCAGGAGCGAGTTCGGTATATAGCGTTTGTGCAGGTTCCAATGTTTTTTCAAATTGCTTTAAAACCAAAATAGCAGCTTTTTGCTGTGCTGTATTTTGATAAAAAATAACCGAACGATATTGCGAGCCATAACTACCTAAATGTTGCGTTTTATATGAAATAGTTGGGTTGTGTGCCTTTAGGAATAAGGTTAACAAACTGGTATAGCTTATTATTTCTGGCTGGAACCTAATCCGTACAATTTCGGCATGACCTGTAAGCCCCGAACTTACCTCGCGATACGTTGGCCTTCCCGGAACCGTGCCGCCCATATATCCCGAAGTAACCTCTTTTACACCAATGACGTTTTTAAAAAAAGCATCCCAGCACCAAAAGCACCCGGCTCCCACTGTGGCTATTGGCAAACTTACAGCCATGGTTAGGTTGTACTGCTTTCTTTTTGAAGCACCAAGGATTCCGAGTTTACACAGTAACGCAAGCCACTGGGCTCTGGACCATCTGGAAATACATGCCCTAAGTGACTATCGCAGGTATTACACATAATTTCAACACGCACCATACCAAACGATGTGTCTTTTTCGTACTTAATGGCATTTGGTTTTATAGGTTGGGTAAAACTTGGCCAACCAGAACTAGAATTAAATTTTATAGAAGAATCGAAAAGCGGGGCTTGACAACAAACACAATTGTATTTTCCTGCTTCATGAACACTGCATAAAGCACCTGTTCCCGCCATTTCCGTGCCTTTTTTTCTGGTAATTCGAAACTGCTCATCTGTTAAAACAGCGCGCCATTGCGCCTCTGTTTTTTCCACGCGATAGTCTGGCGTGGGGTTGCCATTTACACTATAATTAATTACGTCTTTCCATGTTATCATAAACTTATGTTGCTTTAATATGTTATATATTACTGGTAATTGTTTGCTGTAAAAGATACAATAAATACCCAAGTTTTAGGGCCAAACGACCTCTGTTTCCATTTGGTTTATATTGGTCTTAAAACCACTTAAAACCTTACACGACAGCATTAGTTTTAAATGGCTGTATTTTTTTTGAAATTTTTGAGTATTTTGTACGTCTAAACACGTCTGAAAACCGACTATATGACACCTCTTATTAGCAAAGCCGAAACCTATGTTTTTAATTTATTTAAAGATGCTTTAGATCCGTCTTTTTTGTATCATAATTTAACGCACACCCAACGTGTGTTAAAAAGTGTTCGGGAAATTATAGCGCACAGTCCCGTTTTAGAGGAAGATGCTGAAATACTGGAACTAGCGGCTATTTTTCATGATACTGGGTATACCAAAACTATAGATGATCATGAAGCCGAAAGTGCTAAAATTGCTGAAAGCTTTTTACGAGAACATCAAGTAAGCCCTGCTAAAATTAACGCAGTAAAAAACTGTATTTTGGCTACCGAATTTGATTACAGCCCAAAAACGCTTCACGAAAAAATACTGCGCGATGCCGATGCCTCTCACTTTGGTAAAGATTATTTTAACGAGGCTAGCGAATTTTTAAGAAAAGAATTGGAAATTCAGGGTGTTGCCACGTTTTCGCCAGGCGAGTGGCTGGATGAAAATATTAAAATGCTTTCCGAAAAACATGAATTTTACACGGATTATGCACTAAAAAATTGGCAAGAACAAAAAGAAAAAAATCTGGCTAATCTGATTGCTTCTAAAAATAAATTCAATAAAAAACTAAAAAAAGAAAAGCTAAAAGCTAAATATAAAGCACAATTTAAAAGCGAAAGTCCTGAACGTGGTATTCAAACATTTTACAGAGTAGCCTTACGAAACCATATAAAATTAAGCGATATAGCCGATACAAAAGCTAATATTTTACTGTCGGTTAATGCCATTATCTTATCGCTGGTTATTTCAAATTTATTCTCCAAATTGGACAATCCTTCTAACGCCTATTTGGTAATACCTACGGTTATTTTTGTAACCTTTAGTGTTATTTCCATAATACTATCGGTTATTGCCACCCGCCCAAATGTAACGCGCGGCGAATTTACCAAAGCCGATATTGAAGAAAAACGTGTAAACTTAAGCTTCTTTGGAAACTTTCATAAAATGAAGTTGGAGGAGTTTGAATGGGCTATAAATGAACTATTAAAAGACAAAAATTACGTTTACAATTCGCTTACAAAGGATTTATATTTTTTAGGAAAAGTACTGGATAGAAAATACCGAATTTTACGAATTACCTATTCCATTTTCATGATTGGCATTGTTATTTCGGTATTGGCCTTTGCCATATCGTTTAAAATGCACAATTTTAGTTTTTTATAACCGTCATTAAATCGGCATAGGTGTAGTATTTTTTACTATCAGCTTTTTCATTTCGGTATAAAATACTCACCCTAATAGCTTTTAAGCCCGTTACACCCTCTAAATCTTCCAGCTCTACCACTTCTAAATCGGCTCCAAGCATGTTTTTAGACTGGAAAAACCGCACGTATTGTAGGTATTCATGCTCATCCGCTTGTTGCGAGTACACAATACTCAACTTCCCTTTTTCGGTGACACGCTGTGTAGTGCCTTTTATGTAGGCCTTATCCACACGTTTTTTAACCACTTCGTAACGCGCATTATAAGTGCCATCTACATCAAACTGTTTCTCGTCCATACGAAAACGAATAGATAACGGCTGATTAAACACAAGGATCATAGAGGCAATATCCAGTTTTAGTGGATACACGTCTTGAGCGTTATAAAAGGCATTTTCCATATCGCACATCACCTGTATTTGCCATAAACGCAAATTATATAGGTAAATTAAACTAAAACTGTTTTCTCTGGTAATAGATTCGCCTATGTACATATTATGCTCTACACCATCTGTTTTAAAACGTTCAAAAAAGTGTGGGTACATTTTTTGCGCCTCAATTTGTTTGGCATCCAAGATAGCAGACATGTGTTTATTTATTAAACTAACCGTGTCGTCGTATTTTTTTCGATGTTGATACAACACCTGTAATTCTTCATCTATTTGTTTACAATACGCATTTATATCGGTCTTTAAAGCTGGATTTGTTTGTTGAATAATTTTAAGAAGTGGCGACACCTCATTTTTCAAAAACAAGGATATAACATGCTCACTATCCACTTTAAATTTTGTAGAAACCTGCTCTAAATAAGCTACAATTTGAAAAGCTACCTGCTCGTAAACAGGCATTTTAAAGTTAATATTAGCTTTATCTATAATAGCTTTAGCCGCTTCCAATTGCATAATTAAATCCTTTTGTGTGGCCTTATTTCTGGCTTCCGATGAACCTTTAACATCTACCTGGCCAAACAAAGGATATACATTTTGAAACGCAATTTCTCTGAAAGGAATACTTTTATTTTGAATAATATTTTCCTTTATAAATTGTTGCGCAGCTTGCCTAAATCGCCAGTGCACACTCGTATGTATAGCGGTACATTCTTGCTGAATTACGGCTTCTATCAAGTTTTCGTGTTCGTTTCTGCTACGCTCAACAGTAGCCACAATATAAGGCATAACGTCCTGAAGCTTATTGGCATTAATACTATTTAAGGCTTTGGGTTGTTTAGAAACTAATTCCAAGATACCAATTAAACCTTCTGCATTAGCTATAGGCGCAAAAATGGCGCTCTTAAAACCTTGTTGGTGCAACATATTTATATGCGGCACTTGGCCTTGTGTTAACTTAAATCTGCTGTCCACATTGGAAATAGCGATATGCTTTTTTTCCTCTAATAAGCGTTTATACGATGTTTGGCAAAGTAAGTCTGCACAGGTACCAATTGGATTGTCGTTTAGTAAAAAGCTATGCATGCCATCGCCATACACCCGTTCAAAAACACCATCGGTTTTGTTGTAAATAGAAAAGCCAACTTGAAGATCGGTAATTTTTAAAAAAGACTGAAAAATATGCTGCAGTTTTTTAATAAAGTTAGGCGCCTGGTGTTTGTTTTCGGCAATTAAATTGGATTTAATTTCAGAAATCGCAAAATCGTCTGTTACATCAAAAATATTGGCAATTACGAAACCTTTTAGGGTGTATGCGTTTTCTGGAAATAAGGCTTTCCATCGCTCGATGTCTTCAAAATTGTCAAGTAAGGTGTCTATATCAGTTTGCGATATATTTGGTGCTGTGCTAGATTTTATAACCTCTGTAAAATCGGCGTTGTACAAAATTTTATAGTACCGTGTAACACCATTTTTATCGGGTATTTCGTAATGAAAAGGTCGCCTAAAATTAAATTCATACCCGTAATAGAAATTTAAAATAACCGTACATGCCATGATATATTTATCGTTAGAAGGCATGTTTTTTATTTCCAAATTAAAATCGGGGCCTGCTGTTTCTAGAATGCTTTTAAACCGGTCCGAAAGGTTAAAAATAGTATTATCGAAAGGTGCTGTTGCAGCCTTAATTTCATTTTTTGATAGGAGCGGATTAAAGGTATCTTGCAGAATAGTTGCTATTTCCGCTTCCCGTGTTTTTAGAATGTTAAAATCGGAAAAACCCTCGCGCAGTTCTGGATATTTTTCAGCTATTTTAAGAATAGTTTGTGCTTTTTCTGCCAATAAACCGCTGCCATTAGCCGCCATATTTTGGTAAGCTTCAAATAGTTTATGGAAACTTATTAAAATTTTCATTGGACTGCTTGTTTTATCTGTGCCTGTCATAGCTTGTGTTTTATTAATATCCCCTAACGTTATTGGTCGGAAAACAGCCAAAGTACTAACAACCTTTTTTTACGTTAATTAGTTTGTAAACTAGCCTTTTAACTGCTTAACACTACATGTTGTTAAAACGTTAGGGTTCTGACTCAAAGCGTAAAATATCGGCAGCATTAAAACCAACATATATGGTGTCCGATATATTTTTATCGCGTGTCATAACGGTTAATTGTTCGCCAGATTCCAGTTTTAGGGCCAGTTGAACAGCATCGCCTAACTCAATTTTCTTTACCACTTGCGCTTTGGTAACATATTCGCAATTGGATTCCGAAGCGGCACTATTCACTTTAATTTTTTCATTTCGAATAGCATAGCAGCAGGTTTCATTTAAGGGACAGCGAAAGGCCTGTTGTAAGTTTTTATTTATTTGAATTGTATTCCCAAACAAGGACGCTACGTATAATGTATTTGGCTTAACATACAAATTGGCTGCCACATCTTTCTGTACCACCTTCCCATTTTGAAGGATTAAAATTTCGTCGGCTACAGATAGGGCATCCTGTGTATCGTGGGTTACAAACAAAACCGTCACCTCTGTTTTTTTTATAATTGCAAATACTTCGTTTCGTAATTGTGCGCGCAGCATGGCATCTAAATTGCTAAACGGCTCGTCCAGTATTAACAGTGCCGGTTTTGGCGCTAAAGCTCTGGCAAGGGCAACACGCTGTTGCTGACCGCCCGAAAGTTGATGCGGGTAGCGGTTTTCTAAATTTTGCAACCCAACTAAATCTAACATTTCCAAGGCACGTTGCTTTTTATTTTTAACTTTGGAAATACCATATAACACGTTATCCAGTATGGTTAAATGCGGAAACAGGGCGTATTCTTGAAAAACCAAACCAATTTTTCGTTTTTCAGGCTGAACAAAGGTATCTAATGAGGCAACCACCGTGTCGTTAATTTCAATACAACCGTCGTCCGGTCTTTCTAGTCCAGCAATAAGCCTAACCAAGGTTGTTTTTCCACTACCGCTTTCGCCCACAATGGCACACACATTGCCCGTTTTTAGGGTAAATGTAACGTCCTCCAAGGCAAAGCTTTTACCTTTGTCGAAACTTTTAGAAAGGGAGGTTATGGTTAGTGTGCTCATTTTTTAATGAGTAATTTGTTTAAAAATATTACCGGAATCATGGCTGTAAAGATAATGAAAAGTGAAGGAATAGCAGCCTCCATTACCATTTCATCGCTAGCGTATTCATAGGCTTTTACGGCCAAGGTGTTTATATGATACGGTTTTAATATTAGTGTTAACGGTAATTCCTTCATAACATCTATAAAAACAAGAATAACCGCACTAAAAACACCGGTTTTAATAAGTGGAAATTCAATTTTAAAAAACGTTTTTAAATTTCCCACGCCTAACACTTTTGACGAATCTGGTATGCTACTATCTATTTTTAAGGCAGTACTTTCAATAGGGTTATAAGCAACTGCTAAAAAACGTACGGCATAAGCGTAAAACAAAGCTAAAAGTGTACCGTTAATAATAAACCCCGATTGGACACCAAAATTACCTAACATAGCTATAAGCCATTTATCTAGAGCCAATGTAGGAATCATAATTCCTATAGCTATGACAGCACCCGGAATAGCATAGCCTAAAACACCTATACGCGCCATATTTTTAACAACAGAAAGAACACTCCATTTTGAAAAATAAATTAGCAGCAGCGCAAAAAACACGGTAATTACGGCCGATACGATAGCGATTCCGAAACTTTGTAAAGAGAGCAGAAGAAAATCGGTATTAAACACCTTGGAAGCTGTGAGAATGGCCCAATATACCAACTGAAGCACCGGCAAAACAAAACCTAATAAAATGGGTAAAAATACAATGAAAAAGATAAGCCATTTAGTTCCACCTTTGGGCGTGTTACGTTGAATTTGAGTACTATTCGTTTTTGAAGATGTAAATTTCAGATTTCTAACTTGCCATTTTTCAATAAGTATTAACACAAAAATGATAAGTATTAACAAAGCCGATAAATACACAGCCGTTTGTGGCTCCTCTAAAGAAAACCAAGATCTAAAAATACCGGTAGTAAATGTATTAACACCATAATATTTGGCCGCTCCATAATCATTTAAAACCTCCATTAACACCAAAACCAATCCAGCAACAATAGCCGGTCTAGCAAGTGGTAGCATCAGTTTAAAAAACGTTTTGCGCTCGCCCACACCCAACATTTTAGATGCTTCCAACAAATTATTAGCCTGATTTAAAAAAAAGGCCCTAGCACTCACATAAACATATGGAAACAATGAAACACTTAAAACAAAGGCTAGGCCTGCCCTATTCATAATATCAATTCGCACAAAAGGTAATCCCAATTGTCTTAAAAGTAAATCCAGGCTACCACCATAGTCAAATATACCAGCATACGCATAGCCCACAATGTAAGACGGAATGGCCAAAGGTAAAATTAACAACCACTCCATTTGTTTTCGGAAAAGGAAATTAAAGCGCGATACCAGCCAAGCTGCAGATACGCCTAGCAACAACACCAACAAACTACATAAAACCACTAAAAACAGTGAGTTTCCTATGTAGTCTGGCAATAAAAAAGTAACTATATGCCCCCAGGTTTCGCCTGGCCCAGAAAACAATTCTAGTCCAATAAAAATAATAGGTAAAGCCAGAAAAAGAACAATGGCCAGCGTAAAGACTGACCATCTGTTCGTATCTCTTTTAAATCTTTTAAACCGCGTTTTTAGGGAAAACAACGCTTGTTTATTTCCAACCTGATTCATCAAAAATTAAAACCGCTTTTTTATTGTTGGCGCCTAGTACATTTAGGCCAAGTGTATCTTCTTTAAAATCGCCCCAATTTTTAATATCTGGGGTCGGGTTTACCGTACTTAATACCGGATATTCGTAATTAGCATCTGTAAAAATTTGCTGGGCATCTTGCTGTACTAAAAATTCAATAAAAGCTATGGCATTAGCTTTATTAGGCGCGTATTTTGCAACGCCGGCACCACTTACGTTAATATGGGTTCCGCGATTTTCTTGGTTAGGAAAAAACAAGCCAATTTGTTGGGCTACTTTTACCTCTTCGGCATCTGGTGAATTTAGCATTTTACCAATATAGTAGGAATTAACAATGGCCAAATCGCCTTCGCCTGCAACGACAGCTTTTACCTGATCTCTGTCCGATCCTTTCGGCGCTCGCGCCATATTTTTAACCATCCCTTCGGCCCAAGCTTTGGCGGCCTCTTCGCCATCGTTAGCTATAATGGAAGCCATTAAAGACTGGTTGTATATATTGGAAGAGGATCTGACTAAAATTTTGCCACGCCATTTTTCAGCCACCAAATCTTCGTAAGTCGATAGGTCCTCTGGGTTTACACGATCCTTGGCATAAGCTATAATTCGAGCGCGTTTGGTTAGGCCAAACCATTGGTTGTCCACATCGCGTAAATGTGCTGGCACCGTGTTTTCAAGCACGGTAGAGTTTATAGTTTGCAGTAATCCTTGCTCTTTTGCACGCCCCAATCTGCCCGCGTCCACGGTAATTAATACATCGGCAGGCGATTGTTCGCCCTCCATTTGCATTTTCTGAATTAGCTCGTCTGCACTGGCATTAACTACTTTTACTTCAATACCGGTTTTATCTTCAAACATCTTAAATATTTTCTGATCCGGCTCGTAATGGCGGTGGGTATAAACCGTTACAACTTCCTGTTCTGCTTTTGTTTGTGCGTTCTGGTTTTCTTCTTTACTGTTTTTGTTACCACAAGCTACAACTAGGGCTGCAGCCAATATTCCAAACATTACTTTTTTCATTACGTATTTTTTTGTGGCTGCAAAGATAATAATTTAGAAAGAATATAAATAAAGTAAGCGCTAGAAATTCAAAAATATGCCCACTGTTACACAATCGTTGGTATTTATAGGTTTTACATGTTTAAACAACACATTGTTGAGTCTCTTAATTAGGCTAAAAAGTATTTTATTTTTTTAGGCAACTTACTCGCTTAACAAAATTTCGTTTTTACAAAAAAATGTATTTAACTAGTTTTCAATACTATAAGTCTGTAAATTAAGTTTACTCCAAAACAAAAGGACGCTTGTACCTCATGTTTTTTTCTTTTTAAATGTTTTAATCTAATTTATTTATTTAGATTTGCGCAGTATTACAACAACATGAAACAGACAAGAATCATTCCTTCAATTTATATTGCAATCGCGATTATCGCTTCTGCATAGGGAATGCTATAGAAAATATTTACGATTTTTAAAAAGCCTCCCGAATTATCAGGAGGCTTTTTTTATACAACAAAACCAACATGACAAGGTACACCATTATTATTATCAGTATTATTATTCACCATATTAAGTGAGTCAGGCTGGTAGTATCCCATTTTAAGCCTTTCTCATTTGTTTGAGAAAGGCTTTTTTTTGCACAAAATCAACTTTATGATATCCTATAACAACAACATCATTATCAGCATTATTATTCGCCCACCCGGGTGAGTCAGGCTGGTAGTGTCCAATTTTTAAGCCTTTCTCATCTATTTTGAGGAAGGCTTTTTTTATGACAATAAATCTCTTTAAATCTTATTAAAATGTATTACAACAACGACACACTTATTTATTTAGATGGCAAATTTGTAAAAGCCCATACCGCTTCTACAGATTTATACAGTCAGACGTTACATTACGGCTACGGCGTTTTTGAAGGTATTAGAGCCTATGCTACCAACAACGGCACCCATGTTTTTAAATCTAAAACACATTATGAGCGTTTAAAAAAATCGGCTGAACTTATTAACATCCCCTTCCCATTTCAAGTTGAAGAGCTCATGCAAGCCACAGAAACGCTGTTAGAAAAAAACAATTTATCTGACGCCTACATACGCCCATTAGTTTTCTGCGACCCAAATATGTCGCTTGCCAAACCAAACAAGGTTTCTATTATGATTTGCGCCTGGGAATGGGCTGCTTATTTGGGCAATAAACAGTTGCGCGTTATGATTTCCTCTATCTGCCGGCCACATCCGCGCTCCGTTAAAATTGAAGCAAAAGCATGTGGGCATTATATCAATTCTATTCTTGCTACAAACGAAGCAAAGGATCAAGGTTATGATGAAGCTTTGCTGTTAGATAGCGATGGTTTTGTAGCAGAAGGACCTGGTGCTAATCTGTTTTTTGAAAAAGACGGCATGTTATTTACGCCGCAATTAGGAAATATTCTACCGGGTATTACACGCGCTACAATTTTTGAATTAGCAAGAAAACTGGGTATTCAAGTAAAAGAAGGTCTTTTTACACCAAACGATTTACTGGCAGCAGACAGTGCTTTTTATTGTGGCACAGCAGCAGAAGTCATAGGAATAAAAGCTATTAACCAAGACACATTTCCTTTAGCTTGGCCTAATTCACTCGGAAAAAAACTACAAGACGCCTATGCGCAAGTGGTTAGAAAAACAAAACAAACAGCAAGCACAGTAAGTTTATGAGCACATTAAATAAATTTAGTAAAACACTCACTCAAAACCAATTGCAACCCGCTGCACAAGCCATGCTTTATGGAATAGGACTAACGGAAGCCGATATGCAAAAAGCGCAGGTTGGCATTGTAAGCACGGGTTATGAAGGCAATACTTGCAATATGCATTTAAATGCTTTGGCAAAAAATGTAAAAACTGGTGTTCAAAACAAGGACCTTGTAGGATTAATATTTAATACCATAGGTGTTAGTGACGGCATGGCAAATGGTACAGACGGTATGCGTTTTTCACTGGTTTCTCGCGATGTTATTTCAGATTCTATTGAAACTGTTGTAAGTGCACAATGGTACGATGCCGTTTTGGCTGTTGTGGGTTGCGATAAAAATATGCCAGGGTCAATAATTGCTATGGGCCGATTAAACCGTCCTGCCATCATGATTTATGGTGGCAGCATTCACTCTGGAAAATGGAAAGGTGAGTCGTTAAATATTGTATCTGCTTTTGAAGCTCTAGGTAAAAAATTCAACAACACCATAACACCAGAGGATTTTAAAGGCGTTATTAAAAATGCCTGTCCAGGCGCTGGCGCTTGTGGCGGCATGTACACGGCAAATACGATGGCTTCAGCCATTGAAGCGCTTGGCATGAGCTTACCATACAGCGCTTCCAACCCCGCTTTAAGTGCCGCTAAAACAAAGGAATGTTTAGATGCTGGAAAGTTTATAAAAATATTGCTTGAAAAAGATATCAAACCAAAAGATATCATGACTTTAAAGGCTTTTGAAAATGCCATGACCCTGGTAACGGTTCTTGGCGGGTCCACTAACGCCGTGCTACACTTAATAGCCATGGCACACGCGGTAGATTTAGAACTTACGCTAAACGATTTTCAAAGAATAAGTGATACTGTGCCCGTGTTAGCCGACTTAAAACCAAGTGGTAAATATCTTATGGAGAATTTGCATGCTGTTGGCGGTATTCCTGCCGTTATGAAATACCTATTACAACATAAGCTACTCCATGGCGATTGCTTAACTGTGACTGGAAAAACGGTAGCTGAAAATCTGGAAAACCTCCCTGGTTTAACACCAAAACAAGACGTAGTGCTTCCGCTAAAATCGCCTTTAAAAGCAACGGGGCATTTACAAATTCTTTACGGCAATTTAGCACCTGGCGGAAGTGTCGCCAAAATAAGTGGTAACGAAGGCGAATACTTTGAAGGGTTAGCAAAAGTGTACGATAATGAATATACCGCTATTAAAGGCATAAAAAGTGGCGAGGTAAAACCAGGACATGTAGTAGTTATTCGCTATTGCGGACCTAAAGGAGGCCCTGGCATGCCAGAAATGTTAAAACCAACATCCGCCATAATGGGTGCTGGATTAGGTAAACATGTCGCTTTAATTACCGATGGCAGATTTTCAGGTGGCTCGCACGGTTTTGTTGTTGGACACATTGCGCCAGAAGCATACAGTGGCGGCACCATTGCACTGGTAAAAAATAACGATACCATAACGATTAACACCAAGCAAAACACCTTAACCTTACAGATTAGCGATACCGAGTTAGCCTTAAGAAAAGCCCAATGGCAACCCCCTAAACTAAAAGCTACCAAAGGTGTACTATATAAGTATGCCCAATGTGTTTCCTGCGCATCCACAGGTTGCGTGACCGATAATTAACTTTAAAAACAACCATAATGAATGCCATAAAAATAACAGGCGCTAAAGCAGTAGTCGAATCTTTAGTAGCCGAACAAGCTAACACAATATTTGGGTATCCTGGTGGTGCCATTATGCCCATATACGACGCTTTGTATGATTATGAAGACTCCATAAATCACATTTTAGTCCGTCATGAACAAGGCGCTATCCATGCCGCCCAAGGCTATGCACGCACGTCCGGAAAACCAGGTGTGGTATTTGCAACCTCGGGGCTAGGTGCAACCAATTTAATTACAGGCTTGGCAGATGCTATGATTGATTCAACACCGTTAGTTTGTATAACTGGGCAAGTAAATTCCAAACTATTGGGCACCGATGCTTTTCAAGAAACGGATGTGGTAGGAATCTCCATGCCTATAACCAAGTGGAATTGTCAAATAACCCGAGCAGAAGATATTCCAGCTGCTATAGCCAAGGCATTTTTCATCGCCAAATCAGGTAGACCAGGCCCTGTGCTAATAGACATAACCAAAGATGCGCAATTTGGCTTATTGGAATTCTATTATAAAAAATGTACCGCTATACGCAGTTATAAACCAAAGCCAAAGCTCCAAGAACCGCTTATAGAGGCTGCCATAAACCTGATTAACAACGCCAAAAAACCATATATGTTAATTGGTCAGGGTATTATGCTTTCTAATGCCGAAAAAGCTTTGCTTGAATTTGTCGAGAAATCCGGTATTCCTGTTGCATCCACGCTATTGGGGTTGGGAGCATTTCCACACAAACACCCACAATATGTGGGCTATTTAGGGATGCATGGTGATTATGCGCCAAATATTAAAACCAACGAATGCGATGTCCTTCTGGCTGTAGGTATGCGTTTTGATGATAGAGTAACAGGCGATGTATCTAGATATGCCAAACAGGCCAAAATAATTCATATAGATATTGATGCTGCCGAATTAAATAAAATAATCAAAACCGAGATTGCCATTCATGCCGATGCTAAAGATGCATTGCAAGTAGCAACAAAATTAGTAGCGCAAAAACAACACACTGCATGGCTACAAGAATTTAAAGACGCTAAACAGGTTGAAGTTGAAACCTTGAAAGCAGCAGCTAAAAAAACGCCTTCTAAAGAACTAAAAATGGACGAGGTAGTTAAAATGCTTTCAAACATTACCAATGGCGAAGCCATAATGGTTACAGATGTTGGTCAGCACCAAATGATGACATCGCGATATTATGCCTACAATAAAACAAAAAGCAATATTACATCGGGCGGTTTAGGAACTATGGGCTTTGCGCTTCCTGCAGCTATAGGCGCTAAAATTGGCGCTCCAAAAAAACCGGTTATAGCCGTAATTGGAGATGGTGGTTTTCAAATGACGCTTCAAGAATTAGGCACCATTATGCAAAGCGATATAGATGTGAAAATCATCATTTTAAACAACCGTTTTTTGGGCATGGTTAGGCAATGGCAACAATTATTTTTTGAAAAGCGCTATGCCTTTACAAATATGGTAAGTCCCAATTTTGTGTCATTGGCAAATGCTTACAATATAGCCGGCAAGTCCATTGAAAACCGTCCAGACCTTAAAAATGCCTTATTAACTATGCTTAATCATAAAGGCGCCTACTTATTAGAAATAGTTGTTGCAAAGGAGGAAAATGTATTTCCCATGATAGCCACTGGCGCATCCGTTTCAGACATACGTTTAAAATAAATACTAATGAAAAAAACATTTACCATATCGGTTTTTACCGAAAACAGCATTGGGATGATGAACCGTGTCACCATCATTTTTACCCGAAGACACTTAAACATTGATAGTATTACTGCATCAGAATCTGAAGTAAAAGGCGTATTCCGCTACACCATTGTTTTACGCACAACAAAAGAACAGGCAGACAAAGTTATTGGCCAATTAGAGAAACTTATTGATGTGCTAAAGGCTTTCGTTCATGAAGAATCGGAGATTGTACATCAAGAAATAGCGCTGTACAAAATTAAAACAAACGCAGTAGCTAACACCGATTTGGAGCAGGTAGTTAGAAGGCATCACGCCCGAATTCTTACAGTAGATTCGCAATTTATGGTTATTGAAAAAACGGGACATGCCCCAGAAACCCAATTATTATTCCAACACCTAAAACCTTTTGGCTTACTGGAATTTGTACGCTCTGGACGTGTAGCAATAACAAAACCCATGAAAGCATTTAGCACCTATTTAGAAGAACTAAAAGCATTGTAAAAAGTAGTTATCACAACAAAAACAAAAAAAAATATGGCAACAATAAATTTTGGCGGCGTTTTAGAAAACGTTGTTAAACGCGAAGAATTTTCAGTAAAAAAAGCGCAGGATGTATTAAAAAACGAAACGGTAGCAGTAATAGGCTACGGTGTTCAAGGACCGGGACAAGCTTTAAATTTAAGAGATAATGGTATTTCTGTTATTGTGGGTCAGCGCAAAGGCACAAACAGTTGGAAAAAAGCCTTGGCCGATGGTTGGGAAGAAGGCAGAACACTTTTTGAACTAGAAACCGCCTGTAAAAAGGGAACAATAATTATGAATCTCCTATCCGATGCCGGACAAATTCAAGCTTGGGATGGCATGAAAAAACAGCTAACCAAAGGAAAAGCACTTTATTTTTCGCACGGATTTGGTGTTACCTTTCATAAAAAAACAGGTATTGTGCCGCCGCCAGATATCGATGTAGTTTTAGTGGCCCCAAAAGGCTCTGGCACCTCCTTAAGAAGTTTATTTTTAAAAGGGCAAGGCTTAAATTCCAGCTATGCTGTATTTCAAGACGCCACCGGAAAGGCCCAGCAACGGGTTTTGGCATTAGGAATAGCCATTGGTTCAGGCTATTTGTTTGAAACCACTTTTCAAAAAGAAGTCTACAGCGATTTAACAGGAGAACGCGGTGTTTTAATGGGTGCTATTGCCGGAATTTTTGAAGCCCAATTCAAGGTTTTACGCCAGCGTGGCCACTCGCCTAGCGAAGCTTTTAACGAAACCGTAGAAGAATTTACACAAAGCTTAATGCCGCTAATTGCAGATAATGGTATGGACTGGATGTTTGCCAATTGTTCTACCACAGCCCAACGCGGCGCCTTGGATTGGAAAGGCAAATTTAGAGATGCAACCATACCTGTTTTAAACAATTTATATGATAGCGTGGTATCTGGCAAAGAGGCAGAAATAGTAATTGAGGCCAATAGCCAAGCAAATTACCGTACAAAACTAGAGGCTGAATTAGCCAACATGCGAAACAGTGAATTATGGCAAACCGGATTAGAAGTCCGAAAATTAAGACCCAAAAAATAATGACATTACTAGAACAAATATACCAAGCAAAAACCCGTATACAAACCGTAGCCCTACAGACACCACTTATGAAGAATGAAAACCTGAGCAATGAATTTTCTGCTCAAGTTTGGCTTAAACGCGAAGATTTACAACCTGTGCGCTCCTACAAATTACGGGGCGCATACAACAAAATAGTGTCGCTTACAGACCAAGAAAAAGAAAAAGGTGTTGTTTGTGCCAGTGCCGGAAATCACGCTCAAGGTGTAGCCTATGCCTGCCACAAATTAAATATTAAGGCAACCATTTTTATGCCCATAACCACACCGGCACAGAAAACAAAACAGGTTAAACTTTTTGGAAAAGATAAGGTAGAAATTATTTTATCGGGCGATACATTCGACGAATCTTTTGAGGAAGCAACCCGCTTATGTTTAAAACGTGAAGCTATTTTTATTCACCCCTTCGATGACGAAAAAGTTATAGCGGGGCAAGGCACTGTTGGTTTAGAGTTATTAAACGACGCACAAGCACCCATCGACTATTTGTTTGTGCCCATTGGCGGCGGTGGTTTAGCGGCGGGCGTAAGCACGGTTTTTAAGCAGTTAAGCCCACAAACTAAAATAATTGGCGTAGAACCTGCCGGGGCGCCCTCCATGAAGCAATCCATAGAAAAAGGGACCAATACCACTTTGAAAAATATAGATAAATTTGTTGATGGCGCATCGGTAAAGCGCGTAGGAAACAAAACATTCGAAATTTGCAAAGACAGTTTAGATGGTATCATCCTGGTTCCTGAAGGTAAAATTTGCACCACCATATTGCGATTACATAATGAAGAAGCCATAGTTGCCGAACCGGCTGGCGCCCTAACCATTGCTGCTCTAGATTATTACAAAGAAGCCATAAAAGGCAAACATGTTGTTTGTGTGGTAAGTGGCGGTAATAATGATATTTCTAGAACCGAAGAAATAAAAGAACGCTCCTTGTTGCACGAAGGTTTAAAACATTATTTTTTAGTGCAATTTCCGCAGCGACCTGGTGCTTTAAAAGCATTTGTAAATGATATTTTAGGACCCGATGATGACATAACTTATTTTCAATTTTCTAAAAAAAACAACCGCGAAAGTGGGCCTGCGGTGGTAGGAATTGAATTAAAAAAACAAGCTGATTTTCAAAAAATAAAAGACCGGTTAAACGAAAAAAAATTCAGTTATTTATATTTAAATAACAATGCCGCTTTGTTTACCACTTTAATTTTATAAGCCAAAACGAGCCGTATTAAACGCTTTTAGCACGCTCCATAAATGGTAAATTACAGTAATATTTCAATTAAACCATATGGGGAGCGTGCGCATGAGGCAGCCTAAAAAAATGTAAATGGATTTTTATAAATATGAGATTCCGTAAAAAGAAATAAATTAAAATATGTAATTTAGGGTCTGTTTTAAAAACAGGCTCCCTAATAGTGCGGCACTTTTTAGTCTATTTTTAGGTTAATATCAAACATATTAGGCCGCCAAAACAAGGCAAAACAAAGAAAAAATTACTAAAAATATCTGGATGAAAACAGGACGATTAGAAGCATTTAGCGATGGTGTTCTTGCCATAATAATTACCATTATGGTTTTAGGTATGAGCGCACCAGAGGGGTATCATTTTGAAGCTTTAAAGCCTGTTATACCTAGTTTTTTAACCTATGTTTTAAGTTTTATTTATGTGGGTATTTACTGGAACAACCATCACCACTTATTTCAGGCTGTTAATCGGGTTAACGGTAAAATTTTATGGGCTAATTTAAACTTGTTACTGTGGCTGTCACTTTTTCCCTTTGCTACAGACTGGTTGGGAAAAAACCATTTTGAGGCCAACCCCTCTGCCATTTATGGTCTTGTTTTACTTTTAGCCGCCATAGCATTTAAAATTTTGGTAATCTGTGTTATTAAAAGTGATGGTAAAGATTCACATATTGGACGCATTTACAAGAAAGACAAACGCATGAACTGGTCCTTAATATTGTATGCCGCTGGTGTTTTACTATCGTTTCTATTTCCAATTGTTAGCCTTTGTATTTATTTAGGGGTTGCCCTTATGTGGATTGTACCCGACCCACGCATAGAAAAAACCATAAAGTAAGCAACAAAAAACAAAAAAAACAAACATGGGTAAACGCGCAATAGAGGCATGGATACCTTACAAAAAATTAGCTTTATAAAAATTTAATAGGGCTTTAATTAAGACAGCCTGATTAAATTGAATGATTAACAGAATACTTAATAAATTATTTTCAAAAAAATATGTCGAATATCAAACTAATTATCGAAGAACGAGCAGCCAACATAGGAAATTTTATGGTAGGGCGTTTATTACCATTCAGACAAAAACGCATGGTAGGACCTTTCATTTACATAGATCACATGGGCCCTGTAAGATTGAATGAACGTGAAAATTTTGATGTCCTGCCGCATCCACATATTGGACTCTCTACCCTTACCTTCTTATTTGAAGGCAGTATTATGCACCGCGATGCCTTGGGAAATGAATTAGAAATAAAACCTGGCGCCGTAAACTGGATGACGGCAGGAAAAGGTCTTGTCCATTCGGAACGCACACCAGAACACTTGCGCAACTCGCCGTTATTTATGCATGGTTTACAAATTTGGGTAGCCCTACCAAAACATTTGGAACAAATGGAACCTGAATTCTCGCATATTACGGCTGCAGAAATTCCAAGTTGGACAGAAGGCGACTTACAATTTAAGCTTATAGCCGGAGAGGCACTTGGTAAAAAATCGCCAGTTCCGGTTTTTAGCAAATTATTTATGATAGAAATAAAAAGCAAATCTGAACAAGTTGTAAATATTGGCAAGGAACTTTTTGGCGAAGCAGGATTATATATCCTAGAAGGTGGTATTGAAAGTGACGGACACCTGTTTGAGCCTAAACAATTATTGGTAGCAAACGATAGCACACTTTGCGAATTCACCATCCAAGAAAATAGTACCATTTATATTTTTGGCGGCGAGCCTTTCCCAGAAGAACGCTTTATTGATTGGAATTTTGTGTCGTCAGACAAATCATTAATAGCGGCAGCAAAGGAGAAATGGAAAAACCAATCTTTCGCAAAAATTAAAGGCGACGACACGGAGTTTATTCCGTATCCAACCTTTAACAGCAGACTTAAATAAAATTTATATGAAAACAACATACAGCAACATACCATTAGTTAAAAATGACGCTAAAAAACGTTTTGAAATTGTGGTAAACGGGTTTTTTGCTTTTATAGATTACAAAACAATTGGAAACGACATCGCGTTAATTCATACCGAAACAGATCCCGAGTTACAGGGAAAAGGCGCTGCCAGTGCAGTGGTTGAAAAAACATTGCAATATTTAGATAAACACAACATTAGCTTACACCCTTTTTGCCCCTATGTGTTTGCCTTTATTAAAAAGCATCCCGAATGGAAACGTATTGTTAGCCCCAAGTTTAATGGCTATAACAACTTATAGCTATCCAACACGTAAACGCTAGCATGGGTATGGCCCAACCTGTACGCCCTATTAGGTAATAAAAAAACGCTGTAACCAAATAACACCTAAGAGCAAACATTCAGCTGGTTTGTAGTTTGTTAGGGTTTTAGTTTTGCTTTAACCTGTAAAAGTAGTGTGTTTTTCAATGCCCAATTTTTTCATTTTTGCAAACAAGGTTTTTGCATTCATTTGTAAAACTTCGGCAGCACCGCCTCTACCACTTACTTTGCCATTTGTATGCTGTAAAATTTTTATGATATGTTGCCTCTGTACCGCTTCAAATGTTAAAAAATTGGTATTATTTACCATATTGTTATTAGTAGGCAACCAACTACCAGCATGTAAGGTGGTACCGTTTTCTAAAATAACAGCGCGTTCAATTAAGTTTTCTAACTCTCTAATATTTCCAGGAAAATCGTATGCCAGCAGGCCATTAATTGTTTTTTTAGACAGACGCTTAAAGGATTTGCCTGCTTTTGCCGAATATTTTTCAAGAAAAAATTGCGCTAACAATGGAATATCTTCTTTTCTGCCACGAAGCGGTATGTTGTAAATAGGGAATACATTAAGCCTGTAGTACAAATCCTCTCTAAAACTCCCTTCTTTTATCATATCTTCCAAGCGTCTGTTTGTGGCAGCAATTACGCGAACATTCACTTTAATAGTTTTAGTGCCACCAAGTTCATCAAATTCACCTTCTTGTAAAACACGTAAAAGTTTGGCTTGCAAATCGATAGGCATTTCACCTATTTCATCAAGAAAAATTGTGCCTTCATCGGCTAAAGTAAATTTGCCAACTTTATCTGCAACCGCTCCCGTAAAGGCCCCCTTTTTGTGTCCAAACAATTCACTTTCTATTAATTCTTTAGGTAATGTGGCGCAATTTACTTTTATAAGTGGCCTGTTTTTTCGCAGACTATTATCGTGCAGAGCGCTTGCCAATAACTCCTTTCCTGTGCCAGACTCTCCTGTTATTAATACAGTTGTATCTGTGGGAGCCACCAGCTTAACTTGGGCCAATACTTTTTCGTATACATCACTTTTACACACAATATTATTAGCGTTTATTTTGCCGCTAATCTCTTCTTTCAAATATTCGTTTTCGTCTTCTAACCTGTTTTTTAAAAATTTAATTTCTTCTAGTGCTTGGTACAACTTTAAGTCGCGCTCTTTTCGTTTGGTTATATCGCGTACTACAGCGCAGTTAATATCTTGCCCTTCATAATGCATATAATTAGCCACAATATCCACAGGAAACCGAGTGCCGTCCTTTTTGGTTAAAATCCATTCCATCTGCACGGACCTTTTTTCAATAATTTCAGCAAAATGAGCTTCCCACCACTCTTTAGTAACTCCGGTATCTAGTTCGAAAATAGTAGCCTGATTTAATTTGCTTTTGGAATAACCCAAGGTGTTTGCAACAGAATTGCTATACTCCAAAAGTTTCCCCGATCGGCTGTAAACAAAAACCAAGTCTTCTGCATTATCAATTACATTTTTAAAAAAGTTAAGTTTTGTTTCTTTTTTAGTTTGCTCGGTTACGTCCTGATACACACCAATTACTTCAAAAACCTTATCGCCTTTTAAAATAGGTTTTAAAATGGTCCTAATAAACCTGCTAGGGGTTTCTTTTGTTTCAAACACGACATCTAGAGGCAGGCCTTTTCTGGTTGTTTGAATAAAACCGTTTCTAAAGCCTGCTTCATCCTTAAAATACTGCAGCATCTTACTAGGATGAAAAGCTTCTTTGTTATGGATACCAAACATACTGAAAGCCTCTTTTGTAACAATAAGCGACCCATCCTGAAGATTTAGCTTCCAGCCACCAACCTTGGCAATAGACTCTACGTTGTTAATTAAACTTTTATAGAAACTAGAGGACGAGATATCGTTCATGATAGCACAAACCATTTCTTTTCTGTTATTTGAGAAAAATTGCGCAAAAACCTCTACTTCATAAAACGCTCCAGTTTTCTTTTTGTGAATTGCCTGAAAACTATCCTGTTTATTTTTTTTCAAACCATCCCAATGCATCTGCCAACTCTCTGGAGTTACGGTTGTATTAATATCAAAGATAGTCAGTTTTGTTAGTTCGCTACTTTTATAACCAACACGCTCACAGAATTTTAAGTTTCCATACACCAATTTTCCGCTTTCAGTTGCCCAAAATACTTCGTAAGGCAACACATCTAGTAGCCATTCTTTTACTAAACCTATTTCCATAATTTTCTTCTATTACACCAAATTTTATGCGATAAAAATAACAAAATATTTCTCATATAATAGAAAATTCTTAAAAATGATACTATTTAACAACTTCAAAATACACACAATTAATTGATTTACAATGTATTGTGTTTTTGGCACGCGTTTAGCCTAAAGTAAAGCAACAAGAAATAACATTATGAAACGTAAAGATTTTTTAAAAACATCAGTTTCGGGCAGCATCGCCACCTTTTTAGGCCTTACCGCCCTTGCAAAAACTAACAAGCCAACAGATAACGCACCGCTAAAAAACAGCGTTGGGCATAATCATTTACCTAATAAAGAAACAAAAACTATGAACACTATTTTACACAAAGCAAACACCAGAGGTGACGCCAATCATGGTTGGTTACACTCTAAACACACGTTTAGTTTTGCAAATTATCACAATCCAGAACGCATGAATTTTGGCGTGCTACGTGTACTAAACGACGATGTAGTATCGGGAAACATGGGATTTGGCACACACCCCCACAGAGATATGGAAATCATTTCTATTCCGTTGGAAGGCGACTTAAAGCACGCCGACAATATGGGTAATGAAGCCATTATAAAGTCTGGCGACATTCAAGTAATGAGTGCCGGAACAGGTGTTACGCATTCAGAATACAACAACAACCCAAACAAACCTGTGAAATTTTTACAAATTTGGGTATTTCCTAATAAACGGCATGTAACGCCTCGTTACGATCAAATAACCTTACGCCGTGCAGACCGCAAAAATAAACTGCAGCAAATACTATCGCCTAACACCAACGATGCTGGTGTTTGGATTCACCAAAACGCTTGGTTTAACCTTACAGACCTAGACCGTGGTAAAAACCTACAATATACTGTTCAAGATCCAAAAAATAACGGTGTCTATGCTTTTATTGTTAAAGGCGACGCTACAATTAATGGTCAAGATTTAAACCAACGTGATGGGTTTGGTATGTGGAACACAGACACTGTAAAAATTACAGCCAATAGTAACGCCGAAATATTACTAATGGAAGTTCCAATGGAATTAAGTTAAAAATCAATAATAAATAAACAACAACCGTCTAAAAAGACAAAAATTAAATTAAACATGAAAGCAATTAAATTAACATTCGTATTAGTATTAGCAATTACATTACAAGCAATTGCTCAAAAACCAAGTCCTGAATTATTAGACCCTACTAACCACTCGTTAGTACTCATTGACCACGAAGGCCAGATGGCTTTTGCCACCAACAGCATAGACCCAGTAGAATTACGTAACAACGTGGGATTGGTATCTGGAACAGCAAAAATCTTTAACATCCCTACCGTAGTTACAACCGTTGCAGAAGAATCATTTAGCGGACCTGTTTTTCCAGAAATTATAGAATTCTTCCCTAATAACAAGGAATACATTGACAGAACTACTATGAACACTTGGGAAGATGAGAATGCCTACAAAGCCATTATAGGAAAAGGGAAAAAGAAAATTGTAATGGCTGGATTATGGACCAGTGTATGTGTTGTTGGACCAGTACTATCAGCCATAAATGATGGTTACGAAGTATATGTAATTACAGATGCTTCAGGCGATATTTCTAAAGAAGCACACGATATGGCTATCGATAGAATGGTACAAGCAGGCGCTAAACCTATCACATCTTTACAATATTTGTTAGAACTACAACGAGATTGGGCAAGAAGTGAAACATACGAAGCTGTAAACCAACTAGCAATGCGCTTTGGTGGTGGCTACGGACTAGGAATCCAGTACGCTCGTAAAATGTTAAAGCACTAAACCAACAATCTATAAAGCGCTTTGTGTCAAAGCAAAGCGCTTTTCAAAAATCTAATTACAATGAAACGATTTATTTTACTTTTAATATTAGCTGTAGCTTTTGTTTCTTGTAAAGACTCACAAAAAACAAGTTCTGAAACAGCACCATCAGAAAATACCGCAGATTTAATTGTAACCAATGCAAAAGTTGCAGTTATGGATGCTAACCGGACAATTACGGAGGCCATTGCAGTAAAAGATGGTAAAATACTAAAGACTGGTACAACCGAAGCCATTTTAAAACTAAAAGGAGAAAACACCAAATCAATAGATGCCAAGGGAAGAACAATCATTCCTGGTCTTAATGATTCACACCTACACCTTACAAGAGGTGGACGTTTTTACAATGCAGAATTACGTTGGGATGGTGTAAAAACCCTAAAAAGAGCCTTGGAAATGTTGAAAGAACAAGCCCAACGCACACCAGAAGGTGAATGGGTACGCGTTATAGGCGGATGGAGCCCTTTTCAATTTGAAGAAAAAAGATTTCCTACACCAGCAGAAATCAATGAAGCCACGGGAGATGTACCCACATTTGTATTATTTCTCTACAGTAGAGGCTGGTTAAACCAGGCTGGTTTAGATGCTTTAAACATTGATGAAAACACAAAAGCACCTGAAGGAAGTACATTTGAAAAAGGACCTGATGGCAAACTAACAGGCGTGCTGTTAGCAGAGCCTAACCCTACAATACTGTATGCTAGAATTGGCTCCTTACCACCATTAAGCGAAGAAGCAATGGTAAACGGAACGAAACAATTTTACAGAGAATTGAACAGCTTTGGGATTACGAGCGGTATCGATGCTGGTGGCGGTGGTCACAAATTCCCAAAGGATTATACAGGAACAAAAGTTTTAGCTGAAAATGGCGAAATGCCCATCCGACTTTCCTATTACTTATTCCCTCAAAACAAAGGCGCTGAATATGAAGAGTTTCAAGAGTGGATGGCAAATAATAAAGTGGGACATAACGGCGAAATTCATCTGGACCACGGTTACGAACTTGAAGGTGGTGGTGAGTTTTTAGCTTGGAGCGCAGGAGATTTTGAAAATTTCCTTGCACCACAACCAATGCTTGAGGATAGACCGACGTGGCGAGAAGATTTAAAGAAGATTTTAGTCCTTCACGCAGAAAACGGATGGCCTTTTAGAATTCACGCTACCTATGGAGAAACCATCAGCAATATGCTAGATGTAATCGAAGAAGTAAATACCGAAACAAATGGAAAACTAACAGCAAACCGCTGGATGTTTGACCACGCCGAAACGGTTAAGGAAGAAGACCTAAAACGCATAAAAGCCTTAAACGGTGGTATTGCCATACAAGCGAGAATGGCGTATGCAGGAGAATTTTTTGTGGAGCGTTACGGCGCAGATAAAGCAAAACAAGCACCACCAGTTAAGAAAATAATGGAAGCAGGAATCCCAGTTGGTGCTGGTACTGACGGTACTCGTGTAGCAAGTTATAATCCTTGGCCAGCATTATATTGGTTAGTTACAGGTAAGACCGTTGGAGATTTTCAACTCGCAGAACCTTCTAATCAATTAACAAGAGAAGAAGCATTGCACCTATACACAAAAGGTAGTGCTTGGGTATCTAAAGAAGAAGATGTAAAAGGAACTTTGGAAAACGGAATGTATGCAGATTTTGCTATCCTTTCTAACGATTACTTTACCATTCCGGAAGCAGAAATTAACAACCTAAAGTCGGTTTTAACTGTGGTTGCTGGTAAAGTGGTTTACGGTGCTGAAGAATACAAAAACATGAATCCATCGTTACCTGCGGTAATTCCAAATTGGTCGCCAGTAAAGTATTATGGTGGCTTTCAAAAAAACTAAAAGCAATGAAAATTCTAAAAATAAATTCCAGTAGCAATCGTACAACTTCTATTAGTAGAAAGTACGTTAATAAAGTAGCGAACAAACTGCTATCTGAACACACAGAAGCAACTGTACGAGAAAGAGATACAGCCTACACCAACTTGCCTTTTATAACTGAAAACATGCTTAACGCATTGTTTGTAAAAGGAGAACGCACCGAAAAACAAAAAGAAGTGCTGCAAGTAGCAGATGGTTTAATAGAAGAGGTATTAAATGCCGATATTTTAGTGATAGGCGCACCTATTTATAATTTTTCAGTTCCTGCATCGCTAAAAGCCTATTTTGATTTGATAGCAAGAGCCGGGCGCACCTTTACATATACTGAAAACGGCCCACAAGGTCTGCTTAAAGGAAAGAAAGCCTATATCGTTATTGCAAGTGGCGGCGTAGCAGTAGGAAGTGATGTAGATTTTTCGTCAAAATACATCCAACAATTCTTGAGCTTTATTGGCATCACCGATGTAGAAATTATTGCTTTAGATGAGTTGGTTAAAAAATCGGATCGCTCTTTTGCTAGAGCTAACAAACAAATTGAAGAACTATTCCAATTACAAACGGCAGTATAATGAACTTATTAAAAACAATTTTCAACCCGGGTACAAATGCCAACAAATTAAGTCTCGTATTATTATTATTGCGGGTTACTGCAGGAATATTTATGCTAACCCATGGCGTAGGTAAATTTGAAAGACTTATTAGTCCAGAACAAATTCAATTTGCAGACCCTCTGGGTGTTGGAGCTGCAGCATCTTTAGCCCTAACCGTTTTTTCTGAAGTGTTTTGTTCCATTCTACTCATTTTAGGATTGGGCACACGACTAGCAGCCATTCCATTAGTAATTACCATGCTCGTAGCAGCACTTATAGTACACAGTAACGACGGTTTTGGAAGGCAAGAACTAGGACTTCTATACGCGGTAATTTATATCACTTTACTGGTTCTAGGGGCGGGCAAGTATTCACTGGATTATTTAATATCCAAAAACAAAAAACAAGAATAAATTATCCTTATAGCAAGGAACACATTTTTAAAACAATAAATACATATAACAATTAAAATTTAGAATATGGAAACAGCAACAACAACGAAATGGAACATTGACAACGCACATTCAGAAGTAGGCTTTAAAGTAAAACATATGATGATATCTACCGTAAAAGGAGCTTTTGAAGATTTTAACGCATTTGTAGAAACGGAGAGCGATGACTTTAAAAATGCAAAGTTCAATTTCACAGCAAAAATTGATTCTATCAACACCAAAAACAAGGACAGAGATGCGCACTTAAAATCAGAAGATTTTTTCAACACGGCGGCGCATCCAGAAATGAAGTTTGAGTCTAAATCTTTTGATGGGGATAAAATCATAGGCGATTTAACCATTAAGAATGTTACTAAAGAGATAGCCCTTAACACAGATTTTAATGGTATTGCGGTGGATCCCTATGGACAAACCAAAGCTGGTTTTGAAATTACAGGAAAGATAAACCGTAAAGACTTCGGGCTTACTTGGAATGCCGTTACAGAGGCAGGTAGCATTGTAGTAAGCGATACAATTAACCTAGTAGCAGACTTTCAGTTTATTAAGCAATAGGAAGCAGGCACCACGTTAAATTAACGGGATTGGTACGCAGCCAAGACCAGTCCCGTTTTTTTTAATCCAGCAACCGCTATTAAAACCACAACTACACTAAAACAAAAGGTGATGAAAAAGTATGTATGGCGCTTTCTTAGTTTCAGTTACACTTTCTTACCCCTACTTTGCTGGGCACAGGCTACAGCACAATTAAATAAGGACACCTTGGATTTTAGCCTCTTACGTCAGGACGACAAGATACTAATAGTTGCACCTAAAAATGCCTACCAAAAGCTAAAGGCTATACCCCTGGGTTATAATGCTAGTTTAAGTTTAGGTGGAAGCTATCGCTTTCAAACCGAATCTTTTATCAATGAGCAATTCAATAAAAACCAAGACCAAACCGACTACTGGTTCTTGCATCGTGGCATGTTTCACGCGCACCTAAAAATGGCTTCAAACTTTGAACTATTCGGAGAACTGAATTCTAGTCTTATTAACAGCAGGGAAGACATCAGTCCTGTGCAAAAGGACGCATTAAGCATCAATCAACTATTTGCCAGGTATCGTGTCAATGACAGGTTTAATGTACTAGTAGGCCGACAAAACATGCGCTTTGGAAGCGGCAGACTGGTGGACGTGCGTGAAGGACCCAATGTGCGCTTATCCTTTGATATGGTGCAATTACAGTACACATACACTAATACGAAACTAACCGGATTCCACGCCATACCAGTTCATCTGCAAGCTGGCGTTTTTGATAATGACAGTTTTGAAAATTCAGAAACACTCACAGGATTGTACTGGACGCAAAATTGGACAACCAGCACCCATACAGACCTGTATGTGCTGCATAAAAAAGAAGACAATAAAACATGGAACAATGGTACGGCAGATGATAATAGAACCTCAATTGGGTTACGTCATTTTGGAAATTGGAAAGGACTGGTTTACAACAACGAGTTTGTATATCAGCTAGGAAGTTTTGGTAACCAAAATATTACTGCCTGGACAGCCTCGTTTAACGTAGAGAAAAAATTCAATACCGCACATCCTTTTATACTAGGTGTTAAAACAGAAGCCATTAGTGGCGACACCAATGGAAACGATACTACGCTAAACACCTTTGATGCGCTTTATCCCAGAGGAGCCTATTTTGGGCGTGTGGCACGTTTTGGACCATCTAATTTAATAGATGTGCATCCGTATGTAGAAACTCAAATTGGCAGAGTAGCTATTGCCTTGGATTATGTGGCTTTTTGGCGATTTTCACAAAAGGATGGCTTGTATAATCCAGCACTAATATTGGAATACCCTGCTACCAACAACGGAAAATTTATAGCTAGCCAACTAGGTGCTGCAGCAGCATTTTCAGCAACTAACTTTTTACAATTTACAATTGAAACGAGTATTATTTTTCCGGGAAACTTTTTAAAACAAAGCAACAAAAGTGACACCTTGCTTCATTTTGTGTTTACAACCGAGTTTAAATTTTGAATTCTTAATGGTTCGCATTAATTTAGATTTTAATACCGTAAAATCTCTGTTTGGTCTGTTAAACTAACGTTATACCAAAAGTTAAAATAAACCTATAAATCGCATCAAGTTTGTTAATTATGTGGCCTACTGCCAACCAGAATAACTTAAAATAGCTTCAAAAAAAATTATATGAAAACAGCATACAGCAACATACCTTTAGTTAAAAATGACGCTAAAAAACGTTTTGAAATTGTGGTAAACGGGTTTTTTGCTTTTATAGATTACAAAACAATTGGAAACGACATCGCGTTAATTCATACCGAAACAGATCCCGAGTTACAGGGAAAAGGCGCTGCCAGTGCAGTGGTTGAAAAAACATTGCAATATTTAGATAAACACAACATTAGCTTACACCCTTTTTGCCCCTATGTGTTTGCCTTTATTAAAAAGCATCCCGAATGGAAACGCATTGTTAGCCCCAAGTTTAATGGCTATAACAACTTATAGCTACCCCAAAAACAACCTAACGTTCCAAACCTAAACGCTAGCGTAGGCCAAACAAAATAAACAAAACATGAAAACAAAAACAGTAGAACTTGTAGTAAGTCCAGGAGAACCGCATTTTGTGGGCGATGGTTTTAGAGTACACAATTTTATACCCAGTCATTACAGTTTAAGCATGCAGCGCATGAGTCCATTTTTAATGTTGGACTATAACCCCACCTACCATTTTCCACCTTCTGAAAAACCCAGAGGCGTAGGCGTGCATCCCCATAAAGGATTTGAAACAGTCACTATTGCCTACAAGGGTAAAATAGCACACCAAGATAGTAGCGGAGGCGGCGGTGTAATTGGAGAAGGCGATGTGCAATGGATGACAGCCGCCAATGGTATCTTGCATAAAGAATATCACGAAGAAGCATGGAGCAAAAAAGGTGGCGATTTCCAAATGGTACAACTATGGATTAATTTGCCTGCAAAAGACAAAAAATCTGATGCCAAGTATCAAGCCATAAAAAAGGACGCTATCAATCGTTATCAATTACCTAACGGTGCCGGCGCAATAGAAGTAATTGCTGGAAAGTATAAAGGTATAATTGGCGCTGCAGCAACATTTACACCTGTAATCTTGTTAAACGCTAAAATTAATGATGGTGATAAAGCAGACTTTCAAATACCGTCCAATTACAACACGGCACTGCTTGTACTTGAAGGCAGTATCCTGATTAATGACACTGAAAACGTCCCCTTAAACCATCTGGCACTAATGGCAAACGATGGCGAAAATTTCGAAATTAAAGCCACTACAAATGCGGTCGTACTAATACTAAGCGGACAGCCTATTAATGAACCTATTGCCGCACATGGCCCATTTGTTATGAACACAAAGGAAGAATTAATTGCAGCCTTTAACGACTTCAACTCGGGTAAATTTGGAGCTTTAAACTAAGCCTGGTTGTATAACATAATAGCAGCCATTTTAGATGTAAGCAAAACAATAGAGTATTTTAAAAAAGTGCTCCAGACCACCAGCAACTAGTTAATATGGCATGTTTCAGTTTTGTTACCCGTTTAAGTGTCCTGTTAAATAGCAACATTTAAAACCAACATAAAAAATTTAATCTACTTGTTATTGCTAAAAATTAATGTCTGCACCCCTTAAAAAAGCTTGTAAGCTATTTACACTAAAATTATTTTAGGTAGTTTAAGCGTTTTCCAGTCTGCGCATATTTTAGTACCTTTCTTTTTTACATATTTTTTTTAACAAACGAGGGCTTTAAGTAAACAAGACAACCATGCTTGGGTTTAACAATAAGTTCCAACAAAGCGCATACTTATACAGCCTATTCTAATTAATAAATAGCATACACATGGCAGTACAACAACCTATTTTTCCAGCATTACCATTAGCGTCATGGTTAAAAACCAAGGAAACCTTACACCGTTATTTTCAAATTGTTGGCAAATTACGCTTGTCTTTAATGCCAAAAGATAATCATTGGTGGCACATTACATTATATGTTACAAATAACGGTTTGGCCACGGGTGCAATTCCCAACAAAGACTTTACTTTTGAAGTGACTTTTAATTTTATCGATCATAAACTTATTGTTTCTACTAGTAAAGGAGAAAGTCGTTTTTTTGAGTTGAAAGACGGCCTATCTGTAGCAGATTTTTATTGCAAATTTGCTGCCATACTTGATGAACTCAATATTGAATTTAACATCCTCGCCAAACCATTTGACTTATCAGATTCAATTCCTTTCCATAAATGCACAAGGCATCATTCCTACGATAAGGAAGCTGTTCATAAAGCTTGGCAAATTTTAGTTCAGGTAGATATGATTTTTAAAGAATTTAGTGGCAAATCCTACAGCAAAACATGTCCTGTACACTTATACTGGCATCATTTTGATTTAGTCGTAACGCGTTTTTCAGGAAAAAAAGCACCAGATATGGGAGCCGTTTCGCAAGTTGAAAAAGAGGCCTACTCGCACGAAGTTATCAGTTTTGGGTTTTGGTTTGGCGATGACACGATAAAAGAACCTGCATTTTATGCCTACACCTACCCTTCGCCAGAAGGTATTAACAAAGAACCATTACAACCTAAAACTGCTAAATGGCAGGATTCCAACGGAAGCCCTATGGCACTTTTAAAATATAAGGACCTTATTGCTAGCAAACATCCAAAACAAGAAATTATGAACTTTCTTGAAAGCAGTTATCAAGCTGGCGCTAAATTGGCTGGTTGGGACATAGCTGCTTTAACCGTTCCCAAATAAAAACATAGAGCAAAAAAAAAAGCTTCAGTAAAACTGAAGCTTTTGTTAGCTGTGCGGGCGGGGAGACTCGAACTCCCACACCTCGCGGCACTAGATCCTAAGTCTAGCGTGTCTACCAATTCCACCACGCCCGCGCTAAAAACCAAAAGTGTTTTTTTGGTTATTGGGATGCAAATATAAACAATACTTTGAATAATCAAACCTATCTTTTAATAAAAATGTTACATAGGTTTTGTACTTTTGAAAAAACACCGTAAAAAAGGGGTTTACCAATTCAAAAATTCGAAAAATTTTAGATATGACAGACTTACAAAACTACTTAACCAACCATAAAGAACGTTTTTTAAACGAGTTAATTGAGTTGCTTAAAATGCCATCGGTAAGTGCCGATCCAGCCTACAAAAAGGATGTTTTACAAACAGCCGATGCCGTAAAAAACAGGTTAGAAGAAGCCGGTTGCAGCCATGTGGAAATTTGTGAAACAGACGGTTACCCGATAGTTTATGGCGAAAAAATAATCGACAAAAATTTACCTACCATCCTTGTTTATGGCCATTACGATGTACAACCGGCAGATCCAATTGAGCTATGGACCTCACCACCATTTGAACCGGTTATAAAAAAAACCGATATACACCCAGAAGGCGCCATTTTTGCCCGCGGTGCCTGCGACGACAAAGGTCAAATGTACATGCACGTTAAAGCATTGGAGTTTATGACTGCCACCAACCAATTACCATGTAACGTGAAATTCATGATAGAAGGCGAGGAAGAAGTGGGTTCTGTAAATCTAGCTACTTTTGTAAAAAACAATCACGATAAGTTAAAAAACGACGTCATTCTTATTTCCGATACGGGCATGATTGCCAAAGACGTACCAAGTATTACAACGGGGCTACGTGGTTTAAGCTACGTAGAAGTTGAAGTAACAGGTCCAAATAGAGATTTACATTCAGGATTATACGGTGGCGCTGTAGCCAATCCTATTAATGTTTTGGCTAAAATGATAGCTTCACTTCACGACGAAAACAACCACATTACTATTCCTGGATTTTACGATAAGGTTGAAGAATTACCCTCAGAAGAACGTGCTGAAATGGCTAAAGCACCGTTTTCATTGGATGCCTATAAAAAATCATTGGACATTGATGCTGTTTATGGTGAAGCTGGATTTTCAACTAACGAACGAAATTCCATCCGACCAACATTAGATGTAAATGGTATTTGGGGCGGCTACACAGGAGAAGGCGCTAAAACCGTTATAGCTAGTAAGGCATTTGCCAAAATTTCCATGCGTTTGGTGCCACATCAAGAATGGGAAGAAATTACAGAACTTTTCAAAAAGCATTTCGAAAGCATAGCACCGGAAGGCGTTAAAGTTGTCGTAAAACCACATCACGGCGGTCAAGGTTATGTAACGCCTATTGATAGTTTAGGCTACCAAGCGGCCAGTAAAGCCTATGAAGCTTCCTTCGGAAAAAAACCTATTCCTCAGCGCTCTGGCGGCAGTATTCCTATTGTGTCGTTGTTTGAACAAGAATTACAAAGCAAAACCATTTTAATGGGCTTTGGCTTGGATAGCGACGCCATTCATTCGCCTAACGAGCATTTTGGCGTTTGGAATTATTTAAAGGGGATTGAAACTATTCCGTTGTTTTATAAATATTTCACAGAGCTTTCTAAATAACCCTGATGTAAACAAAACCCAACAGAACTAACTACCTGTTGGGTTTTTTTATTAATTAACACTATTTTTATGCTTATTAGTATTTTAACCCGTGTTATGAAAACACTTTTTATTATCTGCTGTTTCTTACTCTCCAACAGCCTTGTAGCGCAAAAAAGCCGCTCGGACACCAATAACATTCATATAAAAGCCATCCGCCAGGTTTTAGAAACACAGCAGGACGCATGGAATAATTTTAATTTAGAAGGCTTTATGGAAGGTTATTGGAAAAACGATTCTTTACAATTTTATGGCAGCAACGGTATTACCAACGGCTGGCAAAAAACATTAAACAATTATAAAAAAGGCTACCCTAGTCAAGCGCATACGGGAAGGCTACAATTTACCCTTAAATCAATTATGCCCATTGAAAAACAATCCTATTACGTTATGGGCTCCTACCATTTAACCCGTTCGGTTGGTAATGCAGAGGGCGATTTTCTTTTGGTTCTGAAAAAAATAGATGGTGCCTGGAAAATAATTGCAGATATGTCCAACTAATGCGCTGTTGTTGATGTTTTAAAATGATGGTATAAATCTTTGCATCCAAAACCCACAATAGCAAAGGTTTTATTTTTGGCCAAAGACTGCTTATACATATCGGCCAAAACAGTTACGCCATACTTATCAATATGTTTTAAACCTTCAATATTTATTGTTACACCTGGTTGCGAGGTTAAAATGGATTCAAATTGCTGCTTAAAAACGGTGGCAGAGTTTTTGTCTAGAACACCTTTTACGGCGTAAATATTATTGGTGTGTGTAATTTCGAGATTCATAAGCACTTCATTTAAAGGTTCTTTTAAATTGCGTGCTACTAATTGAGTCCCTTAAAACTAACCAAATTATTTGTACTTGTAGTTACTTTTCGATAAACATTCGTTTTTTATAGACCAAGTTAAAAAAAGATATCTATTTTTTTTTCAATAAAGTGAAAATAAGTATTTTAAGACAAACAAAGTCATAGCTATTTTACGATCATTAAATAAAACACTAGCCTACTTTGGTTCCATTAGGAACGGTGCGTTCGGGCTGTAAAATAACCACCTCTTGCCCTCCAGATAAACCACCCAAAATTAAGCAAGCACTCATGGTATTTGCAATTTGTTTTGGTGGAAAATTTACAACCGCTACTACTTGCTTACCAATTAAAGCAGTTACCGAATATAAATTAGTAATTTGAGCCGATGTTTTTAAGTGCCCCAAAGGTCCAAAATCCACCACCAATTTATACGCCGGTTTTTTTGCTTCTGTAAAATTTTCTACAGATATAATGGTTCCAATCCGCATATCTACTTCCTGAAACGTTTCCCATTTTAAGGTGTTCTGTGTCATTGTAACGTTATAGATTTAAATTATTTGGCACCCAAGTTATGTACCAGCTTCGTATTATTCGTTTTATATTTCTAAAATACTATCCAAAAATTAATAAAAATAACATTTATAGCATATTATTTAAGTAATTTTGTGTTTAAATATGAAAGTACTTCCATTTAAAATACCAAAACCAGAAAAAGACGCTTTAATTTATCAGGAAGACCACGAGCGGGTATTTTACGACAAATTGCATCAGCACGCCGAAATACAGTTTAGTATTATTTTAGCTGGACAGGGTACTTTAATTGTTGGCGATACGGTTAGTTTTTACGCTAAAAATGATATTATTATTTTAGATAGCAACATGCCGCACGTGTTTAAAAGCGACAAAAAACATGCAAATCCGTCGCGCATGCTATCGTTGTTTTTTACTAGAGAATCTTTTGGTCCGGATTTTTTTAATTTAGAAGAACTGCAAGAACTGAAGCCTTTTTTTAACCGATGCAAACACGGTTTTAAAGTTACATCTAACCAAAAAGCTATAAAAACGCTATTCTTACAGTTGGGTGCTGCAACAAAACTGGAGCGTTTTATACTACTTCTTAAACTACTAAAACTAGTAACAGCAGCTAATTATGATAGTTTATCCTCCTTTGTTTATAACAAAAAATACTCAGACAACGAAGGTAAACGCATGCGTGCAGTTTTAGAATTTACAATGAATAACTACCGTAAAAATATTAGCTTAACTGCAGTAGCCGAAGTATCTAACATGACTAAAAACGCCTTTTGTAAGTATTTTAAAAAGCGTACCAATAAATCGTATTTTCAATTTTTAAATGAATTGCGTATTGAAAATGCCTGTCGGTTAATGCAAGTGCAACCCGATGCCACTATTTCGGAAATTGCCTATCAATCGGGGTTTAATAATATTTCTAATTTTAACAGGCAATTTAAAATTATTAAAAGCAAAGCGCCCAGCACTTTCAGAAAAAGCTTAAACTAACACGTTTATTTTACTAGGATTTTTTTACGTATTGCGTAATTATGACAATTTGCTGACCACCCACTTTACCCTCAATATATGCTGCATTTTCATGATCCAAACGTATATTTCTTACTGCCGTACCTTGCTTGGCTACCATACTAGAGCCTTTTACCTTTAAGTCTTTTATAAGCACCACAGAGTCGCCGTTTTCCAACACCACACCATTAACATCGCGATGCACTATTTTACTACTAGCATCTTCGTGCTCGCCCGTTGCCCGTGCCAAAGCTAATGCCTCGTCTGGCAAATACATCATGTCCAACAAATCTTTTGGCCAGCCCTCATTACGCAAACGTTGTAACATACGCCAAGCCATAATTTGAACCGCCACATGCTCGCTCCACATACTATCGTTTAGGCAACGCCAGTGATTTACATCCATGCTAGCACGCGCCTCTATTTGGTCTGCACAGGTTTTACAAACCAAAATAGCTGTATCCACGCTTTCGTTTAAGCTTGGTGGGATAACATATAGTTGTAAATCTGTTTTTGATTGGCACAGTTCGCAACGGTTGCTACTGCGTTCTTGAAGTTTGGTTAATACGCTCATACTTGTTTTTTAACACTGCAATTATACGCATAAAAACGGTATATAAAAAAAGCCTTGGTCCCCACCAAGGCTTTATAAAATCTACCAAAAAAGGAAAAAACCAAAAACTTAGAACCTTTTTTTGATATTGCTATTAACCAATAAACACTGAATTATTTCATATAAGATGAAAAAGTATTTACAGGACGAATTTAAAGAATAAGATAATACGAAAATTAAAATTTCGATGAATGCCTAGCAACCAAAGGCAGAAAACCCGTTAGCGCCGATTAAAGAAAATTTAAACGTTTTAAAAAATCGGCTTTATTGGTTTTCCCTAGCGGAATATGCGCATTTCCTACTCGTATGGTATTATCCTGTATCTGTTCAATTTTTAAAATATTAACCACATAAGAGCGGTGTGCCTTGCAAAAAACATCGTCGGGTAATTTGCTTGCAATACTTTTTAAGGTGGTGTGTACGGGGTAGCTATCGGTTTCAGTTACAAAATTAACATAATCGCCATTGGACTCTAAATAGCACAGGTCCTGCAATTGAATTTTTACCAAACGCTTTTTTACGCTTACAAACAAATAATCGTCGTTACCTTCTGTTTTAGGGGCTTGTGTTATTTGGGTTTCCAACTTTTTAACCATTTTATTAAAGCGTTCTGCTTGAATAGGTTTTACTAAATAATCTATTACCAACGGATATTCAAAAGCTTTAATAGCAAAATTAGCATCGGATGTTGTTAAAATAATTTTGGGTTGAAATTTTAAGGTTTGTATAAAATCGAAACCTGAAAAACCAGGCATATGTATGTCTAAAAAAATAACATCTACTTGGTGGGAATTTAAATATTTAAGTGCTTCTATGGGGTTGGAAAACTCGGCTTCAAACTTTAAACTGTCGTGTGCGTTACTTAAACCTTTTATGATGGTTCTAGCGGTTGCTTCATCGTCTATAATGATATAATTCATGGTTTGTTATTGATTGATTTGGTTTAAAAAATCGGTCATACTATTCAGTATTTCCTGAAATTTTAGTTGTAGGTTGGTATTTTGTTTTTTTATATCTTCTTCATAGTTAGTAGCAATTTCGTAGCCTTTTTCAAGACTTAACAATGCTATTTTATGTTTTATTTTATGTACAATATTGGATACTTCCTCGTGTTTCCCATTGGCCAAAAGTAAAAAATAAGTTTCTTTTTCTTCCTGAAATTCAGCTTTCATGGTTTCCAAAAGCTTGTTTTCGAAGGCGGTATTACCATCGGCTAATTTTTTTATATACTCTAGTGTAGGTAGTTCCATGGGGTTATTTTTTTAGTGCCACAAAAAAGGTTGCACCACTATCCAGTGTAGACTCTACGCGAATATCGCCACCATTCATAGTTAAAATCTTTTTTACAATGGCCAGTCCAATACCCGAGTTACTTGGTTTTTGATGAATTGATTTAAACATTTTGAATATCTTTTTATGATATTTCGTTTCAATTCCCACGCCGTTATCTTTTACCGAAACCTCATAATGGGTATCTGTTTCGGTGTAGTCAATTTCTATCATGCTATTGGGTTTATTAGCATGTTCTATGGCGTTCATAATTAAATTTTGAAATACTTGCTGTATTTGTAATTTATTAAAAACTAATTTAGGCAATTGTTTAACTATGGTTATTGTAATGTTTTTAGGAATATGAAGGGTTTGAATCATAGTGGTAATTAATACATTTAAATCTACCTCCTCGTTTACAACCGCATCATCGGACACACTGGCATATTGCAAAATACCCGAAATTAAATTGTCCATTTTTTCTAGGGTAAGCTCAATTTGCTTAAAATGCTCGATGCTTTCTTCCTTTAGCAGTTCTAAATTGTCTGTTTTAATCCAATTGGCTAAAGCGCTTACATTACGCAACGGCGATTTTAGATCGTGCGACACAATATGGGCATACTCCTCCAGTTCTTCATTGCTTTTTTTAAGTTTTTTTAAAAGACTTTCTTTTTGAAAAGCCAAGCGCTTTTGTTCCGATATGTCCAAATGAATACCAATTGAACCCACCAATTCGTTATTTAAATTGTAATTTGGGCCACCACTAACCAACCAATGTCGTGGTTCTCCTTGTTTGTTTTTAATAACCACTTCGTAGTTATTAGATTTTCCTGCAATACGGTTTTCTATTTGCTCTTGAAGCACTTTTTTACTAGTGCTATCCAGAAAAACCTCAACACCCTTTTTTCCGACTAATTCATGTTCTTTGTAGCCCGACATTTTTTCGAAACTCTTATTCACCATTAATATACGGTCCTCGTTGTCCACTTCCATGAGTCCGAGGTTCATGTTGGAAATAATATTGCTGTATTTTAAACGTTGCGCTTCTAAACTTTTTTGGTAATTTCTGCTTAAACTAACATCGCGGTAACTCCATAAATGCCCTAAATACTCGTTGTTGCTAAAAATAGGAATATAATCGCGTTCTAGAACCACATCGTTTACCATAACAAGTTCGTCTGCAAGGACCTTTTTTCTGGTTTTTAAAATGTAATCTATGCGGTTTGTAAATTTCTCTGGATCTTTAAACAACGCTTTGCTTTCTTGAGCCGCATTGGTGCAGTCCTGACCAATTAACGTTTCTGGAGGGACAGGAATTTGAAATAAATCGCAAAATTTTTGATTGGTTAATACAATTTCCCTGTTTTCGTTTTCTAATAAAATACCGGCCTCTAAACTGGATATTAAACTAGATAACCGGGTTTCTGACGTTAGTAATTCCCGCTCAAATTGGTCGCGTTCCTTAATATTCAGCGCATTTTTTACTTTTAATGCCGCCAGTCTGGCAACACTTTCTACTGTTTTAAGCTGTTCTACATTGAAAAAATTAGCATCAGGGTGTTCGGAATCTATAATACCAATTACCTTATTATTTAAAATTATCGGTACTGTGAGTTCCGATAAATTATTGGTAATATCTGGTATGTAGCGTGAATCTTTGGCGGTGTTAACAATAATTTCTGGCTTTCCGGAAACGGCAACTGCGCCAACAATACCTTCGCCAAACTTTAAGGTAAGTTTATTTCTAATTTCATCGGTAGGGGTTAGTTTATCGCCAATAGCGGCAATTTGTTCTACTTCTTGTTTATCCTCCAAAACGGCATAGATAACGCAGTCGTTAGTGCCTAAATATTCGGCCAAAATAGAAGCAATTTCCCGCGCTATTTCGTAAACATCGTGCATACCAAACAATCGGGTAATAACCAGATCTAGCACCCCAATAAGTTGTTGGTTGGCTTGTTCGCTTTTTGTTTTGTTAGGGGTTTGGATTACTCGCGATTCCAGTTGTTGTTTTAGCTGATTATTTTCTTGACGAATAAAACTAATAATAGCCTCCAGAGAGCGATTTTTTAATCGTTCTGTTTCCAACTGTTTTATTAAGCTAGATAATCCTTTTAGTTCCATATTACCCAATTAATGCACGAGCTGATTTAAACTCCAATACTGAAAAAAGGCAGCAATCCTGTTTTCGTAATCCTCGTATTTTAAAGGCTTTAAAATATAACCAGCTATACCAAGCTGATAACATCGTAACATGTCCTTTTTATTGTTGGAAGTGGTAAGAATTACTGTAGGAATATATTTATAGTCCGAATGGTCTTTTAGGTATTTCAGAAAATCTAATCCGTCCATTCTAGGCATGTTCAAGTCCAGTAAAATAATGCTAGGTAAAACCTGTGCGTCTTTTAAAAACTTTAGCGCACATTCCCCATCTGCGCATTGGGTTATATCGTGGTCCAACCCTAGTTTTTCCAGCACTCTTCGAAATTTCATTATTTCAATAGCATCATCCTCTACTAGAAGGACTTTTAGCGATTTGTTCATGTGTACTGTGTATTGATAAGTAGCAAGATAATTATTTAATTAACATAAAAAAAGTCTGTAAGCATAGTCTTTCAAAAAAAAAGGAACAATAATAGCTACAGTTTGAGTTGTTGCCGTTTGTTTTAAAATTTAGTTTAAATGAAATAATGTACGCTGTTTGTTTGTTAATCCAGCCACAACCTGTTGGTACGAATGCGTAATTAGTTGCTTAACCAACGAGGCGTTTAGCTCACCGGTAAATAAATTAATGGTATTCCAGTGTTTTTTGTTGGCATGGTACCCAGGCAACACACTATGGTAGTTAGAACGCAGCTCTAAAGCATACTCCGGCTGGCATTTTAAATTAATAGTAGCCCTGTTTAACTCCCAACTTTTTAAAGAAGTGAGTAAGAATATTTTTCCTGCCACTTTAAAAACGAGGACGTCTTCGTTAAAAGGCAGGTGCTCGGTTACTGCCTTTTTATCTAAACAAAAGTTGCGAAGTGTTTCTATATTCAAAGGACATTGCTTTTTAGTGTGTTTAACATAGGTTTTTTGTCTTTTCTTGTAACTCGCATTGCGTACACGTGGCTTTTATATTTTCAAACCATACGAAAACCACTGTACACACAAGCCTTTTTAAGCACGGGTATAACAACTTGAAAAGATACTAAAACAGCAACAAAAGCTGTTTTCAGACTTTAAAGCGTGTGCAAATTTATTCAATCTCAAATAAAATAGGTTTACTAGGCGTCGCATCGTTTTGAAAAGGTGCTATTTGTAAATTTAAAAAATAGGTCCCATCTGCCACGGCATTTGGCACAAAAATAAATTCGGTTATGGTGGCATCCATTCGTTTTTTTCCGGCTGTATTCCAAAAAGCCCGATGTGCCAAAAGTAAGCCATCGTCTTTTTCTTTATCTATACTTGGCAAATCTATTAGTAGGTGTTTAACGCCTTTTTCACGTAAGTAAATGGCGGCGTCTTCCAATAAATAAGGCGGATTGGTATTGGAATATTGTTGGTTAAGTTTATCGGTTGTGTTTGGAATGGTGCGCAAAACAACCGCTTCTCGCTTTTTATTTCCCAGCGCAAACCGAATCTGTTTTTTAGAAATAACAAAGTCACCTTTTAGTTTTTCTGGTGCTACAGTAATTAATTCTGCCAAGAAAAAAAACTGGGTTAAACTGTTATTAACAGCGTGTACTTTTTTAGTAATGTGCCCTACACACTCGGTATGTGTGCCGTGCGCATGTGGGTTAAAGGTTATGGTGTTAAAATTAATATCTGCGCCTTGCGCAACGCTTGCTACCCAATCGCCATCTTGTACCGGCTCAATTTTTGGCGGCCCTTGATACCAAGCATTAACGTTGGTTGAGGCGGCTCTAAGCGGTATAGAAATATCGATGGGTTTGGTTAAATTTATTTTATATTTTTTAGAATTAGTTTCTATAGTGGCTATCATATTTGTTAGTTATTTGCTTGGTTACATCCCTAAGAAACGTAAAAGTACCCAGAATTACAAAATGCCTTTAGTTAATTTAACAGAAATAAATCGGATGCAATTCCATCGCTTAAAAACAAGCCTTCTTTAGTTACTAACAAGGTGTTATTTTGGATATACAACAGTTTATTTTGAATGTGTTTTTCTGCAAGCTTTAAAAGCAAATCTTTGTAATGTGCACCAAAATCCTTTTCAATATCGTTTAAAGACACGCCCCAGATTGTTCGCAAACCTGTCATAATTCGCTCATTATACTGGTCGGTTTTAGACAAAACCTCCCACTCTATTGGTAATGTATTGGCTGCCAAAGCCTTTATGTATTTGGTATTATTTCTTACATTCCAACCGCGCTGCTTGCCATTAAACGAATGTGCCGACGGCCCAATACCCAAATAATGCTTGCCTTGCCAATATGCCGTGTTGTTTTGACTAAAGTAGTCCGGTTTACCAAAATTAGACAGTTCGTAATTTACAAAGCCCTGTTTTGTTAAAACATTTACTAATATTTGAAATTGCTGCTCTGCCAAAGCATCATCTACAGGACTAATAAGGCCTTTTTCAATGAAACTGGACAAGGCTGTTTTGGGTTCTACGGTAAGCGCATAGCTAGAAATATGGGGCACTTTAAAGGCTAGTGCGGTTTCTATATTTTTAAGCCATTGGGTGTTGGTGGCACCCGGAATGCCATAAATTAAATCGACAGACACATTATTAAAATATTTGGTAGCCTCCTCCAGCGCTATTTTGGCCTCTGCGGCGTTATGCGCACGGTTCATAAGTTTTAAATCGGATTCAAAAAAGGACTGCACACCAATGGACAATCTATTAATTCCTATATTTTTATAGGATTCGAAAATAGTTTTAGAATTTTTTTGAACCGAAATTAAATCGTCTGGATTGGCTTCCAAAGTAATTTCTGGGTTATTAGAAACCTGATAATTAGCATACACTGCTTTAATAATTTGTTCCAATTCTGCCAAGCTTAACATACTGGGTGTACCGCCCCCAAAATAAATTGTGTTTACCTGGGTGTTTAAAAAAGCATCTTTGCGCAACTGCAATTCGGTAACCAAGGCCTGAACAAGCTCTGATTTTTTTTTCAGAGAAGTTGAAAAATGAAAATCGCAGTAATAACAAGCCTGTTTACAAAACGGTATATGAATATAAATACCAGCCATTTTTCCTGATTTTAGTTATTAGGTTTTTACGTTACCCTTTTGGTTAGTTAGGTGTTTTTTTAGTGCCACTTATTCCTTTTTTATTCGGCTGGCATTTTGTTTAACAAAACTATCCCACCCAGAATAGCTTTTTCCTATAGCAACGCGCCCATCGTTATAAAAATGACAAACAGCTGCGGCCAGACCGTCCATAGAATCTAAATTTTTAGGCAGTGTTTTTAGGCCTAAAACACCTTGAAGCATCCTAGCCACTTGCTCCTTACTGGCGTTTCCATTTCCAGTAATAGCCATTTTAATTTTTTTGGGGGCGTATTCAGTAATTGGAATTTCACGGCTTAAACCGGCTGCCATAGCAACCCCTTGTGCCCGACCTAATTTAAGCATACTTTGCACGTTTTTTCCATAAAAAGGCGCCTCAATAGCAATTTCGTCTGGATGATGTGTTTCAATAAGCTCTATGGTGCGCTCAAAAATAAGTTTAAGTTTTAAGTAATGATCGTCGTATTTTTTTAAATCTAGCTCATTAAGCTGCATAAAAACCATGGTTTTACCCACCACCTTTATTAGTCCAAAACCCATTATTGTTGTCCCCGGATCAATACCTAATATTATTTTTTCTTTCTTCATTAATCACAATAATAGCAACCACTTAATGATACCGAAAGACCTACCGTTGCTGTAAATAGATTTCCATTAAACGATCCAAAACCACTAGAAACAGGTTTAAAATCTGAACTAAAACCGTAAACATATGCCACATCTATTAACACAGAAAGGGTTCTTGATAGGGTATAGTGTGCTTCCAATCCCGCCATAGCATTTACAAACGCGGTGTTATTTTCAGAAAAACCACTTAGTGGTTTCACCATAGAAAATCCTGGTCCCGCATGCGCCACAAGCCCAACAGAGGCTGGTAAAAAAGTAGCTACCGGCGATAAATCGTAAACAAATTGTGCGTTTATTCTGGAATAATTAATTTTAAAATATGGCGCGTCCGATGCGTGATTTAATCTGTTAAAACCATAATCTAGTTTTACGCCGTACTGTGGTTTAAACATGCGCTGCACACCAAGTTGTATGGTTGGAAAATTTAATGTTTCACCTTCAAAACCTGGTACAAAACCACTAGCATTTGGACTATTTACGCCGAGTAAAAATTGTGCTTTCCAACGGCTAGCTTCGCTTTGCGCATAGCTATTGGTTAGTAAAAACATCCAGAAACTTACTAGCACCAACCACTTAAATGGCTTACCTGTTATGAGCATAATAGTTTTATGTTTTAATTTGTACTTTAACCTTTTACCGGTATCCTATTAATTGTATGTTACAAAACATTTCACACAAAACTAAACAATTCTTTTTTGTACTCGTTAAAATAGGGGTGGTAGTAGCTGCTTTTTATTTTATTTATAACAAACTTACCAAAGACCCGGATTTAGATTTTTATCATTTTTTGGACTTGGTGATACAATCCAACTTAATTACCTTAAAAACGTGCAGCGTGTTATTGGTATTAACCTGCTTAAACTGGTATCTGGAAATAATGAAATGGCGCGTCCTTGTTACTACTTTAGCACCAATTTCGTTTTACAAAGCCGCAGAGCAATGTTTAAGTGCCTTAACAGCTTCCTTGTTTACACCTAATCGGGTTGGCGAATATGGTGTTAAAGCCCTGTATTATAAAGCCAGTAAGCGGAAGCAAATTGTGGCTTTAAACCTAATAGGAAACAGCTTACAAATGGCCGTAACCATTGGTTTTGGTTGCTTTGGGCTATCTGTATTTGTAAGATCATTTAACACCAAATTAGCCACCGTTAATATTAGTATCTTTTTGTTAGGCACTTTATTTTTTGGCCTAACCTTACTTTTTATTGTATACAAATTGAAAAACAAGTGGTTATTTTTAGATACAACTCTGGGGTACTTTAAAAATATTCCCTGCAAAACATATGCTTTGGCTTTCTTATTTTCGGTAGTGCGGTATGGTATTTTTTCGTTTCAGTTTTACTTTGTTTTAGCCCTTTTTAACAACGCTATAACCTTTTACCAAGCCTTTATAGGCATTACGAGTATGTATTTACTAGTGTCTATAATACCTAGTATTGTTATTTTTGATGTTCTGGTAAAAACCAGTGTAGCCATTTATATTTTTCAATTTTTAGATATAAGCAGTGTTTCGGTTTTAAGTACGGTTACGGTTATGTGGCTATTAAATTTTGTGTTTCCAAGTATTTTTGGTAGTATCTTTGTTTTAAAGCTCCCACTACCTAAATCTTAACTATGGTCTTTATATTAACCATTTATATTACTCTAGTATACGCTATTTTAATAGCATCGTTTGTTTATGGCTTTATAAAAGTACCCCATTTTAAGCTTAAAGCTACAAAACCTAAAACAGGTTTTTCCGTAATTGTGCCCTTTAGAAATGAAGAAGCCAACCTACCGCATTTTTTAAAATCGGTTAAAGAATTAGCATATCCCAAACATTTATTTGAAATTATTTTGGTGAATGATGCTTCAAGCGACAAATCTGCTGCCATTATTAATACCTTTATTGAAAATGGTTTGCACCATGTAAGCATGACCCAAAACACTCAAAAAAGTACTTCGCCAAAAAAAGAAGCCATATCGAAAGGTATAAAAAGCGCACAATACGATTGGATTATTACCACCGACGCCGATTGCCTATTGCCTAAATTGTGGTTACAATGTTACGATGCGTTTATACAACAAACCAACTACAAACTTATAGCCGCTCCGGTAAATTATTTTGATGTAACCTCTTTTCTAGACCGTTTTCAAACTATGGATCTTTTAAGCTTAATTGGTACTAGCATAGGCGGGTTTGGCCTAGGCGATCCGTTTTTAGCCAATGGCGCCAATTTAGCCTATCAAAAAAAGCTGTTTACCGCCTTGTCTGGGTTTGAAGGCTCTACCAAAATTGCCAGTGGCGATGATGTTTTTTTCTTACAAAAGGTGGTAAAAAATAATTCTGGCGATGTTGGTTATTTAAAAACCATACAGGCCACCGTTGAAACAAAAGCAGAGCCCAATTGGCAAAACTTGATATCGCAAAGACTGCGCTGGATGGCAAAATCTACACACTACACCAGCTGTTTTGCCATAGTATCTGGCATTATTGTAGCACTAATGAATTTGGTTTTACTTCTTTTAATTCCATTAACTATACTCGGACATTTAAGTTTACAAAGCTTTTTGTTTGTTGTTTTAACCAAGTTTATAGCCGATTTCATCCTGATATTTAAAACCAGTAGGCTGCTACAACAAGAATCTGTGTTACCTGCCTTTGTAGTTGCTAGTGTACTGTATCCTGTTTTTAGTATTTTTATTGTGGTTTTGTCGTTTTTTAGCAGCTACACCTGGAAAGGAAGGACTTTTAAGAAATAACTCCGTTATTTTAAAAACTTGTTATTATTTTTTTAGCTTTACAGCACTTCGTAATTTATATTTTGATGAAAAAAGCCTGCTTGCTCCTTTTACTTTTAGTGTTTAGCCTAAAAAGTGTTGCTCAAGAAACTTACAAGGTAAACAACGAAACAATTACCTTAACTACCGCTATTAGTGGTAATTTAGATTTACTCTGGACCATAGATGAAAAAAAATACAGGTATTTTGTTAGAACTGAAGATGGACACATACAAGAACTAAAAAACACCAAAAATGCGGAAACCAAAAAATATCAAGAGGAATACAAAACGCTTTTGCATAATTTAACAGCCGATTATGGTGTACCAACCAATAAAGTTAAATTAACCTTAAGCAGCTTAAAACTTTTTTTTAACACCTATAATGCCACAACCAATTTAAATTACGATTTTGAAGCGCGGGCCAAATTGCAAAGTAGGTTAGGTATTTTTGGCGGTATTACCAACCAACCACTTGTAGCAAACCCAAACAATGCCGGTGTACCGTTTTTTGGATTGGATTTCGAATTTTTTGAAACCAATAAACTACCAAAACACGCGTTATTTTTTCATATTAGACACGCACTGGAGGTTCAAGATTTTAAATACACAGCCACGCAAATGGCTATTGGATACCGTTACCGCTTTATAAATAAAGAGCGCTTTAATGTGTATGGTAATTTAAAACTGGTAACCTACAATTTTGGGAGCAGCACCCTTACCTCCAGCCTGCCAAATGGCAGCACTTACAAAGAATCTTTTTCCAACATAGATGTGCCTTTTATAATGGGGTTAGGCGCCGATTTTAAAATTACTAAAAACGGCTATATAACAGTTGCCTACCACGATATTTACGCGCTATTTACAGATAATAGTAACAACTTTCCAATGGATTATGCAATGGGCTTTAAATGGAATTTATAGCCTTGTTTTAACTAATTAGCCTGAATAATTACCGGCAACCTGAATGCCGTTTTAACTTGTTGGCTGCGCCTAATGGCTGGGAAAATTTTAGGCAGAGAATCTACACTTTTTGCAAGTAATTCCTGTATGTTTGGAATTTCTTTACGCGTAACACTATCTGCTTCAACGGTTAAAAGGGTAAGAACACCTTCTTTAGAAATTTCAAAATTCATATAAACCGTATCGGTAATACTTTGACTTACCACCAAGCTATTTTGCTGTAATTTTTGAGTAATAATTTGAGTTAACGTGTTCTGAAAACATCTTTTTTTAGCTTCTTTGGTAGCATTTTCATTGCAACTTTCAAACATCGGATACTCGTCTACGTCATTCCAGTTAAACGTAAGAAGTTCATTTTCTAGAATATCCTCTGAGGTTGTTTTTTTAGCATCAAAATAATTACAAGAAGTAACTACTAAACATATTAACAAAAAATATAGCTGTTTCATAGGCCCTTATTAGCCCGAAAAATACGATAATTTTACATTTTATCCCATAGCTTATTGGTTATGTCTGCCAAAATAAAGTCAGTAGAAAAAAAGCAACAGTATGCGCCGTTTGTTACCCCAAAAAAGCGCTTACTGTACATCTATTTACATACTCCGCTTTTAGGGAGGCCGGATTTCCTTTTTTATTAAATCATTTTAAAACAGGTTTGCCAAAAAAGGGCAAACGAATTGCCACCACTTAATTTTGAAGCTTTATTGGGAGAAAATACGGCACGGTAACTGGTTTATTTTGATGTTGGCCTGGTATAAAATCTGGTAGCAAACTTATAACCCGTTTCGCTTCGGCTTCTAATTCTGGATGTGGCGCTCTAGCCTTAATGCCGGAAACCTTTCCATCTGCATTAATTTTAAAAAACACACGCACTTGAGCCACACCCGTAATATTTAAATTGCTCATTAAATCCTTGTTAAAATTATTGGTAACAAAAGCGGTTAATTTTTGAGCCATACATGGCTTCTGATCCTCTTTTGATAAGGTTTCGCAGCCAACAAAAGTAGGCGCTTTATCTACAAGATTAACAGGCATTTCGGCAAAATCCGCTCCTTCGGTTTCGGTAATTTCTTCCACAGCTCTCACCGTAGTGTTTTTTAACAAACTTTGTAAGGCTTCTTTGTGTGTTTCTGTTAATTCGCCTTCTGCTTCAATTGCGTTTTTTAGCATATCAATTTGCTCTTGAATGCTTACTTTTTCTGTGGCCTCCGTAATAAGGTTAGGTTGCGTGGTATCTGTAGAACAGGATGCGTACAACAACATTCCAAATACCATTGGAATTACTAGACCATACTTTACTAACTGTACTTGTTTGGATTTTGTTTTTTGTAACATAATAATACGTTTTTTAATTACTGATTGTTTAAAAAATGGATTGACAAACGACACCTGATCTGTATCGAAAATTTGGGCCAATAAGGTTGCACAGTACTGCTTTTTGTTATCCTTTACGGCTTTAGAGTCGGCTATAAATTCATGTAAATCGACCATTCTACGCTGATACGTATATACAAAGGGATTAAACCAAAATACGATTCGCAAAATTTCGAATAACAATAAGTCCCAGGTATGCTTTTGGTTTACATGAACTAGCTCATGCGCTATAATTTGTTCGCGATGGGTACCTTTTAGGTTTTCGCCTAAAAATATGTAGTTAAAAAAAGAAAACGCGACGCTACTGTTTAGCACGTTAACAACATACACAGCGTCTTGTTTATGCTTTGGATTTTGATGAATAAGTTTTATAATTTTAAATAAGCGCAGGCAAAAAAATGCTGCAGATAGCACACTTCCAATTATTAAAACTAATAACAGGTAACCTAAAGAACTGTGTGATGTGCTACTACCTGTAATCACCACCTCTTGGAGGAAAATTGTATTAGGTGTTTGAGACAGTAAGGGCGGTAAATTAAGTACAAATTCTTTTGAAATAACTTCTTTAAACACAGCCACCTTAATAAAAGGCAAAACAACTGAAAGCAGCGCAGTAGCTAACAAAAAAACCCGATTCCAATTAAAAAAAGTTTCCCGTTTTAAAAACACATCATACAAGCACAAAAAGATTACCTGACATGCCAAAACTTGAATAATATAATGTATCATGATTTTTCATCTTTATGTATCTCATTTACAAGAGATTCCAATTCTGTTAAGCTAATATCGTTTTGCTTCACAAAAAAAGACACCATACTTTTAAAGGAGCCTTGAAAGTAATTATTTACCAAGGAGTTGATACTGTCGTTGCTGTAATCTTGTTTTTTAATCACAGGAAAATACACATGCCCTTTGCCTTTTTTTTCATAGTCTACAAAGCCTTTGGTTTCTAATATTCGCACTATTGTAGATACGGTATTATAAGCTGGCTTTGGGTCTGGAAGTTGTTTAATTATATTTTTAACAGGTGCTTTTTCAAGTTGCCACAACACCTGCATAATTTCCTCCTCTGCTCTGGTTAACTGTTTTTTCTGACTCATGGTTTTTCTCGTTTATAGGTTACTGGTAGCTATGCAGTTCATGGTTTAGATAGCGATAATTTGAACTCGCTTTAAGCGCTGTTTAAAACCCTAATAAGATTATTAGGTTCCACATAGAAACCATTCAACTAAAACATTAGTTACACAAATATAACTAAAAAATTAGTTTAAACTAATTTTTTAGTTATAAATTAATAATATTCTTTACCTATATTCGTGTTTAAAATTTAATGTATGGACATTTTTCTAGTTGTTATTGGTTTCCTATTTATGCTAGTTGGTATAGCCGGAAGCTTTTTGCCTATTTTACCAGGACCGCCATTAAGTTGGATTGGTTTATTACTACTTTACCTTACAGAAGCCGTTCCAAACGATTCTTGGTTTTTGGGGGTTACACTCGTAATTGCGCTTTTGGTTTTTGCTCTAGACTATATTATTCCAGCGGTTGGCACAAAACGCTTTGGCGGTAGTAGAAAAGGTATTATTGGCACTACGGTTGGTTTATTGGTAGCTATAATCTTTCCTGTTTTTGGGCCGTTAGGCATTATTATTTGGCCTTTTTTAGGAGCGTTTATAGGGGAAATGATTAATAAAGCAGATACAAAAGTGGCTGTAAAAGCTGCTTTTGGTTCTTTTTTAGGCTTTTTGGCCGGTACTTTTATTAAATTTCTGGTATCTGTTGTGTATTTGGGTTTCTTTTTGTGGACTGTTTGGGACTATAAAAACACGCTTTTTAGTTTTTAAAATAAGAAGAAACCTCATACTATTTTTAAGAAATAAAAATAAATATGAGGTTAGTGTAAATGCTATTGTGTCAACAAATTACTTATGAGGGATAACTTGTCGCTGATGCCTCAAAGGTACGGTTTACATTTTATTTTGTGTTGCGGTTTTCCCGTATTAGCATTACGGTAAAACCGTAAAAGCCAGTAAAGGCGGCACTTTACAGACTAAAATAATTTCTAAAAAAAGCAATTTTAACAAATTGCATAGGCTTTTATATAAAACCCATTTCCTTTGCCAAGGCTAGAAGTCGTTCATCACTACCATCGTGTACATCAAAAAGTATTTTAAGCTGTTTTTTTCGTTTTTCTATGGCACTTAAAGAAATTTGAAAATGCTCTTTTAAATTTTTTGTGCGTACGCCTTGAGACAATAAGTATAATATTTTTCTATCAATATCGTCTAAATTAAAATCGTTGGTTATTGTTTTACGAATAGTAGCGCTTACCGTGGCGCTGTAAAATGGTGGGTTATTTAAAACTGCCTGAAAGGCACTGGATAGCTCGCGCGAGGTTAAATCGCTTTTTATTAAAAACCCTTCAGGGTCAATTTCTCTAATAATATTATAAATTCTGTAAGGCTCGTTAAACATAGTTAACATAATTATTTTGGTTTTTGGCATTAAGCGGCGGGCGTATTTTGCTAAATCCTCTCCAGATGTAAAATCGCCATCACTAGAGGGTGGCAAGCTAATATCCATAAAAAGAACATGGTAATAGTTTTTAGAATCGCGAGCAGCTCTTAACATTTTTAAAGATTCGTCGCAATTATTAGCTATATCAATTTGAAGGTCTTGGTGTTCTTTTTTTGTGGCAATTAAAGTGTTTTGATAGCCTTCAATAATAATTGGATGGTCGTCGGTCATTAAAATACGAACAGTTTCTTTCATGTTGATAAGTAATTTCTATTCAAAATGGAATTTTTATGCTTATGGTAGTTCCTTTATTTATTTCGGAATTGATACGTAATTTTCCGCCACATTCGGAAACGCGGGCCTTCATGTTTTTGAGTCCAATACCTTTTTTGGATTTTTTCATATCAAACCCCGATCCGTTATCGGAAATGGTTAACCAAATTAGGTATTTACCAAGTTTAAAACTAATATCTACATGACTTGCTTGGGCATGTTTGTAAATATTTTGAAGCGATTCTTGGAGCACTCTATAAACGTGAATTTTTATTTTATTCGATATATTTTCCCAAGGGATATCGGAGTCACTTTTTAGTTGGTATGTTAGCTGATAGCTTTTTGTTTGTGCGTCAATTAAAGTTTTCAAAATTTCTAAATATCCCGAGTTTGCAATAAAATCTGCATTCAACTCATGAGACACCTCTCTTAAATCGTCTTCAATGTTTTTAAGCTCGGCTATATACCCTTCTCTGGTTTTTATGGCTGTGTCGGTAACGCTAAAATTTAAGCTGTCTAAACTTAAACGAATACCAAAAAGGCGTCCTAAAATGCCGTCGTGTAAATCTTGTGAAATGCGCTTTTTTTCGCTTAATCGGGCCTCATCTACTTTATCTTGTTGGGTAAGCATTAAATTATAAATTTCTTCGTTGGCCTCCTGTTGTTGCTGTATTAACGTTAACTGCCTATTTTTAGATCGTTGAAACAAAATAATATAAACCAAAATAAAGGTGAAAATTAAACCAACCGACAAAATTAACAGCCATAAACGCTCCCTAGAAATTCTATTTTTTTCTAGTTCTATTTGTTCGGTTTCAAATTCAATTCTGGCAAATTTATCTCTAATGGCGCGTTCTTTATCAATTAAACTATCGTTTAGTTGTATGTATTCATTCAAGTAAGCCACTGCTTTATTTGGTGCTTCTATTTTAGCTTTTAGTAGTAAAGCATTTAAAATAACATCGTTGGTTACTGCGGCTTTAGATAAGCTGTAAGCCGTATTGGCATATTGCAAGGCCTTGGTTTTATTGCCCTGATCTAAATAAAATTCCGAGGCATTTAAAGCTACAGACATTTTACTTAAATCGTTATCCAAACTATCGGCAATGGCATAGGCTTCCGAGAACATATGCGCCACTTTTCCCGTATCAAATTCCTTTGTTTTATGAGCTAACAAGGCATAATCCCCTAGTATAAGAGCATAATTATCTGGATCTTGCTTTAAGGTATTTTGGTTATTAAAAAGGGTTTTATAAATTTCTAAACTTTTATTGAATTGCTTTTTTTCTTTATAAATAAGCGCAATGTTGCTTTTTGAATACAAGGTATATAAAAAATTATCATCCAGTTGGTTACTGTAAGACAAAGCTTTTTCGTGGTATTCAATGGCTTTATCGAACATTTTTAGTTCATCGGATGCTATTGCTACCAAATTAAATAAACCCCACAAACTACCCAGCGTTTTAGGGTTTGATGGTAGGGATTGATACAGCCTTATAGCCTTAAAGGCATTGGTTTCGCAACCAACATAATCGCGCTCCTCAAACTGAATACTTGCCATAGCATTTAAAGCACTGGCTTGTTGACGCTTCATTTGTAAATTACCAAAATATTTAGAAGCATTGAAATAGTAGGTATAGCTACTATCGTTTTGCATTTTTTCGGAATGGTACCAACCCAATACATTATTTATATGGGCCATAGCTAGGGTATCCTGTAATTTTTTGGCTAATTTTAAGTTTTCGTGATTTACATTAAATAAAGAATCTACTGCAAACTGCTTCAAAAATAAAGTTGCTAATTGCCGTTTGGACTTTAAAATGGTGGTATCTTGTTTGGTTTTCTCGGAGAAAGCTATCGCTTTTTTTATAAAAATTTCCCGCTGGGCTAAATTATAGGTTTCCGAATTAGCCAATTGGCGGTAATGTAAAACACTGTCTAAATTTTTATGTTGTGCAATGCCAAACAATGGTAGCAGGCCAAACAACAAAAAAAATAAGTAGTTATAAAACATACTTTTTTTACATATACTACTCAATTTATTACTTTTTAAAGTTTACCATGTTCATTTTATGAAAGCGTATTTTCGGATAATAACAACAGCCTATTTGTTAACACCTGTATAACAAGTTTTTAAAATCACAACCGCCAATACTTTCACATGCCCGTTTACGCTACTATAGTCCTCTGGGCACATCTGTTTCGTAAAGATATAACATAAACACAAAAACCCTTTACTGAAAAGGGTTTTTGTGTTTAATGAACAGAACGGTTATTAACCTTGCTCTGGAACATCTTTAGCTTTTTTAACATGGCGTTTTACTTTAAAAGCATAAGTAAAATCGTCCTGTTGCGAAACCTCCTCTACATTGTTGCTGCTGGTATCCGCTTTTTTAACTGTTAAGCCTGTTAGTGTCATGCAAAAAATGGCTGCGACTAAAATAATTTTAAAGGTTTTCATGTTATGTATATTTAAATTAACTCAGTAGGGTTATTCTATTACATTGTTAAGCAACCTATAAGCTCAACTTGCCTAATGAACGTGCACAGAGCAAGCGGCAAACTGGCCAAAAGAGCCAACAATTGCTTTTAACATGAGGGAAGAGACAAAAACTGTCTGTAAAAAATGGATAAATTAACTTTAGATAAGCAGAAATTGGATTAGGGGACTTATTAAAGCAGCTATAAGGTAGCGGCTATTACGCTATTTATTACAACTAGACGACAAAAAACAATAATATTCGATAAAATGCGTATTTTGAGGAAAATTCTTACGTATAACTATTAGCAACATGTTGACAATTAACTTTATAAGCAGGGGTGTGCAAACATAATTTTAATAGTGTTTAAAAAAGTTAGTATCTTAAAGGTTTTTTGCAACATATTATGAAAGCGCTCTACACCAAATTTATTAGTTTTTTTAATTTACTACAAAGTAAAATTGCTTTTTACCCCGCTCTGTTTAGTACGGTTGGTTTTGGCTTTGCCTTGTTTATGCTCTATTTAGAAGAAATTGGCATTTCCGCCTTTGTTATAAAACAGGTGCCACAACTAGTAATTAATAATGCCGATACCGCAAAAACCCTTTTAAGTTTTTTAACTGGTGGCATTATATCTATTATGGTGTTTAGCTTTTCTATGGTTATGGTATTGCTCAATCAGGCTTCCAGTAATTTTTCGCCTAGAGTGTTGCCTGGTTTAATTTCCAACCGCAATCACCAGTATGTTTTAGGCCTGTATTTGGCTACCATTTTATACAACACCTTTACGTTGGTTGGTATAAATCCGCAAGAAAGCGATAAATACCAATTACCCGGATTTTCTGTACTTATTGGCATTGTTTTAACCGTTGTTTGCTTGGGTGCTTTTTTATACTTTATCCATTCTATATCGCAGTCCATTCAAGTAAACAATATATTGGACAGTATTTACCAAAAAGCTAAAATGCGATTAGAATTTCTATTGGAGAAAGAAACGGAACAGATTCCAGATTTTCCCAAAACAAAAAATTGGAAAACCATTTACAGCTCGCAAACAGGCTATTTTCAAAATATAGCGGTTCCTAACCTGGTGGATATTTGCAAAGACGCCGATATTAAATTAAAAATTTTACCTATTCAAGGACTCTTTGTTTTAAAAGGTGTTCCCATATTACAAGTTAATGAGAGCATTAGCACGGAATTATCCAACAAAATACTGTCTAACTTCAGTTTTGCAAAAGGCGAATTTGTTGAAGACAATTACGCATTGGCTTTCAAGCAAATTACAGAAATAGGAATTAAAGCCATGTCTCCAGGAATAAACGATCCCGGCACCGCCATAAGCACCATAGATTATTTAACCGAATTGTTTGCGCTTCGCTTAAGAAAAAACGACAAAACCATTATTACTTCAGATAACGAAGCACTCATTTTTGTTAGTACCACCAATTTTAAAGAACTGCTGTACCAAGTTATGGCAGCCTACAGAACTTACTGCAAACAGGATTTAAGTTGTATTCAAAAATTATTTATTATGTTTAAATATCTTTTGTTGCAAGAGGCGCATTTACCTGACTACCACCATGCGTTGCGGGCAGAAGCCAAACTCCTTTACGACGATGCCATGGAAACTATAACCAACAAAACGGATTTAAGGCGCATTGAAGCTCTTTTCCAAGGACTTCCAGACTAACATAGCATAAAATAGCCCGGATTTCATACTTTTTTAGGTAAAAAATTTGGACAACTTATGCGTACACTACTCGTTTTTGGATACGTTGTTAAATTTTGCCTTCATAGTTGGATTGTTATACGTTAACTTTTTAATGGTTAAATCCTCTGCCTTATTGTTGGCCAGCCTTAAATTATTTACTGAAGCCAGTAAGGCGTCCTTTGTTTTTTGTAAATGATTCATGGTTTTGTCAATTTCATCAATAGCTGTTTTAAATTGCCTACTGGCCAGATCGTAATTTCGGGCAAATCCAGCTTTAAAATCATTTATTTTTTCTTCAAAATTGGTAATATCTATATTTTGATTTCTTACCAAATTTAATTCTGCCTTATAAGCCATCGAATTCATGGCTGCATTACGGAGTAAGGTAATAATAGGAATAAAAAACTGCGGACGCACCACATACATTTTTGGATACCGATAGGAAACATCCACAATACCGGTATTATAAAAGTCGTTATCTGCCTCTAACATAGACACTAATACAGCATACTCGCAATTTTTAGATTGCCGATCCTTATCTAATTTTGCAAAAAAATCTTCATTCTTTTTTTTAGTAGCCGTTTGGTCGTTTTCATTTTTCATTTCAAACATAATTGAAATAATTTCGTTTTGAGACTCGTCAAACTCTCTAAAAATGTAATCGCCTTTATTACCACTTCTAGCATCGTTATCCTTTTCAAAATAGGCTTTCGGAAAGGCTGTTGCCCGAAGTTTATTAAACTCTGTTTCGCAATGCAACTCCAATGTTTCGCCCACCATTTTTGTTGAAAGCTTTTGCTTATAATCCTTTAAACGCAAAATTTCATCATCTTTCATCTTTATAATATCGTCTTTAACAGCCAATTTGTTTTTAAATTGCTCGTTAATAGATTTTTCTAGTAACTGGGTTTGCGTTTCTTTTATTTGCAAAGCATTTTTTAAATCGTCGCGCTCCTTTTCAACAACTTTCACGGCATTGGACACATCCAGCGCTTTTTGAATTTCAATTTGCTGAATGTGCGCTTTTAATTTGGTTAATACGGTTTCTTTTTCCGATAGTTTTTCTGCCAAATCGGAGGCCGCTTTCGCCTTTAATTGCAATAGTTCGTTATCTTTTTTTGTTAATTGTTGCTGCAATTCATTTCGTAAGTTAGCTTCGGTTAAAGCTACCGCATTTTGTTTTTCTTTCTCTGCAAGTGCCAAACGCGCGCTAAGCTCTTCTTCAAACTGATGGTCGCGCACCTGTTTTAATATATCGGCAAATCCGGCCTCATCTACTTTAAAAACTTTGTTGCAATTAGGGCAAATAATATCGTTCATCATAATATAAAAAGTGCATGTGTTGTTTGTGTAAAATTAAAACCGAAGCCCTTGCTGTAAACCAGCTTCTGTTAACATGGGTAACAACATTAATTTGTTAAAAGATACAAAATAACTAATATTATGCTTGTACCATAAAAAAGGAAAGACAATTTTCTTTATTAATTTGGCTTTAATGGGTCTAGCAAATTCCTTTAAAACAATTTTACAAACCACCGTAAAACAAAAAAGCATCCCAATTTTCTTACAAAGAAAAAAGGAAAGCTTTCCATTGGAATTCCCAACAACAACGGGAACTTCCTACAATTTACCTCAACACAACTGCCAAGGTAAAACAACACAACTAAATTTTTTGTTAACCAGGTAACTTTACTGCCAAAAAAAAGCTTCAATTTCTTGAAGCTTTCTGCAATAATTGCGGTCTGGACGGGAAGACATCAGTCTTAGTATTCCGCCCTATATCTTATACATAATTTCAAAAGCTATAAGCCTTAAAGGGGTTTTTACAGGGGTACTTTCTGTAAAAATTATTTCTTTAAGCGGAAGCAAAGATACAATCAATTTTCAATTAAACAAGCAAAATATATAAATTTAGTTTCACTCATTTTAAAGGACTAAATTTTAACGATTATCTTCAATAAGAACACTTTTACTTAAATACGATTTAAGTTCAAAAAACAAACGTTAAAATAAGTTTTTAAGCCATTAACGATCCAACTTTAGTTTTCTACTTATTACTTTTCGTGGCTGGCTCAAAAAAACATTACTCTTCTTTAACTTTAACTTGTCTTTATTCTTAAAGACTTTACATACATCTATACCAATACAAATATCGTTATATGTTACTGCATGTTTTTACTTATTCCTAACTTATGGTTTTATATGTCCAGTACCTCTATCTAGTTGTTAACCCTTCATTAACTGCTATATGTTATACCTTATTTAGGGTTTAGATTACTCTTATTATATAATAAGCTATTTACTGCAAATAGATTTCACCTTTTTAGCTACTTTTTGACGAAATATGTCCTCATAATTTCGCCTATCTTCAATTAAGTGTTTTTCGTAAATACCATTGTATTTTTTTCTACAATTAGTCTTTTTTTTAGGGTTTAAAGTTTCTATCAACAATCGTGTTTTTTCTAAACCAATAGCCCTTATTCCTTTATATATTAAAAATTCTGACATTTCTGTAATCGCACCACCTTTAAGATTTATATAGGCTTCTGGTGATATAACATCTATAAATTCGACTTTGTCAAGTGTCTTAATTAAATTTTCTCCTAGATACTTCCAGTTGTTCTTTAACTTTAATAAGGTATTTACCTTTTTGTTAAACATCTTCATTCCACTTACCTTATGACCTTGTATTTCATATCTAAATAAGAAGTTGTTTTTTGTTATTTTATCGTAAGAGCGTTCCAACTTGTCTTTATCGTTGTAAATCTCCCTAATTTTATCATAAAAAATTACATGATAATTTTTCCCTTTAAACTTTACACCTTTGTCTTCGTGTGTACTTTTTTTAAAGTTTTTATATCGAGATACACAAAGTGCAATACCCTCAAATTCTTTTGTAAATCTAATTGTTACTCCAGTTTCTAATTTTGTTATTTCTGCATTCCATAAAATGTTCTCATCTATCCCTAATCTTTTACTTAAAAGACTTATACAATGACAAAAATCTTTGTAATTAAAATCTCTAATATTATATTTTCCATAATACCATTTTCTAATACTGCCTTCTACATATAATTTATGATTACCAAATTTTGTATCATAAGCTAATATTAACTTTAAAGAATGCTTTTTGTTTTTCTTACCTAAATCCTCATCACTTGTAAGGTATTTTATAAATACAAAAATTTCTGGGTTAAATCTTGAGCTACCAAATCTTCTATAAGAATTAAGCATATCTTCTTCAACAGGATAGTTTGTTACTAAAAATTTTATTTTATCTACCATAACTACCTGTTTAAAAAATTAACTATTTCTCTTCTTTCTACAAGGATTTTTCCATTACGTTTTGGTTGGGAAACTTTTAATCCTTTTTCTCTTAATCTATCAAATGTTTTACGACTTATGTTAAAGTCTTCTATCACTTCATTTACTGTAAGCCAATCCTTTTGTTGGTTTTCTTCAATAAGCCTTTGTAAAGCCTTTAATTTCTTAATGGTGTACACTTTTAACTTGTACATTTCTACATCTCTTTTCATTAGTATAATTTTAAATTAATGGGACTATTCCCTACACTTATCTTATACCTCCAAAAGTTTTTTTCGTTCGCAGAAATGCGTTAAATTTTTGTTAAATCTTTAAAATTAAGCCATTATTCAAAAGCAATAGTAAGTAAAGCAGTTTCTGAATTAATTTCATTTTTGCGTTCCCATTTATATTTTTTCGCATTTTTTATTGCACTTGAGATTAAGCAATTACTTAAATTGGTTGTTCCTTTAGTAGGATTTGCACTTTTAAAACTCCCATCATTATTTACTTGAACTAATAAGACTACTATTCCTTTTTCATTACAATCAGCTTTTTTATATTTTGGCTTAAAAACTATTTTTCTAACGCTCTTTTCATTCATTATTTCGCCATTACCTGATCCAACACCTGTTTTAATTACATTTTCAACTATTTTATCTTTTACAGGTTTTATATATTCTTCATCTGTCGATAAATAGTCCAAACTTATATCATTTCCTAATATATCAATATTTGCGTCTACCAATTCGGGTGTAGAATATTTTATATTTAAAGTATCTAATTTACTCACTAATAGAGCTGTTTCATTTTCACTATCACACCTACTGGATTTGTAAAGTTTTCCATTTATGTAAAGCTCAATATAACAATCCCAATTCTCATAAACTTTTAAACTAAAAGTACCTAAATCATCATCTTCTACTCCTTTAATATTCCATTTTTGACTAATTCGAACATTGTCGCTATTTATAGTGCTTTCGAGTTTAATTTTTTTAGCATATAGAATAAAATCATCCTTATACATAATTGTAATTTTATACAGACCTTTAGCTCTTTTATGAAAGTCTCTTTCAATAGTCAACATTTTATTTCCGTCTTCATACAATTTTTTTCTATCTTCAATACCAACCTCAAAAAATTCTTTAGCTGACAAACTCTTTTCAACTCGCTCTAAAAATGATATATCATCGGAGATAAATGTTGTACTTCTTATTTTATAAGCAGTATCTAAATCCATATTGATAACCCTTTTTAAAACCTGTTTTCTCTTATTGTAGTTATAAGTAAAAGTATATACAGATGTAGCTTTTCCTTTTTCTATGGTTTCAGTTGGACTTTGCAACTCCCAATTTGTCTGTAAATAATCGGTTAACCCATATTCTGAAAGTTCTGACAAGTAAAGAAAATCTGATAAACTATTTACTTGAGAATTACTTGTTTTAATAAAGATTAGTGTAGATAGTAGAGCTAAAATAAGATGTTTTTTCATTGTTATTTTTATTAACCCTATCAGTTCCGAAAAGAGCATTAACAATAAAAAAATAAGCGTGGAACTGTAGCTTATCGATAGAGAGGTACTGGAATACCCATATGCAAACAAACTAAGCCCACGCCATAGCGTGAGCATTAATCTATTCTTCCTGCATATGATAAATTTCCAGTTTTCTCTATCAGTGAATAGCTAACGCTAACTTATATGTATTTTCTTCTTTTTTATTTCATGTCGCCAATTTACAAATTATATATATCAGTTTATAAAATTATCTAAAACTAACCATTTGCATAGTTTCTTTTAAGGTATTTACATCAGTATTTACATAGATAGCTGATGTACTAATCTTTTTATGCCCCATTAGCTTCATTATAGTAAAAGCATTTTGGTCTTTTCCTAATATCGTTCCAAATGTATGTCTAGCAAGATGAAAGGACACATTTTTATCCACTTCTGCCAATTCAGCTATCTCTTTAAGTATATAATTAGTTTTCTGATTACTAACCACTTTAAAAACAGTATTTCGCTCTCTTTTCATCTTGACATTTTTAGCAATAATTCTTTTTGCTTCTTTATTTAGCGGTATCTGAACAGGGTTTTTAGTTTTCTCTTGTATTATTTGCATTACACCATTTTTAATATTATCCCATTTTAGATTCATTACATCTCCAAAACGTAAACCTGTATAACAAGCGAATAAGAATTTATCCTTAGTTTCATCTAATCTTTTATTAAAGCTAACATCTAAATCGACAATAGCGTTTAATTCTTGTTTTGTTAAAGCCTCATTTTTAGATTTTGGTTTATCTAATTTAAAGTTTTTGTATGGATAATCATCGATTAAGTTCAAATCATAGGCTAATTTTAAAGTTGTTCTAAAATTCTTATGTCTATTCCAAACCCCACCTTTTCCAGTCTTTTTGTCAACTAAAAGATAATAATTAAAATCCTGTATTAGCTTTAAATCTATATCACTTAACCTTAGATTAGGCTTAAATTCTTTTAGTCGTTTTCTTAACAATAGATAACTTTCTTTAGTGTACTGGGAGATTTCGGTAAACTTATTTTTACAGAATACCTCATCGAAATACTTGTAATAACATTCCGTATCTTCTTTTTTAAACAGACTTACAATTTCATCACGAGAAACTGTTTTACCTCTTGCTTTTCTATCGCTAATCAAATCTTCTATTTCCAAAACGGAACGATTTAAATGAGCGTTAAACATTCCATAACCTTTTCCAATAGCTTTTTGGTTTTTACTATCCCAATGTTCCTGTAAAACACTTTCTCCCATAGATAATTTCACGAGTTGTTTACCATTTAGACTAATTTTTAAATACAAAGGACAAGTGTTGTCGTTTCTTACTTTATCCTTTCTAATAACAATCCTTACATTGTAATTCAATTTCATAATATTTATGTTTTTGCGTTCTACTATATAATATCCAGTAGCAAAATTTTTGTAGCTAAGTTCTTTGTCTTTTTTGTAAAATCAATGAGAAAGTCAATAATAATCAGTCTTTCAAAGAATGTTAAATTTTATAAATTCTAAAACCTCTAGGTAATCCACACCCTTTTTTAGGGAGTAAACTGTAAAAAGAGACCGAAAAATAATAGAGGGGTTTTAATAGGGGTTTAAATTTTGTCGAACGATGACTAAAGATGGCGAAATAAGGGTTTTTAAACAAACCAATATTTGTAAGAGATTACAAAGGAAACACCTAACAAAATTAACTTTTAGGCATAAAAAAAGCCCATCTTTCGATGAGCTTTTGCGGTCTGGACGGGACTCGAACCCGCGACCTTCGCCGTGACAGGGCGACATTCTAACCAACTGAACTACCAGACCGTTGCTTTACTGCAAGCTTGCTAAATTAGTTTGTAAAAATTAATCCCTCAAGCGGGTGCAAAGATAAACAGCTTTTTTAATTTTACAAGCCTTTTTTCTATAAATTTTAATTTATTTTTTATCACGAAAACTTTTTACGCGCTAGCATAAAGGCTGTCAAGACATTATCGAAAGGTTTATTTATATCTGCCTCCACATAATTAATACGGTATTGCTGACATTTTTGTTTAATTGATTTAAAATAATCCCTAATAGCTTGCTCGTAGTTATCCTTAACAGTATCTGCATATATATTTACATGCTCGCCTGTTTCTACATCTATAAATTGTTTAGGGCTGTTACTAAAATTAAAAGTCCATTCTTTTTCTTTATCGAATACATGAAACAAAACCACTTCGTGTTTGTTATATTTTAAATGGCGTAACGCGCTAAAAAGTTTTTCTTGGTTTGTTTCGGTTTGAAACATATCGGTAAACAAAAATATAAGCGACCGTCTGTGAATTTTTTCTGCTATTTGGTGCAAATACGTAAACGTATCTGTTTGGCGTGCCGTTGGTTTTTGTTGTACCAGAGTACTTAATTGATGAAGCAACATTTGGTGGTGCCGCTCGCTTCCTTTTTCAGGAGCATAAAAATCGTAGGCATCACTAAATACGCTTAAACCTACTGCATCGCGCTGTTTTTTTAAGATATGTATTAAACAAGCCGAAGCTAAAACCGAAAAACCTATTTTATTTAAGTTGTTTATATCTGGTGTTTTAACATCTGGATAATGCATGGAGCTGCTATTGTCAACAATTAAATGGCAGCGCAGGTTGGTTTCGTCGTCGTAGCGCTTGGTGTATAATTTGTCTGTTTTGGCATAAAGTTTCCAATCTATATGCCGAGTACTTTCGCCTTGATTGTAAATTTTATGCTCCGCAAACTCTGCCGAAAAACCATGAAACGGGCTTTTGTGCATGCCCGCCACAAAGCCTTCAACTACCTGTTTGGCAAGTAATTCCAAGTTTTTAAAACCGCCTGCTTGATTTAATTCGTGTTGTAAGTCCATTTGTTTGCATTAGTTCGTGCTTTGGTTTCTTTTGAGTAAGAAACACTGGCGTTACTAGTTTTACCTAGCTAATTTACCTTAATTTTTTGTGATTTGCCCAAACTAAAAAAGGTTTGCCATTGTAGCAAACCTTTTTAGTATATAATTAGTTTTTATGCGTGGCTCCAAAAACCACCCTAAAACCTATAATAACGAATCTATCGCGTCTGTATAAGCACTTTTTTGAGCTACACCTACTTGACGCCCAACTACTTCACCGTTTTGAAAAACTAAAACAGTAGGAATGTTACGCACGCCATATTTGGCAGCAAATTCTTGATTGGCATCTACGTCTACCTTTCCAACAACAGCTTTGCCTTCATATTCTGCACTAATTTCATCAATAATAGGTCCTACCATGCGGCATGGTCCACACCAAGCGGCCCAAAAATCTACCATTACAGGCTTGTCACTTTTTAATACGGTTTCCTCAAATGTTGCATCTGTTATCTCTAATGCCATAATATTTAATTTTAATATGTTATACTTATCTAATCAAGCGCCTAAAAAAGACACCTTTGCAATATTAGTCAAAAATTTCGCCAAAGCTTACAAGCTATCAATTTGTTTTGTTTATAGCTGCATTACTGGCGGTTATATTTAGTTTTTAGCTAGGGCCTTTTTACCTGTTGCTATTACAAATTTACGGGTATTTTTTTAAATACAATATCTACCCCTATTTGCAGGTTGGTTTTATTTCCTGACCATTAATTTAACTTATAAAATACATCTTGACGTTCTAATTCCTGTAAAAGTTCTTGCGAAATAGCAATTTTTTGTTTTCTGCTAGGCATGCTTAATTTTATTTGCTCTTCATTGTCGTATACAATAAAGTTTAAGGCATGGTTACCGCTATGACTCCGTAATAAACCATGCAAGGCTTCTATTTTTGCAGGCTCTAAATCTGAAATATTTAGTTGAATAGATAGTTTTTTAGCATAGGTTTCCATAACATCGTGTAGCAGTTGAAAACTATTAAACTGCAAGCGTGGCTCGCCCCGAACACCCGTATCTTTTTTTATCCAACCTTCTTTTACAAATACTTTAATAAACAGGAAGGAATTTTTGAGTAAAAAATGCCTAAACTTCAAATATTCCTCGCCAAATATTCGAAACTCATAACTGTTGGTATAATCTTCTACCGTAAACAGCGCCCAGCCTTTTCCTTGCTTGCTTACACGATGCTGAACATCTGTTACCACACAACCTATAGTAAGCTCTCTATTTACGTAGGTTTCCAAATGTTCCAGAAGGGCTAAATTGGCATTACAGAAGGTAGTCATTTCAATTTTAAAATCGTCCAAGGGGTGACCGGAAATATAAATTCCTACCACTTCCTTCTCTTGAGCTAATTTTTTCATGGTTCCCCATTCCTCGCAAGGCGGTACTTCGGGTTCGGCAATTTGCACATCGCTTGCTTCTCCAAACAAACTTACTTGTGCCGAATTTTCATTTTCCTGATGTTTTGCACCGTATTTTATAGCTTTTTCTAAAAAGGTAATACCGTCGCCATCGTCGTGAAAATATTGAGCGCGGTGCGTATTTTTAAAGCCGTCGAAACCACCAGCAAGCGCCAAGTTTTCGAATGCTTTCTTATTAGCTGCACGCAAATCAATGCGTTTGGCAAAATCGAAAATAGACTTATATGGCCCGTCTTTTTTTCGGTTTTCAACAATGGTCATAACGGCACCTTGTCCCACGCCTTTTATGGCACCCATGCCAAACCGCACCGCATTGTCTTGATTTACAGAAAACTTATAATAACTTTCGTTAATATCCGGACCTAAAACAGCTAATTTCATGCGTTTACATTCCTCCATAAAAAAGGACACCTGCTTAATGTCGTTCATATTATTGGACAATACGGCAGCCATATATTCTGCAGGATAATGCGCTTTTAGGTATGCCGTTTGATAAGCTATCCAAGCATAGCAAGTAGAGTGCGATTTGTTGAATGCATAACTTGCAAAAGCTTCCCAATCTTTCCAAATTTTTTCTAATTTTTTTGCATCGTGACCATTGCTTTCGGCTTGCGCAATAAATTTAGGTTTCATTTTATCCAAAACCGCAATTTGCTTTTTACCCATTGCCTTTCGTAAAACATCGGCCTCACCTTTGGTAAAATTGGCTAGTTTCTGGGAAAGCAGCATTACCTGCTCTTGGTAAACCGTAATACCATAGGTTTCTTTCAAATACTCTTCCATTGCTGGCAAATCGTATTCTATAGCTTCCTTACCGTGTTTTCTGCGGGTAAAACTCGGAATATACTCCATAGGACCCGGTCTATACAGGGCGTTCATGGCTATTAAATCTTCAAAAACGGTTGGCTTTAATTCCTTAAGGTGTTTTTGCATGCCAGGCGATTCGTACTGAAACACCCCTACGGTTTCGCCACGCTGAAAGAGTTCATATGTTTTTTCGTCGTCTAACGGGAAGCTATCGGGGTCTAAATCGATATTGTGTTTGGCTTTTACAATTTTTACGGTATCCTTTATTAACGTAAGCGTTTTTAGGCCTAAAAAATCCATTTTTAACAACCCAGCATCCTCTACTACCGAGTTATCAAACTGTGTAACGTATAAATCGGAGTCTTTGGCCGTTGCTACTGGTACAAACTTGGTAATGTCGTCTGGTGTAATAATAACACCACAGGCATGAATGCCGGTATTTCTAACCGATCCTTCCAGCGTGCGGGCCAAATTAACCGTTTCTGCTTGTAAGTCGGAGCCTTCAGAAATATTGAGAAGTTCGTTCACTTTTTCTAAATCTTCTGCACGAAACTTACTGCTTAATTCTTTTTCGCTCATGCCAAAAATTTTGGCAAGTTTAGACATGGTTGGAATTAACTTGGCAATCCTATCAGCATCAAAAAGCGGTAGGTCTAGTACCCGAGCGGTATCTCGAATAGAGGACTTTGCGGCCATGGTACCGTAAGTAATAATTTGGGCTACTTGGCTGCTACCGTATTTATTTATAACATAATCCATAACCCGACTCCGGCCTTCGTCGTCAAAATCGATATCGATATCGGGCATACTTACACGATCTGGATTTAAAAAACGCTCAAAAAGCAAATCGTATTTTAGTGGGTCTATGTTGGTTATCCATAAACAATAGGCAACCACCGATCCGGCTGCCGAACCACGACCAGGGCCAACAGACACATCCATTTTTCGGGCTTCCCTTATAAAATCTTCTACAATTAGGAAATACCCAGGATAGCCCGTGTTTTCTATAACACTTAGTTCAAAATCCAAGCGCTCGGTAACCTCCTCGGACAAGGGTTCGCCATACCGTTTTTTAGCGCCTTCGTAAGTTAGGTGGCGTAAAAATGCGTTTTCTCCACGTTTGCCATTATCTTCCAAATCTTTTGGATCTTTAAACTGCTCGGGAATATCGAAAGCTGGTAATAAAACATCGCGAGCGAGTTCAAAAGCCTCCACTTTATTTACAACTTCTTGAATATTGGTAATGGCCTCCGGGATATCTTTGAATAGCGCTTTCATAGCGTCCGAAGATTTGAAATAATATTCCTGATTTGGCAAGCCATACCGGTAGCCACGCCCCCTACCAATGGGTGTTGCTTGCTTTTCGCCATCTTTTACACACAATAAAATATCGTGGGCATTGGCATCTTCCTTATCTACGTAATACGTATTATTTGAAGCCACCAATTTTATTTGGTGCTTTTTAGCAAAATTAATTAGTACCGGATTTACCCTATTTTCGTCCTCCTGATTATGACGCATAATTTCAATGTACAAATCATCTCCAAATTCAGCTTTCCACCATAGCAAAGCCTCTTCAGCTTGATTTTCGCCTACATTCAAAATTTTACTAGGCACTTCGCCGTACAAGTTTCCGGTTAGGACTATTAAATCGCTTTTATATTGTTGAATTAATTTTTTATCTATTCGGGGTAAATAATAAAAGCCATCCACAAAGGCATGCGACGATAATTTAGCCAAATTATGATAGCCGCGCTTATTTTTAGCTAGCAACACAATTTGATAACCGTTGTCCTTTCTAGATTTATCTTTATGATCTTCACAAACAAAAAATTCGCAACCTAAAATGGGTTTTATTTCCTGTAATTTGGGTGTTTCGCCGCGATCCTCCGCCTCTTTATTTTTTGCCTGAATTGTTTTGTTATGTGCGTTTACTGCTTTTACAAAATGAAAGGCTCCCATCATATTAGCATGGTCTGTAAGCGCTACAGCTGGCATGTTGTGCTGGGCTGCTGCGGCCACTAATTTGGGGATGCTTATAGTAGATTGCAAAATTGAAAACTGCGAATGATTGTGCAAATGCACAAAATCCACATCCTGCAACTCCGAAATATTGTCCTTTATTTCTTTGGCCGATAAGCCACTGCCTTGTGTTTTTAAAATTTGCTCGCGGATAGCAGCACTAGCCTGTTTTAAATTTATATGCTTTAACCCAAGTAATTGAATTTCCTGCGGATTGGCTTCTGAAAACCTTTTAAAATAATCCGGATCTACGTCCAGAGCCTCTATGGTGTACTCTTGGCGCCTAAGTAGTTCTAAAAAGCAACGTGTTGTAGCCTCCACATCGGCTGTGGCATTGTGCGCCTCGGCAAATGGTTGGTTAAACAGGTATTCATGTAGTTCTGTAAGTGTAGGTAACTTAAATTTTCCGTAGCGTCCGCCTGGCAACTGACACAAACTGGCTGTGTGCTCCGTACAGGTGTCTAAAACTGGTAACTCCTGAAGCTTATTAGCCATGGCATACCTTACAAACTCGGCTCCCATAATATTTAAATCGAAGGTCACGTTTTGCCCTACTACAAACTTTGTTTTTTGTAAAGCGTCATTAAACTTTTGCAAAACAACTTCCAGCAACTCGCCTTCCTGCAGGGCAAGCTCGGTAGAGATGCCATGAATTTTTTCTGCGTCGTAAGGAATGTTAAAACCCTCTGGTTTTATAAGAAAATCTTGATGCTCTATACAAGCACCCATGGCATCGTGCAATTGCCAAGCAATTTGAATACATCGTGGCCAATTATCGGTATCTGTAATTGGTGCATCCCAACGCTTTGGTAAACCTGTTGTTTCAGTATCAAAAATTAAATACATGGATTGTATGTGGTTTTAAAAATAAGGTATTGCTCTATAAACGGATGTTTAGGAGCTACAAATTATTCCATTCGGAAAAATAAGCCCATAAAATTACATAGAAATAAACCGTTTTTAATTAAAATTTTCAGAATTTTTTAAAACAAATTCTAAAAATACTTGCTGGTTCCTACAAACATAAAACGCAGCAAATTGCTGCGTTTTAATAAAAAAATTAATTGTTTTATTTATAGATTGTCCAGGTAATCTGGAATACCATCGCCATCGGTATCGTCGTTCGTCACATCGCCATCGGCGTTAGCATCTTCATCAATGGTTAAAATACCGTCGCCATCATCGTCGTTATCTAAATAATTTGGTACACCGTCGCCGTCTGTATCATCGTCTAAAACCGTTCCGTTAGCATTTACATCTTCATTTATAGTATCTAAAGAATCGCCATCGTCATCGGCATCCAAATAATTAGGCACGGTATCGCCATCGGTATCATCGTTAGTAGGGCTGCCATCGCCATCAACATCTTCTAATATAGATAATAAGCCATCGCCATCATCGTCGTTACAAAACAAGCTGTCTATTATGTCTTGAATACTACCGTCTGCATCTATACAAGCCATTTGCTTGTTAATTAAGGCTTGTTTGTAAGCATTACAATTGGCAGAATAATCTGACGATGTTGGTGGTGTTTCGGCATACAACGCGGCCGCCAAAGCTTCCTGTATTTCTGCTTCTTCGCAGGACATTACATTGGGCGCTGCCCCTGCGGGTAGTGGAATATCGAAAAAGACACCTTCGCTAAAAGTAACCACTTTTAACCCATTATTAGAGTAAGCGGTATAGAAAAATTCTCCAGACACGGTGTTATTGGCTGTATCAATTCGGGAAATTGTAATTTGTCCGCTAGCAGGGTACACGTTAAAATCTGGATTAGGTGCATTGGTGGTAGCAAACTGTGTTTTTTCGAAATCCAAAAATTCGGCTTGATTAGCCGCATTGCCACCTAACTGATAATTGCCAACCGCTAAAGAAGTAAGACGCAGGGTGACTGTTTCAAAATTATCGTTTCCTGTAATAACTAACAGGCCAGCGTCATTAAAAAAGGCGTTGTAAGTTGTCGCTTTCCAACGAATACCATCTTTTTTTCCTTGAAGCGCAGGTGTATTAAATTCAACTTCATCGTTACAGCTAAATATGGTGGTAAATACCAAGGCAATAACTAATAGTTTTTTCATAATAATGTGTTTATTCTAAATAAATCGAAAACTCAAAAATAGAATAAAAAAAATAAGAAATAGAATTTCTAGAAACATTTAAGCCAAGGCGACTTCATACGCACAAAAAAACAACGCATAAAATACAAAACAATTCATTTACAACTAGTTGCTTAACAGATTCTTAAAAGCCCAGCAGCCGCTACTAGCGCCTAAAAAAGTTTCCTAAAAAAACACAAAATTTTAATAAAAATAAAGTATATTTGCAGCCTTATTAATAACCGAGGTCGCGAACCTCACTAATTAATTTTTATGTCAGTTAAAATTAGATTACAAAGACACGGTAAAAAAGGAAAACCTTTTTACTGGATTGTTGCAGCGGATGCGCGTGCAAAAAGAGATGGTAAATACCTAGAAAAATTAGGTATTTATAACCCAAACACAAACCCTGCAACTATTGATTTGGATGTGGACGGTGCCGTAAAATGGTTACAAAATGGTGCACAACCAACAAAAACTGCCAAAGGTATTTTATCTTACAAAGGCGTTTTGTTAAAAAATCATTTAGCAGGTGGTGTTAGAAAAGGAGCCTTAACGGAAGAGCAGGCAGAAGAAAAATTTAATGCATGGTTGGAGGAAAAAACAGGTAAAATTGCCGCTAAAACCGAAAACTTATCAGCTGCAGAAGCAGAAGCCAAAGCCAAAGCTTTAGAAGCTGAAAAAGCAACAAACGCCGCACGTGTGGCAGCTAACGCGCCAGCGGAAGAAGAAGCACCTGCAGCAGAAGCAGAAGCTTCAAACGAAGAAGAATAAAAAACTATTTTTTTTATACTTTTGAACCCAGACTATGCAGTCTGGGTTTTTTTATGTTCTAGCGCTTTTAAAGTATCCAAACTCATTTAAGTTGGTAAACCTAAAACCACATAAACCGCGTTAGTTTGTAAACGGCATACCATGATAACAAGAAGAAAACTATGAAAAAAGAAGATTGTTTTTTTTTAGGAAAAATAGTGTCTAAATACAGTTTTAAAGGCGAGTTGCTAATAAAACTAGACACAGACGAACCGCATTTATATGAAGATTTAGATGCCATGTTTGTAGATTTACGAAATAATTTAGTTCCCTTCTTTGTGGAATCCTCCCAGCTACACAAATCCGATTTATTGCGAGTGCGTTTTGAAGATGTAAATACAGAGGAAGATGCAGAGGCGCTTTTGAAGTCCGACATCTACTTACCCTTAAATTTGTTGCCGAAATTGGAAGGCAATAAATTTTACTATCACGAAATTATTGGATTTACCGTAACCGATGTAAATTTTGGACATGTAGGTATTGTAAGCGGTGTAAACGATAGTACTTCACAGGCCTTGTTTGAAATAGATCAGGATGGTACTGAAATTTTAATTCCTATGAACGATGCCTTTATTGTTTCTGTAAACAAAGCAGAAAAAACGCTGGTATTAAACACTCCAGAAGGTTTAATAGATTTGTATTTAGATACAAACTAATACCTACAACACCGGAAACAACCATGAACAAGCCTTTTAAATTTAAAGCGTTTACTGTACAACAGGACCAATGCGCCATGAAAATTGGAACAGACAGTGTTTTGTTGGGTGCTTGGACCAATTTAAATTTTAGTCCTACCAGTATTTTGGACATTGGCGCCGGGACAGGCATTTTAGCTTTAATGCTGGCCCAAAGAGTTGCTGCTACCGGATTGTATGTAAACACCATAGATGCACTGGAAATTGACGCCAATGCCTACGAGCAATGCGTTGATAATTTTGAAAATTCACCTTGGGCCGATGCGCTATTTTGCTACCATGCTTCTTTAGAAGAATTTGCCGAAGAAATAGACGATACCTACGATTTAATTATTTCTAATCCGCCATTTTATTCCGAAAACTACAAAACACCCAACCAACAGCGCGACAGTGCGCGCTTTCAAGATGCCATGCCTTTTCCGCAGTTACTGGCAGCTGTGGCTAAATTACTGTCAGAAACAGGTCAGTTTTCCGTTATTGTGCCACACCAAGAAGCATCTCACTTCCTTGAGCTAGCCACCAACTTCAAGTTATACCCTAACTACATAACACAGGTAAAAGGGCACGCAACAGCCCCCGTAAAACGCAGCTTGATAACTTTAAGCAAACAGGCAACTAATATCCAAGAAACCACATTGGTAATTGAAACCGAAAGACACCAATACACACAGGACTACATTAATTTAACGCAAGCTTTTTACTTAAATATGTAACCAGGCTTCGGTTTTTAGGGACCCCTTATTTCTACTAACCTTAATAAGTTTCACACTTTTTAAGCTTTTAAGTATGAAAGCTCTAAAATTTAGCGTAGCTTTAAAGTTATAACCATTTTAAATTCAGACTATTGAGCACTTCTAAAATTGAGGTTTCCGGACAGCAACTTATCAAAACACTCCTTATAATAGGTGGTGTAGTAAGTTTACTTTACTTTGGAAAAAGTTTACTTATGCCCCTAATTGTTGGCGTTATTGTGGCCATTGTATTAGACATTCCTGTTAAGCAGTTTACAAAGTGGGGGCTCCCTAAATGGCTGGGTATTGTTTGTGCAATTTTATTAATGCTCGTAATTTTTTCTTTACTGTTCTGGCTTATTACCTCGCAAATAAACACCATGGCAGAAGATTGGCCTACTATAAAAGAAAAAGCCACCGAAGAATTAAACACCTTTTCTAAATGGCTTAACAGTCATTTAAATTGGGATTACAAAGATTATATAGACAACAATAAAAAAATTATTGACAAAGCCGAAGTGCTAGCTAGTTCGTTTCTAGCTTCTGTAATGAATTTACTATCGCAATCGCTTATTATTTTTGTGTACATTATTCTGTTTTTAATGCAAAAAACCCAATTCGTAACATTTTTTAAAAAATTAGCATCCAATAATACAGCAGCCACCGCATTATTAAGCAATGCAGCGGCTATTGTAAAAAGTTATTTTGTTGGAAAAGGAAAAATTATGCTTTTCCTGTTTGGTATTTACTACATTGGTTTTTTAATAGGCTCTGTTCCTTACGCTTTATTTTTAGCACTATTTGCCGCCTTATTTTCAATTATTCCTTATGTAGGAAATATTATTGGTGGTGGCGTTGCGGTTATACTATCCTATTTATATGCAGGAACTACGCCAGCTTTAATTGTTATTGCTGTAGTTTCGGCAGCCCAATTAATAGAAAACTACGTGTTAACACCTTGGGTAATAGGCGACGAAATTAATTTAAATCCGTTTATAACTATTTTTGGCATTATTCTGTTTTCCTCTATTTGGGGTGTTGTTGGTGCTATTATATCCTTACCCATTTTAGCTGTTTTAAAAGTTTTTTTCGATCATACCAAAGGCATGGAGCCCTATGCCTATTTGCTAAAAAAATAAGTAACTTCCACAACTAAAAGCCGCGTCCATTTTTATAGGAACTGTTTTAGGTGTAAATAGCAGCGGAAAAAGTAATATTAAATTGTTAGCTGAAAAACGATTTCGTTATCTTTGCAAAACAATTAAAAAACACAATTTTAGTATGAAGCCAGATTTATTTGAAGCTCCAGATTATTACAACCTAGACGAGCTTTTAACTGATGAACATAAATTAGTACGCGACGCTGCCCGCGAATGGGTAAAGAGAGACGTGTCTCCTATTATTGAAGACTATGCACAGCGTGCGGAATTTCCAGAGCAAATTATAGGTGGCTTGGCAGAAATTGGTGCCTTTGGCCCTTATATTCCTGAAGAATACGGTGGTGCTGGTTTAGATCAGATTTCCTATGGTTTAATTATGCAAGAAATTGAGCGTGGCGATTCTGGTGTGCGCAGTACAGCTTCCGTGCAATCGTCCTTGGTTATGTATCCAATCTGGAAATACGGCAACGAGGCCCAGCGTAAAAAATATTTACCAAAATTAGCATCTGGTGAGTGGATGGGGTCTTTTGGTTTAACGGAACCAGACCACGGCTCTAACCCTGGTGGTATGACAACCAATTTTAAAGATATGGGCGACCATTACCTTTTAAATGGTGCTAAAATGTGGATTTCCAATTCGCCTTTTTGCCATGTAGCTGTTGTTTGGGCTAAAAACGAGGAAGGTCGTATTCATGGTCTTATTGTTGAGCGCGGTATGGAAGGGTTTTCAACACCAGAAACACACAACAAATGGTCGTTACGTGCTTCGGCAACTGGCGAGTTAATTTTTGATAATGTAAAAGTACCTAAAGAAAACTTACTACCTAATAAGTCTGGTTTAGGCGCGCCACTTGGCTGTCTAGATTCAGCACGTTTTGGTATTGCTTGGGGTGCTATTGGTGCCGCTATGGATTGCTACGATACGGCTTTACGATACAGTAAAGAGCGTATGCAATTTGGTAAACCAATTGGCCAATTCCAGTTACAACAGAAAAAATTGGCTGAAATGATTACCGAAATTACAAAAGCACAATTATTAGCATGGCGTTTGGGTGTTATGCGCGAGAATGGCACAGCAACTTCAGCTCAAATTTCTATGGCTAAACGCAACAACGTAGAAATGGCTATTAATATAGCACGCGAAGCAAGACAAATACTAGGCGGCATGGGAATAACAGGCGAATATTCAATAATGCGCCACTCTATGAACCTAGAAAGTGTTATTACTTACGAAGGCACACACGATATTCACTTACTAATTACAGGACTGGATATTACAGGTTTAAATGCCTTTAAATAATAAACACCGCTAAACAACAAGGCTGTAAACTATTACTTGCAGCCATCATAAAAAAAATGCTTTTCCCAGTGGAGAAGCATTTTTTTTAGCCTATACTTATTTGTTTTGTTTTCAGTAACACCAAAAACACCCATTTCTAGAAAGCAAAAAATTGATTTGAAACGCAATAAGGTAGCGCTTTTGTATGGGTTTAGAAATATGTTACTACCACCTAATCCACATTCTTAACCCATGGCGAAGCTAAAAATCCGGCCCTGCGCTCAAGTGGATCGTTTATAAGGGTAAAGCGAATGGTATCCGACTTTATTTCGTAATAATAAACACCTGGTCTGGGATCGCTAGACATAGGATCTGACCCTTGAATGTTAATAAAACTAATTTTGTTTTGATCTAATTCTATCCGGCCTTCCACTTCAATCTCCTCATTTAACAAGACATCTACATGAAAGGTATAATCCGGACGTACAAGCAATTCTACATTGGCATTGGGATTGACTAATTTCCATGTATTGAAAATTTCATTTTGAACAACAACAATTTCATCATCCTTTTTGTCGTCGCATGAAACGAAAAGAAAAAGCGCTACAAGACCTAAAATTACATTCAATTTTTTTAACATACTCTTTTATTTTTAATTAGTAAAACTCAAGCAAACACCCTATTATCTTTTTAGAAAATATTTTTAGTAGGTTTCTAAAATGCCTAATTGATCCTAGTGGTAAACCTGCTTTTAGGAATTTCGAATATATTTATTATTGACCAAATACCAAAATCTAATTTTAGTATTTATGCAATTTAAAAGCAAATCTTTTTTAAAGGTAAATATTTGAATTCCTATTCGTTACCGCCAATTAGCATAACTATTTTACATGATAATTTCGGCCTCTAAATAGGTTTCGAAGTACTTTTTGTGGCTTAAACTGATTAGGCAAGCGCCATAATGATTATTTTTTTTGGTCTAATAATTTCAGGTAAACAAACCAAGTCACCACCAATAGCATCAAAAAAGACGGTGTATCTGGCTGGTTCTTAACCAAGTATTTTTGGCTGTTAGAAAACTATTCTTCGGGAGCCAATGCTACCACAAGCCCTTCCATTTCGGGCGTAATTTGAATCTGACATCCCAAACGAGAACTGTCCTTTACGTTAAACGCCTCTGAAAGCATAGCCTCCTCATCGGCTTGCATTTCTGGCAAATTTGTATCGCTTAATACGTAGCATTGACAACTAGCGCACATGGCCATACCGCCACAAATACCAATAGTACCCTCTGGGGCCAACTCGTAACTCCTAACAACTTCCATGAGATTCATGGCCATGTCTGTTGGTGCCGCTATGTTATGCGACACGCCTTCTCGATCTATAATGGTAATATTTACGTCTTGTTCCATAATTTATCCTTTGCGCGAAGCCCTGTGCATTTGTTTTTAAGCTTAATACCGTGTAAAGCAGCTTTTACAATAAACACAACTAACGATATTTTAGGTGCTTAAATTGTTTAAAACAATTATGCGTTTTTAATATTAATCGAAAGCTTTAATAACGGGTTTTGGCGCTTCTTTTCTAGTACCATCAAAACCATCTACGCCTGCTACGGTTGTATATTTTAGTACGTAGCGTTTGCCTGGATTTATTATTTGGTACGCAGACTGACACATAAGCGTTGCTTCATGAAAGCCGCACAAAATAAGTTTTAGTTTTCCCGGATAGGTATTGACGTCGCCAATGGCAAATACACCAGGTATGTTGGTTTGGTAATCTAAACAGTTATTAACTTTAATGGCATTTTTTTCAATTTCGAAGCCCCAGTCTGCTATTGGTCCTAATTTAGGCGACAAACCAAAAAGTGGTATAAAATGATCGCAATCTACCTTAATTGGAGCTTCGTCTTTAACGGTTACCTCTACACCCGCGACCCGCTTGTCTCCGTAAATATTGGTGACTTCGGCTGGCGTAATTAAATTAATTTTACCTTCATTTTTAAGTTGTTGTACTTGTTCTACCGAGTCCAAATGACCTCTAAACTCGTTACGTCTGTGTATTAGGGTTACTTGGCTAGCTACATTACTTAAAAAGATACTCCAATCCAAAGCAGAATCGCCACCACCAGCAATAACCACCCGCTTATTGCGGTATAATTCTGGATCTTTAACCATGTATTCTACGCCTTTATCTTCGTAATCTGCAAGATTATCTATTAACGGTTTCCGTGGTTCAAAACTACCCAAACCACCTGCAATGGCAACAACCGGTGCATGATGTTTGGTTCCTTTATTGGTGGTAACAATAAAAGTACCGTCTTCCTGTTTTTCTAACGTTTCGGCGCGTTCACCAAGGGTAAAGCCGGGTTCAAACTGTTTGCATTGCTCCAAAAGCTTAACCGTTAAATCGCCTGCTAAAATTTCAGGATAGGCAGGAATATCGTAAATGGGTTTTTTAGGATACAGTTCTGTGCACTGTCCGCCAGCTTGTGGTAAGGCATCTATTAAGTGGCATTTCAATTTTAAAAGGCCAGCTTCAAAAACGGTAAATAGTCCGGTTGGACCGGCGCCAATAATAAGTATATCTGTTTTAATCATTTTTTTACTTTCAAATTAGGTACTAACCCTAACTAATTATAATATATGCTAATTGAATACTTTTTTAAAGTAAGTAAGCTGTTTTCGTGTAGCTGCAAATTTCCTATTAATCCTAACTATTTTATATGACATAAATCAGTTTACACATATTGCAAAGAAATTCTGTAATCATCCTATTTGGTTACAGCACTACTGTAAACCAATAAAATATAACGAATTAGGCCTCTACATTAATAACATGCTCTATTTGTGGCGCATATTTTTTTATAGTCATTTCCACACCAGACTTTAAGGTCATTTGGTTTACGCTGCAACCAACACAAGCACCTTGCAACTGTACCTTTACAAGTTTGCCATCTTCAATAGAAAGCAAGGAAATATCGCCGCCGTCACTTTGTAAAAACGGGCGAATTTCATCCAACGCCTTTTCTATATTTAGTTTTAATTCTTCTGCCGTCATAACCTATTTTTTAATAGCTGAACACCCAGCCATGGTTGTAATTTTAATAGCCTCGGTAGGTGGTAAATATTCATTTCGTTTTACAACTTCCTCCACCACATTTTGTGTAAGTTTTTCAAAGGCTTTTTCTATAACTGTGGCTGTTTGCATGGCGGCCGGCCTACCCACGTCGCCAGCTTCCCGGATACTTTGTACCAAAGGAATGTCGCCAAGGAAACGCACATCCAAATCGGTTGCCAAGTTTTTAGCACCATCTTGTCCAAAAATGTAATACTTATTATCCGGCAACTCTGCTGGTGTAAAATAAGCCATATTTTCAATAATACCTAAAACAGGTACATTAATACTATCCTGCTGGAACATGGCTACACCTTTTTTGGCATCGGCCAAGGCAACATTTTGAGGTGTACTAACCACAACAGCTCCTGTAATTGGTAGGGATTGCATAATGCTTAAATGAATATCGCCAGTTCCTGGTGGTAAATCGATTAGCATAAAATCCAATTCCCCCCAGTGCGCATCAAAAATCATTTGGTTCAGGGCTTTGGCTGCCATTGGGCCACGCCATACAACGGCTTGCCCTGGCTGTGTAAAAAAGCCAATAGACAGTATTTTTACCCCATAATTTTCAACGGGTTTCATTTTAGATTTACCTTCTATGGTAACTGCCAATGGGCGTTCGTTTTCAACATCAAACATAATAGGCATGGATGGCCCGTAAATATCCGCGTCCAAGATACCCACTTTAAAACCCATTTTTGCTAGTGTAACCGCTAAATTAGCCGTAACAGTAGATTTACCAACGCCACCTTTTCCAGAAGCTACCGCAATAATGTTTTTAATACCCGGTATAGCCTTCCCTTTAATGGTGTTTTTAGGCTTCTGGGCCGGTGCATTAACCTTTATATTCGTGGTTATTTTAGCTTTTTGGTAAACCTGATTGTGGATGGCTTTTAAAATTTCCACTTCCGTTTTCTTTTTGGCTTGTAGCGTAGGATTGGTAATGGTAACATCTACAATAACCTCATCACCAAAAGTCATTACATTAGTAACAGCACCGCTATCTACCATATTTTGGCCTTCGCCAGGTACCGTTATTGTTTTTAATGCTTGTAATATATCTTGTTTATCTAATTTCATAACACATTATTTTTAAAAGCAATGCTATTATTTATTGCGCTTGTAACGCGCCTTGCAGCACTTTTTATCCAGAATAATTCTAAACTGCAAATATACAGTGAATTGTTTAGAATTTGAAATGCTTTAATTGAAATGATTGATGTGTAAATTTACTTTTGTTATGGCGCGCTTCTGTGTTTTTTTGGGAGTTCTTACATCTATTAAAGAACTTATGGCTTCAATGCCACATTGGGATCCCAAAAAACCCGTTCGAAATTTTGAACCTGATTGTTTACCACCTCAATACCCTCACTTTCTAAAAGCTGTTGCATAAGGTTGGTTCCTGCAAAGTGATGCTTTCCGGTTAGCAAACCGTTTCTATTAACCACCCGATGGGCCGGTACATTTTTAGTATGCGAATTATTCATAGCATACCCCACCAAACGCGCACTTTTTGCGGCCCCTAAATAAGTAGCTATAGCACCATAACTGGTAACACGGCCAAAGGGAATTTGCGCCACCACCTGATATACCTTGTCATAAAAGTGCTGGGGTTGCGCTGCCATTATAAATCGTTTAAAATATTAATGAGGGTAATAATAGCTACAATACCTGTTATAGCACCTATAAGGTAATTCATGCTTTTTTGCGAGGCTATTTTCCGATCTTTAATTTTATCGAAAAAATGCATGTATATATACAGTGCGCCAAATGCCCCAGATACAGAACCACATACAAAACCACCGATACCAAAATTATCGAATTTTAAAATTCCGAAAGAAGCCAAGGTAATAGCCATATAAGCCTGAAATGGCACGGGAAACATGTTTATTGAGGACAAAAACATACCGTGAAAAAACCGCTTTGTTTTGCTTCGTACATCGGTTACTGTATTCTGTTTTTCGACTGCTTTGGCGATAAACAAAAAATAAAAACTGACACCAAAGAAGATAACCAAGGCTATAAATCGTAACACATCAATTACATCGGGATGATTGCTTAAATACCGCGCAAAAATAGTAGCAACCAATACCTGAAAAATTATTATAAAGCAGGCACCCAAGGCAAAAACCAAGCCTCTGGTATAGCCTTCTTTAAGACTAATTTTTGCCGCTGTCATGTTTATCAATCCTGGTGGCAAGGTTGAAAGAAAAGTGGCCGAAAAACCAAGAAAGAAAACAAGCGCTACATTCACTATTACTTAATTTTGAATTGAATATACGTAATTGGTTTGTTTTGTTCCAAATATTGACTCTCGTAAAAGGTTTGCACGCTCGTTACATCTGTTGGACTCCCCGCTTGGTGGTAAACATTATGGTTAGCATACAATACGTCATGACCGGCTCCATGCAATAACCCCAACGTGTACCCATGCATAAATTCGCTGTCGGTTTTTAAATGAACAACACCCTCTGGCTTTAATATCGTTTTATAACGTGCCAAGAATTCAGCATTAGTCATGCGGTGTTTGGTACGTTTATACTTTATTTGGGGATCTGGAAAAGTAATCCAAATTTCATCTATTTCATTGGGTGCAAAAGCAAAATCTATTAGCTCTATTTGGGTTCTTAAAAACCCAACATTACTTAAATTATTTTCTAAAGCTGTTTTAGCACCCCGCCAAAAACGCGCACCTTTTATATCGACTCCAATAAAATTTTTATTTGGATATTTTTCTGCTAAAGCTGTGGTATATTCGCCTTTACCACAACCCAATTCCAATACAATAGGGTTGTTATTGTTAAAAAAGTTGCGGTTCCACTGTCCTTGTAGTTCAAAATTATTTGTTACAAGCACTTCTCGGCTTGGTTGTACCACATTCTTAAACGTTTCGTTTTCTTTAAAACGCCTTAATTTATTTTTACTTCCCACCTAGTTACTACTTTTAAATTTTTGGTAAAATTACGTAAATATGTGGAAGCACATATATGCTTACCTTTGTTTTTCATGGCAGACCAAAAACACATACTAGTAGCACCGCTAAATTGGGGGCTTGGACATGCTACCCGATGCATACCAATTATTAACGCTTTAATGGCTCATGGTTTTACACCAATAATTGCCACAGATGGGGCTGCATTAGCCTTATTACAAGCAGAATTTCCCGGTTTAATTTGTTTAAAATTGCCCGGTTACCAAATTAGCTACGCCAAAACCGCCTCCTTTTTTACAACTAAACTTTTATTTCAAACGCCTAAAATTTTAAAAACTATTGCTGCTGAAAAAAAAGAAATAGCTAAAATTGTTTCTAGCTACCATGTTGTTGGCATCATATCAGACAACCGGTTTGGGGCATACCACCCTAACATACCTTGTGTTTTTATAACACACCAATTACAAGTGTTAAGCGGCCTAACTACAAGATTTAGCACGCATATTCATAACAGCATTATTAAAAAATTTAACACCTGTTGGGTGCCGGATGCATCTGGCACTCTTAACTTTAGCGGACGCATGGGCCATGTTAAACAACCCGTTATTAAAACCAATTATTTAGGCCCTTTAAGTAGATTTAAAAAAATAAACACCCCTATACTATACGACCTTTTGGTGCTACTATCTGGTCCTGAACCGCAACGCCAAATTCTGGAAACCAAACTCCTAAACGAGTTAAACAGCTACTCCGGAAAAATTGTATTTATAAAAGGGGTTGTTGAAAAAACCATTACTAAAAAAACTACAGGAAATATGTGTATTTATAACTACCTAACCGCCGACAGATTAGAGCAAGTTATAAACCAAAGTGAATTGGTACTATCGCGCTCTGGATACACAACTATTATGGATTTAGCAACATTACAGAAGAAGGCTTTTTTTATTCCCACACCGGGGCAATTTGAACAAACCTATTTAGCCAAACGCTTAAAAAAACAAGGTTTGGCTCCTTATTGCCAGCAAGATAAATTTACTAGTAGTGCGCTGGAAGCTGTAAAATATTACAAGGGTTTACATACTTTTAAACAAGAAACCGATTTTAAAGACTTATTTAGCCTTTTCCAAACTAAATGAAAACTCGCTTCCTACATCCAGTTCACTTTCTATATAAATATGTTCCTTGTGCGCCTCAATAATATGCTTTACAATAGAGAGGCCCAAACCCGAACCGCCCTCTTTGCGCGAGCCACTTTTATCCACGCGAAAAAATCGTTCAAAAATACGCGACAAGTGGTCTTCGGCTATACCTTCGCCATTATCGGTTACCCGAACAATTACTTTGTTTTTCACTAAATTTTCAATACTTATTTCTGTGGTTCCTTTTTCTCGGCCATATTTAATGGAATTTACTACCAAATTGGTAATTACCTGCTCAATTCGTTCCTTATCTGCGTAAACTAAAATAGGTTCTGGGTAATCTCTGTCGCATGTTAAGGTAATTTTTTTTCTGGCAGCCTTCATTTCTAATAAATCGAATACATTTTTTACGACCTCAACAATATCAAAAGCTTCTTTGTTTAAACTTAAATCGCCCGCCTCTAGTTTGGTAATCATATCCAAATCTTTAACAATATAAATTAATCGCTCCACGCCTTTATTGGCACGGTTTAAATAGCGTCGTCTTATACGTTTGTCCTCCAAAGCGCCATCCAGTAAGGTTAAAATATAACCTTGCACAGTAAATAAAGGGGTTTTAAGCTCGTGCGATACGTTTCCTAAAAATTCTTTTCGGTATTCTTCCCTTACTTTCAGGGTTTCTATCTCTAGTTTTTTGTCTTTGGCATACTTATCTATTTGTTTGGTAAGTGTTGCCATATCTGTTGTAATAGGTTGGTTAGTTAGCGAAGCCGATTCCAGCAGTGTTAAATCGTCGTAAATACGCTTTACCCGTCTGTAAATAAAGCGCTCTACCCGGTATTGTAGTATAAAGAAAAACAACACACCAAAAACTAAAACCAACGGAAAAACAAGCCATGTCCAAGCTTGTATAAGTACTAAAAAAAGATTGAGCAGCAGCGCCAGTAGCAGGGTGGCAAAAAAAGCAGTTTTAAGTGCAAATTTGTAGGTTTTCTTTAATTTCTGCATTATTCAACAAACTTATAACCAACTCCTTTTACGGTTTTGAAGGCGTTATCGCCTATTTTTTCGCGCAATTTCCGAATGTGAACATCTATGGTCCTGCCGCCTACAACAACTTCATTTCCCCAAACTTGTTCTAAAATTTCTTCGCGCTTAAACACTTTGTCGGGTTTAGAAGTTAATAAGGACAGTAGTTCGAATTCTTTTCGAGGTAAAGTTAAATCTTCACCATTTAAAACCACTTTATATTCGTCTCTATTAATTATTAAATCGCCTATTTGTATAATAGCCATGGGTGCTTCGTCTTCTTTAAAACGGCGCAACAAGGATTTCACTTTACTAATAAGCACTTTAGGTTTAATGGGTTTTGTAATATAATCGTCTGCGCCCGCATCAAAACCTGCCACTTGCGAATAATCTTCACCTCTGGCCGTTAAAAAGGTTATAATGGTATCGGTAAGTTCCGGATTTTCCCGAAGTTGTTCGCATGCCTCAATGCCGTCCATTTCGGGCATCATAACATCCATGATAATTAAATGTGGTTTAATTTTTTTGGCCTTTTTTATAGCTTTCAAACCATTTTCTGCTGTAAAAACAGCATAGCCCTCATGCGATAGGTTATACCCCACTATTTCCAGAATATCGGGTTCATCGTCTACTAATAAAATTCTTATATCTTGTTTTTTCATAACTCTTAAAACCTAACCAAAAGGTAAAGATAAAATTTATAGCTATGTATATGCGCCTAATTGGGTACAAATAACACTTTGATAACATTGCAATAAACTAGCCATAACACCAGTTTTAGGCCTATGTCCTGCTAAAAACCTATTTATAAGCGCGAAATAATATAAGTATAAACTGGACGTAGTAACGGGTTTACCCACCTAACCTCATGTTTTTAAACAGCTTACAACACTATTTATTTTACGCCAAACCGATTAACCTGTTTTATGGCGAATAAAAAAATAATACACCTGCAAGCAACTGACTGTTAAACAAATAAAGCCCATGTTATTTGCATGTTAAATAACAACTAATAGGCTAAAAAATTTAGATAAGACGCAAATTATACGTACTTTTGTTGCTAAATTTTGAATGCACAATTAAATAATTTATTATGAAGAAAATTTACTTTTTATTATTTAGTTTACTAATTTCAGGCTCCATGTTGGGTCAAGGGTTAGAAGACTTTACAAACTTGAATGTTGGAACAAGCTACAGCACTGACTCCTTTGTTGGCAATAACAATATAACCTGGAGTTATGTGTCTTCGAGAGATGACAACGGTCAAGCTCCTAATCCACCTGCATTGATGTTAAGACGTCAATCTAGTGGTAGTACACTTACATCTAGCCAAATTCCTGGCGGTATTGGTAACTTTTCAATGAAACTTTACAAAGGCTTTACGGGCGCAGGAGACAGACAAGTTGAGTTATACATAAACAATGTTTTTATAGGTTCATCTACTCCTTTTGATAATACAGAAGAACAAACATTTGCCATATCCAACATTAATGTAAGTGGTCCTTTTGTAATGGAAATTAGAAATGTAACTAGTAAGCAGATTATTTTAGACGATATCTCATGGACTGGATTTAGCTCCACTTGTGGCGTTAATTTGGGTACAGCTACATATAGCTGTAACTCAAATACCGTTGGTAGCAACAATGACGGCATTACTGTAAGTGTACCGTATACAGGTGTAGATGCTAACATAACCAATGTAACCACTACTTCTGCTGGTGTAGTAGGTGGCGACAATCCTGCAACAGTAGCCGATGGTGTTATTACCATTACAGGCTTAACTGAAGGAGACGCTTGGGACCTTAATTTAGTTGGCGGCGATTGTGGCGCAATTACCACTTCCGATGTTATTACCGAAACGCAGTGCGATCCAGTAATAACCGTAAACAACTTTTTAGACCCTTTAAATTATACCGTGGGTAACGGACCTTCTAATGAAGATACGTTCTCTGTAGCTGGTGTATTTTTATTTTCCGACGTGGTAATTACAGCACCTACTAATTTTGAAGTTTCTTTAACCTCTGGTGGTGCTTTTTCGCAATCGGTTTCCATTACACCGGGTGCTTTAGGTGTTGTGCCTCCAACAACTGTATATGTAAGATTGGCAGCTGGCTTGGGTATTAATTCCTACAGCGGCGATTTAACTGTTGCTTCTACTTTTGCTACCACACGTACCTTGTCCTTAACTGGAAACGTATTTGGCCCACCAACAAACGCACTTGTATTAGTAGGCGTTTATGATGGCCCATTACCTAATGGAACACCAAAAGGAATTGAATTAGTTGCTTTAGCCGATATTTCAGATTTAAGTGTTTTTGGTATTAGCTCTGTAAGCAATGGTGGCGGATCTTCTGCTGGAACAGTTGAATATAATTTCCCTGCCGATGCTGTAAGCGCTGGCGATCGTATCTTTTTAGCAACCGAAGCTGTAAATTTTGAAGCATTCTTTGGTTTTGCACCAACTTATACCAGTGGTATTGTTGGCATCAATGGTAACGATTCTATAGAATTATACGAGGGCGTAACTATTATAGACACCTTTGGCGATGTAGATGTAGATGGTTTTGGCGAAGCTTGGGAATATACAGATGGTTGGGCTTACCGTGTAAGTAATACTGGTCCTGACGGCACTTTTGTATTAGCAAACTGGACCTTTAGCGGTGCTGATGCTTTGGATGGTGAAACTACCAATGCTACCGCCGTAACACCATATCCGATAGATCAGTACACAAACGAGGTATTATCTACAAGCACTGTTAATACGGCTGCATTTAGCATCTATCCTAATCCAACATCTAACGGTTTTGTAAATATTACAAGCCCTGCTTCAGAGGCTATTTCCGTAACTATTTTTGATGTTTTAGGAAAACAAGTACTAAGCACTACGTTAACAAACAACCGTTTAAACGTTTCTTCACTAAATACCGGTATGTATATTGTGAAAATTGCTCAAAACGGTAACACTGTTACTAAAAAATTAGTGATTAAATAAGCTGATATTTTAAGCATATAAAAAGGCGCTTCCTAAACAGAAGCGCCTTTTTATATTATATACTTTTGCCGCCTGTTTAAATGTGGTATTTTTACACCATTCCAAGCAAAGCAGTTTTTTTTGCAAACTTTGTTATTATGCAGACTACCCAAATATTTAATATAAGCAGCGCCACGCAATTTGAAACATGTGCTTTACAGGTTTTTAAATTGCAATTTGAAAAAAATCCCGTTTACAGATCTTTTTGCGATTTGCTTAACAGAACACCAGCCGAGGTTAAAACCTTAACCGATATTCCTTTTTTACCCATTTCATTTTTTAAAACGCATGAGGTTTTAAGCAGTGTACAGCCCATTAAGAAAACATTTACCAGCTCTGGCACCACAGGACAAACCACAAGCAAACATGCTGTTGCAGATTTAGCCGTATACGAAACCAGTTTTACAAAGGGTTTTCAGAAATTTTATGGTGCCATTGAAGAATATGTAGTGCTTGCCTTATTACCAAGCTATTTAGAACGCGAAGGCTCCTCATTAATTTACATGGCAGATGCGCTTATAAAACAGTCTAAAAAGCCAGAAAGTGGTTTTTACCTTAACAATCATGCCGAATTAAAAAACACCTTACTGCAACTAGAGGCATCCAACCAAAAGGTGTTACTTTTAGGAGTTTCGTTTGCCTTGTTGGATTTGGTAGAGCAGCATAGCTTTCGTTTAAAAAACACCATTGTTATGGAAACTGGTGGTATGAAGGGCAGGCGCAAAGAACTTATCCGGGAAGAATTGCATGACATTTTAAAACAGGGGTTTGGTGTAGCTACCATTCATAGTGAATACGGCATGACTGAACTTTTAAGTCAGGCTTACTCCAAAGGACATGGTGTTTTTGAATGTCCACCATGGATGCGGGTATTTACACGCGAAACGGAAGATGCGCTAACCATACAAGTGCCTGAAAAAACTGGTGGTTTAAATATTATCGATTTGGCCAATATACATTCTTGCGCCTTTATAGCCACGCAGGATTTAGGTAAAGTACATCCAAACGGTAGCTTTGAGGTTATAGGTCGTTTTGATCATTCCGATATACGCGGATGTAATTTAATGGCTTTGTAAGGTTCTTGTTCCTTCTCCGACAAAACACCGGTTATGAAAAAGTTAATTTTATAATTTAATTGATTAAAAACAAAAACGTCTCGATTGCATCGAGACGTTTTTTAGTTTAAACCACCTTTATAATGTAGGTGTTCTTTTTACCTTTATTTATAATAACATATTTATTATTAATTAAGTCGTTTGCAGAAAGCGTATAAGTTTCTGATACTTTTTGCTTGTTTACAGAAATGGCATTTTCTTTTAAAGCGCGTCTGGCTTCACTGTTGGAAGCTAAAAATTTAGTTTCCGCTGCAAGCGCTGCAATCATGTCTATACCCTGGTTAAATTTATCTTTGGCAATTTCAGCCTGTGGCACACCTTCAAAAACCTCTAAAAAAGTAGCCTCATCTAGCGTTTCAATGTCGCTTTTAAACGATTTACTAAATAGAATTTGTGAGGCTTTTTCGGCATTTTCAAAATCGGCAGTAGAGTGCACAAAAGTAGTAACCTCCTGTGCTAAGCGTTTTTGAAGTAATCGTAAATGTGGAGCCTCTTGATGTGCGTTAATTAGGGCTTCAATAGTATCTTTATCTAAAAATGTAAATATTTTAATATATTTTTCAGCATCGTCATCCGATGTGTTTAACCAAAATTGGTAAAACTTATAAACCGATGTTTTGTTGGCATCCAACCAAATATTGCCACCCTCACTTTTTCCAAATTTAGAACCATCTGCCTTGGTAATTAGCGGACAAGTCATGGCGTAAGCTTTGGTTTCTTCACCCGGAGACATGCGTCTTACCAGCTCGGTACCCGTAGTAATATTCCCCCACTGATCGCTCCCACCCATTTGTAGCAAGCAATTGTAGTTTTTGTAGAGATGGTAAAAATCATAGCCTTGAATTAGTTGGTAGGTAAATTCTGTAAACGACATACCCACACTACCTTCCTCACCAGAAAAGCGTTTTTTTACAGAGTCTTTAGACATCATGTAATTTACTGTAATCCGTTTACCTACATCCCTGGCAAAATCGATAAAAGAGAAATTTTTCATCCAATCGAAGTTATTTACCAAAATAGGTGAATTTTTAGCCTCGGAATTAAAGTTTAAAAATCGGGATAACACGGCTTTTATACCAGCCACATTTTTCTCCAAAGTAGCTTCATCTAGTAGATTTCTTTCGTCACTTTTTCCAGACGGATCGCCAATCATGCCCGTAGCACCACCAACTAAAGCAATAGGTTTGTGTCCAGCTTTTTCTAGATGCACCAATAAAATAATAGGCACCAAACTACCAATATGTAAAGAATCCGATGTAGGATCGAAACCAATATATGCCGTAGTCATTTCTTTAGAAAGTTGCTCTTCGGTTCCTGGCATGATATCATGAATCATACCGCGCCATCTTAAATCTTCTACAAATGCGTTTGCCATTTTAAATAGGATAAAATTAAAAAAAAGCAAAGATAAAAATCAATATAGAAACCTTTGTCCTTTCTTAATAATTCTTTACTTTGTCTTTATGATTTTAATAACTGGAGGAACCGGATTGGTAGGCGCACACCTGCTTTATAAACTTGTAACAGCCAATAAACGGGTGCGTGCTTTATACCGCACAGCCGAATCGCGTTCCGGTGTGGAACAGGTTTTTTCGTATTATACTGAAAACTACAAGCCTTTATATGATAGCATTGAATGGGTTGAAGCCGATTTGCTGGACATACCAAAACTAACAGAGGCTTTTAAAAATGTTAGTTACGTATATCATGCAGCAGCTCTTATTTCCTTTGCACCTAACGATTCTGAAAGACTTCGGAAAACAAACATTGAAGGAACCGCTAATATTGTAAACCTGTGCTTAAGCTGTAACATTAAAAAACTGTGTTATGTTAGTAGTATTGCTACTTTGGGGGATACCGTTAAAAACACCTCTGTAAATGAGGACACCGACTGGAATCCTGAAAAAGACAACAGTATGTATAGTATTACAAAATATGGTGCCGAAATGGAGGTTTGGCGCGGTACGCAAGAAGGTTTGGATGCTGTTATTGTTAATCCTGGTGTTATAATTGGCTCTGGCATGTGGCACCGTGGTAGCGGCCAACTATTCCAAAGGGTTTATGCCGGTTTATCTTTTTACACTTCGGGCCATGTGGCTTGTGTAACCATAGATGATGTGGTTTCCTGTATGATTGGCCTACTAGAAAGCACCATTAAAAATGAACGTTTTATTCTGGTTGCTTCGCACATTCCTTACAAAGATTTTTTAGAACATATTGCTAAAGCCTTAAACAAAAAGCCACCTACCATTATGGCTAAACCTTGGCTTTTAGCGTTAATTTGGCGCCTAGATTGGCTAAAACACACCCTATTTAGAACACCACGCAAACTAACAAAGCAAATGGTATACTCTATTCAAGATCGCACACATTACAACAATACAAAGGTGAAAACAGCACTAGGATTTAAGTTTACACCAGTAACAAAGGCTATTGAAACAGTAGGTAACCATTTTTTGCAGGACAAACACTAAAGCGCTGTTGTTTGGTTTGCAGCCGTAACGTTTTGTAACGTGTCTGTAACTGCATTTGCTTTTTCTTTAAATTTTTCTTCAGCTTTTTCTTTAGATTTCTGATCTTCCAGGCGTTTATTTTCAAGCTCAAACGCCTTATTTATAACCTCCTTTTTAGCTCTTAAGCTATCCGCCACGCGTGCCAAAATTGCCTTATACGTTTCGTTATAGTAAGCATAATATTGGTTACTATTGGCAAACTGGGCGCTATCTATTTGGTGTTTGTTGTAAACAAACGCTTCGGGTGCTATCCCTTTATTTTCTAAAATGGTTCTGTTTATGCCTTTTGCAGCCGATAAAATGGATAAATCCATGAGTACGGTAACCATTTTATCTTCGGAAATTAAGTTTTCGGGGGCTTCCGGTTTTCCGGATTCCCTACAACCCACAACAAAAAAAACAATAGCCGTATATATTACAAGGTTTTTCATCGGTTAAAGGTTAGGCGTTTAGCCGCTTTTTCTGGACTAAATTTATTTTGTTCGTAGGCTACATGGCCATTTAGAATGGTGTGTGTAACACGCGATTTAAACGTAGAACCTTCAAAAGGAGACCACCCGCATTTGTACAGTATATTTTCTTTTTTTACCGTCCATGGATTGTTAAGGTCCACAATAACCAAATCGGCATAGTATCCCTCTTTAATAAAACCACGTTTGGCCACTTGAAATAAAATAGCTGGATTATGGCACATTTTTTCTACCAATTTAGGAATTGTTATCCTACCTTGGTGATGTGCTTCCAATAGGGCTACAAGTGCGTGTTGTACTAAAGGCCCACCAGATGGTGCCTTGGTGTACACATTGTTTTTCTCATCCCATGTATGTGGGGCGTGGTCGGTTGCAATAACATCAATTCTATCGTCTAGAAGTGCTTTCCACAGCCCTTCCCGGTCTTTGGCTGTTTTTACTGCTGGATTCCACTTAATTAAACTGCCTTTTTTATCGTAATCTTCATCTGAAAACCATAAATGATGCACGCATACTTCGGCGGTTATTTTTTTATCCTTTAACGGAATTTTATTCGAAAATAAAGCGGTTTCTTTTGCGGTAGATAAATGAAACACATGCAAACGTGCTCCTGTTTTTTTAGCCAATTCAATAGCTTTAGAAGACGATAAGTAACATGCTTCTTCACTTCGTATTATAGGATGGTACGCCATGGGAATGGCATCGCCATATTGAGCTTTATACGTTTCTAAATTTCTGTTTATGGTTCCTTCGTCTTCGCAATGTACCGAAATTACCATGTTAGTGCTAGAAAATATTTTTTCTAAAACCTCCGGATCGTCCACAAGCATATTACCCGTAGAAGACCCCAAAAACAATTTTAGCCCTGCCACAGATTTGGGGTCTACTTTACGTATTTCTTCCAAATTATCATTAGTACCGCCTAACATAAAAGAATAGTTGGCATACGATGTACTTGCAGCAATGGCAAATTTTTCTTCTAGTTTTTCAATGGTAGTTGTTTGCGGATTGGTATTAGGCATTTCTATAAACGACGTAATACCACCGGCTATAGCGGCTCTAGATTCGCTTTCAATATTGGCTTTATGGGTTAAACCAGGTTCTCTAAAATGCACTTGGTCATCTATAACGCCCGGTAAAATATAATTTCCTTCGGCATCAATAACCTTTACATGGGCCGATTTGGCGCTTATTAAAGGTGCCACTTCCATTATTATATCGTTTTCAATATAAATATCGCCCTCTAAAATAGTTCCTTCGTTTACTATTTTCCCGTTCTTAATTAGTAGTGCTTTTGGTGCAGTCATATTATTTTTTTCTAAAAAAACTGTTTACTTTCATACTTATAACTCCCAAAATGGCTTCGGAAATAATACCGCCACTCATTTTAGATTTTCCTTTTTTCCGATCGGTAAAAATAACAGGAACTTCCACAATATTAAAGCCTTTTAAGTGTGCTTTAAATTTCATTTCAATTTGAAAGGCGTAACCCACAAATTTAATCCGATCTAAATTTATTGCTTCTAGCACCCGACGCTTGTAACATACAAAACCAGCTGTGGTGTCATGAATTTTCATACGGGTAATTAAACGAACGTATTTAGAGGCACAAAAGGATAGCAAAATCCTACTCATAGGCCAATTTACCACGTTTACACCCGTAACATAGCGCGAACCTATAGCTACATCGGCATGATTGTTATGGCACGCTTGGTACAGCCTAACTAAATCGTTGGGATTATGCGAAAAATCGGCATCCATTTCAAAAATATAAGCATACTCGCGTGCTAAACACCATTTAAATCCTGCCACGTAAGCAGCGCCTAGCCCTTTTTTTTCACTGCGTTCCAACAGAAACAATTGTCCTGGATAGATGTTTTGAAGCTCCTTTACCTTATTAGCAGTTAAATCTGGCGAGTTGTCGTCTACCACCAAAACATGAAATGTTTTTTCCTGTGAAAATACCGCCTTTAAAATGGCTTCAATATTTTCTATTTCGTTAAATGTAGGGATAATGACAATCGCGTCTATCATTATTTGCTTGTTATTTTTGGCAAATGTAAACTATTTAAAATTTAATTTTTTTTAAATAAAGCTTAAATATTGAATACCCATTGCATAAATTGTAATAATTTTACAGCATGTTACGCACGGTTGTTTCAAACGATTTATTTACCATATTACTAGTTATAGGGCTGGCACTTATAGCCCTTACCAAGGTTTTATATACCAAACGTTTTCAGGAGTTCATTTTAGTTTTGGGCAACTCTAAATATCTTAAAATCTATGCCAAGGAGCAAAAATTTTTCAACTTATTTGATGTTTTATTATTCCTAAACTTTGTTTTTTCGGTTACTATTTTTGGTTCCCTTTGTTATGGGTACTACAACCAATCGGCGCAATTTTCCAGACCATTTTTGTTAAATCTAGCAGGCTTGGTAACAGCATTCCTGATAGTAAAATTACTGGCAGAACGTTTTATAGGTGTTATTTTTGATATCGATTTTTTAATCCGAACGCACATTTTTCAAAAAATGAGCTATAAAAACTTTTTAGGCCTTCTTATTGTTCCTATAAATGCCCTGCTTTTATATTCGGTAAGTATTTCACAGCTTACTATTATAGCCACTTGCGCGTTAATTTTACTGGTACATATTATTGGTTTGCTTACCACAATTAAAGCATATCAAAATATGATTAAACAGAACATATTTTATTTTATTTTGTATCTTTGCGCACTTGAAATCGCACCCTATTTTATTTTATACCAAATAGCTATAGGGTCATAATGTTTCAGTATAAAGAAATAGCCTATGAAAGTGAAAACAATTTTAGTATCTCAACCAGAACCTAAAATAGAAAATTCGCCATACTTTGAACTACAGGAAAAGCAAAAGGTAAAAATTGACTTTAGACCATTTATTCATGTAGAGGGCGTTGACGCAAAAGAAATTAGACAACAAAAAGTTGATTTAAATAAATACACAGCAATCATTTTAACCAGCCGTAACGCGGTTGATCATTTTTTTAGAGTGGCAGACGAAATGCGCTTCAAGGTACCTGATACCATGAAATATTTCTGCCAATCGGAAGCGGTTGCCTATTATCTTCAAAAATATGTGGTGTATAGAAAACGTAAAATTTATGTGGGTAAACGAACGTTTGCCGATTTGTCGCCGCTTATTAAAAAGTACAAAGGCGAATCGTTTTTACTACCAACCACCGATAAATTGAAGCCAGAGGTTCCTGAAACCTTAAATGCTTTAAACGTGCAATGGAAAGAGGCTATATTTTACAAAACAGTTATTAGCGATTTATCTGATTTAGCCGATGTGTATTACGATATTCTCGTATTTTTTAGTCCGTCGGGCATCGAGTCGTTGTTTCATAATTTCCCGGATTTTAAGCAAAACAACACGCGGATTGCCGTTTTTGGAAACACCACCATTAAGGCGGTTGAAGCGCATGGTTTACGTGTAGATATTGCCGCACCAACGCCCGAAACACCATCCATGACAATGGCTTTGGATAAATATATTAAAGAGGTAAACAAAAAGAAATAACTTACATAAGGCCTAAAAGCCCAACACATAAAAGCCCAATTAGCATTTACCTAATTGGGCTTTTTTATGGTTTAAACATTAATTTACATGCAATAATATTATGAAAAAAAATAGGCTTAAAATCGCGTTATGTAACCCGAATCTTAAGCCTATTTGTAACTTAAACCAGCTATTTTTAGTAGCTACCTATTGTATTATTTAGAAACCACACGTGGGGCTCCTGCCATAATTTCGTCGTTGGCGTATTCCTCAAACTTTTTAAAGTTTTCTTGAAACGATTCTGCCAATTTGTTAGCTGTTTTGTAGTAACCCTCGTCATTGTTCCAAGTAGATCTTGGGCTTAACACTTCAGTGGGTACATTTGGGCAAACACGAGGCTGCTGCACACCAAATACAGAATGGGTATGGTAATCGCCTTTGTTGGCGGCTTCCAAACTACCATCCATAGCGGCCGTTATCATGGCACGTGTGTATTTAAGTTTCATTCGGGAGCCTACGCCGTAAGGACCACCGGTCCAGCCCGTATTTACCAACCATACACTTACACCAGCTTCCTGCATTTTTTTACTTAACATTTCAGCATATTTTGTTGGGTGTAAAGGCATAAATGGCGCACCAAAACAAGCTGAAAAACTTGGTAATGGCTCATCTATACCAGCTTCTGTACCAGCCACTTTAGCTGTGTAGCCAGAAATGAAATGATACGCTGCTTGGCCAGGTGTTAACTTGGAAATTGGAGGCAATACACCAAAGGCATCGGCTGTTAGAAAGAAAATATTTTTTGGGTTTTTACCAATAGAAGGTACTTGAATGTTATCTATATGATAAATAGGGTAACTTACACGCGTATTTTGGGTAATGGAGGTATCTTCAAAATCCACATTTCCGTCTTTATCCATAATTACGTTTTCCAGAATAGCGCCCGGCTTTATGGCCTTGAAAATATCTGGTTCGCTTTCTTCAGATAAATTAATAACTTTAGCGTAACAACCACCTTCAAAGTTAAAAACTGTGTTTTCGTTTGTCCAACCGTGCTCGTCGTCGCCAATTAATTTACGTTTTGGATCGGCTGAAAGTGTTGTTTTTCCTGTCCCTGAAAGTCCGAAGAAAATAGCTGTATCGCCGTCTTCACCTACATTAGCACTACAGTGCATAGGCAAGGTATTTTTAAATACAGGCAAGATAAAATTTAAGGCCGAAAAAATTCCTTTTTTAATTTCGCCGGTATAACCTGTACCACCAATTAAGGCAATTTTTCGTGTAAAATCTAGAATGGCGAAATTGTGCTGGCGTGTTCCATCTTGATCCGGCACAGCCATAAAACCAGGGGCGTTAATTACGGTCCACTCTGGTTTAAAGTCTTTTAATTCTGAAGGATCTGGCCTTAAAAACATATTATGGGCAAACATATTGCTCCAAGGAAACTCGGTAATAACCCGAATATTTAATCGGTAATTATCATCGGCACAGGCATAGCTGTCTCTAACAAAAACTTCTTTTTCCGATAAGTAATTGGTAACCTTATTGTATAGTTTTTCGAAGGCATCAGATTCGAATGGAATGTTAATATTACCCCACCAAACACGATTTTCGGTTATGGCATCTTTAACTATAAAACGATCTTTTGGCGATCTGCCTGTAAATTCACCTGTATTAACGGCAAGCGCACCCGATGCGGCCTCTACACCCTGACCCTTTTTAATAGTAATGTTGTGTAACTGGTCTGATGATAATTGATAATGAACTTTAGCATTTTTTATTCCATAGTTTTCCAATGAAATGGTCTCCGATGCTTGAGTATGATCTATCATAATATTTTGTGTTGTTTATTCTACAAAATTAAACATTATTTTAACCTATGCACCTAAATTTTTAGAAATATCCGTCTTGTTTTTCAAAAAGTTTACCAAAAGCAAGGCCCATGAAATAATTAATAATAAGCCTCCTACAGGCGTTATAAATGCCACGGTTTTAAAATTGAAAGCGGTTAAATTATTTGTAGCTAATCCGTAAATAGAACCAGAAAAGAATAGAACGCCAAAAAGCACAAGATAAAAAATAGCCTGTTTTGTTTTATCCGATACAATTTTGGTACTTCCTAACACCAATAAAAACAAAGCGTGATACATTTGGTATCGCACGCCTGTTTCAAAACTTACAAGTTGCTCATTTAAAACTAATTCTTTAAGACCATGGGCTCCAAACGCACCTAAAATAACCGACGTTACACCTAAAAAAGCGCCTAAACTTAACATTTTTCTATCCATATTAATTGGTGTTTGAGTTTTTAAACCACGCAGTATTTCTTACTTTCGTGACTACAAAAATACTCAACATAATCCATTATGCGAAAGATATTACTAATCGGTGCTGGAAAATCCGCATCGTACCTTATTAAATACTTATTAGAAAAATCTGAAGCCGAAAAACTTCAGTTAATTGTAGGCGATTTAGATGAAGAAAATGCCAAAAAGCACCTTGGAAATCATAAAAATGCCCAGGCAATTAAACTAGATGTTTTCGACAAAACGTCTCGAGAAAATGCCATAAAAAACTGCGACATTGTTGTTTCTATGCTTCCAGCGCGCTTTCATATTGAAGTAGCAAAAGATTGTATTACTTTTAATAAAAACATGGTTACCGCATCCTATGTTAGCGACGAGATGCAAGCCCTGCACGATGCCGTTTGCGAAAAAGGACTTGTTTTTATGAACGAAATTGGTGTAGACCCGGGTATTGACCACATGAGCGCCATGAATGTTATAGACAACATTAGAGATGCTGGTGGTAAAATTATTCTTTTTGAATCGTTTACAGGTGGTTTAGTAGCACCCGAAAGCGACACTAATTTATGGAATTATAAATTTACATGGAACCCACGCAATGTGGTTGTAGCCGGACAAGGAGGTGCCGCTAAATTTTTGCAAGAAGGCACCTATAAATATATTCCTTACAACCGCCTGTTCAGACGAACAGAATTTTTGGATGTAGACGGTTTTGGACGCTTTGAAGGTTACGCCAATCGCGATTCCTTAAAATACCAATCGGTTTACGGTTTAGACCATGCCAAAACGTTATACCGCGGCACCATGCGCCGTGTAGGTTTTAGCCGCGCCTGGAATATGTTTGTACAGCTAGGCATGACAGACGATAGCTACACCATTGACGATAGCGAAAATATGAGCTACCGCGATTTTGTAAACGCTTTTCTACCTTATAGCCCAACAGATTCCGTTGAACTAAAATTTAGACATGCGTTAAAAATAGACCAGGACGATACCATTTGGGATAAGTTTGTAGAATTAGACCTTTTTAGTAATCAAAAATTTGTAGCGCTTAAAAAAGCAACTCCGGCGCAAATTCTTCAGAAAATACTAATGGATAGCTGGTCCTTGGATGCCAACGACAAAGATATGATTGTTATGTACCATAAATTTGGCTACGAGTTAAATGGCGCCAAGCACCAAATAGACTCTACCATGGTTACTATTGGTGAAGACCAAACTTACACAGCCATGTCTAAAACCGTGGGCTTACCAGTAGCCATGGCAACGTTGGCTATTTTAAATAAAAAGATTACCACACCAGGTGTACAAATTCCTATAACCAAAGAAGTTTATAAACCTATTTTAGAAGAATTGGAAAACTATGGCATTGCCTTTACCGAAAAGGAAGTACCGTATTTAGGTTACAACCCATTAAACCTATAAAAACAGCTTTTTATATACCAGTTTGTACATAGAACTCATAAAAAAACCAGTATCGCTACTATAGGATACTGGTTTTTTTGTGGGTTTTGGTTTTATACTATTTCCAAATACTTTTAGTTTCTTTTTAGCAGCGCGCCACTAAACTACTCACGCGCACCAAACACTTGAATAGCCCAATACAATAGTGAGGCTAGAGCACCAATGGCTGCCACCAAATACGTTCTTGCGGCCCATTTTAGGGCATCCTCTGCGGCGGCGTGTTCTTCGCGTGTTACCATGTGTTTGTTTTCTAGCCAAGCTAAAGCACGGTTACTAGCATCGTACTCAACCGGCAGGGTTACAAAGCTGAAAATGGTTGCCAGCCCCATCATAATAACACCGGCAACAGCTACATACCAGCCCAAACCAACACCAGCTGCTCCTCCTAAAATAAGACCACCAATAATTAACCACTGAGACATACCAGACGAGACACTTACTACAGGTACCAATTTGGAACGCATGGTTAACCACTCGTAGGCTTGCGCGTGCTGTACGGCATGACCACATTCGTGTGCTGCCACTGCTGCTGCTGCTGCATTTCGTTGGTTGTAAACACTTTCGCTTAAATTAACGGTTTTATTTTTTGGATTGTAATGATCCGTTAGTTGCCCAGGAGTTGAAATAACGGCTACATCGTATATCCCATTATCTGCTAACATTTTTTCGGCAATTTCCTTTCCACTCATGCCGTTTCTTAAGTGAACTTGCGAATACTTTTTAAACTTACTTTTCAACTGACTACTAACTGCCCAGCTTACTAGAGCAATGGCTCCAATTAAAATATAATATCCTATCATTTTTATTTTTTTACGTTGTAAATTTAATTCATAAATAGCAAAAAACAAGCCAAATTTTAGTTAAGAAATTTTGTCAGTTTACACACACATAATTCCTAAAAAAAGAGTTTCGCTACTTACGAAACTCTTTAAAATTATAACCTTATTTACTTTTAGTATTACCCAACTATATTCACAATTTTACCCGGAACAACAATTACTTTTTTTGGTGAGCGTCCAGCCAATTGAGCAATTGTTTTTTCATGTGTCATTACCGCTTTTTCAATGGCATCTTTATCCATGTCCAACGGAAGCTCTAAAGTAAAGCGCATTTTCCCGTTAAAAGATATTGGGTAATTTTTAGTACTTTCTGTTATATACGATTCATTAAAATCAGGAAATGCCGCCGTTGTAATACTGGTTTTATTACCTAGCTGCTCCCAAAGCTCCTCTGCTATGTGCGGTGCATAAGGTGCTATTAAAACCAGTAAGGGTTCTAAAATTTCTCGGCTACTACACTTTAAGGCTGTTAACTCATTTACGGCAATCATAAAGGTAGATACAGAGGTGTTGAATGAAAAACTTTCAATATCCTCGGCAACTTTTTTTATGGTTTTATGAAGCACTTTTAGTTCCTCCTTACTTGGGGCCGCGTTGGTTGCTTTTACGCCATTGGTACCAACATATAATTTCCATAATTTTTTAAGAAATCCGTGAACTCCAGTAATACCCGCAGTATTCCACGGCTTATATTGTTCTAGGGGTCCTAAAAACATTTCGTATAAACGCAAACTATCTGCTCCGTACTCCGCACAAATACTATCTGGATTAACCACGTTGTATTTAGATTTAGACATTTTTTCAACCTCTCTACCTACTTTATACACATCGTTATTCCCTGTAATAATCGTACCGTTTTCTCCAATAAAAATGGCGTTTTTAAAGTCCTCGCCAAATTCGCCATCGGTTTTTAGGCCTTCAATATCCAACTCATCGGAGGCATTTACATATTGTACTTTTACATGAATGGGCATGGGCACCACAATCAGGTTTTTTAAGGTTGTGGCATCTGGCAAGCCTGCAATTTTGGCAAGAGTCGTTTTTAGTGTTTTCAAGGCCGCTTTATCGGCATTTAAGGTACCCTTACTAATAAACGCTGAATGAGAAACATAAATATTTTTCAGTTTTGGCAACAACTTGGAGCCAAGCGCTTGATCCTCTTCCGGGTTTTCAAACATATAACTTAAACGGTATACAAAGGCACTAGTGCCTAAAATCATACCCTGATTTATAAGTTTTTTAAAGGGCTCACTTACGTTAACAAAACCTCTGTCTTTCATGAATTTCACCCAAAAACGTGCGTACAGAAGGTGTCCTGTAGCATGCTCGCTACCACCAATATACAAATCTACATTTTCCCAATACTGTAAGGCTTCTTTACTAGCAAAATGGGTGTTGTTGTGCGCATCCATATACCGGAAAAAATACCAAGAGCTACCTGCCCAACCTGGCATGGTATTTAATTCCAGAGGAAAAACGGTTTCATGGTCTATAAGACTGTTATTTACAACTTTTAAATTTTTAGAATCCCAAGCCCAAACATCGGCACGGCCCAGTGGGGGTTCGCCAGTTTCGGTTGGTAAATATTTTTCAACTTCAGGTAGGCGAATAGGCAACTGATTTTCAGGAATCATTTGAGGCATGCCATTTTTGTAATAAACTGGAAAGGGTTCGCCCCAATAGCGTTGTCTTGAGAAAACTGCATCGCGCAAGCGGTAATTGGTTTTTCCTTTTCCTTGTTTTATCTTTTCTAATTCAGCAATAGCGCGTTTAGAAGCTTCGGCTCCAGTTAGGCCATTTAAAAAATCGGAATTAGCAATAATGGTATTGGTTTTATCTGTAAAAGCTTCTTCAGAAACATCTACCCCTTCAAATATATTAGGAATAGGCAAATTAAAATGTTTGGCAAAGGCAAAATCGCGAGAATCGCCACATGGTACAGACATAACAGCTCCTGTTCCGTAGCCCGCCAACACGTAATCGCCAATCCAAATAGGTAGTAGTTTTTGAGTAAAGGGATGTTTTGCGTATGCACCTGTAAACACACCTGTTATGGTTTTTACATCGGCCATTCTATCGCGCTCACTTCGTTTAGCAGATTTTTCAATGTAGGCTGCCACTTCTTCTTTTTGGGTATCTGTGGTTATTTGTAAAACCAGGTCGTGCTCTGGTGCTAAAGTTAAAAAAGAAACACCATAAATGGTATCTGGGCGCGTTGTAAAGACGTTAATTAAACTATCTGAACCAGCTATTTGAAAAGACACAGAGGCGCCAACGGATTTCCCTATCCAATTACGCTGACTTTCTTTTAGGGCATCGGTCCAGTCTATTGTTTCTAAATCTGTTAACAAGCGGTCTGCATAGGCAGAAATACGCATAGACCATTGGGTCATTTTTTTTCTAATAACCGGATGGCCACCGCGTTCCGAAAGGCCGTTTACAATCTCGTCGTTGGCTAAAACGGTTCCAAGCGCCGGACACCAGTTTACCTCTGTTTCTGCTAAATAGGCCAAGCGGTAATGCAATAAAATTTCCTGTTTCTTTTCGGAAGAAAAATCGCGCCATGTTTGTGCTGAAAAAATAGGTGCTTCATCGTCGCAAACCGCCTCTACGGATGCGTTCCCTTCTGCTGCAAAAACAGCTTCCAAATCGGCTATTGGATAGGCTTTATTGCCATGTTTGCAGTACCAAGAGTTAAATAATTGTATAAAAATCCACTGGGTCCATTTATAATAATTTGGATCCGAAGTGCGCACCTCGCGACTCCAATCGAATGAAAAGCCAATTTGATCCAACTGTTGCCGGTAGGTTTTAATATTTTGTTCGGTAGTAATAGCCGGGTGCTGCCCTGTTTGTATGGCGTACTGCTCGGCAGGTAAACCAAAACTATCATAGCCTTGCGGATGCAAAACATTAAACCCCTTGTGCCTTTTGTAGCGCGCATAAATATCCGAAGCAATATAACCTAAAGGATGCCCAACGTGTAAACCGGCACCACTTGGGTAAGGAAACATATCTAGCACATAATATTTGGGTTTATCGGATTTATTTTCTGCTTTAAAAGTTTGGTTTTCAGACCAATACTTTTGCCACTTGGCTTCTATTTCGGTAAAATCGTATTGCATATGATGTTATTTTTGGTAAAAAAACATTTTTTATTAAAACGGGAAAGCGTTTCCCTTGGCTGTATTGCCCTTATTTAAAGTAAAACACCCATTTTAAAGCCGCAAATTTAAACTTATTATAACAATGTTGAAAGTTTAAACGTTGTAATCCGTATGGAATTGGTTTTCTTTTATATTTTTACCACACTAATGCGTAGTATTTATGAGCTCATCTTTTGAAAAGTACCAAAAACGCCGATTAATATCGTCTTATTTTTCTGTGGTTTTAAGTATTGGCCTGGTTTTGTTTTTGCTAGGCTTACTTGGCATGCTGGTTTTAAACGCTAAAAAGGTTTCAGATCATTTTAAAGAGCAAGTGGTAGTTACCATTTACCTGAAAGACTCAGCTAAAGAGGTTGAAACAAAGCAACTAGAGAAAAGTTTGGCCATGTCTGCTTACGTAAAATACACCGAGTTTGTTTCCAAAGAGGAGGCCGCCGAATCCATGAAAGCTGAAAACGGCGAGGACTTTATGGCATTTTTAGGATACAACCCTTTGCAAAATTCCATTGATGTATATGTAAAAGCAGACTTTGTAAACGCCGAACAACTGGAGCAAATAGCAGACGAAGCCCTTGCAAAAAGTTTTGTAGATGAAGTACGCTACGATAACGACCTTGTTAATTTAATGAACGAGAATGTTAAAAAAATTAGTTTTTGGGTGCTTGTAATAAGTGGCTTGTTTACCCTTATTGCTGTTATTTTAATAAATAGTTCCATTCGGTTATCGGTTTATTCCAAACGTTTTACAATTAAAACCATGCAAATGGTTGGAGCTACTAAACAATTTATTAGACGGCCTTTTGTCTGGAAAAGCGTTAGGTTAGGCGTAATTGGTGCCCTACTAGCCATGATTGGCATGGCCGTGGTGTTATATTATGTTAACCAAACCTTTCCTGAATTAGAATTGTTGAACAACCAGATACATTTAGGGCTTTTATTTATTGGTATTTTTGTTTTAGGAATTATTATTACCTGGATAAGTACTTTTATAGCCACACAGCGTTTTTTAAATTTAAAAACAGACCAACTTTATTATTAAATGGATTCTTTTAAAAGTAAATTTAGAAATTGTTAACGCCATTATTTTAAATAAAACACGTACTTTGCAACCAGCTATATGGCTTTTTCAAGTATTAAACAGCACGACAAGTAGCACAGATTAACACCGTATTATGGGCGAACAAAAACGAAAAAATGAAGCACAAACCGAATTTATTTTCGGAAAGAAAAACTATACTTTCATGCTTATTGGCCTGGCATTTATTGGCATTGGCTTTTTATTAATGTCTGGTGGCGGTAGCGATGATCCTAATGTATTTAGTGATGCTATTTTTCATTGGCGCCGTATTAGGCTAGCACCTACATTAGTTCTACTGGGCTTTGCCATAGAAATTTATGCCATTTTATTAAATCCTCATAAAAAATAAAAGCGCTTTTTGCTAGTTTAAAATAGCTATTCTTTAAAACTAAACACCTGTTATTCATGACTGTTACCGATGCTGTTATACTCGGCATTATTCAAGGACTTACCGAGTTTTTACCGGTATCCTCTAGTGGCCATTTAGAAATAGGAAAAGCCCTTTTAGGCGACCACTCTATTCCAAAAGAAAGTCTTTTATTTACGGTAGTTCTGCACTTTGCTACTGCCTTAAGTACCATGGTGGTTTTTAGAAAAGATATTTGGCTTATTGTAAAAGGTGTTTTAAAGTTTGAATGGAACGAGGATTTACAATTTGTTTCAAAAATTGCCTTATCCATGGTTCCTGCGGTACTTATTGGCCTGTTTTTTGAAGCGCAACTAGAGAGTCTTTTTGGTGGCAACCTGCTATTAGTAGGGTGCATGTTGCTGGTAACTGCTGGCTTATTATTTTTAGCAGACAAAGCCAAAGACACGCACAAAAAAGTGAGTTTTAAAAATGCTTTTATTATTGGTATTGCGCAAGCTATTGCCATGCTTCCTGGAATTTCGCGTTCTGGAGCAACCATTTCTACTTCTGTGCTTTTAGGAAACGACAAAACCCGAGCGGCCCGATTTTCATTCTTAATGGTTGTTCCGCTTATTTTTGGAAAAATAGCTAAAGACCTTTTAAGTGGCGATTTAACATACGAAGCCTCTAATTTTACCTACCTTAGTGTTGGTTTTATAGCCGCATTTGTTGCAGGTCTTTTTGCTTGTACATGGATGATAAGCTTGGTTAAAAAAAGTAAACTTTCTTATTTCTCCGTGTATTGTGCCATTGTTGGTATTATTGCTATAATTTACACCCTAAACACATAACATGAAAACCGCGGAAGACTTCCAAACCGGCCAAGTTTTATTAATAGATAAACCCTTACACTGGACATCTTTTCAAGCGGTTAATAAGCTGCGCTGGGAAATTAAACATGCCCTAAATATTAAAAAAATTAAAGTTGGCCATGCCGGCACTTTAGATCCGCTTGCAACGGGTTTGCTTGTTATTTGCACGGGTAAAATGACCAAGCAAATAAACACCTACCAAGGACAAGATAAAGAATATACCGGCACCATTGTTTTAGGTAGCACCACGCCTTCCTACGATTTGGAAACCGACATTAATGCCACATTTCCTACCAAACATATTACCGAACAAAGCATTCTGGAAACCACCAAACAATTTATAGGAGCTATTGAACAGTTACCGCCTGTTTTTTCGGCAATAAAAAAAGAAGGAAAACGCCTTTACGAATTTGCTAGAGCTGGCGAATCTGTTGAAATAAAACCAAGAACCGTACATATTTCTGAATTCGAAATAACCAAAGTAACTGGTTTAGAGGTTCAATTTAGGGTGGTTTGTAGCAAGGGCACCTATATTCGTTCGCTGGCTAACGACTTTGGAAAAGCTTTACAATCTGGCGCACACTTGTCTGTTTTGCGACGTACTAAAATTGGCGACTTCCATGTAAACGACGCCCTATTGCCTGAAGATTTTATAAACAGCCTAAAAACCAAATAGTTGTTTTATACGTATCTATTACAAACGTATCTTTAATAAAAAACACTTCTTACATGCGGCGTATTTCGGACTCCTATAAGGCTGGAATATTATCGGGCTCCATTGCAATAGTGGTAATGGCCCTGCTATTTTCATTTAAAATTACACCCATTACCAAACAATTAGCCACAAGTTACTACGTTATAGAACCAGAAACAGAACCCCATTTAGAATCCGAAAAAACAAATATTCAAAAAAATACAAATTTAAAGCCAAACAAAACCAATAAGGCTTTTAACGAAATGCAAAAATCATCACAATTTGCGCCAGCTTTTCAACCCATTGCACCACCAAAGGACTATGTGTTTACAAAAGAAAAATATACCGAAGCACAAAAAAATGCCAACAACAAGGCACCAATACAAGATAGCCACATTTTAGAAAGTGATTTAAACGCTTACCAAATAGCAAATGCCTTGCTACATGAGCAACAAAGTTTAACTCAAGCACAAAAGGCCAATACACAAAGCAATGTAACTTACGCCCTACGCAACCGAACCCATATACATTTACCAACACCCGCTTATTTGTGTGAAACCAGCGGACAGGTTATTATAACAATAACGGTAACTAATTTAGGCACAGTTATAAATCCAATAGTAAATACCGCTGCATCTAGCAAGAATAAATGCTTGCAAGAACACGCGCTAGCTTACGCCAAATCTGCACGTTTTAATGCTATTAGCGCGCAAAAAAATCAAATTGGTAGCATCACTTTTTATTTCGAAGGGAAACATTAAACACCTAGCATATTTAACAAATCTGCAATGGTACTTTGGCCTTTATCTTTGTTGTACCAAGCTTGTAAATCTTCTTTAATTTCAGGTGTAATTTTGCCATGTTTAGCCTTAAAATCGGCAACCAACTTGGTGGCTCCAGCAGGTCTTGGTCCAAAAGTATCCAAAATAGCGCCTGTTTCGGTATCCATCATGATTAATTTTGGAATGGATTTTCCGCCATTTGTTAAAAACTGATTCATTAACATATCATTGGTATCTCTTAAAACAACTTTCAAAGTAATTTTATCCGATTTTTCTGCAAGTTTTGCAATGGCAGGCACCACATGAGCAGCATCGCCACACCAACTTTCCGTAATAACAATCCAGGTAACCGGTTTTTTAAATTTGGCCACGCGTAAAACCGCATCGTCTGTAACTTTTATGGTTTTATCCCAGCGTTTCATACGCTTGTCGTTTAACAGCGTGTAATTGGCCATATCGGCAGATTTATCGGCACCTGTTGTACTGTTAGCGGCAACCAATTCTTGCACTAATTTCCGATAATTTTCGTAAGTATAGCTGGTTTTTAAGCTTGTTTCAATAATATTTAAAATGCTTGTATCGTTTACTGTTTCCATGGTTTAATTATTAATATATTTCAAAGGTAGGCAGTTTTAAAACAAAACAGTGTAACCCTTATTACATAGTCCAAAAATATAAGGCTTTTTGGATGTTTATTATGATTAATATCAGTAAGTATGTCTATATTTAAGTTGAAAACTTACAAAACCAATAATCGTTTATGACACAACAAAAATGCGCCTGGTGTTTAGGTGATCCTGACTACGAAGCTTATCACGATCGTGAATGGGGCGTCCCTGTTTACGATGACGCTGTTTTTTTTGAATTTCTATTATTAGAAACTTTTCAGGCAGGGTTAAGTTGGATTACCATACTAAAGAAACGTGAAAATTTTAAAGCTGCATTTAGCAATTTTAACTACCAAGACATAGCCCAATACCAACAGACTAAAATTGACAGTTTGCTGCAAAATTCAGGTATTGTTAGAAATAAGCTAAAAATTAAAGCGGCCATTACCAACGCTAAATTATTTATGAATGTCCAAGCAGAATTTGGGAGTTTTAGCAATTATATTTGGAATTTTGTTGATGGAAAACCCCTAGTAACTAGCATTAAAAGCTACAAAGATGCGCCAAGTACTTCGGACCTATCTGACGCCGTTAGCAAGGATTTAAAAAAACGTGGTTTTAAATTTGTTGGAAGCACCGTTATATACGCCTTTTTGCAGGCAACCGGATTAATAAACGACCATGAAATTAGTTGTTTTAGGTATACAGATTTAAGTTAAATGAGCGTTGAGAAGTTAATTTAACAAGTGTGCATACCATATAGGTGTAAGGGTTATTTTAAAAAGTTTAAAAACGCTTCACGCGAAATAGCTTCTGCACCTAAACGTTCCAGATGGTTGGTATACACCTGGCAATCTATAAGTTTATAATTGGTGTTTTGTATAAAAGTAATTAATGCCACCTTACTGGCATTGCTAACTTTAGCAAACATGCTTTCGCCACAAAAAACGCCATTACCTAAATCGACACCATTCAAGCCACCCACCAAGTTACCCGCTTGCCAAACCTCAACAGATTTTGCATAACCCGCTTTGTGCAAATTGTTATAAGCAGTTATCATACCATTGGTAATCCATGTTCCTGCTTGACCGCTTCGCTTGGCAATAGCGCATTCGGTAATAACTTGATTAAAATCTTGATTAATAGAAACAGTAAAATGAGCATTTCGCAATACCTGTTTCATACTTTTAGACACTTTTAAGTTTTCTGGAAACAGCACAAAACGCGGATTTGGCGACCACCACATAATAGGTTGACCAACTTCAAACCAAGGAAAAATACCAGACTGGTAGGCCAGTAGTAATCGTGGCACCAATAAATCGCCACCAATAGCCAGCAACCCATCCTCTTTAGCTTGACTTACCGGTGGAAACCAGATTTCTGAACCTAAAATATGCATAAAACTAAATTCCTTAAAAACGCTTTTTAAATGGCTAAAAACATAAAAACCTCAACATGTAAATATTGAGGTTTTATATACAAACTGGTTGTTACCGTTTAAAATGGTAAATCGTCGTTATCGTCTTCATTTAAATCGTTTGCAGGCTCAAAAGCTTGTGCTGGTGGCACAGGTGGCATTTCTGGGTTAGAAGCACCAGCTGCAATACCTTCAATGCGCCATCCTTGAATGGAATTAAAATATTTGGTTTCGCCTTGCGGATTTACCCATTCGCGGCCACGTAAATTAATACTAATTTTAACCTGCTGTCCAACTTGAAAATTATTTAATAAATCTGTTTTATCTTGAACAAACTCGACCATAATATGTTGTGGATACTGCTCTTCTGTTGTAACAACTAGCTCTCTTTTTCTAAAACCATTGGCGCCAAACGTTTGGGTATCTCCAATTAGTTTAATTCTTCCTTGTACTTCCATTGTAAATTAATTTTCTGTGTTATGCTAATAATATTTTCCAAGCACTCATTATATCGCCAAAACTCAAATAATTTTGTGCTAATTTATGTTTTTCTCTATGTGAGGCGGTTTTTATGTTTGGATAGTTTTGGCCTAATGTATTTATAAACGCCTGAACCTCTTCTGGATTAGGTAAGGCTTCTACGTTTGCCAGCATACCCAAATCGTTTCCTGTTAAAATCATACTATTTTTTACATGATCTGGCAAGCTATCTACGCCCATTCCTAGTGTAGACAATGGCTTTGGAATTTCAAAAAACCCATTTTTAGCACGGCTGTAATAACTGCCTCCTGCTCGCGCAACCAAATCTAATTTATGCTGATCTATTTGCCCATCAGCGTCTAAAATATTTTTGTCTATATAAAATTTAAGCACCTCGCAAATTACTAAATTACCCGCACCACCTTCGGTACCTAATTGCATAACATCTGTAACCCGACACTCAAATTGCACCGGCGATTCGGCCACCCGAAAAGGTTTTACCTTATCGGATTTCAACATACTAAAACCTGCTTTTTCAAACTCGTTTACACCCGCAGGATAATCGGAACTACTTAAGGACATTTGGTGCACCATATCGAAGCTTACAACATTTATAACCACTTCCTTAGTTACTAAAACATTTTCCAAGGTATGTTTAGTTGTATTATTGCGCACCCGGCGTGCAGGCGAAAAAATAAGTACCGGCGGATTGGCACTAAAAACATTAAAAAAACTAAAAGGCGATAAATTAGGCTTCCCATTAGCATCCATAGTACTGGCAAATGCAATAGGCCTTGGCGCCACAGCACTTAATAAATAGCTGTGTAACTTGCCTGTAGATAATTGGTTAGGTTCATATGAAATCATGGAAACTTTATTATTTTGCACAAATGTAATTAATCTAGTAACGAACTAAAAACGATTTGGATATCATCTGGCACAATATTATTAACAGAATTCCATTATATTTAATTTTAAAACCACATTATGCTGTTCTATAAATACCAAAATGCCACACGTTACATCATTGTTGCTGCCAGCTTTGTAATTATAACATTAATACTGTGGAATACATTTGTGTTTTTTCAATATTTTAAAGAAGAACAACGCCAAAAAATGGATATTTGGGCTTTTGCACAAACCGAATTTCAAAAAAATATGTTGGACGACGATGTAAACCCCATGGTTTCTCGTGTTTTAATAAGTCAGAACGACAACCAAATTGTGGTGGTAGATGCCAAAGGAAATATTGGTTTAACAAATAATATTGAAGACAAGTGGCTTAAAAACCCAAAAAACTCCCAACAACTTATTGCTAATTTGGCTGCGGAGAATAAGCCCATTGAATTGTCGTATATAGACCCCGAAACAAACAAAAAAGTTCATGATGGTTATTTGTATTATGGTAATTCGCCATTAATTACCAAACTAAAATACTACCCCTTGGCGCTGTTGCTTATTATTATTTTATTTGGTGCGGTAGCCTATTTTTTTTACCGAAGCACCAAAACCGCTGCACAAAATAAACTTTGGTCTGGAATGGCAAAAGAAACGGCGCACCAAATTGGCACGCCGTTGTCGTCCTTAATTGGGTGGACAGAAATTCTGAAAACCGAACATGTAAACCCGGATTATATAACAGAAATAGAAAAGGACATTAGCCGACTACAAACCATTACTGAACGCTTTAGTAAAATAGGTTCGTTACCTAAATTAGAAAAAGCAGATATAGTTGCCGAAACGGTAGAATCTTTCGATTATTTAAAAGCACGGGCCTCCAAATTAATTGAATTTAAAATTGATGTACCCGCGCAACCAATATATGTACCTTTAAACAAACAACTTTACAGTTGGACCATTGAAAATTTAGTTAAAAACGCCATAGATGCCATGCGTGGCAGAGGCACCTTACTTATTGCAATTTCGCAATTGGAAGACAATGTAAAAATAACCATTTCAGATAGCGGTAAAGGGCTTCCTAGAAATCAATTTAAACGTATATTCGAACCCGGATTTACAACTAAAAAACGTGGTTGGGGATTAGGTTTGTCCTTGGCTAAACGAATAGTTGAAGAATTTCATAACGGTAAAATTTATGTACTTGACTCCGAGTTAGATAAAGGTACGCGGATGCAAATTGTGTTTAAAACAAGTTAATGTATGGACCCAAAATTTATTACAATAAAAGAAGTTGCCATTAATAATAATTGCCCGGAGTGCTATAGCGCCAATGGTTTGCATTTTACGTTTAAACAAAAGTTTGTAGAAACTACTTTTTACAAATCGTTAACCACCGCAACGGCTCACGAACTTTTTTGTAAAACTTGTAACAATATTATTTATCCGGTAACTTGGACGGACGACATTGACCGTGTTTTTGAGTACCACCAACGTGCATTCAAACCTAAAAAACCGTCGGTTAAATTAAAAAAAATAGCCTGGATAGCAATAGGCTTACTTTTAGGCATAATAGCAGTAGCCATAGTGGCCACCGTAGTATTTATGCAATTATAAATGAGCCTGTATGGCTGCTGCTATGGCTTTAAAATCTGCGTCAGTTAATTTTTCTTTATTTAAAAAGCGGGCATCTTCCATAGTGTTTAAAGGAATTAAATGCACATGTGCATGCGGCACTTCCAAACCAATAACTGTCATCCCCACGCGTTTACACGGTATGGCTTTTTGAATAGCAATGGCAATTTGCCTTGAAAAAGCCATGAGACCATGGTAGGTAGTTTCGTCCAAATGAAACAGATTGTCCACCGCTTCCTTTGGTATGCATAAGGTATGCCCTTTAGCGTTTGGATTAATATCTAAAAAAGCAAAATACTTATCGGTTTCTGCAATTTTATAGCAAGGTAATTTGCCGTTTATTATTTGTGTGAATAGTGTTGCCATAGGTATAAAACTTCTTGTAAATATAAAAAGATTCCCGTTTTATGAGAATCTTTTTAAGTAATTATTGTTGTTTTTGAAGCTGCTATTTAAAAACCCAGCACCTTCCTTATCTAGTAATTTCCAAAATATGAAATTTCATGGTGCCGTTTGGAACCTGGACTTCGGCTATATCGCCAACCGATTTGCCTAACAATCCTTTTCCTATTGGCGAATTAACCGAAATTTTGCCCGAGGCTAAATCCGCTTCACCATCGGCCACCAAAGTATAGGTCATTTCCATACCGTTTGTATCGTTTTTAATACGTACTTTGGATAGCACCAAAACCTTGGAAGTATCTAATTGCGACTCATCAATTACGCGTGCACCGGCTAAAATAGCTTCTAATTTAGCAATTTTCATTTCCAGCATTCCTTGAGCTTCCTTTGCGGCATCGTATTCTGCATTTTCACTTAAATCCCCTTTATCTCGAGCTTCTGCAATAGCCTGCGATGCTTTGGACCGTTCCACATCTTTTAATTGGCGCAATTCGTCGCGTAACTTCTTTAATCCTTCAGGTGTGTAATAAGATGTTTTACTCATAACTTCATGGTTTATAATAATAAAAGATGCTGAAAACAAATTTCGTATCTGGTTGAAATTTGCTCAGCATAAAAAAATCCCGCTTTCACGAGATACTTACAAAGTTACATATTTTTTTTGATTTTTATCTGTTTGAAAGCTGTTAATACTTTGGTAAAGCACGGCTTAAAAAACAACTAAAAAACCTAACCAATCTTATAAATTAGAGGTAATAAATGCCTATTTAGCACTTTTGTTGTACCTTGCAAGCTAATTTTAAACGCAATGAAATACCCATTTTTACTCGTTTTAGTTGTTTTTATTACCTTGTCCTGCAGTAATAACGACGACAATGTAATTAGGCAAAATGAATACCTACCTAATTACGCTTTTGATACTGGTTCGTTAATTAATACCAACTTACCACAGTACAGCGATTTGGAGTTTCCAAACAACTATGTAGTGTTAAACAACAACTATGGTATAAACGGTGTAGTTGTTTTTTACGCAGGAGGCAATAACTACAATGCTTTTGAACTATCCGACCCTAATCATATTCTACGCGATTGCTCCAAACTAACCGTTACGGGGGTTATTGCTACCTGCTCGTGTAGCAATGCCAATTCATACGATATTTTAACAGGACAACCACAAGAAGGTACCATTGGGCAATATGGCTTAAAGCGTTATTTTGTTGAAAAAACAGGGAATATTATTCGGGTGTATAATAATTAGAAGCTACTTTAAAACACCCGTAAAGTTCATTGGTGATACAGACTTTTAATAAAATAGCACAGCCAAAAGGCAAAAGGGTTAGGCACCTGCTCTTTAATCCAAACCCATAAAAAAAGACTAATTAAAAAATGTAATTAGTCTTTTTTTTTAGTCATCTATTACTGCTGAAAGGCATATTATGGTGTTAAAACCATGTGGAACCAATTTTTTTATACCTTTAGAACTTCAGGGTCATCCCTATTAAAAAATTAGTAGTAGCTTGAGGGTAAAAACCGGCACCCTCTATAGAAGCTACTTGTCCTGGATTGGACCAAGTATCGTCATAGGTATAGTAATATCCGTTGGATACGTATTTTACATTAAATAGGTTGTTTACTAAACCTGAAAACAAAATAGATTTCAAAAACGGTTTAGAGTCTTCATTGCTGTGAAATAATAGTTCGTAATTAAGGCTTAAGTCGTTAATAAAATAGCTATCCAATTTTGACGCTTCGGCCTCTGTATTACTCATAAACTGATCGCCAACATACTTACTTAAAAGTGTTAGTTGTAAATTATTGTTTGGCTGAAAGGTTAAGGCATTGGACGCAATCCATTCTGGAGAGAAAGAAATAGCTGTTTTACCAAAATTCACCAAACTACCATTAAATTCTGTAATAGTTTCCTTATTTTTATTGGAGCTCCAGGTTACACTTGGTTGTACGCGCCACTTTTTAGCTATTTGAACAGCTGCTTCCAGCTCGACACCCAAACGATAACTCTCGCCACTGTTAGTTCGGATTGGATTTCCAGATTGGTCTATATTTCCGGTTAAAACCAACTGCTCGTTATAAAGCATGTAATACATATTGGCGTTAAAGCGAAAGGTTTTATTGTCATGACGCCAACCCAATTCAAAATCGTTTAGCTGTTCTGGTTTTACCTTGGTATTATTTTCAAAGTCGTCTCGACTCGGTTCTCTGTTAGCACGTGCATAGGAAACATATAAGCTATTTGCTGTATTTAACCTATAATTTAAGCCTGCTTTCGGATTAAAAAACGTGTAGTTCTCGTTAACTTGAAACAAGGCTCTATCTGAATTTAAGCCGTTTACTTCATAATCTACCAAGCGTAATTGTAAATCGGCAAACAAACTTAATTTTTCATTGAGTTTAAAGGTTCCTTTTCCAAAAAAATTAATATCGGTTTTTAGGCCTGTATTGTCGTAATATCTATCGGTGTTCCTACTATTGCTGGCAAATTGTGCCCAAATAATTTCGCCAAAATGGCTGCCGTCGTAATAGCTATAAGACCCACCAAAATTAACATCCACATTATTATTTTTATAGTTAGCATTGGCATTTATAACATAAAAGTCGTTGTCCAACCAACGTCTGCGCACCAAGTCGGTTTCTGTAATGGTTTCGCCACCAATTGTAATTGGATTTAAGCCGTAATCGGCAAAATCGGCATCTTCTTTATATTGCTCAAAATAACCTCGCCCTGCTGTGTAATTTAGAGCCATATTGGTAGACCACACATTATTAAAACGTTGGTTCCAGTGCAATTGGTAATGATCTTGCTGGTAATTGTCTACTTCATTTTCGTAGAACCTAATGGTGCCATTTTCGTCTGTATATTGGCCTGCCGTATTATAAGTTCGGTCGTTTTTCAATTTTTCTAAATCCTCCAAACCGTTCCATGATTGGTAGGTTATTTCTTTTCCTGAAAAAGTAATAGCCTTTATAAGCGTATTGGCTGTTTTATAGCTTCCTTGCAAGAAATAAGATTTTAAGTCGGATGTTGCTCTATCTATATAGCCATCCGATTTAATGTTGGAAAAGCGGCCAGCAAATTCAATTTTGTCTTGTAACAAGCCTGTACTAAACTTTAAGGTATGTTTACGGGTGTTATAGCTACCAAAGGAATTGGCTAATTCTGCATAAGCCTGTTCTGAAACGGCATCGGTAAGCACATTAATACTGGCGCCAAACGCTCCTGATCCGTTGGTAGAGGTACCCACACCACGCTGTAGCTGCAAACTTTCAATGGAAGAGGCAAAGTCGTTTAAATTTACCCAGAAAGTACCCAATGATTCGGCATCATTGTACGGAATACCATTTATAGTTACATTGGTAGACTGGGCATTAATGCCTCGCACCCTAATTCCGGTATAGCCTACCCCTGCTCCTGCATCCGAGGTAGTAACAACAGAGGGCAAATAGTTAAGTAATATAGGAATATCCTGTCCCAAGTTACGGGCCTCAATAGCTTCTTTGGTTAGGTTTGAATGTGTAATGGGCGAGTCGGCCTTTACCCTAACCGAACGAACAAGCACTTCGTCCAGTGTTTCTAATTGTGTGGAGTCTTGAGGTTTTTCTTGCGAAAACACACCAACAGATGTGGTTAAAAAAATAGTAAACAAGCCTACTTTTTGATAGTGCTGCCAGCCACAAACTGACTTTTTTTTGAATAAAAATTTCATCCGATAAATAAATTTAGCGAATAAAAAGAGGTCATTATTCCGATTAAAAAATTGATTTTTTTGTTGCTGTATTTCCATACATGCAACATGACATTGTCATTGTTTTTCCTAAACAGCATTACCTGTTCTAGGTTCAATGGGTATGATCTCAGCCGTTTTTAGGCACCCCTTTATGAGAACGCCGCAAAGATACGCAGCCTTATTCATTAAAAAAATGTAATTGGTACAATTTTTTGCAGATTTACAGTTTTAACAAAATAGCTTTAACTACATTTGGTAGGCCTTATGGCCTATTGGGAGGTTTCCGATTGGCTTTTTTTTTCGGCATGTTTCTTTTTATTAGACAAGCGTTTTAATTTAACACTTTTAGGGATTTTGGTAGGTTTTCGTTTTTTTGAAACCACCAAACCTTGCGCTACTAGCTTTAAAAAACGTTTTATTACTTGCGCTTTATTTTGATGCTGGCTGCGGCTGGTTTCCGAACTAAGAAGTACCATGCCATTGGCGGTTAATTTATCCTTAAGTTTAACAGCCAGTCGTTTTTTTTGCATGTCCGAGAACACGGCCGAATTATTTAAATCCCAAATTAACTGCACCTTGGATGCTGTTTTATTTACGTGTTGCCCACCAGCACCAGAGCTTCTAGACGCTTTAAAGCTTAATTCGGAAATAAGAAGGGATTCGTTAAACATAGCCTTATTTAAATTGATGCGGTGCTTTTAACAAGTCGTTTACAGTTTTAACCGGGTTAAAGGTTATTAAAGGCACTTCTACAAAAATAGTATTCCAATTAGCCATACTACCGTTCCACAACCCAGGAAGCTCTAAGGCTTTTAAAGGTTTGCCATATTGAGTTTTTTCGGTTATAAATGCAGCCCGGTAATCTATAAAGTCCATTAAATTAAACTTTTTTCCTTGATAATTTTTTATACCACAAACCAAATCTACCGGATTAAAATGCGTGGCATTTTTTAAAATACTCTTTTGGTAGTCGTCTTTCGTGTTTATTTGAGCCGATTCTACAATTTGTAACGACACGTTGCCGCTTTCGTCTTTTACCCAAAAAGGTCCACCACCGGGCTCTCCCTCGTTTTTAACCATCCCACAAACGCGCATTGGCCTATTTAATTTATTAAACAGATACTCTATTTGGTATTTTGTGGCGTACTTTTCAAATTCTGGCGAAATTTGCACCTGCATTTTTTGTCTTAAAAAACGAGCTATTTCGAGTATTTTATCTTCGGAAACCGAATTGTTTTCAAGCACTTTCAAATACTTAAAAGCCTGTTCCTGCCGTTCAATTAAAATACCGGCTAACATTTTTTTGTATTTTGCTACTTCCTCTTTGTATTTATAAACCACTACATTATCGATGTTTTTTATAAAAACAATATCCGCATGTAATTCGTTTAGGTTTTCAATTAGCGCGCCATGTCCAGCTGGCCTAAACAATAACTGCCCATTAGCCATTCGGAACGGCTTATTGTTGGGTGTAACGGCAATAGTATCTGTGGACTCTTTTTGATAAGAAAATGTTATATTAAAATCGGTTTGCGTTTTGTTACGAACGTGCTTTTCAATGCGCGAAAATTCGCTTTTAAATTTCTGACTGTGATTTTCTGAAATGGTAAAATGCAGTTTTGTTTCCGTGTTATTAGAGGCGTAAAGAGCTGCTTCGTACAAATGCTCTTCAAAAGCCGTGGAAACACTATTATTTTTGTAGGCATGAAATGGAAGTAAGCCTTTGGGAAAATGACCGTAATTTAAGCCATTTTCATCCAACATGGTTTCTACAAACACGCTGGCTCTTTGGCTTAGGTCCAAATCATTAAAATGGGGATATTGTTTTTTAAGTACTGTTTTTACTTGTTGATAAAACGGAAACTTTTCCAGACCTACAAAAAAGATTTGCAAATCCTTACTGTCCCGGGTATTTAAATAAGAATTAATACTCTCTTTATCTGGCTGATACTCCTCTAGAAACTGAAATAAAAACTTAAACATTCGGGTTGCAGCGCCCGAGGCGGGAACAAACTTAAGCAAACTATAGTTGTTTTTTTTCGCATTAAAAAGTGCAATAACGCCATCTATTTCCGAAGTTTCAAGTTTTAAAATACCATTATTAACTGTTGCAGCAGCAACTAAATTTGAATACGGCAACCCCGATTTAAACGTATCTATTTGTTTGTGAATTTGACGTATATCCATGCCTTTTTGGGCTATTTGTTTTAAGTCGTTCTCTGAAAAATTCATGGCTTTTTTTTTAATAATGTTTGAATGTGTGCAACTGCTATTTTAAATCGGTTGGACAAACTGCCCTGCAGGACAACATAGGGTTTCTGGTGCGTTTCTAAAGCATTTTGAAATCTTTGAAACATAATTTCGCGCTCTTGAGGTTTATCGCGAATGCCATCTGGTTCCCAAGGCAAATCAATATTAGTTAAAAAATAAAGATTGTAATAATTTTCTTCAGCATATTTTTCCACCTCCTCTGGCACAAAACCGTTGTAGTAAGCTTGGCTATACACTTTTGTTTCCAGCAAATCTGTATCGCAAATAAGCAGTTTATTAGCTTTGGTGCTTAAGTTATTTTCCAATGCCATTTGGCCGTAAGCAATGGGCAAAACATCTTGCTTCGTTAATTGGGCTTGTTGCTCCTTCTTTTGCTGTGCATACTGCCTGGAAAACTCTGGCACCCACAGGGTGTTAAAGTAAGCTGCTAGCTTTTGTGCTAAAATGGTTTTTCCAGTAGACTCGGGGCCAAATAGGACAATTTTTATACAGCTACTTTTGTGTTGTTTAAGTGTTTTTTCCATGCTAAATAACCATAAATTGCCAAAACGGTAAATCCTAAATATTGTAAACTAGTAAAGGTAAATCCTTTATAAAAATAGAGTGGCACTGAAATAATATCACCTAAAATCCAAAAAATCCAATTTTCAACTTTGCGTTTAGCCATAAGCCACATGCCAACAAAAAATACGGCAGTAGTTAGGATATCAATGTAAGAAACCAGTCCATTCCATTTGTTAAATACTTCATAAACAACCATTACAAAAATAATGGCTGCACAGGCAATAGCTAAAGCTTTGTGCTTTTCTTTTTTGGTCCAAGTCGTAATAGGGGTTTCGTTTACGGCATCTACTTTACGGGTCCAAATGTACCAACCGTAAATGCTCATTAAAAAATAGTACACGTTTATAAGCATATCGCCCAATAAACTCCATTTAAATAAAAGGTATACAAAAATACTGGTGCTAATTATGCCTGTTGGAAACACCAAAATATGATTTTGTTTGGAGTACCAAACCGATAAAAAACCAAAAACAACCGCTACAATTTCCAGTGCAATATCCAGTGTATCGTAATCCGCATATTGACCAAATAAATAATCAAAAATGAGGTTCATAATCTTGTCTGTCTGTTTTAACAATTTTCATGTAGAGCAAACCGTTATCTATTAGCGCCATAGCTTCTTTTATATGCACTGTTAACAGGTTCATAACCGCATCATAATCGCCGTAAACTTGTGTGCTTAACGGATTTTCCATTACTTTTAAGTTTGAATTGCGCAAGCTTTTTATAAAGTGAATTATGGCCGGCTCAAAATTGTCTTGTAAGGGGCTTAACGTTAGTTCTACAGATATTTTCATAGTAAATGTCCTAAATAGGTTGTTTAAGTTGTTGTTTTTTGTTTTGGCAGGTTACAAATTAGGTTTTTGCAATTCAGAAAAAAAAGTCTCATCTGTTTCAAAGGCTGTTCCAATTACCACCAAATCTGCTCCCGATTGGTAAGCAGCTTGAAGCTGTTGTACTGATTTTATGCCGCCACCAACTATTAATGGTACGGTAATACATGCTTTAACCGTTGTTATAAGTGCTTGCGAAATGGGCTGCAAAGCACCACTTCCCGCTTCCAAATATATGAGTTTCATTCCTAGTAATTGCCCAGCTTTTGCGGTATTTGCTATTTCTTGTATGTTACTGCCACAAATGGGAGTCGTTCCTGTGACACGTTGGACAGCGCTTATTTTATTTAAAGTATGGTTATCCGGTGCCACCAGAATATAACCTGTTGGAAGTATTTCTAGATTGGTGTTATTTAAAAGTGGTACGGCCTTTACATGTTTCCCAATAAGGTACGCGGCATTTCTGCCTGAAATTAAAGACAGAAACAAAAGTGCATCGGCGCTGGGAGCTATTTGGGTAATATCGCCAGGAAACAACACCACTGGCAACTTGGTATGCTGTTTAATAGTTTTTACTAAAACGTTTGTAGCATGCGGCGCTACTTCGCTACCACCAACAAAAATATGCGTAGCAACCGATGTATTGACGTTTTCTATAAATTGGGGTACCAACGCAATGTCCATTTTATCTGGATCTATTAGCACCGCTAATAGTTTCTTATTTTGCTTTTTAGCGTCCAGTATTTGTTGGTAAATGTGTGTCATAAGTCGGTAGGAAATGCCACAGCGCATGTAAAGCCTTCAAACTCCAAAAAAGCTGTTTGGTAGCTGTGTTTTTGGTTATTGTAATCAATCCAAGCACGGGTTTCCGCATCCTGTAATTCAAAGGGAATAACAAGTGTGTGCTGCAAAAAGCTTAAACCTGGCGTAGCAAACAATTTGTAAAGAGACTCTTTAATACACCAAATAACGGTTAGTTTCTGAATATAATCGGTTGCCAATTGGTTTAAATACTGCCATTCATAACCAGCAAATTTAGGTGCAATAACCCTTATTTTTTGGCGTTGTTTTTCAATATCAATACCAACCATGTGGCTACTTACAATTACCGCCGAAAACGTAAACGAATGCGTTATAGAAATATACTTACCGTCCTTTAAATGCGGCTTGCCCTGTGCATCGTAATACAAATCGGAATCGGTATAACCAAAAGCATTGAGTAAGCAACGTACACTTAAAAAACCACGTTGATGTAGTTCGCTTTTCATACCAGATACACGCGTTAAACTCTCTGGTTTTAAAGATACCGCACTGTAGAACCAATGCAATGGCTCGGTAATTTTCCAGATTTTAACAGTAGTTTGTGAATTGGGCGTAAGGGTTTTATATAGCGGCATTTAATATTCTAAAAGTTATTAGTTATCTTTGCATAGCCTACGGCAGGCTACACATTAATGGCAAGCGAATTTAAGTATTTAAGTCCTATTGCCAAAGTTGTAAAGCCATAATAAACAATAAGAAATACAATTACTATGATTACGAAAACTGTGCCTTACACACCAAACAAAGTTAAAGATATGTCGCTTGCGGCTTGGGGAAGAAAAGAAATTGAACTAGCCGAGGCCGAAATGCCAGGACTTATGAGTCTTCGTGAAGAGTTTAAAGATTCGCAACCTTTAAAAGGAGCGCGAATTGCAGGTTGCTTGCACATGACCATACAAACAGCTGTTTTAATTGAAACCCTTCAAGCATTGGGCGCCGAAGTAACCTGGAGTTCATGCAACATCTTCTCTACGCAAGATCAAGCTGCTGCGGCCATTGCAGCCACCGGAACTGCTGTATATGCTTGGAAAGATATGACAGAAGAAGAGTTTGATTGGTGTATAGAGCAAACCCTATTTTTTGGAGAAGACAGAAAACCACTAAATATGATTCTAGACGATGGTGGCGATTTAACCAATATGGTGCTAGACAAATACCCAGAATTAGCTGCTGGTATTAATGGGCTTTCTGAAGAAACCACAACAGGTGTACACCGTTTGTACGAGCGCGTTAAAGCTGGCACCTTACCAATGCCTGCTATAAATGTTAACGACTCGGTTACAAAATCCAAATTCGATAACAAATATGGTTGTAAAGAAAGTGCCGTAGATGCCGTACGTCGTGCTACAGATGTTATGCTAGCTGGTAAACGCGTAGTAGTATGCGGTTATGGCGATGTTGGTAAAGGTACTGCTGCCTCCTTTAAAGGCGCTGGTAGTATTGTTACGGTTACAGAAATAGACCCTATTTGCGCGCTTCAAGCTGCTATGGATGGTTTTGAAGTTAAAAAACTAGAAACCGTTGTTGCAACAGCAGATATTGTTATTACCACAACTGGTAATAAAGATATAGTACGCGCAGAACATTTTGAAGCCATGAAAGACAAAACCATAGTTTGTAACATTGGTCATTTTGACAATGAAATAGACATGAGCTGGCTAAACAAAAACCATGGCCATACAAAAGATGAAATTAAACCACAGGTAGACAAATACACTGTAAATGGTAAAGATGTTATTATTTTAGCACAAGGCCGTTTGGTAAATTTAGGTTGCGCAACAGGACACCCAAGTTTTGTAATGAGTAACTCATTTACCAACCAAGTTTTAGCGCAAATTGAACTTTGGAACAATAAGGATGCTTATGAAAACAACGTATATATGTTACCAAAGCATTTAGATGAAAAAGTTGCCAAACTACACCTTGAAAAAATTGGTGTCGAGCTTACAGAGCTCAAAGAAGACCAAGCAGAATACATTGGCGTATCTGTAGAAGGACCATACAAACCAGAGTATTACAGATACTAGAATAAGATGATGGTTTAGGTTTAATACAAGCCCTAATTAGCAATTAAAAACCCAGAGAATTTATAATTCTGTGGGTTTTTTTATGCCTGTATACAACGAAAGCCACAATAAAAATATCCAGACACCTAAATAATTCAAGACCAGCACTGAAGCTGACGCAAAGCTGAAACTGTTTTTTTACGAAAAACAGCAAATTGACCCTTGTAAAAACAACCAGAAATGACGCTGCTTACAGCTAACTTATTTAGGTGTTTATGAAAAACAAAAAAACCGTTTTTCAATGCTGAAAAACGGTTTATATACAGTTAATAAGGTGTTTCATTAAGCGTTGAAAGGCTCGATAGAAACATACGACTTATTGTCTTTTTTCTTGGTAAATTTAACAATACCATCAACTTTAGCGTGTAATGTATGGTCTTTGCCACCATAAACATTTTCTCCTGGGTGATGCGTGTTACCTCTTTGTCTTACAATGATATTTCCAGCAACAGCAGCTTGCCCACCAAAAATCTTAACACCTAAACGTTTTGATTCTGATTCTCTACCGTTCTTCGAACTTCCGACTCCTTTTTTGTGTGCCATTTTATTCCGATTTTAAGATTTATAATTAGCTTAAGGCCGCAATTAATTCAGCTTTCTTCATTGAAGAGTAACCTGTAATTTCTTTTGCTTTAGCCATATCTCTTAATTCTGCAACCGTTAAGTTACTTAAATCTTGAGAAGCTTCTTTTTTTGTAGCTGGTTCGGTTTTTTCTGCTTTAGCCGCTGGCTTTGCTCCCGAAGCTACTATATTTTCAATTACAATTTCCGTTAAATCTTGTCTGTGACCGTTTTTAACGCGGTATCCTTTACGTCTTTTCTTTTTGAAAACTATAACTTTATCACCTTTAAGGTGCTTTAAAACTTTTGCTCCAACTTGAGCTCCGTTTATAGCTGGGGCGCCTACAGTTACATTGTCACCATCTGCAACTAAAAGAACGTTATCGAAAGAAACTTCCTTACCTTCTTCTACTGCTAAACGATTAACAAAAACTTTTTGGTCTTTTTCAACTTTAAATTGATGCCCTGCTATCTCTACAATTGCGTACATAGCGTAACGTTTTTATTTATTAGTTTAATGAACGCCTACAATTTTGTAAGCGGATGCAAATATACTGCTAAATAATTAAACTACAAACGTTTTATTACTTTTAACAAACATTCCAGCTTTTTTTAAAGTACTGCATTACCGTAAAAGCCGATATTACTGTTGTAGCAATACCCATAATCCATACCACAAAGGTTAATACACCAACACTAACAGAGGCTCCTACATTTACCACTTCTAATAATTTTGGTAAAAAATCTGGGTTAATTTCGGTAATGTAAAGCAGAAAAAATATTGTAAAACTAAACGTAGCAATAACACCCGTAATAATGCCAGCTACAAAGCCTCCGGTGTACGTAAATTTTTCGCCTTGTTCCAGCTTGTAATACCGTACAGTTTCAAAAATCCCAAAAGCAGTTATTGCTGCATTAAAAAAACTAAAAACTGGATTTGTGTGCTTATCAAAAAGTGCCAAAATAAGGAAATAAGCAATTAAAACCGCGCTTGCAGTTAAACCAAATCTAACAGGTAAAATAATATTTTTCATATTTTGCTTTTTTTATTTGCTTCAATTTCGTAAAAAAATCTGGTTTTTAATAATTTGTTTACGTTTTTTTCTTAAACCGAATAAAAACCCAAACTATTTCTTATTTTTGAGCAGTTGTAACATTTTAAAGACAAATGAAACGTGCTATTTGTCTGTTAACCAAAAACTAACTCACATGAAAAAAGGATTATTAACTTTTTCTGCATGTATACTAGCGGTAGTAACTAGTATTGCTCAAGAAGTGACATTTGAAGAATTTAAATTAGATAACGGACTACACGTTATTCTCCACCAGGATAACACAGCTCCTGTAGTGTCTACATCCGTTATGTACGATGTAGGGGGAAAAGATGGCGATAGAAACCGGACGGGTTTTGCCCACTTTTTTGAACACCTACTATTTGAAGGTTCTAAAAATATAGGCCGCGGCGAGTTTATGAAAATTATTCCCGCTAACGGTGGTACCTTTAACGCCAATACCTCCCAAGATCGCACCTATTATTACGAGGTATTTCCATCCAACAAATTGGAATTAGCCTTATGGTTAGAATCTGAAAGAATGTTGCACCCCGTAATAGACCAAGTTGGTGTGGACACACAAAACGAAGTTGTTAAGGAAGAAAAACGCCAAAATTTTGATAACAGACCTTATGGCCAAATACTGAATGCTATTGGCGAAAACTTATTCCAGTTGCACCCTTATAAAGGATCTAATATTGGCGAAATGGAACATTTAGATGCTGCTACGCTGGAGGAGTTCATGGCTTTTTTCGACAAGTATTATGTACCTAACAACGCTGTTTTGGTTATTGCTGGCGATATTGAAATTGCTAAAACCAAGACACTTGTAGAAGCCTATTTTGGTGAAGTTGAAAGAGGTGCCGATGTTGTGCGTAATTTCCCTAAAGAAGCACCAATAACAGAAACCATTAAAGCAACTACTTACGATAAAAACATTCAAACACCAGCTATTATTGCCGCTTACAGAGTACCTGGTATGGCAACAAAAGATGCGCGTGTATTGGATATGATTTCCACTTACTTAAGTGGTGGTAAAAGTTCGGTTCTTTACAAAAAACTTGTAGACGAACAAAAACAAGCGCTTACCGTTCAGGCTATTAATTTACCGCAAGTAGATTACAACATTTTTGCGCTTTTTGCTTTGCCACTAGGCGATGTGCCAATTCAAACGTTACTATCCGAAATGGATGAAGAAATTGCAAAAATTCAAAACGAATTAATTTCTGAACGGGACTATCAAAAACTTCAAAATCAGTTTGAAAATCAATTTGTAAACGCCAACTCGAGCATTTCAGGCATCGCTGAATCTTTGGCAACCTACTACTTGCTGTATGGCGATGTTAATCTAATAAATAACGAAATAGATATTTATCGCTCCATTACGCGCGAAGACATAAAAAATGTGGCACAAAGGTACTTAAGTCCCAACCAACGTGTAGAAATAGAATACTTACCAAAAAAAGACGACCAATAAGATGAATACATATATTTTAAAAACACGGCTAACAGCATTTGTTGTCCTTTTCTTTTTAGCCTTTAGTGTTTCGGCACAAATAGACCGATCTAAACAACCAAAAGCAGGTCCCGCTCCAAAAATAACACTGGAAGAGCCTGGCGAATTTCAATTAAAAAATGGTTTGAAAGTTTTAGTGGTAGAAAACCATAAACTACCACGCGTTTCATATTCGCTGCGCATAGACAATAGTCCTATTTATGAAGGTGATATTGCTGGCGTTACAAGCGTTTTAGGCGCTATGTTAGGTAATGGCACCACTTCTATTCCTAAAGATGATTTTAACGAAGAAATAGATTTTTTAGGCGCTAGCCTTAATTTAGGTTTTGGCAGTGGTTTTGCCAGTTCACTCTCTAAATATTCCGAACGCGTTTTAGAGCTCATGGCAGACGCTATTATTAACCCGCTTTTAACGGAGGAAGAATTTGAGGCAGAGAAAAAGAAACTAATCGAAAGCCTAAAAAATAACGATAAAAACCCAGATGCTATTGCTAACCGCGTAGGTACTGCACTATCCTATGGTAAAACGCATCCTTACGGCGAGTTTACTACGGAAGAAACTATAAACAATATTACATTCAATAACATTAAGGCTTACTACCAGCAATACATGAACCCTAGCAACGCTTACCTAGTTGTTATTGGTGATGTTGATTTTAAAACGGTTGAAAAACAAGTTAAAAAATATTTTAAAAAATGGGAAAATGGCGCCATGGTGTCCACAACTATTCCTAAACCAGCCGAAAGCTTACCAGTGCCTCAAATTAACTTTATTGATGTACCTGGAGCCACACAATCTAATATTTCGGTAACCAATAATGTGTCGTTAAAAATGAACGATCCCGATTATTTTGCAGCGCTAATAGCCAACGAAATTCTTGGTGGCGGTGGCGAAGGTTATTTATTTCTAAATTTGCGTGAAAAAAATGGCTACACCTATGGCTCTTATTCTAGGTTAGGTGCCAATCGCTATGGCATGTCCCGTTTTAGTACAACCGCTAAAGTTAGGAATGCCGTTACAGATAGTGCCATTGTTGAAACCCTTAAAGAAATAAAGCGAATAAATAACGAACCTGTTGCTGCCGAAGTTTTACAAAATGTGAAGGCCAAATACACAGGTAATTTTGTAATGGCATTGGAGCGCCCGCAAACCATAGCCAATTATGCTTTAAACATTAAGCTGAACAATTTGCCAGCCGATTTTTACACAACTTATTTGCAAAAAATAAACGATGTTACTATCGAGGACGTTCAAATGGCTGCACGAAAATATATGCGTCCAGAAAATGCTCGTGTGGTTGTAGTAGGTAATGGTAGCGATGTACTAGAAAACCTAGAAAAAATAGGTTTACCTATACGCTACTACGATACTTTTGCAAACCTTACCGAAAAACCAGAGTACGATATTGCAATGCCGGCCGATATAACTGTTGAAAAAGTTATTGGCGCATACATTGAAGCGCTTGGTGGCGCAGAGGCTATAAATAAGGTTTCTAGCTTATACATGGCAGCTAATGCCGAGTTACAACCTGGTATGGTTATTAATTTAGAAATGAAAAAAACAACCAAAAACCAATCGTTGGAACAAATAAGCGTTATGGGGCAAACCCAAAAACAAGTACTAAATGGCAACGCCGGTTACACCATGGCGCAAGGCCAGCGTATGGACATGACAGAGGAGCAAATTAAAAATGCCCAATTGGAGTCCATTCCATTTCCTGAAGTAAACTACCTAGACAATCAGGTGACTTTGGAGAAAATAGAAAAAGTAGACGGCGAAAATGCTTACAAAGTGCAAGTTACCGAAACAATGGCTGCTTATTACAGCGTAGATACTGGACTTAAACTAAAAGAAGTAGAAAGCTCGCCAGCAGGCCAATCTGCCACATTTTATAGTGACTATAAAGAGGTGTCTGGTATTAAATTTCCTTTTAAAATTTCGCAAACAATGGGACCAAGAGCTATCGATTTTATTGTAACCGAAGTAAAAGTAAATGACGGCGTTACCGATGCCGATTTTAAATAGAAACTAAACAAGCTAGTTTATGAGAAAAGCTCGAAGGTTTTAAAACCTTCGAGCTTTTATTTTTTTCGCTTTTGCGATAAATAAACACCAATTAAAATAATTAACGAGCCCAAGCCTTGCCACCAACTAAAGGTTTCGCCATCCAAAACACCCCAAATTAAGGCTACAATAGGCATTAAGTACGTAACAGACGATGCAAACACGGGTGTGGCCAATTGCACCAGCTTATTAAATAAAACTTTAGCTAAAGCCGTTCCAAAGAAAGACAAAATAACCACATACATAACGGCAGTACCAAAATTTGGGCCTGCAAAGGTACTTGTTGTAAAAAAGTCGGAAAAAAGCAACACTACCAGAGCCGGAATACTAATTATAGCATAGTTACCTGCCGCAATAGCTAAAGGCTTTACATCTTGTAAATACCGCTTTATAATATTTACATTAGCAGCATACATAACAGTAGCTATAATAACAAAACCAGCATACATATAGTTTTGTTCCGGATTTAAGGCTGCCCCTTTTAAAATTAAAATAGCGGTACCAATAAAACCTATTACCACCCCTAACACTTGGCGCCTACTGGAGGTTATTTGAAAAACAGCAAAGCCCAATAGTATGGTATTAAGGGGTACCAACGAGTTTAAAATGGAAGCCACCGCACTATCAATCTCTGTTTCGGCAACAGCAAATAAAAAGGCTGGAAAAAACGATCCCAACAATCCTGATAAACCAATCCATTTCCACTGGCTTCTAGCAATAGCTTTTAGTTGCTTATAACCAACCGCTAGTAGGAAAATTGCAGTAATTACAGTTCTTAAAGCACCTAATTGATAAGGATTTAGGCCTAAAAGCGACTTTTTAATTAAAATAAAAGAGGTTCCCCAAATAACCGAAAGAACCACCAAATAAAACCACTTGCTATTAACTTGATGCATAATAAAATATTAAAAGCACAAAATTGAAATTTTAAAAGCAATAAACAGCAATAATTAGTAAATTTGTGTAAACAATAAATTACCTTATTATGAAAAGTTTAAAAAACATCATAGCCGTTGCAGTTATAGCCTTAATAATAGTAAGTTGCAAAAATGAAGCAACACCAGAAGTAGTAACTATAGAAACAAAATCTGAACAGGTTGCTGTTAAAACGGAACTAGACCCAAATGCCACCTATGCTAAAGCAGAATTTACTATTGAAGGAATGACCTGTGCCATGGGATGTGCTAAAACTATTGAAAAGAAAATGGCCAAAATGGAAGGTGTAAAATCGGCCACAGTTGATTTTGACACGCGTTTAGCCATGGTAGAATACGACGAAGCTAAAGTAAATACCATGACTTTAGAAGAAGCTGTGAAGAGTGTTAGCGATATTTATTCTGTAAAAGATATGAAAACCGTGGAGCGCACCGATTTAGAAGCTACACCAGATGCTGCTAACAAGAAGACTTGCGATAAAGATTGTAAAAAAGCCTGTTGTGCAGACAAAACAGAGGCTGAAAAAACAGCTTGTGCTGACGACTGTAAAATGGCTTGCTGTGCTGATAAAGCAAAAGCTTAATTAAGCTCTTAAAAGTAAAGAGACAAAAATAAAAAAACCAGAAAAATTAATTTTTCTGGTTTTTTTATACAAAAGCTTTACGTTTAAAAATTAAGTGCTTCAATTTGTAATTAACATCTTTTGTGTATACGTAGCATTGCTAGCTGTTGTAATATTTAAAAGATAAGAACCACTGCTTAAATTAAGTGTGTCAATGCGTTCTACAGAATTTTGTTTCTTACATGTTTCTAAAACCAATTGGCCTAGCATATTGTAAATTTGAACTGTGTATGGCTCATTATTAGGGTTTTTAATATTAAAACTGCCTTGATTGGGGTTTGGATACACCTCAAAACTGGAAGCTGCAAACGATTCCACACTTAATGGTAAAGGCTCAAAACGTACTATAAAAATATTTTTAATTAAACCATCACTGCTATTACCATTATCTATAAAGCCAGGTTGCAGACTATTAGGTGTTGTTATTCCGGTTGCACTAGCCGTTTCGCCTAGCAAGTAAAACACGTCGTTATAAACCAAGGATTTAGAAGCGTACTCATTTTCACTACTACCGTAATAGGTTCCCCAATTTACGTCCCCATCGGGGTTAAACTGCGCCACAAACAAATCAGTCCCTCCAGATTTGTTTTCCTGGTACGCACCAGTGCTTGCTATATTATCTTGAAACTTTGTCGCAGCAGTTAAATAAATGTTCCCTTGGCTATCTCCAGCTAATGATGAAGAACTAGACACAAGACTATTGCCATAAATATCATAATCTAAACCATAATAAGTGCCCCATAAACGTATACCTTCCGTGTTAAACTTCACTAAAAACGCTGTATAATTAGACCCTGAATCCTCCTGATAGCTGTCTATTGTTGTAATATTGGGACTAGATATAGTTGTACCAGTAACATATAAGGCATTACCACTAACAAGTAGTCCATTTTTATTAGTATAGGCATTATTGGTATTCCCGTAATAGGTACTCCAAAGGCGTTGGCCAGCAAAGGAAAATTTAGTAATAAATATATCCCGACAACTACCTGGCACCGGTTGATGTGCATTCATAGTTGCAAAATAGGTGTTTTCTGGATGTATAGGTAAACAATCGCTAGTGTCTCCTGCTACATACAAACCATCTGACCCAAGCGTAATACTATACATTTGTGAAAAATTAATCCCATAATAGGTCGCCCAAATAGGTAGACCATCTACAGAAAATTTGGTAATTACATTATTATAATCTTGACCAATAGTTGCTTGGAAAGCTCCAGATGTTGCAAGATTGGCATTATTGGTTCTGTTAAAAAAATAAATACCACCTGCCTGTTTATCTGCAACAATACTAGGACCACTATTTCTAATAGTTCCACCCATAGATTCTGGATCACTATCAGCACTAGGATAATAGGTGCCCCAAATTTTAGCACCACTAGCATCAAATTTGTTTATAAAAGTGTCCGTGCTTCCCTCTAAAGTTGTTTGCCACGCATTGCTTGTAGCCATGCTATTGGCGCTCCCAGTACTGCCAATTATATATATAACGTTATAGCCATCAATGGTAATTCCTGTAATATAATCAACAGATTCACCCCCTATAAAGGTAGACCATAAAATTTCTCCTACAGGGCTTATTTTGGTTAAAAACCCATCAGCAACACCACCGCCATAAGCTGTTTGATAAGCATTGGCAGTAGCATTAAAAACACTTCCACTCCGAACCCTTCCTACTAAATACATATTACCTTCTGTATCCATAGCGCTATCGGCCAAATCTATACCTTCATCGCCAAAATAAGTAGCCCAGCCTCTTTGATAATCGAAGGTTTGGGCATAACCTATTTCATGTAAACCTATAAAACAAACAATATAGAATAGGTGTATTAATTTCATCATAGTTTGTTTGCTATGTTAAACAATAATTACAATATACGTTTCTCCATCAGGTACTGCTGCACCACTAACTGGATCCATAACATGTAAAGATGCGGTTCCTCCCAAAGACCCAAAAGTATTTAAAAGCATTCTGGCTTGGTTACTAATTTGCTCTTGGTTGGTACTGTTAAATATAGAAACTGGCTTTCCATTCTTCCGCTTTAAAGTATTCGAACGAGAAAATTCGGCCAACACTTCTCTAAAAGCAATTATTTCATCGCTTTGCTTTAGGAACGAATTCTGTTCAGATAAAGATGTTGTATTTTCAACAGATATTGTATTTTCTTCTGTTGAGCAGGAAAAAAATACTGTTGACAACATCAATGCTAAAATAAATTTGGGGTGTTTCTTAATGATAGGGTTTTAAATTAAAATTTAACTCCCTAAATATAAGAGCATTAATTAAAAAAAAAACAGCCATGTTTTCGATGAAATACATCGGTATATTAGTTCTTTTAAACGAAGAAAACGATAACATCGCCCTTATGTAGCCAATTTTAGTACATCATTTATAATTCAAAATAATACTATTAGTCTATTGAATTATTCAACCTGAATTTTACATTTTGTAGAAGGGCTTTTTTTATTACTTCCAGTTTACGGTTTCCATAATATGTTGAATATCTTTTTGCAAATATTTTGCTGCAGGCAGAATAGAATCAAAATTAGGTTTTGCGTAAAAATACAAGGACCCTGTTAAGAAATGATTAATGCTGTCTGTAACATAAAACTGCGATTGTGAAGCCGCGTTACCTCCAACTTCATAAAACATGCCGTAAACCTTTCGCTCGTCGTTGGCGTACAACTGCTCTGTAATTTCGTCGGCTTTTACAGTGTGCTCTTGAGTAAACCCTTGGGAATCACGTAATAATGTTTTTAAACGCTCCTTATTATTCCGAACTGGCTTATAGGTTAAATATATAGTGCCTTTAAGAGACGGATAAATAAGGTCTAAGCCAAAACTACCAGAATCTTCAGCTATACTGCGGGCTTTAATTTTTGTAGCTAATTCATTCTTTTCGAAAGTAAACGGAAAGTCCGAATCCATTTTTTTATACATGGCTTCAGGATACTCTAGTCTTAAAAAAGCAGCTGGTTTTGGCAGGGTGTCGTTACCGCAAGCAAATACAAGCGTAAGCGGTACAAGCATTAAAAAGCGTTTAAATTTCATGAGTATTAGTTTTTTGGCTGTATTATGGAAGCGACACTTTTATTCGTGTAATTCGTTTTTTATCTAGTGCTTCAATAACGAATACATAATCTAAAAAATATATTTTTGCTCCTTGTTTTGGAAAACTTTTAGAGAATTCTAAAATAAAACCTGCCAGCGTCTCGGCTTCGCCTTTTTCAGCTTCAAAAGCTTGCGAATTGGCCACTTTTGCTATTTTATAAAAATCTTTAAGCGCTGTTTTCCCTTCAAAAACATAGGTTTTATCATCTAGTTTGGAATAAACCAAATCCTCGTCGTCAAACTCATCGCTAATATCGCCCACAATTTCTTCTATAATATCTTCTAAAGAAATTAATCCAGATGTGCCACCATACTCATCTACCACCACAGCTAAATGCACTTTTTTCTCCTGAAACTCGCCCATTAAATCGTCTAGTTTTTTATTTTCCGGAACAAAAAACGGATCCCTTAATAACTGGGTCCAGTCAAAATCTTTTAAATCTAAATACGGTAGTAAATCTTTTACGTACAAAATACCTTTTATACGGTCTATGTTATCCTCGTACACGGGTATCCTGGAGTAACCGTTGCTAACTATTTCGGGAATAATTTCGGCGTATTTCTGGTTTATATTTAACGCAAAAATATCAATTCTAGGGCGCATAACCTGTTTGGTATCTGTGTTTCCGAAGGATACAATACCTTTTAATATTTTTTGCTCCTCTTGGGTTGTGTCCGCTTCACTGGTTAGCTCCAATGCTTGGGATAATTGATCGACACTTAAATGCGATTTTTTTCTACCCAACTTATTGTGTATACCTATGGTAATGCTGCGCATTGGCAAGCTAATGGGCGAGAAAAACACATCTAAAAACCGAATGGGATAGGCCATAAAGAGTGCAAATTTTAGTCTGTTCCTACTGGCATAAATTTTGGGTAAAATTTCGCCAAATAGCAATATAAGAAAGGTAATAACAATTACTTCCAACAAAAATTTTAAAATTCCAGAGGCAATACCTTTAAAAATAAATTCGCCCAAATATGCAAACAGAATAACAATACCAATGTTTATGAAATTGTTGGCTACTAAAATCGTGGCTAACAGTTTTTTAGGACGTTCCAACAATTTTATAATAATACCAATAGCTGGTGTTTTTGTTTGTTCCTGATTTTCAATATCGCTTCTGGTTAGAGAAAATAAGGCCACTTCGGCACCGGAAATTAATGCCGAACACAGCAATAAAACAACTAAAAGGGCTACACCAAATACGAGTGTGTAGTCCACGGACAAAATTAACTGCTGAAAACTGGGAGGTTCTAGGTCCAATGCTAATTGGTTTTAGTAGTGTTAAAATGGTAAATCGTCGTCTGGTAAATCTACCTCTGGTTTTGGAGTTACCGGATCTTGAGGCGGTTGTGCTCCAGGATTTTGGGTTTGCTGTGCTGGCGTGGCCGCACTATTTGCCGGATCTCCTTTCATACTTAAAAAGGTAAAATCTGTACATTGGATTTCTGTAGAATACCGGTCGTTACCGCTATCGTCCTGCCATTTTCTGGTTTTAATGCGGCCTTCAATATATACTTTATCGCCTTTTCCAATATATTTTTCGCATACCTCGGCGGCTTTGTTTCTAACCACAATATTATGCCATTCGGTGTTCGTTATTCGCTCGTTGGTTTGTTTATTTATATAGGTTTCGTTGGTTGCTAAAGGAAAACGCCCAATACATCCGCCACCTTCAAAATAGTGCATTTTTACGTCGTCTCCTAAATGCCCAATAAGCATAACTTTATTTAATGTTCCTGACATGATTGTTATTTAATTTACAAAATTACGCTTTTGCTATTCATAAACTTAAAATTAGTAAAAAATTATGAGTCGGCTAAATTTCAACTTCAAAATTATAGGCATCCATAAAATTTTTAATAACAATAGGAACTGCATATTTTTCAAGATCTGCAAAAGGCACCGTTGGTTGGGGTAGCTTGTTGGTTTTAATAATCCAGAACTTGGTATATAAATGCTGGTGCGACAATTTATGCACAATAGGATTGGCATTAAACAAACTAACCTCCTGTATATCCTGTGCGTTGGCTATATAGTTTAGAAGCTCGTGTTTATTAATAGCCTTTGGTGTTTCTATTAAAGGGAATTGGTATAAATTTTGCCAAATGCCCTTTTGTTCTCTTTTTTCGAGTATGGTGGTATTAACATCCGAGATGTATACTAAAAAATTAAAAAATTTAATTGCTGGTTTGCGCGCTTTTGTTTTAACAGGCAATTGGTTTATTTCGTTTTTTCGATGCGCATAACAGCTACTAGCCAGCGGGCACGTGGGGCAATCTGGTTTGTTAGGGGTGCACTGCAAGGCCCCAAATTCCATAATAGCTTGGTTAAAATCTGCTGGATTTTTTTTATCAATTAAATCTGAAACCAAAGCCTTAAAGGTTTTTTTTCCTTCAGTAGAATTTATAGGAGTATGTATACCATAATACCTAGCTAATACCCGAAATACGTTACCATCTAAAACAGCTGCCACTTCGTTAAAACAAAAGGATGCAATAGCGCTAGCAGTGTAATCGCCAACACCTTTTAGCTTAAGCAACTCTTTATAGTTTTCTGGAAACTGTCCGTTTAAATGAAACGCAATGTATTTAGCCGTGGCGTGCAGGTTTCTAGCACGCGAATAATAGCCTAGTCCCTGCCACAGTTTTAAAACGGCTTCTTCAGGTGCTTTTGCCAGATGAAAAACAGTAGGGTATTGAGAAACAAAGGCTTCATAATACGGTAAACCTTGCTTAATTTGGGTTTGCTGCAAAATAATTTCGGACAACCATATAAAGTAAGGGTTTTGAGTATTTCGCCAAGGCAATTCCCGCTTATTAACTAAATACCAACTTATTAGAGTTTTGGATAGTTGCATATATAAATAGGACTAAGTGCAAAAATAACGGTTTATATTCTTAAATTTTAATGAATTAGGTTTGAAATATTGAATTTTTAATTCCTATATTTGCATCCCTTATTGGATTAATAGCAATACATTAAAATATTTAACATGACAAAGGCTGATTTAGTAGCAAAAATTTCTGAAAAATTAGGAATTGAAAAAGGCGATGTACAGGCAACTGTTGAAACATTTATGGAGGAGGTAAAAACCTCATTAGAGAGTGGCGATAATGTATATTTAAGAGGTTTTGGAAGTTTTATAATTAAAACAAGAGCTGAAAAAACTGGAAGAAATATTTCTAAAAATACAACTATCAAAATACCTGCTCACAATATTCCTGCATTTAAACCTGCAAAAGTATTCGTAGAAGGTGTAAAAACGAATGTTGACGTCAAGTAAAAACATTAAATTATTAACTTAAAACAAGTAACTTATGCCAAGTGGTAAAAAGAGAAAGAGACACAAGGTAGCAACGCATAAGCGTAAAAAAAGAAGACGCGCTAACCGTCACAAAAAGAAGAAGTAAGCTAAAAAAAGTAGTTATTTAACTACTTTTTTGGTTTTTAAGACAACAAGTTCTTTGAAAATGAGTTTAAGGCAGCTGCTTTAAAACTCTTCGGATTTAAAAAATCCTGTGAGATGCCAAAATTATTAGCACCATAGCGGTTAGCTAGTAATTTTGGTATTCTTTCTGCTTAACTAAACAAGCAGAAAATAGTATTAATCCATCTGTCATGCTCCTAGCATGGTAGATAAAAATTAACATTATGAATAAAGAATTGATTATTCGATCTGGTTCAGATACTGTTGATTTTGCCTTATTAAAAGATGGAAGACTAGTTGAATTACAAAAAGACGAGGGTGGTAATAACTTTTCTGTTGGCGATGTGTTTATAGCCAAAATAAGAAAAGCTGTTCCGGGTTTAAATGCTGCATTTGTAAATGTAGGCTACGAAAAAGATGCCTTTTTACATTATCATGATTTAGGACCCAAATTACCGTCGCTTTTAAAATTCACAAAACGTGTAAGCACAGGTAAATTAAAGGATTATTCCTTAAAAAATTTCCCATTTGAGAAGGATATAGATAAAGACGGCAAAATAACCGACGTTTTAAAATCTAATCAATCTACTTTAGTACAAATAGTAAAAGAACCCATTTCAACAAAAGGACCGCGTATTAGTTCCGAGCTATCCATAGCAGGTAGATACATTGTTTTAGTGCCGTTTTCCGATCGGATTTCTGTATCGCAGAAGATAGAGGATAAAGATGAAAAAGACCGCCTAAAACGCCTTGTAAAAAGCATTACACCTCCGGGTTTTGGGGTTATTATTCGTACCGTAGCAGAGGGCAAAAAAGTAGCAGAGCTAGATAAAGATTTACAAAATTTACTTGGCCGTTGGACCGCCATGTGTAAAAAACTAGACAAAGCACACCACCCTAGTAAAGTACTAGGTGAATTGAATAAAGCATCGTCCATATTACGAGATATTTTTAATGATACGTTCACAAATATTTACGTAGATGACGAAGAACTTTACATTCAAATTAAAGATTACGTGCAGGAAATTGCACCAAAAAAAGAATCTATAGTGAAGTTATATCAATCCAATGTTCCCATCTTCGAAAAATTTGGTGTAGAAAGACAAATTAAAACATCCTTCGGAAAAACGGTTTCCATGTCCAAAGGCGCCTACTTGGTTATAGAACACACCGAGGCCTTACATGTTATTGATGTAAACAGTGGTAACCGTTCCAACAAAGCCAAAAACCAAGAAGACACCGCCTTGGAAGTAAACTTAATTTCCGCCACCGAAATTGCAAGACAATTACGCTTGCGCGATATGGGCGGGATTATTGTAGTGGATTTTATTGATATGACATCCGCTGAAAACAGAAAAACGCTTTACAATCATCTGCGTGAAGAAATGAAAGATGACAGAGCGAAACACAAAGTACTACCGCCAAGTAAATTTGGTTTGGTACAAATTACAAGACAACGTGTTAGACCAGAAATGAACATTAAAACACGTGAAGAAAATCCTAATGCCGCCATTAACGGCGATGTTGAGGCTCCAATAGGTATTGTGCCAAAAATTAAGCACGATTTGGAACAACTATTTAAAAAAGACTATAATAAGGTGACTCTAAACACACATCCTTTTATAGCAGCCTTTTTAACAAAAGGGTTTCCATCCATACGTTCAAAATGGTTTTTTGAACATAAAAAATGGGTAAAAGTAATGCCAAGAGATGCTTACACGTATCTAGAATACCACTTTTTTGACAAAAATGGTAAAAAAATCAAATAAAAAAAGCTCCGAATAGTTCGGAGCTTTTTTTTTGACTTAATGTTTCGTTTGGTAGCGTTTCCTTAATTATTAGGGCCGCCGCTAACAATTATAAATTCCGATCTTCGGTTTAACTGGTGCTCTGCCTCTGTACAGCCCGAACCACAGTTTACTTTAGGCTCCTTTTCGCCCATACCCTGACCGCTTATTCTGCTCGCATCAATACCTTTAGATACTACATACTGAACAGTTGTTTTAGCACGTCTGTCCGATAAAAGCTCATTGTAAGCATCTGGACCTCGACTATCTGTATGAGACGTAACTTTAATCATCATATTTGGATATTTTGTCATTATTTGAACCAATTTATCCAATTCAAAAGCCGCCGTAGCCGTTATGTTCGATTTGTCGAAATCGAAAAAGATAGGCTCCAACTCCACACGGTCTGCAACAATAATTTTCTCGATTGGTTGTAATGGAATTTTCACTGCTACTTCTTCGTCTCTACTACCTTTTACAGCTACTTTATTACTTTCGTAACCATCCATTGTTACTTCAATTTCAGAATCATTTTCGCAAGCCACCATAAATTCAGCAAGACCTTCAGCTGTGCTTATTTTTGATGTAAGCTTATTGCCTTGTGCATCTATAATGGTTGCCATAGCACCGCCTAATGCCTCACCCGTAGTAGCGTCTACAATGGTTGCAGCTATAAGCACATCGCAAATTGGCTGAATTTTTTTCACTAAATAAATATCGTCACTACCCTTCCCACCTTCACGGTTAGAGGATACATAGCCCTCGCCTGTTTCTTCATTAATAGAAAAAGCAAAATCGTCTGCATTACTATTTACAGGAATACCCACATTGCGTACAGGTGCCATTTTACCATCTATTTCCTTGGTATAAAACACATCTAAAGCACCTAAACCTAAATGACCATCCGATGAAAAATACAGCGTACCATTGGAACTGGAATAAGGGAATTTTTCGTTACCTTCTGTATTTACCTTTTGGCCCATGTTAACAGGCTCACCAACGGTACCATCGTCGTTTACAGACGCCATGTAAATATCGAATAAGCCGAATCCACCTGGCATATTAGACTGGAAGTACAGTGTTTTTCCGTCTGCGCTCATAGCTGGATTACTTACGTTATAATTAGGACTGTTTAAAGACAAAGCCTCTACATTGGTCCATTTATTACCAGACTTTGTTGCTTTGTACAGGTGTAATACACTGTATTTTGTGTTAGAAATACTATCTTTCTCATATTCATTTTCGAAAAAACTTTCGCGCGAAAAATACATAGTATTACCATCTGGGCTAAAGGTTACGGTACCTTCGTGGTATTTTGTATTAACATCGCCTTCAACAGGGTCCGCCTCTTGATAAGAACCATCGGTTAAAACAGTTGAAACATAGACATCTAAAAATGGCTGATCGTTCCATCCGTAATTACGACGTGCGTTATTTCTAGCAGATGTAAAGTAAAACTGCCCATTATTTATAGCACCGCCAAAATCGGAGTTTTCCGTGTTTATATCTAGATTCTGAATATTAAACTTTTTTCCTTTTTCTAAAATTTTAGGTAAATAGTCTGGATTTGCCAAAAAAGCTACGGCACGATCATCGCCAGGTCGCATGCTAGCAAAACGCTGCATTTGCTGGTTGGATTCGTCGTACTTGCCGTTTGCTTTTAGCATTTGAGCGTATTTTATAATAACCTCCGGACTTTGAGACGTTTCTAGCGCTTTTGCATACCAACGTTCTGCTTCAACAGTGTTAAAAATGTTGTAATTAGCTTCACCTAGCTGGGCGTACACATAAGCATCGGCCTGACCATTTTCTACAAGTTTATTATAATCTTTTATGGCTTTAACAAACTCAAATTTGGCAAAATGTTTATCTGCTGATTCTGTAGCTTTATTTTGAGCAGTTGTACTTAAACTACTCATGATTATAAGTGCTATTAATATTTTAATGTTTTTCATTATGTTTAGCTTAAGTGTTTAGAAATAACGAGGTGAACGCGATACTTTTTTGGTAAAGCTGAAATCGAAGTTAATAAAAATCTCGTGCGAGGATGTTGTGGCTACATTTAACTCGGAGTTGATGTTATCATAGGCATATCCAATTCTTAAATTAGGCGATACCATAAAATTAATCATTCCTGTAAACGAGTCGTCCAAACGGTACCCTGCACCCACTTCTATAAAGTTATACATAAATAAATTAGCATTTACATCAAAACTTACCGGGGCATCGAAAGCCATTTTTAGCATACCATGCGGTTTTAAAGCAAAGTTATCCGACAGGTTAAACACGTAACCTGCACCTGCAAACAAGTGCTGTGTTTCGGAACCAACTTTTTTACCATTTGTAGCATCTAAATGCACCGAGTTAAGAATATTTGGCATAGACACCGATACGTAGTACTTATTTGGCTTGTAAAAATACGCACCAGCACCAACGTTAGGTGTTACCCCATCTACATCTTCTTGCAGAAACTGATCGCCTGGTTGTAACACGTCCAAACCAATTAAACCAACCTTATGAAAAGTAGCACCGGCTTTAACACCAAACGCTAATTTGTTATCTGCTCCAAGTGGCAAGGTATAGGAGAAATCGGCATATACGTTGTTCTCACGTACCGGACCAATTTCATCGTTAATAAACGATAGGCCTAAACCAACTCGTTTTCCTACTGGTGAACTTATAGAAAGCGTTCCTGTATTAGGAGCGCCTTCTAGTCCAACCCATTGGCTCCTGTAAAGCGCGCCAATGGCAATCCCCTCATAAGATCCAGCGTAAGCTGGATTTATGACGTTCATATTATACATATACTGCGTGTACTGCGGATCTTGTTGTGCGTGCATAAAGGATGCCGACAATAAGAATACGATTATTATATATAGTTTTTTCATTTTAAATTTTGGTTGTGTTCGTTTACTTGTTGATATATACCCATGCCGTTCTCACTTTACCACCTTGATATTTCATAACATAGTAGTATGTTCCAACAGGCAGCTCATCACCGTTATCGGCAATTCCTCTAAACTCATTTGTATAACCATTCGTTTTACTAAATACTTTTCTACCGTTACGGTTAAATATTTCTAAACTACTTACATTATAGCCGGTTAAATCGAACGTATCATTTACGTTATCATTATTTGGCGTAATAACTTGCGGAATTATACAATTATCCGAAACAAAGCTCTCTGTAGACGACAGTGGACATGGTCCGCCTGTAGTATACTGGATGGTGTATGTGGTATTAGCTACACCGTTCTCAACCTCACCCGTACTTGGGTTAATAGTTGCACCATCGTTAGGCTCTGGGTTAAACGAGAACACACCACCTAAATCGCCTGTTATTTCAACAGTGGCACCATTACAAGTTGGTATTACTGTAAAAGATGGATCTTCGTTACTTGGTTCTAATGTAACCATTACGGTACTAGAAGCCGAACACGCACCTGGTGTGGTATAAGCTACTGTGTAAGTTTGCTCTGGCGTACCGTTGGTTATTTGGCCCGTTGTTGCATCTATTTCAGCGCCATCGCCTAAATCAGGGCTAAAGGCAAATGAACCACCAGCAGTTCCTGTAACCGTAAAGGTAGCACTAGAACATTCTAAATTAGCAACCTCGAAGCTTGGATCCTCCGTTTCTGGAAGCGTAACTGTTTCAATGCTAGAAACCGTACATACCTCTGTTAGGGTGTATTCCACAGAATAGGTTGAACCACCTACACCATTTGTAATTTCACCTGTGTTAACATCAATCACTGCACCATCTGTTGGGGCTGGATTAAAACTAAACGTACCACCAAGATCGCCAGTAATCTCGGCGGTTGCACCGTTACCACAGTTACCTGTTAATACAAATGCAGGGTTTCCGCCAGATAGCAGCGTTACGCTAACTGTAGTTGTGGCTGGACAAATACCATCAATAAAATAATCTACGGTATAAGTTGCACCTTGCACTCCATTTGTAATTTCACCAGTTGCCGCATCTATTACAGCGCCATCTGTAGGAGCAGGGTTAAAGGTAAAGGTTCCGCCAGCATCTCCTAAAAGTGTTGCTGTTGCGCCTGTACAATCTGCAACATATTCGAATGCTGTATTACCAGCTTCAGGAATAGTAACTGATTGCGTAGAAATAGATGGACACGATTCCTCTCCTACCGAATATTGCACCGTATAGGTTGCGCCACCAACAGCGTTTGAAATATTACCAGTTGTTGGATCAATAGTAGCACCATCGGTTGGTTCAGGGTTAAAACTAAATGTTCCACCTGTATCACCGTCTATTGTAGTTGTTACACTATCGCAAGCGGCTTCCATTGTAAAGGAGCTATCAAACGTAGATAAATCTGTATACACTACCTCCACCTCATCTGAAACTGTTGCGGTACCACCAGTACATAATTCGTATGTAACCTCGAAGTTATAAGTAGTTGTTTGTGTTGGAGACACCACTACGGTATCTTCTGTACTTATAACTGTTCCGTTTTCATCTGTCCATTGCAAGGTATAGTTAGGTGTGCCAGATGGCGAGAATCTCCAAGATTCTGGTTCTGTTACCGTCCAAACACCTGTGTTACGTCCTGGAGGTGTTGTTGCTGCAGTATCGTCTACATTTTGTAAACCAATAACAGCTCTACCGCCGTTCCAATCTGTACAGGTTGGCTTACTTAATACGTGAATATCAATGTTATTTGATGACTCGTGTAATATGATTTGTGATGTGGTTGTATTAGAATTACATTGTGAACCAAAATGACAAACAGCGTTGTAATTTACTACAAATTGTCTGTAAGGTGCCGAACCTAATACGACATAATCAATACTACCACAAACCGACGGATCGATATCATGTCCTACACCAAAAATGTTTCCTTCTGTTATAGTTGCATTTGTAGCATTTGGAAGTTGGTCGCCACTGCCTAAAGCCCAGCCATTTCCAGTATTTGCATTTTCAATTTCGAAACTTACCACACCGTTTGAACCAATTATAACTTTGTCGTAAACGCCGCCGTAGAAACAGAAATCAAATCCAAGATCTATCACATCGGACCAAATATCATCTGTATTAACACTTGTTGGTGTAGCACCATCTACTGGTGGTGTTGGACACGTGTCTATAGCGTTTATTTCGTAATTATTGGTGTCTTGTCCATATAAGTGGAAGTTTCCTGCCAGTGTTGCTTCTGGTGTGTTACAATCTACTTCACCATCCTCACCTGCGTAAACAATAGAACAAGGGTTTGGTGGTGGTGGACATAAAAATGCTAATGGATTACTTACCGTAATACAGTTGGCATCGTTTTCGTTTTCTACAGTAACAACAATGTTAGTTGAAGCTGGGTAAGGGCCTAAAATTAGTGTACTTACCTCGGTTACAGTAATTGGTGCACTACCTTGGTTATCGGTAACAAGTAAACTTGTAGCATCACCCATGTCTGTAATATCAACCTCTACTTCAAAAGAAGGGTTGTTTGGATCTGAAATACAATCGCCATTTATAACATTAAAGTCTACTGTTTGTGGTAAACATGTTTGACAATATACATCAAAATCCCATGGTGTATAGCCACTTGTTGTACAGCTACCAAAACCATCTGAATCAATAATTACGGTTAAGGTTGCTCCTGTACTTGTAAATGTTAAACCTGTTAAATCGCCATTATTTCCGTATCCTTCGTATAACACAGTACCATCGGAATCTAATACAATTAGTTCATCCCAGTTGTTTTCAACCTGACCAGCGTTAAACTCCAATACTAAAGGGAAGCCTGTTGAACTTGCAAAGTTGAACTCGGTATCATCGTTAGCTGTGTAGCAATAAGTCGTGTTTACAGGCACACCAGATTCACAATCTACTATCTGATTTGGATCAGGGCGCGTAGTAAAGCTATATTCTGTACAACCAGTTGCTGAACCATTATCGTTATATGGTGTAATGGTTACATAATAAGTTGTTTCATAAAGTAACGTTCCTGGGTCGTAAGTTAGCACATCGCCAACGTCAAAGTTATCCAGAACATCTGTTCCTCCTGGTGTTGTACCAATGGATAAGAAGTAACCTGTAACGATAACAGAAGCTTGGCTCCATGTTAAATCGGCATTTTCATCAATATCCACAGATGCATTTGCAGGAGACAATAACTCGGCATTACAGTTTGGAACAGCCGTTGTATCAATACAAGATACATCAAAATCCCATGGTGTTCTAGAACCACTTTCACAACTTACGGAACCATCCGATTCGTAAAACATGATCATGGTATCGCCAACAGAGTTTAAAGACAGGCCTGCTAAATTACCACCGTTGTTTCCTTCGTATATAACGGTACCATCGGCTTCTTCTATTCTGATATTATCACAGCAGGACTCAATTGTTCCTGAATTAAAGAACATATTTAATGGGTTTCCGTTAGAACTTTGGAAACTAAATATTTCTATAAACGTGTTGTTTCCGTTTTCATAGCAGAATACGGTATTTACTATCTGATTGGTTTCACAATCTACTATTTGGAATGGGTCGCTTCTAACTGTAAAACTCTCTTCTGTACAATCCGTAGCAGGTCCATTATCGTTGTAAGGAATAATTGTTACGTAGTAAGTTGTATCAAACGTTAAGGTTTGAGGAATGTCGTAAGTTAACACGTTACCAACATCTACACCATCTAAAACATCCGTTCCACCTGGTGTTGTTCCCATGTTAATGGTATAACCTGTAACAAAAATACTAGCAGCAGACCATGTTAAGTTGGTGTCTTCATCTACACCAACAGCGCCATTTAGTGGCTCGGTTAAGGCTGCGTTACAGTTAGGAACAGCCGTAGTGTCTACACACGATACGTCAAAATCCCATGGTGTTCTAGAACCACTTTCACAACTAACAGATCCATCTGCCTCATAGAACATTACTAATCTATCTGTTTGCGACACAATAGAAAGACCTGCTAAATCGCCACCGTTATTACCCTCAAAAAGAATAGTTCCATTTCCATCTTGTATTCTAATATTATCACAACAAGATTCAATGGTTCCAGAATTAAAGAACATATTTAACGGGCTACCATCCGAGCTCTGGAAACTGAAAATTTCTTGGAAGGCATTGTTTCCATTTTCATAACAGAAAACGGTGTTTAAAATTTGGTTATTAGCACAATCAATTATTTGATTTGGATCGGCACGTACTGTAAAACTTTCCTCTGTACAGCCTGTAGCTTGACCATTATCGTTATAAGGAATAATAGTTACGTAGTATGTTTGATCGTAAACTAAAGTTCCTAAATCGTATGTTAATACGTCTCCAACATCCAAGTTGTCAATAACGTCTGTTCCTCCTGGTGTTGTTCCAACATTAAGTATGTAGCCCGTAACAAAAATGGTGGCCGGACTCCAAGAAATATCGGTATTTTCATCTACATCTACCGCACCATTTACTGGTACCGTTAAATCTGAGTTACAGTTAGGAACAACAGAAGTATCCACACAGTATACATCAAAATCCCAAGGCGCTGTAGTACAACTAATTCCAGAACCATCAGAGGTTACACCTATTGTAATGGTATCGCCTGTAGAGGTAAATTGCAATCCTGTAAGATCGCCATTATTTCCATAACCTGTATATAGGTTAGTACCGTCTGAATCGGTAACAACTAACTCATCCCAGTTATTTTCTGTACGACCAGAGTTAAAAACTACAAACAATGGCGAACCATCGCTACTTACAAAACTAAATGTTGTTGTGTCGTTATTGGTGTAACAGAATACGGTATTAATTGGAATACCAGAAGCACAATCTACCGGAGCATTAGGATCGGCACCCGTAGTAAAGGATTGCTCTGTACAACCAACAGCGTCGCCATTAGCGTTGAATGGCGTAATCGTTACATAATATGTGGTAGAATATTCTAACTGTGGTAAATCGTAAGAAGTAGATAGCCCTACATCTAGATTATCCACTATATCGTTACCTCCTGGTGTAGTACCTACTGTAAGTGTATATCCTGTTGGAATACCCGTAGCAGGCTGCCAGCTTAAATTAGCATTAATATCTACACCGGTATCACCGTTTGCTGGACTAAGTAGATTAGAACAAGAAGGCGGATCTACCACAACTTGGGTGGCTCTTACATTATCGATATAAAAATAGTAGTTACCTGAAAAATAAACGTTTTCAAATCTCAACTTTACATCGGTACCTATAGGAATAGCAGCGGCCGGTACAACCACACTAAAAGTGGCACATGTATTAGCCGTTTGGTGATTGGTATCGTTTATAGATCCCGCGGTAATCCAGTTAACACCATTGTCTGTTGAGTATTGAATATTCAATTCTCCCCAACCTGGGTTGGTTGGATCTACGGCTGCGGACCAGTCTACAATTTTGTAATCTAGAGCAACGGTTAAATCGGTACCATTTGATTCGCCCACGATGTTTGGTGAAATCAAATCGTCGGTAAGGTTGCTTGCACTTAAATTGGCTCTTAAGGAAACAACACTACAAGGCTGGAATACAGATCCAGCATAACCAGCACCTGTCCATCCCGGAGGTAAGGTTAAACCTGCATCGAAATTTTCAACTAATCCAATTTGGGAAAATCCAAAAAAGGATATAATTCCAAAGAGAATTGAAAGGGTAATTTTTTTCATTGTTTAAATCTAAGTTAGTTAATCTATTGGCTATCAGAGCACAAAAAAACTTAAAAACGACCTTTTAGATTGAAGCACCTAAAAACCCTAGTTATAAAGCTAAATTGTACTAATGATTAGTTTTTATTTTAATTCCTAAAATTATAAAAAAACTATGTTAAGAATCATTTAACAAGCGCTTAATAGATTAAATACTTATTTAATCGATGAATTGAAAAAAGCTTCGATGAAAATTACCAGTTAATGGGAGATTTTGTAATATTTTAAGATTTATGGTGCAGGATTTGGAAACATTTCATGAATTTCATTAATAGCTTCTAACATCGAAGGTGTTACTTCCATGTTTATACTTGCTACATTTTCCTTTAGTTGCGTCATATTAGTGGCGCCTATTATGGAACTGGTAACAAAAGGTCTAGTAGCTACAAAAGCTAAAGCCATTTGTGCCAAGCTTACTTGGTGCTTTTCTGCAATTTTTAAGTAATGCTTTGTTGCCTCCGTTGCTTGCTTGCCACTGTAACGTGCAAATCGTGGAAACAGTTTTAAGCGGGCATTATCAGCGGCTTGGTTTTTAACATATTTACCCGAAAGCACACCAAAAGCCATAGGCGAATACGCTAAAAGACCTATATTTTCGCGTATGGCTATTTCGGCTAAATCGCCTTCAAAAACGCGATTTAATAGGGAGTATGCATTTTGAATGGTTATCATTTTTGGCAAGTCATGCCTACGTGCCTCTTCCAAATAGCGCATGGTTCCCCAAGCTTTTTCGTTAGATATTCCTACATGTCTAATTTTTCCAGCCTTTATAAGGTCGTCTAAAGTCATTAAAATGGTCTTAAAATTATCTTCCCAAGCATCGGTTGTATTATGGGCGTAGTCGCGAATTCCAAAAGTGTTGGTTTTACGCTCTGGCCAATGCAGTTGATACAAATCGATATAATCGGTTTTTAAACGCTTCAAACTCTGATTAACACCATCCATTAGAGCTTCCGGACTAAATCCGTTAGTGCGTATGTGCGCCGTATAATCGCCTGGTCCTGCAATTTTAGACGCGAGCACCACCCGGTCTCTGTTTCCCGTTTTTTGAAACCAATTCCCTATTATGCGCTCTGTTTCGGCATAGGTCTGTGCTGTAGCAGGAACAGGATACAACTCGGCTGTATCAAAAAAGTTAATACCATTAGCTACCGCAAAATCCATTTGCTCAAACCCTTCTGCTTGGGTATTTTGGTTGCCCCAGGTCATGGTGCCTAAACAAAGTTTACTTACTTTAATATTGGTATGCGGTAGTGTGGTATATTTCATGAAGAAAAAATTAAAATTTAAGCGTGTAAATTATTTTAGTAATCGTTTAGTAATTTGGAAATTTCATCCAATTTAGGGGTTAAAATCACCTCAATTCGTCGGTTTTTGGCTCTACCTTCTGCGCTGTCGTTTGTTGCAACTGGTGCGTACTCGCCACGTCCGGCTGCTGTTAAATTTTCTGGATTAATAGCAGCATTTTCTCGTAAAATATTTACAATAGCGGTGGCTCGTTTGGTAGATAAATCCCAATTACCACTTAATTGGCCACTACCATTATAGGGTACATTATCTGTATGGCCTTCAATTAAAACTGCAATTTCGGGGTTATCTGCTAGTACGGCTCCCAATTGTTTTACCGCCTGTTTTCCTTGTGTACCAACTGCCCAACTACCAGATTGAAACAGCAATTTATTCTCCATAGATACATATACTTTACCGTCGCGTTGCTCTACTGTTAAACCTTTTCCTTCAAAATCTGTTAAGGCACTAGAAACGGCATCCTTTAAACGTTTCATATCGGCTTCTTTGGCAGCTATCATTCCCTCCAATTCGGCAATACGACCAGAGCGCTCTTCTAATGCGCTTTTAAGTGTTTGCAAACGTGCATTTTCGGCCGCTAGAGCTTGTTCTTTCGCTTCTAATTGCGCTAATAGCTCTCGGTTTTTTTGCGTATTTTTTGCTATGGCAGCAGAGCTGTTTGTTTCCAAAGCTTCGTAGGACGATTTTAACACGTTAAACTTATTTTGCAAAACATCTAAGGCTTGCTGCAACCTGTCGCGTTCTGCCACCACCTGATTATGGGCTTTTTGCAAGCTTTCTAAATCGTTTAAAGCCTTGTTTTTGGTTGCTGCTAACTCATTATTTTCATCAGTTAAGGCACTGTGTTCTGTTTTAAGCGTGGCGTATTTTTCTTCTAAATCTTTATACACTTTAGGCGACACACAGGCCGTTGTGGTTACAAGTAAAAGCGCAGAGGCTGCTATAAGGTTTTTCATGCTGTATTAACTATTTTATATTGAGGTTAACTTTTTAGTTCTAGTAAAATTGGGCAATGATCGCTATGTACCGCGTCTGTTAGTATAACGGCCCGGTTTATTGCGTCTTTTAACGGTTTGGAAACCATAGCGTAGTCCAAACGCCATCCTTTGTTATTAGCCCGAGAATTAGCTCGGTAACTCCACCAACTAAACACTTGTTTTTCAGGGTGTAAATATCTAAACGAATCTATAAAACCACTATCTATAAAATTTCCAAGCCATTCGCGTTCTTCTGGTAAAAATCCGGACACGCCTTTCATTTTAGGATTATGAATATCTATTTCTTCATGACAAATATTATAGTCGCCACAAATAACAAGGTTGGGAACTTCCTCAACCAATTGGTTTACGTAATCGTAAAACATATCCATATAATCAAATTTATGCTGCAAACGGGCATCATTGGTTCCAGAAGGCAAATACAAACTCATTACAGAAACAGGCGTGCCATTATTTGCACTAGCCGGAAAATCGGCACGAATATTACGCCCTTCAAAATCCATGGAGGCTATTCCTGTTCCATAGGTTACCTGCGTTGGTTCTATTTTACTTAAAATAGCCACACCACTATAGCCTTTTTTTTCTGCCGAAAACCAATAATGATATTTATAGCCTGCCGCCTCAAAAAGTTCTAAATCCAGCTGTTCCTTTAAGGCTTTTATTTCTTGAAGACAAATAACATCAGGGTTAGCTGCTTTTAACCAATCTAAAAATCCTTTATTTAAGGCAGCTCGGATGCCATTTACGTTATATGAAATAATTTTCATGAATACTTTTTCTAAAATGAGGTTCGTACCCTAATAGTTCTGGGCTTTTAAAATAATTTCAGCTAAAATAAATAATGCGTTACTTTTACACTATTAATTTAATGCGGATTTAACAGAAAGTATTAACAAAATAATTTCTTCAATTAGCAGTTTAACACTACATGAGATACTGGTTTTACTTTTTTGCGTGTTTATTTAGCTTTTGTGCCTTTGCGCAACAGCCAGATTCCAACTACAAAACAAAAAAGATTGCCTTTAATAATGTTATTGTTATTGACTCGGTAAGCATAAATTCTAGTTTTTTTTCTTTAAAAACATCCGACACCACTTTTATAGATAGTTCCGTTTACGAGGTAGATTTTGCTAAAGCTGTTGTAACATTTAAAAAGCCCATTGAAACCGATTCACTTATTGTGTCTTATTTGTCTTATCCTGAATTTTTAACTAAAACTTACAAACAACTGGATGAAGGCATCATTTTAGCGAATACCAACAACCAACAGCGCTTGTATAAATTGTCGCAACCAAGCGAAAAAACCACTTTTAAACCCTTTGATGGCCTTAACACCACAGGTAGTATTTCGCGTGGTGTAGTTATTGGAAACAACCAAAATTCGGTTTTAAACAGCGAACTGGATTTACAAATTACCGGTAAATTAAGCGACAAGGTATCGCTTAGAGCCTCTATTCAAGATGCTAATGTACCACTGCAAGAGGCAGGTTATTCGCAGCGATTAGATGAATTTGATCAGGTTTTTATAGAACTTTTTAGCGATAATTGGAAAATAAGAGCAGGCGATGTAGACTTGGAAAACAAAGATTCCTATTTTGGAAATTTCACAAAACGCGTTCAAGGTTTGTCTGTAAACGCCACCTTAAACCACCCAAAATCTAGCACCAACCTATTTGCTGCTGGAGCCTTGGTACGTGGCCAGTTTACCACCAGCCAGTTTACAGCCCAAGAAGGCAATCAAGGTCCCTACAAATTAAAAGGCCCCAACCAAGAGCTATACGTTTTAATTGTATCGGGTAGCGAAACTGTTTATGTAAACGGCGTTCCTTTGGAGCGCGGCGAAAATAAAGATTATGTGATTAATTATAACGCTGGCGAAATTGTTTTTAATCCAACATTTCCTATTACGTCGGAAATGCGCATTACAGTAGACTATCAGTACAGTGAGCGCAATTATTCCAGATTAGTCGTTTTTGGAGGAAGCCGCTATAATAGTGAAGCTTTAAAACTAGGAGTTTCTGTTTATAGCGAAGCAGATTCTAAAAACAGCCCTTTACAACAAAATTTAAGCCCCGAGCAGGTAGAAATTCTTGCCAATGCCGGAGACGATAAAAGCTTAATGGTAGCGCCTTCTGCAAAACCAGAAGCATTCAATGAAAATAGAATTTTGTATAAAAAAGAGCAAATAAATGGTGTGGAAGCATTTGTGTTTTCAAACAATCCTAACGACCAACTTTATAGCGTTACATTTACCCGCGTTGGCGCCAATTTAGGCAACTACATTATTGACAACGAGGTTAATGGCGAGCAAATAAACGCCATTTCTACCATTTATAAGTATGTTGCTCCTATTGCGGGGCAACCCCAAGGTAATTTTGAGCCTATAATTCAACTAATAGCGCCTACTAAATTACAAATGGCTATTGTAAATGGTGCCTATACGCCTTCAGAAAAAACAACCGTGGGTTTTGAATTGGCTGCCAGTAAAAACGACCTCAACTTATTCTCTGATATCGATAACGCCAATAACGATGGTTTTGCCGGAAAACTTTCTGTGGAACAAGTCCTAATTAAAAAAGATAGCAGTTGGCAATTTACCGCTATGGTAGACACGGATTATATTCAAGAAAACTTTCGGTCCGTGCAACGTATTTACGATGCCGAATTTAATAGAGACTGGAATTTAGTTCAACCAGAAGCTAACCAAAGTACCCCAGAGCCGGGAAATCAGCTGTTTTTAAAATCAGGCATACAAAGCTTTCATGCCAAAAAGGGTTTGATAAGCTACCAATTTGAACATCTTAATTACACAGATAATTTTAATGGCAACAGACATATTACATTTGCCAATTTACGCTTAAATAACTGGCAAATAGTGTCCAACTCCAGTTACTTGCAAGCACATTCTACCCGTGCACGTTCCAGTTTTTTACGCAGTTATAACAAAATAACATACAGTTTTAAGAAGGCCTGGATCGGTACACGCTTGGCTTTTGAAGCTAATAAGCAGACCAATACTAACACGCAAGAACTTACAGCTTTAAGTCAGCGATACAAATCTTTCGAACTATTTTCTGGTATTGGCGACAGCACCAAAGTGTTTGCTGAAATAGGTTACAAATACCGCGTAAATGACAGTGTTAGAAATGATAGATTGCAAAAAGTAAACACGTCTAATACGTTTTATATAGACTCCCGAATTATCCAAAACACAAACACCAATTTATCTATTTACGCTAATTACAGGACTTTAAAAGACGCAGAAAAGGACAAAGCCTCTGAAAATTCGCTTAACTCGCGCCTTTCGTTTAACCAACGCTTTTTTAAACAACTACTGCTATGGAATACAGTTTTCGAAACTAATTCTGGCACGCTTCCGCAGCAAGAATTTACCTACATAGAAGTAGAGGCTGGCCAAGGTATTTACACCTGGATAGACTATAATAACAACGGCATTCAGGAACTGGAAGAGTTCGAAATTTCGCAATTTCAAGATCAAGCAAACTTTATTAGGGTATTGCTTCCCAATCAAATTTTTATAAAAACACACCAAAATCGTTTAAGTCAGTTACTAACCATTAATCCGCAGCAATGGACTAACAGCACAAGTACCTTCAAAAAAATTCTATCTCGTTTTCACAACCAAACATCGTATTTAGTAGACCGAAAAGAAAAACGCTCTGGCAACGATTTCAATTTAAATCCGTTTTCAGGTAAAGCGGCAGACCAATTGGCCCTACAACTAAATTTTAGAAATGTACTTTTTTTTAATCGCGGTAAACAACATTACACCACATCGTATACTTATTTAAACAACAAAGCACAAAACACCTTATCCTTTGGTTTTATTGAAAACGATTTAGAAAGTCACAAACTCCAATTTACCCATAAATTTGCAACAAGCTGGCTAGCCAATTTAGAGTCTGGTTTTAACAAAAATGTAAGTATTAGTGAAAATTATGCAAGCAAAAATTTTAATATTGAAGCAACCAACCTAAATCCTAAAATTTCCTATTTATTAAACGACAATACCCGTTTTGATGTATTCTACCAGTATACGTCTAAAACCAATACCATTCGCAATTTAGAAACCTTAAAACAACAAAAATACGGGGTTGCCTTTACATTTGCTAATTACCAAAAAGCAGCTATTAGTGGCGAATTTAATTATTTCAATAATAATTTTTCAGGTAGCGCCAATACAGCTGTTGCCTACCAAATGATGGAAGGCTTACAGCCTGGAAAAAACTTTACTTGGAGCGTTTTAGCGCAAAAAAAACTAACCAGTTTTCTCGATTTAAATTTAAATTACTACGGCAGAAAAAGCGAAACAAGCCAAGTAATACACACCGGAAATGTACAGCTAAAAGCTTATTTTTAAGTCTTGTAACCTTTGTTACTGTAATAGTCAAAAAAAATAGTACATTTGTTAGAGATGCAAAAAACAGTAGCCATATTATTTTCAGTTTTAATACTGTTTCAAAGTCTTCACATTAGCGAAGACAATTTTGCGCGTCTGGGTGTTTTATTAGAACATGCCGCTTACCATCAAGAACAGTATGGCGATACATTTTTCGAGTTTTTAATTGAACATTATGCCGATACCAACGTGCATCCGCCAAGCCAACATGAAGAACACGAACAGTTACCTTTTAAAGACCACCAACATACTTGCACGCATAGCAGCGTAGCTTTTGCGCTTACAACGCAACATATTATGTTAACACCGCAGGTATTAATTGAGACACCAGTAAACTTTTACTACACAGACTCTGTTTCCCTATTTGAAAAACCAGCTGTTTTTCAACCTCCCAAAGTAGCCTAATTCCGTTTTATCTCTTTTTTTATTACTGGCTTTTCATACACATGCAAAGCTAGCAACCTTATTTAAAATGAATTATGTTACAAAACATTATAAAATTCAGCTTACAAAATAAGCTGATTATCCTGTTGGGAGCGCTTGCCATTGTAGGTTTTGGCATTGTTTCGCTTACCCAAATTTCTATTGGTGCCGTTCCAGATATTACCAATAACCAAGTACAGGTTATTACCACATCGCGCAATTTAGCCACGCAAGATGTAGAGCAATTTATTACCTATCCTGTAGAGCTAGAAATGGCTAATTTACCGGGTGTTCAAGAAATTAGATCGGTTTCAAAATTCGGACTTTCAGTAGTTACCATCGTTTTTGATGATGCGTTAGGCACCTATTTACCAAGGCAACTTATTGCTGAAAAAATTAAATCGGCTTCCGAAAAAATACCCGAAGGTTTCGGCACACCAGAAATGGGTCCCATAACCACGGGTTTAGGCGAAATATACCAATATATTCTGGATGTTAAACCTGAATATAAAAACCAATACACCATTACAGATTTACGTACCATTCAAGACTGGGTGGTTAAACGGCAATTATCTGGAATCCCCGGTGTTGTTGAAGTAAATACATGGGGCGGATTTTTAAAGCAATATGAAGTGGCTATTAATCCGAAAAAATTAACCGCCATGAACATGCCTATTTCAGCAATTTACGAGGCTCTAGAAAAAAATAATAGTGTAGCTGGCGGTGGGTATATTGAAAAAACAAATAAAGCCTATTTTATTCGTGGTGAAGGTTTAATAACCAACCTAGAGGATATCGAGAACATTGTTGTAAAAAACGATGGCGCACCCGTTTACATAAAAGATGTCGCACAAGTAGGTTTTGGCCATGCCACCCGGTTTGGTGCTATTACCGGAAATGGTGAAGGCGAAAAAGTACTTGGCCAAATAATGATGCTAAAAGGCGGTAATTCCAAAAAAATTATCGATGCCGTAAAAGCGCGCGTAGCCAACATTCAAAAAACACTACCAGAAGGGGTTTATATTAATGGCTTTCTAGAACGAAGCGAATTGATAGATAAAACCACTTTTACCGTTGCCGAAAACTTAATTCTAGGCTCACTCATTGTTATTTTTGTAGTCGTTTTATTACTCGGAAATTGGCGTTCGGGACTAGTGGTTGCATCGGTTATTCCATTAAGCTTACTTTTTGCTATTTCACTTATGAATATTTTTGGCGTAGATGCTAATTTAATGAGTTTAGGCGCCATCGATTTTGGCATTATTATAGACGGCGCCGTGATTATAGTAGAATTTATTGCTTTCCAAATCACAGCCCAAAGTGCCAAACTAAAAACCGTTTCCAAAGCAGCAATAGATAGTATTACCCTAAAAAGCGCCTCTAAAATGATGAATTCCGCCATTTTTGGACAGCTTATTATCCTTATCGTATTTATTCCAATTTTATCATTAAGCGGTATTGAAGGTAAAATGTTTAAACCCATGGCCATGACGTTTAGTTTTGCTTTAATTGGTGCCATGATTTTATGCGTAACCTATGTACCTGTAGCCTCTTCATTATTTTTAAAACCAACCAGTCCATCGCCAAAAAACATATCTGTAAAACTTATGAGCTGGTTAACAGCCGCCTACCAACCTGTTATAAACTGGGCCTTACATAGCAAACGCCTTGTTATAGGCACTGCTGTGCTGCTTTTACTAATTAGTGGTTTTATATTTAGTAGAATGGGTGGCGAATTTGTACCGACTTTAGATGAAGGCGATTTTGTAATTCAACCGGTTTTAAAAACAGGAACCTCCCTGAGTAAAACTATTGAAATTACCACAAAAATTGAACGTATATTACTAGATAATTTCCCTGAAGTAGCCCAAGTGGTAAGTCGGATAGGTGCTGCCGAAGTTCCTACCGATCCCATGTCTATGGAAGAAAGTGACGTTATTATTAAACTAAACCCCATAAAAACATGGGTGTCTGCTTCTAATAAAGATGAACTTGCCGAAAAATTTAAAGAAGCACTAGCGGTTATTCCAAATATGGAAATTGAATTTACACAGCCTATTGAAATGCGTTTTAACGAACTCATTACCGGTGTGCGTGCTGATGTGGCTATTAAAATTTTTGGCGACGATTTAGCAGTACTCGCCACTACCGCCGATGCCATAAAAACAGCTATTAACGATGTAGAAGGCGCATCGGATATTATTGTTGAAAAAGTAGAAGGCCTACCACAAATGAGCGTTAATTACAACCGATCTAAAATTGCCCGGTATGGATTACATATAGCCGACTTAAACAAAATAGTGTCTATGGGGTTTGCGGGCGATGTAGTTGGACAAATTTTTGAAGGTGAAAAACGTTTCGATTTAGCCATTAGATTAGATGAACAGCACAGACAAAATATTAGCGACCTACAAAATCTGTACGTAGATTTGCCCTCTGGTGGAAAAATTCCATTGCATGAAGTAGCTACAATTTCCTATACCACAGGACCGGCACAAATATCTAGAGACGATACCAAACGCCGTATTGTTATTGGTGTTAATGTTAGAAACAGAGACCTGCAATCTGTGGTTACCGATATCCAAACACGCATTACAAACCAAGTACCACTGCCGGTTGGGTACACCATAACCTACGGTGGCCAATTTGAAAATTTACAAAGTGCCAAAGATCGCTTGCTAGTAGCGGTTCCCGTGGCCTTAATTTTAATATTCGTCCTACTCTACTTTGCCTTTAATTCTGTAACAGATGCGCTTATGGTGTATTCGGCCATACCGCTGGCAGCTGTTGGCGGAATTTTACTTTTATGGCTCCGCGATTTACCGTTTAGCATCTCTGCTGGCGTTGGTTTTATTGCGCTTTTTGGTATTGCTGTATTAAATGGTATTGTGCTTATTGAACATTTAAAAGACCTAAAAAACCAAGGAATAACAGATATAGAAACCAGAATAAAACGCGGCACCACAGAACGTTTACGCCCGGTATTGCTTACCGCATCTGCAGCGGCGCTGGGGTTTTTACCCATGGCAGTTTCTACAAATGCTGGAGCCGAAGTACAACGCCCTTTAGCAACCGTTGTTATTGGCGGTTTGGTTACAGCCACTATTTTAACACTTGTGGTCCTACCCGTTTTATACGCTTGGATTGAAGAAAAAAGAACTATTAAAATGAAGAAAACACCCTTTATAACAGTTATTATTTTACTACTTTCTTGGTCTGGGTTTTCTCAACAACCGCCATTAAATGCCCAACAAGTATGGCAATTAGCACTCGCTAATAATGCGCAATTGAAAGCAGCTGGTTTACAGTTGGATGAAGTAGATGCTCGTATTGCTGGCGCATTCAGTTTTGATAAAACAACTATTTATTACACCTTCGACGAAAATAATCTGGCCATTAATAACGAACCTTTAAAGATTTTTGGTGTATCGCAAGACTTTCAATTTCCCACACGCTATTTCGCAGAAAAACGTGTCAATAAAGCCGCGTATACCTTAAAAGATTCCGAAAACAACATCGAATTATTAAAGCTTAAGCGGTCAGTTTATGCAAGCTTTTACACCTTAAGTTACGCTAAAAATAAAGTAAAAACCTATCAGTATTTAGATAGCTTATATTCAAAATTTACTGCACATGCCAAGCGTCGCTTTGAGTTGGGCGAAAGCAATTATCTGGAAATGATAACAGCTGTCTCAAAAAGCAAACAAATGGAAACGCGTTTTTTACAAGCACAACAAGCCGTGTTAATTGCAACCGAGCAACTAAAAAAACTAGTTCAAACCGATTCGCTACATACTTTAAATACACCTTTAGAAAAGCTAACGTTAACGGCTTTAGTTCCTTCCGAAGAAAATCCAGGATTACGCTATTTTAAGGACTCTAAAAATTATTACAAAGCCTTACATAGTAAAGAAAAACAGGCCTTGTTGCCAGATATTTCTGCCGAGTATTTTGTAGGCAGTAATAGCACGCTCAATTCCAATATTCAAGGCTATCAAATTGGCTTAAAAATTCCCCTATTTTTCTCTGGCAATACCGCACGAATTAAAGCCTCCAAAATTGCCGAGGCCGCGGTAAGTATGCAAGAAGCAGATTATAAAACAAAATTAAAAGGCGAGTATCAACGGCTTCTCGCGCAATTGGAACAGCACCAAGCGGCTATAACATATTACGAAACCCAGGGGAAACAGCTCCAAGAAGCCATAATTAAAACAGCAAATAGATCGTTTCAAGAAGGCGAAATAGATTTCTTTCAATATATCCAAAGCGTGGAAACCGCAAAAGATATGGAAATGGACTATTTAACCCAGTTAAACAATTACAACCAAACAATTATTACTTTAAATAATTTAACTTTATAACACGTAACAAAATGAAATCACTATATATTTTAGCAGCTCTTTTACTTCTCTTTACAGCCTGCGGCCAGACCGAAAAGAGCACAACGGAACCAGCTGCAACGGTGCCTCACGAAGATGAAATTACTATTTCAACCGTTCAATTTGAAAACGAAGGAATGACCTTAGGTAACATTTCTGAACAGGTATTTAACGAGCGTGTTACTGTAAATGGCCTCATAGATGTTCCGCCACAACATAAAACACGTGTTAGCACATTTATGGGCGGCTACATAACTAAAACCCCACTTTTGGTTGGCGACAAAGTTACCAAAGGCCAGCTTTTAGTAAGTTTAGAAAATACCGCCTATGTGGCGTTGCAACAAGAGTTCTTGGAGGTAGCAGAGCAATTAAGCTATTTAAAAAACGAATATACACGCCAAAAAACATTGTTTGACGAAAAGATAACTTCAGAAAAAAACTACCTAAAAGCAGAAAGCACTTACAAGAGTAATTTAGCACTTTACAATGGGCTTTATAAAAAATTAACCATGCTTGGTATTAATCCGAAAGCCATTTTAGCCGGAAACATAACACCTACCATAAACATTTATGCACCTATGTCGGGTTTTGTATCCAATATACATGTAAGTGCTGGAGAATACGTTTCAGATAGCGATGTCATTATGGAGCTTGTAAACACAGCGGAAGTACATGTAGCACTTTCGGTTTTTGAAAAAGATATCATGGAAATCAAAAAAGGACAGAAAATAGTATTTAGTATTCCCGAAGCGTCTCAAAAAAAGTATGAAGCAGAAGTTCATGTGGTAGGCACCACCATTAACGAAACTACCAGACGGGTTCCAGTATTGGGTAAAATAACAAATTCGGAAACCAACTATATAATTGGTATGTTTGTAGAAGCTGAAATTTTCACCAATCAAATTAGCGCTATGGCACTGCCAAACGAAGCCATAATAGAAGCTAACAGCAGTCAGTACGTACTGGTTTTAAAAGCTCAAACACCTAACGGTTTCGAGTTTAAAAAAACCGCTGTAAAAACGGGTAAAAAAACAGAAGATTTTACCGAAATACAAAACCCTGAAAACCTTATTAACCAGCAACTAATAATTACAGGAACCGCTATGCTTCTTAACGAAAGTGAAGGCGGCCATAGCCACTAACTATATTACAATATGCCAGAACATCATAACCACACCCACGGCACCCAAATACTAGGCAAACGAACGGAGTTATATTTTTCTCTCCTTTGCGGTTTATTTTTACTGCTGGGCTTCATACTAGCCACTTGGAGTACTGTTACACCGGTTATACCGCTACTTGCTTATATAATAGCCTATGTTTTTGGCGGTTATTTTATAACCATGGAGGCTGCCACTAAACTGCGCAAAGGTTTATTTGAAATCGATTTTTTAATGATTGCAGCGGCTCTTGGTGCTGCCTATATTGGTAGTTGGGCAGAAGGTGCCTTGTTGTTATTTTTATTTAGTTTAGGGCATGCGCTGGAGCATTACGCTTTAAATAAAGCTACAAAATCCATTAAAGCCCTTAGTAACTTATCGGCTAAAACAGCCCTACTAAAAAACGGTGAGGCGCTTAAAGAAATCCCCATTGAACAGTTGGCACTTAACGATGTTATTGTAGTTAGGCCGCATACCAAAATTGCTGCCGACGGGGTAATTATAAAAGGCGCCAGCACGGTTAATCAAGCGCCTATTACTGGTGAAAGTATGCCAGTTGATAAAACAGCATTTCCAGATCTTCAACAAATTCCCTCTTTTTCAGAAATTGATAAGCAACACCTCGTTTTTTCTGGCACTATTAACGGCGATAACGCGTTAGAAGTACGTGTTCTAAAACTAACTAAAGACTCCACTGTGTCGCGCCTTATCCGGATGGTTAACGACGTTGAAACCCAAAAGTCGCCTACCCAAAGGCGCACCAAAAAATTTGAAAAAATTTATGTGCCCATAGTCATTGCTGTGGTTACCATTTTATGCTTTGCTTTTGTAATTATACCCGAATCTTTTGAGGCAAGCTTATATCGGGCTATTACAGTTTTAGTGGCGGCTAGTCCGTGTGCTTTAGCCATTTCTACGCCAAGTGCTGTTTTAAGTGCCATTGCCCGAGCGGCCCAACGTGGTGTGCTAATTAAAGGCGGAAAAGCCTTGGAAGATTTGGGCAGTGTTACCACCATAGCTTTCGATAAAACAGGTACTTTAACAGAAGGAAAACCTAGTTTGAAAGAAGTAATGGCCTTTCAAAATTTCGATAAATCGGAGCTGCTAAAATTGCTATTTGAAGTAGAAAAATTGAGCAACCATCCGTTAGCAAAAGCCATTGCACAAGCCATAAAAGAAAAAGAACAATTAGTATCTGCTAATTTAGCCGCCAACGTTAAGGCTGTTCAGGGCAAAGGCATCCAGGCTACCTATAAAAATGAACCAGTATATATTGGTAACACCAAGTTAATGGAAGATGCACATCTTACAGTTTCTGAAGCAGTAAAAAACCAAATTAATACCCAGTTAGAGGCTGGCGAAACCGTTATGTTAGTTGGCTATAAAAATGACATTGTAGGTTTGGTGAGTGTTATGGATGTCCCTAGAAAAACAGCGGCTAAAACCCTTCAGCGCTTAAAAAAAATAGGCATTAAAAACATGATTATGCTTACCGGCGACCACGAGCGTGTTGGCCAAGCTATTGCCCAACAAATTGGCTTAACCGAAAGTCGGGGTAATTTACTCCCCGAAGATAAAGTAACAGCCATGAAAACCCTATTAAAGCACAATAATAAAGTAGCTATGGTTGGCGACGGCGTAAACGACGCACCCGCTATGGCCTTAAGCACCGTAAGCATTGCCATGGGTGCTGCCGGAAGCGATGTAGCACTAGAAACGGCAGACGTGGCATTAATGTCCGATAAATTAGAAATGCTACCCTTTGCTATTGGCTTAAGTCGCGCGTCTAAACGTATTATAAATCAAAATATTTTTATCAGTTTGGGCGTAGTTGCTATTCTTGTACCAGTAACTATTTTGGGACTAACCAATATTGGCCTTGCCGTATTATTTCATGAAGGTTCAACCATTGTAGTGGTAATAAATGCACTGCGTTTGTTAGCTTATACTGAAGATTAGCTAATTTTCTACTTTTTTCAGATTTAATACTATTAATTAAAAAACCCAAGCAATTTAGTTACTTGGGTTTTTTAATCTGTATTGGGTTTTTTAAGTACCTAAACGGGTTACATACGCATTAACCACTCTTTCACGTCGACTTCTTTTTTAATAATATCGCGTAAATCGGCAATTTTCACCCGGCTTTGCGCCATGGTATCCCGATGGCGGATGGTTACCGTTTGGTCCTCCAGCGTATCGTGGTCCACTGTTATACAAAATGGTGTTCCGTTAGCATCTTGTCTTCTGTAACGGCGTCCTACAGCATCTTTTTCGTCGTAATCCATATTGAAATCCCATTTTAAATCGTCAAAAATTTGACGTGCCACCTCTGGTAACCCATCCTTTTTAACCAATGGTAAAATAGCTGCTTTTACAGGCGCTAAAACTGCTGGTAATTTTAATACGGTTCTGGTGGTATTGTTTTCTAATTCTTCTTCTACTAAAGCATTGGAGAAAACGGCCAAGAACATACGGTCTAAACCTATAGAAGTTTCCAAAACATAAGGCGTATAACTCGCATTATCTTCATGGTCGAAATACTGTAATTTTTTACCCGAAAATTCTTCGTGTTGTTTCAAATCGAAATCTGTTCGCGAGTGAATGCCTTCCAACTCTTTAAACCCAAATGGAAATTTAAATTCAATATCTGTTGCGGCATCAGCATAATGCGCTAATTTTTCATGATCGTGAAAACGGTAATTTTCTGGCCCCAAACCTAATGATAGGTGCCATTTCATGCGTGTTTCTTTCCAGTAGTCGAACCATGTCATTTGCGTGCCTGGTTTAATAAAAAACTGCATTTCCATTTGTTCAAACTCACGCATTCTAAAAATAAACTGTCTGGCTACTATTTCATTTCTAAAGGCTTTACCTGTTTGGGCTATTCCAAACGGTATTTTCATGCGTCCTGTTTTTTGGACATTCAAAAAGTTAACAAAAATACCTTGTGCCGTTTCTGGACGCAGGTACAAATCCATGGCATGCTCTGCTGATGCGCCAAGTTTTGTTCCAAACATTAAATTAAATTGCTTCACGTCTGTCCAGTTTTTGGAGCCTGTTAACGGATCGGCAATTTCCAGTTCTTCAATTAGGGCTTTCACATCTGCTAAATCTTCAGCCTCTAGCGATTTGCCCATGCGTGTTAATATGGTTTGAATTTTTTCAAAATAACCAACCACCCGCGGATTTGTAGTTATAAATTCTTCTTTATTAAAGGCCTCACCAAAACGCTTTTCTGCTTTTGCGACTTCTTTATCTATTTTTGCTTCAATTTTGGCGCAATAATCTTCTATTAAAACATCGGCGCGGTAGCGTTTTTTAGAATCCTTATTATCAATTAAAGGATCGTTAAAGGCATCTACATGCCCCGAAGCTTTCCAGGTAGTAGGATGCATAAATATTGCCGCATCTACGCCCACAATATTATCATGCATTTGCACCATGGCTTTCCACCAGTAATCGCGAATGTTTTTTTTAAGTTCTACACCATTTTGTGCGTAATCGTAAACTGCACTTAATCCATCGTAAATTTCACTACTCTGGAACACGTAACCATACTCTTTTGCATGAGAGATTACTTTCTTGAATTGATCGTCGTTATTTGCCATGCTACAAAAATAAAAAACCGCGTCAACTAAATGAGCGGTTTTACAAAAAGATTTTAAGGCTTTTAGTTCAGAACAATTTTGGTGGTACCTAACATGGCATTATCATGAAAAACAGCCACCGAATACGTACCACTCACTAATTTTTCCTTGCCATTAAGCGTAATTTTAGAACACACAGAAACATTGGCGCACTTGTAATTAATACTTGTTTTACCAGTGTAGGGGATTTCTTCGTCGTTAAACAAAATTTTACCTTTATTGGATACAATAAAGCCTTCAGGATTTAAAACTTGAAGGTACAAATCTTTTTTACCTTCTGCCGTAAACTGATTTTTTAAAACCATAAAGCAGACTTCAAAATTATTCACCTCGCTGGCGGTAACACTAACCTCTCTTGCACCATTCCCGTTTAGTGTATAGGCGGTACATTGCAGGTTATTAATAGTTAACACAGACATCTTTTTCACAAAGGCTTTTAACTCCTTATTTTGGGCGTTTAGTTGGTTAATTTCTAGTGCTTGCACTTCCAGATTTTCTTGTAATGCTTGTGCGGCGTACTTTTGGGCATCATTGGCCTTTAAAGCACTGGTTAACTTATTAAAAAGTTGCTTGCGCTCTTCCAATAAAACGCTTATTTCCGTATTGTAATTAGAACCAGAAGACGCCGATAAAGCAACCGTTTTTAATGAATCTTTTAAACGTTTCTTTTTGGAATTTACAAGTTGCAAATCTGTGGTAACCTTTAGCAGTTCGGCCTCCGATTTTTCGTAGAGCATGAGCATCCTAGACAGCTCTTTTTGAACAAGATATACTTCTTGTTTCATTACTTGCTCCTTCGCTTCAAGTGTTACAAAATGATGTACACAGTAGGCCCCTAAAATTGTGAGTGCCAATAGTAATGATCCAATAATAAGTCTGTAGTTAAATAATTGAGGGTTAACTATCATTTTAATTGAATTCTAATTCAAAATTAGAATTAAGTTTTTATTTCGTAACTTTTAATCGATAAAACGATAAAAAAACTGTTAAAACCCTGAAAAAAGATCGAAAAACAAGCTTAATCTAATACGCTGTTTATCAGCCAAAAACAAATAAATTAGTATGCTAACCGACTTTTTAAATTTATGTTTTCCTAAAGTATGTTATGCTTGCAATGCCTTATTAGGCGACAACGAGCAATTTGCTTGTACCAATTGCAGACATCAATTCCCTGTTACAAACTTCCACTTTAACAACGACGATAGTGTTTTAAAAGTTTTTTATGGGCGTTTGCCTGTACAACATGCCACGGCTCTTTTTAGGTTCGAAAAAAAAGGTATGGTACAACAACTTATACATAATTTAAAATACCGCGGTTTTGAGGAAGTGGGTACTTTTTTAGGCGCTTGGCTGGGAACAGAACTGAAACAAATTCCAGCTTACCAAACTGTAGATGTGGTAATACCCGTTCCGTTACACAAAAATAAATTACGCAAGCGCGGTTACAATCAGGTTACAAAATTTGGCCAAGAAATAGCCAAAAGTTTAGAGGCCAATTTTACAGACGATGTGCTTATAAAAGTTAGCAACACCTCATCGCAAGTAACCAAAAATAGAATTACGCGTTGGCTCAACAATTCAGAAATTTTTAAGGCTACAAATTTGAACAAAATTGCAGGAAAACATGTACTACTTGTAGACGATATTATTACAACTGGCGCCACCATGGAAGCCTGTGGCACCGTATTATTAAAAAATAACAACCTTAAAATAAGTGTCGCTGCCATGGCAATAGCGTAAAGCACATATTTTATGGCAAAAAAATTGTTTCTTTGCATAAAAAAGCGGCATGCGTAAAACAGGTTTCTATGTTATTTTTGTTCTTATTGCTGGGTTAGTTATTAGCAGTTGTGCTAATCGCGGTACACCAAGTGGCGGCAATAAAGATATATTACCACCAACGATAACGCGAGAAGTTCCAGATAATTATAGCACCAATTTTTCGGGTAATGAAATTAGAATTTATTTTGATGAATACATTAAAATAAAAAACTTAAGCAAGCAACTTATCGTATCGCCACCCATGGATCCCGCTCCCGAGGTAACACCCATGTCCAGTGCCAGTAAATACATTAAAATAAAAATAAAGGATACACTGGCTCCTAATACAACCTACACCTTCAACTTTGGAAACAGTATTGTAGACAATAACGAAGAAAACCCCTTTTCTTACTACACTTATGTGTTTTCTACGGGTAATTATATAGATTCTCTTTCCGTAAAAGGCTTAATTAAAGACGCCACCTTAAGAGCACCAGACAACTTTGTTTCTGTTATGCTTTACGAGGTGGATAGCATGTATAACGACTCTATAATTTACAATAAAAAGCCCAAATACGTAACCAATACGCTGGACAGTACAACCACATTTACCTTACAAAACCTAAAAGCTGGCACTTATAAATTAATAGCCTTAAAAGATGCCAATCAAGATTATCAATTTCAACCAAAAACCGACAAAATAGCCTTTCAAGAGGGCTTTATTACGGTTCCGGTAGACTCTGCAGAACAATTTACCTTAAAATTATTTTCGGAAGAGCTGGAGCCTCGTGTTATAAATCCACGACTCGTATCTGGCGAGAAAATTGCTTTTGCCTATGAAGGGAACTATAAAGAGATGCAAATACAAGTCCAATCGGATGTGCCTAACACTTTTCAGCATCGCATTACAAAAGATAGCCAAGCAGATACACTTTACTACTGGTACAAACCACGTTTAGAAACCGATTCGCTACTATTTCAGGTTACCAATAATAATTATAAGGCGCATTTTGCGGTGCCATTAAGCGAACAAAAACGGGACAGTATGAATGTTCAAGCTGAACCAACGGGCACTATAAATTTTACCGAAGATTTTAAACTAACTAACACCGTACCGTTTACTAATTTAGACCGCAACAAAGTACGAATTTTAGATAAAGACTCCGTTGCAGTAGCTTTTAAGGTAACTTTAGATTCGTTGGAAAACCGCTACGCCTTAAAATTTGATAAAACAGAAAGTAACAGCTACGCCATTCAAATTTTACCAGAAGCGCTAACCGATTTTTTCGATGCTACAAACGATACGCTAAATTATAAATTAACCACAAAAAAATACGCCGATTATGGCAACGTAAGGGTTATTCTTAAAAATGCTACATATCCTGTTATAGCCCAAATTACAGATAATAAAGGTGTTGTTGTTGCTGAAGCCTACAGCCGCAATCCCGAGCCCATAGATTTTAGACATCTTAAAACAGGTGAATTTTATTTGCGGGTAGTGTATGATACCAACGAAAATAAAAAATACGATACCGGTAATTTCTTAAAAAACCAACAACCGGAGCGCATTAGTTATTACAAAGAAAAGCTAGATATCCGGGCTAATTTTGAAATGATTTACGAGTTTACATTATTTTAAAACGATCCCTATCGCTTAAAAAGTTAAGTTTCTCGCGGTAGCGCGCTAAATGCTTTTTATCCAGTGTTACAATTTCAATATGGTCCTTGTGTGGTCTTATTGGCGAAATATTATTTCCTAAAACATCATAAACCGTGGAGTGCCCCGAATAGTCGTTTTGAGCTTCATCCTCGCCTACGCGGTTAACGCCAATACAATAGCACATATTTTCAATAGCTCGTGCCTTCAGCAAGGCGTCCCAAGCGGCTATTCGTGGCTTGGGCCAATTGGCCACATAAATTAAGGCATCGTAATCTGTTGTATTTCTGGACCACACAGGAAAACGCAAATCATAACATATTTGCAAACACAATTTCCAATTTTTATAAGCTACTACCACTTGCTCCTTACCCGACGTAAACACTTTTTCCTCGCCCACCAAAGAAAACGAATGGCGTTTGTTGTAAATGTGTACCGTACCATTGGGGCACACAAATAACATTCTGTTGTAATATTGGTTATTTTCGGCAATTACAACACTGCCCGTAATGGCAGCTTGTTTTTCTTTGGCCATTTTTTTTAACCAAGCAACTGTTTTACCTGTCATGCTTTCGGCTACGGCAGCTGCGTTCATGGTAAAGCCTGTCGTAAACATTTCAGGTAATACAATTAAATCGCAGGGCTTTTTAATACTATTTATTTTAGACTCAAAATGTACGCGATTAGCCTCGGGGTTTTCCCATACTAAATGCGTTTGTATAATGGCAACATGTAAATCTGTATTCATAAATTAAGGCTTATAATTGGTTTAAAATAGCAGCGGCTTTTTTTAGTGTTTCATTGGTTTTAGCAAAACAAAAACGCAGCACTTTATGGTCTTTATTTCCAATATTAAACACAGACATCGGTATGGCTGCCAAACCATTTTTAATAGTTATTTTTTTAGCGAAACTTACGTCAGATTCTTCAGAAATATTAGTATAATCCAGTACCTGAAAATACGTGCCTGCAGCGGGCGTACCGGAAAATCTAGAATCCTTTATTAACTGTAAGAAATAATCGCGTTTTTCTTGATAAAAATGAGCCAAATCCAAATAATGACTGGGTGTTTTTAAATAGTCTGCCAAACCTTTTTGCATCGCACTATTTACTGAAAAGACATTAAATTGGTGTACTTTCTGAAATTCAGACATTAAAGCTTTTGGCGCACAGCAGTAGCCTAGCTTCCAACCTGTATTGTGGAATGTTTTACCAAATGAAGCCACTATAAAACTACGTGCTTTTAAATCGGGGAACAAGCAGGCACTCTGGTGTTTCAAGTTATCGAAAACCATATGTTCATAAACCTCATCACTTAGCACAAGGATATCTGTTCCCGCAGTTAAGGCCTGCAGTTTTTGCATATCGTTTTCAGATAAAACAGTACCGCTAGGATTGTGCGGCGTGTTTATAATTATTAACTTGGTTTTAGCTGAAATCTTACTTGCCACTTCATCCCAATTAATGGCATAATTAGCTCCGTGCATTTGAATGGCTATCGTTTTACCGCCATTTATTTGCACAGCGGGCTCGTAACAATCATAAGCGGGTTTAAAAATAATTACCTCGTCGTGTGGATGGATAAAAGCCGAAATAATAGTGTAAATAGCTTGGGTAGCACCTGCCGTAACCGTAATTTCTGTTTCGGGATGATAACTACTGCCATATACTAATTCAAATTTTTTAGAAATAGCCCGACGTAATTCCATATTGCCTGCCATGGGTGCATATTGGTTATGCCCCGAATTCATGGCAAGATTTACAAAATCTATTAGCTTCTGGTCGCTTTTAAAATTAGGAAACCCTTGCGATAAATTTATAGCACCATGCTCATTGGCCAATGCGCTCATTACCGAAAAAATACTTGTTGCTACCTGCGGAAGTTTGGACCTGTGTTTCATGTTAGTAAATATAGAAAGATAATAGCACAATTACAGACAACAGACCGTTAAATACGCAAGTAAAACCACCGAAGTAAAAGTTTAAAGCATAACTTTTTTTATCTTTGAAGCATTCTAAATTATGACACCATGAAATTATTCAGATTATTAGTACTTTTTATTGTTTTTCAGGCCTCCGCGCAACAGGGAGGCATGTGGATTCCTTCGTTATTGGAAGGCATGAATGAAGACGAAATGACTGCTTTGGGTAGCAAATTAACAGCCAAGGACATTTACGATGTTAACAATTCCAGTTTAAAAGACGCTATTGGCCATTTTAATGGTGGCTGCACCAGCGAGGTCATTTCCGATAAAGGTTTAATTCTAACAAACCACCACTGTGGTTTTGGGCAAATTCAATCGCACTCTTCGTTAGAAAACGACTATTTAAAAGACGGATTTTGGGCTATGAACCTGGAAGACGAATTACCAAATGAAGGCCTTTTTATTGAATTTATAGTACGCATTGAAGACGTAACAGACCAAGTACTTGCGGGTGTAACAGAAAACATGACAGAGCGCGAAAGACAATCGGCTGTCGATAAAAACAGTAATAAACTACAAGAAACCGTTAAAAAAGAAGCTTGGCAAGACACCAAAGTGAAGGCCTTTTACAAAGGAAATCAATATTTCTTGTTTGTAACCGAGCGCTTCAACGATATTCGATTGGTAGGAGCACCACCATCAAGTATTGGTAAATTTGGTAGCGACACAGATAACTGGGTATTCCCAAGACACACGGGCGATTTTGCCTTATTTAGAATCTACGCCGACAAAAATAACCGACCAGCTGCCTACAGCAAAGATAACGTTCCTTACAAACCAAAGCATTACTTACCCGTATCCTTGGACGGCATAGAGGAAGGCGATTTTACCATGGTTTTTGGTTTCCCAGGAACCACAGACGAATATTTGCCAGCTGTAGCTATCGAGCATATAACGCAAGAATTTAACCCTAGTAATATTGCCATTCGTGAGGCTGCCTTAAAGGTTATTGATGCCAATATGAAAGCCAGTGACGAAGTGCGTATTAAATATGCATCTAAACAGGCCCGAATTGCCAATGCTTGGAAAAAATGGATTGGCGAAAATTTAGGGATTAAAAAAAGTAAAGCAGTTGAAAAACGACGCGAATTTGAAGAACGCTTTACCAAGGCCTTAAAAGAAAAAGATTTAGAAGAAAAATACGGACACATTCTTCCGGAATTTGATAAACGGTACAAAGATTTTTCTGCTACAAACATTAAACGCCGAAACTTTATAGAAGTGTTTTTGGTAACAAACGAGTTAATGACCATGGCTTTTAGAGCCTACCAAGTGGAACAAGCGCTTAAAAACAACCCTGAAAGTCTTGAAGATAATAAAGCTTATATTACTGGATTATTAGAAGGTATTCATAAAAACTACGACGTAACGGTGGATAAAGGTGTTTTTGAAAACGTAATGCCCTTTTATACCAATACGGTAAACGCCAACATTTATAATACAACTGCTTTTACCAATTTGGAAAGCGCGTTAGACCTTTTTGAAGGTTCGGCAGATGCTATTATTACCAAACTAAACAACGATCCAGCCTACAGCTATGCTAAACCGTTTATTGCAGACTTTTACAGCAGTTTAAATGCTTCGTTTCAACAAAAAAATGCGGCAATTTCAGCACTTCAAACAGAATACATGACCGCCCTTATGACGGCTCTTCCAGACGAACGCTATTTTCCAGATGCTAACGGTACCTTACGTGTTACCTATGGCCAGGTTCATGGTTACTCGCCTAGAGATGCCGTTTATTACAATCCGGTTAGTTATTTAGATGGTGTTATGGAAAAATACATTCCAGGCGATTATGAGTTTGATGTACCACAAAAGCTAATTGACTTATACGAAGCCAAAGATTTTGGCCAATACGCCGATAGCAACGGCAAAGTACCAGTGTGCTTTTTAGGTACCAACCATACAACCGGCGGAAACTCCGGAAGCCCGGCTATTGACGCCCATGGTAATTTAATTGGTTTAAATTTTGATCGTGTTTGGGAAGGCACTATGAGCGATATGAATTACGATCCAGAAATTTGCCGAAACATTATGGTAGATGTGCGTTACATCTTGTTTATAATCGACAAATATGCGGGCGCCACACATTTAATTGATGAAATGACTTTGGTACACCCAAAAACAGGAAAAAGCAAAACTAAAAAGAATAAAAAACGCAAAAACTAACCGCATAATTCTGAAATCTTAAAAAAGCCTTACAATCCCGAAATAACGGTATTGTAAGGCTTTTTTATTTTCAAACAAATCATTAAAACCAACAGCACTCTCCAAAAGGTAAAACATACGCTGACTAAATTTCAGACTGTTAAAAGCTAAATGCAAGCATGCAAACAATTGGCTTTACTAAATCTTATTGTAAGCAACTTGTTTCAAGTAGCTTGTAATTATATGGTTTCGTGATGGATATCCTGCTTAAACTTGGCCAAAACTTTCTGAACAAACGCGTGCCATTAATTATAATTAAAGGCCTAGTAGGCTTTATCTTTTAAACTAGTTAAATCCATACCATTATGTGTGTAGTTATTTACAGACATGCAAAACTTTTTAAACTTTAGTTAGGTAAATGACAATGTAGAAAGCTTTTTAGTTTTAAGACGATACCTGTATTGTCTTACAGAGCATTACTAAAATGGGTGTTACAAATTAGTTATATAATTTCCATTTTCTGCAATAAAAAACTTGCATTCATATTTTGGCAAATACCTTTTTTAAATTTATAATCGAAGTAAAGTTCGTTATTGATAATTTGGGCATCAAAATAGTAATTTGTTACGGGTTCTAATTCGGCTTCAATGGCGCACAAACTTAAGTCGTGAGTTGCAATAATTCCCGTAGCATTAGAAGCCACCAATTTTTCTACAAATTTTTTAGACCCAATAGCCTTATCAGTAGAATTTGTGCCTTTTAAAATTTCATCTAGAATAATGAAATAAGGCTCCTTTTGAATAGCGTCTACAATAAATTTTAAGCGCGTTAGTTCCGAAAAGAAGTAGCTACTATCATCGGTTAGCGAATCGGTAGTGCGCATACTAGTAATAAGCTTTATGGGTTTATATTTACTGGATGCAGCACAAACTGGCAAACCCACGTTGGCCATAATAATATGCAAAGAAACCGTTCGTAAAAAGGTGCTTTTTCCTGCCATATTGGCCCCTGTTACAATAAAAAACTCCTGCTTGTTTATAGTTACATCACTAGCCACTCGTTTTTTGGCGTCTAACAACGGATGCCCTAACTGTTGGGCTTCCATAGTAATATTATTATTGGACACGATGGTTGGAAACACATAGTTTGGGTGGTTAAAAGCGTAATTAGCAAGACTATTGTAAGCATCGAAAAAAGACACTACTTCAAACCAATGTTCTACAATTTCATGATATGCGGCAATCCATTGCTCAACTTTATAACTATTTTTTAAATCGATTAGAAAAAATCCATTTCCTAAAATGGCCGAAATAAAGTTATTACGGTTATCCAAGGCATCCAAATACTTGGAAAATTTGGCAAAAATATTGGAAGCTTTTTCTTCATTTAAGGCTATTTGCTGTTGTTTTTCTTTTAACAAGCTGGCAGTAAATGGTTCGTTTTCAATATTACGCAACAAACTGGCGTATTGCCTAAAGGTGTCTTTTACCTGATCGGTATTATGCGCTAATTTGTTTATTTTTTTCAAATAAATACCAGTAATAAGAAGCCCTAACAAACACCAATAAGCCAAAAGGGCGGGTGGTAGTAAACCACCTATGGCACCAATAATAACGCCAACGGACAATATACTAAAAACGGTGGGTAGCCACTTTATAGCTTTAGGCAAAAACAGCTCGTGGTTTTTTAACCAATTTACAATGGTTGCTACAGGTGTTTCTACCTGAATCAGGCTAGCAACCGCTGAAAAATGCTGACGCCAATCTGGCTTTTGGGCTAATTCTTTAATAGCATTTTGACGTGTTTCCACATGGGCAATATCGTTAGCATTTAAAGCTTGGGCTAGGGTTTTAGTGCCTTCTTGTATACTTGTTCTGTTTACATATTGAAAAAAAGACCCTACGCCAAACAAATCAATATCTAGACTGTAAAAATGAGCTGGGTTTTGAAACGCCATACCCGTTTCTCTATTATGAAAATTCCCAGAGGCTATATCCAATTCATTTTTATTTATAGTTACCAATGCCTGATGCAAATTGCGTTGGTATTTAATATCGGTGTATTTAGATACACTAAACAGAAAGATAACTAAACCCATTAAACCTATGCCTGCGGCTATTTGCCAATTTTGAAAGGTGCCGTACACGCCGGCAACCGTGGCTAAAAAAACAGCTAAACGCAACATGCTAAACTTAAACAGCTTGTTGTTGTATGTTTTTACAGCATCCTGATGTGTGGCGTGTTGCTTTTTGTAGTAAATTTCTGGTTCGGTTATCATTGAAATCGGAAACTTTAAAAGGTGCTAGCATCTATTTGTTTAAAGATACTTATGATGCTATGAACTGCTTTTTTATAAAATTCTGGATGAATGTTTTCAAAATCGTCTGTAGGTTTATGATAATCTTCATGATCTTCCACACCAAAATATAGAAAAGGTATGCCATTTAAGTGAAAATGCGCATGATCTGAAGACAAAGTCCAATCCTGCTTTCCGTCGGTTCCATCGTGGCCAGCAATTACATGTATGCCGGTTATTTTGTCTCTTTTGGCATAGGCCTTTTTTAAATTTGGATGCGTTTGAATGCCCGTAACATACAACTCTTGCTTATCATTTCTTGAAATCATATCCAAGTTAATATTTAACACTATGGATTGCAGCGAAACAACAGGATTGTTAACAAAAAATTCAGCACCTTGTAAACCTAGTTCCTCACCATCAAAAAACGCCAAAATAACAGAATGTTTAGGCGGGTGGGTTTTAAAATATTCTGCAAAGGCTAACAAGGCACTAACGCCCGAGGCATTATCGTCCGCTCCATTGTATATTTGGCCGTTTTTAATTCCTTCATGGTCGTAATGCGCACTAATAACAATGTGTTTATCTGGCGTATGGCTTCCCACTATTTTTCCTAGAATGTTAACTGCCGAATACTTTGTTCGGCCATCAATAAATTGGAAAGGTTGCTCATACTTGGCTGTTAATGGCAATACATTTAAAGCCTGTATCTGGGCAATGATATAATTTTTAGCTAAAGTTACACCCGCTGTTCCGGAGCGTCTGCCCTGATAGGTATCGGAGGACAACTCCTTTACATGCTGTAGTAAGCTATTATCATTAAAAGCAAACGATTGGTTTATTTGTGCATTGGAGCTCCACGTAGCGAGTCCAGCAACAACAAGAATAAAAATAAAATAGAGCTGTTTCATGAGGTTCTAATAAACCATAAAGAAACAAAAAATCCCAAGACAATGCTTGGGATTTTAACTGAATTAACACTTTTGAACTAGCCCTTTAAGCTTGCTTTTAAATATTCGCGATTCATACGTGCAATGTTTTCTAGGGAGATGCCTTTTGGACACTCCACTTCGCATGCACCCGTATTGGTACAGTTACCAAAACCTTCTTCGTCCATTTGTTTTACCATGTTAAGAACGCGCTCCGTAGCCTCCACTTTACCTTGAGGTAATAGTGCAAACTGCGACACTTTGGCTCCTACAAACAGCATGGCAGATGAGTTTTTACAACTAGCCACACACGCACCACAACCTATACAAGTTGCCGCACTAAAGGCGTCGTCTGCATCGTGTTTGTTTACTGGAATGGCATTTGCGTCTATGGTGTTACCAGAGGTGTTTACCGAAATAAAACCACCGGCGTGTTGGATGCGATCGAAAGCAGACCTGTCCACTACCAAATCCTTAATTACAGGAAAGGCAGCTGCTCTAAACGGCTCAATAACTATCGTATCGCCGTCGTTAAACATACGCATGTGTAACTGGCATGTGGTTACGCGACGATCTGGACCGTGGGCCTCGCCATTTATGTATAACGAACACATTCCGCAAATACCTTCACGACAGTCGTGATCAAACTCTACTGGCTCTTCGCCTTTATTTATAAGTCCTTCGTTTAATACGTCTAACATTTCTAGGAAAGACATATCTGGCGAAACATCACTGATTGGATAATCGACTAATTTGCCTTTATCGTTAGCGTTTTTCTGACGCCATATTTTTAACGTTAAATTCATAGCTTTCCTTACTTATTTATAACTTCTTTCTTTCACTTCAATATTCTCGTAAACCAACTCTTCTTTGTGTAGTACAGCATCCTTTGGTTCGCCTTTGTATTCCCAGGCAGACACGTACTGGAATTCCTTACGTCGTTTTGCTTCACCTTCTTCCGTTTGGTATTCCTCTCTAAAGTGACCACCAGCAGACTCTTCGCGTAATAAGGCATCTTTAGCAAACAACTCGCCTAACTCCAAGAAATCTGCCACACGAAGTGCTTTGGCTAATTCCTCGTTAAACTCCTCATTGGTTCCTGGCACGCGTACATCTTTCCAGAATTCGGCACGTAGTTCGGCTATTTCTGTAATAGCCGATTTTAAATCGGCTTCATTACGCGCCATACCACATTTATTCCACATAATTTTACCTAATCGTTTGTGGAAATAGTCTACAGAATGCGTTCCTTTATTTTCAATTAAGTGTTTAATGTTGTCCTTCACACTTTTTTCAGCTTCAGCAAAAGCAGGGTGATCTGTAGAAATCGGTCCTGTTCTAATATCTTGAGCTAGATAATCGCCAATAGTATATGGTAACACAAAGTACCCATCGGCTAAACCTTGCATAAGTGCCGAAGCTCCAAGTCTGTTAGCACCGTGATCGGAGAAGTTAGCCTCGCCAATAGCGTAAAGTCCTGGAACGGTTGTTTGTAAATTATAATCTACCCAAATTCCGCCCATGGTATAGTGTACGGCTGGGTAAATCATCATAGGTGTTTCGTATGGATTTTGATCTACAATTTTCTCATACATTTGGAACAAGTTACCATACTTGTTTTTAACCACCTCTTGACCTAATTTTTTAACAAGAGCTTCGTCATTTTCGTCTAGACCTTTTACGTGCGCTTGTTCTTTTCCGTAGCGCATAAATGCCGAAGCAAAATCTAAATAAACCGCTTCACCTGTCGCATTAACACCGTAACCAGCATCGCAACGCTCTTTAGCAGCACGCGAAGCCACATCGCGTGGTACCAAGTTACCGAATGCCGGATAACGACGTTCTAAATAATAATCGCGATCGGCTTCGGCTATTTCGGTAGGTTTTAATTTACCCGCTCGAATAGCTTCTACGTCTTTTTTATGTTTTGGCACCCATATACGACCGTCATTACGTAAAGACTCGGACATTAGGGTTAGTTTTGACTGATGATCGCCCGATACAGGAATACATGTTGGGTGAATTTGGGTGTAGCATGGGTTTGCAAAATAAGCACCGCGTTTGTGTGCTTTCCAGGCTGCCGTTACATTACTACCCATGGCGTTAGTAGATAAGAAAAATACGTTACCGTAACCACCTGTACCTAGTACCACCGCGTGTGCTGAATGGCGCTCAATTTCGCCAGTCACTAAATTTCTAGCTATAATTCCACGGGCTTTGCCGTCTACTATAACCACATCTAGCATTTCGTGGCGGCTGTACATTTTAACTTTACCTCTACCAATTTGTCGGTTTAAAGCGGAGTAAGCACCTAATAACAGCTGTTGTCCTGTTTGTCCTGCTGCGTAAAACGTTCTGGAAACAAGTACACCACCAAAGGAACGGTTATCCAATAAGCCGCCGTACTCGCGCGCAAAAGGAACACCTTGTGCCACACATTGGTCAATAATATTAGCCGATACTTCCGCTAATCGGTATACGTTAGCCTCTCTGGAGCGGTAATCGCCACCTTTAACAGTATCGTAAAATAATCTGTAAACGGAATCGCCATCACCTTGATAGTTTTTGGCTGCATTTATACCACCTTGAGCAGCAATAGAGTGTGCACGCCTTGGTGAATCTTGAAAGCAAAATGCTTTTACATTATAACCTAATTCTGCAAGCGTTGCTGCTGCCGAACCACCGGCTAAACCGGTTCCAACCACAATAACATCTATTAAACGCTTGTTAGCAGGGTTAACTAAATTAATAGAATTTTTATGATTTGTCCACTTCTCTGCTAGAGGACCTTTTGGTATTTTAGAATCTAAAGCCATATTAGAAGTTTTTTAATGGTTAAAAAAATGGAACAATGCAATAAAAACAAAACCTAACGGGATGCCAATGGCGTATACTTTGGCAAAACCTTGTAAGCTTTTTACATATTTATTGTCTGCACCAATAGATTGGAAAGCGGACATAAAGCCGTGCAGTAAGTGTAGCGCTAAAAACACAAAAGCCAGCGCGTAGGCTGCCACTCGTATTGGATTTTCAAACTTATGAACTAACTCTTCATAGTATCTAAATCCCTCACCATCTGCTAACAATCCAGACATATCGCCTTGGATGTACTTAATATTCATTTCAGGAAACCAAAAATCGATAAAGTGCAACACCATAAAGGCTAAAATAGCAGCACCACTCCAAATCATGTTTCTACTCATCCAAGAAGAGTTGGCATTACCATTGTTTTTTGCATAACTAATTGGTCGGGCTTTTTTGTTTTTTATTTCTAAAACAAAACCCATTACAAAATGAAAAATTACACCAAAAATTAAAATTGGTTGAAAAATGTACTGAACCACCCAGAACGTACCCATAAAGTGCGAAACCTCATTAAAGGTGTCCGGGCTAAATACCGATAAGATATTTATGGCAAAATGTTGTAACAAAAAAATCATCAGGAAGAGTGCCGAAAGTGCCATGGCAAATTTTCTTCCAATCGTAGAATTCAAAATTCCGCTCATCGTTAAAATTGGAGTTTAAGTTTTATTTAGCAAAGATACGGTTTCATAAAGTTCTTGACAAAACACAAACATTTTTATTAAGTATTTAGAATCATTTTAAACTAATTAGACCAAACCTGCTTAAAACCAGCAAATTAGTAAGTTTTAAAGCAGAAAATTAAGCATTTTCAGACCCTGTTTTAAGCTTTAAAAAACGAATTTTAGCAGATTTTAATTACAAATGATGTTTAAAAAACGTGTTAGTTTGCTAATTTTTAAGCCTGTAATTGGATTGAGGTAAGCCTTTAAAATACCAAAAAAAAGCACGTTCAAACAATAAAACAGGCACCCAAAATAAGCAAGTAATTCCCGCACATTAAAAAACCACAAACTCATGTTAAAAATTTAACAAAACATGCCTACTAATTTTCTAAACCATTTTGAATTCTGTAGCTTTGATGCGCTACGGCAAATTTGTACGTACTAAAGCTTTTACAGCACTACTGTACGAGCTTACAGTAAAAGTTTAATTAAAAAACAACCCCAGTAAATATCGGGGTTATCAAATATCAGACCTATGAAATACCATTTAATAGACAAGCAGCTTTTCATTAAAAACAGACAGCGTTTTATGGACCAAATGACCCCTAACAGTCTCGCTGTTTTTAATTCGAACGATATCTACCCTATTGGCGCAGATAGCACCATGCCTTTTCAACAAGATCGGAATATTTTTTACTTAAGTGGTGTGGACCAAGAGGACAGTATTTTGGTGTTATTTCCAGATTGCCCAAACCCAAAACACCGCGAAATATTATTTTTAACGGAAACCAATGCGCATATTGCTGTTTGGGAAGGCGAAAAATTAAGTAAAGAAAGGGCCTTTGAAACATCGGGTGTACAAACCGTATACTGGTTGCAAGATTTCGACAAAATATTTAAAGAAATTATGGCGCAGGCCGAAACTGTTTACATAAATACCAACGAGCATTACCGTGCCAATGTTGCCACGGAAACCCGTGAAATGCGCTTTAACAAAAAGCTAAAAAAACAATATCCTGCCCATAAAGTAGCAAAAAGTAATCCTATTTTGCAACGTTTACGGGCTGTAAAGGACCCTATTGAGCTAGCACTTATGCAGCAAGCATGCAACATTACAGAAAAAGGGTTTAGACGTTTACTAAACTTCGTAAAACCCGGTGTTATGGAGTATGAAATTGAAGCGGAGCTAATGCACGAATTTTTAAGAAACCGCTCCAAAGGATTTGCCTACACACCTATTGTAGCCTCGGGTAACAATGCCAATGTATTGCATTATATTGAAAACAATCAAGCTTGTAAAGCGGGCGATTTAATTTTATTGGATGTCGGTGCAGAATATGCCAACTACTCCAGCGACATGACCAGAACCATACCTGTGTCTGGTAAATTTACCGATCGCCAAAAAGCGGTTTACAACGCCGTTAACCACGTTAAAAAAGAGGCCGAAAAAATGCTAGTACCTGGTACTATTTGGGCCGATTACCATGTAGAAGTTGGTAAGTTAATGACCTCCGAACTTCTTAAACTTGGCTTATTAGACAAAGCCGATGTACAAAACGAAAATCCAGACTGGCCTGCTTATAAAAAATATTTTATGCACGGTACCTCGCATCATATAGGATTGGACACCCATGATTACGGATTACTTCACGAGCCTATGACGGCCAATATGGTGTTTACCGTGGAACCTGGTATTTACATCCCAGAAGAAGGTTTTGGCATACGCTTGGAAGACGATTTAGTGATTCAAGAAACGGGAGCCCCTAAAAACCTGATGGGTAATATTCCTATTGAAGCGGAAGAGATTGAAGCACTTATGAATTCGTAATTTATTTAAATGCTGTTTCATTTTTAAAAAGGCGCTTTTTTATAGAAGCGCCTTTTTTGTAACTGAAAAATATTTGATTATTTATTGGTGAAAATAACGCTCGTTAATTATTTTTCCATCACGCCATTTTGTGCGGTTTACTTGCTCAAATTTATGATGTTTTCCATCGTTTGTTTTAAATTCCATAATCGCTTCATAAAATGAGGTATCGCCGTTTATAGCATAATCAAAAATGTCGTATCTAATAAATTCAGTTACGGTATCTAGCAACGCTTCTTCGGCAATAAGGCAGGTTTCTTTACCCACTTTAGGCGTTTGGTTTGCTTCTTGTAAAACCACGTCGTCCGCTAAATACTTATGCATAGCCTCCATAAATTGCCCCTTTCCAAGCAATGTTTTTAAATCCATTAACGCTGTTTCAATTTTTTGTTCCTGGGTGTTTAATGCTGTACTCATATCCTGTTTATTTTTTTATTATTTAATTATTTTATCACTTTGTTTTGAACCGCTAATCCCGCCAATGAAAATAGCAAAGCCACATGAATCATGATGTTCATCCAATTTCCAGAAGGAATATGGACTAACACCAAGGCCATAAGCATAATGAAAGCCAAAAAGGCATAAGCCTCAAACAACCTTTTGTTTACAAACAATAGTATTCCCGCCACCAACTCTAGCGCTGCTAGAATAGCACCAAGAGCGTAGGTTCCGGTATCGCCTAAAAAGCCCAAACCACTGTTTTTTAAAAAGTCTGCCATGTTTTGAAGTCCAACACCGCCTAAAAAGTCTTCAATAAATTTTTCAACGCCGCCCCAAACAAATAAAAGTCCAAACCCGATACGTATTAATAAGTTGCCATTTTTCATAATTCTAATGATTAAATTTGTTACTGATTGTTTTAAATAACACCGCAAAGATGCGGCTAATCAATACCCAGAAAAATGGACAAAAGTTCCTAATGCTTGTAAAATTGCATACAAACAAGCACTAAATAAGTAGATTACGTGTTTTTGAAGTCTTTTTTATATTGCAGTGGCGACTGCGATGTGGCTTTTGTAAAAAAGCGACTAAAATAAGCGGGGTCTGTAAATCCTAAATTAAAAGCTATTTGCTTAACAGAGGCATCGGAATATACCAATTGCCGTTTAGCCTCCAAAACAAGCCGTTTTTTAATAACTTGACTGGGGGTACTGGCACCAATTAATTGCAAATGTTTGGTTAATGATTTTGGAGACAAGCCCAAGCGTTTAGCATATTCTGTAACGCTATGATGTGTTTTAAAGTTTTGCTCCACCAGCAAACTAAAATCTTTAAATAGCTTGGTATCTGCATCGGTTTTAATAATACCTGTTTCTTTTTTTATTCTTACGGCGTTTACAATAAATTGCTTGAGATAAGCCTGAAGCATATCGTGTTGAGCGATTTGATTATTTTGAAACTCTTCAATTAAACCCTCTAAAATAGTTGTTAATTTTAATGATTCTTTTTCGGAAGGCTTTACAAAGGGCGTTTCATAAACATTGTTAAAAAGCACGCCATTACAGGACACTTCTTTATCGTGAGTTTGAATACAGTAAAAATCCCGATCAAAACTTAACTTGTAAGCTGACTTAATTTTTTCGTGTGCTACTGAAAAAACTTGCCCTGGTGTTAAAAAGAAAAGTACTTCGCCTTCAAATTCATACCCCTTAAAATCGATGTTATAAACCCCTTTTCCATCGGTAATCCAGTATACATTATAGGACTGAACCTGCTCTGGCTTATGAACCACGCAGGCTTTTTGGAAATCAACTATATTTAATGAAAATATATCGCGATACTTGTAAGATACAATATTTTGTAAGGCCATTAGCTTTGATTGGAAATTGCTTTAGTCGTAAAATTTCTGAAATTTAACAAAAGAAACACCAATAAAGCGGGCAGCACCCAACCCAAGTTTTGCGTTGCTAATGGAATACTATTTATAATCCCTTGTAAAGAACCAATAGGTACTATAAATTTTAAAAAATCCGGTATACTAAACAAAAACGTAATTAAAACAACCGCTTTAAACACCAAAGCCGAAGCAAATTTTTGTGGCAATACATGCAATAAAATTAACACAATAGTTATGGGATAAATAAACATGAGAACGGGCAAAGCAATAGTAATAATAAAACCCACTTTAAAACTTCCTACCACAACACCAATTAACGACGCTATAATGGCTGTAAGTATGTAAGCTTTCCGGGAGTCGCGGTACAGGCCACTAACATAATCCGATGCGCCAGTAATAATACCAACGGCAGTTGTAAAACAGGCCAAAGCCACTAGAACACTTAAAAAAGTGGCACCTATTTTACCCAATGTTAATTGACTTAAACTAATTAAAACCTCTGTTCTGGATGCATTATCCGGAATACGATTCTGCAACAAATAGCCACAAATAATTAGTCCAGCATAAATAACAAAAAGTCCAAATCCAGCTAAAAATCCAGCTTGAGAAATAAGCTGTTTTTTGGTCTGAAAATTTCCAACATCATACGTTTTTAACGACAAAACAATAACAGCGCCAACCACAACACCCGCAATAGCATCGAAGGTTTGATAGCCTTCAAAAACACCTAGTGTAATTAATGAAAAGGGAGTACTTACTGGAGTTAAAACCATTTCGGCTGAACCTCTAAGCACGCCCAAACCAATAATAATGAATAAAATAATAACTATTAAGGGCGTTAAATACTTACCAATTAAACTTAAAAGCCGTGATCTATTTATAACAAACAAAAACACCGTACCAAAATATATACAACTTGTTATAAATGTAGCGGTATTAAAAAACGGAGCCACGGCCAACTCGTGCGTAACGGATGCCGTTCGAGGGGCTGCCAAAAAAACGGCAATACCATACAATAAAGCACAGTAAATAGTGCTAAATAAAGGCGATACTTTTTTTGCAAAATCGAACATACTACCTTGCAATTTGGCATGCGCCAAGATACCTAGTATTGGGATTACCACCGCTGTTAGTGCAAAACCCAATGCCACCCAATGCCAATTTGCACCCGCTTGTACACCCAAATAAGGAGGCAAGATTAAATTTCCAGCACCAAAAAAAAGAGAAAACAAGGTAAACGCAACAACTAGGGTTTGTTTGGGTTTATTCATAGGTTAACAGTATTTTTAATAATGGCCACACCAGGCAACCGTGCAAAGCTAGAAAACAATGCCTTATAACGTGGTACCGATTTACGGAAAATGAGATAAAAAAAGCCAAGTCACTTTATGTAAACTAGCTATCTTTGCCAGATATTCTATAAAAATGATTATCACCTACAAGGATACGGCCGTATTTTACACAGATGAAGGCGCAGGAACACCTATCGTGCTGCTGCATGGATTTTTAGAAAATAGCCGCATGTGGCAAAGCCTATTGCCGGTGCTCACCAAAACTAATAGAGTAATTTGTATAGACTTACTGGGTCATGGCCACACTGGTTGCTTGGGTTATATTCACACCATGGAGCTCATGGCAGAAACGGTACAAGCCGTATTAAACCATTTAAACATACAACAGAGTATTTTTATTGGTCATTCTATGGGTGGTTACGTGGCCTTAGCTTTTATGGAAAATAACCCACAGGCAGTTTTAAAACTCTGCTTAGCAAACGCCACCGCCAAACCAGATACCCCAGAACGCCAAGCCAACAGAGACCGTGCAATTTTAGCAGTAAAAAAAAATCATACTATTTTTGTTCGAATGGCCGTTGGCAATTTATTTACAGCTAAAAACCAACATTTACGGGCCCCTCAAATTGAAGCCGTTAAGACAGAAGCTTTAAAAACACCCGTTCAAGGCATTATTGCGGCTTTAGAAGGGATGAAGGTTAGAAAAAACAGAACCGATATTTTAAAAGAAGCGAACATCCCAAAACTCTTCATTTTAGGCGAACAAGATACCGTAATTCCTAGTAAATCCTCCATTCTGGAAGCCAAGCAAACACAAACCAATTACGTCATGTTTCCAGATGGACACATGAGTTATATAGAAAACGAAACACTTTTTCTGAACGAAATTATGCGTTTCATCGAATAATTAAACTTTTTAACGATTTATTTGGTTTTTTTAATAACTTTAGATCCCCAACCTAATGATTATGAAACCAATAAACCAAAAAGCAAACATTATCCCCAGATTACATTGCCTTCTTTTTGACCACGTTTTTGAAGAAACGCGTGCCGTAACACTGCATGTTAAAGAGTACGAATGTAAGTATTGTAAAAAGCAAGCCACCACAAATGGCAATGGCAGGCTAACAGAGTTAACGCCTGCGTTTCGGGAAATAAATGGCATTTTAGAGCGGGTGTACAAACACCGCACCATGCGTAAAAGCATGTTGAAAGTTGCCAAACAGGACTTAAAAATTACAGGCTAAAGGCGCTTATTTTTCAAAACTTTTCCAGCCTTGTGCCTTTAAGGCTATTTTAGTATCGGCGCGCGTTACCAAATGGGCACCGGCACTAGCTTCTGTTATATAACCAATAACCGTAAAATTTGGATTTCCTTTAATTTTTGGAAAATCTTCTTGCGATATGGTAAAAAGCAACTCATAATCCTCACCACCGTTTAATGCAACTGTGGTACTATCTAACTGAAACTCCTCGCAAGTAGTAATAACTTGGGGATCCAACGGAATTTTATTTTCGTATAAATCGCATCCCACTCCACTCTCCTTACATATATGTAATATTTCTGACGAGAGTCCGTCGCTAATATCAATCATTGCCGTTGGTTTAACACCTAGTTCTTTCAATAATACTGGAATATCTTTTCGGGCTTCTGGTTTTAATTGCCTTTCCACTATATAGGTATACGGCTCCAAGTCTGGCTGGTTATTAGGGTTTACCTTAAAAACCGCTTTTTCGCGTTCCAACACTTGCAAACCCATGTAGGCACCACCCAAATCGCCTGTAACTACCAACAAATCGTTTGGTTTTGCACCATTTCGGTACACAACATCTTGTTTAGAAACTTGCCCTATGGCGGTTACTGAAATTAGTAATCCAGAGGTGGACGATGTGGTGTCGCCCCCAATTAAATCCACATTATAAAGGTCGGTTGCTGTTTTTATACCCGCATAAAGCGCCTCCAACGCTTCCAATGGAAACCTATTGGAAACTGCAATGGAAACGGTTACTTGAGACGCTTTAGCATTCATAGCAAACACATCGGATAGATTAACCATGATAGCCTTATAACCTAAATGCTTTAAAGGCATATAACTTAAATCAAAGTGTACACCTTCAACTAACAAATCGGTTGTAACCACTAGTTGTTTGTCCGCAAAATCTAGAACAGCGGCATCGTCGCCAATACCTTTGATGGTAGATTCTTGGGTTATTTTAAAGGCCTGTGTTAAGTGATCAATTAAGCCAAACTCTCCTAAGGCTTCTAATTGGGTACGGGATTGATTTTTATCTTCTATCATAGCACAAAAATAAGAAGCTTCTGTTTATTTCGTTGTACTTTTTAGCAACTAAATACGCTTTTTAGTGAGCAAATAGCTGTTTTTTCATAAAAAAAATAAAAAGTGACCAGTCATTTCGTTTGCAATGCCTTAATTTTGTTTCCCTATGGCGCTAAAAAAACGCCTAAACTTGTAATTAAATACTTTTAATACCGCAAATACGTTATCTAATAAAATTAAACACCATTTATAACTTCAAAAAAAATAAAATAAAAAAACGGTGTTCACCTATACTATGAAAAACTCAATTTTACGCCCCTTTACTATTAAAACATGCGCTTGCTTGTTTGTTTTAGCTACTGTTATGCTGTCTTGTAACAATGAATCTGTAGATGCTGCAGCACCGCCTGCCGTAACAGATTCCGATAATGACGGTATTCCAGACGGCGAAGACAACTGCCCAAATGTTGCAAACCCAAATCAAGAGGACCAAAATAACGACGGTTTAGGCGATGCCTGCGACACAAACATGCCTGTAGACACAGATAACGATGGCGTTCCCGATGCTGAAGATAATTGCCCTAATGTAGCAAACCCTAATCAAGAAGATGACAATAATGATGGCATAGGAAACGCTTGTGAAGACGCGCCTAACACAAACCCATTATTTCCTTGCGAAAACGGCATGGCTGGACCATATCCATGTAATGGTTACGACTTAATGGGCCATATACCCAATTCTGTTTTAGGAAATCCAAGTTCTGAAGGCAACGACTCTTGGGGTTGGACAGATAGTGCCACCGGAAATGAATACGCATTAGTAGGCACCACACAAGGTACCGCATTTGTAGACATAACAGATCCTGTAAACCCCTTACTATTAGGGCGTCTGGCATCTGCATCTCCTGGCGATAGAGGCAATGTTTGGCGCGATGTAAAGGTGTATAACAACCATGCTTTTATAGTAAGTGAAGCAAACGGACATGGCATGCAGGTATTCGACCTAACCCGGTTACGCAACGTAGCTAATCCGCCAGCAACATTCGCCCCAGATGCTCATTACAGGGGGTTTGGTAGTGCACATAATATTGTAATTAACGAGGATTCTGGTTACGCCTACATTGTAGGGACTAGCCGCAGTGGCACCTATGCTGGCGGCCCATTATTTTTAAACATTCAAAACCCTTTAAACCCAGTAAATGAAGGTGGTTTTTTTGGTTATTCGCATGATGCACAAGTGCTAAATTATAACGGCCCAGATGCCGATTATGCAGGTCAGGAAATTTTAATTGGCAGCAACGAAAATGAAGTTGTAATAGTTAATGTAACTAATAAAGCCAATCCGCAAATTATTTCTCGCATTGCCTACGATAACATTGGTTACACACACCAAGGCTGGTTTACAGAAGATTTAGCCTTTTTTATATTAGGCGACGAATTGGACGAGCAAAACTTTGGTAGCAATACCAGAACCATTGTTTTTAACTTTACCGATTTAGACAATCCAAGTTACCACATGGATTACAGTGGCCCAACGGCGGCAATAGACCACAATGGCTATGTTAAAGGCAATACATTTTATATTGCTAACTACGCAGCTGGTTTAAGAATGGTAGATATTTCGAACATTGCCGCGGGCAGCATGTGGGAAACCGGGTATTTTGATACCTATCCGCCAAGCAATAACACCACTTTTAGAGGTGCCTGGAATGTATATCCTTATTTTGAAAGTGGCAATATTATTATTAGCGATATAAATGGCGGATTATTTATTGTGAAAAAACAAAATTAAAAGCCTTGAAAACTCAACTTGCTTGCCTCCTGTTATGCCTCCTATTGGTTACCTGTTCTAAAGATACAGAAATTACTGATGGACCAAATTCAGGCTACGTTAGTAAAACAGTTGTCACCAAGGGCGGTTCTAAAAATGACAGCGCACAGTCGGTTGTAAAAACATCCGATGGTGGTTACGCTATTTTAGGCTTTACACAAAGTTCCGATGGCGATGTTAGCCACAAACAAAATGATAGTTACGATTATTGGGTGTTAAAATACGCAAGCAACCACACTTTACAATGGTCCAAAACTTATGGGGGCTCTGGTGACGATCGTGGTGAGCATATAATTGAAACCCAAGATGGTGGTTTTGCTATTTTAGGTTATAGCACGAGTAACGATGGTGATGTTAGCCTAAACGCTGGCGCACAAGATTACTGGCTGGCAAAACTAGACAATTTAGGCAACCTACTTTGGCAAAAATCCTACGGGTATATTGGTGCCGATTTAGGCAAATCTGTTATGCAAACGCCAGATGGCGGCTATTTTATAACTGGCGTTTTAGACGTTACAGCATCGGGTGGCGCAGGCAATACAAAGCAAGCAAACCAACGTCATGCAGGCGGCGATTATTGGGTGTTAAAGTTAGACAACCAAGGAACTATTGAATGGAGTAAATATTACGGTGGTAGTTTTACAGACACACCATACGATGCCGTTAAATTAGCCGATGGCGGTTATATTCTAATAGGCTCATCTGATAGCGACGATGTAGATATAAACAACAATATTGGTACATACGATTTCTGGATTGTACGCATTTCTGAAACAGGCAGTATTGTGTGGGAAAAAAATTTTGGCGGTACACAAATAGACGAAGCTAGAGGTATTTTGGCCGTAAATAATAATAGTTTCTTTGTAATTGGCGACACCCGAAGCAGCGACAACCAGGTTTCTAATAATTTAGGTGCAGCCGATTTATGGTTGATAAACATAAACTTGGACGGTAATCTTATTTGGGAAAAAACTTTTGGTGGCAGTAATTTTGATGCCGGCAAATCCATTTCCAAAGGATTAAATAATAACTATATTTTGGCAGGTAATTCGCGCAGCGCCAATGGCAATTTAACCCAAAACAAAGGACAGAATGATGCCTGGCTACTTCAAGTAGATGGAAATGGCAACATTCAAAAACAAATTAGTGTTGGTGGCTCGGAAATAGATTCGTTTTCAAGCGCCGTACAACTAGATAATAATACGATTATTGCTGTTGGCCAGTCCAGCAGCTCCGATGGCGACATTCCAGAAAACAAAGGATTTTCAGATTTATTAATTTTACAATTACAATGAAACATATTTTAACCATAACATGTATCGCAGTCCTACTACTTTCCTGTAGCACCGATCAGGATGATAATCTGGATCCGGGCAAAGCACCCGTTGCAATTACGTTTCAGTTTACACATAACTGGGACGATGTTTTAGTTACCAACAGCAGTATTAATAACAGTATTTTTACCAATGCACATGGCGAAACTATGACGATTACACGCTTGCGTTATCTGATATCTGGATTTCAGTTAATTCACGAAAACGGCACAACTTATAATTTTGATGGTTATAAATTCACCGATTTAAGTACCCCCGAAAGCTATAATTTTACACCACAAAGCAATAGCATCCCCAAGGGGCGTTACACCTTAAAATTTATCTGGGGCTTTAATGCCGACACCAATTTGGATGGAGCCTATCCAGAATTAAACAGTGCTTCTTGGAATTGGCCAGCCATGCTTGGTGGCGGATACCACTTTTTACAAATGGACGGTATGTATAATGTAAATACCATGGCTAAACCATATAATTTTCACAACGGCACCGCACGGGTTAGCGCTGGTGTCTTTGAACAAAATTTTGCAGAAATAACGCTTAACACACCAATAACTATTACAAACAGTGGCCTCATTTCCGTTAACATGAATTTAGCTGAATTTTTTAAAAACCCAAATACGTGGAACTTAAACAATTTAGATACTAATTTAATGCCAAATTATCAAGCACAAAAAATGATGCAAGCCAATGTGCAAAGTGTTTTTTCTTTAGGAACCAATACCCCATAAAAACCCAATCTCATGCCAAAAATAAATAACACCTTTTTCCTAGTTTTTTGTTTCCTCATTTTAGCATGTAGTAAGGACGACACGGAGTCCTATGTAAATCAACCAACACCGTTACCACTAAATATTCCGCCGCTTTTTGAGCAATTAATTATAAATCCGGTAATTCCCATTGACAATCCGCAAACAGTTGAGGGCGTTGCTCTCGGGAAAAAATTATTTTTCGACCCCATATTATCGGTAAACAATACCGTATCCTGCGCATCATGCCATAGTCCAGAGGCAGCGTTTTCCGATAATGCACGTTTTAGCACTGGTGTAAACGGGTTAACTGGCAACAGAAACTCCATGCCTTTATTTAATTTAGCATGGAATTACGATGAAAAATTTTTCTGGGATGGCAGGTCTTTTAGTTTAGAACATCAAGCTATCCAACCCGTTCAGAATCCAAAAGAAATGGGCAGTAACTGGCAGGATGTTATAACCCGATTAAGAAACCATCCAGAATACCCCGCCCTATTTTCGGCAGCCTTTGGAGACAATCCCATAAACCGTCGCCTTGTTACTAAAGCCATTGCGCAGTTTGAACGAACCTTAATTTCGGCTAATTCAAAATTCGACAAATACCTGCTTGGTCAAGCAACCTTAACCCCACAAGAAGAAAATGGCTTACAAGTTTTTATGGATGAAGACAGGGGCGATTGTTTCCATTGCCATGGTAACCCCAATAATCCTTTATGGACTAATAACAACTTCCACAACAATGGCCTAGATGCCACATTTACAGATTTAGGTTTGGGCGCCGTAACAGGCGATCCTGCGGACAACGGTAAATTTAAGTCGCCTTCCTTAAGAAATTTAGCCTACACCGCACCTTTTATGCACGATGGCCGTTTTACCACGCTGGACGAAGTTATTAATCATTACAGCGAAGGCTTGCAAAACTCGCCAACCATCGATCCGTTAATGAAGAAAGTAGCACAAGGCGGCGTTCAACTTTCAGAGCAGGATAAAGCCGATTTAAAAGCTTTTCTATTAACACTTTCAGACCCGTCTTTTCTTACCAATCCAGACTATACTAATTAAAAAATAAAGTCTAAAATATGTGGTAAAATAAGTTATAATATGTATATTTTCAGTACCTTATAACCACAAAAAGTTTTCACAATACAAGTATAACAAATATTTATAGTAGCATATATTAATATCATATTAGCATATATGGTAATGCTTGCTTTATGTTGTATATTTGCAGGACTATTTAGAGCAAATCTAATTTAAATTATGATAAAAGTATCTGAAACAGCAAAAAAGAAAGTAATTGAGCTTATGGCTGAAGATGGTTTTAACGCCAACACCGATTACGTTCGTGTAGCAGTTAAAAGCGGCGGATGCTCGGGTTTGTCCTATGATTTAAAATTTGACAACAGCCAAGCAGATGGCGATAAAGTTTTTGAAGACAATGGTGTGCGCATCATTATCGATAAAAAAAGCTTTTTATATTTAATTGGTACAACACTGGAATATTCTGGTGGTTTAAACGGTACTGGATTCGTTTTTAACAATCCAAATGCCAACAGAACTTGTGGTTGTGGCGAATCGTTTTCGCTTTAACAATTACAAAACCAAGGCCCACAAGTGTGGGAAAAAGCTAAAATGAGGGCATTAGCGTACAAACTGCTAAAACCAATAAAAGCACCTCTGGGTTTCATTGCAGTGGTTACAGAAAAAACTAAACTATGGCTAACACCCAGAAAAATCTCTTACTAAATTTATAAAAGGAGATTTTAAAATTTGAAAACTGGTAGTAAAACGGTTAAACAACCATACTTACTACCCGTTTTTTGAATTATTTATTTAAGAATACCTTTCAAAGAGGGCAAGTTAGCAAAGCCTAACCTCTTTTTAAGTATGAATACTAAACTGTGAATCAATGAAGTATACTGAAGACGATTTAAGAGAAGAACTAAAAACCAAAGAATACGAATACGGTTTTTATACAGATATAGAGTCCGATACCTTTCCAAACGGCTTAAATGAAGAAGTGGTTCGGGCCATTTCCAAACGCAAAGAGGAACCCGAGTGGATGACAGAATGGCGCTTACAAGCCTACCGTATTTGGGAACAAATGGAAGAACCAGAATGGGCTAACGTAACTTACGAAAAACCTAAATTCCAGGATATTTCGTACTATTCAGCACCTAACAGCAAGCCAAAATACAATAGTTTGGATGAGGTAGATCCCGAGCTTTTAGAAACCTTCAAAAAGTTGGGTATTTCTATAGACGAACAAAAAAAACTTGCCAATGTAGCCATGGATGTGGTTGTAGATTCGGTTTCGGTAGCCACAACCTTCAAAAAAACCTTGGGCGAAAAAGGTATTATTTTCATGAGTATTTCCGAGGCTATCCAAAAACATCCAGATTTGGTTAAAAAATACATTGGATCTGTTGTACCGCAAAAAGACAATTTTTATGCGGCATTAAATTCTGCTGTATTTAGCGATGGCTCGTTTTGCTATATTCCAAAAGGTGTAAAATGCCCTATGGAACTGTCAACTTATTTTCGCATAAATCAAGCAGGCACAGGTCAATTTGAAAGAACATTAGTAATTGCAGACGAAGGTAGTTATGTAAGTTACCTTGAAGGTTGTACCGCTCCAAGCAGAGACGAAAACCAACTGCACGCTGCCGTAGTAGAACTAATTGCTTTGGACGATGCCGAAATAAAATATTCTACAGTTCAAAACTGGTACCCAGGTAATGCCGAAGGTAAAGGCGGTGTTTACAACTTTGTAACCAAGCGAGGACTTTGCGAGAAAAATGCAAAAATTTCTTGGACTCAAGTAGAAACAGGTTCAGCTATAACTTGGAAATACCCAAGTTGTGTATTAAAAGGAGACAATTCTGTTGGCGAATTTTACTCTATTGCCGTGACCAATAATTTTCAGCAAGCAGACACGGGAACCAAAATGATTCATTTAGGCAACAACACCAAATCTACTATCATTTCAAAAGGTATTTCAGCTGGTAAATCGCAAAACTCATACAGAGGTTTAGTACAAATAGGGGCGCGCGCTAAAAATGCCCGAAACTTTTCGCAATGCGATAGTTTGTTAATGGGCAACGAGTGTGGCGCTCATACCTTCCCGTACATTGAAGCCAAAAATAAATCGGCCATAATAGAACACGAGGCAACAACCAGTAAAATTGGTGAAGATCAAATATTTTATTGTAACTCGCGCGGTATCGACACCGAAAAAGCTATTGCCCTTATTGTAAATGGTTTTAGTAAAGAAGTATTAAATAAATTACCCATGGAGTTTGCTGTAGAAGCCCAAAAACTTCTGGAAATTAGTTTAGAAGGTTCCGTAGGTTAATAAAATGCAAACCATTAATTAGGCAAAAACACCCTCTTTTTACCCAATTTAAACACTATGAAACACTTAGCATTCTTTTTTATTATTGCACTGGTCTTTACGGCTTGTAAAAATGACAAAACCCAAACAACAGACCTCCAGGCTACCGATAAAATTATTTTAGATAGCGGCAACCAAGCTGGCAAAACACCAGACGGATTAACCCTTTTTAACGGTGATTTTATTTACTATGCCGATGCAGCGGTTTTACAAACCAAACAAGATATTTATGGTGTTATTGCCAACAACAAAATGACCGAACTAAACACCATGGCAGAAGCTTTTAAAAAAGAAGCCACAGATTATGTTACGGTATCTGTAAGGGGACATCTTAAACCAAAACCTGAAAATGAAGAAGGCTGGCCTTTTCGAATTGAAATAAAAGAAATTTTAAGCGTTTCAGCACCTAATCCTGAAACCAATAATGTAGTTAAACTGGAATCCAAATAACATGTTAAAAATAAACAACTTACACGCAAGTGTTAACGACAAAGCAATATTAAAAGGTATAAACCTAGAAGTAAAACCAGGTGAAGTACACGCCATTATGGGCCCAAATGGTTCAGGTAAAAGTACATTAGCCTCTGTTATTGCTGGTAAAGAAGAATACGAAGTTACCGAAGGCTCCATTTCGCTAGAAAACGAAATTATAGACGAACTGGCTGCCGAAGAGCGCGCGCACAAAGGTGTGTTTTTATCATTCCAGTACCCAGTAGAAATTCCTGGCGTATCGGTTACTAATTTTATAAAAACCGCTATAAACGAAACGCGAAAATCTAAAGGCCTGGAAGACATGCCTGCCAACGAAATGCTAAAAATGATTCGCGAAAAAGCCGAATTATTAGAAATAGATCGCAAATTTTTATCACGTTCTTTAAACGAAGGGTTTTCTGGTGGTGAAAAAAAGCGAAATGAAATTTTTCAAATGGCCATGTTAGAACCAAAATTAGCAATTCTGGATGAAACAGATTCTGGATTGGATATTGATGCCCTGCGTATTGTTGCCAATGGTGTGAACAAACTAAAAAGCAAAGATAATTCTGTAATTGTTATTACGCACTACCAGCGCTTATTGGATTATATCGTTCCCGATTTTGTGCATGTATTGCATAATGGGCGTATTGTTAAAACGGGCGGCAAAGAACTGGCGCACGAACTTGAAGAAAAAGGCTACGATTGGATTAAAGAGTCCGTAAACGCCTAACTATAACACCCAGCCTAGCTGTAAACCTATCGACTTTGCACAATTAAAAATATAATACCCCCATTTTTAAACCTGCAAGGCACCATTACATGGGCTATAGAAAACGAACACACATGGAATTAAAAGATAAATTAGTATCCGCATTTATGGCCCTGGAAGACCGATTAGATATCGACTCGCCAGTACATGACATTAGAACCGAAGCCATAAAAACGTTTGAAACCGTGGGTTTCCCTGGAAAAAAAGACGAAGCATGGAAATACACATCCTTAAAAAATGTTTTAAAACACAATTATAGTGTGTTTCCAAAGCAAGAAACCACAATAGATTACCAGGATGTAAAAAAGTATTTTATTCACGATATAGATACCTATAAAATAGTTTTTGTGGACGGTAAGTATTCCTCTTATTTATCTGAAACTACGCACGAAGGTATAGACGTATGCCTAATGTCCTCGGCTTTAAACAAACCTAAATACCGTTTAATTATTGAAAATTACTTCAATAAAATAGCTAATAAAGATAGCTTAACGGCGCTAAATACCGCTTTTTCGCAAGAAGGTGCCTATATTCATATTCCTAAAAACAAATTAGTAGCGAAACCCATTCAAATTATTCATTTTGCTACAGGAAACGAATCTAGCCTAATGTTACAGCCCCGCAATTTAATTGTGGTCGATGAAAATTCGCATGTACAAATTATAGAACGACACCAAAGCTTAACAGATAATCCGGTGTTAACTAACAGCGTTACAGAAATTTTTGCCAACAAACGCGCCATTGTAGATTATTATAAAATCCAAAATGACCATGCGCAAGCTTCTTTAATAGACAACACTTTTATTAATCAGAAGCGCGAAAGTCATGCCGCTGTACACACCTTTTCCTTTGGTGGCAAACTAACCAGAAACAACCTGAACTTTTACCAAAATGGCGAGCGTATAGATTCCACCCTTAAAGGAGTAACTATTATAGGCGACAAGCAACATGTGGATCACAATACGTTGGTACACCATATTGAGCCAAATTGCGAGAGCCACCAGGATTATAAAGGTATTTTTGCCGATAATGCTACCGGCGTTTTCAACGGTAAAGTACTCGTTAATAAAGAAGCGCAAAAAACCAATGCATTTCAAGCCAACAACAATATTTTAATTAGCGACAAAGCTAGTATAAATACCAAGCCACAATTAGAAATTTTTGCAGACGATGTAAAATGTTCCCATGGCTGTACCATTGGCCAGCTAGACGAAAGCGCTATGTTTTACATGCGTTCCAGAGGCATACCAGAAAAGGAAGCCAAAGCCTTGTTAATGTTTGCCTTTAGCAATAACGTTTTAAGCTCCGTTAAAATTCCTGAAATTAAACAACGAATAACTAATATTATTGCCAAAAAATTAGGCGTTAATATTGGTTTCGATTTATAATTTTTACCCAGCCAATAGCCTTGTTAAAAGCTATTGGCGGTAAAAAGGAAAATCGGATAGCTCTATTTTGAAACAAAACAGCCATTATTACCAAGACATTATGTTGAATGCCGAAAAAATAAGACAAGATTTTCCCATACTAAACCGCCAAGTTAATGGCAAACCTTTAGTTTATCTGGATAATGCCGCTACCTCGCAAACACCGCAACAGGTAATAGATGTTATTGTAGATTACTACGCTAATTACAACGCTAATATACATCGGGGCGTGCATACTTTAAGCCAAGAGGCTACAGATAAGTATGAAGAAGCGCGACACATTATTCAAAAACATTTTAACGCCAAACATGCTCATGAAATTATCATGACAGCAGGAACCACACATGGCATTAATTTAGTAGCCAGTGGTTTTACTAACATACTACAAAAGGGAGACGAAGTTTTAGTGTCTGCTTTAGAACATCATAGCAATATTGTACCATGGCAAATGCTGTGTCAAAAAACAGGTGCCACCCTAAAAGTTATTCCTATGAATACCGAGGGCGAACTACTCCTAACCGATTACGAGGCGTTACTGTCGGAAAAAACCAAACTTGTTTTTGTTAATCATATTTCTAATGCCTTGGGTACCATAAACCCTATTGAATACATTATAAATAAAGCGCATAAGGTTGGTGCTGCTGTTTTAGTGGACGGCGCACAGGCTTGTCCGCATTTAAAAGCCGATATGCAAGCATTAGACGTTGATTTTTACGTGGTTTCTGCTCATAAAATGTGCGGTCCAACAGGTGTTGGCATGCTTTACGGAAAGGAAAAATGGCTATCCAAATTACCGCCTTACCAAGGTGGTGGCGAAATGATTTCAGAAGTAACTTTCCAGAAAAGTACGTATGCCGATTTACCGCATAAATTTGAAGCTGGAACACCCAATATTTGTGGCGGGATTGCATTTGGCGCCGCCATAAATTATATGAATCGCATTGGGTTTTCTGAAATTGCTGCCTACGAACACGAACTTTTAACATACGCAACAACCGAATTACAAGCTATTGACGGTTTAAAAATATACGGTACTGCTAAAGAAAAAACCTCGGTTATCTCTTTCAATATTAAAGGTATTCACCCCTACGACATAGGCACGCTTTTAGACAAAATGGGAATTGCCGTACGCACAGGACATCATTGTGCGCAGCCCATCATGAACTTTTACCAAATACCAGGAACTGTTAGAGCTTCGTTTGCTTTTTACAACACCAAAAAAGAAGTAGACGCCTTGGTAGCGGGTGTTAAAAAAGCCAAGATGATGTTGTCTTAAGGCACAGAAAAAATTAGTGTTTTATTTGGCTGGTTTGGCTTCCTTTTTGCAACCTAATTAAAAAAAACTATCATGAAATATTTAAGTTTACTTATCATAAACCTATTTTTTTTGGCTTGTGGTACAAACAAACAAACGGCAGCGATGTCTCAAAAGGACAGCTTAACTGGAACTTACACCATAAGCAACCAGAACAACAACAAGCTATTAAACCAACCTTTAAGCCTAACATTTAATTCCGCAACACGTACTGTTTCTGGATTTTCGGGGTGTAATAGGTTTACAGGTAGTTATACATTACATAACGAATCTCTAACATTTGGAGCTTTGGCAACCACACGTAAATTGTGCCAACCAGAGCTAAATAACATAGAGCAACAGGTACTAAAACATTTGGAGGAAACTGCTAGTTTTATCGTAAATCTGGACACCGTTACACTATACAATAAGCAAGGTGAAAAGTTGGTAACACTACATAAAAATACCGAGCAAACCATGAAAAAAAACCATACAATTAAGGCTACTTACACGGCCATATCGCGCGGGTACTTTTTAACTGTTAGTTACCAAAATAAAACTATTACTTACCAAACAGACAGAAACAAACCAGCCGTTACAAAAGAACTCACGGAAACGGCCTACACAACTTTAAATAACTTACTGGAACAAATAAATGTACCAGAATTACCAACCTTAAACGCCCCTTCCACGGCCCATCAGTACGACGGCGCACCAGGAGCTACCTTAACCATTAACCAAAATAACCAACAATATAGCACAGTTACTTTTGATCATAATAAGCCGCCGCATGCCATAAAGGCGCTCGTTTCGGCCCTAATTGCCTATACTGAAAACTAGGAATTAATTGATTAGCTTCTATAGTTATTGTATTTTTGTAGAAAAATAAAACCATGCAAATTAAAGATATACAAAACGATATAGTTGAAGAATTTTCGATGTTTGAAGATTGGGAAGAACGCTACCAATATATGATTGATTTAGGAAAAACACTTCCTCTAATTGAATCTCAATATAAAACCGACGACAATTTAATTAAAGGGTGCCAAAGTAAAGTTTGGGTTCATGCCAATTTGGTAGACAACCGTATTGTATTTACAGCCGATAGCGATGCCATTATTACAAAAGGAATTATTGCTATTTTAATAAGAGCTTTTTCCAACCAAAAACCACAAGATATAATAGAAGCCGATACCACTTTTATTGATGCTATAGGTTTAAAAGATCATTTATCGCCAACCCGAGCCAATGGCTTGGTAAGCATGATTAAGCAACTAAAAATGTACGCCATTGCCTTAAAAACGCAAGTAAATTAACAAACTGCTTTTAAGTAAGTACAATCTCTAAATACGTGCTTAAAACAGTACGAATACCCTTAAATAGCCTTTAAAAACAACCCATTTTTTGGGTTTAAAATTAAAAATTATGAGTACAGAAATAGATACCACAGCTTTAGGCGAAAAAATAGTTCGCGTTATTAAAACTATTTACGACCCAGAAATTCCAGTCGATATTTACGAACTCGGTTTAATATACGATGTTTTTGTAAATGAAGACTGCGATGTAAAAATACTAATGACGCTAACAACACCAAATTGTCCTGTAGCCGAAACATTACCTCTAGAGGTTGAAGAAAAGGTGAAATCTATAGACATGGTAAAATCGGCCGAAGTAGAAATTACCTTCGACCCACCTTGGAGCCAAGATTTAATGAGCGAAGAAGCCAAACTTGAACTTGGTATGCTATAACTTAAAATGCGCACCTATGGCAGACACGATTATTAATCGCGTAGCAAATTCCAAACTTGTTACACTTGATCTTGAAGACTACTACCCTACTGGTAAACGAATGACTTTGGATATAGCGCCTTGGTTATTTGAAGGCATTGTACTGCGTGAAAAAGACTTCAGAGCCTTTGTTAAAGAACACAATTGGCAGCAGTACAAAGACGCGTATGTGGCAATTTACTGCTCTACAGATGCCATTATTCCTGCATGGGCTTACATGCTCATTAGCATTTCTTTGGAATCGGTTGCTAAAAAAACTGTTTTAGGCAACTTGGAACATTTGGAAACCATACTGTATCAGGATATTATCGAACGTTTAGATGTCTCGCCTTTTACAGACAAACCTGTTATTGTAAAAGGGTGTTCTAAAAAACCAGTACCCGTAAACGCCTACCTTATGATTACCAATAAGTTAAAGCCTGTAGCAAAATCTATTTTATTTGGAGAGGCCTGTTCTAGCGTGCCCTTATTTAAAAGAAAATAGTATTTTTGTAGCTTTAATTTAAATACAAATTACACGTACTAGTATGAAGAAAATTTTTACCATTTGTTTGCTCGTTATTGCTACAGCAACTTTTGCTCAAAGTAAAGAGGAGTTAATTAAGCAAAAAGAAGAAAAAGAAGCTGCAGCAAAGGCTTTACAAAAGGAGGCAGATGCCCTACAAAAACAAATTAATACATTTCCTGGTTGGAAATTTGGAGCTTTCGGTACTATAGGCGCTAGTTTTTCTGAATTTAATAATTGGTATGGGCAAGGAACACCCAATAATGCTTCGGGTAATATAACGGTTACCGTAAACCCTTATGCCAAATTAGACAGAGAAAAATACTTTTGGTATAATACAGGTAATATTAACTTAAGCTGGGTAAAATTTGACGATAAAGACAACCCTACCGACAAAAGTAAGTTTAGGGAGGCCAATGATGTTTTTAATATAACCTCCTTACTGGGTTTTAACATAGCCGATAATTGGGCGGCCTCAACCCTTGCCGAATACCGCACCACTTTGATAAACAATTTTAACGAACCAGGTTATTTAGATGTTGGTATTGGATTAACTTGGACACCGGTTTCTAATTTAGTAGTGGTTATGCACCCCTTAAACTACAACTTTGTATTTGCTGAAGACGATGCTATTTTCGATTCATCTTTGGGTGCAAAAGTAGTGGCTAATTATGGGCGTAGTTTTGGTAAGCTTAAGGTAAGTTCTAACCTATCAGCCTTTATTAGTTATGAAGATAACAATTTATCAAACTGGACCTGGATAAACGCGGTTAGTTACAAGCTATGGAAAGGAATTGGATTAGGTTTTGAAGTTGGTTTAAGAGATAACAAACAAGAAGCCGTAAATTATGCGTTCAATAAATGGTCTGGTATAACAAATAATACAGCTCCAGAGCCAGATTTTAATAACGTAAATAACGATTTACAAGTATATTATACCTTGGGTATGAGCTACTCATTTTAAGCGTTAGAGGCACAGATAAAAAAGAGGTTGTTAAAGATTTTTACAACCTCTTTTTTATGGTTCCTATTTTTTCTAGAAATATTTGGAATAAGCGCTTTAAAATTATTTGAGAAGCCCCTTATTAATGCGCTTCTTTTATATAGCATAGCACGTTTTAACACAACAACAGCATAAAAAGATTAGGAAAGAATACAGCATTAACCAATGGCCATTCTACCTATAAGCCATATTCGTGTTATTTTAATCCCCTTTAAATTTTGCTTCTTTTTTCCGCCTTTTAAACAATTTTTTAAAGAAGCCATCTTCCTTTTCCAATTTACAATCTAAATCGTTTAAAACGTCATTACTTGGCGTTTCAAAAGTGCTTTTAGTAATGGCGTTAAATGCGGCATCTGCATTTAGTTTTTGGTAAAAACGTGCAAACATGGGCAATGCCGAATTAGCGCCTTGCCCTAAAGCTGTGGTTTTAAAACCAATGTTATAGTTATCATTCCCAACCCAAGTAATAGTAACCAACTGGGGTGTAATGGCTACAAACCACCCGTCTTTGTTGTCTTGTGTGGTTCCTGTTTTTCCAGCTATAGCGTTTGTTAAATTATAAGTGGTTCGTAGTCGTGAAGCGGTACCACTATTAACCGTTTCTTGCATCATTTCTAATAAAACCTGTCGGGTATAATCGCTAAAGGCTTGTTTGGCTTGTCTTTCAGGTTCAAAATCAGCTATAATATTCCCGTTTTTATCTTCAATTTTCGTAATCATATATGGCTTTACACCATAGCCATTATTTACGTAGCTAGCGTAAGCGCCTATTAATTCTTTCAAACTTATTTCGGCAACGCCTAAAGCTAAAGAAGGTTCTGATGGCAAGGTTTTAGTAATACCCATTTTTTGCACCAACTCGTGTACTTTAGAAATACCTACATCATTTAAAACCTTTACAGCAATGGTATTTACAGAATGACTTAACGCTTTTTCTAGGTTGTAATTAGTATTTGTTTTTTCATCGGGATCTTGGCCAGCGTTGGTTGGTGTCCAATTTTTATAGTTGGTATAGGTTACGGCGTCTATAGCGTAATACGAACAAGGTTTTATGCCGTTTTCAATAGCAGCTGTATACACAAATGGTTTAAAAGTTGAACCAACTTGGCGTTCACTTTGCCATACACGGTCATATTTAAAATGCCGATAATCAATACCACCAATGTAGGTTAGGATGGCACCCGTTTTTGGGTTGATGGATAACATACCCGTATTTAAAAGTTTCAGATAATGCTGCAAACTATCTTTTACTGAAAACAGCGCAGTGCTATCTCCTTGCCATGAAAAAATAGTTATTCCTTTTTTTACCGCTAATGAGTCGTTTATAGCTTGTTCGGAAAACCCTGCTTTTTTTAAACGCTGATATTCTGCTACCCCTTGCAAGGCTTTTTTAAATGCAGGTTTGTTGGATTGCCATGGTGCGTTTTTACCATAAGATGCTTCGAAAGCTACTTGTAATTTGGCCATGTGTGCCTTCATGGCTTCTTCAGCCATAGTTTGCATTTGGCTATTTAGGGTGGTATGTACTTTTAAACCATCGGTATAAATGTTGTAGGAATCGCCATCGGGTTTTTTATAATTTTTTAAAACAAGTTGAACCTGTTGTTTAACCTGTTCCCTAAAATAGGGAGCCAACCCTAAATCATGATTAAAAGAGCGGTAATTTAAATTAAGTGCTTCTGTTTTTAATGCCGCGGCTTTGGGTTGCTCCAGATAGCCATATTTTACCATCTGATTAATAACAACATCGCGTCTTCCCATTGTTCTTTCCGGCCATTTCCGGGGGTTGTAATAAGACGTCGCTTTTAATGTGCCCACCAGGGTTGCTGCCTCTGCAATAGTTAGTTGTGTAGCCGATTTGTTAAAAAACTTTTGTGCAGCACTTTCAATACCATAGGTGTTATCTGGAAAAGGAACCGTATTTAAATACTGTGTTAGGATGTCTTGTTTGGAATATACCTGTTCCATCCGTTTGGCTACAATGGCTTCTTTAAACTTGTTTATAACTATACTAAATACAGGATAGTCTTGTCGGCCAAACAAGTTTTTTGCTAACTGCAGGGTAATGGTGCTACCGCCGCCAGCCGATTCGTTTTGAAGTAAAATACTTTTAAAAAAAACCCGGACCAAACTAACGTAGTCTATTCCCTTATGTTGGTAAAAACGCACATCTTCTGTAGCTACCAAGGCATTAATTAGGTGTTTAGGAAATGCTTCGTAAGGCAGCGGTTGTCTATCAAAAATATAATATTTACCAATTAAATAGTTGTCCTGATCCAATACTTGCGTTGCCTCCGCTTGTTTTAAAACTATTAAATTGGCCTGCGTTGGCACTTTACCAAATAGTCCAAAATACACGCTTAAAAACAGTGCTGTAAAACACAAAATGATTGTTGTTATTACAAACAACAACCATTTTAGCCATTTATGTTTAAATATATATTGAATCTGTTTCATGTATTACATAAACGCCCACTCAAGGGTTTTATGTTATTTATTCAGAACTTATGTAGGGCTACTTATTCTTCTTCATCAAAATCTGGGTATAAAAAGTGATTGTACGGGAACCGGGTAATGTGAATATTACGGACTTCATCGTACACGCGCTTTTTAAATTCGTTTAAATTGCGCTTATTTAAGGCCGAAATAAATAAAGCGTTGTTACCTACGCGATGCATCCATGTTTTTTTCCATTCTTCCAAACTATAATGCGCCTCGGTACGCTCTACTTCTAAATCTGTTTCGTCGTAAGGCTCTGGTTTGTAGGCGTCTATTTTGTTAAAAACCATTATGGTTTCTTTATTAGCGCATCCTATTTCGCCTAAAACCTTGTTAACAGATTCTATGTGTTCCTCAAAATTAGGGTGCGAAATATCTACCACGTGCAATAACAAATCGGCTTCGCGCACTTCATCTAGCGTACTTTTAAAGCTGTCCACCAACTGGGTTGGCAACTTTCTAATAAACCCAACGGTATCGGTTAGTAAAAAGGGTAAATTCTGTATTACTACTTTTCGTACCGTCGTATCTAGGGTGGCAAAAAGTTTGTTTTCGGCAAAAACATCACTTTTGCTAATTGTATTCATGAGTGTGGACTTACCTACGTTTGTATACCCAACCAGTGCTACTCTAACCATTTTACCACGGTTACCACGTTGCACGGCCATTTGCTTGTCTATGGTTTTAATTTTGTCTTTTAACAAGGCTATTTTATCGCGCACAATACGTCTGTCTGTTTCAATTTCTGTTTCACCAGGACCGCGCATACCAATACCACCTTTTTGGCGCTCTAGGTGAGTCCACATACCTTTTAAACGCGGCAAAAGGTATTCGCATTGGGCCAATTCTACTTGGGTCCGGGCATAGCTAGTTTGAGCGCGCTGCGCAAAAATATCCAGAATTAAGTTTGTTCGGTCTAGTACTTTACACTCAAGAATTTTACTAATATTTCGCTCTTGAGCTGCCGATAATTCGTCGTCAAAAATAGCTGTTCCTATATTGTTTTCTTGAATAAACTGGCGTACCTCCTCCATTTTACCCTTTCCTATAAAAGTTTTTGGATTGGGCATATCCATTTTTTGGGTAAAACGCTTTAATACTTCGCCACCAGCTGTATAGGTAAGAAATTCCAACTCGTCTAAATATTCTTCAGATTTGTCTTCGTCCTGACTTTTAGTAATTACTCCAATTAGTACGGCACGTTCGTGCGTAATGTCTATCTTTTCTATCATAAATTTTATAAAGCACAAAGTTAATCAATTGCGCACACATTTATTTGTATATTTTTAACCCAAACCCTAAAATTACGATACCAAATGGAAAACGCTTTGCCACATACAGCAACCTATACCATTGCCTTCTATAACGTTGAAAATTTGTTTAGTAGCCACCATCCAACTACCGGCGAAGCGCGCAGCTATTTGCCGTTTTCTGAAAGACCTTGGAGCCAAAAACGGTATTTTAAAAAGCTCACAAATCTGGGTTTTGCTATTTCGAAAATTGGAGTTAACCAAACCAATAATTTGCCATCTATAATAGGACTAGCAGAGGTAGAAAACGAACAGGTTGTAACGGATTTATTGAACACGCCTGCACTAAAAAATACACCGTATAACTGTATTCATTTTAACTCCGAAGACACCCGCGGAATGGATGTTGCATTTGTATACAACCAAGCCGATTTTACTGTTACCAAATGGGAGTCTGTTCCGGTTAAACTGCCTTTGGTGGCACAGTCAAAACGTAACACACGCGATATTCTATTGGTATCTGGACTTTTAAAAGGGCAGCCTATTTCCATATTGGTAAACCACTGGCCGTCCAGACGCGATGGCGCCCCACAAACCGAGCCAAACCGAATGGCAGCAGCCAAAAGTGTTTGCCATATTATTAATAGGATTAAAGAAACGCATAGGCATCCTTTTGTAATTGTGATGGGCGATTTTAATGACGACCCACATTGCAAAAGCATGTATGCCTTATTAGAAGCGCACCACTTACATAATCCCTTTAAATTACTTTACTCCTATAGGCAAGGCAGTTATTACAACCAAAAACGTTGGCATCTATTCGATCAGGTTTTGTTATCGCCAGCCTTTTTAACAGGCTCTGAAAGTTCGCTTAAATTTAAGGAAGCGGGTATTTTTAATGCAGCTTTTTTAAAGGCAGAACACGGTCCCCATAAAAAGGCGCCATTACCAACCTATAGTGGCTACAAGTACATGGGTGGTTATAGCGATCATTTTCCTGTGTTTATTAAGCTTAATTTATAAAACAATTATACAGCCTGCCACAATATAACTGCCAGTAGAATACATGCCACAGGAAGCAACCACAAAAGGCAAATTGGTGTGTTTTTAGATTTTTTATTAATCATTTTGGCATTTAAAACCATGCGTTTTTTACCTGCGTACTGTATCCAGTTTTTGAAAAATATAAAAACGATAGCCATAATAAATAACACCCACACTTGGTCTTGGGATAAGGTATTTACGTGCATCTGGCTAAAAAAACCAGCGAAAAACATGCCTAGCAGCAACAAAATTGCTACTTGCAGAATGGATATGTAATAAGAGGCAATTTGGTGCGCCTTTTTGCTTTTTTTGCCTTTGTAATACTTTAATACGGTGTAATAAAGCGAATCGAAAATGCTCATGTGCTAACTGGGATATAAAAACAAAAGCTCCGTGGCAAAACCAGCGGAGCTTTAAGATACTTTTAAACGTATTGTAATTAGTTTGCTACTACAGACACATCATCTATCTGGTAAGTAGTTGTAATACCATTTGCAGCGCCGTTGTATTCAAAAGCAACATAAACGGTGTCGCCTAGGTAAGCAGACAAATCTAAATTACCCGAAAAGGTAAAACTGCTTGCAAAACCACTGCTTGTTCCAGTGGCTATATTTGCTTCTGATAATTCTGTCCAAGTAGCAGTTGTTGGATCACCAGAAAAATCGGTAGACACATATACTTTTAAACCTGCACCATTATTAAAACCATCTTTTGTTAGGAAAGATAGTGCTGCAGAGCTTAAACCACTTAAATCAATACCTGGGGTTACTAACCATGCATTTAATGGGTTTTCTCCGGAGTTAAATGCTGATATTTGCGCGTACATATTATCGTTAAAATCTCTAAATACAAATAAGTTAGAACCACCATTTACGTTAAAGTTTGTCCATCCTGGCAAGTTAACATCGTCAAAACGCGTACCAGATTCAAAATCTTCGCTAAAAATTGGTGTTGCCAACGTACAACGCTCGCCCATTAAGTTAACATCCTCTACCGTATTTAAAGCTAAAACCACAGAACTACCATCAAAAGTTTTGTTTACTACGGCTTTAAGTGTACCGTTACCAGTTGGAAGCAATTCATTTTTGAAATTAGAGAAAGAACTTGTTTCTAGGTTAATAGTTGTGTAATTAACACTTTCGCAAGATTGAAGGGCTCTTTTTGTATCGAAATCTTCTTGTGGATCGAAATAGCGAAGTCCTAAAACGTTATCCGCAAACTCTACATCGTTTAATTGTACATATATACCAACTAGGTCTTCATTTACTTCCGAAATGGCAAGCTCTAAAGGCATCATGGTTTCGGTAACTGGCGATCTTAAAACACGGGTTGTTGCTTTGGTTTCACCAATACTGGTAACAGTTGTTCCAAAACGGTCGGTTTCAATACCACCGCCAATAGCTGTAATACCGTTTCCTACACGCTCCTCACCAATGTAAAGGTCTTTTAGGCTAACATAAACCTCACGACCAAAGTTAAATTGGTTGTATAAATCTACTTGGTTAATAATAACTTTTATAGCTGTAGTAGGGTTTGATGGGCTATCTTGTAAGTAAAACTCTTTAAAGAAGTTTCCAGATTTATCGGAGGAAGACACATAACCTTTAATGTAAATGTTCTCGTCTATTGGCTCTAAGAAGTCGCCTTCGGTATACATTAATTTTGCTTCAGCTATAGAAATTTCAGTACCATTTGCTAACAACTTATTTAAACGGGCATTTTCCTCGCTTCCTAAACTAGCAGGTATGGTATAATCGTCATCTTGCACACACGATACAATTGCTAAACTAGCAATTACGGTTAGTACTAGGGTTAAAAATTTATTTGTTTTCATAATTAATAATACGTTTAATTTATTTTTTCTTTTTCGTTTTAGAATCTAAAGTTAACATTTACAAAGTAAGTAGCACCACGTCCGTACCAGTATTTTGGTCCAAACTGACGTTTAGGCGCTTGGTTATCAGCTAACAACTCGTTATAGTTAGCATTTCTACCTTGCTCAAAACCGCCTGTTTTATATACTTCGTCTAGTAAGTTGTTTACACTTGCAAACACGCCAATATAATAATCGCCAACTTTCCAAGATTTTCCACCTGTTAAATTTACAGTAAAATACGGATCAATCTCTTCTTGTTTTAATAATTCTCTGGCAATGTTTTCATCGTAATTATTTATTGGCAAACCATCATTAGCTAAATAGAAGTTTTGCGTTCTTAACAACGGACTAACATCTATGTAGGCTTTTGCCAAATAGTTAACAGTAGCACCAAACCACCAGTAGTCTGGATCGCGGTATTCAAAACCAACAGAGTATGCCTCTTGTGGTCCGCCTGCAATTTTATAGTCTTTTAAATTAGCTTTAGTAGTTGGAGTTCTGTTAAAGCTAGAGGATGTTAAATATAAGTTTGGATTGTTATCGTAGGTGTACTGACCTACAGAAGCCGCACCTTTTAATTTAATGGTAGGTGTTACCTGTGTCTCAATACCTAATTCGGCACCAATGTGTCTTTTATCTACACCTTGTAAAACTTCTTGCACAAAAGCACTAGAATCGTTAAACTCTTGACCATCGTTAGAAACTCCTAGCGCAAAGATACCATCGGCATAATAGAAACCAATTTCATTGGCGTCTTCAATTTTTGTGTAATAACCTGTAAGTTTGGCCTTAACTATAGGCGAACGGAAGATGTAGCTAGCATCTACACTGGTAATTTTTTCTTCCGTAATATTATCCACTATATTGTGGTTGTCTCTGGAGTTAGAATAGGTATTTCTAATTGTTGGTGCTTTTGTAATATAGCCACCGTTAACATCTATTAGGTGCTTACCGGTAATTTTATAAGTAAAGCCAGCTTTTGCAGCAATACCTGTAAAGTTTAATTTTTCGCCTTTCCCGTACGATAGGTCTCCAAGGAAATTACTGTGTTCCCACAGGCCATCACGCTGGTAAGAGGTGCTTGTAATACCACCAGACAAATAAAAATCCACTTTACTGTATTTAAATTGTGCTTGCGCATAACCGGAAATAACATCGGCGTAAATATTGTAGTTATAGCGGAATTTATCGCCTTCACCTAAAATTCGGCTTGGGTTTCGGTTGTCAAATTGGTAATTATCAAACGAATCGACATTTAAAACCCCAGAACCACCAAGTAAATCGATGATTTCACCAAAGTTTTTAGACTTTAAGTTTTTGTAATTAACAGCAGCATTAAAAATAATATTGTCGTTAATTTCGGTGTTAAAAATAGAGTTAACGGTAAACTGCTCATCGTCTGTACGGTCTTCATACAAGGCGTAAGCATTGGTATCGCCTACAGATGCGTTGGTAAGGTTGGCATCTAAAATACGCTCCCAGTTTATCTGACCATTGTTTTGGAAGTTTTGCTGTGCTAAGAAGGCGCCAGCATAATCTGGACCATCTGAATCTGCTAAAAAGTAGCTTGGTAAGTCTTGGTAGTAAGCTGGACTTGGATTAGCACCACCACTGTAATCTAAACGGCTGTTTCCAATTTTCCCATATTGGTAACCAACATTTGTGTTTAAGGTTGTTTTACTGTTAATATCCCAGTAATGGTTTAACATAAAAATAGGCTCTTCAATTTCTTTAATGCGCGAATTTTTCTTTTCACCATCTAACCAACCCCAGTATTCGTTATACTTAATGTCCTTTAAATCGTATACCTCTTGTGTGTTAGGCGACGATTTTCCACGACGGTTAGGCGTGTACATGGATGTAAAGTTAATGCTGTGGTTGTCGTTAATTTTCTTTTCTACGGCCACAAAAAATGAATTAGCATCGTATAAAGTCCCATCCTGGAAACCTTCTTTACCCCAGCGTCTGCCGCCCATAATAGCATAGGACCAACCACCTTCTAATAAGCCAGAAGCATAGCTAGCCATAACACGGTTTGTATAACTTCTGTTGGAAGATGAATACGTAACACGACCACCTTCGCGATATTGCGAAGCACGAACATTCATGTTTGTAGTACCTAAAACACCACCAAACGTGTAAGCTGAAGGCGCTAAACCTGTTGTTAATTCTTGGTTACGAAGTACATCATTCAAGCCACCCCAATCGCTCCATTGCGGTCTGCCATCGTACAACTTATTCATTTCGATACCATTAATTAAAACGCTACCATTTTCCGAATCTAAACCACGTACTCTAAAAAACGATGAGCTCCACTCGAAAGCTGCTGTACGCTGAAACACATCTTGAGAAGACTGCAGCAAGCCCGAAATATTATCCAAACCACCAGATTCGTCGTCCAACTCATCATCGGTTAAGTTTATGGTAAACAAATCGGCAGCTGTATCTCGTTCCAAAATCATATCGGTTATGTTTACCGTTTGCCCTTGGTTAATAACAATTGGGTAACGCTTAAAAACATACTCGTCTTTAGAAATTCTTAAAACCTGCTCTCCTAACGGTAAATTTGAACGTAGCTCAAACATTCCATTTTCGTCCGTTAAAGTTGTAATATCTGTACCTTCAATGGTAACAGTTACATTACGAATTGGATTTAATGAAGTGCCTTCTGTAACACTTCCTTTCACTACCGTTTCTTGGGCAATAGCCGCAACGGTGGAGAAAAATCCAAATAAAAAAACAATTAAACTTTTTTTCATGTTAGAATTTATAATTTTAAAATTGATACTTTCGTTAAATCTGAATTAAATGGGCGTGCAAATTTACATTATTTATAATAAATATCTACTTTTGGCGTGAGATTTGTAAATCAAGAATTGAATATAATACAATAAGGTAATGAAAAAGTTTAAAATTGGGGCATTATTGGCCTTTATATGCCTCACGATAAGCGTAAACGCTCAAGAAGCTAAAAAATTTAAAATTCACACGGTTGCTTTCTACAATCTAGAAAATTTATTTGACACCATTAACGACCCAAATAAAAACGACGAAGCAAGCCCAATTATGGAAATGAAGGTTAACACCAGCACCATTTATAAGAAAAAAGTGCATAATATGGCGCGTGTACTGGCCGACATTGGCACGGATACAGCTAAAAATTCGCCCGTAATAATTGGTGTTGCCGAAGTTGAAAACATAAAGGTACTGGAAGATGTCGTTAACGACCCCCAATTATTTTCCAAAGACTACGGTGTTATCCATTACGATTCGCCCGATAGAAGAGGTATTGATGTTGGTTTAATATACCAAAAGAAATATTTTACGCCTACCCACAGCAGTAACCACGAGTTGGTTATTATTGACGATCGCTCTGGAAGACGCGTTTATACCAGAGACCAACTGTTGGTTAGTGGTAAATTAGACGGCGAATTAATTCATATTCTAGTAAATCATTGGCCATCCCGAAGCGGTGGCGAGGCCAGAAGCAGACCGAAGCGTGTTGCGGCTGCCAAATTAAGTAAAAAAATTATAGATTCCTTACAAACGGCAGACCCCTATGCTAAAGTGATTATTATGGGCGACTTTAACGACGACCCAACCAATACCAGTATAAAAGACGTTTTAGGCGCTAAAAAAGAAAAGGAAGATGTTGCCTTAAAAGGTATTTACAATCCTTTTGAAAGCTTATTTAAAATGGGCATAGGCTCCAATGCCTACAGAGACAGTTGGAGCTTATTCGATCAGGTTTTAGTAACACAGCCATTTTTAGAAAAAGATTATAGCTCCTGGCGCTTATACCAAGCACACGTTTTTAATAAAAACTACTTGGTAAACAAAAAAGGACGTTATAAAGGCTATCCATTTCGAAGTTTTTCTAACGGCGGTTTTACAGATGGTTTCAGCGACCATTTTCCAGCCTACATATACCTCATTAAACAAGTGGATTAACAACCACACCAGACCATAAAAAAAGCGCCTTTTAATAAAATTTAAAAGGCGCTTTTCTTTACTGAAAATAGCAGATTAAGCCAACCATGTTTTCCAAGGAATTTTAGACAACACCAAAACCAAAGCTAGGGTATAAAAAATAGCTAGCATTTTTAATTTGGCTTTAGAAGTTAGTTTCTTTTTATGTTTGGAGTAACCAATGGTTATAAGCACCACAGCAACAATCATGGTAGTTGGGTGCTCTACAATATTGGAGCGTAAGGTACTATCTTTCATTACAGCACCCATACCCGCTTCTTTCACTATATTTATATAAGGGCCAACGGCGTACAAAATTATTCCAATTAATAGTTGAATGTGCGAAACAATAAGGGCAAATAAAGAAATTCTGAAATCTTTTGGTGCATATTCTTTACCAGCAAGCAGCTTTACTACCGCGTTTACAGTGGCCAAAACCAAAATTAAAAGGACTAAATACGCCCAATGCGAATGCAAAATGTTAACGGTGTTATACATATTTTAAAGTTTATAAGTTAGTTGTTACAAAGGTACTAAATAATGGGAATTAAAAAGCCGCTCCGAAAGGAAGCGGCTTTAAAATTTACTTATAGAATAGGTTTATTAAAACTTATACTTCACAGAAGCGTTAAATGTTAAACCATTTGTATTAAAGTATCCAAAGTTATCAGATTGCTGAATTCTTACCTCATCAAATACGTTGTAAACGTTACCAACAAAAGTTAAACGCTGACCACCAAATTCAAAATCGTAAGATACACCAACATCTGTTAAGGAGTAAGCAGCAATTCTACCCACATTTTCTGTTTGCACAGAGTTACCATCGTTTTCAAACAAACGGTCGTAGTAATTAATGTTACCGTACAATGTTAATCCATCAATAATGCGTGCGCGGGTTCCAAAACCAGCTGTAAATTGTGGTGCATTGGTAATTTTAACACCGTTTCTGTCTGTTCCTGGCGATTCAGAAATTAGCTCGCCAGTACGGTCGTTGTAAACAGATACATCCGATGTACCATCGTACTCCCAGCTACCACCAGACACATAACCTGTTAAGCTAATAGCATTGGTAATACGGTATTCCATATCTAATTCCACACCTTTGTGAATTTGACGCACACCTCTATCAAAAACGTTTAACTCTATATCATCCGAGTCATCGCCCGGTGTTCCGTTGTCGTCAATATCCGTACCTAAAATAACACGGTTGTCCCAGTCTGTGTAGTAAAAGTTAAAATCGGCTCTAAAATTAGATACCTTAAACTTATAGCCTAACTCAAAGCTTGTAATTTCTTCGTTATCCACCTCTGGATTTTTAAAGATGTCGTTAGAGCTTCTAATATCCTTAAAGATGTTATCTAAAAATGGTTGTCTTGAATAGAAACCTGCATTTAAGTAAATACGGCTACTATTTGGATCTATCGCGTAAGATACACCACCTTTTAAGTTGTAACCTAATTTGTCTAATTTATCAGACTTACCTAAACCTTCACCTTCAAAACGGCCTTCTCTCTGGTAAGATTGATTGGACACAGCTCCTTGGAAGAATACAGAAAAATTATCGTTCGCGTATTCAATTTGTCCAAAAGCACCTTGGTAATTAATGTTTTCTGAATAATCGTAATCAATACGCTGACCTTCATCTGCAAAATCAAATAATGAAGCCCATGGTTTTGGATCGAAAGATTGCGTTACTACAGCGCCATCTGGTCTGTCGTTTGCCCAACCTGTTAATCCGTAAAAATCGGCTACCTGACGGAAGTGATCACCTCTGTACAAACGTACATCGGCACCTACGTTAAAGCTTAATTCGTCTGTAATTTCATGGTTAAAGCTTGTTACCAAACCATACCAAGCGTGGTTGTTTACAGATGAACGACGAATGTACGAGGTGTTGCGCTCGCCACTTTCGTTACCAATACCATTGTCGTTAGCTAATGCCTGCTGCTCAATAGCAAAATAATCTATTTGTCCGTCTGCCGTACGAATTCGTCCACGACCACGGTCGCCCGTTCCGCCACCACGGCCCCAAGATGCGTAGGCTACTGTAGCTAATTCAGATTTTTCTGAAATATTCCAGTCCCAGTTAAAATTAAATACTGGTTTGTGGTAGTAGTTTGTTCTTTCAGATTCAATACCTTTAGAATATTGTGTCCCGTTTAAACCTTCTGTATAACCCCAGTGTTGGTTAAACTTTGGCGTATTTTCCAGTGTTTCTTTGCTTTGAGACCATCTCTGACCGTGTTGTTGTGGCGCTCCAGTTAACAAAACATTGAATGTATGGTTTTCGTTTGGCTTGTAACCAGCAGATAAGAAATAGGTTTGACCAGAACCAAAGGTACCTTGCGCCCATTTTCTATGCGCTTGCCAATGATCTAACAATACAGAAAAAGACCAACCTTTTTCGCTTAAACCAGTGTCGTAAGAAACGGTTCCTTTGAAGTAACTATCGTTACCACCCATAAAACGTACAAAGCCACCTTTATTTCTGTCTGTTGACTTCATAATAAGGTTCATGGTTCCACCTACAGACGAAATAGCTAATTTTGAAGATCCTAAACCACGTTGTAATTGTACGCCATTGGCTACATCGGCAATACCAGACCAGTTAGACCAGTACACACGACCATCTTCCATACCATTTACAGGCTGTCCATTTAATAAAACCGCAATGTTTGTTTGGTCGAAACCACGTAAAAACATTTGCGAATCGCCAAAACCAGTTTGTCCGGAAATATAAACAGATGGTGTGTTTTTTACAATTTCCGATACCTCTACGTTACCCACTGCACGCTCTTGAATTTCAGCACGCTTTATGGTAGATACCGCAATTGGTGTGGCGCGTTCCTCCGCTAAATCAATTACTCCCGAACCAACAATAACAACCTCTTCCAAGGTATTATTACTAGATAATACAATGTTACCAATGCTTTGGCTCCCTGTAACCGTTACTTTTTTTGTTTCGTACCCTACATAAGAAATTACTAAAACAGTATTGGTACGCTCTGTTTTAATAGTGAAGTTCCCATCAAAATCTGAAGATACGCCGTTTGTTGTACCTTCTTCAATAATGTTTGCACCTGGCAGTGGCGCGTTCATTTCGGCATCCATAATAGTACCTGTAACAGTACTTTGGGCCATAGCAATAGCACTTATTAAAAATGCTGTTGCAAAAAATAATCTTGTAATTTTTTTCATTGTATTATTAAGATTGGTTTGAAATTTTCGGCAAAATTAACGCTTTAAAGCATATTAACATGAAATTAAGGTTAAGTTTTTCCGCTTGAGGTAAGATAAAAAATATTTCAATGTGATAATTTGCTAATAAATAAAGCTATTAACAGATTTTTTAACAATGAAATTTTATTTATTTAAGTAAAAATTTAAAATCTTAGTAGTGGAAGCATCATGGTTTGTAAAAGTGTTATTTTTTACATCTGCCAGAATTGTAGTAGCTAACTGTTTTCCTAATTCTACCCCAAACTGATCAAAACTACAAATATTCCAGACACAACCTTGCACAAAAATTTTATGCTCGTACAAAGCTATAAGTTTGCCAAGATTTTCGGGAGTCAATTTTTTGATAAAAATGGTATTTGTTGGTTTATTACCCGCAAACACTTTAAAAGGTAAGATGGCTTGTATCTCTTTATTGCATAACCCTTTGGCGGTTAATTCCTGTTGTACTTCAGTTTCGGTTTTGCCGTTCATAAGGGCTTCCGTTTGCGCACAAAAATTAGAGATTAGTAAATCTTGGTGGGTTTTATTACCATGAAGCGATTCTGCAAAACCAATAAAATCAGCAGGAATTAATTTTGTGCCTTGATGCAACAGTTGAAAAAACGCATGTTGAGCGTTTGTTCCTGGTTGCCCCCATACAAGTGTCCCCGTTTGGTAGTTTATTGGTTGGCCATTTCTATCTACAGACTTGCCATTACTTTCCATTACACCTTGTTGCAAATATGTTACAAACCGATGTAAATACTGGGTATAGGGAATAACAGCTTCGCTTTCTGCTTCAAAAAAATTGTTATACCAAACACTTAATAGCGCTAGCGTTACTGGTATGTTTTTTTCGAAAGGTGCTGTAGTAAAATGGATATCCATTTGGTTGGCACCACTTAAAAGCTTTTCAAAATTCCGATAACCCAATGCCAAACATATTGATAAGCCTACGGCACTCCACAACGAAAACCGACCGCCTACCCAATTCCACATAGGGAAAATGTACTCCGGATTAATGCCAAAGGCTTCTGCTTTTTTAGTGTTGGCCGTAACCGCCACAAAGTGTTTCGCTATGGCCGCTTTTGGGGCCGTATTTAAAAACCATGCCAATATGGTATTGGCATTGGTTAGGGTTTCTTGGGTTACAAACGACTTGGATACAATAATAAAAAGGGTCGTTTCTGGATGAAACTTTTTTAATGTTTCCTGAACATGATCGCCATCTATATTGCTTACAAAATGTGTTTGTAAGTGGTTTTTATAATATCCAAGTGCCTCCACTACCATATGTGGTCCTAAATCAGAGCCGCCAATACCAATATTAACAACATCGGTAAAGGGCTGGTTGGTGTAGCCTGTTAATTGGCCATTAATAATTTGGCTGCTAAAACGTTCTAATTTTTTCTTAACCGTTTGTATTTGCGGCATTACATTGGCGCCTTCCACCAAAACAGGGGTTGTTTTGGGAGTACGCAGGGCTGTGTGTAAAACAGCTCTTCCCTCGGTTTCGTTTATTAAACAACCCGAAAATTGCTTGTTTATAGCTTCTTGCAATTTAATTTCTGAAGCTAATTGTAGTAATAGTTTTTGCGTTGTGGCGTTTATTCTATTTTTAGAAAAATCGACATAAAAATCATCCCAAGTAATTGAAAACGTGTTTACCCTATTGGTGTCTGCGGCAAACATGGTTTTCATTTCCTGGTCCTTTATGGTATTGTAATGCTCATAAAGCTGTTTCCAGGCTGTTGTTTTAGTTGGATTAATTTTAGGTAACGCCATGTTATTAATCTAGTTGTGAAATTAAATCTTCTGGTGTGTTGTCTAAAATAGAGGGGTTTGGCATTGGGATAGCATCTAGCTGTCCTTTTATTGGTTTAATATGTTCTAGATATTGCGCTCGGAGGCTATCGGAAATTGGTTCGGCTTCTGGTAGTTTTTCCTTAAACGGATCTACTTGTTTGCCGTTTTTCCAAAAACGATAACACACATGTGGTCCAGAGGTATTACCCGTCATTCCAACCCAGCCAATTACATCGCCTTGTTTTACATACTGCCCCACTTTTACATTTTGCTTTTTCATGTGCAAATATTGTGTTTCGTAGGTCGCGTTATGTCTTATTTTTACGTAATTACCGTTGCCTCTGGTGTACGCCGATTTGGTAACAACGCCATTAGCTGTTGCTCTAATTTCGGTGCCAATTTTTGCGGCAAAATCGGTTCCTCTGTGTGGCCTAATCCTGTTTCCGTACAAGGCAATTCGGCGTTTTAAATTAAACCGAGAGGAAATACGCTTATACTCCACTGGTGCTTTTAAAAAAGCCCGACGCAGATTTTTGGCGTCTTCATTAAAAAAATCGCTTAAACCTCTTTCTGGATCGGTTTCAAAATGAAAGGCATAAAAAGGCTCGTTACGGTGCTCAAAATAAACGGCTTTAATTTTATCTACGCCAGCATAAATGCTATCATCTATGTACTTATCTGTATAAATTACTTTAAAATAATCGCCTTTTTGCAATCGGGTAAAATCTATGGTCCATGCGTAAATATCGGACATTTTGTAGGCTAATAACAAACTAACACCACGGTCCGAAAGGGTTTGTGAAATGTTACTATTAATAACCCCTGAAAACTCTTTTTCTACATACTTTATGGGTTTCCTGCTGGTAAAGGCATGAATGGAGTCCTTAAAATTTACAACTACATATTCCTCTCTATTTGGCTGATATATAAACGATAGGGCACGCTGAATAGAGTCTTTAGAGCATAAAACTGTATATGGTTTACCTACATTTAGTTTGGTAATATCGAAATCATTTTTGGTTTGCTCGGCTATTTCAAATATTTTAGGATACCCTATTTTATAGCGCTCCATTATAATACCAAAGCTATCGCCTTTCCTTATGGTATCGCGTTTTACAACATACTCATTTAGGTTAAAGCCAAACTCTCGCAATTCCTCTTCGGGTACAATGGCTGCAAATTCGTCCTCCTCGTTAATTAGGTCGTCTGGAACTTGATTTTTACAACTTACTAAAACTAATAAAACGGCACATAGAATTATACATTCTTGCCCCAGTCTGCTAATTCTTGTTCGCTCCATAATTCTGGAAAAAATATTCGTCGTTGATATTTTGGATGCATATATTTTACCCATTCGCTTCCTCCTGTTGCTTCTGTAGTTTTACCGCCAATATTTAAATAATGATTGGCTGTATTGTAATGTGCCATTACCCATTTTATGTTTACGGTATAATCGTAATGGCGCATGGCATTTACTAAATCTTGATTCGTTTTTACGGCCTCTGGCAATGATTTAAATTTAGTCCAAAGATTGCGCGTATTGTAGAATTTCGCAAATCTAATAAATTCATCTTTGTATCGCTCTTCAAAAACTGTTAATAAATAACTTTTTTTACCCGTTTTATAATCTTTTCCAGCAGCCTGCCAATACAAATGTTCAAAAGCATGTTCGAAAGGTGTATTTCGGTCTATGGTTTCGCGAAAACGGTTATCTATTAAGTTAATAAGTTCTGTAGAAGCCAACTCTATTTGCCGGTATTGCGCACTCTGGAACCCACTGGCTGGTGTAAGGGTTAATCGGAATTTGTTGTATTGTTCTACTTCCATACCATCGCGCATAATTTCGAAAGAAGCCGTAAGCATGTCAAAATATCTGCTAATACGCATAAGTTTAGACGAAAAGAAAGGGGCTGTTACCGTGTTGGCATTAGCAACTTGGTCTAGCTCCCATAATGCCATTTTAAATAGCAATTCGTTAATTTGATGGTACATAATAAACACCATTTCGTCTGGCAAAGTGCTACGCTGGGTTTGTAGGTTTAGCAAGGCATCGGTTTGTATGTAATCCCAATAATTAATGGGTTTACTGTAAAGCAAACCTTGTAAGTGAACCTCTAAATCTTGACCAAGATTGTCAAATTTTTCTTTTAGTTGATTAGAAATATCGTTTGTCATACTATTAATTTTCTACTATAATGGTAAACGGATGTTTTAAACCCTTAAAGGCATTTAAATCGGCGCGCAAGGAGCCTACTGCTAAATTAGCTTTTACCCGTAAAGGTATTCTATTTTTATCGTTAGAAACCCAAAGGGTTAAACTTTCTTCCTCCTTAAACACACGCCCTGCCATGACATAAGGTCTGAACTTTAAACTGTTTATTTTACCAAATTTGGTTTTGATAACTTCCTGACCTAGGTAGCGTAATTTAAACCCATAATTTTCTTCATCAAAAAACATGGTTACAGCTACCTCGTCGTTTACTTTCAGGTTGTTAATATCCATATTATTTCTTAAATAATAAAATGTAGAAAGCATATCCTGAATGTTCGGTTTGGTTTGAAATGTTTTTTTAGTATTGTGCTTTAAATTATGCACATGGGCTTTATGTTGAATTTGGTCGAATTCTATTTCAATATTTTTAGTATGCCCACCTTCGTCTATATCTCTAATAAACCGATAGGGTATGTTTAATGTTTTATCGAAATAGCTCTCGTACCGGTCCTCTACTTTAAAAAACCAACTAACAGCGCCTGTTGTCCACCCTTTTCCAACCACATGAAAAACGGGTTTCTCCTTGTAAGTTGTTTCATGTACGGTTAAGGTAGCTTCGCCGGCCTTCATCCAACCGCTGTAACTCATATCAAAACGAAACCACTCGCCTGCACCAAAAGCGCTTTCGTTTTGAGAATAGGATTGTTGCAAAAACAGTAGAATACTTATGGTTAGTAATATCTTTTTCATAAATAATAAGCAAATTGTAATGTTATAAAAGCTTTTTACTTTACAGAATACAATTACTATTCCAAAAATAGGAAACAAAAAAAACTCTATCGGTATGAATGATAGAGTTTTTAATAATATGTTCTGCTGTACGCAAATTATAAGGTTCCGCGCAACGCTTGTTCGCGCTCAATAGATTCAAAAAGCGCCTTAAAGTTTCCTGCTCCAAAACCTTTGGCTCCCATGCGCTGAATAATCTCGAAAAACAACGTTGGTCTGTCCTCCACGGGCTTGGTAAAAATTTGTAACAAATAGCCTTCCTCGTCGGCATCTATCATAATTCCTAAAGCCTTTAAGGTTTCAATATCTTCGCGCAATTCGTGGCTAAACTCCTCCAAACGCCCTGGCACAGATTTGTAGTACTCCTCTGGTGGTGTTGATAAAAACTCTACGCCGCGCGACCGTAAATCGGATACAGTACTAATTATATCGTCTGTTGCTACAGCAATATGCTGCACGCCTGGACCTTCGTAAAAATCTAAATATTCTTCAATTTGCGATTTCTTTTTACCTTCGGCTGGCTCGTTTATTGGAAATTTAATGCGGCCATTACCGTTACTCATTACTTTACTCATAAGAGCGGAGTATTCGGTGTGTATTTGCTTATCGTCAAAAGACAAAAAGTTAACAAAGCCCATAACATCTTCGTACCATTTTACCCAAATATTCATTTCGTTCCAACCTACATTTCCTACCATGTGGTCTATAAATTTTAAGCCGGTTGGCTTTGGGTTGTAGTCGGATTTCCAAGCCACAAAACCAGGCATAAAGGTACCGTTGTAGTTTTTGCGTTCAACAAACATATGTACCGTTTCGCCGTAGGTATAAATACCGGCGCGCACTACTTCGCCATGCTCGTCTTTTTCCACGGTTGGCTCCATGTAGGATTTGGCACCACGCTTGGTGGTTTCCTCATATGCGCTTCTGGCGTCATCCACCCATAGCGCCACTACTTTAACGCCGTCGCCATGTTTTACAATATGATCGTTTATAGGTGATTTACTATTTAACGGTGTGGTTAAAACCAAGCGAATTTTATCTTGAACCAAAACGTAACTTACTTGATCTTTAGATCCTGTTTCTAAACCTTTGTAAGCGTAAGATTGAAAGCCAAAAGCGGTTTTATAAAAATGGGCTGCTTGTTTGGCGTTACCCACATAAAACTCAACATAATCGGTTCCTAAAAGCGGTAAAAAGTCTTCGGCACCTTCAAAAATTTTTTCTAATCCGTATTCCACAGATTTAATCTCTTTTTTGCTCATAATTTTGGGAGTGTTTTTCGTGGTTGCGGTTCATTTTACAGCCGCAACTATTTGTGTTGTTTCGTATTTTTACTGTAATCAATTAGTGTTCTAACCAGGATTTATAATAATCTTCGTCGGCTATTTTCATAGCTTCTTCAGTTATTTGCAATGGTTTAAAGGTGTCTACCATTACGGCCAATTCTTCTGTTTCTGTTTTTCCAATACTACGCTCTGCGGCACCCGGGTGTGGTCCGTGAGGAATACCTGCTGGATGTAATGAAATATGTCCTTGATCTATATCGTTTCTACTCATAAAATCGCCATCTACATAATAAAGCACCTCATCGCTATCTATATTGCTATGGTTGTAGGGCGCAGGAACTGCCTCTGGATGGTAATCATATAAACGCGGTACAAAACTACAAATAACAAAAGCGGCTGTTTCAAAAGTTTGGTGTACTGGTGGCGGCTGGTGTATGCGACCTGTTATGGGCTCAAAATCGTGAATAGAAAACGCATAAGGATAGTTAAACCCGTCATAACCTACCACATCAAACGGGTGTGAGGCATACAACATATCGAAAATATCGTCTTGTTTTTTTACTTTAATTAGGAAGTCGCCAGATTCGTTATAGGTTTCTAACTCCTGTGGTTGCCTAATATCGCGTTCGCAAAACGGTGCATGCTCCAACAGTTGGCCAAACCAGTTCCGATACCGTTTGGGCGTGTAAATTGGATGTTTGGACTCTACAATAAACAATCTGTTATCTTCCGTATCGAAATCTATTTTGTAAATAATACCGCGTGGAATAACTAAATAATCGCCATATTTAAAATCCAAATTACCCAGCATGGTGCGTAATTTACCGGTACCTTTATGCACAAAAATAACCTCATCGGAATCGGTATTTTTATAAAAATAATCTTCGGTCGATTTTTTTGGTGCAGCTAAAACAATACTGCAATCGCTGTTTACTAATACGGTTTTACGACTGTCTAGAAAATCGTTTTCTGGTGGCACTTGAAAACCTCTAAAACGGTAGGATTTAATACTGTTCTCTTTGGCAATTTTTGGTGCAACACTGTATTGTTTCAAAATTTCTTTAACCTGTGTTGGGCGCTGTTCGTGGTATGAATTTGTAGACATGCCATCGAAACCGATAGTGCCAAAAAGTTGTTCGTAATAAAGACTGCCATCGGCCTTCCGAAACTGGATGTGGCGCTTTGGCGGGATTTTTCCTAATTTATGATAAAAAGGCATAATACTATATGTTTTGGTAGGTGTTTGTCTTGTAATAAAAGCATGTTACATGCGGTACATAACTTTTTTAAAAGCTTTTAAATATACTAAAATAAAAATGATTTTTGCGCACCTAATAATTTTTGCGCAACCTGAAAAATATGCGTATTACTCTGGATTTCTTTTAATAAGAAATTGAAGATGGGCTAATAATGCTGTCCAAAGGTTTTTCATGTATGTACAAATATCTGAAAAAAAAAGGACTTTTTTTAAAAATTTTTGGCTGGTTTAAAACCAAAAACCGAGGTTAAAAAACCAAACACCTCTTTTTACTTCGGGAGACCAGCTGTATTTTGCTTCAATAGGACCAATAAAGGTTTTTACGGAATAGCCCAAAGCGTACCCAGTGTAGCTGGGTGCCGTTAGCCATTCGCCTGTGTCGAAAATATTGGTATCTACATTGGCCATATTAATGTCGGCCACCAGATGGTGGTTTTTAAACAATTGGTAATCCATGCTTAAATGGGCCTTTACAAAACTATCGCCGGGAATAGAGAGGTAGTCGTAACCAAAAAATGGAATAAAATTATTTATTAAATTATAACCATAGCCACCCAACACAAAGTCCAGATAAGGCGACGAGTCTTCGCCTATTTTAAAACCACCTTGCACCGTTAAATTTGAAGAAAAATCTCCCCAGCTTTTGGTGTAGCCCATTTTGGCTTTAACGATAGAAAATTCGGAAAAACTATTGTTAAAATCGGATGAATAGGCATACAAATGAAAATCGCCATCAAACAAGAAGCCTTCGTTTGGAAAATATTTATTATCGTACGTATCCAGTTTTAGGCGTGCAAAAAAGCTTACATAATCGCTATTGTCAAAAACGGTTTCATCGTTATTTACTTCGGAAAAAATTGTTTCCGACACTACTTTAAAACGTTTGTGTTCTGCCCCTAAAGCCAAGGCAAAATCGTTACCTAAAACGGTTTGTATAAAAAACCTATTGGTAAAGTCCGATACCTCTACATCCAACTTATTTAGGTTTGTGGCACTTAAAGCTTCTTGAGATAGCAAGGAAGCTGCTGGAACATTCTTTTTAAATTGGTTGTAGCGCGAACTTAAACCCACACTCCAATAAAATCCTTTGTCAATGAAATAGTCGAAATGATACCGAATATTATCGCCCAAAACAAAATCTAATGAAGACACATCGTTTTTAAACAACAGCTGTTTGCGCGTTAGGTTTAACAGCACCCCAGTTTTATACAAATCGTCGTAGTGCAAACCCATTTTAAAAAATGTTCGGGTTTTGGTTTCAATAACTACCACGTCCAAATTATAGGCCGTATTGTTTTGTGTTGGTTGTAATTGATACATTACACTATCGAAATTGTTGGTTGCTGCCAAATTATTAACACCTAATACAAAGGCACTATATTTTATGGTTTCTCCTGGTTTTATTTTAAGTTTTCCAATAATATAGGAGCGCGTGTATTTATCATTTCCCGAAATAGTGATGTTATTAATTCGAATACTATCTATTGGTGCAATGGGTTTAAATACCTTTGGCTTTATAATCTGACTATTTGCAATTTCCTCCAGTTGTGCTTGTTTTTTAAGAGCCGCTAACACGCCATTTTCGACAATTTTTTTTCCTTCGCTAAAGGATACCACCGTGTAACCTGTAATATCGGGTTTTATATAAATGTCGGTATTTTTAGCCTTCAATTTCATATCGTTAATGGTGCGATAGTTATTAATTTGAAGAATAATATCTGGGGCTGACTGCAGTTCTTCGCGCGTTGCCAAATCGCTTTGCACATCTACACCTATAATAACATCCATGCCTTTGGCTTTTAGCTCGTCTATGGGGTAATTGTTTACGACGCCGCCATCAATTAATATTTGATTGTTAATAACCACCGGCTGAAATAAGGAAGGGAAAGCACCACTTGCCACAATAGCTTGCGCCAAATTACCTTTATCCAGCACTACTGCCTGGCCGGTTTCTACATCGGTAGCAATACAAAAAAACGGTATGGGTAACTGACTAAAATCGTTTATATCGCTTACGTGCAAGGTAAGTTTAGACAGTAAACTTAACGTGTTTTGCCCTCTGGATAGTGCCGAAGGCAATTTAAATTTAAATTTATCGAAGGGAAGCGTTAAGGCATAGCGCTCTGAATTTTCACGCTCGTAAAATGTTTTAGCAGCTCGCGGTAAGTTGTCGTTTATAATTTTATCGAAATCGACATCTTTTAAAATAGAATCTATTTCTTTTCCCGAATACCCCGAAGCATATAAAGAGCCAACAATGGCACCCATACTAGTTCCTGCCACATAATCCACGCGAATCCCCAAACTGTCTATAACTTTTAGCACACCAATATGTGCCAAACCTTTGGCACCACCTCCACTTAACACCAGTCCCACCTTAATATCCTCCCGAGAATCGGGAATTTGGGCATATCCAATGCCTCCCATAATTAAAGTTAATAGTAATACAAGCTGTTTCATAAACTGTGGTAATGGGTATAAACTTTACTAGCGCGCGACACGCCAACAACAGCTTCTAGCTCTTGTCTTGAGGCTTGAGAAATCCGTTTAACCGATTTAAAATGTTTTAGCAAATCTACAATTGTTTTTTCGCCAATTCCCGGAATACTTTCCAATTCGGTATTTAAAGCTGTTTTACTGCGTCTGTTTCGGTGGTGTTCAATACCAAAGCGGTGCGCTTCGTTTCGTAAATGCTGAATTATTTTTAAGGTTTCACTTTTTTTATCTAAATACAACGGGATTGGGTCGTCTGGATAAAACAATTCTTCCAAGCGTTTAGCAATACCAATAATAGCAATTTTACCGCGTAAATTCAAGGCTTCCAAGCTTTTTAAGGAGGAGGACAATTGGCCTTTACCACCATCTATTATAATAAGTTGCGGTAAGGGTTTATTTTCGTCTAATAAACGTTTGTAGCGCCGGTAAACAACTTCCTCCATAGAAGCAAAATCGTCTGGCCCTTCAACGGTTTTTATATTAAAATGGCGGTAATCTTTTTTACTTGGTTTGCCATTTTTAAAAACCACACAAGCGGCTACAGGATGCGTTCCTTGAATGTTCGAGTTATCGAAACACTCAATATGCCGGGGTTCTTCAGATAGTCGTAAATCGGTTTTCATTTGTGCCATTATACGATTAACATGCCTATCTGGATCGGTAATTTTCACCTGTTTAAAGCGCTCCATTCTGTAATATTTGGCATTGCGTAAGGAGAGTTCCAAAATGAGTTTTTTGTCGCCTAACTGCGGAATAGTTACTTTTAACTGCCCGCCCAAATTAACAGAAAATGGGACATAAACCTCTTTAGAATTGGAATTAAAACGCTGCCGAATTTCGGTAATAGCCAATTCTAGTAACTCTTTATCTGTTTCCTGAAGTTTCTTTTTAATTTCTAGGGTATGCGAACGGATAATTGACCCATAAGATAGCTGTAAGAAATTAATATACGCATACTCGGCATCGCTAATTATAGAAAATACATCTACGTTACTAATTTTTGGGTTAACAATAGTAGATTTGGCCTGATAGTTTTCAAGCACTTCAATTTTTTCTTTAATGCGTAGGGCTTCTTCAAACTGCATATTTTCTGCAAATGTTTTCATCTGACTTTTAAACTGCACCAAAGAAGTTTTAAAGTTTCCTTTTAAAATTTCTTTAATAGACGCAATATTTTCCAGATAGTTAGCCTCTGTTTGGCGGCCTTCGCAAGGTCCTTTGCAGTTACCTAAATGGTATTCCAAACACACCTTATACTTATCGGCGTTTATTTTTTCTGGTGCCAAATCGTAGCTACAGGTGCGTAACAAAAACAATCCCCGAATTAAATCCAATAAAGTAGCAACCGTTTTCATACTGGTATAAGGACCAAAATATTCAGATCCGTCCCTAATAACGCGCCGCGTAGAAAACACACGCGGAAAGCGTTCGTTTTTTATACAAATCCACGGATAGGTTTTATCGTCTTTTAAAAGGACATTGTAACGCGGGCGGTATTTTTTAATTAGGTTATTTTCCAGCAGCAAGGCATCGGTTTCTGTATTTACAACAATGTGCTTAATTTTAGCTATTTTTTTTACCAATACACGTGTTTTACCACTATCGTGATTTTTGGTAAAATAGGAACTAACGCGTTTTTTTAAATTCTTTGCCTTTCCAACGTATAAAATTTTACCTTCGCTGTCGTAATATTGATACACGCCCGGTTGGTCTGGTAATGTTTTTAGTTGTATTTCTAAATCAGCTGTGGCCATAGCATCAAAGGTACTTATTTCTTGAGGTCTTCAAATAGTTTCCAACTAAAAATACATATTATTTTTCTTTAAAAATACGTTATTAGTTTAAAAATAAGTCTTTAAAAGCTGTTGCAATTTGTAACCTAAAATATGTTAAAAGAAAAAGCTATTTACTACATTGCATTAATTTCACACTCGGTAAAACCATGACAAAACAACTAATTGGGCGCACGGATAAAATAGACTTCCCAAAACTTGATTTATTTAATGTAGATGCCAAAATAGATAGTGGTGCTTATACCTCGGCTATTCATTGCTCTAAAATAATTGAAACGGAAAACACCTTGCGATGCACCTTTTACAGTAAAGGGCACCCTAATTTTAACGGTAAAGAAGTCGTGTTTACAGACTACAGCCTTACTAATGTAAAAAGCAGTAATGGTTTTAAAGAAAACAGATTTAAAATAAAATCCGAAGTGGTAGTCTTTGGAAAAACATATAAAATAAACTTAACTTTAAGCACACGAGACGACATGCGATTTCCCGTATTATTAGGCCGTCAATTTTTGGCGAAAAAATTTTTAATAGATGTGGATTTACAAAATGTATCTTATAACAAAAAACAATCATGAACATCGTTATCCTTTCCAGGAACCCACATTTATATTCCACACAACGCTTGGTTGAGGAAGCCCAAAAGCGCCATCATAAGGTTGAAATTATTGACCCATTGAAATGCGATATTATTATTGAAAAAGAAAAACCAACCATTTACTACAAAGATCGGTATTTGGATTATGTAGATGCCATAATACCCAGAATTGGAGCGTCTATAACATTTTACGGCTGTGCTGTGGTTAGACAGTTTGAAATGATGGGAGCCTTCTCCATTGTTTCGTCGGGTTCTATTTTGCGCTCGCGCGATAAATTAAAAAGCTTACAATTATTAAGCAAAGCAGGAATTGGCATGCCTAAAACGGTTTTTACCAATTACTCGCGAGACGCCAAAGAGGTGTTGGCTCACGTTGGTGGTGCGCCTGTAATTATAAAATTATTAGAGGGCACCCAAGGCCTAGGTGTGGTTTTAGCAGAAACTAAAAACGCAGCCGAATCTGTTTTAGAAGCTTTTAACGGTTTAGAAGCCCGTGTAATTGTACAAGAATTTATTAAAGAAGCCGACGGGGCAGACCTCCGGGCGCTGGTAGTGGACGGCCAAGTAGTAGGAGCCATGAAACGCCAAGGAAAAGAAGGCGAGTTTAGATCTAATTTACACCGCGGTGGCTCTGCTAATATTATAAAATTAAGCGCAGACGAAATCCGTTTGGCTACCAATTCGGCCAGGGCATTAAGATTACCCGTTTGTGGTGTGGACATGTTGCAATCTTCCAGAGGCCCCTTATTGTTGGAAATAAATTCCACTCCCGGATTGGAAGGTATAGAAGCCGCTACAGGTAAAAATATAGCGAAAGCCATTATATCTTTTATTGAACGGAACAAAAAATAAAACCACAAACCAAACCTGCTAACGGCGTATGTTGCACAAAACCATTACCATTTTAGGACAAAATATAGAGCCCGGTAAAAGCTATGAGCTTAATTTTGATGTTGCAAAATTGCATACGGCCACGTCCATAGATGTTCCCATTATTGTAGAACGTTCCAAAAAACCTGGTCCAACCGTTTTGTTAACAGCGGGAATTCATGGCGACGAATTGAATGGCATTGAAATTGTGCGTCAGCTAATAGCAAAAGGTATAAACAAACCTAAATGCGGAACTGTAATATGCATACCTATTATTAATATTTTTGGTTTTATAAATTTAAGTCGCGAATTTCCGGACGGTAGAGATTTAAATAGGGTATTTCCTGGTTTAAAGCAAGGCTCACTAGCTAGTCGTGTGGCCTATAAATTAACCAACGAAATTCTCAATCAAGCAGATTTTGTATTGGATTTTCATACAGGTGGTGCTGGCCGTTTTAATGCGCCACAAGTGCGCATTGCAAAAAATAGCAGTCGCTTGGATACCTTGGCCAAAACATTTGGGGCGCCCTTTGTGCTGTATTCTAAAAATTTAAAAAAATCGTTTCGGGAAACTGCTTATAAAGCGGGTATTGCTACTTTGTTGTTTGAAGGCGGAAAATCGCATCATATAGATACCAATGTTACCAATACCGGTGTAAATGGCGCCAAGCGCGTGCTGCATAGCCTAGGCATGCTCCAATCTAAATTTACAGTAAGCGCACCCAAGCAAAAATCTGTGTTTGTAATGGCTAGCAAATGGCAACGCGCTAGCTATTCGGGTATGTTTAAGGCTACAGTAAGCACCGGAACTCGCGTAAAAAAAGAAACCATATTAGGCCATATAACCGATCCATACGGCAAGTTTAATCATTTTGTTAGAGCCGAAAGTTCGGGGTATATTATAAATGTAAATGAATCGCCTTTAGTATACCAAGGCGATGCTTTATTTCATATTACCACACGGGTAAAAAACTGAACCTATTTTTTTAGAATGACTAAATCGGAATTACGACATATTTATAAAAAAAAACGTCAAGCTATTGATTGTGAAACCCTTGATACGCATAGCCTTAACATTGCCAATAATTTACTGACTTTACCTATTTGGCATTTTTCGTATTATCATATTTTCCTATCCATTACCGAACAAAAAGAAATTGATACCAACCCTATTTTAAGTATTCTATCGGGAAAGGATAAACATATTGTTGTTTCCAAAAGTAATTTTGAAAATAATAGTCTGACGCATTTTTTACTTACAGATGGCACCGTTATAAAAAAAAACCGCTACCATATTCCAGAACCTGTTTCTGGTATTCCTATAGCTAACAACCTACTGGACGTTGTATTTGTTCCTTTACTGGCTTTTGATGAAAGCGGGCATAGGGTAGGTTATGGCAAAGGGTTTTACGATGGTTTTTTAAAAAACTGCCGGCCAGAGACTCTTAAAATTGGCCTTTCTTTTTTTCAGGCTGAAAAACACATAACCGATGTTTTTGAAACCGATGTCCCTTTGGATTACTGTGTAACGCCAAATAAAATTTATACGTTTTAATTATACGTACGCTTGTAAGTTGTTTTTGCTGTTAATAATTGGGGCGCAGTGGTATTGTTAATTTTAAATTTTGTTTCCAATGTTTTTCTGCCTTCAAGCTGCTGTATAAATACAACAAAGTGCAAATGAGGTCCTGTGGACCAGCCTACGTTTCCACTTAATGCAATTAAATCGCCTTTTTTAACAAGGTCTCCTACTTGTACTTGAGCCCCTTTTCGTTTAATATGGGTGTACTCCGCAAAGGTGCCATCGTTGTGGTAAATAATTATTTTATTGTTATACTTTTCGCAAGAAGGCGACGGGCAGCTTTTGGAGTTCGTATCTTCTATTTGGTATACCAAACCACCACGCGCAGCCAAAATAGGTGTACCTACAGGCATGGTAAAATCCAATGCATTTTCGTTGTGATGAGAAATTGTACCGTTGTAACCTTGCGACAATAAGTACGCTTCACCTTCCTTAAAGGGCAAATAGTATGGATAATTAACATCGTAGTCAGTTAAATAGTGATTACCATATTGAAATTGTGTAGATGCACTTACCGTGTATTTTCCTTTTTTTTCACGTGTTAAGGTGGTAAGTTTAATATTTTTGGTTGCCGCAGGAAGTATAAAAATTTTATTATTTCCTTCGGAAGAACTTAAATTTTTTAACTTAAAATTGACGCGCATAGAAACCGGAACAGCCTCATTATTATCTGCATAAAATTCGAAACCATTGTCTATATTTTCAAAACGCGATGAAACATCTAATTGCGCAACCATTTGAAAAGATATACAAAACAGGAGAACACCAAGTTGTTTTTGATAAACTGTCATAAGCAATTATTTTAGAGGTAATTGGGCTTTTTTATTCGTTTTATTTAATGGCCAAAGGCAGTTTTATTAAAAACAATAAGCAATATAAAACCAGTACTAATAGCCATATCGGCCACATTAAAAACCGGCTCAAAAAAGGTAAAATAGGTACCACCCCAAATAGGCACCCATTCTGGCAAATAACCTTTCCAGAGTGGAAAATACAACATATCTACAACTTTTCCGTGCAGCAAACTATCGTAACCGCCAGTTTCCGGCAAAAAACTAGCAACTTGGCCATAACTATCACTAAAAATAACACCGTAAAAAACCGAATCGATAATATTCCCCAAAGCTCCTGCAAAAACAAGCGCTACGGCCCATATTAAAATTTTAGATTGTTGTTTTTTAGTTACAAGATACAACCAGTAGCCTATGCCAAAAAGGGCCACAATACGAAAAAGTGTGAGGGCTATTTTAGCGGTCCTATCGGTTATGGAAGTTAGTATATCGCTAATTTTTGTACCCCATGCCATGCCATCATTTTCAATGAAATAAATTTTAAACCAATTAAACACATGTATGTCCTCGCCAAGAGCAAAATGTGTTTTTATATATATTTTACTGGCCTGATCTATAACTAGAATAATCCCTATTAAAAAAATAGCTTGTTTTAACGACATGCGAAGTTTTAGTGCTTAAATTGAATAAAAATTGCTACAAATGTACGCTATTTTAGGGTTTTAGATACGGTTATATTACCGCCCACCGAATTAAGCTCGATGTTATTATTCCCGTTAGGAATGGTTTCTGAAGTTACAAGGCCTTTCTTGCTATGTGCCTTAACATTTCCTGCTGTGGTTTCCAACTGAATGTTACCATGCAACGTATCCACATGTAAGGATCCTGTAAATTGTTGTGCTACAAAATGGCCATTTAAAAGTTCGGCAGTTAGGTATTTATAAGAACCATTTGCACTAACCGATCCGATATCGCTAAACACAGTAACCACCAAATTTTCAGGAATTTCAAGGTGTAACTCGATTGAAATTTTTTTATTAGCTGCTAGTTTGTCGTCTGGTCTTACAAACAGCGGCTGGTAGGCCGTTCCTACAAAAAGTGTGTCGTTTTTTTGTTGGGTTTTTAAAACAATTTGTTCATTATGCTCGCCTTCCACCAATACATTTATGGCAACGGTTTGCACAGGTTGTGTTTGTAGTGTTATTTTAAAAATGGTGGTACCTGTAATATCAATGGTACTTATTTTGGAAGCATCAATTAGGCGCTGCATATTTTTTTGCCCGTAGCCGGAACTGCAAACCAAAATGGCCGTTATGAAGCTAATAAGATACCTTTTTTTTAAACAAAAAGCGCCCCAATTGGTATTGGAACGCTTTAAATACGTTAGCATATTATTAATTATTGTTGCATGTTTTTAGCTTCAATGCTTAAGGTGGCGTGTGGTACAAGTTTTAACCGCTCTTTAGCAATTAACTTACCTGTTACACGGCATACCCCGTAAGTTTTATTCTCGATACGAATAAGGGCATTTTTTAAGTCTCGAATAAATTTTTCTTGACGAATAGCTAATTGCGAGTTGGCTTCTTTGCTCATGGTTTCGCTGCCCTCTTCAAACGCTTTAAAGGTAGGCGAGGTATCGTCTGTTCCATTATTTAAGTCGTTCATATAAGCGCTTTTTATAAGCTCTAAATCGCGTTTTGCTTTTTCTATTTTCTCTTGAATAAGCGCTTTGAATTCAGCTAAATCTTTATCTGAATATCTAACATTTACATCGTCTCCCATAGTCTTAATTTTTTTTAATAGATAATCGGGTAGTAATGGCATCAAAAGCAATTTCAATACCATCTGCTACATGCTCTTTAAATTCTAATGTGTCGGTTAGTGTTTCAGTTTTAATGTACGCCAAATTTTTGGTAATGGCTTCCAAAATTGCATCGTGATTTTGAATAAAAACGCTTATTTTATCGGTTACTTCAAAACCAGAATCTTTACGTAAATTTTGAATGCGATTTACTAATTCTCGGGCAATACCTTCAAAACGCAATTCGTCTGTTATGGTAACATCTAACGCCACGGTTAATGCGCCTTCGTTTGCCACCAACCAACCAGGTATATCGGCTGATGTAATGTCCACGTCCGCACGGTCTAAAATAACGTTTTTTCCGTTAATGTCCACATCTATTTTACCATTTTGCTCAATTATTTTTATGTCTTGGGCCGTAAATGCTGTAATTGCATTTGCAACCAGCTTCATATCCTTACCAAAACGCGGTCCTAATGCTTTAAAATTAGGTTTTATTTGCTTCACCAAAACTTCCGAAGCATCTTCTAAAATCTCAATTTCTTTAATATTTACCTCGTGTTTAATAAGATCGGCTACGGCTAAAATTTCTTCTTTTTGTTGCGGGTTATCAACAGGAATCATAATTTTTTGCAAAGGCTGACGCACTTTTATTTTTTCCTTTGCCCGTAAAGACAATACCAAGGATGAAATGGTTTGTGCTGCTTCCATTTTTCGCTCCAGAGCCTTATCCACAAAGCGTGCATCAAATTCTGGAAAATGGGCTAGGTGCACACTTTCAAAGGTTTCCTTTTTAGTTACCGCATTTAAATCCATATACAGCCTATCCATAAAAAACGGTGCAATAGGTGCTGCTAACTTGGCTATAGTTATCATGCAGGTGTATAAAGTTTGGTATGCCGAAATTTTATCGGTTTGGTAATCGCCTTTCCAAAAACGTCTTCTACTTAAACGTACGTACCAGTTACTTACGTAATCCTGGGTAAAGTCTGAAATGGCACGCGCTGCTTTAGTTGGCTCGTATGCTTCGTAAAAAGCATCTACTTTTTGAATAAGCGTATGTAATTCAGAGAGAATCCAACGGTCCAGTTCTGGTCGGTTTTCTACAGGAATATCGCTTTCGGTGTAAGTAAAACTATCTAAATTAGTGTACAAACTAAAAAACGAATAGGTGTTGTAAAGTGTTCCGAAGAATTTACGTTTCACCTCTTCTATACCGTCTAAATCGAATTTTAAATTATCCCACGGATTGGCGTTTGCAATCATGTACCAACGTGTAGCATCTGCGCCATATGTTGCTAACGTTTCGAATGGATCCACTGCATTGCCTAAACGTTTAGACATTTTTTGTCCGTTTTTATCTAAAACGAGTCCGTTGGAAACCACATTTTTATAGGCCACATCGTTAAAAACCATGGTAGCAATTGCGTGAAGGGTATAAAACCAACCACGAGTTTGGTCCACACCTTCGGCAATAAAATCGGCTTTACGCCAAGTTTCATCTACTTTTTCTTTGTTCTCGAATGGGTAGTGCCATTGTGCGTAAGGCATAGAACCAGAATCGAACCACACATCAATTAAATCGGATTCGCGTTTCATGGCCTTTCCAGAAGGGGAAACGAGGGTAATTTGATCGACAATATTTTTATGTAAGTCTATTTTCGCATAATTTTCATCCGAATTATTTCCGACTTCAAAATCTTCAAAAATATCTTTAGACAGGACACCTGCCTTAACTGCTTTAGCCATTTCTGCCTTTAATTCTTCCACAGAACCGATACAGATTTCTTCTGTGCCATCTTCGGTGCGCCAAATTGGCAATGGAATTCCCCAATAGCGAGAACGGGATAAATTCCAATCGTTGGCATTGGCTAACCAATTGCCAAAACGCCCAGTTCCTGTAGATTTAGGTTTCCAGTTTATGGTTTCGTTTAATTGGAACATTCTATCCTTTACTTCGGTAATTTTAATAAACCAAGAATCCAACGGATAGTAAAGAATAGGTTTATCTGTACGCCAGCAATTTGGATAACTGTGTTTGTATTTTTCAACCTTAAAGGCTTTGTTTTCTTCTTTTAATTTAATGGCCAGTTCCACATCAATAGAGCGTTCTGGTGCTTCGCCCTCGGGGTAGTATTCATTTTTAACATATTTACCGGCAAATTCGCCCATTTCTGGACGGAATTTTCCTTGCAAATTTACCAACGGAACTAAATTGCCGTTTTCATCTTTAACCAGCATAGGCGGCACTTCTGGTGTAGCTTGTTTGGCCACCAAGGCATCGTCTGCACCAAAGGTTGGCGCCGTGTGTACAATTCCGGTACCATCTTCGGTGGTTACGAAATCGCCAGAGATAATACGAAAGGCATTTTCGGGATTATCGTTTGGAAGCGCATAGGGCAACAATTGCTCGTAGGTAATGCCTACCAAATCGGTTCCTTTACATTCTTTAACTACACGGTAAGGAATTTTTTTATCGCCAGGTTTATAGTCTAACAACTCTGATTTTGTTTCAACCTGTTTAAACTTTCCATCAAATTGTTTGTTTAACAATGGTTTTGCTAACACCACATTTATAGGCTCAAACGTGTACTGGTTGTACGTTGTAACTAAAACATAATCAATTTTTGGACCAACGGTAAGCGCCGTATTACTTGGCAATGTCCACGGTGTGGTGGTCCACGCTAGAAAGTAAATAGGGCCGTCATCCTTTAAGAAATCTGGCAGCGTATGTTTATGTGCTTTAAACTGCGCTACAACAGTAGTATCTGTTACATCTTGGTAGGTACCTGGTTGGTTTAGCTCGTGCGAGCTTAAGCCTGTTCCTGCTTTTGGCGAATACGGCTGAATGGTGTAGCCTTTATAAATAAGATTTTTAGTATAAATTTCTTTTAAGAGCCACCAAACGGATTCCATGTATTTAGGATTGTAGGTAACATACGGATTATCCATATCTACCCAATAGCCCATTTTTTCGGTTAGGTCGTTCCAAACGTCTGTATAGCGCATTACGGCTTTACGGCAAGCGGCGTTGTAATCTTCCACCGAAATGGTTTTACCAATATCTTCTTTGGTAATACCTAGTTCTTTTTCAACTCCCAACTCTATTGGCAATCCGTGCGTATCCCATCCTGCTTTGCGTTTTACTTGAAAACCTTTCATGGTTTTGTAGCGCGGAAAAATATCTTTTATGGCACGCGCTAAAACGTGGTGTACGCCTGGTAATCCGTTAGCGGATGGCGGTCCTTCAAAAAACACAAAAGGCTTACCACCTTCTCTGGATGTTATACTTTTTTCAAATACCTTATTTTGGTTCCAATAATCAAGAATATTACTAGCAACTTGAGGCAAGTCAAGTGCTTTGTATTCAGGGAATTTACTGCTCATAATTTCGTTCATTCGTTTCGACCCGCGAAATTAATGATTTTTAGATAAATACCTGATGCATTTGCTACTAAATAGGTAAGAAAAAACCTAAAGCGTTTTTATAGGTAGTAGCAGCGGCCCTAAAACTAAAAACCATAATGCAAAACTCACAACTGAAGCAGGAAGGGCAAACATTAAAATTTGCTTCTTCGTAAATTTGTTACAAATGTTGAAAAACAGCACAAAAGCTATAATTACAATTACCATATTCTTCAAAAAACGCAACCATTCTGGCAGCGTTTCTGGTGCATAATATTTTGAAATTAAAACAGACTCTAACAAATATTCTAGCGTATCGAATAACTGGAACGAAAAAACGGCTAACAAAATCCAATCAACCTTTTTAAAATTCTGTTTGGATTGATTGCGATTGAATAAAATTATGGAAGCAACAACCGAAAAAATATAAATAACGTAAAATACAACTGAATAAAAAAACTCAAATCGGCTACCTAAAACTTTTTGAGTCTCCAAAATTTCTTGACAGCCTATAAGCAAACCTAAATAATTATAAGTGTAAATACTTGAAATAGCGCCTGCATGTAAAATAGCATCGAAAACAATGTAAATTACATTATAAAATTGCGTTTTAATTGGAAAAAAACACACAAAAATAAGCATTATATAAAGGTTCTGTTTTGTGTAAAGACTGGCTTTCATTGCAATCATGATTTTTCATCTTCCAATATTTAATTTGAAATTTTGTATCTAACTTGAAGGCTCCAGGTTTCTTCAGGTTTTAATAACAATTCTTGTAATGCTTTATAAACTTCGCCAAAACTGATTACCGTATATGGCTATTTTGAAGGTTGCAATTTGCATGCTTAAACCTAATTGATTCTGAAAACCAATTCAAATTTCTCCTTACCGCTCTGAAAGTCTTTTGTTTCTGCACTAAAAAGTTCGGCTTAATTAAAATCAAGCATTACTTTTTAAGCTTTAAAAACCTACAGCACGTTTACATGTTTTCTTTTGTAAGAAATGTTGCTTTTACTTATGGTTACATTCAATTTTTATTTAAATAATAAATCCAACCAAATCTTCAATTTTGGAAATTAAATGAATTTTAATAGCCGTGTTTTTCAAACTTATTTTATTGTATTTAGACACAAATATGGCCGAAAACCCCAATTTTTCAGCCTCTAAAATACGTTGTTCCACACGTTGCACCGGACGTATTTCTCCGGATAAACCAACCTCTGCGGCAAAGCAATAGTTTCTTGGCAAAGGTTCGTCTTCGTTGGAAGATAGTATGGCTGCAACCACTCCCAAATCTATTGCCGGATCGTCCACGGTTATACCGCCCGTAATGTTTAAAAAGACATCTTTAGCACCTAAGCGGAAACCAGCTCGTTTTTCTAAAACCGCTAATAACATATTTAAGCGTTTGGCGTTAAAGCCTGTTGCACTCCGTTGGGGTGTTCCATAAACTGCTGTACTTACCAGTGCTTGCACCTCCACCATTAACGGACGCATACCCTCTAGGGTGGCAGCAATGGCGTTACCCGATAAATCGTCGTCTTTTTTTGAAATAAGTATTTCCGAAGGGTTGGAAACCTCGCGCAGTCCGGAGCCTTGCATTTCGTAAATACCCAACTCGTTTGTAGAACCAAACCTGTTTTTATTAGCGCGTAAAATACGAAACACATGATTCCGATCGCCTTCAAACTGTAAAACCGTATCCACCATATGTTCCAAAATTTTAGGCCCTGCAATATTTCCGTCCTTGGTAATATGACCAATTAAAATTACTGGTGTTGCGGTTTCTTTAGCAAATTTAATGAGTTCGGTGGTACATTCTTTTATTTGTGAAATACTACCAGACGAGGATTCTATATAATCGCTATGCAAGGTTTGAATAGAATCTATTACCACAATATCGGGCTCTAACGCTTCAATTTGCTTAAAAATATTTTGCGTTTTTGTTTCTGTTAAAATATAGCAGTTATTACTACTTGGGTTAATACGCTCGGCACGCATTTTTATTTGTTTTTGACTTTCTTCGCCTGAAACATATAAGGTTTTGTAGGGTAATTTTAATGCTATTTGAAGTAATAAAGTACTTTTACCAATTCCGGGCTCACCACCTAATAGGGTTAACGATCCGGGCACAATGCCACCGCCTAAAACCCGATTAAACTCGGCATCGTTGGTTTGTAAACGCGCCTCCTGTGAGGTATCTATCTCGTTTATTAGCAAAGGCTTGGCAGCACGTTTAGACGGTGCTGCTGTAGGCGATTTCCAGCTGCTTTTTTCTGGTTTCTGCAGCAACTCCTCTGCTATGGTATTCCACTCTTTGCAGGAGGTACACTGTCCCTGCCATTTACTGTATTGTGCACCACAATTCTGACAAAAAAAAGTTGTTTTAAGCTTGGCCATTAGTACCTTGTTTAAACGCGAATATGATTGAATTTTTTATAACTTCCTAAACATATATAACGGCCCATTAGTATCCAAAATCTGCCTTTATAGCATCGGCACGCCGAAGCATTTCATCTTTAGTTATACCACCAATTTCTTGCAACACGTAGGCTGTTTGATATGCTTTCATGGCTTTTTTAGGTTCGCCTGTTTCCTCGTAAAATCGGGCCAAGTAATAATTACTTAATAAGGTATCTGGATAGGCTTTTCGCGCTAGTTTAGCCAGGGCTTCAAAGTATTCAAATTTTTCGCCTTTATTGATAGCTGCTTCAACGGCATTAAAATCGTTCATTAAAATAGGTTTGTCTATATCAAACAACGCTTTTATGGTTTCATACTTCTCTATTAAATAGGTAACTGGCGACCCTTCTAACTTTAAAATAGTGTCGGTATATTCCGATTTGCTTATAGGTTGAAATACGAAAAAAATATCTTCCAATGCATTTGGAATAGCGTGAGCTGGAAGCGCGTAGTGCGACGCTTTTTCAAAAGAATCGAATGTATAAAACAGGTTCGCGTTTGCAACCCCTGCTATGGCCGTATTTAAAGCTTCTGTTTCGGCTTTTAATCTAGCTATATCGTTTGCAGAAGTAGCCAGATAATAAAACACTTTAGTTTCTAACTTCGATAGCTTTTCCGTTAGGTAAGCTTGCATATCGGGGGCTAAATCCGGACTAACGGCCACATAAGCCTGAAATAAAGGCTGTGCTTTAAGCAGGAAGTAATTTATAAAATTTGCTGTCCGATCATGCCCCACAATGACTCTAAAATTAACTGTTCTGAAGGTTTTATCTACATATGGCAATAATTCCGAACCAAGAAATTCATAAAAAGCGGCACCTGTTTCTATGGGCAAAGAATTTTGTTCAGAGTACAGGACATCTGCGCTGCGACTACCTACTTGATTAACGCCAACCACAATACTTTCGGGCATATCTTCCCAGTAGGAGTAGTAATCCACATTACCCGCCACGGCTTCAAACATGTAATCGCCATCCAGCACTACTATTACAGGGTAATAGGTATCTGGGTTAGCATCGTATCCGCGTGGTAGTTGAATTTTAATCTCGCGGGTTTCACCTAGTTTAACAGACTCTAAAGGCTGGTAAATAACTTGTGAGTGCAGCATAAACATGCTGAAGAAACATACCAATAGTAGGCTTAATTTTTTCATGTATCTCATTTTATATTAGGCTAATATTACTGTAAATTGTGTTATGCACGGAACCAACAAAACCTTTTGTGTTTTAACCTCCTAATTGTGGCTCTTTATGGCGCGTGCTTTTACAAACACACAAGGTATAAAATAAGCTAAATACTTAAAAGCCTAACGTTAAAAAATAACACCCTAGTTTTTCTGTTGGGTTATGCCTGCTAAACGCTTTCTATTGTATATGGGTAAATAAATTAAGGACACCCCACCTAGTAGCACAATTAACAACGTTTGGGCCGACCAAATAATCCAGCCAAAAGCCATACTTGGGCCTTCTGCAATAGCAAAAATTGAAAAAGCAGCATAAATAGCTAGGGGGTAAGAACCAATACCGCCGTTGGTAGTAGCAATACTAAAAGTTGCCGATATAAAACCTACTAAAACAGCTCCAATGGTAATTCCATACAAATCGTTTACCGCAAAAGTTGTTATGTAAAACATGGCCACATACATGCCCCAAATAAAGATTGTATGTGCTAAAAAGGCCCATTTTTTTTTCATGTAAAAAATACTTAAAGCGCCTTCTGCCAAGCCTTTAATAAAGGTTTTTATTTTAAAACCAAATCCTGTTCGACTTTTACGGATAAACCAAACAAAAACCCCTAAAACCATCAATAATATAAAGCCGTAAAGGGCAACTGTTTTAAATTGAAAGCGGTCTACAAAAAAGGAAGCAATAAAGTCGAATTCCAGTATAAGGGTATAGCTAATAATAAGAAGCAACATCATTAAGTCGGCAAAGCGCTCGGCTACAATGGAACCAAAGCCTTTTTCGAAGGGAACCCCTTCGTAGGTGGACAATATAGATGCTCGGGCTACTTCGCCAGCACGTGGCACCGTATAATTTATTAAATAGGCAGAGAAAACAGCCATAAAACTATTAGCCAATTTTACCCGATAGCCCATTGGTTCCAACTGAAAACGCCATCTGTATGCACGCGAAATATGACTTAATAAACCAAACAGAACGCCCAAACCAATGAATAAAAAATTAGCATTTTTTATATAGTGCCACAGTTCTGACAAAGGCACTTTAGATAAGGAATAGCCTATTAAAAAAACTCCCAACAAGATTGGGAGTAAAAGTTTAAGATATTTTTTAAAAGGCGTGTTCACAATTTATTTTAACAGATTGTTTTCTTCATTTGGAAACACCAAAGCCGGTTTAAACGTTTTAGCCTCGGAAATATCCATAAAAGCGTAAGTAATTAAAATTAAAATATCGCCTGGCGACACTTTTCTTGCTGCGGCTCCATTTAAGGTAATTTCGCCACTGTTTCGCGGTCCAGGAATACAGTAAGTTTCCAGACGCTCGCCATTATTGTTATTTACAATTTGTACTTTTTCACCCTGAATTATGTTTGCGGCATCCATTAAATCCTCATCTATGGTAATACTACCAATGTAATGAAGTTCGGCACCCGTACATTTTACGCGGTGAATTTTAGATTTTACGACTTGAATTTGCATAAGATAAAGATACTTAATTTAACGGGATATTATCTATTAATCTAATATCATCTGCATAGACCGCAATAAACGCCCTATACGTTTTGTTTGTTACTGTTTCGGTTATTGGTTTTAAGGTTTGCTCATCGGCAATGGTAAAATATTCCAGTTTTAGCAGCTCGTGTTTAGCAAAGGCATCTGCCACCCAACTCGTAATGGATTCCACACTTTTTGTGCCAAATTGTTTTTTGGCAGCCATTAAAGTTTCGTAAATAAACGGTGCCGCCGCTTTGTAAGCAGGTTTTAAACGCTCGTTTCTTGAACTTAAAGCCAAGCCATTTGCTTCTCTGTAAATAGGGCAACCATGTATAGTTACCGGCAAATTATAAGCTGTAACCATGTATTTAATAATGGCCAACTGCTGAAAATCTTTTTGTCCAAAATACGCATGATCCGGCGTTACAATTTCGAACAGGCGTTTTACTATGGTTCCAACACCATTAAAATGTCCAGGACGAAATTGGCCCTCCATTTCAAATTCCAAGCCCCCAAAACTAAAGTTTTCAGATTGGGCCACTTCCCCGTAAATATCGGTAACTTCTGGTGCATACACCACCAAATTATTGGAAACCGTTTCTAGCAAAGCTACATCGCGGGGTAATGTTCGCGGATAATTGTCTAAATCAGTAGCATTGTCAAACTGGGTTGGATTTACAAAAATACTTACCACCACGATATCGGTTTCTTGCAAGGCTTGCCGTACTAACGACAGGTGTCCTTCATGCAAAGCACCCATAGTAGGCACAAAACCAATACTACTTTGTTGGGCTTTTTTAGCCTGCAAATACGATTGAATATCTTTTTTTTCTGTAAAAATTACCACCTAGTCTAAATTTAAAGCGTGCAAACTTAATATTTTACGGGCAATCTGCATAAATTTTTGTAATTTTGCGTGTTTTTTATTTTGAAACTTCAAAAGCCATTTAACATTATGAAAGATAAGAGGATATTATATGTATCATCTGAAGTAGTTCCATATTTACCCGAAACCGAAATTTCTTCTATGTCGTTTGAAACCCCTAGAATGGTAAACCAACTGGGTGGACAAATTAGAATTTTCATGCCGCGCTACGGCAACATTAACGAGCGCAGACACCAACTGCACGAGGTTATAAGATTATCTGGAATTAACCTGGTTATTAACGATTTAGACATGCCCTTAATCATAAAAGTGGCTTCCATACCAAAAGAGCGCATTCAGGTATATTTTATTGATAATGACGAGTACTTTAAACGAAAAGCCACCTTAACAGACGAGGAGGGTAACCTATTTCCAGATAATGACGAACGGGCTATATTTTTTGCAAAAGGCGTAATTGAAACAGTAAAAAAACTAAACTGGTCGCCAGATATTATTCATGTACATGGCTGGTTAGCATCCTTATTACCTGTATATTTAAAAGAATACTATAAAGACGAACCACTATTTAACGACAGTAAAATAGTAACATCGGTATACAGCCAGAGTTTTGATGGCACCTTAAACAAGGACATGTTTAACAAAATAAAATTCGATAACATCAGCGAAGACGCTATAGAAATACTGAAAGATCCAACCTACACCAATGTCATGAAAGTGGCTATCAATTATTCGGATGCCTTAATAAAAGGATCGGAAGACCTTCCTGAAGATTTAACAAAACATTTAAACGATTCTAAAAAACCTGTTTTAGATTACAAGCCCAAAGATGAGTTTGGCGAAGCCTATGCCGAATTTTACAATTCCAAGGTATTAAGCTAAACCTTTGTGCTAATTTTTTACTATGAAAAAAACAAAAAACGTGTATAAAACATTGGCAGCGGCTGGCTGCTTATTGTTAACTCTTGTCTCTTGCGAAAAAGATTTTTCAACTATTGAAAGTGAAATTGAAGGTATAAAAAACTTTACAACTACCGGCAATCTTTTCCCGGCTGTTATGTACACAAAAAAGTTAAACCCGGTTCAAACTAATAACCTATCCTCAAATTTACTGGGCATATACACAGACAATATTTACGGTAAAACAACAGCCAATGTGGTTACACAGGTGGTTCCGGCCTCATTCCAATTTAATTTTGGCGAAGAACCGCAAGTAGAATCTGTTTATTTAACCATTCCCTACTACTCCACAGTATCTGGCACGGACGATGAAGGAAATGACACCTACACCCTAGACTCTATTTTTGGCGGAAACGAGAGCGTTAAATTGTCTATTTACGAAAACACGTACTTTATTCGTGATTTTGATCCAAGTTCCGAGCAAACAGAAGCTCAAAAATTTTATTCCAATGCCAACGAAACCATAAATTTCGACAATTATACAGGGCAATTATTTAGTGTTTTACCCGAACACGTACCTAGCCCTTCTGCCATTCCTATTGAAGAATTTAATGAGGAAACTGGCGAAGAAGAAGAAACAAGTAGGTTAGCACCTAGTTTATATGTGCGCCTAGATAATAGTACCAACTTCTGGGACGATTTGTTTTTCTTTAACACCGAAAATCCCGGTTCACAACCCGAATTAAGCAATCAAAATAACTTTAAAAATTATTTTAGAGGGCTTTATTTTAAAGTTGAAGATAACAACAACAAAGGCAATATGGCCATGATGGATTTTTCCAGAGGCACCATTGTTATAAATTATAGTTCCCTAACAGAAACCGTTTTAGATGAAAATGGCAACCCTGAAGAAATTCGTGAAGACCGTAAAATAACCCTAAACCTTTCGGGTAACCGTGTAAATACCATTGAAAACGACGCCAATGTAAAAGCTGTAATAGAAAATGCCACCGCTAATACCGATGTGGTAAATGGCGCTAACGCAGTTTACCTAAAAGGCGGCGAAGGAAGCTTTGCTGTAGTCGATTTGTTTTCAGGCACCACACAAGACGCTAGTGGCGCTACCGTGCCCGCTTTGGAATATTTTAAAAGTAAAAAGGATAACTGGATTATAAACCAAGCTAACTTAACCGTATTTGTAAACCAAAACGAGGTAAATAACGCTAACCAAGAACCCGAACGCGTTATCCTTTACGATCTTAAAAACAATGTTCCTATTATAGATTACTACCTGGACACCTCGGTAAATACCACACAGCCAATAAACTCGCGCATTAACTACGCCTCTCGATTAAAACGCGATAGTAATAACAAAGGACTGTATTACAAATTAAGGCTTACCGAACATGTAAACAACATTTTACTTCGGGATTCTACCAATTTAAAACTCGGTATATTAATTACATCTAACATAAATTTAACAACCAATGGCAGTATTTTAAACAATGTAACAGACAAAATTCCAACCAGCTCAATTTTATCGCCTCGAGGTACCGTTTTATACGGAAGCAATCCAAGTGTACCCGAAACAAAAAAAGTTAAATTCGAAATTTTTTATACAGAACCTAATAAATAAAATAAGATGTGTGGAATAGTAGGATATATTGGTAAACGCGATGCGTACCCAATAGTTATTCAAGGTTTAAAACGACTGGAATACAGAGGCTATGATAGTGCTGGTATTGCACTTTATGACGGCGCTAATTTAAAAGTTTGTAAAACAGCAGGCAAAGTAAGCGATTTAGAAAAACAGGTAGCAGAAGAAATAACTACCAACGGTTCTATAGCTATAGGCCATACCCGTTGGGCAACGCATGGCGAACCGAACCAAGTAAACGCCCATCCGCATTACTCCAATTCTGGCGATTTAGTTATTATTCATAACGGCATTATTGAAAACTACGACGCCTTAAAAAAAGAATTAACGGCGCGTGGCTACACCTTTAAATCGGATACAGATACCGAAGTTTTAATTAACTTAATTGAAGATGTAAAAATAAAAGAAAACGTAAAACTAGGTAAAGCCGTTCAAATAGCACTTAATCAAGTTATTGGCGCTTATGCCATTGCCGTTTTCGATAAAAACAAACCAGACGAAATAGTTATAGCCCGTTTAGGTAGCCCCTTGGCGGTAGGTATTGGCGAAGATGAATTTTTTATTGCCAGCGATGCCTCACCATTTATAGAATACACCAAAAACGCAGTATATCTGGAGGATGAAGAAATGGCTATTATACGCTTAGGCAAAGCCATTAAGGTTCGCAAAATTAAAGACGACTCTCTAGTAGTGCCTTATGTTCAAGAACTACAATTAAATTTAGAGCAAATTGAAAAAGGGGGGTATCCTCATTTCATGCTTAAAGAAATTTTTGAACAACCCAACGCTATAAAAGACACCTACCGCGGCAGACTCCTTGCTAAAGAAGGTATTATACGCATGGCCGGTATTACGGATAATTTAGAGCGTTTTTTAAATGCCAATCGCATAATTATTGTGGCTTGTGGCACTAGTTGGCATGCGGGTTTAGTGGCAGAATATATATTTGAAGATTTAGCGCGTATTCCTGTAGAAGTAGAATATGCATCGGAGTTTAGATACCGAAATCCTGTAATAACCGACAAAGATGTGGTTATAGCCATTTCGCAATCGGGAGAAACAGCAGATACCTTGGCCGCTATTAAATTAGCAAAAGCTCATGGTGCATTTGTTTTTGGGGTTTGTAATGTGGTTGGCTCCTCCATAGCGCGCGAAACACATGCCGGCGCCTACACCCATGCGGGGCCCGAAATTGGCGTAGCGTCCACTAAAGCTTTTACCACCCAAATTACGGTATTAACCTTAATAGCCTTGAAACTTGCTAAAAGTAATGGCGCCATGTCTAATTCAGAGTTCCATTATCACCTACAGGAATTGGAACTGATACCGGACAAGGTAGCCCAAGTGTTACAAGCGGATGCTCACATTAAAGCCATAGCAGACATTTATAAAAACGCCAAAAATTGTTTGTATTTGGGCAGGGGTTACAATTTTCCGGTTGCTTTGGAAGGCGCTCTAAAATTAAAAGAAATCTCGTATATCCATGCCGAAGGTTATCCAGCCGCAGAAATGAAACATGGCCCGATAGCCTTAATAGATGAGCAAATGCCAATTGTAGTTATTGCTACCAAAAAAGGCCATTACGAAAAAGTAGTTAGTAATATTGAAGAAATACGCGCCCGGAAAGGCAAAATAATTGGTATTGTTACGGCTGGCGACACCAATGTAAAACAATTAGCAGACCACGTTATAGAAGTGCCAGAAACACCGGAATGCTTATCGCCTTTACTCACTACCATACCATTGCAGCTATTATCGTATCACATAGCCGTTATGTTAGGAAAAAATGTAGATCAACCCCGAAATTTAGCCAAATCGGTTACAGTGGAGTAAACACGTTTCAAAATCGTATCTAATTAAGGCATATTTAGTTATCTTCAAAAAATACTAAATATGCCTTTCTGTTTTTGGATATTTTACTTAAAATTTCTATTAAGTTTTGTTATTATTCTATATCTTGCTACTATAATAACTAACTTAAACGAAAAAATGAAATCAATTCTTTCTATTCTATTGTTGTTTTTCGGTGCAGTAACTTTCGCCCAAACAACAATTTCGGGAACCGTTGTGGACAATAACGAACAACCTATACCAGGTGCCAACGTTATTGTTGTGGGAACCAATACGGGTACCATTACCGATTTTGACGGTATGTTTACAATAACCACAACACAAACGCCTCCGTTTACCATTCAGGCTAGTAGTATCGGTTTTGAGTCGGCTTCTCAAGAAGTAAGCGCCAGCGCCTCCAACTTAAAATTAGTACTTACAGAAGGGACCTCTCTGGACGAAGTAGTTATTTCCGCTTCCCGTACGCCGGAACGTATTTTTGAGTCGCCTGTAACGGTAGAGCGCTTTGGTTTAAAAGAAATTAAAAACACGGCTTCAGCCGATTTTTACGATGGGCTCGAAAACTTGAAAGGTGTAGACGTAAACACCAATAGTTTAACATTTAAATCCGTTAACACCCGTGGCTTCGCCTCTTTTTCTAACACGCGTTTTATGCAGTTAGTAGACGGAATGGATAACTCCACACCAGCCTTAAACTTTCCAATAGGAAACTTGGTAGGTATGAACGAAACCGATGTTTTAAGCGTTGAATTACTGCCAGGAGCGGCCTCCGCACTATACGGTGCAAACGCTTTTAATGGTATTTTGTTTATGCGTAGTAAAAATCCTTTCGATCATGAAGGCATTAGTGGATACGTAAAACGTGGTATTACCTCCCAAGATGCGGGTGGCGATAATCCATACACCGATGTTGGTATTCGTATGGCACACAAATTTTCAGATAAGTTTGCCGCAAAAGTAAATTTTGGTTGGTTAAATGGTACCGACTGGGTAGCTAATAATTACGAAGGAAAACCAGGCACAGGCGCTACCAGAGCGTCTGTAGATTACGATGGTTACAACGTATACGGCGATGAAGTGTCTACAAACATAAAGGCTGCTGCTGGCGGTTCTGGAATTATTCCTAACGTAAATGTTAGTAGAACGGGTTATGAAGAACGCGACTTACTAGATTACAACGCCGAAAGTATTAAGGCAGATTGGGGCTTATACTACCGCCCTTGGGCAAACGATTTTGAAATTGCTTATGTTGGAAAAATTGGTACCGGTTCTACAATTTACCAAGGTACCAACCGCTACAACATTGATAACTTTACACAGCAACAGCATAAAATTGAAGTGCGTAACGATAATTTCTTTGCTAGAGGGTATGTAGTGGCCGATAAAGCAGGCGATTCCTACGATATGGTTTTTACCGGTATTAACATAAACCGCTCATGGAAAAGTGACGAAGACTGGTTTGGCGACTATATTACAACCTTTGCTGGTGCCACTTTAGGAGGTGCATCCGAAACACAAGCGCACCAAGTTGCCCGCCAAGTTGCCGATACTGGCCGATTAATTCCGGGGACTCAAGAATTTAAAAACGCCTTTAACAAGGTAATTGCTAATCCCGATTTATCGGTAGGTTCGCAGTTTAAAGATGCTTCAAAATATTACCATTCCGATGCTAATTACAACTTTAGCCATTTAATAGATTTCGCCGAAATTCAAGTTGGTGGCTCGTTCAGACAATACGACCTTAATTCATCTGGCACTATTTATACCGATTTTGATGGACCTATTCGCTATTCGGAATTTGGTGTATATACACAAATTCAAAAACAACTGGAACTTAACGAGGGCTTGGAACTAAAATTAACTGGATCCATCCGTTATGATAAATCGGAATTATTTGACGGCTTTTTATCGCCTCGTATTTCCGCAGGTTTCACTATTAACGAGAATCACAATATCCGTGGCTCTTTCCAAACAGGTTTTAGAAACCCTACAACACAAGATTTATTTATTGGTTTAGATTCTGGCCGTGCTGTACTTGTAGGGTCTGCTGCTAGCAATCTAGATCGGGATGTACGAACTTATAGCGTGAGTCAAATTGCACAAAACGAATTAGGACAAAGCGCTAGTGCTGTTATTTCAGGTCGTGCTGCCTACGAAAACTCCTTTACCTTAAACTCGGTTCAAAACGGTGCACCTGTTGCTTCGGATGTCGATCTAGTGAAGCCAGAGCAAGTGTCTTCTATAGAAATTGGATACCGCGGAAAATTAAACCGTTTAATTGTAGACGCCAGTGTTTATTTTAACTCGTACTCCGATTTTATTTCAAGCGAATTTGTTGTTGTACCGCTTTACGGTCAGGTTGGCGATAATTCCTTATCGTTACTTGCCTTACAAAACGGCGACTTTAAAGCTTACCAAACGTACACCAACTCCGATGCCAATATAGAATCCTATGGTGCTGCCATTGGCCTGTCTACCAAAGTTTTTGGCAATTTTGATATTAGTGGAAGCTACACCTTTACAAAACAAGAATTTGATCAGTCCAAATACCCAGATTTCAGAACCTTATTTAACACACCAGAACACAAAGCTAAAATGTCTTTTGGAAATACTAATGTATATAGCAATTTAGGTTTTAATGTTGCTTGGAGATGGAGTGATTCTTATTTCTGGCAAGCCACTTTTGGCGATGGTAACATTCCGGCATTCCACACCGTAGATGCACAGATAAGCTACACCATTCCAAAAATTAAATCGGTACTAAAAGTTGGTGCTACCAACCTATTAGGCGATGAGTATTTTACAGCTATTGGTACAGGCTATATTGGTTCTATGTACTACGCTTCTATAGTAATTAACAACTTATAAGATAATCATGACGCAGGCTAGCGCTATGTCCAATTTTTACTATGGCGCTAGTTATAAAACCGAAATAGTATCGGTATCCTAATTAAGAAATAAAACATTACACTCATGAAAAATATAACACGAGATTTTAAATATATATGTTTGCTAGCGGCAAGTATCACATTATCTGCATGTAGTAGCGATGATGATGGTGCAACAAACGCAGACATTCAGTACCCTGAATTAGTTTCGGGCGATGCTAACTTTTCAAAATATGTATCTGTTGGTGCATCTTTTACAGCAGGATATACAGACGGCGCTTTATTTGCTGCCGCCCAAAACAATTCATTTCCAAACATGCTGTCGCAAAAATTTGCATTAGCAGGTGGCGGGACCTTTACACAGCCGTTAATGGCCGATAATATTGGTGGTTTTGTAGCTGGCCCAACCGTTATTTTAAACCCAAGACTTTATTTTAATGGTTCTGGACCAACACTTTTAGATGCCACACCTACCACACAAATTACCGATGTGCTTTCAGGACCTTTTAACAACTATGGCGTTCCTGGCTTAAAAAGTTTTCATTTAGCTGTACCGGGCTATGGCTTTGCTAACCCATATTTTGGGAGAATGGCCTCTAGCGCAGGTGCCACTGTAATTGGGGATGCCACAGCAGCCTCGGGAACATTTTTTACACTTTCGGAAATAGGTGGTAACGATGTTTTAGAGTACGCCTTATCTGGTGGAACAGGAATAGACCAAACAGGCAATCCAGACGCTACTACCTATGCTAAAGAAGACATTACAGACCCAACACTGTTTGCTAGCGTATATAACACCGTAGTTACCGCATTAACAGCTAATGGTGCCAAGGGTGTTGTAACCAATATCCCGTATATAACAAGTTTGGCGCACTTTACAACTGTCCCATACAATCCGTTAGACCCAAACGAAAATGCAAATTTTGCTTCACAAGTTCCAACCTTAAACAATGTTTTTGGCGCATTAAATCCAATATTTGAAGCGGTAGATCCAACGCGTACCATTGTTTTTTCGCAAACAGAACCTAGCCCCGTAGTTATTAAAGATGAATCCTTAACCGATATTTCAACTATTATAACCACGCAACTGCTAGCAAGTCCAACATTTCCTGCCTTTTTGGCCCAGTTTGGTTTACCACCAGCGGCCGCACCACTAGTAGCAGGTTTATTAGGGCAAACCTTTGGACAAACCAGACAAGCCACTGCAAACGATTTATTTGTGTTACCAAGTAGCCGTATAATAGGAAAAGTAAACCAAACCTACGCTGGCTTTTTAGAAGCACAAGGCTTATCTAATACCGTAGCCAGACAATTTGCTGTAGAAGGTGTGACCTTGCCATTAGAGGACAAATGGGTATTAATTCCAACCGAACAAACCGCTATTAAAAATGCCACCGATGCCTACAACGCCACCATCCAAAGTGTGGCAACCGATAAAGGTTTAGCAATGGTAGATTTTAAAGGTATTTTAGACGAAGCAGCCGCAACAGGTTACGCTTCTGGAAATTATATTTACGATACGGCTTTAGTAACCGGTGGTTTAATAAGTTTGGACGGTGTGCACTTAACCGCTAGAGGCTACGCCATTATTGCCAACGAAATAATGAAAGCCATAGACGCCACATACGGCAGTAATTTTGAAGCTTCCGGAAACTTGGTGGATCCGGGTAATTTTCCAACCAACTATCCGCCAACACTACGCTAAAAATATAAAAACACAGCCTTTAAAAACGCCCTTTAATCCAGGGCGTTTTTGGTATAAAAAAAAACCCAAAATTTTTGATACAGTTTTTAATTTAAAACCCATATCTTTCCATCGCGAAAACAGTAGGTGTTTTCATTGAATTAAATTGCATAATATTAAACACATAAGTAATGTCAAAAGTTACAGGTAAAGTTGCACAAATTGTAGGTCCCGTTATCGATGTTGAATTCGAGGCTGGTTCCGAACTTCCAAAAATTTACGATTCTTTAGAAATTAAAAAAGCTGATGGATCTATATTAGTACTAGAAGTACAATCTCACATTGGTGAAGATACCGTTCGAACCATTGCCATGGACTCATCCGATGGTTTAAGTAGAGGAACTGAAGTTACAGCAACTGGTGCACCAATTCAAATGCCTATTGGTGAAGATGTTTACGGACGTCTTTTTAATGTTATTGGCGATGCCATTGATGGTATTGGTAATTTACCAAAAGCTGGCGATGCTGGCTTACCAATTCACAGACAAGCACCTAAATTTGAAGATTTATCTACCTCAACCGAAGTCTTATTTACCGGTATTAAAGTAATCGACTTAATTGAGCCTTATGCCAAAGGTGGTAAAATTGGTTTATTTGGTGGTGCAGGTGTAGGTAAAACCGTATTAATTCAAGAGTTAATTAACAATATAGCCAAAGGCCATGGTGGTCTTTCCGTTTTTGCCGGTGTTGGTGAAAGAACGCGTGAAGGAAATGATTTACTTCGTGAAATGCTAGAATCTGGTATTATCCGTTACGGAGATGACTTTATGCATTCTATGGAAAATGGCGGATGGGATTTATCTAAAGTAGATAAAACTACTATGAAAGAATCCAAGGCAACTTTCGTATTTGGTCAGATGAACGAGCCACCTGGAGCCCGTGCGCGTGTTGCCTTATCGGGATTAACCATTGCTGAATATTTCCGTGATGGTGCCGGTGAAGGACAAGGTAAAGACGTTCTTTTCTTCGTAGATAATATTTTCCGTTTTACACAAGCAGGTTCCGAAGTATCGGCATTATTAGGCCGTATGCCTTCTGCCGTAGGTTACCAACCAACTTTAGCAACAGAAATGGGTGCCATGCAAGAGCGTATTACCTCAACAAAAAGAGGTTCTATTACATCGGTACAAGCGGTATACGTACCAGCGGATGATTTAACCGATCCAGCTCCAGCAACAACCTTTGCCCACTTAGATGCTACAACCGTATTATCCCGTAAAATTGCCGAGCTTGGTATTTATCCAGCGGTAGACCCATTAGATTCTACTTCTAGAATTTTGGCTCCAGAAATTTTAGGGAAAGAACACTACGATTGTGCTTCGCGTGTTAAAGAGTTATTACAGCGCTATAAAGAGCTACAGGATATTATTGCTATTTTAGGTATGGAAGAATTATCTGAAGAAGATAAATTAGCTGTAAACAGAGCCAGACGTGTACAACGTTTCTTATCGCAGCCTTTCCATGTGGCCGAACAATTTACGGGTTTAAAAGGTGTTTTAGTAGATATTAAAGATACTATTAAAGGTTTTAATATGATTATGGATGGTGAATTGGATCACCTTCCAGAAGCGGCTTTCAACTTAAAAGGAACCATTGAAGAAGCGATAGAGGCTGGAGAAAAAATGTTAGCGGAAGCCTAAAAATCGGGCTGCTGTTGTAACACTGGATTTTCCAGAGGTTGCACGCTTAAACGTTCAACTAAACACAAAAAATTATGTATTTAGAAATTGTATCGCCAGAGGCCACTTTGTTTAGCTCGGAAGTAGATTCTGTGGCTGTGCCAAGTATAAATGGTGAATTTGAAATGTTAAATAACCACGCCCCTATTGTGTCGTTATTAACAGAAGGCACCATAAAAATAAGCACACACACACAAAGTCATTTAGAATTTGACGACTTACACGGTTCTGTTGTTCCCCATCATGATGATAAAAAAATCCTAACCGTAAAAATCAATTCAGGTACACTTGAAATGAAAGATAATAAAGTTATTATTTTAGCCGATTAACCACGGCATCAAACTTTATAAAACAAAAAAAGTCCTTACTTGTAAAAAGTAAGGACTTTTTTTGATATGTATAAGAGCTACATCCCGATGACTAGTACATTCTATTCCAACCAGCTAAAAATTCCTAAAAAAAACGCAATACAGCAGCTATAACTTCATCCCCAACTATATGCAAACGCTGCCTATAAGATAAAGCCACATAAATTTAAACCACACATAAAAACCAGTAAACGCTAGAGTATGCTAACGCGAATTTTCTTCCAGAGTTTAACAAGCACTAAAGCAAATGTAATAGCACCTAACAACACGAAAAAGCCGTGTAAATACGCACCATAAATAAAATAGCCTGTTGCAAACATAATACTGTAAATAAGCGCACACCCCACTAACATCGCTAAAATTCCAGAAGGCACACTCCAACGTTGCTTTGTGTCCACCAACTCCAAATTATTTGCACGTGCTTCATGAACCACTTTGTTCCATCCTGGACCACCTGGTTGAATTTTCTTATAAAATTTTTGTAAAACCGTTTTGCTTTCTGCTTGGGTAATAAAGGTAACTGCCACCCATACAATAGTGGTTACTAAAACAATCATGGGGAATTTCGCCCATCCCGGCATGAGGGCATCATCGCCAAAACAAAAGGCTCCTAGATCTGTGAAATTTAAAATAATGGAGACAAATCCAGATACAAACATAGCCGAAATTTCGCTCCAAGCATTGATGCGCCACCAAAACCATCGTAAAATAAAAATTAAACCCGTTCCAGCACCAAACATTAAAATAATATCAAATAGTTGCAAGGCATTAGTTAAAACCAATGCTAATAACGCGCTGCAAACCATTAAAACAATAGTCGCCACGCGCCCGACAGCTACCAATTGCTTTTCTGAAGCTTCTGGATTAATTTGCTGTTTGTAATAATCGTTTACTATATAGGAGGCGCCCCAATTTAAATGAGTTGAAATGGTACTCATATACGCTGCAACCAACGATGCTAAAACCAAGCCTAATAAACCACTTGGCAACTTGGTAAGCATAGCGGAATACGCTAAATCCTGACCTAATTTATCCGCTGCTACTAAAGGAAAGGCTTCCTGAATACTCGCAATATCTGGAAACACCACTAATGACGCCAAAGCCACAATAATCCATGGCCAAGGACGCAGCGCGTAATGCATAATATTAAAAAAGAAGGTGGCGCCAATAGCATGATTTTCATTTTTTGCCGCCAACATACGTTGGGCAATATAACCACCACCGCCAGGTTCTGCACCCGGATACCAGGAGCTCCACCATTGTACCGCTAACGGAATAATTAATAAAGTAATTAAGGCTTCCGTATTGGTAAAGTCTGGTAGGATATTTAATTTATCGGCTACATTTTCGTGTTTAAGCATGGCTTCCAATCCACCTACTTCGGGCAAACCTACCAGATAATAGGCAGCACCTAAAGCACCAGCCATAGCCGTAAAGAATAAAATAAAATCGGTGTAAACCACCCCTTTAAAACCACCCAAGGCACTAAAAATAACGGTTATAGTTCCAGCATATATAACCGTTTCCCAAGGTTGTAAACCCAACATAATAGCACCAATTTTTATAGCTGCTAATGTTACGGCAGACATGGCTAAAATATTAAAAATAATGCCTAAATAAATGGCGCGAAACGCTCGTAAAAAACGCGCTGGTTTTCCACCGTAGCGCAATTCATAAAACTCGATATCCGTGTTAACGTCCGATTTTCGCCACAACTTCGCATACACGAAAACAGTAAGTAAACCTGTTAGCAAAAACGCCCACCAAACCCAGTTTCCAGAAACGCCATTGGTTCTTACGATATCGGTTACTAAATTGGGTGTATCTGTAGAAAAGGTTGTTGCCACCATAGAAACCCCTAACAACCACCAAGGCATATTGCGCCCTGATAAAAAATACTCGGAAGCCGATTTTCCAGATTGTTTGGAAACGTAAATACCTATAAAAAGCGTAATTGCAAAAAATATAATAATTAAGGAAACATCAAGTACAGATAATTCTACCATAAATAGTGACCGTTTTCTTTGGAATAGTTAGGCTTACTTACACTTTTTTAATCACATTGGTAACAATACCCCAAATAACAAAATCGTTTTCTTCCGTAATTTTTATGGGTTGATACATGGCATTTTCTGGTTGCAACCACACACCATCTTTTTCAACACGGAGGCGTTTTACCGTAAATTCGCCATCTAAAAAACAGACCGCAATACGGTTGTTTTCTGGCTCCAAACTTCTATCAATAACCAATAAATCATTATCATCTAAACCGGCATCAATCATACTTTGCCCTGATACACGTGCATAAAATGTAGCCATCTTATTTTTAACCAACATGGTATCCAAGGATAAACGTTCCTCTTTAAAATCTTCTGCCGGCGATGGAAATCCTGCAGAAATACCAGTATCTAAAAAAACAGCACCTGAATTTTCTGATAAATCGGGTGTGAAAAATGTTAAGTTTGTTGATTGCTTTAATTCCATATCTGTTTTTGCAACTAATGTAGTGAATTAAGCTAAATTTTTGAGAAGAAGATATTGTAAAAGCTATTATTTTTTAATAATTTTTTTATTATAAACCTGACCAGAATTTGTTTCTATCATAAGTATATAATAACCCGTAGCAAAATTGGCCATAGATACCTGTGCTTCTAAAGCACTTATAGGTTTTTTTATCAGTAGTTTTCCCGTAACATCAAACATAGAGATCTCTTTTAACGGTTCTTTTGAGTTGATTAACAGGTTATCCGTTACAGGATTTGGATAGATTGTTATTGCTTCTGAATTAGTAAACTCCGCAACCCCTAAATTTTGTGTTGAAAATTTAGCGATATAACCATTGTACCTTCTTGATACCATAGCTTCTGAAGTTATATAATCTGGTTGAAAGCTGTCTGCTGTAGTGGGCAAATCAGTACTTATTGTATTGCCAATTAAATAGAAAAAATCATCACCAATTACCGTTTTAATACCTGTTTCTTTGGCTGTTCCTCCATAATAAGTTCCCCAAATAGGCACGCCTTCAGGCGTAAGTTTAAGCATAAACGCATCGTCATTACCTCTACTTCCTTGTATGGGATTATTACTAATAGTTTCTTGATAAGCACCTGCTGTTGCCATATTATCCAACATAGTATTGCCTTGTAAATACACATTGCCATTAGTATCTGTTTGTACAATGGTATTTTGTACATTAAAAGAACTTATAGCAGGATTCATATAGCCATAATAGGAACCCCAAAGTTGCTCGCCGTTTCCATTAAACTTCATGATAAAGGCACTGTTTCTCCCAGATTCTTTTGTAGGATTAAAACCATTAGGCGTAGCAATGTTTATATCCGTAGTTGTGACATCGGCTATATATACCACATCTTGGTAGGTTGCAATAGATTCAAAGGATACCAATTCATTCCCCGGACCTCCAATATAGGTGCTCCACAGACGGTCGCCATCAAAAGAAAACTTGGTTAAAAAAAGGTCTTTCCCCATATAATTTTGAGGCTGAAAACAACTAGGCGTGGCATAAAATGGATTTCCGTCAAAATCAATAATAAACCCAACCACATAAATCCCTGTGTCGCCAATTGCCAGACCCGAAATACCATCAGCAACATCATGTTGACCATAATAGGTACTCCAGATAACAGTACCATCTAAATCCATTTTGGTTAAATAGCTTACGGAATGTGGCGGATCTTGCATTGGAATGGTAGGCTGAAAACTGCCTGCTGTAGCAATGCCATTAGCACTATAGGTATCACCCGATAAATATAAAAACCCATCATGATATTGAATGCGAACACCACTATCCTCAAATAAACCTCCCATATATCGTGACCAAAGACGTTGCCCTGCTGCATTAAATTTTGATACCAAAACATGATATCTGTAAAATTCATTATTACTTATAGGTGCTTCATTAAGTGTACTCATAAATTTAGAACCCGTAGAACCTATAGTGTAAATATTGTCATTATTATCTATTGTAATATCATTAAATCCTGTACCATAGTTTTGGGCTTCCGTGCCATCGCCATAGAAAGTAGACCACAGTAAGTCACCTTCAGCAGAAAATTTAGATAGTATTCCTTCACTACTACCGCTACCACTATAATTGGGTTGAAAAGTATTTCCCATTACCATATGGTTGTAATAACCATCCATTGACAAGGTTGTATAGGAATTGCTTGTCGCAATGTATAGGTTTCCTTGACTATCCAATTCTGTTCCAACCAATATTATGCCCTCTGGACCAAAATAGGTGTTCCATTCTAGGTTCTGTGCATTAGCACGAAAGCTAATAATCAGTAGTGTACATACTATAAAGTGTTTCATCCTTTTTTATAAAATAAAACAACTGGATCTTGAGAACCCAGTTGCTTATCATTAAAATTCTCCAAATAAAATATATGTTGTTATGATAACATTGGTTGGATCAGTATCATCTACAGTTTCAAACCACTGCACGTTGACAGTTGTATCAAATGGTGCTCCAATGTACTGTTCATCAAAAGAATCAAATTGTGTATTGCCTTCGAATCCAATATTACCGCTTAAATAAGAGCCTACACCATTATATTGTAATTCCTTTTTAATAAAATGCCATTTTTGGGTTGGACCAAATACAGCTTGACCCAGTGCTGGAGGTGTTAACATCCAAGGTGCTCCCGAAGATGTTTTCCTATCCCATATTGCAATAGCTGGCGTGCTTGGTGCCGCAAAAGCTACTCCATTTACACTTAAATTCACTTTTTCAAAATTACTGTACGGACTAATAACATAAGTATTATCAGACTTAAGGATTGGATAATCTCCCCAATCTCCTGTTTCTACTACCGTATTTATTTGAAATTCAACTTCAAATTGAGTATAATTATAAACATAAAGTGGTCTTTTTGTTTGAGCAAATGCGACCACATTTACCAAAAACATTAATAAAATAGTTATCTTTTTCATGGCTTTTGGTTTTGTAAGGTTTGTAATTCCTGCAACTGCTTTAAGTGTAAGTCTAAAGCTTGCTTAATAACTGCTGCTTGATTTGCTTTCTGCTCCACCAATACACCTTGACTTAAAAGATATTGTGAGGCTGTTGCTAAAACTTCGGGGTTTAAAGTTTCTGGATTTAATTTTGACTGTTTAAGGTTTGCTTGCTGTTTTGCAATTCCTATAAAAGAAGCTTCAAATTGTTTCATAGCTTCTGTTTTCTGTACTGCCCTTGTTTCTTGTTGTGTAATTTCTTCATTATCAGAACAAGCTAGCACAACAGAAAGAAACATAATAAACATGAATAAGTTATTAATTTTCATAATCATAAGTTTTTAGTTAAAAAAAAGCCGAATCAAAATAACAAAAGCCGTCATTATTTAGTGAGGGTCTTAATACTTCTAGCCAAGAAGGAGAATAAAAAACTAGCGCTAATTTATGATTAATCTGGGTGCTCAAAATCTTTCAAATAATCGGCTTTTTAAATTGAAAAACCTAAAGCTTTTCAAAGCTAAACAAAAAAATTCATGGAAAAAAAAGAATTTTAACAAATTTTTATGCACTTCATCGAAAAGTTTATAAAATTACTCCCACTTAACCATAAATTAAAGTTGCATTAGATCATCAAAATCAATTGTAAAACAGAATTCCACAAAGAATAAATGGCGCATTTTAATTACCTTTTTGGCTAACCACAGCATCATAACTTGATTTTAATTTTTGGACAACTATTTCAATATCAACTTCATTTAAATGACCAAACCCAAGTCTAATAGCACAGATATCTTTATTTTGATAGAGTATGGTTTTGGGTAAAAACAAATCGTTTTCTTGCGCTTTTTTAGCCAATTCAATAAGCGAAATCCGCGGTTCAAAACGCAACCAAATAGCCAAACCACCCGTAGGTAATTCCCAAGTGGCAAGCGATTGGAAATAGTCTTGTAAGGTTTCACCTAAAAAATCGCGTCTTTGCTTATAAACTGTCATATTTTTTTTAATTAAACGATGAATTTCGCCCTCTACAATTAGTTCAGAAAGCATTTGTTTCTGGATTAAATCGCCTTGTTTATCTAATATTTGTAAATAGTTTTTTGCTTCGTTAATAATAGTTTGAGGTGCTACTACAAATCCGACTTGAAAACTCGGGAAAAACGACTGCCCTAATTTCCCTAAATAAATCACGACACCATGTGCATCCGAACTCGCCATGGGCAACATGGCAGACCCTTCAAATTGAAAATCGTAATCAAAATCGTCTTCAATAATCGCAAACTTATAGGCTTTTGCCAATTGCAATAGTTTTAAACGCCTTTCGGCACTTAATGTTACCGTTGTTGGATACTGCCTATGCGCACAAACATACACGCACCGGATGCTGTGCTTGGTAAAATGGGTTTTAATATAATCTACATCTAGCCCATATTCGTCCACGGGAATGGTGATAATATTAGCACCCGCCTGCTGAAAAATCATATTCGATTTATAGTGGCTTAAATCCGCCACCAAAACCACATCGGCTTGTTTTATTAAAATTTGCGACACGATATACAAACTCATTTCCGTGCTACGCGTACTCATTATATTTTTAGAAGTAATATGAAAACCCCGCGTGGCATTTAAATAGTTGGCCAAATTTAAATTGAAAGTGGTAGCAGATTGCTCATTGGTTTGGTTCCATTTGGCTATTAACGCTGCCCGTTTCATAGAGGCGCTATACATACGTGAAAATTGATAGGTAGGATGCAAGCGTAAATCGGGTTGCCCATCGTTTATAACATACTTACAGACTAAAAACGCGTCTGTTGGAGCCAAATTAAACGACGGTTGAAACGGAAAACCAGTGGAAATTGGATAATCGCGTAATTTTTCCAGACCCTGAGCAGGCGCTTTTATTGGTGCCGTTTTTTGTTCAGGCATTAAAACAAAAGTTCCTCTATTAGGCACCATATCTACCCAACCTTGCGATGCTAATTCTTCATAAACAGCTACAGCGGTGTTTCTATTAATAGCCAATAAAACGGCCAAATTACGCGTTCCGGGTAGGACTGTTCCTTCCATTAAATAGCCACGCTGAATGGCATTTATAATCTGTTGGGCAATTTGAATATATACGGGCGTTACTAACGCTTTTTCGAAATGAATGAGTTTTTTTAGTAAATCGGTAACCGGACTATTCATATATTTAAAACTGGACTAGCTTAATATGCCGGAAAGTTACGAATTTTGCCGTCCTTTAGAAACATGAATATTTTTTTATATGAAACTACTTCCATTAGGCTTACTCTTACTTGTTACTATTAAAACCAGTTTGGCACAAGAATCTCCGCAACAGGCATTAGATTCGGTTGTTATTACCTCTAGCCGAATTGATTTGCCTTTTAAAGAAAACTCCAGAACCATCAGCATAATTACCAGCACCGATATTAAAAATAGTGCCACTACTAATGTAGCCGATTTGCTTCAACAAGTAGCCGGTGTGGATGTTAGACGTCGCGGAGCCGATGGGTCTCAAGCCGATTTATACATTCGCGGTGGTAGTTTTGATCAAACCTTACTACTTATTGATGGCATGAAACTGGACGATGCCCAAACCGGACATCATACCTTAAATATGGCATTGCCTTTAGAAGTTATTGAGCGCATTGAAATTATAAAAGGTCCAGCTGCGCGTGTTTTTGGACAAAATGCCTTTACTGGCGCTATTAATATTGTAACTAAAAAAGACATGAACACGGGCCTAACACTTCAAGCAGAAGGCGGTTCGTATGGCCAAAAAAACGCCGCTATAACGGTTGGCAGTAATTTTGAAAATTCGTCGCATATTATTCATGTGTCTAAAAATACATCCGATGGCTATCGGTATAACACCGATTTTGATAACCAGAGTTATTTCATTAAAAGTATTTTGAATAAAAACAGTTTGCCAATTTCATTTATTGCTAACTACCAAGAGCGCAAATTTGGCGCTAATGGCTTTTATGCGTCGCCAGCTGCCAAGGATCAATATGAAGAAACACAAACCAGTTTAGTGGGTTTTTCAACTGAAATAAAATCGGGGAAATTAACCTGGAAACCCCGTTTATACTGGCGCAGAAATCAGGATATGTATGTGTTTATTAGAAACAATCCAGACGTTTACAGGAATTTACACCAAACCAATAAAATTAGTGCTGAAGTAAATGCATCGTACCAATCTGGATTAGGTATTACTGGTTTTGGTTTGGATGTGTCGCAAACCTATATTGCCAGCAATAATTTAGGAAACCACAACCGGTTTACTACCAATTTATTTTTAGAACATCGGTTTTCACTTTTAAATGACGCCCTTTCCATAACACCTGGCGTTGCTGTAAGTTATTTTTCCGATTTTAAATTTCATGCCTTCCCAGGTGTGGATATAGGCTATCAAGTTACCGATAATTTTCAACTATATGGAAACATTGGATACACCTATAGGATACCAACATACACAGATTTGTATTATACAAGTCCCACAGAATTAGGCAACGAGCAGTTAGATCCAGAAGAGGCCATTTCTGAAGAGATAGGTGTGAAATTTACTTATAAAGGATTCCGTTTTTCTGGTGCGTTTTTCAACAGAGATTCCAAAAAATTAATAGATTATGTAAAAAATGACCTTGCTAGTCCGTGGCAAGCCACAAACATAGCCGAATTAAACACTATGGGCTTTGAAGCGCAAACAGATTACAGCTTTTTTATGGCCAACTTTACACAAAAAATGAGTCTGGGATACACCTTTTTGGAAGACGATTTAAAAGAGGTGTCCTCAAACTTTTCACGCTATTCGGTAAACTCCTTAAAACATCAATTTGTGGCGACTTTTAGAAGTCAATTTTTCAAAAACATCTCGCATTCTATTGTGTATCGTTATGCGCAACGCACTATTGGCGACAGTTATAATGTATACGATGCCAGTTTAAATTATGAGTTTAAAAACTTCAATTTTTCTGTAACCGCTAATAATATTTTTCAAGCAGATTATACCGAAACCAATTTGGTACCTGCTGTAAAAGGCTTGGTTTTATTTGGACTTACATACCAGTTTAAGTAAACGCATAACACCTATAAAACGAGTTTGAAAGCCTTTAAATAATAATTGTTGTACTGCAAAACAAACGCCCAGGAATGTAAATAAGAATGAAAAATAATAGCGAGCTTTATTATCATTTTATTAAATTTACATTTCTAAAGGTTAGCCTGTGAAACTAAATCTAGAACAAATTCCGCGCGTTAAAACCATAACAAAAGCGGATTTTTTAAAGCAGTATTTTAAACCGCAAAAACCGGTGGTAGTAGAACGGTTTATAGAAGACTGGCCCGCTTATACAAAATGGAATTTAGATTACATGAGTAAAGTGGCTGGAACAAAAACAGTACCACTTTACGACGATAGGCCGGTAGATTATAAAGACGGATTTAACCAGCCGCACGCCAAAATGAAAATGAGCGCGTATATTAATCTGCTAAAAAAAGAACCCACCAAATACCGCATTTTTCTTTGGAATATTTTAAAAGAGGTGCCAGCTCTGCAACAGGATTTTACATATCCGGATTTTGGTTTACGGCTCATTAAGGGGTTACCCATGCTTTTTTTTGGCGGTACCAACTCGCATACTTTTATGCATTATGATATTGATTTAGCTAATATTTTTCACTTTCATTTTCAAGGCAACAAAGAAATTGTTCTATTTAATCAGCAACAAAACAAATACCTATACAAAGTTCCCCATGCTTTAATAACCCGGGAGGATATTAATTTTTCGGACCCCGATTTTAATAAATGGCCCGCATTACAACATGCTTCTGGTTATAAAACCATTTTAAAACACGGCGAAATGCTTTATATTCCAGAAGGCTATTGGCATTATATGAAATACCTTACGCCAGGATTTTCTATGAGCTTACGCGCTATTCCAAGAAACCCAAAAAACCTGGCAAAAGCCATTTATAACATAGTAATTATGCGGCATTTTGATAATATGATGCGCCGCCTAAAAGGGCAAGCATGGATAGATTGGAAAAACAAACAGGCCGTTATACGCACCAATACGCACATGAACCAACATGCAACTTGACATAAAAGGGGTAAAAATGTAAGTTTTTTCTTAACCAACTTAAAGAAAACGTGTATTTTATCGAAAAAAAGTGCGTTTTAATTCCGAAAGTAACAGATTTATAGTAGTTTAGCATATCCATTTTAACCTACTTTAATATGAAAGCCCTACACTACACTTTCCTATTTGCACTATTATTTATTGTAAATAAGACCACCATTGCCTCCGAAAACACATCAACTTTTTATGCCTCTGTAAAGGCAGAAGCGCCCAGAACACTACCTAGCAGTTTAAGTGGTTTTAGTTATGTTTACTCCAATGGCCCCTCTTCAGCACAAAGCATATCACTGCCCACTAATAATTTAAGAACCAGGTCATTTGTAACCATAACAGCTCCCAATGGTTTTGAAGTATCTCAAAACTTGAATTCAGGCTACTCATCCGGTTTTACCATAAACGGTTTTGAAATTACTACCGAAGATATTGTATTTTATGTTCGTTTAAAAGCCAGTTTAGATGTAAAAGAACACACAGGCAACCTAGATATAACAGCGCCTTCCGCACCACCAAATCCTGCTTACAATAAAGTCATTTTTCTAGAAGGTTTTGTACAACCCGAAGCAACTTCGTGGAATGGAACTTCTTGGACAAACGGTTTGCCAAGCAAAAACCACAGCATAACTATTAGTGCCAATTATAGCGCCGCAACCAATGGCAACCTAAATGTGTACAGCTTGGCTGTGGCCACTGGCGCCACACTTACAGTAGATAACGGTAGCTATGCAAAAATACAGGAACATGTAGACGTTTACGGCCAACTAACCGTGGAAACTCAAGGCGCTTTTGTACAAGTGTCCGATACGGCAAGTTTTACCATTAAAACGGGAGGCGCAGCACAGGTTAATAAAACCACATCGCCATTGGCCCGTTGGTATGATTACACGTATTGGTCATCGCCAGTTAATGGTATTACAGCTGCAAATGCATTTGCCGAGGCCAGTTCCAGCAGACGCTATTGGTATAACGCCCAAAATTTCCTAGATGTTTTAAAAGAAGTAGGAAACACCAATACGTTTGTAGCCGGACACGACGATATTGACGATAACGGAGACGATTGGGCCTACCTTGCGGACAATGTTGTATTAACGCCTGGTGCAGGTTATGCTACCTCCCAAAGTTCTGGTGGTTTTAGCCCAGGAAACACATACGACTTTAGTTTTGAAGGACCCTTTAATACCGGAACTATTACAACGCCGCTATATTACAATGGGGATAATGGCGACAAAGATTGGAATCTTATTGGAAATCCCTATCCATCTGCCATTAGTGCCGATGCCTTTTTTGCCGTAAATGCCAGTAAAATTGGAGGCGCCATTTACTTGTGGTCTCATGCATCTGTAGCAGATGCCAATGGCAGTGGTAACGAGGTGTATAACTTTTCTACGGACGATTACGCCATAATTAATGCAGGAAGTGGTGAAATTGCGGGTGGAAAAAATATAATTCCTAATAGGTATATACCATCTGGCCAAGGCTTTTTTGTTCAAGCCTTGGCAACCAATAATGTTACCTTTACGAACAGTATGCGTATGGCAGACCAGACCAATAATAGTCAGTTTTTTCGCGGACCAGAAACCGCCAATAAAATATGGTTAAACTTAACATCAGACAACGGTATATTTTGCCAAACTTTAGTTGCCTATGTAGACGAAGCTACCAATGGAAACGATGGTGTTGCTTTTGATACAGAACGTAATCTATCTAGCAACGTACCTGCCATATTATACACAACCATTCCGGAATTTACCGATAAAAAATATGCCATACAAGGTAAAGCCAGTGCCAGCTTAAATACAAACGAACAACTCGCTTTAGGGTTTTATACTACCATAACAGAGCCTACCATTTACAAGCTTTCCATTGCCAAACTACAAGGTGATTTTATGGACGAAAATGCCGTTTACCTAGTAGACAACCTACTAAATATTACGCATAATTTAAAAACGTCCGATTATAGCTTTACCTCGACTACTGGTACATTTAACGACAGATTTGTTATTGTTTTTGATATTAACACTTTAAGTACAAACCAGCTTACTAACCAAACACAAGAAGTATCGGTTGTGTACAACAACCCACAAAGCATTGACTTTAAAACCAACTCGCATAAACGCATTACACAAGTTACTTTGTTCAATTTGGCGGGCAAACCAGTACATTTTTTAAGCGGAAATGCGCAAAAAATAACGTTTAATCATAACAACACTTTAGCCAAAGGTGTTTATCTAGCCAATATTGTTTTGGATGCAGACACGGTAATCGTTAAAAAAATAATTATTTAACATTCCTAATTACTTTACAACCAGATGTCGGTTTAAGCAGGAAATTAATTAATACATTTGCGGAGTAAATTTTAAAATCATTTTTATGAAAAAGTTATTAGTTATTGCCGCAATTCTAATGGTTTCATTTGCAAATGGCCAAGCGTTTATTGGAAAAGGAGATCAGAAATTTCAGGTGGGCGCCAACTTACAATCGGATGCAACCGGCTTAAATGTTAGCTACGATGTTGGTTTAGGCGAAAATATTTCCATAGGTTTTAGCTCAAGCTATGCTTTAGGTTTGTCCAGCACCTTGCAAGATGGTGTAAAAGTAGATGGCGTAACCGTTGTAAGTAAAGCTGATTTTGATGACCGCTTCGACTTAAAAGCACGATTTAATGCCAACATTGGAAACGTTTTAAAAATAGATGAAAATTTCGATTTTTATCCTGGATTAAGTTTTAGTTTAAAAAACTTTGGTGGCCATGTAGGTGCGCGCTACTTCTTTACATCTGGATTTGGTTTGTATACAGAAGCGCAATTCCCCATAGCAAAATACAAACAAAAACTTACCCCTGCCGAGGAAATTCACAACCAATTTGCAGTTAATGTAGGTGCGGTTTTTAACCTGTAATAAAACTAGTTACTGCTAAAAAAAAAGGTCTTTTGTAAAGCATAAAAGACCTTTTTTTATGGAACTAGTTCAGCTACTTTAGCATACACCAAATGACTTTCCCAACCGCGATACAAGAGGTAATCGGCTAATTTTTTTCGTTTAACCCAGGTATTTTTTTCACGAGCTAATAGTTGTACTTTTTTAGCTGCTAAAGCATCTAAGGTTTCTAAATAGGCCTGTTCCGAAATCTGTTTTAAGGCAACATCAATATTGTATTTGCTAATGGCTCGTTTTTTTAATTCTAAACGCAAACGCTGTTTACCCCACTTTTTGATATTAAATTTGCCGTGTACATAGGATTGGGCGAAACGGGTTTCATTTAGAAAATCGTGTTCTAATAAATGAACAATAACAACATCTACGGCTTCTGGAATCATGCGCATAGCCAACAACTTATTCGAAACCTCCTGATGACAGCGCTCTTGATATGCGCAATAGCTTTCTAATTTGCGTTTGGCCTCTTCTACTGTATAGGTTTTAACCGAATTCATTGGCCCAAGATACAGACATTTTATCAATAATTTAAACAGATACCAAGCCAAGTTCTTAATTTTTTAACGTATATTTAAGGGTCCCATGTCTTTAATTTCCAACAAAAGACATTATGAAAAATATACATTCCGGCTTGTCTCTCTTGGTTTTTGCTGGCGTTTTTTTAGTTTTTGCACATGCAACGCCCCACCATTTTAAGGCCCATTTTCCAAAGTTACATACTGCGGCAGCCAGCTATGCTAAATCAGACATAGTTTTTGTGAACCAATTTAATAGCGGACGCGCTTTAAATAAAACGAAGGCTAATTCAGGAATACCCATTTTTAGCGATTGTTCGGAAATTTTTATATCCGAATACGTAGAAGGCTCTAGTAATAACAAGTTTTTGGAACTTTACAACCCCACTAATAGTCCTGTGGATCTGTCCGTTTACCAACTAGTAATTTATACAAACGGAAGCAACACGGTCCAAGCCACCCTAGCTTTGTCTGGCACAATAACCGCTTACGGCACTTACGTTATTGCAAATAATAGTCATAACTTATCCGTTACACCCGATTTAAGCACAAACAGCAACGTCATAAATTTTAATGGAAACGATGCGCTTGCACTTCAAACCACAACAGGAACAATAATAGATTTATTAGGGGTTATTGGAAATAATGATGTCTATGCTGAAAATACGACGTTACGGCGCCATGCTTTTGTTCAAAATCCGTCTGCAACCTACAACGCTTCAGAATGGAGTACCCATAACAGCAATACGGTTTCCAATTTAGGAAGCCATACCAGCAATTGCGAACTTCCAAACCCCGAACTGCAATTATTGGATAACACAAACACCAATCAAGCTTGTGGATATACCATTAATTTTAATTCGCAAGCAGTTAGCACCAGCAGCACTACTAGCGTTACAATAGCCAATGCGGGTGTTGCAGATTTAACCATTTCGTCCATTAGCATAACTGGCGATTATACCATTAGCTCCGGCACAACGGCATTTACAATTACCCCAGGAAATTCAGAAACCATTACTATTCAGTTTAGCCCTACTACAGTTGGAAACAGAACGGGTACAGTGACCATTAATAATAATGATCCAGACGAATTATCATGCCTCATAAATTTAACGGGAATCGGTTATGTTCCAGCACCAGAAATAGATATTGAACGAAGCACTGGTAGCTCCATACCAAACAACTCTGATGCCAATTCTGGATACAACACGATTTTTGCAGCCACAAGTATGGGCGATACAACAGCTGCAAAAGAATATACTATTCATAATGAAGGAACAGCGGACCTAGAAATAACCGATATTTCTTCTTCAAATCCTACCGAGTTCCCAATTACATTAAACCCTGGACCGGTTACCATTAACCCGAGTGATAAAGTTCCATTTGAAATACGTTTTTCACCTATAAGTACTGGAACACGAACAGCTTTAATTTCAGTAACTAGCAACGATACAGACGAAAACCCTTACACATTTACCGTTCAAGGTACGGGTAATTGTCCCCCAGGTGGTGTTAGTTTATCGCCAAGCGCTGGCCCCATTGGCACGCAGGTAATTGTTACCTCTGGTAGCGCTAATTTTGGAGCCTCCTCCAGCGCTACCATTACAGGAATTACAGCCCCAGTAATTAGCTATACCTCCAGCCAATTAGTTATAGAAATTCCAACAGGAGCAGAAACAGGTATGTTGGAGGTTACAGATAACCTTGGCTGCCAAAGTATAGCAACTTTTAATGTTTTAAATACACGTATTTCCAGTTGCGAAGGGAGCTCTGGCGCGAGCCCTTCGGATATTTTTATAAGTGAAGTTACAGACCACGGCACCGGGTCGCATTCCTATATTGAACTTTTTAATGGTACTGGAACAGACATTTCACTAAACGATTACACCGTTTATATTCATGCCAATGGTAGCGCTAGTTTTACATATAGCATTCCCTTATCCGGTACCATGGTCCATAATGATGTGTTTGTTATTGCCTTTGGCAGCACTAACGCTACAGATCCTAATGCCGCACATGGCTACGATTTGGTAAGCTCTATTAGTGGCATTAACAGCAACGACCATATACGCTTATACAACACAAGCTCTAATACATGGATAGACTTATGGGGCGATAGCGCTACCTCGGGCCTCGACTTTACCATTGCTCCAAAAAATTACACATACCGACGTAAAAATACGGGTATTACTGCTCCAAGTACTACCTGGAATCCTTCGGATTGGATAAGTTTTTCGCCAGTTGATTACGCAGATATTGGTAGGTTTGAATTTTCTTTAGGAACACCGCCCAACATTACCGCACAACCAACACCCTTAACCACTAATTGTGCCTTATCAGCCTCTTTTCAGGCAACCGCTACTGAAGGATTTTTAGGCGGGCAATCATTAACGTACCAATGGTACTACACAGCACCGGGCGATAGCGGCTGGACGGCGCTTACAAATAACACAACTTACTCCGGAGCCACTAGCAATTTATTAACTATTAGTAACACGCTGTTATTGGACGGCTACCAATATTACTGCCAAGTTAGGGAAAGTACAGATAATTGTTTTACAGCCAGTAATACAGTTGTTTTAGAGGTAGAAAAGGCTATTTGGAATGCTGGAAACTGGAGTAATAGTACTGGTCCGGATACGGGAACTATTGCAGTTATTAATGACGATTATAATACATCGCTTCACGGTAGCTTTTCCGCCTGCCAACTGCTAGTAAATGCTGGAAACGAACTAATTATTACCAACGGACATTATGTAGAAGTAACAAACAACGTTATAGTTAATGGCGATGGCAGTAATTTGGATGGTATTTTAATTGAAGACAAAGGAAGTTTTGTACAACGCGGCAATGGTAGCCAAGCGGGCACATACCAACTTAATAGTAACGCCAGAACACAAGTAAATAAACGCACCGCTTCATTAAATAATTGGTACGAGTACACCTACTGGAGCGCACCAGTTGCCAACGAAACTATTGGAAACGGCCTGGCAGAAGCGCACCCCACAAGACGCTACTGGTACAATGCTCAAAATTATTTAGATAGCTATGCCGAAACCAATAACAATAACGGCACAGTACCAGGACAGGATGATGTAGATGACAATGCCAACGACTGGCAGTACACAAGTAATACAGACCTAATGCTCCCGGGTGTAGGCTATGCCGCCATGCACGACCCCGCAGGATTTGTTTTTGCTGGTACCAATTACGAATACACATTTAACGGGGCTTTAAATACCGGCGATTACAACATTCCCCTTTACCGCAATGATGACGAACTAAACGACAATAATTGGAACCTCATTGGCAATCCGTATCCATCGGCTATTGATGCAGATTTATTTCTGTTAGCCAATTCGGTTATTGATGAAAATGTATCAGAACTTCCATCAGGTTCGGGAGCAACTTCGGGTGCTATCTTTTTATGGTCGCAAAATTCAGCCCCAGACACGGACAACAACGGAAACGAAGCTTTAAATTTTGCGCAAGCAGATTACGCTGTTATTAACGGTGTTGGCCAAACAAGTGGTGGCGATGGTGTTATGCCTAGCCGTTACATCCCTTCTGGGCAAGCTTTTTTTGTTAGTTTATCCGATGCAGCCAGTGTTTCAACCGTTTCTGGAACATTAAAAACAGCCCCTGTTATATTTCAAAATAGCATGCGTGTAACGGATAATAACAGTCAGTTTTTCCGAAATGAAAACAACCACTCCAACACGCATAAACTATGGATTAATTTAACTACAAATACAGGTATTTTTAATCAGATACTAGTAGCTTACACGCCAGGCGCTACCAACGGGAAAGATGGCATGTACTTCGATGCACCCAAGAACCTGGCAACCAATGCGCATGCCGTTTTATATTCTTTAATTACGCCCGAAAATCCACACGATAAGTTTAGTATTCAAGCAAAAGCTCCGGAAAGTTTACATGAACACGAAGTCATTCCGTTAGGCTTTAGCACCCACATTAGTGCTTCAACCATATACACTATAGAACTTGCCGATTGGACAGGCAATTTCTTTAATTCGCATGCTGTTTATATAAAAGATAAATTACTAAATAGGATACACAATATTTCGGATTCCAAGTACCATTTTACCGCAACTGCTGGGACCCAAGATAACCGGTTTGAAATTGTTTTTACAGACCGGACACTTAATTTAGAAACAACTGCTTCTGAAGGCGCCGCATTACTCCTTATTGAGGACGATGAAAACCAAGTAACATTTATGGTAACTGGCGTGCAGGCAACTATGAAAACAATAGATATTTTCGATATTTCTGGACGTTTGGTTTATCGCTTCAGCGCCAACTCCAATACGGAAATTCATAACTTATCTAAATTAAGCAGTGCGCCATACTTGGCACGGGTAACTTTATCTAATAATAAAACACTTATAAAAAAGGCTGTTAAAAAGTAAACTAAAGTGTATAATTTACCGCTATAATAACTTGCTTACCTGGTGCAGCAATGCCCGATGAATACGTTTTATACCGCTGATCGGTTATATTTTGAAATGCCACCGAAACAGCTAAATCATTTTTAAATTGGTATTGCGTACGCAAGTTTATAGTATACCAAGACGGCGCATACGGTTTGCCTTGTTTATCTGTAGCATATATGTAAGGTTTGGCCTGTTCAGAAGGAGCTAATTTATGGTTTTGTAATGTGCCGTTAAAATTTACAAAACTAGCTACTGTAAAGGCCTGTTTTTGCCAAACAAGATGGATGTTACCAAAGCTAGGTGCCACATGCCTTATTGGAACCTCAACACCATTATCGTCTTCTGTTCCCCCTATTAAGTTGTATTGCGACTTAAGCGTAAGGTTTTTTGAAAAACGACACCGTAAGCCAACCTCTAAACCATAAATCCATGCTTTGGATGCATTTTGAACAGCCTGAATGCTACTCAATTCCCCATTATACATAAGTTCCGTAGCTTGGTTTAGCATATAGTCTCGCCTTACCAGTGCATCATCTAAAAAAGTATAGTAGGTATTAAAATCCAATACAACTTTATCATTAAAGTTTAGTACCAAACCCAATTCGCCTCCATAAGCATATTCGGATTTTAAATTCGGATTTGGCACAACAACGCTACCCGGTTCAGAATCGAAAACCTTACCAACATCATCAATATTGGGCGCTCTAAAGGCTGTAGACGCGTGCAACTTCCACTGAACAATAGAATTAGGCATCCAACTAATACCTGCTGTACCTGTAAAGGCGCTGGCATTTATTGCTGTATTATTGTATGGTAAATTTAAGAAGCGATTATTTTCTTCAAAATTTGCAGTTGCTGCTATTTGGTTGTACCGCAACCCTGTTTGAAAGATAAATTTATCCGATGGTTTATATTTTAAACTAGCATAGGCAGCAACCGATTGCCAAGTAGCGCCATTGGGATATCTGGTAACCGATTCTTGTTGCACTCCCGAATTGATTTGTTCTTGATATGCTTCGGAATGTATGCGATTGTAAACATATTCTAAACCATAAAAAATAGCTGTGCTAGAAGTAACTTGCTTCTCTAAATCGGCGTTTACAGAAATGGCCTGTACGCGTTCTGTGCGATTGGTTTTAATTTCAGACTGTAATTTCCTGTGGTGCCTACTCTCTTTAAAATGTTGGTAAGCCACAGTAAGCTGCGCCTTGTTAAAAAGCACATGAGATTTGCTGTGTTTAGTAGCTTGCAAATTACCCATAAACCAATTTTGAGGGCCATAATACCATTGAGCCCATTGAAGTTGGTTAGCCTCATAACGTATTAAACGATCGTAGCGGGCATAATTAGACGTGGTTGCATAATGCAAACCTACATCTAACAATAAATTTTCTTTAGGCTGAAAATGGACTTTTTGCAAGGCATAAAACTGATTAAATCCTGTAGGTATTTGGCGCTTGGGATTGGTATTGGATTTTATAAAATCTACACCATTAACGGTTTCCACGTATTCCGGACGTAAGTAAGCGTCTGGACCATGGCTTCCCATAGTTACATGATCGTAATCGTTAAAACTAACACTGGATAAAAAGGCCCACTTTTTAAAACCAATATTAACATCGGCATGTACCGTTTTTTCGGTGCTGGCGCTAGCATATCGTGCCAAGGTATGTGCTTTTACATACATCGCATCCTTGTAGGATAGCTGTGGTTTTTTGGTGTAAAAACTAATAACACCGCCAATGGCATCGCTACCATAAACTACAGAGCCTGCGCCTAGTGTAATTTCGGTATTTTGAAGACTTAAGGGGTTTACCGATAGGCTATTTTGTAAGTTACCGCCTCTAAAAATGGCGTTATTCATACGCACACCATCCACGGTCATTAAAAGTCTGTTTGTTGAAAAGCCTCGTATCATTGGGCTTCCGCCGCCCAACTGACTTTTCTGAATAAATACATTACCTGTTTCCGCTAGTAAATCGGCACTAGTTTGCGGGTTTGTAAAACCAACCTCTTTTGCTGAAATATTGATAATTTTTTGAGGAACATCGCGCTTTTCTTGTTTAAATTTTGAAGCCGAAATAACCACTTCGTCCAAACCAACAAAACGTGTTAAAGACACCGTATGCCCATTTATTCGCTTTTTTATAAGTTTTAAAACACGATAATTTGGGGCTGTAAACTGTAAGGTATCTTTGTCTGAAAAAACATCTAAATCCGCTTGACCGTTTATATTGGTAAGTACTTTTTTTTCCTTATTAGAAATAACAACCCCAGGGATGGGTTGTAAACTTTCGGCCGCTACAACCACGATTTGTTGCGCCCAAACACCTGCGGTACAAAGCAAACACAGAATCCAAATGCATTTAGCTTTCATAAAAAGAGGTGTTGCTATTTAGTTAAAAACTTGGTTAAATATTTGCAGTGATTTTGGTTTTCTAAAATACCCCAAATGCAATTCAAAATACTGCATAAGCATTTGTAAAAAAGATTGCCGTTGGTGCGCCTGCAATTTTATAATGTGTAAGGCATCAAAATTCATGCCCAACAGCTGTTTTAAGAGCTTATTATTAGCGGCCGAAATGGCGTAAATATGCTGACCTTTATTTTCAAAGAAGCCAGATTCCATATTAAACACATCGGTATCCTGATAGCTTTCTTGCGGATAAAAGCCTAAATGCTTGGTAAGCTTTAAAAGAAATAACAAATGGAAATTGGCATAATTTGTTTCCGAATCCAACCACTGCAGAGCCGTTTCTAAATAATCATAAAGCAAGGTGTTTTGTTCTTCCTCTTTTAGGACATTGGTAAGCACTTCGGACAGGAATAATACAATACTGCTTTTTAAAACATTGGTGTGTAAAGAGCTATAAACAAAAGCCGATTTCACTTCTTTTATATAGTGGAGTGACTGATTGGGCTTGTAGTTTTCTACAATATCTAGCTGCGAGAGTAATTGATAATAGGCAATAGTACCGGAGCGTTTACTTTTGTAGGCACCCCGAATTAAATAACTTGTTAAACCGCGTTGCTGGGTATAACAACTAATAATTAAGTCGTTATCCCGGTACTTAATTTTGGACAGAACGATAGCTTTTGTTCTTGTGGGCATTAGCGTACAACCATTACTTTTATAACCTTAGTTTCAAAGGTATCCAGATCTGACAGCATAACCAAATAAACACCTGTTTGCACTAAATTGTTAGCTAAATTGTTACCATTCCAATAGGCAACACCCCCATCAATTTCCAAATTATAACCTTTAAACCGGGAGTTAATACCCGACTGGGCTTCTGCTACCAGATTGCCTTCTATATCGGTTATTTTAATATTAACGTTTTCCGAGATATCTTTAATTTTTACTTTTTCCTCCAGAATGTTAAAGCCAGGCCTAACAGGGTTGGGATATACGTAAGCATTTTCTAAACTTTCTTTAGTTTCCGAGCTACCAGATCCAAAAGAAACCAATCCGCGATCTGTTGCAATATAAATACGACCAGAGGCTGGATCGATAGCCACATCAATAACAATATTGGAAGGCAAAGGCGAGTTATCTTCAGTGAAATGATAAATGGTTTCTTGCCCGTTGGCAGAAAAATAATAAAGTCCTGTTCCAATAGTACTTATCCATTTGTTATTGGAACCATCTACCTCTATATCTGACACGAACTGTTGAAACAACAATTCGCTTGGCGTACCGTCATCGAGAATGATTACAGACTCTGCACGCACATTTCTATCGGTAAAAAAATTAGCTGTATTATACAACACACGCAATCCGTTAGTGGTACCAAACCAAACTTGGTCGTTTTTATCTACTGCTAAAGCGGTTATAAAAGGAGATGGGACGTTTTGTTCATCGGTTGAAATATTAGCAATTTTCCTACCTGTATTGGCTTCGTTGTAAGCAATTAAGCCAAATTTATAACCTGCTATCCATTTTGTGCCGTTGTTATCGATGTCTATTTCATCGTAACCCCATTCGTCTAAACCGCGTTGAATTAAATCTAGAAAATCATAGCCTTGCCACTGGCCCGTGCTGGGATTGTATGATTTTAAAGGTTTTCCCACCCGAGCTGTCATGGTCCACAAAATACCATCCTTGTCGAATGTAGAAGCATTTTGACGAATGCTTTTAAAGTTTGGCGCTCCAGGCAGAATTAAAGATTCTAGGCCGCTGTTAGACTCGTTATACAAAACCGTTGGCACATTTCTATTTACTTCCAACAAACCATCGTTAAAGGAACTAATAAAAACCTGTTGGGGATTAAACGGGTTTACAGCAATTTTGTTTAAATCGCGAGCCCCCAATACACTGTCTGCTGGAATATTTACCCAATTTTCGCCATTTACAAAATGACTAATTCCGCGCGATTGTAGTGGCCCAGGGTTGTATGTTAAGTTATACTCACCATAGGTTAACCATAAATTATTGGCGCTTGCACCTACAGCAAACGAATTGTTTAGAAGTGGGCCATCTGGATGAATTTCTTGAAACATAACAGGCTCCTCCAAGGTAGTTTTTAAAATACCAAACTTATTGGTTCCTAAATATACATGTGGCCCCGAAACCAAGGCTGCCGAGTAGTTGCTATTAAATTCTGAAGAAACAGGTACTGTTGCTACTATACTAAAATTTTCGTTGTACACATAGCTAACATTAGCCTGTGTAATTATGAGGTAATTATTAACGACACGCATATCCACAGGCAAAGAATTAAACTGCCTTATCGGGTTGAGGTTTCCGTTTATTTCATTTAACAGAAACTGATCGTTTCGCAACACAAACAACTGGTTGTTAAAGGCAGTTACCGCGGAAAAATCGCCAGCCCCAACCAAACTCCACTGATTAAAGTCTATTAAATTGGTGTTGGCTACCAAGGCCCGCTTTAAACCATTTGCATTTTGGCATGCCGCGTAAATATAATCGTTATAAATAGTTGTTTCTGAAACAATAACTTGAGCACCGCCGTTTCCAATAAAATAGGTGTCGCCAAATTCTAATCGGGCCAAATCGTAAACTGAAATACCGTAATCGGTAGCAATATACAGCAATCCGTTGTATTCATTAAAATGATTAATACGCTTGTTGGTTGGCGGGATAGTTGTTTTATTTAGAATATCGACAACCGTTAAAACCTCGTTCCCTAAATCTGATACAATTTCCAGTAAGCCCGAGTTATAACCCACAAGTAACTTATCGTAAAACGCACTGTAATAGATTTGCGAAATAATTTCGCCTGAAAGTCCGTTTACGGTAGAAATAGTTTGTATTTCGGCTGTTTGTAAGTCGTAAACAAAAATGGCGTTTTCGGCCGCAGCGTAAAGTTTCCCATTACCTTCAGCAATATCCGTAATGTTTAAATAGGAATAATGCCCTTGCCATAAAGCCGAAAAATTTTGTGCGCTGTGCACAAAAGGCATCAAAAAAAATAGAGTAATAACAAGGCGTTGTAACATGATTTCTGTTTAGAATTCAAATATATTTAATACTAACGAGTTTCATGTTAATTTCATATGCATTTCAATAAAAAAAGCCTTCTGCTGTTCGGGCAGCTTGTTGCATATTTTAAACCGCTGTATTAAACAACACCTTGCGCCAACATAGCATCGGCAACCTTAACAAAGCCAGCTATATTAGCACCTTTTACGTAGTTTATATGGCCGTCGTCCTCTTTGCCGTAGGTAACGCAGGAGCTGTGTATGGCCTCCATAATTTCCTGGAGCTTTGTATCCACCTGTTCGCGTGTCCAGTTGTAACGCAACGCATTTTGACTCATTTCTAAACCAGAAGTAGCAACACCGCCAGCATTGGAGGCTTTTCCTGGAGCAAACAATACTTTGGCTTCTTGAAATGCCGCAATAGCTTCTGGTGTAGCAGGCATATTAGCCCCTTCAGCCACTACCATAACCTTATTGGAAATTAAATTATGTGCATCTGCTTGGTTTAATTCATTTTGAGTAGCACAGGGCATGGCAACTTGGCAAGCTACGGACCATGGGCGTTTGCCAGAATAAAATTTAGCAGAAGGATATGCCTTTACATAAGCGTCTATGCGGCCTCTTTTGTCATTTTTTATGTGCATAATATGCGCCAGCTTTTCCGCATCAATTCCTGCTTCATCCAAAATATATCCGGAGGAATCCGACATGGTAAGCACTTTACCCCCTAATTCGGTAACTTTTTGGCAGGCGTATTGCGCCACATTTCCGGAACCCGATATAACCACTGTTTTATCTTTTATAGACGCACCATGCACTGCCAACATGTTTTGCGCAAAATACACACAACCGTAGCCCGTTGCTTCGGGCCGAATTAACGAGCCTCCAAAAGCCATTCCTTTGCCTGTTAACACACCAGTAAATTCGTTTTTTAAACGCTTATATTGTCCAAACATATAACCTACCTCCCGAGCACCAACACCAATATCGCCAGCAGGTACATCGGTATTTGGTCCTATATGTCTGAATAACTCGGTCATAAAAGATTGGCAAAATCGCATAACCTCATTGTCGCTTTTTCCTTTAGGATCAAAATCCGATCCACCTTTTCCGCCGCCCATTGGCAAGGTTGTTAACGAGTTTTTAAATACCTGCTCAAAACCCAAAAACTTCAGAATACTTAAATTTACCGACGGATGAAAACGCAACCCACCTTTATAAGGACCAATGGCAGAATTGAATTCCACACGAAAGCCCCTATTTACTTGTGTATGGCCAGAATCGTCTATCCAAGGTACCCGAAAAATAATACTACGCTCGGGCTCCACCATGCGCTCCAGTAGTTTTTTGCCTTTATACTTCGGATTAGTTTCTATAAATGGAATAACCGTTTCGGCTACTTCTTGAACAGCTTGTAAAAATTCAGGTTCATTGCTATCTTTTCTTTTTACAAATTTCAAAAATGCATCTACTTCAGTTTTCATTGATTTTTTTTTAGAATAATTTATATTATTAACACAAATATACATTTAATATAAAAAAAACCTGTTATTATTTAGATTTTCATAACATATCGCGGTTTAAAAAAGTGTTCTTTTTATGACCTTTCTAGACATGCTTTTTGTTGCGTACCTTTTTGTAATTTAATTTGGCTAGTAGCGCCTATTTTTTATATTTGTTGCTTGTTTGCTTACTTACGCCACACGACACTATGCTAAAATTGAAACAATTAACGGTATTATTATGCCTAGTTAGCTGTATACATTCGGGGTTTTCACAATGGGGATTTTCAAACGAAGTTGGCCTTATTGTTGGACCTGTACAGTTTAGATCTGATTTTGGCGTTAGAAACGACCAAGGTACCAACTTTGGAAACTCTGGATATGGAATAGGCCTCATACACTATATTAATTTTGCCTATCGGGCAGATTGCCAGTGCTATTCGCGCTACACTTATTTTAATGACCATTTTAAATTACGAAGCGAAATTTCTTTCAATAAAACCAAATTAAACCACTTTGGTAAGTGGGTGGATAGGAATAATGAAGAAGCCAACAAACTGCGTGCACATACGGGCGAGGCAAATAATTTTGATATTGGGATGCAATTGGAATACTTTCCGTTAAGTATACGCGATTTTCAAGGATTTGATTACCGCTTAGCACCATTTATTAGTTTAGGCGCGCATTATACAACATATAGGCCAAAAGCAGCTACAACTTACGTAAATCCAAATACAGGCGTGGCCGATAATAATATTTTAAACCCTGATAATTTTTGGTCGCCTTGGGAACCAGGCTCCATTAATCCGGATTCGGGCAACACGTGGTCGTTGGTTACCAGTGTTGGGGTGCGATATAAATTAACTGCCCTATCGGATTTAATGCTAGATATGCGCTTGCAAACCTATTTTAGCGACTGGATAGATGGTTTAAATCATCAATTACCTTCCAATAAAAACAACGATTATTTACTTTGGTTAAATGTGGGTTACATTTACTACCTAGATTAAAAAAGTTTTAGGTAAAATACACCATGCGTTTAATGGCTAAACATGTGTTTTTTATAGGATTTAAAACAACAAGGCGTGTTCTAAATCTGCTATTAAGTCGGATACATCCTCAATACCAACACTTAACCGAATTAAATTATCTGAAATCCCTAGTGCTTCTCGTGTTTCTTTTGGAACACTGGCATGAGTCATGCTAGCAGGATGGCCCACTAAAGATTCTACACCTCCTAAAGATTCTGCCAAGGTAAACAGTTTACAACGCTGAATAATTTTAAGCGTATCCTGATAATTTGTAGCTTTTGTTGTAAAGGAAATCATGCCTCCAAAATCGCTCATCTGCTTTTTAGCAATATCATGGTTCGGGTGTGAAGGGAATCCGGGCCAATATACATTTTCAATGTTAGGATGCCCCTTTAAAAAAGAAGCGATGGCTTTACCATTTTCGCAGTGGCGTTGCATTCTTACGTGCAGCGTTTTTAATCCGCGTAATACCAAAAAGCTATCTTGAGGCCCACAAACAGCTCCGCTAGCGTTTTGAATATGGTATAACTGGTTTGCCAAATCTTGATTGTTTACCACCAAAGCACCCAAAACCACATCGCTATGACCTCCTAAATATTTTGTAGCCGAGTGCATAACAATATGGGCTCCCAAATTTAATGGCTGTTGTAAATAAGGTGTGGCAAAGGTATTATCTACTGCCAACAGTAACCCATGTTTTTCTGCCAGGTAGGCACATGCCTCAATATCAATAATATTCATCATGGGGTTTGTTGGTGTTTCTACCCAAAGCAATTTAGTATTAGAATTAATATAGGACGTTATATTGGCAGGCGTTTCCATATTAACAAAATGGCAGGTAATACCAAATTTTTTATAGGTGGTGGTAAACAACCGGTAAGAACCACCATACACGTTGTTGGTGCAAATAACTTCATCGCCCGGATTTAGAAGTTTACATACAGCATCTATGGCTGCTAAACCCGACGCAAAGGCCAAACCATACTGACCATTTTCTATACTGGCTAGCGCATTTTCTAAAGCATGCCGGGTAGGGTTACCACTTCTGGAGTATGCGTATCCCTTATGGTTTCCCGGCGCCTGTTGTGCATAAGTAGTTGTTTGGTAAATAGGCGTCATGACGGCACCGTAAGCTGGATCTAACTTTTGGCCACCATGAATAGTTTTGGTATTAAATTTCATGCCATAAAATTTTTATTTGGGTTAGCATATTTGTGGCGTTTCCCGAAAAACAACCATCCAACATCAAAAATATTAACCTATTTAATTGCGCAGTTATGCTTGTAACAAAGTTAACGTATAATTCGGTGTATTCAAATGCAATAAGTACCTTTATTACCTAAATTAATGCAACCAGTATCATGCCAAAACACGTTCTGTATTTACTCGTTATTTGCTTGGTTTTTTCCTGTGCTGAAGAATCCACAATTACTTTTAGCGAGCAAACTATTACAAGTCCAACAAACCAAATTGTAGAAGTAAATATTCCGGTGGCTTACGGCCATGAATTAATAGCAGCTAAAATAAACAGTGCTATAGATTCTGTTATTATTGCTAATTTATCGTTTAATACGGAAAACAGCGCGTATCCCGAAACACTTTCAGAAAGCATTGAAGCTTTTAATGCTGCTGCTAACAGATTTAAAACCGACTTTCCTGAAAGCCCAATGGCCTGGGAAGCTCAAATTGATGGCGAAATAATGTACCAATCTAATACCGTTATATCTGTAGCCATAACCAGTTATTTAAACACTGGAGGAGCACACGGAAATCTGGTTATTTCCTTTTTAAATTTTGATGCATTTACCGGAAAACGCTTGCGAAACCAGCAACTTTTTAATGATTATGCGGCATTTAAACAGTTAGCCAAAAAATCATTTAGCAAGCATATTGCAAATAAAGAAGATTTATATTTTGACCCCGATAATTTTGTACTACCAGAAAACATAGGTTTTAACGATACGGGCGTTATTCTGTTATATAATAGCTACGAAATTGCACCATACACCACAGGTTTAACAGAATTTACCATAGACTACGAAACTATTTACGAGCTTTTAAATTATTACTAACCGGTGCTACAACCAGAAGTACAAACTAAACAAGGCCGGCTTGCTTATTGGATATATTGGCTTTACTTTGCACATTATTTTGAATCTTACCATACATGTTATGAAAAAAGTATATTATCTAAAAAGCTGTAATACCTGTACACGTATTTTAAACGACATTAAGTGGCCAGCAGATGTTGTTTTTCAAGATATAAAACAAGAAGCCATAACCGCAGCCCAACTTGAAGCTATGCGTGCCCTTTCTGGCAGTTATCAAGCGCTTTTTAGTAAGCGTGCGCAGCTGTATAAAGCAATGGATTTAAAAAACGTACAGTTAGAAGAAGCCGACTATAAAAATTACATTTTAGAACATTATACATTTTTAAGCAGACCTGTGGTTATTTACAACAACAACATTTTTATTGGTAGCTCTAAAAAAAATATTGAAAACCTAAAAGCTGCGTTACGTGAATAACACCAGAATTTTTGCCTTGTTAGCCGTATTTATGGTGCAAGTTATTTACGGATTTACCTTTACTTTTGCCAACGATGTTATAGACGCAGGTTACATTAAACCTTTTGGGTTTATTGTGTTGCGCGTTCTGGGTGCAGCCATACTGTTTTGGCTTTTAAGTCTTTTTACAGTTAGGCAAAAAATAGACAAACAAGATTACCTTAAGTTTTTTGTGGCGTCCATTTTTGGTATTGCTTTAAACATGCTTACCTTCTTTAAAGGGTTTGAGTACACAACACCTATTCATGCTTCGGTAATTATGACTGTGGTGCCCATTGTGGTATTAACACTTTCCGCTATTTTTTTAAAAGAACGCATTACAAACCTTAAAGTTGTGGGTATTATTTTAGGTTTTTCGGGTGCCCTAGTTTTAAGCCTCTATGGCAAATCTACCCAAGTTGGCGATAACATTCCTTTAGGCAATTTATTGGTTTTTATTAATGCCGTTTCTTACAGTATTTATTTAATACTCATAAAAAAAATCACTGAAAAGTACCACCCATTTACCTTTATTAAATGGCTATTTTTATTTGGTTTTATATTGGTATTACCATTTGGCTATAAAGAGGTTAGCCTTATAAATTGGGGCAGTTTTTCGCCTTATATTATTTTTTCGGTGCTGTTTGTTATTATTGGCGCCACCTTTACCACCTATTTACTAAACCCCATTGCCTTACAACATTTAAAAGCGTCCACGGTTAGTACCTTTTTATATTTACAGCCAGTAATTGCGGGTATTTTTGCAATATTAATGGGTAGCGATAGTTTAAATGTGGTTAAACTTGTGGCCGCTGGCTTAATATTTACAGGGGTATATTTGGTTACTAAAAAACCCCGAGCAACTTTAAATTAAACAGAAAGGTTTTCGGGTTTTTTGCCAGCCACGCGTGTATCTTCTTTAGTGAGTATTTTAAAGTTTTTCGACTTCGGAAACGTTTCGGCCACCTTCAGTAATTCAGCAGGAAGCGGAACGAGCTTACGCGTACGCAGGTCCATCCAGGCACCTAACATTTCGCAATGTGCTATATTATGCCCCTTATGGTTGTAAAAATTATGATCAAATTTAAAGAAAGTCCCATCGGCACTTAAACCAGACACCTCCAAACTTACCTGTAGCGGTTTACCCATAAAAACCTCCTTAAAATAATACATATGTTCGTAAAACACCACAGGGCCAATATTGTAATGGGCCAGCTCCTGTAACGAAAACCCTTTTTCAATTAAGAAGGCCATACGGGTATGACTCATAAAATTGGTATAAGCACTGTTAGCTAAATGTCTGTTTGCATCAACATCGCTCCAGCGTATTTCAAATTGCTTGGTATACATGACTCATAAAGTTAGAAGGCAAAATTACAATATTCTAGTTGGCACGCATAATATTCGGTTACAGTTTTCTAAACCTTGAGTTTTAATTACCTTTGTACAACTTTATTTAATACTTATGATACATTCAATGACTGGTTATGGGAAATCTGTAATTCAGTTACCAACCAAAAAAATAACGATTGAAATTAAATCGTTAAACAGTAAGAACCTAGATTTGAATGCCAGAATGCCTTCAAATTATCGCGAAAAAGAGTTAAGCTTAAGAAAGCTAATTGGCCATAAATTAGAACGCGGTAAAATTGATTTCTCCATATTTACAGAAGTTACCGGCGAGGAAACTACCACCCAAGTAAATAAACCAGTTGTAAAACAATACATAAAACAACTAAAGGAATTAGTAGATGGTAACGAAACCGAACTACTTAAAATGGCTGTTCGGTTCCCAGATGCTCTAAATACCGAACGCGAAGACATAGACGATAATGAGTGGCAGGCCATTTTAGAAGGTGTTAACACCGCATTACAGCACATAACAACCTACCGCCAGGACGAAGGTTTAGCTTTGGAAACCGATTTTAAAGCGCGAATAGCCAACATAAATCGTATTTTAGAAGCCATTATAGCCATGGATCCCGAGCGAATTGAAGGGGTTCGCGAGCGTTTGCGAAAAGGTGTTGAAGAGTTGAAAGAGAAAGTTGACGAAAACCGCTTTGAACAGGAACTGGTTTTTTACATCGAAAAATTTGATATTACCGAAGAAAAAGTACGCCTAAAAAACCATTTAGATTATTTTGTTCAGGCCTTAAATTCAAGCGATTCTAACGGAAAAAAACTAGGCTTTATTGGTCAAGAAATGGGCCGCGAAATAAATACCATTGGTTCCAAAAGCAATTATGCACCTATGCAGAAATTAGTTGTGCAAATGAAGGACGAATTAGAAAAAATTAAAGAACAATTATTAAACGTATTATAGGCAGTTGTTGCAAATTCTTGCTAGGCTATTTTTACTAAAACATTACCATTGACAGAACAAATTAACCCAAAAAACGGCAAATTAATTGTATTCTCGGCACCATCCGGATCCGGCAAAACAACCATTGTTAAACACCTTTTAAGCCTAGACGCCTTAAATTTAGAGTTTTCAATTTCGGCCACCTCGCGCGATAAACGCGGTGAGGAAGTACACGGTAAAGATTATTATTTTCTATCTGCTCAAGAATTTAAAAATAAAATTAAAAACGACGAATTTTTGGAGTGGGAAGAGGTGTATAGAGATAATTTTTACGGCACCTTAAAAACCGAAGTGGAACGTATTTGGGCACAAGGGAAACATGTTATTTTTGATATAGATGTTTCTGGTGGCTTGCGCATAAAACGTAAATTTCCAGACGAAACTTTAGCTGTTTTTGTAAAACCACCTAGCATAGACGCGTTAAAAATTCGTTTAAAAAAGCGCCAAACAGAAAGTTCAGACAAAATTAATATGCGCATAGCAAAAGCCTCTGCCGAACTAGCTACAGCCCCTCTTTTTGATGTTATTATTGAAAATGACGATTTAAAAAAGGCCTTAACCGAAGCCGAAGTTTTGGTATCCAACTTTATAAACAACTAATGTGTTATGAAAATAGGCTTGTATTTTGGTACGTTTAATCCCATTCATATTGGCCACCTTATTATTGCCAATGAACTTGTTGAAAACAGCAATTTAGATCAGGTATGGTTTGTTGTAACGCCGCAAAGCCCGTTTAAAAAAAAACAATCTTTGTTGGATAATTATGAACGTTTGGAAATGGTACATCGGGCTACAGATATATACAACAAATTAAGGCCATGCGATATTGAATTTTCATTACCACAGCCCAATTATACCGCTTATACATTGGTCCATTTGCAAGAAAAATATCCTAAACATGCGTTTTCCTTAATTATGGGCGAGGATAACTTAAAAAGTTTTCACAAATGGAAAAACTACCAAGCTATTTTGGATAATCATGATATTTATGTGTACCCCAGAATTTCTGAAGGCAAAATTGAAACCCAGTTTGATGGCCACAAACGCATACATCATGTGCATGCGCCCATAATGGAACTGTCATCCACCTACATAAGAAAATCTATTAAAGCTGGTAAAAACATTCGGCCTATGCTACCAGATACTGTTTGGCAATACATAGACCAAATGGGCTTTTACAGTTAAGATGGCACCTGTTCAGGAATAGAAATCGTTTCTAAATCCGCTTTACAAACCTGAACACCTGCCAATATTGAAGCATTATTCTGAACATTGTACTCTTTACACAGATTTATATAGTAATCCATACCAGTTAATAAATTAGCTTTAAAGGTTGCCCATTTTTTAAGTTGCTTGCTTGTTATAGGTTCTGTAAACTCGGCAATCTCGTTTTGCAAATAACTTACATACATTTGCAACTCTTTCACAAACATATGCGGCCTGTTTATTTTGGCCAACACAGATTTTTTGCCATAAATATGCTGTACCATAGCCATTAACGGCAGCTCTTTATCGAAATAGGCTAAATTTGGTCCGGGACATATTACAACACCTTGCTTTTGGCCTTTTATAGGCATCTTATTTTCCAGATACGAGGCATTTGCCAGTCCAACACATAAACACGCTTTTTCGGTAATTTTGTTTTTAGCCATGGCATATTTCTTGGCTGTTAGTGTTTCCTTTTTTTCTTGAAGTTCGTTTAATTTTATATCCTGATATTTTTTTGAAGCCGTACAAATACCCTCTGGTCCAAACTCTTTACTTAAGGCTAAAAACTTTTTTGGGCAGGAACTACCTGCTTTATTTTCTGAAATACGCTGTTGTTTAAAAAACTCGTTGGACGAGCCTTTTACAGTGTTAAACGGCACACCTAATGGCGAAATACCACTTAAATATAAATCCGATTCTTTAGCATGAGCCAATAATTTTCGGGTTTCGGGATCTACCGATGTGGCCTCTGGAACCAGTAAAAACGGACTACCCCAACCCACAGAATCCACTTGATACTTTTCAATTAAAAAGGCGTGCTCTTCGGCTGTACCCACACCTCCTTGTACTGTAATTTTTACTGCTAATGGCTGTTTTGGCGCTCTTAAATTTTTATCTGCTAAAGCTTTTTCATAAATAGTATGTGTGTCGTTTATGAGGGCTGCTTTCTTTTCTTTAAACTCCTGCAAAATGGGGCCAAGTAAATAGCCTTCGGTAGCAAAAGCATGGCCGCCACAGTTTAATCCCGACTCAATGCGGTACTCGGACACCCACAAACCTTTTTTAGCTAAAAACTTACCCTGAATTATGGCCGATCGGTAATCGCTTACTTTTAAAATAATCTGCTTGTTTAGTTGTCCGTTTGCATCGGGAAAGAAATCGGTAAAGGTTTCAAAATAACTGTATAATCGCGGATTCATTCCAGCAGAAAGCACCACTGCCGATTTTAAATTACTATTAGCAAATCCGCGCAATGCGGCATGCGCATCGTTGTGAATTACGGGCAATTGTTCGGATTTATGAAAATTATCTTTGTCAATTTTCGTCATAATATTAACATCAATGCTGCCTGGAGCCAAATGCGTATCTATGTATTTTTTTAAGTTCTCTTTAAACACAGATCCCTCCAATAAAAAGCTAGCAAGCCCTTGTTTTACCTCGGAAGTATTGGGTAGTATTTGAATAAAATTTTCCAAAGCTGTTTTACTTTCTAACAGCTCTTCCTTAAAAGCCGTAAATTTTTTGGACACAATAGTATCTACTAAATTTAAATAGGAAGTTATTCGTTTTGCCCGCGAATCAGTTACTTTTTTGGTAATTTCTTGGTAGGGCAAACTAAATTTACGAGCATAAAATGCATTCATTCTTTCTAGAAGCTCATCGTCTATAATGGATATGACAGACGAAATACCAAAATGAGCCACACGAATAGGGCTGTCAATGGTATACGCTAAACCCATTACAGGAATATGAAAACTATGTGTTATATGGGGTGTTAACATGATTTTTTTAATTAATTAAGCTTCAAAATTGCTAAATACAGCGTTTTTAAAAGCTGATAATTATCATACCTCAAATACTTTAATAGGGTTATTTTTGGTGGTTATTTTCTAGCGGTAGCTAATTTTTATCCTGTTCTTTGAGGTAGTTAACATACTGCAAGCCCTTAGGTTTTGAAAAATTAAAGCCAGCATATTTGTTGGAACAAATATATAAAGCACCAACCCTTTAGTGCTAAACCAAAATAAGGCGCATATAACGAGCTTAAAAAAAAGCATTAGCCAAAAAGCTCAAAATAATTTATTACATTTAAAATCAATTAGAACGACATTTTTTATGAAACACTTAATATTATTACTGGTTTTATTAACCTCATCGGCTGTGTTTTCGCAATATTACCCAGCTAAAATACTCATGACAACTGGCGACATAAAAGAAGGTTTTGCCAAATTACCATCTAACAAAATGCTAGATAATAAGATTGAGTTTAAAACCACTAAAAATGGAACGCGAATAGATTTGGATGAAGATGGTATTTACCAAATTTTATACACGGCAGATACTGGCACACAGTTTTTATTTGAACGCTCGCAAGCGGTGCACCTGTTTAAATCCTTTGGAAAAGAAGTAGAAGTTGAAAAAGCTAATAAACATTGGATGCTGTTAATTCATCAAAACCCAGCCTTAAACGAATACTCTTTAGCACAACGCTACAAAATAGATAAAAAAGGCAGAATGGTTTCTATAGTTGGTAACGGTTCGTTTTGGACTACTATTTACTTTTTGTTTCGCAAACCAGATGCAGAAAACGCTTATATTGTTAGCGGGAAAGGCTTTACCCATGGTCAGGTTAGAAAAGCCATGGCTATCTTTTTTAAAGACACTCCAGCCTTTGTAGCACGCATTGAAAAGAAAGAATTTAAAAATTGGGATGTTCATAAAGTAGCCGACGCTTATTATAATAGCTTATAATACGGTATTACCCTCTAAATAAAAAGAAATCGGCTTTCATGTCCTCAATTTGGCCATCCTCATTGGTTATAATATAATCGATAGCCTGGGTTGTAAATTCATGGCCTTTTTGGGTTAAGGAAACCACGTTATTAGTAATAGTAATCATATTATTTTTTAAGGCTAAATCCAATACCGTTTTAGCGCGTATTTTTTGCCAATTTATATGTTCCGAAAGGTGGTTTACATGCCGTTCGCTTGCTTCTGTGTGGTTTTTTAAATGCAGCAAAAAGGTAAGCAGTGACACTTCAATTTTTTGTTGTTTTTCACGGTAGGTAACTGCTATTAAACCCTTGTTAGGGGCAAACAAATACACCATTAAAAATATTAACCCTAACATGGTGGTAATGGATCCTGCAATAGAGGCATCCAACCAATGCGCCAACCAATAACCTGAAACGGCACTAAAAACACCAAAAAACATAGATAATGCGAGCATTTTTTTTAAGTTATTAGTAAGTAAATAGGCACTTGCGGCGGGGGCAATCATGAGTGCCACTACCAATATAGCACCAACGGCTTCAAACGCACCAACGGTTGTAACGGCAGACACCGTCATGAGTCCGTAATGAATAGCCACTGGCGAAAACCCTAATGAAGCTGCTAATCCGGCATCAAACGTGCTTAATTTAAGTTCCTTAAAAAAAGCCATTAAGAATCCGATTATGGTAATAAGAATAACACCAACAACCCAAAGCGATTTTGGTCCCAGATCTGTTCCCGACATAAGAAGTCTGTCAAAAGGGGCAAATGCGAGCTCGCCTAACAATACAGCATCCACATCGAGGTGAATATCATTGGCATTTTTGGCAATTAAAATAACACCAATACTAAACAAAGCAGGGAATACGAGTCCGATGGCGGTATCTTCTTTTACCAAGCCTGTTTTCTGAATTTTTTCAACCAACACCACGGTTATAACGCCAGACAGCGTTCCGAGAACAATTAGTAAAGGTGAATTTAAATCCTGTGTTATAAAAAACCCAATAACCAATCCGGGTAATATTGAATGGCTAATGGCATCGCTAATCATGGCCATTTTGCGCAGCACCAAAAACACGCCCGGAATGGCACAAGCCAAGGCTACTAAACTTGCAATAAGTTGTATTTCTAATTGTGCGCTACTCATGTTTAGTAAGTTGTTGGTTATATAAGTTGGCCGCAGTTTCAAACCCTTTGGCGGTAAGACTCCACATATTGCCGTTTAGGGTTACCAGGTTTTTATCTACCAATTTCTGGAGCGTACCGCGGGTAAAACCCTGAAAATTATTTAAAATTTTTATGGTATGTGGATGCGAAATATTGTCGTGTGTTTTGGCTATTTGAAACATAAATGCAAGGGTTTTATGCTGCTCTAAATCGCGCCTGTTTTTAATAAAACGAATGTGCCTAAACAGCAACCCCCTACTTGGAGAAAATATAAAGGAAAACAACACAAATGCCGAAGCCACCAAAACAATAACCGGTCCGGTAGATAAGTTGTTTTGAGTGGCGCTAATGGCGGTACCAAACACACCCGAAAAGGCGCCAAAAATAGCCGCTAAAAAAACCATCGTACTCAAACTATTGGTCCATTGCCTTGCTGCAGCAGCCGATGCTAAAAGCATGGCGCTCATTAAAACCACTCCTACTGTTTGCAAACCTAAGACAATGGCTAAAACAATAAACGACGTAATTAAAACATCAATAATTTTTGTGTTAAAACCAATAGTTTGCGCATAATCTTTATCGAAAAGTAAAATTTTAAATTCCTTCCAGAATAGCAGCAATATTAACAAACAAAGTCCCGTAACAAATACCATGAGCCAAACATCGCTTTCCAATAAGGTAGCCGCCTGCCCAAACAAATAGGTGTCTAAACCCGCTTGATTGGCATTAGGTTGTTTTTGAATAAAGGTTAACAACAACATACCGAAACCAAAAAACAAGGATAATATTAAACCCAAAGCCGTATCAGATTTTAAATGGGTTTTGGTAACAATGCCGCGTATCCAAAACGTACCAATTAGCCCACTAACCAAAGCACCAATTAGTAACGTGTTACTGTCCTTGGCACCGGTAATTAAAAAAGCAATAGCAATACCTGGTAAGGCTGCATGAGAGATTGCGTCGCCTAGCAGGCTTTGTTTTCGCAGTACGGCAAAACTGCCCAACATACCTGTTACCGCACCTAAAATGGCGGTACCCAAAGTTATGGTGCGCAAGGTATAATCGTTAATAAGGAGTTCTATGTATTTTGAAAAGTCTATTTGTATTTATGTTTAGAATATGTTGTTATACGAAATTTTATTGCACTTTTACCAATTTATTACCTTTTTAGGTATTTTATTTTTGAATACTAACCTTGTAATTAATACCATAGGTTTTTGTTAAGTTATCGTCATTAAAGATATCTTTAACAGGGCCTGTAGCTATTTTCTTGACGTTTAAAAACGTTACCCAATCGAAATATTCGGGAACAGTTTGCAAATCGTGATGGACTACAATAACAGTTTTGTTGGCTTTTCGCAGAGATTTTAAAATATTAATAATAGCTATTTCTGTGGTAGCATCCACGCCCTGAAAAGGTTCGTCCATAAAATAAATAGAGGCGTTTTGAACAAGTGCGCGTGCTAAAAAAATACGTTGTTGTTGGCCTCCGGATAGTTCGCTTATTTGTCGGTGTTTAAAAGGCAACATACCAACCTGCTCCAAGGCTTCTAAAGCAGCCTTTTTTTCTTTTTGTCCAGGGCGTTTTATCCAACCCAAGCTTCCGTATGTTCCCATCATGACCACATCTAGTGCCGTAGTGGGAAAATCCCAATCTACACTTCCTTTTTGAGGCACATAAGCCACCAATTGGCGTTGTTTTCTGTATGGTTTTCCGTAAATACTTACACTGCCTGCAATGGGTTTTAAAATGCCTAAAATAGCTTTAATAAGTGTGGATTTCCCAGCACCATTGGGACCTACAATAGCCATAAGGACGCCCTCGGGTATTTCTAAATCGATATCCCAAAGCACCGGCTTATAATTATACGCAACAGTGAGGTCGTCTACTTTTACTGCCAAAACATGTGCAGATTTAGACATTGTATTTTGGGAATTCTGATTTTTTATATTATCCATCTTACTTTCCTTTTTTCTTACAGACCTAACAAGCTATTACAACCTGTACAATATTTTGAATAGTTGGGGCTGGCAAACACCTTGGCTGGTATGTTAGCCCTGATAGCAGCGGCATCCTTTTTTATTGTGATAAAAAAGATATAGCGGATAGCAGGAATAGCTTCAAATAAAAACAGATTTCACCATTTATGCACCTACTACTAACTAGATTCATTTTTTAAGTTTATTGTCATTACTGGTTTAATATGCACTACTTTTTCTGGGAAATATTTATTTTAAAGCATCTACAATGGTAGTTACATTATGAGTAAACATGCCTATATACGTACCTTCCTCTGTACCCGCATTTCCTAGGGCATCCGAATATAGGGTGCCGCCAATTTGAACGTTGAAACCTTTAGATTTTACGGCTGCTTGCAAGGCCTCGATAGTGCGTTTTGGCACCGAGCTTTCCACAAAAATGGCTTTTACTTGTTTGTCTATAATAAAGGCTGCTAAATTTTGAACATCCTGAACACCGGCTTCTGTTGCCGTAGACAAACCTTGTAAACCAACCACCTGAAAACCATAAGCCTGCCCAAAATAATTAAAGGCATCGTGTGCGGTTACTAAAATTCTTTTATTTTCGGGTAGGCTGCTAATTTTGTTGATAATAGTGGTGTGCAAAGTTTCTAGTTGTTTTAAGTACTTGGCACCATTTTGCTGAAACTGCTCCTGGTATTGGGGTTGTGCTTCCGAAAGTTTATTAACCACAAATTGAGTAATTTGTTGCCATTTGCCAATATTAAACCAAATATGTGGGTCGTAATTTGAAGCAAAATAAGCGGAACCAATAAGCGTGTTTTTATCCAAAGCATCGGTAACAGCAATGGCTTTAATATTTTGACTGGCCATTTTTTCGAAAACATCTACCAGTTTCCCTTCTAAATGTAACCCGTTGTAAAAAATTATATCGGCTTTGGCTAATTTAGTCACATCGCCCTCGCTAGCTTTATATAAATGCGGATCGACACCACTGCCCATTAAGCCGTTTACATCTATAAAATTACCTCCAATGTTTTTAACCAAATCGGTTAACATCGTTGTGGTGGTAACTACTTGCAGTTTGCCTGTGGACGCCGTGTTGTTTGTACAAGACAGGGCGAGGCTTAAAATTATAACTGCAAAAACTATTTTTTTCATAGGTCTAAATTAATGTTGCGAAGGTACTAAAAAAATAAATACTTAACGCAGCTTGTAGCGTAGCCCAAAGAAAAAACGAATGCCTTGATTTGGGCCGTAAACATAAGACGGATCGAAGGTTAAAGCATACGGATTATTGGGTGTTGGCAGCACATTTCCGTTGGAATCGAACTGAACATTTGTATCGAAAGGATCGTCTGCACGAGCAATGATAAACGGATTTCCTTTATTGGGCGTCCAGTTTAACAGGTTTTTTACACCCCCGTAAAAGTCGAAATTCTTTAAGCCATCGAAGGTTACTTGTATATTTTGAATACTCCACGTAGGCGAATATTCCGCACGCGGATCTAAATGGCTTAATAGCGGTAAACGCATAGGGCCATACAAATTGCCTGTATAATCCACGGTAAGGTGTGTTGGGTAGTTTTTATAGGAAACCGACCACACACCAGAGACGCTTTCTGTTAAAATTTGTTTGGTTCGTATGCCGTGTTCTTTTTGCGAAACGTCCTGCCATGTAGCCCCAACCGATGCGGAAATTCCTGCAGCAAAAACAGCATCCACATTTAAACTAATTCCTTTGGATGTAGAAGAACCTTGCAGATTTGAATAATTAATTTGGTTTGGATTGGTATCGTAATCTGGTAAAATAGCATTGGTAAAATAGGTGTACCATGCAGAGGTATCGAAGGTAAACTGCATGCCGCTGGTGGTGTATAGTTTTTTCAGGTAATTTACATTTACATTATAAGATTGCTCTGGTTTCAGTGCTTCCTCAATAATTACATCTCTGGCACCTGTTAGCGCTGCATGCTCCTCGGTAAATAAGTTAACCACCCTAAAACCTGTTCCAGCATTTAGGCGTATAATATCGGAATCGGTTGGTTTAAACCGATAAGCCAAACGCGGTGTAAATATGTTTCCGTGGCGTTTATCGTAATCGTAACGCAGGCCAACTAGCAGACTTTGTTTTTTACCAAAATCTATTTCATCTTGCACAAATAAGGAAGGAATAGCTATTTCATCTGGGTGTACGGTTGCTGTAGTATTATCATTATAATAGTTATACCGTATCGCTGCGCCGACTAAAAAATCGTGATTTTTAATTGTTTTATCCCATATAAATTGCCCGAAGCCTATACGCTGCTGTGCCAAATACGGGGTATTGCCATAAACGGAATTTTGATCGTGATCTGAATAGGAGAATTGGAAATTTATAGGCTCGGTAACCGGCAATTGGTAAGCGCCAATGAGTTCGTAGCGCGCTGTATAAATGCTTTCGCCATAAACTTCATCACCACCTCTGTATCGTTTATTCCAATTCATTTCGCCACCCCAACGGTCCTCATAAAAAAACCGTCCGGCAAGTGAGAACGTTCTATTATCAGGACGTTTAAAATTCCACTTCTGAAATATAGAAATACGGTCTTGCAGGGTTACATCGGTAAAATTATCGTTGTTATTATCTATAGGCTTATCGTATTTAAAATAATTAGTTCCAAAAAGAAGTGTCGCTTTTTCGCCAACTTTCGTTTTAAAACCAGCATCTAAATTCCATTCGCCCCACGTATTTATGCGGCTATCTGCAAACACTATAGGCGCATTTTCGGGTAATTTTGTAATCACATTTATAAGGCCACCAACGGCTTCACTTCCGTATAACGAGGATGCCGGACCTTTAACAACTTCTACTTGTTCAATTAGAGAATTTGGAATACCAGATAAACCGTACACCGTGGATAGCCCGCTAACAATTGGCATTCCATCTATTAACACCAATGTATACGGCCCTTCCAAACCGTTTATATGAATATCGCCTGTATTACAAACATTGCAATTAAGTTGTGGGCGCACCCCATTAACATTTTGAAGCGCTTCAAAAACGTTGGGCGTGGGGTTTTTTTTGAAAAAAGCCGCTGTATAAATTTCAACCGGCACCGGACTTTCTAATCGGGAAACAGGTTTTAGTGTTCCAGTTATAACCACCTCGTCCAAGGATTCGCCTGCTAACAAATTGAAATTAACACGGTAATTTTTATTGGTTATTGTCACCATTTTTTTACTTGTTGTATGTCCTGTATAAGAAGCTACAACCGTGTAACTACCTGGTTTCATATTCGTTATTATAAATTCACCAGCCTCGTTGGAAGTGGTACCTTTGGTTGTACCTTCTAAATAAATACTGGCATAAGGCAATACCTCACCTTCCGATTGTACCACTCCAGAAATACTGTAATTAGTTTGAGCAAAACTAGCAATGCCGCCTAAAAAAATAAGTAAGATTAGTCTCATGTTAAATATATTTTGTGCAAATATAAATATTATTTTAGATTAGTCTAAAAATATATTTAAGAAATATAATACCGTATATTTGTGTACTAATACGCGCTTATGATTACGTTAACTGAAGAAAACTATATAAAGGCCATATATCATTTAGGAAAGCAAGGCACCGAAAGTGTAAACACCAACGCCTTGGCCGATGCTATGAACACAAAAGCTTCTTCGGCCACCGATATGATTAGAAAATTAGCCGATAAAGATTACGCCAATTACAAAAAATACAAAGGGGTTACCCTAACGCCGTCTGGCAAAAAAATTGCTATTAACGTGATACGCAAGCACCGTTTGTGGGAGGTATTTTTAGTTGAAAAACTCAATTTTTCTTGGGATGAGGTACACGAACTAGCCGAGCAATTAGAGCATATTAAATCGCAAAAGCTTATTGATGAGCTGGACGCCTTTTTAGGATTCCCTACACATGATCCGCACGGCGACCCCATTCCAGATAAGCATGGCGATATTACCTATGTTGAAAAAATTGTATTGGCACAAGCCCAAGAAGGTCTTACTTACAGCTGCCTGGGTGTAAACGATAGCTCTTCTGAATTTTTACAATATTTAAACAAAAATGACATTGGTTTAGGCTCTGAAATACAGGTGGTTCATATAGAACCGTTTGACAAATCGATTACAATTAAAACCAACGGGAAGGTGTTAACCGTTTCGCAAAGCGTAGCCAAAAATTTATATTTAAAAAAACAGTAAATCACGTACTTTCTAACTACCTAAAAAATAAATACGCATGTTAAAAAAACGGCTTCTTGGAATTTGTTTCTTTCTAGGTTTTTTAGGGATTTTACAAGCGCAGCCTACAGCTCATACGCCGTTAATACTAAAAAAACTTCCTGTAAAGGACACCTTAACAGTAGCCAATTACAAGGTGGTGTTTACACGTGTCATAGCGGATTCACGCTGCCCAAAAGGCATTACATGTATTTGGGAAGGCGAAGTGGTTTTTGAGCTTGAAGTAATGAAATCTGACACCTTAATGCGCACCGAACGCATAACCATGCCACCTAGCGGTTACACACGCGAAGAGCGCCAAACAGTGATGCTAAACAACCAAACAGGTGTGCACATTTACAACCTTATGCCGGTTCCTGTAGCCAATAAAAAAACACCAAAAGCAGCTTATTACTTGCAACTGCAGGTTTTTAATTAATGGCAGTCACAATTTGAATTGCTACCACAATTTTTTGTTTTTTTACGTCCGCCAAAACCAGGAATCCCAAAAAACTTTCGGATTAAAAACAAGACAGCCAAGCCTAAAATGGTAAAAGCTGCAATGTCTTGAATAATGGTGTTCATAAAATACTTGTTTTCTAGAAAGCAGTATGTAAACTGCTACATAAGTGCCTTTTAGACACTATTTTAGTTTAAGATACGTATTACCGCATAAACTTACTAATGCCATTGTAATTTAAATTAGCAACTGATATGCTAAAAGTGCCATTACATACGCAAAGGCTGTCATGACTACCAATTGCCAAGCCGGCCATTTCCAACTATTAGTTTCGCGTTTTACAATTGCCAGGGTACTCATGCACTGCATAGCAAAAGCATAAAAAAGCAACAACGAAATACCTGAAGCAAAATTAAATAACGGTCCTCCTAAAATGGGGTTAACCTCGCCAGCCATACGGTTTTTAATGGTTTCCTCCTCCTCGCTACCCACGTTATAAATGGTTGCTAACGTACCAACAAAAACCTCGCGTGCTGCAAATGAACTAATAAGCGCAATGCCTATTTTCCAGTCGTAGCCCAATGGACGAATAGCAGGCTCTATAGCACGACCTGTTATGCCTATATACGAATGCTCTAGTTTATAAGAATCTATATGCTGGTCTAATTCTATTTCTGTGAGATTTTCATTAGCATATTGCTCTGTAACAATGGCTTCGGCATTATTAAAATTATCGCCAGGACCATAAGAGGCCAAAAACCATAGAATAATAGATATTGCTAAAATAATTTTACCAGCACCAAACACAAAGGACTTGGTTTTTTCAAGAACGGTAATACCCACGTTTTTTAAGAGGGGCAGCTTGTAATTAGGCATTTCTACCACAAAAAATGTTTTACTTTTAATTTTAAGGACTTTATTTAAAAGCCATGCTGAACCAACAGCTGTAGCAAAACCTATTAAATACAGTAACATTAAAGTTAAGGCCTGGTAGCTTAAACCTAAAAACCGCCCTTCGGGAATAACCAAGGCAATAATAATTAAATACACAGGCAACCTAGCGGCACAGGTAGTAAAAGGGGTAACCAAAATAGTAATTAAACGCTCTTTCCAACTTTCAATATTTCGGGTGGCCATAATAGCTGGAATGGCGCAGGCCGTACCAGAAATTAGAGGCACCACACTTTTGCCGCTTAACCCAAAACGGCGCATAACCCGATCCATTAAAAACACCACCCGACTCATATACCCGCTTTCTTCGAGAATAGAGATAAATAGAAACAAAAAGGCAATTTGCGGTATAAAAATAACCACGCCGCCAATTCCGGGAATAATGCCTTCAGAAATTAAACTGGTTAAAGTACCATCTGGCAAGGTATTTCGCGTCCATTCGCTTAAGGCTGCAAAGCTACTATCAATAAAATCCATTGGTATACTGGACCAATCGTAAATAGCCTGAAAAATCATTAAAAGTATAAAGGCAAAAATAGCATAACCCCAAACCTTGTGCGTAATTATCCTATCCAGTTTTATGCGTAAATCCTTTGCGGTACTTAAATCGATTGTCTGCCCTTCTTTTAATACCTGATTAATAAATTGATAGCGTTTTATGGTTTCCTTTTGCTGCAAACGTTTAATATCGGTGGTAGATTTGGTTTTAAAATCGGCTACCGCTTGTACGGTATTGCGGTCTACAGTACCAAAATTAACATCCTGTGTTATTACCAACCACAATTTGTACAGCAGTTGGTTTGGAAATGCGTTTTGCAAATTGCTAAAATAATCGGGATCTATTTCCGAAGCATTTAAACAGGGCTTTACAGACAATTCTTTGTAATTGGCAATAATATTTTTTAGCTGGTCAATACCTTGATTTTTGCGGGTGCTTATAAGTGCTATTTTGGTATTTAATTGTGTTTCCAGATAAGGAATATCTAAACTAATACCTTTATAATCCATTCTATCCGCCATGTTAATGGCTAAAATAGTTGGTATTTGCAAGTCTTTAATTTGGGTAAACAGCAGGAGGTTACGCTTTATGTTTTCTACATCGCAAACTACAACTGCTACATCGGGGAAATCTTTATCGTTTTTGTTTAACAGCAGTTCTATAACCACATTTTCATCTAAAGACGATGCATTTAAACTGTAGGTTCCGGGCAAATCTATAATATGCGCTTTTACGCCACGCGGTAGCTTACAAATTCCCTCTTTTTTCTCAACGGTTATACCCGGATAATTGCCAACTTTTTGGTTAAGCCCTGTTAAAGCATTAAAAACTGATGTTTTTCCGGTATTGGGATTTCCAATTAAGGCAACGTTAATTTGCTTACTCATCTAGCAATTTCTATTTGGATGTGCATGGCTGTTTCTTTTCGGATGGCTAGATGGCTCCCATTAATATTTAGGTACATGGGATCTGCAAAAGGAGCTACTTGCACCAATTCCACACTATTGCCGGGTAAGCAACCCATTTCCAAAAGTTTTAAAGGAATTAAGTTAGATGACACATCTACAATTACTCCTACTTCGCCCCGTTTAATGTCTGCTAAAGTTACCTGCACGCTTATTTAGATTGATTTTAAAGAAACGAAATTAACGTAAAATTTTAGTTAAAAAAAATGCTTGTCTAAAAACTATTCATATTCCCGCTGTAAGCGCTCAATATCTTCCAAAAGCATTTCTATTTCATCGCGTTTGGTTCCATCGTAAAATCCGCGAATTTGGCGTTTTTTATCGATAAGCATAAAGTTTTCGGTATGAATCATATCGTATGGATCTAATGAGTCGTCGTCGTCTTTTACGGCTAAATAGCTTTTTCTAGCCAAGTCGTAAATTTGTTTTCTATCGCCGGTAACTAAATTCCAACGGGCGTCGTCCACACCTTTTTCCAGAGCATATTTTTTAAGTTGCGCAACAGAATCAATTTCTGGTGTTACCGAATGTGATAAAAGCAAAACATCCGGGTTGGCCTCCAATTCATTCTGAATGTACACCATATTATCCGTCATAATAGGGCAAATGGTTTGGCAGGTAGTAAAAAAGAAATCGGCTACATAAATTTTATTTTCGTAATCTGCTTGGGTAACCGTTTTACCATTTTGATTGGTAAGGCTGAAATCGGCTATTTTATGATATTTTTTCTTGTAATGTAATGTGGTATCAACCAATTCGGCATTTACCATGGTAGGCTGGTAAATGGGCAAGGGTTTTTCAACATTTAAAATATTAAAGATAATAGTTACAATAATTATTGAAATAACCAGCAGGACTATACCAAAGTATTTATAGTCTTTAAAGAATGATAACATAACTACATTTTTTATAAGATGTAACAAGCATTTAATTGTTTTACAAAATTACGACACAATAGAAATTTAAGTGGTATTTTTAACATTCTTTATCAATTATATAAGCCGTGTAACATGAAAAATTACCTTTTAATTTGCTTGTTAACTATTGTAGTGCCTTTACAAGCACAGGACTATTTAAAATCTTTTAACCACATACAAGAAGCGGAAGCAAAAATGGCTTTAAAAAAAATGAGTCAGCGTTTTAGTCCAAACACCGGAAATTACGATATTAGGTACCACCGGTTGGAGTTAAATGTTAACCCGGCCATAGCTTTTATTTCGGGTAGTGTAACTACTTACTTTACTGCCAAGGAGCCACTTTCTGAAATTACTTTCGAGCTAACTAATAACATGACCGTTTCAGAGGTTTTACAACGCGGTGTACATCTTTCTTTTGTTCAAAATACCAATGATGAGGTTGTTATAACATTGCCAGAAATTCAAAATACGGGGGTTTTAGATTCGTTACGTATTTCGTATTCTGGAAATCCTGAAAGTTCGGGTTTTGGTTCTTTTGAACAAACCACACACAACGGCACACCCATTATTTGGACGCTTTCAGAACCCTATGGCGCCAAAGGTTGGTGGCCCTGTAAACAAGATTTAATAGATAAAATAGACAGCATAGATGTGCATATAACCACGCCACAATTTGCTCCAAATAACGATCCGTACGTGGCCGTTTCTAATGGTTTGGAAATAAACCAGACAAGCAGCGGCAATTTTAAAACCACTCATTACAAACATCTATACCCCATTCCTGCCTACCTTGTTGCCATTGCTGTAACCAATTACGCCGTGTATACAAATGAAGTACCAAATAATGGCAGTCCGTTTCCTATTGTAAACTATGTATATCCTGAAGATTTAGCCTATGCGCAGGCTAACACACCTATTACAGTAGATTTGATGACTGTTTTTGCCACCTTATTTGAACCCTACCCTTATGCATCCGAAAAATACGGTCATGCCCAATTTGGATGGGGTGGCGGCATGGAACACACGACCGTATCCTTTATGGGAAATTTTAACAGAAACCTTATTGCTCATGAGCTAGCACACCAATGGTTTGGAAACAAAGTAACTTGTGGCAGCTGGAAAGATATTTGGTTAAACGAAGGCTTTGCCACCTATTTAACCGGTTTAGCTATTGAACAACTAGACGGACCTAGTAATTTTATTAGTTTTAAACAACAGCTGGTTAACTCCATTACGTCGCAACCTGGTGGCGCCGTATATTTATCTGATGCAGACACCACCAATGTAAACCGAATTTTTAGTAGTCGCTTAAGTTATAACAAAGGCGCCATGGTTTTACACATGCTGCGAAAAAAACTAGGAGACGAGGCTTTTTTCCAAGCCACACAGGCTTACCTGTCTCATCCTGATTTGGCTTTTAATTACGCAAAAACTTCAGATTTAATTACCGTATTTGAAACAAACACAGGTCTAGATTTAACCACATTTTTTAACAATTGGCTGTTTCATGAAGGATACCCCTCGTATAATTTGCAATGGAACCAGCCCACAGCAACCACTGTGCATATTCATTTAGCACAAACGCAAAGCCATCCTTCGGTTAATTTTTTTGAAGCACCGGTTCCCGTGCGACTTGTGGGTAGTAATGGCAATATGGAAGATGTTATTTTAAACCATACTTACAACAACCAAAGCTTTACCATTCCGGTCAATTTTAACGTTAACACCATACTTTTTGATCCCGAAACCGATCTTATTTCCAGAAACAACACAGTTGTTTTAGCTACAGACACCTTCAATTTAGACGCCAAAATACAACTTTACCCCAATCCAACCACGCAGCATATTACCATTAAAAAACCTAAAGCATTACAAATTAACACTATAGAAATATACAATGCTCTGGGCCAACTTTTGGGCCGCTACCCTTGGCAAAGCCAGTTGGATTTTGAAGCCTATCCCGCTGGTTTGTTATATATTAGGCTAATTGGCAGCAAGGAGACAATTAATAAAACCGTGTTAAAAAAATAGCAATAAAGCGCTTATAGTTTTCTAAATGGTGTTAAAACACTACTTTTGTGCGCTATAAAAGATGATAAATACCCATGACCATTATTTTAATTAAGGCAGCACAATTATTTTTAAGTCTGTCTATACTTATTGTTTTACACGAATTAGGCCATTTTATTCCGGCTAAACTGTTTGGAACACGTGTTGAAAAGTTTTATCTGTTTTTTGATGTAAAATTTTCTTTGTTCAAGAAAAAAATTGGCGATACCGTTTACGGTATTGGCTGGTTACCGCTTGGAGGCTATGTAAAAATAGCCGGTATGATAGACGAAAGCATGGACAAAGACCAAATGGCACAACCCCCAAAACCATGGGAGTTTAGAACCAAACCAGCTTGGCAGCGACTTATAATTATGCTTGGTGGTGTGTTTGTGAATTTTGTTTTGGGCTTCGTTATTTATATGATGATTTTATTCGTGTGGGGAACAAACTACGCCACAAAAGACGATATTAAATACGGATTTGCCGTTACAAAAACCATGGAACAACAAGGCTTTCAGCAAGGCGACCGCATTGTTTCGGTGGATGACACCCCTTTCCATGAAATGGAGGACATTAACACCTACTTGTTGTTTAGAGATATTAATACAATAACTGTAGAACGTGAAAATGGAGACATTGCCAACTTAACCGTTCCAGAGGATATTGGCACCCAGTTGTTTGAGGCTGGCGACTTACCAGCTATGACTCCTCGCAGGCCTTTTCAGTTGGACTCTGTAGTACCAGAATCGCCTGCTGCCAAAGCGGGCTTATTAGCCACAGACGAATTGGTGGCTATTAATGGGAAAGCTATTAACTTTTTATCCGATTTAACTTACACCCTTAAAAACACCGGCATTACCGCAATGGATTTGGAAATAAGAAGAAACGGTGAAAACAAAATACTTAAAGTAACTCCTAACGAAGATTTTACTATTGGCATTGTAACCACAGGAACAGACCCGGATTATGTTAAAATAAGTCACAGAGACTACTCCTTGGGAGAAAGCATTACCAAAGGCGCCTCATTGGGCTACTGGAAAATAAAAGATTATTTAGCGCAATTTCAATATATTTTTACTAAAAAAGGTGCTGCACAAGTAGGAGGTTTTGCCGCTATTGGCAATATGTTCCCGGCTTCATGGAACTGGAAGGCCTTTTGGGAAATTACAGCATTCCTATCTATTATGTTAGGCGTTTTAAATTTAATGCCTATTCCGGCCCTAGATGGTGGTCACGTCATGTTTTTGTTATATGAAATTGTTTCGGGCAGAAAACCAGGCGATAAGTTTATGGAATATGCGCAACTTATTGGTTTCATTCTACTTATATCCTTGGTGTTATTTGCTAATGGAAATGATATTTACAAAGCCATTTTTAATTGATAAAAGAAAATACAATATTCTATAAAATTTTAGTGTTGTTGCTTTGCATAATCTAAATGTTTGTATATATTTGCACTCGCAAAAGAATAACACTCCTCCTTAGCTCAGTTGGTTAGAGCATCTGACTGTTAATCAGAGGGTCCTTGGTTCGAGCCCAAGAGGAGGAGCTACTTTAGAAGCCTTTACAATTGTAAAGGCTTTTTTTTTGCCTTAAATCCTAAACTACCAAGTGGTTTTTATAAGCTAGGCCAATTGTTTTGTAAGTGACTACATAATACCTCTAATAGTAAAACTCCCTAAATAACCCCTAAAACCAAAATTAGCTTATCGTTTTGTTGCAACAACTACTTACATAACCAGCCAACCCTAATTTTTCGTGAACTTTGGCCGCTTTAGTCGTTTTATAAATAATGCTACATGTAATTGTTTTTAAATGCACAACAATGTGTCGGTTATAAATTGGTGGCAATTTTTCTTTTTTTAATAAAACCTGACACCTTGCTTTAAAAACCATTAAAAATGAGTAATTTAGAGTTTATTTAAGGGGTTGTAGGCAGTCAACTAAAAAAGATAAAACATGGAATTATTTAGCAAATTAAAAGGACTTGCAGAAAAAGTCGAACAATTGAAAGATAAAATTGATACTGAAGAATCAACAAAACACGCTTTCACACTACCTTTCATAAATATTTTAGGCTATGACACATTCAACCCAACAGAGGTGATTCCTGAATTTACAGCTGATTTAGGGTTGAAAAAAGGAGAAAAAGTTGATTATGCCATAATACAAAATGACAATCCAATATTAATTATTGAATGTAAACACTGGAAACAAAATTTAGATGTTCATAATTCACAATTATTTAGATACTTTCACGTGTCGAAAACTCGTTTTGCACTACTTACAAACGGAATTCAATATAGATTTTACACGGATTTAGAGGAGAGCAATAAAATGGACGAAAAACCATTTTTGGAATTCGACATCACTAAACTTAAAGAAAGTACAGTTAAGGAAATTGAAAAGTTTCACAAGTCAAAATTTGACATTTCACTGATTGTAGATAATGCTAGTAATCTAAAATACACGCGTGAAATCAAGTCTTTGATTGACCAAGAAATTTCAGAACCCTCTCAAGACTTTGTTAAATTATTTGCAAATAAGGCTTACAATGGTCGTCTTACGTCGAAAGTAATGGAAGAATTTACAGAAATAGTAAATAAGGCATTTAACCAAATTATTAGTGAAAAAGTTAATGATAGATTAAATTCCGCTTTAAACAAAGAGCAAGAAAAGCAACAAGCCGAGGAAGAAATAGAAGAGCAACCAAAAAGTAAAATTGAAACAACAGAAGAAGAATTAGAAGGGTATCGAATTGTTGTGGCAATTTTGCGCAGAAAAATTGAAAAAAATAGAATTGTTTACAGAGATACGCAATCTTATTTTGGGGTTTTATTAGATGACAACAATAGAAAACCTATTTGTAGACTACATTTAAATTCAGGAACAAAATACATAAGTTTATTCGACCAAAATAAAACAGAAATAAGGGAAAAAATTGAGTCGATTGATGATATTTATAAATTTGAAAATCAGCTTTTAAATACGATTGAAAATTATATTAGTGAATAACATAAAACTGGTTACATTAACACGTATCATAAATACATCTTAATCGAATATTTACAAAAATTATCGCGAATTTTCTGTTCGATTTAATTTGCTTGATAAGTGTTTAAACATGCCAATAATTATAGATAAAGCCTTTTAAACGCATAAAAAAAACGAAATGAAAAGAAATTATTTTATAGCATTATTAATTTTATTGTCTATTAACAGTTATTCCCAAATTAACGTAGCAGACAAATCAAAAGAACCTGTAATAAAAGGAATACCTTATGATGGAAGTTTTATGAATTTTAGCAATATGATGCTCACAAAAGAGCAAAAGGCTGGTGTTGTTGGAGAGAAAATAACATTGTTTAAAGTTTGGACAGTTAAAAATGCAGACGGCTCAAATATCAGTTATACTGATTCTGAAAAATTTGAAAACAAAACTTTCGAAGTTATCGAGTACATGTACGAATACAAAGATATTCTTAAAATTAAAAATGAAGATGAGGTTTTTCTTTTTGAGCCGAGTTTAACAGACGAATATGTTTTCAATAGTTTCCTTGATACAATAAAAATGAGATTAGAAAATAAATTTCTGATTCCTTTAAAATTAAAATCAGAAATGGAAACTATTAAGGGAGATAAAATTCAAATTGATGGCCTTAAAGAATATTTAATAACTGAAGTTACATTTGCTAAATTACCTTCTGGATTTGGTATTGTCGTCAAACTAAATGGGGAATTTGAAGTTATTTATCCCACAGGAACGTTTGACCAATTAGAAGACAAAGGTTTGCTAAATTTGGAGAGCTCTGATATTTTCAAAACAAAATCAATGTTTATTAAAAAAGAATATTTTAAAAAATTTTCAGAGTTTAATAGAATATATTTAAGCAGCATTAGAAATGGAAAAGTAGAAATTGGTATGACCGAAAAACAGTGCATACTTTCTTGGGGTATACCTACTAACTCTATGAACAATATTGCTGGCTATGATAATGTTTTAATTTATGGGGACACTGGAAATTCACAAAATTTATATTTCAAAAAAGGAATATTAAAGCTAATAAAGTAACGTGCTACCACACAATCTAAAAATCAATTACTAGTTCACGCCTTCTTTCTAAAACCCTGCCGCATTATGCATTCGTTTGTGGTTGCTAAATTGGTGTTTAAAACACCGCAATAACCATAAACAAAACCGCTAGCTGCCCTCTTACCCTTTTAAGGTTTACAGCAATTGAGCGCCATTGTTACAGCATAACCAAACCCAATACAGTAACATAGGTTACATACCAAGCCTTACCAAAAGTATATCTTTGTGCTATTACATTTGCCTGTTAGTTACAAAGGCATTTCACCTTATAAAAAACACAAATACTTATGAAGAATTCGTTTTTAATCATGCTATTTATTTTTACCGCATCTATTTTATTCACCCCTAGTATGGCGCAAACAACTCCTGTTAATGAGGTTGAAAATGCCGTAAAAGCCAATGGAAAATACGCCATTCTTGTGTCCAATACACGCTATTTACAAGCGGCAGTAAACACAGGAAGCAGCCTAAAAACCACAAAACCCAACATATCTTTCGAGGTGGTATTAATTGGTCCTGTGGTAAAGGAATTAGCACAAAACCCCGATTTAAAAGCAACCATACAAGCTAGTAAGTCGGCTGGAATTCGTTTAGTGGTTTGCGAAACTGCCATGCATCATTTTAACTTGCAGCCATCGGATTACAACGCTCACATTGAATTTACACCAGACGGATTTATTTATCTTTTTGGGCTTCAGGAAACTGGTTTTAAAACTATTACCCTATAAATAATTCGGACCACCAATAAAGAAAAGCGGCGGCAACCATTTTGTTAAAACGCCCACGACATTACTAAATAGTCTTTACACAGCAGTAAAGACTATTTTTTTTTGAATAAAAAGCACAAAAACATAGAGATTACTTATATTTACCCCCTGTTTTTTACATTTTAAACAATACTTAAATGACTATTGGAAAGAAAGTTCTCATTAACTTTTGCCCTACGGGTATGGTACCAACTAAAGCAATGACTCCCCATGTACCCATAACACCCTCCGAAATTATAGAACAAACCCACGAAGCATACGAACTTGGAATTACCATTGCTCATTTACATGCCCGATTAGATAATGGTACTCCCACCTACAAACGTTCTGTGTACCAGACTATTTTTGAAGGCGTAAGAAAACATTGCCCGGATTTAGTTATTTGTGGAAGCTCTTCAGGAAGAAATTTTCCGGAATTTGAAAAACGCGCTGAATTACTTTCCTTAAAACCAGATATGTGTTCGTTAACACTTTCATCTTTAAATTTTGTAAAGCAGGCCTCTGTAAACGAACCTAATATGATTGTTGCATTAGCCGAAGAAATGACTAAATACGGTGTTATTCCAGAGTTAGAATGTTTCGATTTAGGCATGATAAATTACGGAAAGTATCTTATTGAAAAAGGCGTTTTAAAGGGACCGTTTTATTGGAATTTGTTATTTAATAACATTGCAGGTATGCAACCAGACTTGTTAACTATTGCTACAGCGCTTCAAAACATTCCTAAAAATCATTTTGTATCGTTAGCTGGCTTGGGCTTAAGTCAGTTTCAGCTTAATAGTTTTTCAGTGTCGCAAGGTTTAGGCGTGCGCGTAGGTTTGGAAGATAACATTTGGATGGACAGCGCTAAAACCACAAAAGCAACCAATATTAAGCTTGTAAAACGGGTACACGACCTAATTGAGGTTAACGAAACAGAATTTTTAACACCAGCAGCATTCAGAGCGCAAGGTTTTTCCAACAAGCTAACATATGCATCTTAAAAAATTAACCATTATTGGGTTTAGCGAACCCGTTTTAACCATGATTTTTGATAATCTGGAATCTTGCCAAGTTTTTCCAGATATTGTTGTTGTTAACAACCTGCAATTAAACGCACAACACGCGTACCAAAATGCGCGTTTTAATATAAGCCAACAACAAACCTACAACCAAGACGCCTCACCTTATTTTTTGGGCGTTAACAAAGCGGAAAACAAGATAAAAGTAGTTTCTCTTTTCAACTTAAAAAATGAACATGCCACCTGTATTACACACACATCGGCCGAAATAGCCTCTACAGTAAATATGGGTTCCGGTTGCATGATTAACAGTCATGTATCTGTAGCCGGACAAAGCTCCATTGGTAACTTTGTAACTATTAATAGAAACGCATCGGTAGGCCATCATACTGTATTGGAGGATTTTGTTACCATAAACCCAGGAGCGCATGTTGCCGGTTTCGTAACCATTGGTAAAGGCAGTACTATTGGTATGGGCGCCAACGTAATTGATGGTATTACAATTGGCAAGAACGTAACCATAGGCGCCGGATCGGTTGTTACAAAAAACATAGAAGACAATGCCGTTGCATACGGAAACCCATGCCGCGTAGTTAGGATAAAGAATTAAAGTAAGCTATTTTGAATATACTACACTTTGCTTTTGATGAAAAAGTAATTCCGCTAACACACAGTTTGTACGAGCAAGCATTTCCTGGTAAAAACACATGGAAAATTTTTGTGCCTAGCCAACAAAAAACACAATTTGTAACCCAGTTACAAGATGTTTCGGTTGTTTCGGAAGGGTACTTCAATTCGGAAACGCTAGAAATAGATCTTCAAAATGCCGATTGTATTGTTATTCACTATTTATTTCGAATACATAAAAACGTCCTGGAAAAAGTGCCTTCACACACACTTGTTGTTTGGCACTCTTGGGGTAGAGATTATGCCCATTTACTTGCTCCATATACGACCAATGTAACTATGAAACGCTCCAAATATTTAGAGAGGTTTTCTAAAAGTTTGGAATTTTTAGATCCAAAAATTACGTTCAGTCAAAAAATAAGTCGGTTAAAACAGGTATTTATTAAACAGTTAAAACAACCCGATTTTTTATACCAACGGATAGACGTAGTTTCCATTCAACCGGAACTATATCCCATTTTGCGTAAAGCTATTCCTACATTACGTGCTAAAAATCACTATTTAAATTCATATACCGTAGAAAATACCTACGCTATTGGGCCTCCCGCATTCTCGGGAAACGCCATTTTACTTGGCAATTCTGCGTATGCTTCTAATAATCATATTGAAGCTATTTTAATGTTGAAAAAACTACCATTACAAACAGATACAAAAATTATAACACCGTTAAATTACGGCAGTAGCAGTTATGCAAAACTTATAAATTATTTTGGAAAAAAACATTTGGGAGCTTCCAGATTTGAAGGTTTAACAGACTTTTTGCCTTTAGCCGACTATTACACCAAAATAAAAGACTGTGGTATTGTTATCATGAATCATACCCGGCAACAAGCTAGAGGCAATATAAATACCGCCTTATACAAAGGTGCAAAAGTGTTTTTGCGAAACGAAAATCCTATTTACCAGCAATGCAAACAGCTGGGTATGCATATTTTTTCCGTTCAAGATTTAGAAACTGGACTGGCTAATACGCAAGCCTTGTCTGCCGCCCAAATAAACCACAACAAAGCCATTTTAGAAAGTCAATGGAGCCGCGCTCATGCCATACGTGCCATAAAAGCATTGGCCCATTTATACACAAAGAAAAATAAGTAACACCCTACCCAAATACAAAACCCAGTAAATACCTCGTGTATTTATTTTATAATTTTATGAAATTGTTCAATTTTATTTGGGTTTCCTTGAATATACAACACATCACCTTGAATTAACACATCGTCTGGCTGAATACTTTCCAACATTTTGTTTTTTCGTTTAATTCCAAGAATATTTATACCGTAATCTGCTCGTAAATTTAGTTCTTGTAATGGGCGTTTTAAAAACTTATTACTATCGGAATTAACGCGTAAACACGTAATATTAAATTCGGCCAAATCCTCATTAGGCCTGTATGTTTTTGGTCGTTTTAATTCGTTTTTAAATAATTGATAATTATCGGCCCTTATATTTTCTACTAGGTGCTCTATATCGTCTTCAGGTACCAAGAAATTTTGAAGTACATGCGTAAATATCTGCACCGAAGTTTCAAACTCCTCGGGTATTACTTGGTCGGCACCTAAAGCAAATAATTCGGAAGTTTCTTTAACATAGCGCGTTCTTACCACTAAATAAAGTGAGTCTGAATGTGCGCGAATACTTCTAATAATATTTTGAGTTGCTACCACATCGGAAATGGCTACCACAGCCATTCGGGCATTGGACAACCTAACCGTTTCTAAAATATGATCTTGCGTAGCATCGGCGTAAATTATTGGAACACCCTTCGCCTTTTCTCGTTTCACCTTTTCGGCATCTATTTCAATGGCTATATATGGAATATTATTGGCCGCAGCGGCTTTTGCCAAATTGCTTCCGTTTATACCATATCCAATAATAATTAAATGATTTTCTAAAGGATGCGACATTATAGTATCTAAATCATGCGCTGGTTCCGTAACCGTATTATAGCCAAACCTTCTAGTTAGTTGAATTAATTTATCTGAAATCGGTTCAGAAAAAATAATAACAAATGGCGTTAAAATCATAGATAAAATTGAAACCGATAGGAAATACTGATTGGTTTCTGCACTTAATAAATTATATTCAATACCTACTTTCGATAAAATAAACGCAAACTCCCCTACCTGAAACAAGGACAAACCTGTTAACAATACCGTTTTTAATGGGTACTTTAGAATGGCTACAGCAGCAGCTACAATAAGCGTTTTTACAATAAATACAGCCAGCAGTATTAATAAAATTATAGGGACGTTTTGTAAAAAGAAACTTAAATCCAATAACATCCCAACAGAAACGAAAAAGAAACTTGTAAAAAGCTCTCTAAAGGGCAATATAATACTGGTAGCTTGATGGCTATATTCGGATTCCGATACAATAAGTCCAGCTAAAAAGGCTCCTAAAGCTAATGATAAACCAGCCTCCGATGTAATAAACGCCACCGCAAAACACAGGGTTATGGTTACAAGTAAAAACAACTCCTTACTGTTGGTTTTTGCAACCGCATGCATAAGCGGTGGCACCAGATACCGGGCACCTACGTAGGTTATAACTAAAACAACGGCCGTTTTACCCAAAAGCAGTAAAATACTCATGCCTAAATTGGTAGATTCGCCGGCTATCATTGGGGTTACCAACATCATGGGTACAACAATAATATCCTGAAAAATTAAAATAGCCAACGCATTGCGGGCATGTGGCGCAGAAATTTCGTGCCTATCTTGTAGGGTTTTTAAAACAATAGCGGTACTAGACAGGGAAAATAAAAATCCAACAAATACGGCTTCATTCCAAGTGTAGCCTAATAAATAATAAATAAGTCCGGCTACCACAACCGTTACACCTACTTGAAAAAAACCACCTACAAAAACCGTTTTTTTTATGGATGCCAATTGCTTTATAGAAAGCTCCATACCAATAACAAAAAGCAATAAAATTACACCTATTTCCGAAAGCGTTTCTACCTGTTCAACGGCTTTAATTAAACTTAAGCCGTAAGGACCAATTACAACGCCCGTTAACAAAAAACCAATTATTGAGGGTAGTTTTAACTTTTGCAAGCCAAAAACTATTGCCACCGAAAAAACTAAAAGTATAAGGATGTCCTCTAATAACGGTAAGTGCATAGGCTATAAGTGTTTGAAGTTATTTTTTGTTTTTAAAGATAAATACTTTTCAATAAAAATTATGCGGCCCAAGTACATTATTTGTAAATTTTAAAAAAAGCTAACACCCATTATTACGGCCAATCTTAACCAAGGTATTAATAGCAGGCTTTAAGGAGTAAACGGAAATTTTATTTACGGACAAAAAAAACCTGCCTTCCTGTTTTTAGCGCTATATAAAATACTAAAAACCAGAACGGCAGGTTTTAAAAAAATTGCATGTACTATTTAACCAAAACCCCTTTAACCGACATTAAAGGAATGGGTTGCAAGGCTTTTTCATTAATGGTGTTTTCTCTAAATGTATACGTTTTTTCAAACATGGTATTCCCCTCAAAAAATGTAACTTGAAACTTATTAGTTAAGGCGAAAAGTGCTTCCTGCATCAATTCAATTTTTGCATAACTTTTTGCAGGTAGCTTATCCAGTTTTTTTCGAAACACAGAGGTTGTTTTCTGTTTGGAATAACCACTAGTAACAATTAAAACCATATCCAAATCTACATCCTGATCATTTATAATATAGGCATTCCAATCTTGGGTTTTATAAATGCTGTTGTACTCGTTTACCACAGCCACATAAACACCCGTAACCTTGGGAATAATAATATCGTTCTTCATAACTTGTTATTCAAATTATTTCCAACCACCACCTAGGGCTCTATACAAACGAACAACGGACAGTAATTGTTCCAGCTTATTATCTATACTACTTAACTCGGCTACTAAAACGCCTTGTCTGGCCGTAAGAAGATCTAAATAATTAGCATAGCCATTATCTAGCAAAATTTCGGAATTCTGCTCGGCCCGGCGTAAGGCTTCTACTTCTTTTTGACGAAAATCAAATTTATCGGTTTCAGCTTGATACGCATATATGGCATTCGAAACCTCCTGGCTAGCTACCAATAACGTTTGTTTAAATTCCAGTAAAGCTTGTTCTTGTTGGGCTTTCGATACTTCAAATTGTGTTTTAATTTTCCTTTGGTTAAATAGCGGTTGTGTTAAACCCGCCATTAAGTTTGAAAAAATAGAGTTACTATTAAACCAATTGTCGAAGTCTAAACTTTGAAACCCGCCAGAAGCACTTAAAGTTAACGATGGGTAGAAATTTGTTTTGGCCACATTAGTCATTTCAAACGCTTGCATAAAACTATTTTCGGCAGCAATAACATCTGGTCGGTTTCTTAACAACAAGTAAGGCACCCCTAGCGTAAGGTTTGTAGTAATGTTTTGGTTATCTAAGTTATTGCGCTCAAAAGTTTGCGGCTGTTTTCCTAATAAAATACTTAAGGCATTTTCCGTTTTAAAAATTTCGCGTTTTATATCAATTTCCAACGCACTAGCATTGTTAAACTGAGCAATGTTTTGATCTACGGCAACTTGTGTAACTTGGCCTGCTTCTTTTAAAGCTTGAATTGTTTTAACACTCTCGCGCCTTGTTTCAATGGTCTGCTGGGTTATTTCCAATTGTGCATCTAAGGCGACTAACGTGTAATAGGTTGCAGCTATTTGCTCTATTAAACGTGTTTTTACAGCCTGGTGAGCGGCAACACTTTTTAGATAGCCTGCTTGAAAGGCGCGTTTGTTACTTCTTATTTTACCCCAAATATCAGCCTCCCATGACAAGCTAGCCACAGCGTCGTACTGATCTATGGCCCCATTGAAAAAGGAACCAAATTGGCTATTTTTAGCTAACTCTTGGTGCGTTACAGAAGCCGAAGCGTTTACCGTTGGCAAATAGCCCGCTTTACCTTGTTTTAAGTAGGCTTCGCTGGCTAGTATTTGTTGAAGTGCCACACGAATATCGATATTGTTTTGCAGTCCTTCTTCAATGTATTGCTTTAAATATGGGTCGGTAAAAACCTCCTTCCATGAAAGCTCTGCCATAGATACACTATCCGTTGGAAGCGCATCTGTTCGGAATAAGTTTTCTGTTTCTGATTCTAAATTTGGCCGTTCGTATGTTTTCGAAACCAAACAACTTTGCATGGTAACTACAGTAAAAACTAATACGCTTCCTTTTAAAAATAACGATTTATTTAAAAATATTTTCATCATGACTTACGCTTCATTATTTTGGTTAACGGCTTCTGGCGCTCCCGTAATTTTTTCTTGTAACCACTGGAAAATAACAAACAGGATTGGGATAACAAATACACCTACTACGGTTCCTATTAACAAACCACCTACAGCTCCTGTACCAATAGAATTGTTTCCTTCAGCCCCTACACCTTTCGCTAAAACTAGTGGCAAAAGACCTAAAATAAAGGCAAAAGATGTCATTAATATAGGTCTTAAACGTACTTTCGCACCATCTATAGCGGCATCTACTAACGATAAGCCATGTTGGCGCCTTTGTACCGCGAACTCTACAATTAAAATGGCATTTTTAGCCAATAACCCAATTAACATAACCAGGGCTATTTGGAAATAAATGTTGTTTTCTAAACCAGACAACCACGTTGTAAAATACGCACCAGCCACACCAACAGGTAATGAGAAAATAATGGCCAATGGTAATAAGTAACTTTCGTATTGTGCCGATAGTAGGAAATACACAAACAAAATACTAATCATGAAAATAATAGTAGACTGCCCTGCCGATGCAATTTCCTCTCGTGTTATACCAGAATAGGCCACTTGGTAACCCTCTGGCAAATTGGCTTCCGCCAGTTTGTTAATGGCATTAATAGCATCTCCAGAACTGTAACCAGGGGTTGCTGCACCATTTACAGTAACCGCATTAAATAGGTTAAAGCGGTTAACCGTTTGCGGTCCATACACTCTTTTAAAGGATACGTACTGCGAAATTGGAGTCATGTGCCCGCTAGGGGTTTTTACCATCATACTATTTAAACTAGCCTCGTCTATACGATCTTCTGGTAAGGCCTGTACAAATACGCGAAACTGTTTTCCAAAGCGGCTAAAATCGGCCACATAATTACCCCCAATATAACCTTGTAAAGCGGATAAAATAGCACTCGTAGAAACACCTGCTTCTTTGGCACGCTCCACATTGATATCCAATTCCAGTTGTGGAAATCCAGTACTAAAAGAATTAGAAGCATAGGCTATTTCTGGCTGCTGATTTAATAGATTAACAAACTCTGTAGTAGTGGCATCCAATTCTGTTAACGGTCGAGCTGCGCGGTCCAGTAAACGCATTTCAAAACCATCGGCGCTACCAAAACCAGGTACACTAGGTGGTGTAAAAAAGATAATATTTGCGTCTGGAATCATGGCTGCTTTTCCAAACAGTTGGCCAATAATGGCGTTTACAGATGTTTGTTCGGTTTCACGTTCACTCCAGTCTTTTAAAATAATAAAGCCCATGGCGTTGGAGCTACCTGCACCAGAAAAGAAGTTTTGACCACTAATAAAGGAGGCGCCTTTTATGCCTTCAATATCTTTTATGGCTTCTTTTAATTGTTGATTAACGGCAAACGAACGATCTACGGATGACCCAGGCGGTAACTCGGCGTTCATGAATATAACACCCCTATCTTCTGAAGGAACAAAACCAGTTGGAATGACTTTACTGGCAGTAATAATACCAAAAACGCTTGCTCCAAGAATAATGAAGGTAATCCACTTATGCTTTATTAAAAAGCCTAAAGATTGTGTGTATTTGTTTAACGTAGCATTAAAGGCACTATTAAACGCATCGTAAAAACGTTGTAATATAGATTTCTTTTTTTGCTCATGATCCTTGTGTGGTTTTAGAAATATAGCACATAAGGCCGGAGTTAGCGTTAAAGCGTTTACAGCCGAAATTAAAATAGCCACCATTAAGGTCACCCCAAATTGTTCGTAAAAAACACCCGATGGCCCTTGTATAAACGTAATAGGAACAAAAACGGCTACCATTACCAATGTAATGGAAATAATAGCGCCACTAATTTCGCTCATGGCCGAAATAGATGCTTCTTTAGCATCCTTATAGCCATCTTCTAACTTGGCATGAACCGCTTCCACAACAACAATAGCGTCATCCACCACAATACCAATGGCCAAAATAAGAGCAAATAGGGTAAGTAAGTTTATGGAATAGCCTAAAACATTTAAAAAGAAAAAGGTTCCAATAATGGATACCGGTACAGCAATAGCTGGAATTAAGGTAGATTTAAAATCCTGTAAAAATATAAACACCACTAAAAACACCAATAAAAAAGCTTCCAGTAAGGTGTGTAATACCTTTTCGGTGGAGGCAGTTAGGAATTTATTGGTATCGTAGTTTACTAAATAGTCAATACCTTCGGGGAAATCTTTTTTGAGTTCCTCCATTTTGATATAGATATTTTCAATAATTTCTTGTGCATTAGAGCCCGGTGTTTGGAATACCCCAAAATTAATAGCAGGATTGCCATTGGTTCTGGATATGGTGGAATACGAAAACGCATCTAACTCCACTTTAGCGACATCTTTAACGCGCAAAAATTGACCATCGCCAAGGGCCTTTACCACAATATTTTCATAATCGGATGGCAGCTTATAACGGCCTTTATATTTTATTACATACTCGAACGATTCGCCACTATTCTGACCAAAAGAACCCGCAGCAGCTTCTAAACTTTGTTCATTTATGGCTTGAATAACCTCGCGTGGCTCTAGTTTGTAGGCAGCCATTTTATTGGGGTCCAACCAAATACGCATGGAGTAATCTTTACCACCAAAAATATTAACCGCACCAACGCCATTAATACGCTGTAATTCGGGCTTAATGTTAATGTTAATGTAGTTTTGTATAAAGGTATCGTCAAAATCTGGATTGGTAGAAAACACCGCCGTATACAAAAGGGCTGAATTTTGTTGCTTCTGGGTAATTACACCAGCACGTGTTACCTCGGAAGGCAGCAAGGCATTTGCTCGCGCCACCCTATTCTGCACGTTAACGGCCGCAATATCGGCATCGTAGCCTTGTTCAAAAAACACTTGTATGGACGCACTTCCGGAGTTACTAGCAGACGATGTAATGTAGGTCATGCCCTCCACACCATTTATTTGTTCCTCTATTGGAACTACCACACTTTCTAAAATGGTTTCAGCATTAGCCCCAGGGTAGGATGCTGATACTTGTACGGTAGGTGGTGCAATATCTGGATACTGGGTAACAGGCAATTGCAACAAACCTAAAATACCCAGTATGACAATTATAATGGAAATAACTGTTGATAAAACAGGTCTTTCAATGAATTTCTTTAACATAATAAAGCTTATTTAAATACCGTATCGAACGAATTAATAATACTATCCATAGATGTTTTTACTGGTTGTATTTTACTTCCAGAAGTAACTTTATTGAATCCTTTGGCTAAAATAACTTCACCTGCTTGTAAGCCATCATCTATAATGTAGTAACGATTTGCTGTTTTTAAAACAGACACCGCTTTATCTGCTAACGAATCCTTTATAACCTTGTACACAAAAAACTTTCCTTGTCTTTCAAAGGTAGAGGCCGCAGGAATAAGTATGGCATTGGTATACGTTTTAGGAATTAAAACAGTCCCGCTGCTTCCGTTGCGTAAAAGCCCTGATGTATTGGGGAATTTAGCCCGAAATGTTATGGTACCTGTTTGCTCATTTACATCGCCTGTAATGGTTTCAATGGTTCCGGTAGGTTCATACATATCGCCATTTGCTAAACGCAATTTAACTTCAGGCATGTTGTTTAATTTTTCTTCGGCTGTTTCACCTTCAGCTTCCGCCATAAACGAAATAAACGCCTTTTCATTCATTGAAAAATAGGCATACACCTCGGCTATAGCAGAAACGCTGGTAAGCGGCATCGGATCTTGGGCGCTTACCAAAGCACCTTCACGATAATTTATAGACCCTACAACTCCATTTACCGGACTTTTAACCGTGGCATAATTTATATTGGCGCCTATGCTGTTAAACGTACTTTGCGCTTGTAATAATCTGGCTTTGGCACTTTCTAACTGAACGGCACTAATAATATTTTGTTCTACTAGCGGTTTTAGTTTGTTCACCTCCAATTGGGCTGCAGCCACATTAGCTTGTGCTGCTTGCGCATCTTGGTTTAAACTTTGGGTTTCTAGCTTAAATAGCGTTTGCCCTTGTTTTACTTCCTGGCCTTCTTCCACCAAAACCTCTTGAATATAGCCTGATATTTTAGGACGTACGGCACTATTTATTTTTCCTTCAATGCTGGCAGGAAAATCGTCGAAAGTGGTGATACTGCGTTTAGAAATTTCGATAACCGGATACGGCATAACACGTGGTGCCTGCTGTGGGGCTTCATTTTTTCCGCAACTAAATAGTGCTAAAACCAGTGCACACGGCACTAAAATATTAAAGGTGTGTTTTTTCATGTTATGATAGTGTTTGCGTTTTTAATGCTGCTATTTTGGATTTTAAATCCATCATAGAAGCCAAAGCTAGATTTAAAAATTTTATATAGTTTTCGTGAAATGTTAATTCGAATTCAAGATGAGCCGGCGTTGCCTCTAAATTGTTTATTTCCAATTTATAATCCGAAATTTCTTGGTGTAAATTCTTTTCTAATTCCCATTGAGCCATCATGTTTTCAATACTTTGAATTAGGCCATCGGAATTGGTGACAAAATATTTTTTTCGGTCGCCTTTTTTAGTGAAATACGAAATTCGTTGCAAATCTTGCAAATGATTTAAATGGGTGGAAATAGTGCTCTTGCTAGCACCTAATCCACATACCAAATCGTCGAAGGTTACACCAAATTTACCCGTTAAAATAACAAAGGCTAAAATTCGCGCAGCAACGGGTGCTAGCTGCTGGGAATGCTCAAAATGAACCCCCAACTTTTCAACCAATTCGTATTTTTTTTCTTTTAACGCTTTGTCCATTGCTATAAAAACAGATTGGCAAATTTATAATTAGTTCGGACAAAACCGAACTTAAATACCGTTAATTAACTGTTAAAAATAGTGAATTTAACTAAATACCAAGACTTTAAGCTAGAAATCCTATTTTTTCTTTACAACCTCAACTTCCTTAAAGGCAATTACTAGCAATGTTTGCGTATAACATGTACCGTATTTTTGGGGTTGTAGGTAATTAGAAAGCCGATTTAAATTGTTCTAAAAAGCGAACATCATTTTCGCTTAACAATCTAATATCGCCAATTTGATGCAATAGCATGGCTATCCTGTCTATTCCCATACCAAAAGCAAAGCCTGAATATTCTTTGGAGTTTATGCCACAATTTTCCAAAACATTGGGGTCTACCATACCGCAGCCCATAATTTCCAACCAGCCGGTGCCTTTTGTAATACGGTAATCGGTTTCCGTTTCTAGCCCCCAATATACGTCTACCTCGGCACTGGGTTCTGTAAACGGAAAGTAGGATGGGCGCAACCTAATTTTACTTTTTCCAAACATTTCGGTTGTAAAATACTGCAACGTTTGCTTGAGGTCTGAAAAACTAACATCCTTATCTATGTACAGGCCTTCTACTTGATGAAAAAAGCAGTGCGATCGGGCCGAAATAGCTTCATTTCTGTACACACGCCCTGGTGAAATAGTACGAATGGGTGGTTGGTTATTTTCCATGTAACGCACTTGCACCGAACTGGTATGTGTACGCAATAAAATATCGGGATTTGTTTGAATAAAAAAGGTATCCTGCATATCGCGAGCGGGATGGTATTCGGGTAAATTTAAGGCCGTAAAGTTGTGCCAATCGTCTTCTATTTCTGGGCCTTCGCTAACATTAAAACCAATACGCGAAAAAATATCGATAATCTGGTTTTTTACAATAGATATAGGGTGTCTGGCGCCAATTTCAATAGGATTACCTGGACGCGATAAATCGTTGTATACGCCCAGTTGTTCGGTTGTATTTTCTAGACGTTCCTTTAAGCTTGCTACTTTGTCTTCTGCCGTTTTTTTCAGTGCGTTTAAAACCTGTCCAAACTCTTTTTTCTGTTCTGCCGGTACATTTTTAAAGGCTTTAAAATAATTATTTAGGAGCCCTTTTTTGCCTAAATACTTAATTCTGAAAGCATCAATAGCTTCGGTTGTTTGGGCTTCAAATGCTTCTGCTTCAGCAATTAACTCTTTAATTTCTTGTATCATGGTATGCTTAAAATGAGGGCAAATTTACTAATTCTTATTGTATATACTCAGATTCTAAAAAATAAGTTACAATGGCTTCCTTCATAAGTACGGCTTGCTCGCCTGCTTTTAGGTTGGGCAGCTGTTCTTTTACCTTGTAATGTGGCCATTTATCTTCGTCAAAATAGTCGAATTCATAATAACCATAAGGCTCTAACAAACGACAAATAGCTATGTGCATAAGGTCCAGTTTATGATCTTTTTTAAATTTTCGGTTTAACTGACCAAGTTCTTGCACACCAATTAAGTATATAATGGCATCTAAATCTAACGTGTCGCCATCTGCAAATTGATCTGACAATTTTTTAACCACTAATTCCCAGCGTTCTTTTAATTTTTCGTCTCTAGACATATATTGAAATTGCTTAAAGCAAATTTATTTTAGGTTTACATAAACTTTTAAAGTAGCAAAGTTACTTTATATTTGTTAAAATTCTTTGGTAATATGGCCGTAATTGACATGGTTTTGTTTGCCTTTTTAGGTTTCGCTGTAGTGCGTGGTTTTATAAAAGGTTTTTTTGTAGCTATAGCGTCGTTAGTAGCGCTAATAGCAGGCATTTACGGTGCTATTCATTTTAGTTTTTACGTTGCGGAAATGCTTATAAACTATGTAAATTGGGATGAAAAAACCATTAATATTACAGCCTTTATAAGCACATTTATTGTCATTGTTCTTGCTATTGGTTTGGCAGGAAAAGCCTTAACTACTTTGGCTAATTTTGCCGCATTAGGTATTTTAAATAAACTTTTAGGTGCCTTTTTTGGCCTTATAAAAATGGTTTTAATTTTAAGTGTACTTCTTAATGTTTTTGATGCTATGAACAACAACCTGCCTCTGGTAGATAGCGCTCAAACAGAAAATGCGTTATTATACAAACCCGTAAAAGCAGTAGCACCTTTACTCTTTCCGTACGTAATAAAAGCCACTGAAAAAGCAGACGACACGCCCAACAAGCAAGTACTTTAAATGAGTTTTTTTGAACTATTTAATAACAATCGGCCCTTATTTGTCCGTTTTTTTGATAAAACGCTAACAGACTTGCATCCGCTTCAAAACAGACTGTTGTTAACATGGCGTAAACACTTTTTTGCATAGCTAAAGAACCACACAGCATTAAAACGCCTCCTGATTTTAAAGTAGAATTTATAAAGTTGGTGTCTTCACGTAATAAATCCTGAACATAAGCAGGTGGATTTTCGCGCGAGAATGCCACACGTAAACGGGTTAATTTTTTCTGATTAATATATTGTTGGAGCATATTTTTATAAATGCTGAAGGATTCCGTTTTACGTAAACCCAAATACAGGTGTACATTTTTTTGTTTGCTATTGCTGTGTAACATCCCTAGAAAAGGTGCCACACCAGTTCCATTGGCAATAAAAATGACGGTTTTTGGCCTCTTAGGAAAATGAAAAGACGGGTTTTGTAACAGTCGCGCTCGAAAGTTAGCCCCTATTTGTAAATTGTGTAAAAAATTTGAACCCAAGCCATGCGTATGTAATTTAATACTTAATTGCATTTGCTTATTTACTTTTCCTATGGAATACAGACGTTCGGCGTAATTATTATTTGGATAAATAGCTAATAAATCGCCAGAGGTGAATTTCGTTTTTGTTTTTGGTTGTAATTGTATTAAAAAGGTGTTGTCTATATTATTTATTGCCACTGTTTTACCTGTAACTTCTAACGTAGTAGTTAATTTTGGAATAAAAATAAGCTCTGAACCCGTAAGTTGAACCGGTACAGATATTTTCTCTTCCACTAATTTTAACCAGTCTTTAAAAGCCTTAACCGACTTATTATGTATGGTATAAACAGGCAACAACCGCTTACCTATAGCTTCCATGTTTTTATCCACATCCAAAGCATATTGACAAAATTGCGGATAAGCCCGGGATCCAAAGCCTAGTACCGCATATTGAATGGGTTGTGGTTGTTTTTTTTGCGCCAATAATTTGAAAAAATTAGTGGCATTGGTTGGCGCCTGACCTTGTCCGTATGTAGCTGTAATTATGAAAATAAACTTGGCGCTTTTAAATGTTTCGAATTGATTTAGTTCCGCAATAAAAACCGTTTTATTTGCCTCCAATAGTTTTTGCTGTAACATATTGGCAAAAGTTACTGTGCTTCCATTTTCCGAACCAACAAGAATAATATAGTGGCAGGCATTTTTAGAAAAACTATTATTTAATTTCGTCTGTCGCCGTTTTATAGTAATGGCAAAGCCCGTGTAAATAAAAACCAAACAAGCGGCAGCTGCAATAGCCAAAACTATGGCCCACCATGCATTTCCAGAACCTGTGTGCAAACGCATACTTAACTCTGAAAAAAAACGCAATAAAGGATAGGAAACCTTACTAACAACACGTCCATTATACTGGTTTACTAATATTTCATGGTTTTTTAAAGCCACCGTATAATAGTCCTCTGGCGCATCCGAAAAAGGGAACTCCACGTAACGAACATCAGATAAGTACGTATTTTTGAAGGCTGAAAAACGCAAAACATTTGGTTTTGCAATGGTTGTTACGGCTTCTAAACTCGTGGTGTGTTTTATTGCATGAGCTGGGAGTAAATTAAATTTTTCGGCAGACAAATACACTGCGGATAGCGCCATAATACCAATTGGCACCAAAAGTAAACGCCCTAAAACAGTATGCCAGTACTGGTGTTTATTTTCCTTTATAATTTTTGAAAAAACATGTTTAAAGGTTCCCTGACGCTTAATAATAAGAACAAAACCTGAAACAACCATTAAAAATAAGAGCAACGCACTAAAGCCCACAAAAAACCGACCAACCCCTTTTAAAAATAATGATCTGTGCAGGCTAGTAACCCATTTAAAAAATGGACTCATCGTTGGTTTATTACCAATAAATGCACCAGTTTTTGGGTTAATATATCCCGTTTTACTGGCGCCATTACTGGTTATAACAGATGCCAAAACAAATTGGTTATTATCCACCTCCAAAGTCAGAACGTCGGGATAGGTTTGTTGCAACCTATGCACAGTTTCCGCCAAGGTAATTGAATTAAAGTGGGCAGATTTATAAGGCTGAAAGACGTTAGCTATGGGCTGAAAGGCTAAAATGATACCTGTTACTGCTGCTAAAAAGATAAAAACAGAGGCAGTTATAGCTAAAAGTAAATGGCTATACCGCCATATTGAAATGGTCATACACCTAAAATTAATCTATGCGGCTTTATGGCATTTTAATTAGGCATGATTCGCACATAGCGAATAAAACCTGTACCTTCTACTTTGCTTTGTATGGTTTCGGAAGTTAGCGGAAATTGTACATCTGTTGCATGGTAGGCTTGATCCTCAACGGCTGTTTCAAACCGAATGCTGTAGCCCGCGTCTATTTTCGAATTTTCAATGGTAATAATATTAATGCTACGTGTTCCGCCCGCAATAGTTTCGCCAGTAATGGCATCTATGTTTTGCCGTTTTTTTCCATAAAATTGCCACCAATTAGTAATATCGTGATACCATTCGGGGTCATTGCCTTTTACATACAGTGTTTTTTCGTAGGCGCCTTCAGGATTTATTAAGGATATAACCACATAGGCTGGCTCCCCAATATAATTAGTCATTTGAATCATACACTTATACTGTTTCGTATTGGGTATGTTGGTTACAGAAACCAAGCCCAACAGCATAATGGCGTAAAGTACTGTTTGTTTTAATCGCATCTTCATATGTATACATTTATATAAATCCCGCGAGACGCTGGCATGGCATCTCGCAGGATTAAACTAACTACTTTAAAAACAATATATCCGCGTTAGTGGATGTTAATAATTCATTTTCTTGTGCGAGCTGAAACGCCGTTTCTTGAAATGCAGTGGTAAGCGATGTATCGGCACCTTCAGCTATTAAATACTTCAAAATATCTGTATTCTTACTTCGCATAGCTGCCAAATGTAAAGCTGTGTTTCCTGCTTCATTTTTGGCATTAATATTTACATCAAAGCCCATTGCCCATTTTAAAAGGTCCAGGTTATTTTCCATTACGGCATTGTGTATTACCGTATTTCCGTTGGCTTGCGCACTGTTTATGTCTGCTCCATGAGCAACAAGAAGCGCCATCTTTTTTTCAAAGTCGGCTTGAAACTTGGTGTTGAAGGACTTCATGGCGTCATAAATTAGTTGGTTTTTATTACCCACCGGCGCCCCACTTTTAATTAAATAAGCTACCACCTCATAACTATTGTGCTCTAGTGCTAATGCCAAGGCAGATACGCCCTGTTTATTTACCCTTGTTAGGTCTGTTTGGCTTGAATATAAACTGCTAATAACTGGCAACGAATTATAAGTTACGGCATTAAAAAAAGCCGTATTTCCTTTATTATTAACATGCGTTAGTGGTACGCCTTTATTTATAAAATACTGAATTTGGTCTAGGGTATTTGGTTGTTTCGCCAAAATGTGTAAAGGCGTATTACCTTCAGGCGAAACAACGTTTGGATCCAAACCCAATCCCTCTAAATACTTGTAAAAAGTAATGTTATTTTTATGATTTCGCGTACCAGAAACAGCGAAAATAAATGCTTGACTGGTACCTGTAATGTCTTTTTTAAGCAGGGCATTCAAGAAGGTTCTATTTCCAGTTTTAGCGGCATAATTAAACAAACCATTGCCGTGATAATCCGTGCTGGTAATAGCCACACCTTTCGATACAAAATAGTTAATTAGGTTAAAGTTAGTATCAAAAGGAGCCGCTAGCAGTAAGGCATTTGCGCCATTAGGACTTAAATCTGTTTGCAAATTGGCACCATTATTAAGGCACACTTCGTAAACATTTGTATTTGTTTGGCCCGTAGCTGCCGCAAAATTTAACACCGTGTAACCGGCATCGTCAGTTAAATGGGTTTTTGCTCCTATTTGGATAAAGTAATTCATTAGCGCCACATTGCCTTTGTAAGCAGCCCAAAAAAGATAAGTCCGACCATCGTGTGTTAATTTGTTTACGTCGTTACCTTTTTGAGATTGCACGTAAGCAATAGTTTTATTGGGCGTATTTTGTAATATGGCGTAAACCACAGCATCAAACTTATTAGCATTTAAAGCACTAATATCATGTCCGGCTTGTAGCTGCGCTTTAACATCCTGAATACTTGTACTTGCATTCCAAAAATTTCGTTGTAAAAAGATATTTTCTTGAGCAAAACCAGCAAATACTAAAAAGCCAACGGTAAAAAATAGCCTAAAATTACGTGTCATGTTGCTTTTAGTTTACAAATGCGTCTATAAGCGGATTTATAGTTTCGGATGTTTTAAAATTGTCGTTATCCAACAAATATTTAAACAACACTTTATTATCTACTTTTTCTTTTAAGCTTAAATTTTTGTTTCTGTCAAAAACAGCATCCCATTTAGCGCGCACCAAAGCCCATTTTTCGTGATTTTCAGTCCAATAATCTTGTGCAGGCTTACATTTTTCGTCAGGAACTTTTACGTAAGTATTGTATCCTTTTTCTTGTGCAATTAGCAAATCTTCTGAAGTGTCTGATCGTAAAATTTTATCGTTATCCTGATCGTGTATCCAGCCATTTTCAACAATTTCATGGCGGTTAGTTCGCATGGTCACGTTATAATCGCTTCGGGTGGTGTATTCGCGTCTTGGAAGTGGTGCTGGTGTTGTATTTTCCCAATAACTTTTACCGTCTACATGCACCCAGCTAGCGGTACCCTCGTACCTAGGGCTATCGTCTACTTGAAAAACACGCTGGGTCCATTGCCCTTTAACAGCCTTTTTAGGAAGCGTTACAAAATCCCACTTGTTGTCGTGATTATAAACGTATAGATGGCGATTTTGATATTCCCAATCTTGGCGCCAGTGTTTAACTATATACGGGCCTTTTGGGGTAGGTACAATTAGTAAATGTTGCATACTAATAGCATTGTCCGTGTCCGCTACTAACTCTACCCATTCCAATCCACGATCGTGTTTTACTGCCGAAGGCACATAGGTAGAATCCTTGGAATAGTTAAAAGTTTCGGCAAAATTAAAATTAACTTCATAGCACCCACACATCGCTTTTATAGCTTGTCTGTCTAGCTTTTTTTTGCTTTGTGCATACCCCTCACTAAAGAGACTAATTATTAAAACCAGGCTTAAAACTAAATTTTTCATCATTACAAATGTTTTTAATTGTTATAAAAATTATTAATTATTTATTCTTATTTGGATTAAATTAAAATAAGGTTTTATATTTGCGTCAAATTTATGTAGAATGATTCTAAATAAAAACATTTATATCCTTTTTTTTTCATCGTTATGCAGCCACTTGCTGTTTTCGCAAGGTATTCAAGTGGATACAAGTCAAACCGAAACGTTGCGCGAAGTAGTTATTACCGCACAGTACAATCCACAATCCATAAAAAAATCGGTTCACAATGTGAAAGTGATAAACCGGCAACAAATAGAAAGTCAAGCTGCCAATACTATAGCCGATTTGTTAAACTTCAATTTAAATTTGAACGTTATTCCAAATGCCCAAACTGGTAAATCCACTATTTCTTTTTTTGGATTAGATGCACAATACTTTACCATTTTAGTAGATAATATTCCGTTGGTAAGCGACAGTGGCGTTGGAAACAACATTGATTTAACACAAATAAATTTAGACGATGTAGAACAAATAGAAATTGTAGAAGGTGCTATGGGTGTGGAATACGGGGCCAACGCCGTTTCTGGCGTTATAAATATAATTACCAAAAAATCTAGTAACACCAAATGGTCTGTACAAACAGCCATCCAAGAAGAAACCGTAGGTAATGAATATGCATGGTTTCATAAAGGGCGCCACATACAATTGGTTAATATAGCGCATAATATAAACAACAAATGGTTTGCACGGGCAGGTTTTAACCGGAATCAATTTGCTGGTTTTTTAGACACCAAACAAGGTGAAAATTATTACCAAAACAACGGGTTACGCGGGTACAGTTGGCTGCCTAAAACCCAACTAAACACCAACGCATTAGTTAATTATAAGTCGGAGGTTTTTAATTTAAATTATCGTTTTGATTATTTTAACGAACACCTAAATTTTTACGATAGCACGGTAAGGCCTAACATAAATATTGCCTCACAAACTTCAAACCCGTCGGCAACAGATAAAATTTATACCACCAACCGCTTTGTAAACAACCTAAATGTATCTGGTAAATTTAAGTCGGGCGCCCATTATAAAGCAGCGTTTTCCTACCAACAGCAGGAGCAGCAACTAAATACGTTTAATTACTTTATTCTTACCCATGAAAAAAGCAACGAAACAGACCAAACCTACCAATCTACCAAAGTATTTTTCTCCAATGGCGCTGTAAATAATCTGGTAAAAAACGACCGTTTTAATTTTCAGTTAGGCTACGAAGCCCGTTTTATTGAAGGGTTTGATACCCAAGCAACCGGTGCCCAAACACAAGGAGCTAAATCGGAATCTGTTTATAGTTTGGCAGGGTATGCCTCGGCAGAATACAAGTTTTCAGATAAAATTTCGGTACGCCCAGGTACCCGTTTCGAATACAATTCGCAATTTAATTCTAAAATAACCGGCTCGTTAAGTGCGCGTTATTTAATGAAAAACGGATTTGAACTTCGGGCAGAGTTGGGCAGTTCTTACCGAACACCAAGTTTTGAGGAGCTTTACTACTACTTTGTAGATTCCAATCATGATGTTAGGGGCAACGCCAATTTAAAACCCGAAAACGGCTACTCCGCCTTTTTAAATTTGAAAAAACGCAGTTGGTTTCAACAAAAATCTCTAATAAACGAGTTTAAACTAAGTTACATTTCCTTGGACAACAAAATTGATTTGGCCATTGTTAATACACTACCGCTGCAGTATCAGTTTATTAATATAGACGCTTACAAACTTATAGGCGCTACCTTGGATAATCGAATAAAATCGGGCCATTGGACTTTTAGTCTGGGTGCTACACTTCAGGGCATTTCGCGAGAATTGAATAACGAAGCCAACGCCAAAAACGATTTTCTGTACGCCTTACAACTAAACTCTAGCGCCAGCTACCAAGTGCCAAAATGGGCAACAACCTTTACGCTTCTTTACAAATATAATGGCGCACAGGACAATTTTATAGCTAGTGGTGCTGTGGATGCTGACGGTAATAATTTATTTACAAAACAAACATTAGAAGCTTACAGTTGGCTAGACGCATCGGTAAGAAAATCGTTTTTTTCAGATGCCTTTCAACTTACCCTAGGCGCTCGGAACTTACTAAACATAACCACTGTAAACATTACCAACACCCTAACTAATTCAGGAACACACAACGGAACTAACCAAAACATTACGCTAGGTTATGGCCGTTCATTTTACTTAAAACTGTTATATAATTTTAAATTTTAAACACTAATATCATGATTAACAAATTTTTATCTCTCTTTGTTGCCTTTGCGGTACTTACAACTTTTAGCTGTAGCAGTGATGACAACAATACGCCAACTGGACCTATTAACGTGCTAATTGAAGGCGCCGCAATTGCTCCAGAAGTAGGCGGACCAAACCAACCAAATCAGGTTTTTATCGATTTAAGTACAAGTAACACCACCGAAATTAGAAGAGACACCTGGGATTTAGGGTTTTACTCTGGAAGCGATTTTAGAGTGGTTATAAATGGCTCCATTTATATGGCAGCAGGAAAATTAAATACAACAAATATTGATGCGGTAACCAGCAGCAGTCCGGAAGTGCAAGATTTACAAACACAGGTGGCTGTAGGTACTTTTGAAGCCTCCAGTGCAGACTATATAGACAATCCTCTTGGAAATATAAATGGCACAGCCATAGATGCGGTTTCCAGTAACCCCGATGCCAATTATGTGTATCTTTTAAATTTAGGTTATAAGGTAGGAACCAACACGCCTGCTACGGGTAGTGTGGAGGTTTCCGGCGACCCAAGAGGCTGGAAAAAAGTGCGCATAACAAAAAGTGGAAACGACTACTTATTACAGTATGCCGATTTAGATGCTACCACGCACGACACCATAACAATTTCGAAAACACCTAACTATAACTTTACATTTTTTAGTTTCGACACAGAAACGGAGGTAACCATTGAACCAGCTAAAATGAATTGGGACCTGAATTTTACGGTTTTTACGAATGAAATTCCAGGTTTTGGCGCTTACGGCTACACCGATTTTGTACTTACAAATACCAAAGCAGATGTAACCGCGTATGTAGTGGACACTGAAGTAGACACCAACTTAAGCTACGACAATTTTACGTTAGCCAATGTAGTGGATACTAATTTTAGTAACGACCAACGCGCCATAGGAAGCTCTTGGCGAAGCGGCGGCGGGCCAAACAGTTTACCATCGTTAAAGGACAATGTGTTTTATATAATTAACGATACCGACGGTAATTTATATAAGTTGAAATTTTTAGCACTAACTAGTGCGTCTGGCGAACGTGGCTACCCAGAATTTGTATACAGCTTGTTACAGTAAGCTGCATTCTAGAAAACACAAAAAAAAGACCGCTTTTTTACAAGCGGTCTTTTTTGTTTGATATCTTAATCCAAGTGGTAAATTTCTCGGATGTCTTCTAAATATTTTACAAAATCGATTTTTAAATCTATTAATTCTCCCGAATGAATATCGAACACCCAACCATGAACCTGCAAGCTACGCTCCCGTATGGCTTTTTGAACAGCAGCCGTTTTTATTAAGTTAACACACTGCTCCTGAACATTAAGCTCCACCAACCTGTTGTACCGGGCCTCTTCGTTTTCAATGGCATTTAATTCTGTTCGGTGTATACGGTACACATCGCGAATATTACGAAGCCATGGATTCAATATACCTAAATCTGCAGACTGCATAGCTGCTTTTACCCCACCACAGGCATAATGCCCGCAAACAATAACGTGGTTAACTTTTAAATGATTAACGGCATAATTTATTACCGACATCACGTTTAAATCGATGCTAATGACCATATTGGCAATGTTTCTGTGCACAAAAACCTCGCCGGGTTTGGCTCCCATTAATTCTTCGGCGGTTACCCTACTATCGGAACAGCCTATATACAACAACTCCGGATTTTGCCCCGTACCTAGTGTGTTAAAAAAATCTGGATTTAACGCTAGTTTTGTTTCAATCCATGTTTTGTTATTGTCGAAAACGGTTTTTAAGTCCATTAGGTAGTATAATTATAGTGCTATTAGCGACCATAAATGTATTAAAAAAATGCACTTACAAAACAATAATGCCTATAAATGTGCCCGTTTAACGGGTGCTGATAAAAATTAAAATCAAGCAACTTACACCACTTGTAGTAGCATGCATTGGTACTTTTGAACTGATAAATAGGCTGTTTTTATTTAAGTTTTCTTTTTAAGCGTCATTTGGATGCTGCTTTTTATTTCAATATCGCAATTATTGTTTTTAGCCTTTAAAATAAGGGCGGCTACTTGGCGTTTGGCTGCTTTTAATTCGTCTAAACGTTTTTCAGAATAACTGGTATCGCCACTAAAGCGCTCTTGAATGCTTAATATTTGAATATTGTGAAACCGGATTTTATCGCTTAAAACAGAAAACAACACATCGGCAGATTCCGCGGCGTCAAAGGTGCCGTCAATTAATTTAAACGCTTGCTGCTCGTTTAATTCCAAATCTTTACTAGAGCTTGTTTCTGTTTTCATGGCTTCGGTTCTTAAAAATTTACTTATTGAAACAAAAATCGACTATTAATTACATTAATTTTTATTTATATTTACTATGTTTTAAATAAATTAAATTTATGAACTACACCTTAAATCAACTTCAAATATTTTTAAAAATTGTTGAAACAAAAAGCATAACCAAAGCTTCAGAACTCCTGTTTTTAACGCAGCCGGCTGTTTCCATTCAATTAAAAAACTTTCAAAACCAGTTTGATATCCCCTTAACTGAAGTTATAGGCAGACAATTATATGTTACACCTTTTGGAGAAGAAATAGCAGAAGCCAGCAAACGTATTTTAAAAGAAGTAGAAGCTATGAAACATAAAACCATGGCTTACAAAGGGTTTTTAACCGGGCAACTAAATATTGCGGTGGTTTCTACAGGTAAGTACGTAATGCCTTATTTTTTGTCTGGTTTTTTAAAAACGCATTCGGAAATTGATCTTAAAATGGATGTAACCAACCGGTATAAAGTTTTAAAAAGTTTGGAACAAAATGAAGTCGATTTTGCGTTGGTTTCGGTTATGCCTAACAACTTAAATGTAGCCAGTATTCCACTCATGCAAAACAAGTTATTTTTAATTGGCAATACCACCCGAGCAAATGAGTTGTCGTATAAAAACAACGAATTAATTTTGGAGGATTTGCCTCTTATTTACCGAGAAAAAGGCTCGGCTACAAGGCAAGCCATGGAAGACTACTTATCTGTAAGGCAAGTAAATACCAACAAGAAAATTCAGTTATCAACTAACGAGGCTATTAAACAAGCTGTTATTTCGGGTTTAGGCTACTCCGTAATGCCCCTTATTGGTTTAAAAAATGAACTGCGTAATAAGGAATTAACCATTATTCCAGCACAAGGCCTTCCGGTAACCTCTTTTTGGAATTTAATATGGCTAAAAGGAAAAAAGTTTACTCCTGCAGCTACAGCGTACATTAATTATTTAAAAACCAAGAAAGATGCTATTATTTTAGAAAACTTTAGTTGGCATGAAAATTTTCAAAAGCCATAAAACCCTCAATTAATAATAGCATCTTATGTTACAAGTGGTATACTAGGGCTTAATTAACAAGCACACCACGCGTTTCTTTAACAGAAACTTCATTACCAATTGGCTGCGATGGTTCTGGTATCCATTTAAAATTTTTGGTGTAAGCAGTGGTTTTATTGTTGTTGTCTGTATCCAGAACTTTCAAATAAATCCACGCATTGTCTAGTAAATTCTGTAAATTTTGATGCTTTTTTAAAATCTGTTCCACACGACTCAAAGGCGCCTGAATAACCACAGTTAAGCGCAGTGGCTGGTGGTACATTTCATTATCGGCTGCTTTTAGGGATTGCAGTGGCAGACCCATTTTAATATCGCCACCATTACCCTGAACCACAGCAAATTTACCTGTAATATTGTGTGTTATTTTAGAACCTCCGCCAAATTTATCGGTATCAACTGTTGTAAAATAATAGTGGTTGTTTATCCATTGTGTTACCACCATTGGCCCGCATAAAATACCTTCTAAAGCGGCGCCTGTTGGATCTTTTTTGTAATTATATGAATGTAAAAAGCACCGTCCGTTTAGGTTGGTATGTTGGGTAAGGCTTCGCGGTGCAATTATAAAACCGGCATTTCTAGCCAAGCCCCATTCCGGTCGTGTTTCATCCCAATCGGTCGCTTTTTTATGTGCTAAAGCAACACTTTCCGCATTTGTAAGCAAACGTTCCTGTGTGGCTGTTTTTTGCGCCTTTTTTAACTGCGTTTTTAAAGCTTCCAAAGCAGCTTCGTGAGACTTTGGAACCTGTGCGTCAAATAAAGTTATGGCATCGGTGGTGGTATTGTGTTCGCCTCCTAAAAACACGGTATTATCCGGAATATCTATTTCATGTTCTGTCCGTAATACTTGGCGCACCTCTGGCAGGTTTGCCAATTTTGCCAAAACCCGTGCATTGTGTCTGCCAGGACTTGCCGCGCAAGCACCACAATCCAAACTGGATGCAAACGGGTTGTTTGTGGTATGACTTCCGTGTCCGATAAACAACACCAAAGGTGCAAATTTTTGCCAACCTGTTAAATTAAAAGCCGATTTTACAATGGCCACTTTTTCCTCTAAAGCAATATCCTTACCAGCCAATTGGTTACCAGTTTGATAGCTAATTTCCGGACTGCAAACAGGCTCGTGTGTTAAGGTGTTTTTGGTTTTCCATTTATATAAAAATTGTGGCATAATAGTTTGCATGGTTAAGCTTATGCCGTAGAAAAACCCTGCTCCCTCAACAAACCCAAAGGACGACGGCAGCATATTTTTTAGGCGTCTTAACACATATTCGGTTGCTTTTTCTTCGTTTTTCTCTTGAAGAAAATCCCCAGCCGCTTCCACTTTGCTTTCCAGTGGCTTTTCGGTTACAACATAAGGACTAGCCACAATAGGCGGACAAGATTTGGTGGTTATATCTTTATCGTAATGTTGGTAATCCATGGCAATACCAAAAAAACCGGCGTATCCATAAGTTTCGTAGGGGCCTTGGGCTTCAACGTGGCGCCTTATGGCTTCAGAGCGCGTATCGATACAAAATACCATTTGAGCGGCTATTTCCGAATTTGTATGGTCTGCCTGCTTTTCTTGCTGTGTCTCCAATGTGGCTACCAAGGTATTCTGAAAACTCTTTTCCCATGCTTGTAACCAGATGTTTTTAAGCTGATAACCCGTTACCGTTGTATTTGAAATAGCAACATCTTCCAACTTTCCGTATAAGTGTTGGGCAATATTTAGGCGAACGGCCAGATAATCTGTTACAGACATAGGAAAACTTTGCTGCCAAACAGTATTATTCTGTTCCCGATGCTTTATATAACCTACCCAACCCGATAGGGGCGCCATATGTTGTTCAAAAAAGGTTTGGTAATTTGTGATATTATTTTTCTGTAACACCCATTCTAAAGCTTCCAAACTGGTGTCGGGCAAACTATTAGTTAGTTTTTTTCCTAAAGAGGCGTCGAAGGCTGCCAAAATTTTCCAAGCTGCGTAAAAGCCACGTTCCTTATTAGGCATTTCCCATTCAGCTAAACCTTCGTCCATAAATGCAGCTAACCATTTAGCCATAATTACATCCAAAGCCTGGTAGCTAGGGTGAACCTCTGCTGCCTCGCCAGCCTTCATTTCATTTAAATAAGTTTCCGGCGACTCTTGAAGCTGGTGTGCTAAAAGGCAGTCTTTTAAAACGGCTTTATCTATATCGCCTTTACGAAGCGCTTCCTCATACACGGACGCCTTCGGGTAGGTAGAAGCTTGCAGCAGTCGCGCCGCTTTCTGCGTAGCTTCTTCAAAAGGTAAATGCTCATAACCAGATAAAGGATTGGACGTAACAAAGGAGTACAACGGCCAGGTTAATCCGAAGGTTTGAGAGGCACTATCAATACTTTTTAAAAGGTCTTTCATAATTAGGAACGATTTGATTTAGTAGACAAAATTGTTTTTTCGTAAGGCTGTGAAGCATTTAAAAGTTTTACATAAAGCCATGGAATTTTCCTGTACATGCCTGTTAACATGATGTAAAAAGCCACTAAAAAGATAACGCCAAACAGTGCATGAACAAAGGTGAACTCCAAAGCCATGTTAGCCATCGGCATATCTTTTAGAAGGGCCGCAACCCCGTTATAAGTTAAGGCATAAACAGCTATACCCACAGCGGAAGCCAGCGGTAAAATAATTAGTTTTTTTGCCATAGGAAGCGCGCCGTGATTTAATACGTTATAAGAAACTTGCCCCACCGTGATGGCTACAATAAAGGTTAAAAACAAACCTGTATCCAGAACTAAACCTTTACCTGTAAGCAAGGCAAACATGACGCCGCCTAAAATACTTATACCTAAAATAAATAGGGTTTCCAGGGGTTTTAGCTGCACCGTTTGCGGAGGCTGTGGAGTACCATTTTTAATTTCTTCACCTGAAGCCAAAAACAAATACGCTTTGTAAAAACCATGAAGTATAAGGTGGGTTATGGCGGCACTAAAAAAGCCTAGGCCACATTGCATAATCATAAAACTCATTTGCGCACTTGTAGAACAAGCCAACTTTTGCTTAACGTTTACTTGCAGTAATTTAGAATACTGCGAAAATATTGCCGTTAAACATCCTATGATAAAGGTTATGGTTAGCACTTCTGCCTGAACTAATAGTGGGGCAAAAATAGTAAGTAAAATACCAGCAGCATTTACAAATCCGGCATGCATTAGCGCAGATGCTGGCGTGGGAGAGGTCATGGCAGACATGAGCCATTTATGAAAAGGGAATATAGCCGATTGTATTAAAGCGGCCATTAGCACACCTAAAGCGGCTACCACTGTAACAGTGCCCTCTATTTGAGGTAACACTTCGCGAATCCCAGAAATAGTCCAGATACCCGTAGTGTAGGTAAGCAACCCTACGGCTGCTCCTAAAAACAAGGTACTGCCAATATAATTGTTTAAAGCATAGCGCGCTGCGTGTTGCCCCTCTTTCCAAGCGCTGTTTATACCAATTAATTGTGTCATTAAAAACCCCATTATAAACCAGGATACACAAAACAGTACAACATGATTGGAGGCTACAAAAAGCATTACAGATAGGGTAAAGAAGAAGCTAATTACCAAAAAGCGGCCCTTATACTTAAAGCCTTTTAAATAATTAGCGGCATACGTTTGAATAACGGCACTAAAAAAAGTAACTACCAGCCACATAATACTGGATAAACCATTTAGTGCTATTACGGAGCCCCATGTTACTTCTGGCAAGTTGGGTGCATAAAGGACTACATAAGCCACGTTTGCTAAAAAAAGAATCCAGGCTAACGGAATAAAAATTTTAGAAAGCCTATGAGCTGGGCGTAGCGGCGGTAAGGTGGCATCTGCCAACGTTTTTTGTGTTTCTAATTTTTTTGTTGTTGTCATATTAAAATTTGCATCTTGTCTTTTTTATTCAGACGGTTCTAGGCTGCAAATTTTAAAAAACTTATTCATAAATTTTTATTTATATATAATATGTATTGCATAATAAAAATTTATGTTTAATGCATTTATATTACTCAAAACTAAAGCTTTACAGGATTAACAGGTAACAAAAACGCCATTCCTAATACCAATATCATGTTTTACAACACAAAACAGTATTAAAAATGGCGTTACAAACGGTTTGTAAAAACCGTTGTTACCTAAACTTGCGGTTAGTCCAAAAAGGACACGATACCTGAATCTAAATCGTAAACGGCACCAACAATTTTTATTTCGCCGTTATCTTCCATTTCCTTCATAATTGGGCTATTCTTACGAATTTCTTCAATGGTATTTTTAACGTTACTCTCGCAAACCATGGCTACAAATTCGCCATTTTTGGCATTGCGCTCGCCCTCATATTCTACCATCGCCACTGCTGGTTTAATTTTAGATAGCATAGGGGTAATGTTTCCAAGTTCTACATTATCGATGGCCGCTTTAACGGCACCACAATGCTCGTGCCCCATAACCATAACTAATTTTGAACCGGATACTTTAGTAGCAAACTCCATGCTTCCTAAAATATCTTCATTTACAAAATTACCGGCTACACGGGCCACAAAAATATCGCCAATACCTCTATCCAATACGTGCTCTACTGGTACGCGGCTGTCCACGCACGATAATACAATGGCTTGTGGAAACTGACCCGCCGTAGTGCTTTGCACTTGTTTGGAGTAATCGCGTGGTGTTAGGTTATTAGACACGTAACGTTCGTTACCTTCTTTAAAAAGAGTAATTACTTGGTCTGGTGTTAAAGCCGCTTGCTCTTCAGCGCTCATGACATCGGCCGATAATGGTGTTTCCTGTACCGCTACCTCTGCTGTAGTTTCAGTGGTTTGAGCTGTTTTATTGTCTTCTTTACAGGCTACTAAACTAATGGCGATAGCGCCTAAAATTAATGTGTGTTTAATTGTTTTCATCTTTTAAGTGTTTTAATTCTTCCGAATACGGGTTATATTCTAATATATGTAATTGGTAAAAGTTACCAAACACCTATGGAGTGTTGGTAGGTACTTGAGATATTTAAGAACCCAAATTTTCGGGAGGTGGTAACACTAACTCTTTTGCTAGTGAATTGTAGTTTTTTACATCGGTTTTCTGAAATTCTACCAAGTCGGTAAAAATAGTGTTATTTGTTTGGTCCTGAAACACTGGTTTAATTTCGAAGTCTTTTACATGGGTTTCTTCTTCCTCGCTAGAAGCGGCTAAAACCGATATATCGAAGTTATCATTTACAGCAGCCATAACGCTTGGCACCACCAAAAAGGCAGCAAACACACCGGCAAAAAATATGGCAAAAACTGTTTTGTGCATGATTATACAATTGAAAACAAATATAAGCTTTTTTGTTTAAACTTTAAATAAATTACCTCAACAATTTAATGTCGTCTGCCAAAATCCAGCCTGTTTTTCCATCTGTAAGCTTAATTTTTTTCCAGTCTTCCACGGTATCTAAAACTTGTACTTTTGTTCCTTCGTGGAGTACAAATGCTTCAGCACTTCGTAAATTAGGCTCGTTTTTTACAGGGCTTTCTTGTGCAAACACGATGGCAGGATTATCTGCCTGATCCAGGCTATATTTATTAAAAGCCGACACCAATGACGCGGCAACTAAAAAAAGGGCTATAAAACCTACCGTAAATGATACGCGTTTGGTTTTTGTGCCTCTGGTAATATAATAGTTTATAAAGGACACTACAGCCAATACTACAAAGCAAACGGCTAAAACAGCCCAAGCATCGAAACTAATAAAATGCGATACCTTATTAATAACCTTTGCAATACCCACTTCTGGAATAACATCAATAGCATCAATGGTCATGTTTTGTGCAAAGGCTCTGTTTTGTTTAATATCTGGATCGTTTGGTGCTAGTTGTAAGGCTTTTTCGTAATAATAAATACTAGGCGCAATGTTGTTTAATTTGTAATGCGCATTACCCAAATTAAAATACAGTTCAGCAGAGTGTTTATCTGCATTTAAAATAGCAGTGTATTTGGCAATGGCCTCTTCATATTTAGCAGCATTATAAAGGGCGTTTCCTTCTTCAAACAAAGCCATTTCCTGACTAAACGCTTGCAGGTTTAGCAAACCAAAAAGCAACAAGAATACAGCCGATTTTATAAATTTTTTTTTGTGTAACATGGCTACTTTAATTCTTTATCAATTTGTGAAATTGTTTCGGCAGCGCGCTGGTAATCTTTTTCCATTTCCACTTGCGTTATGGGGGTGTAGCGCGCCAATTCGCAATTTTTTAAAATGGTTATAAACGCACTAATTGTTTGGGTTGTAACTTGGCCTTTACGTAACAACGATTCTATTTTTTCTTTACTCAGTTCCGTTGTTTCTATATGCAAGGTAGCCTTTAAGTAATTATGAAGGGCCTTTTCCAGAGCTACATAAAAGGCTTCTTTTTGGCCCAAGGCTCTTTTAGCTTGACTTAAATATTTTTTAGCCAATTTATCTGCTTTTCTAATTTTATTTCCAAACACATCGGCCTGACGTTTATCTTTATTTTGTTTGTAAACCATAACCAAGGGAATAGCTAAAAAAGGCATTAATAGTGCCGCCCAAAACCCGGTAGATTTAAAAAAGTGGGTTTTTTGGGTGGGTGTTAAGTTGGTTTTAGTTTTAATAAATACAAATTGATTACTGTTTAAAACTACCCGCTGTTTACTGCCGCTAACGGCTGTGATATCCTGATTGCTGGCCGGCGTGGTTGGCCCTTCTAAAACATCAATTATTATTTCGTTAGAATTAAGGGTTTTGTAGCTTTCTGTTTTTATATCGAAATATGAAAAAGAAATGTTTGGAATAGGGTATTTTCCTTTAAATTGCGGTACTACGGTGTAGCTATCGGAAATACTACCTTGCATACCGTTTAAATTGGTTCTTACATTTTCGGTATGTTCTGGTTCGTAAACTTCCAAGGAGCTGGGTAAATTTAATTTAGGTAGTTGAAAGAGTTTTAGGTTTCCTGTTCCCGATACTTCCACTTTGGCCTGTAACGATTCCGTAGCATTGAGTGCCGATTTGGAGGTAGTAACTTTAAAATCGAAATCGCCTACCGCTCCCGTAAAATCTGCTGGTTTACCATTTTCTGGTAATGGTTTAACCTGAATTGTGCGCTTGCCTGCAGATACGGTTTTGTGCGCGCGCTGCATTAACCTACCACCAAAAATATCGCGCCGGTTTGTGGGTACTTCTACCGTAATATCTAAACTTAAAGGTTCTATTTCTAGCTGCCCTGTTTTTTGCGGATACAATACTGTTTTACGCAGCACTACATACCGGTAATCCTCGCCTTTATAGGTTCCATTTTGCACCTTTAATTGTCTGATATCGATATTCTGACTCCAAAAATCGCTGTATTTAGGGTTGTCTATTTCACGCCAATTACTTACGCCTGTGTCTGGCGACACGTACAGTTTGTACACCACTGTTATGGCTTCGTTTAAATAGGGTTTGTCGTTAGAAATTTCTGCTACTAAATGAATGTTTTCCGATGCAATATAATCGGCGTTATTACCATCTTTAGGCGTTTCTACAGCCCCCGTAACCGTAACAGAAATGGGTGAGGTTTTATAAATTTCGCCATCAATTTCTATAATGGCCTGATTAATTGTAAAATTTCCTTGCCGTTTAGGAGCTAAAAAGTAACTATAGGTTTTGCTGTACGAGCGTTTCCCGTTTATCCAAGAGTTACTAACCGACTGATTAGGGCCGCCAACAACGGTAAAGTTAGTAAAGTCGGGCGGATTAAAATTGTCGCCATCCTTATTCATTTCAAAATCTATGCGTAACCGCTCATTAATCCCTAGCTTTTTTTTACTAACCTTGGCTTCAAAAGTAACTTGCCCACTAACTAAACTAACTGTTAGCAGCATGACAAAACCTGTTATTAACTTTTTAAGTTTCATGATATCCTTCTATCCTATTCTGTTCTGTGTAAAAATAATTGTAATAATTGTTTTGCGTTAGTTTGCACCGGCTATTTTACCAATCCTTTTCGCTTTGGACTTTAACGCCCTTTTCTTTTTGTGCGTTTATTTTCTCTTGCACTTTGGCCTCTTGGTTATTCATGGCTTCCAGTAAATTTTTCATTTGCTGCGGCGACATTTGTCCAGGTTTAGGTTGCGGTTTTTGTGGTTGTTCCTCCTTACCGTTTCCGTCCTTTTGCTCATCCTTGTTGGAATCTTCATCCGCATCTTTCGGATTTCCTTCATCCTCTGGATTTTTATCGCCTTCTTTTTTATCCTGATCGCCTTGGTCCTGTTGGTCCTTTTGGTTTCCGTCTTTATCGTCCTTCTGCTCCTCTTCTTGGTTGTCTTCTTGGTCTTTATTATCGTTATCCTGATCTTGGTCCTGATCTTGGTTCTGATTTTGCTCTTCTTGGTTTTTGGCACATTCTTTTGCTAATGCTAAATTGTACCTTGTTTCGTTATCTGCCGGATTATTTCGCAAGGCGTTTTTATAAGCCTCTACGGCCTCCTTACATTTTTTATTGGCCATTAAAATATTTCCAATATTATGAAATATGCGGTGTTTTTCTGGTTTTGAGGTGGCGGTTTTAAGTGTTTTTTGTAATTGGTACAGGGCCTCATCATAATTGCCTTGCTTTATGTTTGCCGTACCTAAATTATAAGCACCAATGGCTTGCGTTGGCGCTTCTGAAATAGCTTTGCGGTAAGCCATTTCTGCCGAAACAAAATCGTCCTGCTCTATGAAACTATTAGCTTCAAAGACTAAATTGTTGGCATTTTTAGCCGCGTGTAATTGCTCTTTTGAAGCCTTTTCTTGCGAAAAACCAACTGCTGAAATACAAGCAAATATGTAAACTATAAACTGTTTCATAGGTTTTATTAAAAGTATAAAACTACTGGATTCCAATCCGTTAATTATTTTATAAAATTTATGCTGACTTACTTTATCGGTTTTTCGTTAAATAAATTTAACCGTTGCAACCAGGCTGTCTTGCGCTCTAAAAAGAAAATATCAATAAACAAAAAGAAGATAGCTAGGCCTAAAAACCATTGAAATTGGTCCTTAAAATCGGCAAATTGTTTAGCCTCGTATTCTTGTTTGTCCATGCCGTTTAAAATATCAGATATGGTTTCTACCACGGCTTTGGTATTGGCACCGTTTATATACTGCCCATTGGCTTCTTGCGCAATTTTTTGGAGTGTAATTTCGTCTAAACGTGTAATTACCGTTTCCCCTGCGCTGTCTTTTTTATAATTTAAAACGATACCATTTTTTTTATTTGGAATAGGGCCTCCTTTTACATCGCCCACGCCAATTGTAAAAATTCTAATACCTTCTTTTTGCGCCTCTGCCGCTACGCTTCCGGACGAATCTGAATGATCTTCTCCATCGGAAATTATAATTAGTACGCGGTTGGTTTGCTGTTCGTCGTCATAATAAGTTTTTGCTAATTCTATGGCCTCGTTTATGGCCGTACCTTGTGACGATAGCATGTTGGTATTCATGCCTTGCAAAAACATTTTTGCGGCTGCATAATCTGTTGTAATGGGCAATTGTGGAAAGGCTTTTCCTGCATAAGCTATTATACCAATCCGGTCGCCTGCCAAATTATTTATAATTTGAGTTACTAATTGCTTGGCCTTTTCCAACCTATTTGGAGCAATATCCTCGGCTAGCATACTTTTTGAAACATCTACAGCAAATACAATATCTACACCTTCGCGTTTTACGGTTTCTAGTTTTGTGCCTATTTTAGGGTTTACCAAGGCCATGGCTAAACTGGCAAATGCCAAACTTAAAACAAATACTTTTAAAGCTGTTTTAAATACAGATTGGTTTGGGCTTAATCGTTTTAATAATACTTTATCTGCAAAGGCTTTTTGCTTGCGATGTTTCCAAAACTGCAACACCAAATACAGGAGGCTTATTACAGGAATAACCGCCAATACCCAAAAATATATTTTTTCTTCTAATTGATACATTATTCTTTTTTCAATTGAAATGAATTTTGTTGTTCCAAATTAGGCTTTGTTTTAACGCTTTGTATTGTTGCCAATTCATTTAAATAAAGCTTCTAAAAAGTGTTACTCGCAACAAAACTTCTAATAGCAACAACACACAGGCTAACAGCACTAATGGCCTAAACAGCTCTTGATAATTATAAAATTTAAACTCTTCTACCTCTGTTTTCTCTAGCTTATTAATTTCGTTATAAATTTCGCTTAATTTTTGGTTATCTGTAGCTCTAAAATACTTCCCTCCGGTAGCACTAGCAATATCTTGAAGTAGTGCTTCATCTATTTCCACCTGTACCCTGCTATACTGAAAATTTCCGTTTAGCATGGATACCGGCGATAAGGCCATACCGTTTGTTCCGAGTCCAATTGTATAGGTTTTTATGCCGTATTCCACAGCCAATTCACTGGCTATTTTAGGATCTATAAAGCCCGAGTTATTGACACCATCGGTAAGTAAAATAATAACCTTGCTCTTGGCTTTACTGTCCTTTAAGCGGTTAACCGCAGTTGCCAACCCCATGCCAATTGCCGTACCACCTTCAATAATGGTATTGTATTCAATGCTTTCTAAGGAGCGTAATACAATAGCTTTGTCGCTGGTAATAGGCGTTTTTGTATAGCTCTCGCCTGCGTACTCTACCAAACCTATCCGGTCGTTAGGGCGCCCTTTTATAAACTCGGCCGCCACTTCCTTTAAAGCCTCTAAGCGGTTTGGCCGTAAATCCTTTGCAAGCATACTGGCCGATACATCAATAGCCATAACAATATCTATGCCGCGCGTGGTTTTGGTTTTAGTGCTTACATCAACCGAGCGCGGTCTTGCCAATGCTATTATTAAAGCCACTAAAGCCAGTAAGCGTAAAACAAACAGTACGTGCCTAAATTTTGGTAAAACTGAAGGAACCAACTTAAATCCTTGTAAACTGGATATTTTTAATTCGGCCGTCTGTTTGTTATGTTTTAACACATACCAAACTATGGCTATAGGTACAAGCAGCAAAAGCCAAAAAAACTGTTTATGTAAAAAATCTATGCCTTCAAACATCATCATTCTGCAGTTGGTTTTAGTTCGATAGAGTTTTCAATACGTGCCACAATTTCCGATGCGTATGCATCATTTTTATGCCAAAAAACACCTATTTCTTGTATGATATTCTGCGTGGTAAAATGAAGCAGCATATATTGGCCCGGCACCGTATTATCCGCAGCGCCAATGGGAAACTGTGCGGTACCAAAGGTTTTTAACCCTTCGGCATTGTTTGGAGTAACAAACTTGTCATTTTTAATAAAAATATTTGAGACGCCTTTAGCCTCTAAATCCAAAATGGCTTTTTCCGCAACAGCCAAAAGGTTTATGGAGTCTTGAGGTTGCTGGTTTTTAAGTGTGGTTGTTTGCACTCTAATATTTAAATTATCCCCCAAACTTCCAAAGTTAAACGTGGTGGTTGCAACAGCCTGGTTTGTGGTATCTGTTTGAACGCGTTTTAAAACCTGTGGCGTAGTAATACTTATAGGCGGAAAACCATAATCTGAACGCACCCAACTACCCTCTAATAATTCCAAACTGTTATTACCTAAAATAGTGTCTTTAACGTATCCAAAACCGTATTTTAAACCAAATCCAACAAAGGTTACCAGTAGTAAAGCCACAACTAAAAATGCCGAAATGGCTATTTTACGACGTTTCTTTTTACGGGCTTGGGCTGCTTTGTATTGTTGGTTTAATAGTTTCTCCTCTTCATTGGGCTCGGGAAGCACGGCTTTTACGCGGTCTATTTCTTCGTCAATTGTTTGTCTGTCAAATTTTGCCAGCTCTTTATTGGGTGCAGATTTGGCAAACTTCACTAAATCGGCTCGCTTAAAAATACTTTCTAAATTTTTAATTGTTTCCGAACTTAAATCAATTTGATTGCCATCTTTAAGAAGGCGTAAACGTTCAATTAGCTCGTCTGTGGTACTTTCTAAAGCATGGTTATATACTTTTTCATCTAAATATTTCCGTATTGCTAAAGTTAATTCAGAATAATAGGCTTTATACGCATCGGATTCCAGATATTTTTGGTCATCCAATTGTTTAAGGGCTAATTTGGCCCGATCGTAAGGTGGTAATAAAGCCTCCTGTTCTTCCTGTGTGAGTGGTTTTTTTCGCCATACAAACCAATACAACAAAAAGCCCACCAAGCCAAGTAAGACCATAATACCCAAAAGTATTTGCCAGAAATTACGAGCACTTTTTTCTACGGAAATAATAGGTTTTATATCGTAAAGGCCTTGGTTTAAAGTATCGATAACCACGGGATTTACAACCACAGCAAGCGAATCTGTAAAGACCGTATTATTGTTTAAAATAATTTTTTGTGGCGGAATGGTAAAGGCTCCAGAATCGAATTGTGTGAGGCCATATTTTTTTATTAAATTAATTTTATTGTCTGTATAAGCGGTGTCGATTCCGTAGGATTCCAAAACCTCCAAAGGCAAAAATGTGGCCCCTTCTGGAAATACTACCAAGCTAGCGCTATCCGTTTCAACTTCAATTTGATACAAAAGCTCCTCGCCTATAGTCATTTCAGAAACATTGGTAGACGCTTTAACTTGTGCAAAAGAAGCCCCACCGTACATGAAGGCTGCACAGAAAAGCGCGCGCACCAGCACCATCTTTAAAAAAGATTTGCCCTGTTTTTTATGCCTTAAATTCTGATTCATATTTTGTTACTATTTATCAGCCTCTTTGTTTAAAATAGCCTAATAATTTTTTTACATAACTCTCGTCTACCCGACAATCTACAGCTCCAGCACCCGATTTAGAAAAACTATCTTTAAAATATTGCACATTATTGGTATAATACTTTGAATAAGCCATACGCACCTTTTTAGACGCCGTATTTACCATCATGTAATTGCCTGTTTCTTGATCCTGCATATTTACCATACCCAAATTAGGAATGTACGCCTCGTGCTTATCGTAAACCCGAATTCCGGAAATATCGTGGCGCCCAGCGGCAATTTTTAAGTTATGTTGGTAATTGGCTGCCATAAAATCCGACAAGACAAACACAATGGCTTTGCGTTTCATTACATTAGACAGAAATTTTAAAGCTTCCGAAATATCCGTTTTCTTACTTGTTGGTTTAAACTCTATTAACTCTCGTATAATTCGCAACACATGCGAACGTCCTTTTTTGGGTGGAATGTACAACTCAATAATATCTGAAAACAAGATAAGGCCAATTTTATCGTTGTTTTGGGTTGCTGAAAAGGCTAAAGTAGCGGCAATTTCGGTAAGAATTTCCGTTTTAAATTGGGCATTGGTTCCAAAAAATTCAGAGCCCGAAACATCTACCATCAACATCATGGTAAGTTCACGTTCTTCCTCAAAAACTTTAATATGAGGTTCGTTGGTTCTGGCAGTGACATTCCAGTCTATGTTCCTAACATCATCACCATATTGATACTGGCGAACCTCACTAAAGGTCATACCACGCCCTTTAAAGGTAGAATGGTATTCCCCTCCAAAAATATGATCAGACAAGCGGCGTGTCTTGATTTCTATTTTTCGTACTTTTTTAAGTAATTCTTTTGTATCCATGGCTGGCTTTAGAAAAGCATGTTACAGGCAGTATTGTATTTGGGTCCCATGTTATATTCTAAACATATTGGAAACTTACCATTGTTACCTTTTTAAGGCACTTCAATTTCATTTACAATTTTACTAATAATGGCTTCCGAGGTTACATTTTCAGCTTCTGCTTCGTAGGTAATACCAATTCGGTGTCTCAAAACATCGTAAATAACGGCACGAACATCTTCTGGTATTACATAACCGCGGCGCTTAATAAACGCGTAACATTTAGCAGCTGTTGCTAAATTGATACTACCACGTGGTGAGGCGCCAAATGCAATGAGCGGCTTAAGGTTTGCTAATCTGTATTTTTCTGGGTATCGTGTTGCAAAGATGATATCCAATATGTATTTTTCAATTTTTTCGTCCATATAAACTTCCCGAACAGCCTTTTGTGCTTGTAAAATTTGGGAAACAGATACAACAGGATTTACCGTTTCAAAAGCTCCTTTTAAATTAGCGCGCATAATTAATTGCTCGTCTTCAATTTTAGGGTAATCTATAACAGCTTTAAGCATAAAACGGTCCACTTGTGCTTCGGGTAACGGATATGTTCCTTCTTGCTCCACCGGGTTCATGGTTGCCATAACTAAAAAAGGCTTATCCAGCGTAAAAGTATCGTCGCCAATGGTAACCTGTTTTTCTTGCATGGCCTCTAACAAGGCCGACTGCACCTTGGCTGGTGCCCGGTTAATTTCGTCGGCTAAAACAAAATTGGCAAAAATGGGCCCTTTTTTAATTTTAAAATCGTTATCCTTCATGTTATAAATTAGGGTTCCAATAACATCGGCAGGAAGTAAATCTGGTGTAAACTGAATCCTACTAAAAGAACCCTGAACCGCTTGCGACAAGGTGTTTATAGCCAATGTTTTTGCCAAACCTGGCACACCCTCTAACAAAATATGGCCTTGCCCCAACAAGCCAATTAATAAACGCTCCACCATGTGTTTTTGTCCAACGATAACTTTGTTCATTTCGAACATGAGTAAATCGATAAAAGCACTTTCTTTTTCAATTTTTTCGTTTATTGACGCAATATCAATTGCACGTGTATCTTCCATTGTGTATTGTTTTAAAACACCCGTATATGAAGGGTTTGTTTACGCTGGCTAAATTGTTAAAATTTTTGCTTACAGCCTGTTAATAATTGGTTAAAAATAGTTTGTTGATTTTTACAATAACTATTAAAATTTTAACACTTTAAAGTTAAAAATGACACATAAAAAGCTGTTTTTAAGGTAATTTTTTAATCAAATTCCTAAAGCCTTAATAACGCAAACCATATTAAAATACGTATGTCTATTTTAAGTTATAAAACCAGAAAGCAAATTAAATTCCATAATTTAGCTTTTATTACAAACCGCATTAACAATTGTATAAAGCATGACAGGAAAAACAGCCCTAATTACCGGTGCAACCAGTGGTATTGGTCGCGCAACAGCTTATGAATTAGCCAAAAACGGCCTGCGTTTGGTGGTGTGTGGTAGGCGCCAAGACCGTTTAGATAGCCTACAAAAAGAGTTGGAGTCCGAAACCGCCATACACACGCTAAATTTTGATGTTAGCAATTACGAGGCAGCAGAACAGGCTATTACAAGTCTGCCAGAAGATTTTAAGCAAATAGATATTTTAATAAATAATGCTGGAAATGCCCATGGATTGGATAGTATTCAAGACGGACAGATAGCCGACTGGCATGCCATGATAGACAGCAATGTAAAAGGCGTATTGCATATTAGTAAACTTATTATACCCCAAATGACAGCACGCCAAGCGGGCCACGTAATAAATATTGGATCCTCTGCTGGAAAAGAAGTTTACCCCAAAGGAAATGTTTATTGTGCAAGCAAGCACGCTGTTTTAGCCATTACAGAAGGTATGCGACAGGACCTAAATCCGTATGGCATTAAAGTTTGCGCCATAAATCCGGGACTGGTAGAAACAGAATTTTCGGCGGTGCGTTTTAAGGGTGCACCACAGGCAGACGCGGTTTATAAAGGCTATAAAGCTTTACAAGCTGCCGATATTGCCGAAATTATTTACTTTACAATTAGCAGACCTGCACATGTAAACATTGCCGACTTGTTAGTATTTCCTACCGCTCAAGCAAACAGCACGCTTATAAAAAAAGATACGCTTTACTAGTTATGTTAAACAAACGCTTACTCATAAAAAACTTACTGGCTCATAACGATGAGAACAGTTTTTATGATAAAAAGCGCCAAATTGATATAAGTTTTAAAGAAGGAAAGGCCAAATTTTTAAAACATGTGTGCGCCTTATCCAATAGCAACCCTAAAAATAACGCTTACATTGTAATAGGTGTTGAAGACACCAACAACCAAATATTAGGCGTCGATTTTTTTGACGACAGCAAAATCCAGAACTTAATTAATGCCTACCTAACGCAACCACCAATTGTACAGTATGAAAACATTTCGTTTCCGCACCTGCCAGAAGGTAAAGTGGTAGGATTGGTAACCATAAGAGCCACGGGCAGTCTGACATCTTTAAAAAAGAACATTTGGAAATACACTAAAAACACCGTGTTTTTTAGAGAAGGTAGCACAAGCATGCCAAGAACAGACTATCCAACTATTACCCATACCAATTTAGAAATTGTAGAAGCTATTGAAGCACATTCGCAAAACAATATGGAGCAAACACTGGATGGTGTTTTCGATTTTTTAAAAACGCGCAAAGACTTTAACCCACAGTATAAAGTTTTTAAAGAGTATTTTGTGGTATGCTGGGCGGGACAGAAAAAAATAATACAAGACCAATTGTTTTATTCCCGCGTAGATATTGAGCTCATTAACGAGCAGGTGCGTTTATTTTACTCTGCTTTGGATGAAGTGGCTATCCAATTTAATGAACATTCGTTTAAAATAACCGAATTTATAAATTTAGGTTTACAAGCCTCTTTTAAGCACTATCCGCTTGAAGAAACCACAATATATTTTTCTGAACAAGGTAATTACAGCATAAACAGCCATCTTATTTTTGAACCGCCTCAATACGACAAAAAAGTGCTTCACCATATTTACAACGCCAACAATGTGCTTCTGGAAAAATTACAACAGGCCCAAAACTTAACCAAACAGGAACTTTTGGATTTAAAAAATCTACCAGCCACGTATTTAATTTGTTATTTAAATGGATTTACAGAAGCCATTAATAAATTAACCAATGCCAAAGTTTATTTAAAAAACAATCCGGAGGTTTATTTATTATACAAGCAAACCATGCGTATTTTACGAAAAGTGCAGTACAGCAGTTAGGCGCATGCTTACATAAGCAAAACTATAGAACACCTTATTTCTATTACGCTTACATATGCTTTTGCCATTCGTACAAAGCCTTCCAACTACCCTCGTAAGCTAATTTAGCTTGTTCGGACCATGTTCCTGGGTTTCGTTTTTGGTAGTCCGGTCCTGCCGCATCTAGTATTTTTTGAAACGATTCCACCGGAGCCTCTGCTAGCATCTTCCAAGTTTTAAAACCGCTGTTTTGAAGTAATTTTGCGGTTTTAGCATCTACCCCCTTAATAAGGGTTAAATCGTTTTCGGTAATGTTTTTACCAAAAAAAGCTGCCGCCTTATCTGGGTTAAAAACAATTAGTTGCTGTGCAGCCTTGCACGCTTTTAAATCGTTTTCAAGTTTGGCTACTTTGCTTTTCCAAACCGATTCGTCGTAAACATGAGGCTGCCTTCTTTTGCGTCTATTACCAACCCAATAGCCCAGCAAAATACAAACAAAAGCAGTAACTACAATACCAATAAACCACCAATTCATACCCAACTCGTTCCTTTTGTACTACTAATTTTAGTTTGCCTTATATTTTAATTTAAAATTAAAAAACCGTTTCAAATGCACAGAAACATAGAAACGGTTTTTACAACATGCTTATAAGCTTTAAAGCAATTATAAATCGAATTTAATACCTTGTGCTAATGGCAATTCATCCGAATAGTTTATGGTATTTGTTTGGCGACGCATGTATACTTTCCATGCATCTGAACCAGATTCACGTCCGCCTCCCGTTTCTTTTTCACCGCCAAAAGCGCCACCAATTTCGGCACCAGAGGTTCCTATATTTACGTTAGCAATACCACAATCCGATCCTGCAAAAGACAAGAATTTTTCGGCCTCCTTCATTTCGTTGGTCATAATAGCCGAAGATAAACCTTGCGCTACGCCATTTTGCATAGCTATGGCATTTTCCACATCGCCAGTATACTTCATTAAGTATAATACTGGTGCAAATGTTTCGTGTTGTACAATCTCGAAATGATTTTCCGCTTCAATAATGGCTGGTTTTACATAGCAGCCACTTTCGTAGCCTTCGCCTTCTAGCACACCACCTTCTACTAATACATTACCACCTTCCGCTTTTGCTTTTTCAATAGCGGCCAAATAGGTATTTACAGCATCGTGATCAATTAACGGACCAATATGGTTTTTCTCGTCCAATGGGTTTCCAATTGTTAATTGTTTGTAAGCACCCACAATAGCATCGCGCACCTTATCGTAAACAGATTCGTGAATAATTAATCGACGTGTGGATGTACAACGCTGTCCTGCTGTACCTACAGCACCAAATACGGCTCCTGGAACCACCACTTTTAAATCGGCTGTTGGCGTAATAATAATGGCATTGTTACCACCTAATTCTAATAACGATTTCCCAAAACGCTCTGCAACGGTAACACCTACAATTCTACCCATGCGTGTAGAACCTGTGGCAGAAATTAATGGAATACGGGTATCTGTTGTCATCATTTCGCCCACTTTATAATCGCCGTTAATAATACAAGATATACCTTCAGGCAGGTTATTTTCTTTTAAAATTTCGGCAATAATATTTTGGCATGCTACCGAGCATAATGGTGTTTTTTCTGAAGCTTTCCACACACAAACATCGCCACAAACCCATGCTAAAGCAGTATTCCAAGACCATACTGCTACCGGAAAATTAAATGCAGAAATAATACCCACAACACCTAAAGAGTGCCATTGCTCGCGCATTACGTGACCAGGACGCTCGGACGGAATAGTAAGGCCATTTAATTGCCTAGATAAGCCTACCGCAAAATCGCAAATATCAATCATTTCTTGCACCTCGCCGTAACCTTCTTGAAGCGATTTACCCATTTCGTAAGACACTAAACGGCCAAGTGGCTCTTTTAATTCGCGTAGTTTATTACCAAACTGACGCACTATTTCGCCACGTTGCGGGGCAGGCATGGCACGCCAAATTGGAAAAGCAGCCGTAGCAGCTTCCATTACTTTCTCATAATCTTCCTTGGTAGTTGTTTTAACTTTTGCTATAAATTTTCCATTTACTGGCGAAATACTTTCTATTAGCTCTCCACTGGAAAAATTGTTGGAACCAGTAGACGTTCCGTTGTTTATATCCTTAATGCCCAGTGCTTTTAGGGCTTTTTCAATACCGAAATCTGTTGCAACTTCTTGCATAAATTCTATTTTTTTTAATTAATATTCTTACTATTCGCGAATATACTAATAAATGTTGCCTTACTAAAGTGATTCGATTTAAAAATTCTTAACTTTCCCTTCTCGTTTAAAAGAAGTTACCAATGAAAAACCTCCTGTTTCTAGCCTTTGTTTGTCTTTTATTTTCTAACTGTAAAAATAAAGAAGAATTACAAGCCGCTTCCCATTTCCAAAAACAACCAGCTGCAGATAGCATGCTCGTTTCTACTAATAAATTTGCTATTGTTATTCACGGTGGTGCCGGAACAATTTTGAAAAAAAACATGTCACCAGAAAATGAAGCTGCCTATAAAGCCAAATTAGAGGAAGCTATTAAAGTGGGTTACAACATACTTAATACGGGTGGCAGCAGTTTGGATGCCGTAGAGGAAACCATTACAATTTTAGAAGATTCCCCTTTGTTTAATGCCGGAAAAGGAGCTGTTTTTACACACCAAGAAAGCAACGAATTAGACGCTTCCATAATGGATGGGCGTACCCTAAATGCCGGTGCTTTAGCGGGTACAACAACTGTTAAAAACCCCATTAAACTGGCGCGTGCGGTTATGGATAAATCGCCTCACGTTATGCTGTCTGGCACGGGCGCCCAACAATTTGCCCAGGAGCAGGGACTGGAACTTGTAGACCCCAGTTATTTTTATACCGAAAACAGACTGCAAACCTTAAAACACGTAAAAGCACATGAGGCCCAAAACACTACCAACCAAACCAGTTCTGTTTATGACGCATCAATTACCGATACTAAATTTGGAACCGTAGGCTGTGTAGCTCTGGATAAACAGGGCAATTTAGCCGCTGGCACCTCAACGGGTGGCATGACAAACAAGCGTTGGGGCCGTATTGGCGACACACCTATTATTGGCGCAGGAACCTATGCTAACAACGCCACATGTGCCGTTTCTAGTACTGGTTGGGGCGAATTTTTTATACGCGGTATGGTGGCTCACGATATTTCGGCGTTAATGGCTTATAAAGGTATTAGTTTGCAAGAAGCAGCTAAAGAGGTTATTCAGAAAAAAATCCCAGAACTGGGAGGCGATGGCGGTATAATTGCTGTAGATGCTGCGGGTAATATGGTTATGGAATTTAATACTGCAGGTATGTATCGGGCGTCTATGGATGCTGCGGGAAATTTACAAATAGGACTGTACAAAGAGCAATAACTAAAAAACTTTATAGTTTACAGCAGCTAGAAAAATATAAAACTGTGCCGTTGTTGGTATAATTACCATTTTATTTAAAAATACTAAAACCAAAAATATATGTCTTGCCAAAAACTTATCTCGTTACTGCTGGCTCTGGTGGTGCTTTCAGCATGTAACACCCGTGAAACACAAACCGATAATTTATATAAATTTCGGGAATATATTAGTTTTACTAGCTCTGGATTGCAATCCGTTGCAGACCCTATTTACATTAATTTGGCCAAACCCATTAAAAATTGGGAAGTAGACACTGAAATAACAGAAAACATTCTAACTATTTCGCCTCACGTATCCGGAAAATTATTTTTAAGCAGCGCCCAAACGTTGCTTTTTAAGCCAGATGAATGGCTAGAACCCGACACAGAATACACGGTAAGTGTTAACCTTAAAGACATATATAAAACCATCCCTAACAACTTTAATAGCTATACGTTTCAGTTTAAAACCATTTCTCCTAATTTTAACATTAATACTACAAATTTACAATCGTATAGCAAAGAATGGCAATATCTTGAAGGGGTTTTACATGCTTCCGATGTTATCACACTTAAACAAGCTAAACAACTAGTAGCTGCTTCGCAAAACAAAAAAACCTTACAAGTTGTGTTTAATGAATACCATACAGAGGGCAAGATTTTCGACTTTAAAATTGATAGTATTCACAGAACAACCAAGGATTCGGAAATTGTGATAAATTGGGATGGTAAAGCCATCAATGCCAAGTATGCCGGCACAAGCTCCTTTAAAATTCCTGGTATTGAAAATTTTAGTATCGTAAGCGTGCAAGTTATGCAACAACCGGAGCAGCATGTTTCCATAAACTTTTCCGATCCTTTGAAAAAACAACAAAACTTTGATGGTTTGGTAACCATTGCCTCTAGCAATAACCCAAAATTTAGCGTAGATGGTCATGTTTTAAACGTGTATCCAGAAAGTAAATTGGTAGGCAACTTGGCTTTAAATGTTTTTGAAGGTATTACCAGCACAGACGGTTTTAAATTAAAGCAGGAGTTCTCTGAAACACTTGCCTTCGAAAATCTAAAACCTCAAGTACGCCTTATACGTAATGGAAATATATTGCCAAACTCCCAACAACTTAAATTTAACTTTGAAGCTGTAAACTTAAGCGCTGTGGATGTTCGCATTATTAAAATTTTTCAAAATAATGTTTTGCAGTTTTTACAAGACGCCGATTTAAACAGCACAAACAACTATGCCATTAGGCAAGTTGGCCGACGCATTGCCACAGAAACCATTGCGCTGCAATCTGCTGAACAAAATACAGGAAAATGGCGCGCTTACAGCATCGATTTGTCTCATTATTTTAAGGCAGATCCGGGGGCCATATACCGCGTGGAGTTAAGCTTTAACAAAAATTATGCTCTATACGATTGCACTGCAAGCCATACAAGCAGCAATACCACCGATGATTTTGAAGATTCTTATTACGAAAACCACTATTACGGCAATAACAATGATGACCTATACAGTGCCAACGAAACGATTCGCGAGGAAGCCTATTGGGATAATTTAATATACAGCTATAAGGATGATATTTATAACTGGAGCGAACGCGACAACCCTTGTCATAAAGCTTACTACAACGACAGCCGTGTGGTGTCGCAAAACTTAATTGCCTCCAATCTTGGGGTAATTGCAAAGCGCGGGGATAATAACTCGTATTACTTTGCTGTTACCAATATTTTAACAACCAATCCTGAACCCAATGCAGTCGTTACGCTTTACAATTACCAACAGCAGGAATTAACTACTTTAAAAACCGATTCCGAAGGCCTACTAACTATAGATGCAGACAAACACGCTGCCTTTGCTTTAGTAAAAAAAGACAATAGCACCACCTATTTAAAACTAGACGACGGCAACGCACTATCCTTGAGTAAGTTTGATGTATCCGGAAACAAAATGCAACGGGGCTTAAAAGGGTATTTATACGGTGAACGCGGCGTTTGGCGCCCAGGCGATACACTAAACTTAACTTTTATTTTAAACGATAAAGCCAATAAACTACCAAAAAATCATCCTGTAACACTAGAAATTACAGATCCTAACGGGAAACTTATTTACAACCACACAACCTCGCTACACAATCATAATTTTTACAGGTTTACTGTGCCAACGAATCCGGAGGACAAAACAGGTAATTACAATGCCAAAGTAGTTGTAGGTGGTGCTGTTTTTTATAAAACCTTAAAAATTGAAACCGTTAAACCAAATCGTTTAAAAATTAATGTGGCTTTTGAAAACGACATTTTAACCAACAACAAACCACTGGCAGGAACGCTAGACGTAAAATGGCTGCATGGCGCAGTTGGAAAAAACTTAAAAGCTGAAATTAAAGCCAAAATTAGCAGCTCCTATTCTGGATTTCAAAACTACAAAAACTACATATTTTCCGATCCTACCCGTACCTTTGAAACCGAAGAGTTAACCGTTTTTGAAGGAAGTGTGAATGCCGAAGGTATCGCAAAAATTAACAATCAATTGGAGGTTGGTAAAAATGCGCCCGGCATGTTAAACGTGCAATTTTTAGTCCGTGCTTTTGAAAATGGTGGCGATTTTTCCATGGATGCTTTCACGATGCCCTTTGCGCCTTACGAGTCCTTTGTAGGTTTACAATCGCCAGAACCCAAAGCTTATGGTTCCTTTTTTACAGACGAAAATCAAACCTTTGATGTAGTTGTTGTGGATAAAAATGGAAAACCTATTCAGCGCAATAATTTGGAGGTAAAAATTTATAAAATTGAATGGCGTTGGTGGTGGAATGCTGCCGAAGATAACCTATCTAGTTACGTATCCAGTAATTACCACAAACCGTATTTAGATACTACAGTAAACACCAATGCACAAGGTAAAGGCAGTTTTAATATAAATATTCCAGACGAAGAAGGTGGTCGTTATCTTATTCGTGTCATGGATCCCGAAAGTGGGCATGCTACAGGACGAACGGCTTACTTTTATAAAAACTGGTGGCAAAAGGCACCAACCAACGATAAAGAAGCAGCAAAAATGCTGGTATTTTCAGCAGATAAAGAAACCTATACTATTGGCGAAACGGCTATCATTACCTTTAATTCTGGTAGTGAAGGTCGTGCGTTGGTTAGTGTAGAAAATGGTACGGAAGTAATAGACACCAAATGGGTAACAACCCAACAAGGTGAAACCGAGGTTCGTATTCCCATCACACCCGAAATGGCACCAAACGTGTTTATTAATATTTCACTTTTACAGCCACATGCCATAACGGCAAACGATTTACCCATTCGGTTATTTGGCGTTATTCCACTTATGGTGGAAGACCCAAACACCAAATTGGAACCTCAACTTAAAATGCCAGACGAGTTACAGCCCGAACAGGAATTTACTGTAAAAGTTTCCGAAAAAAACAACAAGGCCATGACCTACACCATTGCTGTGGTAGAGGAAGGTTTGTTGGATTTAACCCGTTTTAAAACCCCAAATGCATGGAACGCATTTTATGCGCGTGAGGCTTTAGGTGTTAAAACCTGGGATGTGTTTGACGCCGTTATAGGTGCCTATACCGGAAGCATAGATCAAGTATTTGCCATTGGTGGCGATGCCAATGCGTTAGCTGGAAAAAACAAAAAAGCGAACCGGTTTAAACCTGTTGTACGGTATTTAGGACCGTTTCATTTGGAGGCTGGTAACAGCAAATCGCACAACATAAAACTCCCTAACTATATTGGTGCTGTCCGTACCATGGTGGTAGCTGGAAACGCCACAACCGAAGCTTATGGCAGTACAGACAAAACGGTTCAGGTTAAAAAACCTTTAATGGTTTTAGCCTCGCTACCACGAAAATTAAGCCCTGGCGAATTAGTAACGCTTCCCGTTACTGTTTTTGCCATGGATAAGAAAGTTAAAAATGCTTCCATAAGTCTTAAATTAAGTAACGGCATTTCGGTGATAGGTGAAAAAACGCAGCACATAACCTTCAACCAACCAGACGAGCAGATGCGCTATTTTCAACTAGATGTTAGTCAGGCTAAAGGTTTCAATACTATAGAGGTTATTGCCACCGGTAATGGCGAAAAATCTACTTACAAGGTTGAAATTGATGTGGTAAACCCAAACCCCATTACTTCCAAATCATTGGATATTACGGTTCAAGCAAACACTCAAGAAACACTTAATTTTTCAACTTTTGGTGAAGTAGGAACCAATAAAGCTGCGGTAGAATTTTCAACACTACCGCCTATGGATTTTACCAAGCGTTTACAATTTTTAATTCAGTATCCTCATGGTTGTTTGGAACAAACAACATCGGGTGTTTTTCCACAATTATTTTTAAATGATATTTTCGATTTAACTGTCGACAAAAAACAAGACATTCAAAAAAATATTGAAATTGGTATAAAACGTTTGGCACAATTTCAGTTACCAAATGGCGGGATGAGCTATTGGTTGGGCGAAAACACTCCCAACGATTGGTCTACTAGCTATGCTGGTCATTTTATGTTGGAGGCCGAAAAGAAAGGTTTTGTTTTACCACTAACCTTTAAAAGCAACTGGCTTGCCTACCAAAAACAAGCTGCTCGAAATTGGCTACCAAGCTTTCAAACGGCTAGTTCTGATTTGGCACAAGCATACCGCTTGTATACCCTGGCACTTGCAGGACAACCAGACTTGGCTGCTATGAACCGCTTACGGGAATTTTCCAATATTTCCAATGAAAGTAAATGGCGTCTGGCAGCTGCATATGCACTGGCCGGACAATTGGAGGCAAGCCAAGCCATAAGCCAAACGGCTACTACAAACTTCCAAAACACCAAACAGATGGCATACACCTTTGGTTCGGTAACTAGAAACCGCGCTATGGCATTGGAGACTATGGTATTAACCAAAAACCCACAACAACGCGAATTGGCAGAATATTTAGCAAAAAGTTTATCCAGCAATGCTTGGATGAGTACACAAACAACAGCTTATAGTCTGCTAGCAATGGCAAAAATGGTTGAAGCAAACGGCGGCAAGGACCTTAATTTGGAAGTTTCGTTTAACGGAAAATCTGAACAAATTAAAACGAACTTGGCTATTGCCCAACGCGATTTAAATATTAAAAATGGTACAAACCAGCTTACGGTAACAAACAAAAACGCGAATACCGTATATTTGCGCCTGCTTAATGCTGGTAAACTGCCATTAGGCGAAGAACTTGAGGAACAGCGTGGCTTGGACGTTTTAGTAAACTACAAAGATTTAGCAGGGAACAAGCTAGACATAGCAACCTTACAACAAGGCCAAGATTTTGTAGCAAGTGTAACCATTACCAATCTTAAAAACGATTCGGTAACTCATGTGGCACTAACACAGTTATTCCCGTCTGGCTGGGAAATAATTAACACCCGATTTACCGATTTTGGTACCGCTACCACAAGTCAGGCGCGCTATACCGATATTCGAGATAATGAGGTAAATTATTATTTCGATTTGGGACCAAACGGAAACCAAGGCCAAAAAACCTTTCACATTATGCTAAACGCCTCCTATTTAGGAACTTACTATTTACCAGGTATTCAAGCCGAAGCCATGTACGATTCTAGCTATTTCGTTCGAAATAAAGGCCAATGGATTACTGTTGGAAAATAAACAAAACTCATGGAACAGAAAAAACCTTATTACGCGGTTATTTTTACTTCTAAACAAACCAAAAATATAGCAGGCTATGCCGGAATGACAGAATTTATGGAGCGCCTAGCTAAAGAGCAACCAGGATTTTTGGGTATGGAATCGGCTAGAGATACCATAGGTATTACGGTAAGTAATTGGGAAAGTTTAGAGGCCATAAAAAACTGGAAACAACAAAGTCAGCATATACTTGCCCAACAAAAAGGTCGCGAAAACTGGTATAATTGGTACCATGTACGTATTTGTAAAGTAGCGCACGAATACGAATTCCACCGCGAATAAGTGGCTTATATGAAACAAATTGCCACATATATAAAAACGCATAAACTAAAAATGGGCGTGCTTGGCGTTTTATTAATAGCCTATTATGTCTGTTTACCCAAACACTTGTTTTCAGACCCTACAGCCACGGTAATTACAAGTAAAAACAACCAGCTTTTAGGTGCTAAAATTGCAGCTGATGGCCAGTGGCGTTTTCCGCAAAACGACTCGGTTCCTGAAAAATTTAAGGCCTGTATTTTGGCTTTTGAAGACGCTTACTTTTACAAACACCCAGGATTTAATCCGGTTTCCATTTTTAAAGCTTTTAAAGCCAATTTAAAGTCCAACGGTATTACACGAGGTGGAAGTACCATTACCCAGCAAGTTATTAGACTATCCAGAAAAGGCCAAGATAGGACCTATTTTGAAAAAGGCATTGAAATTATTTTAGCTACCCGTTTGGAACTTCGTGAAAGCAAAGATCAAATTTTAGCCTATTACGCTAGCAACGCACCTTTTGGTGGCAATGTGGTGGGACTTGATGCGGCCTCCTGGCGGTATTTTAATCGGGATGCAAAACAACTATCGTGGGCAGAACACGCCACTTTAGCCGTGTTACCCAATGCACCAAGTTTAATTTACCCCGGAAAAAATCAGGAACAACTGCGTAATAAACGCAATCGTTTACTTAAAAAATTACTAGACAATGCAACCATCGATTCTTTAACCTATGCATTAGCCATTGCCGAAGATGTGCCTCAAAAACCCTTTGCTCTGCCACAATCAGCGCCACATTTACTGCAAAAAATTGCCAAAACACACGCAGGCAAACGGGTACAAACAACTGTAAATGCACATTTACAGAAACGCGTTAATCAGCTGGTAAAAACACATTACAACCAATTAAAGCAAAACAATATACACAATGCAGCCGTACTAATTTTGGATGTAAAAACCAGAAATGTTTTGGCCTATGTTGGTAATACGCCTACCGATAAATGGCACCAAAAAGATGTAGATATTATTGATAAACCCCGCAGTACGGGCAGCATTTTAAAGCCCTTTTTACACGCAGCCATGCTAGATGCAGGTAGCATACTTCCCAATACCTTGGTGGCAGATGTACCCACCCAATACGGCAGCTACCAACCTGAAAACTACAACCAAAGTTATGATGGCGCTGTGCCTGCCAGCAGGGCTTTGTCGCGCTCGTTAAATGTGCCGTCTGTACGGATGCTACAAGAATTTGGTTTAGATAGATTTTATCAATATTTGAAAAAATTAGAACTCAAAGATCTTTCGGAAACAGCTAATTATTACGGATTATCGCTTATTTTAGGTGGGGCTGAAAGTAGTTTATGGGATTTGTGTAAAAGCTACGCATCGCTGTCGTCAACACTCAACCACTTTTCGGAAACATCCAGCGAATATTTTAGTAATGAATTTATAGAGCCTATTTTCATAAACTCCGAAACAGCAAACTTCGGACAAAAAACAACCGAAAAAACGCTTTTCGATGCCGCATCTATTTATTTAACTTACGACAGTTTAAAAACCGTAAACAGGCCAGAAGGCGATGATAATTGGGAGTTTTATGATGGTTCCAAACAAATAGCCTGGAAAACCGGCACCAGTTTTGGTTTTCGAGATGCTTGGGCAATTGGCAGCACAAAGGATTATGTTGTAGGCGTTTGGGTTGGGAATGCCGATGGCGAAGGCAGACCAGGATTGGTGGGCGTGCAAACTGCAGCTCCCATTTTATTTGATGTGTTTAAGCTGCTACCAAATAGCAATTGGTTTTCAAAACCTTTTGATGAGATGCAGCAGGTGGCTATTTGCAAACAAAGTGGCCATCGGGCTGCGCCAAATTGCCCTGATGTGCTAGCTGAATACATTCAAATTTCAGGTTTAAAAACCAAACCTTGTCCGTATCATGTGTTGGTTCATTTAAACAGCTCTGCACAATTTCAAGTCAATTCATCTTGCGAGCCTGTAGCAAACATTTTGCATAAACCCTGGTTTGTATTGCCGCCATTAATGGGCTATTACTACAAAACCAAAAATCCGTTTTACAAACCCTTACCACCTTTTAGAGCAGACTGCTTGGGCCAAAATGCTGTTTCCATGGAATTTATTTATCCTAATAACAACAACACCCTATTCCTACCAAAAGATTTTGGCGGAAAAACCAATGAACTGGTTTTAAAAATAGCACATTCCAAACCTGAAACCACCGTATTTTGGTATTTAAATGAACAGTTTTTAGGGAGTACACAAGATATTCATGAGTTTGGAATCCTTCCCAAAAAAGGAAAACATTTGCTAACGGTTGTGGACACCTATGGTAATGAGGCGAAGCGTTGGATTACTATTTCGGAATAAACCTGTTTTAAAATTAACCAAAAGCATCCCATTTACGACGATTGCCGTTATTATAACACAAACACCCTATTTGGTTACCAAGTAGTGTATGGCTGCTTACTTAGTTGCGAATTGTAGTACCTAACATCTCCGGTTACTTCTTTTCCGAGCCATTTGGGTTTTTCAAAGGTTTCATTTGGGTGCGAAAGTTCTACTTCAGCAACAATTAATCCGGCATTTTCACCAAAAAACTCATCTACTTCAAAAACATGGTTGCCAACAGCCACCCGGTGCCGTATTTTATCAATTACGCCAACCTCGCATAAGGCTAGTAACGCTTCGGCATCTGATTTAGAAATTTCTTTTTCCCACTCAAAACGCGATAAGCCGTTATCTGAAGAAGCGCCCTTAACGGTTATAAAGCCGTTAGTATCTTGTAACCGGATGCGCACAGTACGCGCTTTATCGGTGTTTAAAAAACCTTGTTTTATGCGTGTTTTACTGGTTGCATCGGTTTTAAATTGCTGCGAATGGACTAAAAATTTACGTTCTATTTCAATCATAATTTACCTAGTTGCTTAAAGCGAAAACCCATTTACTGGTTAACAATGTGTTTAATATCATCGGAAACAATCCTGTTGGCGGGATACTGGTTATTATCTAGAATTACCATACAAGCAGCTATCGTTTCGGGCTTTATACTCTTGTATTTAGCCAAGGCGCCAATTAAAAACGGATTTAAAAACCGCATCACTATTTTACCGAAATCTTCACCCAAACGTTTTTCCTTGCGTTTGCCGCAAATTAAAGAAGGTTGCAGTATATAGGTGTGCGTAATTTGCTCCGCCAAAACAGCAGCTTCCATCCTGCCTTTGGTTCGGCTATAAAACACCTTGCTATGAATATCTGCGCCTAAAGCCGAAATAACAATAAAAGTTTTAATGCCATTTTCTTTAGCAATTTCGGCAGCGGCAACTGGAATACCATAATCTATTTTTAAATAGGTTTCCTTATTGGGTGTTTTCGCTTTAGTGGTACCTATGCAACAAAATACAACATGGGCTGTAAACTGTTCGCGATGCGTTTTTAAATTGAATAAATCTACCAAATGTTCTTCAATTTTTGGGTTGGATATGCCGCAGGAACGTCTGGAAAACAACTTAATTTTACTGTACCTGGAATCGGCTAAAAGTTGCTGTAACAGCAACCCTCCCGTTAAGCCAGTTGCCCCCAAAATAATAGCCGTTTTGCCCATAATAATCTGTTTATATGCTAAAGATATTATAAATTTACAGTATGCCAGACACTTTTCCTATTAGAAAAATTATTCATGTGGATATGGATGCGTTTTATGCCTCTGTTGAGCAGTTGGACAATCCGGAATTACGAGGAAAACCAATTGCTGTAGGTGGAGGTGGCAACCGCGGTGTGGTGAGTGCTGCTAGTTACGAAGCCCGAAAGTTTGGTGTTAAAAGTGCTATGAGCGGCATGCTAGCACAGCGGTTGTGTCCAGACTTACTATTTGTTCCTACCCGTTTTGATAGGTACCGCGAAATATCGAAACAAGTGCGAGCTATTTTTTATGAGTATACCAATTTGGTGGAACCACTTTCTCTGGATGAAGCCTACCTAGACGTTACTGAAAACAAAAAAGGTAATCCCAGTGCTAGCCTAATAGCCCAAGAAATACGCAGTCGCATACACAAGGAAATAGGGATTACTGCTTCTGCAGGAATTTCCATTAATAAATTTATTGCCAAAGTTGCCAGCGATTACAACAAACCCAACGGACAAAAAACCGTAAACCCCGAAGACGTTTTACCATTTTTAGAAGCCTTAGATATCCGTAAATTTTATGGCGTTGGGAAAGTAACGGCCGAGAAAATGTACCAATTGGGTATTTTTACTGGAGCCGATTTAAAGTCGAAAACCATTGACTATCTAGACACCCATTTTGGTAAATCTGGACGTTTTTATTACCATGTGGTTCGTGGTATTCACACCAGCGAAGTAAAACCCAATCGCATTCGGAAATCCTTGGCTGCAGAACGGACGTTTAGCGAAAACTTATCGTCTGAAATATTTATGCTCGAAAAATTAGAACATATTGCCAATGAAGTGTCCAACCGCTTAAAAAAAAGCAATATTGCTGGAAAAACAGTAACACTTAAAATAAAATACAGCGATTTTACAATGCAAACACGAAGTAAAACGCTGCCTTATTTTATAAGCGATGCCCAAGTAATTTTAGAAACAGCAAAAGACTTGTTATATCAAGAAAGCATGCAAAACTCGGTGCGGTTATTAGGAATTTCGTTAGCCAACCTAAACACCCATAAAAAAGCCAAAAAACCGGAAGAAAACAAAACCGTTAGTGTGCAATTAAAGTTTGCCTTTTAGAAAAAAGTAATTGGGCACCGTGTAAATTCCCATTTCTTTCCCAAGTTTAATTGTATTTTTATAGCATGAAAATTTTAATTATCGAAGACGAAAAAGCACTGCGCGAAACCCTGGTAAGTTCTTTACAAAAAGAGCAGTATGTGGTGGAGGTAGCAGATACCATATTAGTAGCCGAAGAAAAAATTGCGCTTTACGATTACGATTGCATTTTGCTGGATATTATGTTGCCAGATGGCAGTGGTTTGGATTTACTGGAAAAATTAAAACAACTAGGAAAATCGGAAAATGTAATTATTATATCTGCTAAAAATGCTTTGGACGATAAATTAAAAGGTTTGGAATTAGGTGCCGACGATTATTTAACCAAACCCTTTCATATTGCGGAACTAAACGCCCGTATAAAAGCCGTGCTGCGCCGTAAAAATTTAGATGGAAAAAACAGTATTGATATAGGAAATGTTGTTTTCGATATAACCGAACGTACTTTAACTGTTGCTAGCCAAAACATTCATTTAAACCGAAAAGAGTTCGATATTTTAAACTATTTTTTGCTTAATAAAAACCGGTTAATAACCAAAACAGCCTTGGCGGAATATGTATGGGGCGATCAGGTAGACCAAGCAGATAATTTCGATTTTATTTACTATCAAATTAAAAACTTGCGCAAAAAACTACAGGATGCACAAGCAGATATTGCTATAGAATCCGTGTATGGTGTAGGCTATAAATTGGTGGCATTATGAAACTCTTAAACCAATCGCTTATTTACATGGCCGTTACCTTTTTTATAATAATTGGGGTGTGGTCTGTTATTTTTTATTTTAACTTAAAAGATGAAATTCGCGATAGTATTGACGACGGTTTAGACAATAACAAATTACTAATTATTCAGAAAGTAAAAACCGACTCTACCTTATTACTTCAACGAGAGTTTGGTGGCAATAATTTTGAAATCCATCCCCTTTCTAAAGAGAAAGCATTGACCATAACCGATGTATTCCGAGACACCTTAATGTACCGGCAAAATGAAGACGATTTGGAGCCGGTGCGTATTTTACATTCAGCATTTCAGCACAATAATCAGTATTACCGCCTAAAAGTTATTTCGTCTTTAGTGGAAGAAGACGATTTAATTGAAGATTCTTTTTGGAGTGTGGTTACGCTATTTTTAATTCTAGTAAGCAGTATTATCCTTATAAACAATGTTATTTTAAAACGTGTTTGGAATCCGTTTTACGACATACTAAACCGGCTAAAAGCTTACCGTTTGGACAAAAACAGTGGCGCTTTAAATGTCCGCACAAACACTAAAGAGTTTACGGAGCTTCAAAACGCATCCAACGCTTTAATTGCACACGCCAAGGAGGCTTATTTATCGCAAAAGCAGTTTACCGAAAATGCATCGCACGAGCTCCAAACCCCATTAGCTATTATTAGGAATAAGTTAGAATTACTTTTAGAATCGGAAAACTTAAACCAAACCGATGCCCAAAGTATCGCGGAAGTAATACAAATGGCCGAGCGCTTAACGCTTTTAAACAAATCATTATTACTACTCGCTAAAATTGACAACAAACAGTTTCCAAATGAAACAGATGTAGCACTGGAACCGGTTAGCAATACGATTTTAGAAAATTTTCAGGATTTTGCCGATTTTAAAGCCATTCAAATAACGAAACATATTAGTAGTAACGTTACCGTTTTTATGGATCCAGCACTAGCAGACATTTTAATTTCAAACTTAATAAAAAATGCTATTTTCCACAATAAAACAGGTGGCACTGTGCACCTAGAACTTACCGCTACCTATTTTCGTATTTGTAATTCGGGTTCCCAATTAGGTTTAGATGCCCAAAGCATTTTTAATAGATTTGAAAAAGATGCCTCCAAAACAAAAAGTACCGGATTAGGGCTTGCTATATGCAAGGCTATTTGCCAACTGTACAATTTTGATATGCGCTACACGTTTGAAAATAATTTGCATTGTTTTTTAGTAACATTTAAAAAATAACCACCTCTAAAACGCTTTTTACAAATAACAGTTGTTGTTTTTTTAACACCTCAACATGTTTAAAAACAACTAATTAGCACACCCAAAAGCCGTTTAGCATTTTTTAAAAAAAATTAAGCCACTGGTTAAAAATTCCAATTTCTTTCCAGATTTGGCAGCTACATTTGTACTATAAATAAAACATAAGATATGAAAACATTACAACTAATAATGCTTTGTTTAGCCATAACCGGATCGGCAATAGCGCAAGACCTAAATCCAGATCAAGTGCCATCGGTAATACTAAATAGTTTTAAGAAAGATTTTCCGAAAGCTAGCGATATAGAATGGGAACGCCAAGGCAACCAATATCAAGTAGAATTTGAGATAGGATTTTTTTCTGATTTCGAAGCTTGGTACGACACTTCCGGCAAACAAATACGCTATGCCGAAGATTTATGGAAACGCGATTTACCAGACGCTGTAAAGGCCACCATAAAACGCGACTATCCTGGCTTTCATATTGACGATGCCAAGAAATTTGTAGAAAACGATACGGTAAGTTATTGGCTAGAGATAGAAAAAGGACGCCAGGAACACAAGCTGTTATTAAACACGGATGGAAAGTTAATTTCCACACCTAAAAAGTAAGAAACCCACAACAAATATTTAATAAAAAAACAACAACATGAAAACTTTAAAATTAGTATTATTTGCTTTAGTAGCAACCGTAATGTCTTGTAGTAACGACGATAACGCCACATCTAATTACAACGCCGAGATGTTAAGCGACGCTCAAATTCCAAATGCCATAAAAACCTATGTAACCACGCATTTCCCAAGCAACACTATAAATTCTGCCTTAAAAGAAACCGTGAACAATACGGTTAGTTATGCGCTAAGTTTAACGGATAACGTAAATTTAAAATTTAACAGTGGTTATGCCGTTACTCAAATTGTAAGCAGACAGCCGCTTCCTAATACGGTAATTCCACAAGCCATTTTAGACTATGTGGCTACCAACTACCCAAATAACACCATTACAGATTGGGAATTGGACGATGACCACCAAGAGGTAGAACTAGATAATAACTTGGAATTAGAATTTACTTTAGATGGTGCATTTATTGGTATTGATACCGATGACGATGGCGAAGCAGACGATGAAGAAATTGTACTAACACCAACTGAAATTCCAACAGCTATTACCGACTATATAAACACACATTTCCCTACCAACAACATAGTTTTAGCTACTAAAGAAATTGAAAATTTTGTAATTACTTACGATATAGATTTAAATGGAAACATAGAACTGGAATTTAACAGCACCTTTGAAATTACCAGTATAGAAAGCCTAACAGCCCTACCAAGCACGGTTATTCCACAGGCTATTTTAGATTATTTGGTACAGAATTACCCAAACAATTTTGTAACAAGCTGGGAGCTAGAAGCCAACCACCAAGAAGTAGAATTGGATAATGACTTGGATTTGGAGTTTACCTTAACAGGTGAATTTATAAGAATTGATAACGATTAAGTTAAAGGGCTGAAAACCTAAAACAAAACCCATTAAAAAAGCGATTATGATAGTCTTGTCATAATCGCTTTTTTCTTGTTTAAAACGCCGTTTAGCAACTCTTAAAATTAGCATCTGTAATTTCCGTAACACGCAAGGTATTTACCATCCCTTTGTCTTGAATGGGCATGGCTGCTAAACTAACTAGCATATCGCCAGCTTCCAAATAACCTTTTTGGCAAGCAATGGTATTAACATCCTCAATGGTTTCATCGGTACTTACAAATTTATCGTAAAAGAACGCTTTTACACCCCAAAGCAAATTAAGTTGGGTTAAAATACGGCGGTTAGAGGTAAACACTAAAATATGTGCTTTTGGGCGCCAGGCGGAAATTTGAAATGCCGTATAACCACTATTGGTTAAAGTTGAAATAGCTTTAGCATCAATTTCGTTTGCCATATTGGCGGCGTGGTAGCAAATAGATTTTGTAATAAACCGTTTGGTACGAATATGAGGCGGCAACTGTGGTACCTTAATTAAGCTGGAATGTTCCACGCTTTTAATAATATTGGACATTTGTGTAATAACCTGAACTGGATATTGCCCCACCGATGTTTCGCCCGAAAGCATTACCGCATCGGCACCATCCATAACAGAATTGGCTACATCATTTACCTCGGCACGTGTTGGTGTTAAACTGGAAATCATGGTTTCCATCATTTGGGTTGCAATAATTACTGGAATACGCGCTTGCTTGGCGCGTAGCACCAATTTTTTTTGAATAAGCGGTACTTCTTCTGCTGGAATTTCCACCCCTAAATCGCCTCGCGCCACCATTAAGCCATCGCAGTGCGCTACAATTTTATCGATATTTTCAACGGCTTCAGGCTTTTCAATTTTAGCAATAATTGGAATTTTATGGTCGCTGTGTTTATTAATAAGTGCCTCCAGTTGCATTAAATCTTCGGCATGTCGGACAAAGGAAAGTGCAAACCAATCTACTTCCTGCTTTATAGCAAAAATGGCATCCTCAATATCTTTGTCAGTTAAAGCTGGTTGCGAAATATTCGTGTTTGGCAAATTAACCCCTTTTTTGGAGCGCAATGGGCCACCTTGAATAACGCGTGCTTTAACCTCCGTTGTTTTATTGGTTGCTACCACTTCAAAAATAAGTTTTCCATCGTCCAAAAGTATGCGCTCGCCTGGTTTGGCATCCTGTGGAAACTTCTCGTAAGTCATATAAACACGGTCTTTGGTACCTTCAAAACGCTTGCCAGTGGCAAAAATAATTTCGTCGCCTTGGTTTACAATAACTTCGCCTTTCATGGTACCCACACGCAGTTTAGGACCTTGTAAATCGGCTAAAATAGCGGCATTATACCCAAATTCTGCATTTAATTCGCGAATCATGGCTATGCGCGCTTCGACATCTTTATAATCGGCATGCGAAAAATTAATACGAAACACGTTAACACCTTCTTCTAGCATGGCTTTTAAAACAGCTTTTGTACTAGTTGCCGGGCCTAATGTGGCTACAATTTTTGTTTTTTTTCTTTTTAACATTAATAAAATATTAAATTGTTTTTAGATTTTAGTTCTGTGGGGTTTATGCTGTAAGCAGTTACCACGTTCGGAATATTTTGTAGGTTTTTAATAAACTGCTGTACGTTTTCTTCGCTACAGAGCTTATCGGATATTTTTAAAAAAAAATTCACTTTTTTATATTCCGGAATTAGGTAATAGGTTTTTGTTTCGGTAGCAGCCAAGCTAAACAGTGTATGGCTATTGGTAGCTGCTGCTTGCTCGGTACTACAAATGTTTGAAACCAAATGCCAGGTTACTAAATTAAGTGCGTCTGTCCATTCGTATATTTCGTAGGATTCGGGGTGTTTAAAGTCTAAATCCTCTTTTTGTCGCACTAACTGAAGTTGTAATTCTTTATTTAAAAAGTAGGCCAGCCGGTAACCTTCTAAATTGCTATGAATACCAATTAATGTGTAATTAATGGGTTCCTCAAAGTCATCCAAATTTAACTTTTGCATAAACAAAGTTTTAAAAACGGCATGTAAAGATACTACTAAATACGCTTATAATTAGTGCCTTTAAGCTAAACTTAACATGAACATAACACAGGGCTTTTGCAACCTGGTTATTAGTTATTTTTATTAGGTAAGTTTGGACATTTCTTTCTGAAATACAAAAAACGCGCGTTTGGCTGCTTTTTCTTCGGCTTTCTTTTTGGAAGTTGCGCGTGCTTTGGACACCACTTTATTATCGATAGCTAATTTTACTGAAAAATGCCGGGTGTTATCATTTCCGGTATCGTCGTAAATATTAAAATCGAAGGTGCGTTTTTCTTTTTGGCACCATTCAATAAGCAAGCTTTTATAGCTTATTACTTTTCCTTCTAATTGGGCTATATCTACATAGGGAATAATAACCTTTTTATAAATAAATTTTTCGCAATATTTATAGCCTCTATCTAAAAATATGGCACCTACCAAGGCTTCAAATAAATTGCCGTAAATATTGTCGCCAAAATGGCCTTTCGGAATTTTGCTCGTTACTAAATCTATTAAGTTTAGGTCCTTTCCGAGTTCGTTTAAATGCTCGCGACTCACAATTTTAGAGCGCATTTTGGTTAAATAACCTTCATCGCCACTGGGTACTTCAGAATATAAGTGCGACGCTATTACAGCACCTAGCATGGCATCGCCTAAAAACTCCAGGCGCTCGTAGTTAATAGGGTGTCCTTGCGCATCTTTTATATTCATGGAGCGGTGGGTAAATGCTTTCTTAAAAAAAGCAATATTTTTTGGTTTAAACCCCAATATTTCCTGAATACGCACAAAAAAATTCCCGTCAGTTTTTGAACGGGAATTTAATATGTTTCGAATGTATTTCATTCGTTTATTAATCTATTTTCTTGAATAATACGCAAGCATTATGGCCACCAAAGCCAAACGTATTACTCATGGCAACTTTAACATCGCGCTTTTGTGCTTTATTAAGTGTTAAGTTTAGTTCTGGATCTATGGTATCATCTACCTCCTTATGGTTTATGGTAGGCGGTACAATACCGTGTTCCATAGCTAAAATAGAAGCAATAGACTCTACAGCACCAGCGGCACCCAACAGGTGTCCTGTCATGGATTTGGTAGAGTTTATATTTATATTTTTAGCATGGCTACCAAACACTTCGGAAATTGCTTTTAGTTCGGCTACGTCGCCTAATGGTGTGGATGTTCCATGTGTGTTTATATGGTCCACATCTTCAGGTTTTAAACCGGCGTTTTCTAAACAATTTCTCATAACTGCAATAACTCCAAGCCCGTCTGGGTGTGGGGCTGTCATGTGGTAAGCGTCGGAGGATAAACCGCCACCAACAACTTCCGCATAAATTTTGGCTCCACGCGCTTTAGCATGCTCATAATCCTCTAGCACAATAGCTCCAGCACCTTCGCCTAGTACAAAACCATCTCTGGTTGCGTCAAAAGGTCTTGAGGCTGTTTCTGGGCTATCGTTTCTGGTAGATAGCGCATGCATGGCGTTAAAACCACCCATACCAGCAATAGTTACAGCTGCCTCGCTTCCACCGGTAACTACAACATCGCAATGACCTAAACGAATGTAGTTTAGCGCATCAATCATAGCATTGGCAGAGGAAGCACACGCAGATACGGTTGTATAGTTAGGCCCCATAAAACCATGCTTAATGGAAATATTTCCTGGCGCAATATCTGCAATCATTTTTGGAATAAAAAACGGGTTAAATCGGGGTGTCCCATCGCCTTTGGCAAAATTTAACACCTCGTCTTGGAAGGTTTCCAAACCACCTATTCCCGCACCCCAAATAACACCGACTCTTAATTTATTAACCGCATTTAGGTCCAGTTTAGAATCTGCAATAGCCTCATCCGATGCGACCATTGCATATTGTGTAAACCGATCCATTTTACGCGCTTCTTTTCTATCAAGAAAGTCGGTGGCTTTAAAGTTTTTTAATTCGCAAGCGAACTTTGTTTTGAACTTTTCAGTATCAAAATACGTTATAGGCGCTGCACCACTTTTGCCATTTATAAGTGCCTCCCAAAATTCATCTTTGGTGTTTCCTATAGGCGTAAGTGCTCCTAACCCAGTAACTACAACTCGCTTTAATTCCATAAATTCTAATGAATTATTTTGCTGATTCTATGTAAGAGATAGCTTGACCCACAGTTGCAATATTTTCTGCTTGATCGTCTGGAATTTGGATATCGAATTCCTTTTCAAACTCCATAATTAATTCTACCGTGTCCAATGAATCTGCTCCCAAATCGTTTGTGAAGCTAGCTTCAGTTACAACTTCGTTTTCATCAACACCCAATTTGTCTACGATAATCGCTTTTACTCTTGATGCAATGTCTGACATAATCTTTTATTTTAAGTTTTAATTTAGTTGGCAAAAATAAAAATTTTATTCTTATTCCACACCTTTACCGTAAAAATGTGCTTGTAATTTACTAAAATTCCCGGAAGTAAATCCTATTTACCTTCTAATTGTTATTATTTATTCTTTTTTTTGTAGCCTACATTCTTTATTTGAAACCCGTTACTATGAAACGTATTGTTATTTTTGCATCTGGTTCTGGATCTAATGCTGAAAACATTATTAAATATTTTCAAAACAATGCCCATATAGCCGTTACACATGTTTTTAGCAATAAGGCGCAGGCGCCAGTTTTGCAGCGGGCTACCAATTTAAATGTGAGTGCTTTTTCATTTAACAGACAGGCTTTTTCAAAAACAGACGATGTTCTAAAAGTATTACAAAGTTTTCAACCAGACTTAATAGTTTTAGCAGGGTTTCTTTGGAAATTCCCAGAGCATATTCTAGCGGCTTTTCCAAATAAGGTTATTAATATACATCCTGCGCTATTGCCAAAACACGGCGGAAAAGGCATGTATGGCATGCACGTACACCAAGCGGTTGTGGCGCATAAAGACACGCAAACGGGCATTACCATTCATTATGTAAATGAACATTACGATGAGGGCGCTACCATTTTTCAGGCTACTTGTCCGGTTTCAGAAATCGATACGGCGGAGACTGTTGCTAAAAAAATTCATGAATTAGAAATGACCCATTTCCCAAAAGTGCTCGCCGATTTGTTAGACAATCAATAGAGGCTGGCTTTTTTTGTATCTACCCTGCAAATCCGAATAGTAAAAACCAATGGCTAAAAAAAAACAAAAATATTACACCGTTTGGAAGGGGCATAAAACCGGCGTTTTTGAAACTTGGAACGATTGTAAAGCACAAGTTAAGGATTACCAGGGTGCCGTTTACAAGGCTTTTGATAGTTTTGAAGCAGCCAAAAAAGCACTAAATAGCAATTACAAAGATTTTATTGGTAAGAAAACTGCTTTTAAAAGCAGCTTATCCGAAGTACAGCTAGCAAAAATAGGGCAGCCTAACTATAACTCCATAGCCGTAGATGCCGCGTCCAGTGGCAACCCCGGCGTTATGGAATACCGCGGCGTAGATACGAAAACCAAAAAACAGCTATTTATACAAGGCCCTTTTGAAGAAGGAACCAACAATATAGGCGAGTTTTTAGCTATTGTACACGGTTTGGCTTTTTTAAAACAACATCATAGCAACCGCATAATTTACACCGATTCCAAGACGGCTATTAGTTGGGTAAAAAAGAAACGATGTAACACCAAATTGGTGCGCAGTGCTAAAAACAAAACACTATTTGAATTAGTGGACCGAGCTGTAGCTTGGCTAGAAAACAACAACTATACCACACCTATTGTAAAATGGGAAACCAAAGCTTGGGGCGAAATTCCTGCAGATTTTGGTCGGAAGTGAGGGTGTGTTTAATAATTGTAATTTTTAGAGACAAACACAATATTTACTTCAGCAAGTCATAACTTGCACTTGGCGGGAATAGTAACTCAATTCCTTTTGGTTTGATTTTAAACAACGGACCTTTTTCAACCACTCTCCCTTTTGAGTTTCGCTTAATTAAATGGTCAAGCGTTATGATACCTTGTTCAATTAACAAGTCAAATTGTGAGGTAATTGGCTTTTTTGTATGTTCTACTAGCTTATATTGAAAATGTTCCCGTTCATCAATCTTTATACTTTCGGCTTCTACCCAAAACGTTTCCTTATGTTTAGATTTTAATCGGTTATGAAGTTTGTCCAATGTCCAGACTACAAAATCTCCAACCTCTGGCTTGTCAGAGTTTTCAATCAGTTGCTTGATGTCACTATCAATTCTTAAATTTAAGCCTTGTGAGTTTCTTGTAATTGCCGAAACTGTGCAATAAAGTTTAAAATCATCATCACGTTCATATCCAAAACTGTTAAGAATTTCAGCTGAACTTTTAAACTTACTCAATTTCCAATCTGGAACTTGTGCAAAAAGATTTTTTCGATTCGTTCTGCTGTTTCTAAACGATTTAAGTTCAATTCCTTTATAATCTGGTTGTTTTGAAGAGTTAATGGCAATTCCGAGTGCTGTTTCAAGTGTCCTACCTACTGAGGTGTCAGCATCAACCATTGAAGGAATTGGACCTGCATTTGCAATTTTTCTTAACATAGCTAAAAGCTCAAAAGCAACTTCATTTTCTGTCGAATTGATTGCATTAATTAATTCTTGAAATGGATTTAGAACTGAAGAATAAATTAATTCCTTGATATCTAATTTCGTCAAGTTAAAAACTTGAAAATTATCGTTGTAAAAAGTGATTCCAACAATATCGTTAGGTTCAGCAACTTTTGTTAAACCATAAAACCAAATTCTTGGGTCTCCTTTTTTAGTTGAAGGACGATATAGAGATGCTTTTGATTTTATAATCTTAAAACCAGTATGAATAATTGCTGGAATCATTACTTTGCTCTCTGTACCTTGACTCTGCAATTCATAATCGTGAATTTTCTCACTTTTCAAATAATTACGAACAGAACCAGTTGCATCCATTATGGATTTTTTTAATCCAGTTTCGGTTGGTTCAATTAAAGTAAGAGAAACTTGGTTTTTGGTCAGTAATTTTATTTTTTCTTGTTCTTCGTCTGTAAGTTTTCTCACTTGATATGTTTTAAAATTTCACTTGCTACAGCTCTTGCTAATAAAGGTGGAACAGCGTTACCAACTAAAGTATATTGTGGTACTTCCGTTTTTCTATTATTTCCACCTGTTGAGCGTTTCCCTTGAAATACAAAAGAGTCGTCAAAAGACTGTAAACGTGCCATTTCTCTAACTGTTAATGACCTTGGCGAATTGTAATGAATATAATCATCTGCAATTGTCATTATTGTAGAGCTTTGTTCATCTGGTTTTAAAACATTATAATTTCGCTTGTTTGTCGAAAGACCTAATTTTTCTAATTCTGGTTGCGCTTTTTTATAATCTCCATTTTTTAAAATAACTCCAAGTCTTTCAACAACAGTTTCGTTTTGATTACTTGTTTTGTGATTATTGAGTATGTCGAAATATTTTTCTCCATTTTCAAGTGCTTCTGTATTCCTTACATAAAAAGGCTTTGTTTGAGGTTTGAAACGCTCAATTAACCTACCTTTTCTTGACCATTCTGCAAAAGATTTTCCACCTTTGGAAGTTGGCTTTCCATCAATTTTTCTTTTCTTTAATAATTTAGCCATTTTCTTTGCGGTTCCATTGTATTGAGTTGAAATATCAATCAATTCGTATCGGTGAGCTTCTTGATTGTTACCTACAAAATCTAAATCGTATAATGCTTCAAAAATAGTAACCTTTTCTTCTTCAGAAACGGTTGCAGGAATTTCAGAAATATATTTTTGGTCTTTACGACAACCAATGAAAAGCACTCTTTCTCTATTTTGTGGAACACCATAATTTGAGGCGTTAGCAACAAAAGGTTTTTCTATTTTGTAAAGTCTAATACTTTCAAGAATAGTTTCTAATTCCTTTTTCTGTGATTTATTGCAATGCGATTTTAATATCTCTATTGACTCATCAAAAGAAATTGTATAGATTTTTAACGCAGTAATGATATCATCACAATCTTTTTTATAAGTATTTGGAACTTTTAAAATTTTGAAAGCGTTTTCAATTTTCGATATCACATTTTCTGAACTGATTTCTGTTAGGAAATCAGTAAAAGCATTTACAAAATTATCACTATCAATATTGCAAAAGTCTTTTTCTTTTATAATATCGCGTTTAAGTTTTTCCCATTCTTTCGCTCGTGCTAAAAGGTTAAAACCGTGGCGAATTGTATTTATATTCTCGTCCGTTTTACTGGTTTTATAATCTGCAATTTTTGGGGTTAGTTTTCTAAATCTATTTTCTACAAAATTGATAAAATCAGCTTTTCCGCTTTCTTTATCTTTTTCGAGTAACTTTTCAAGTTCAACACGTTTTATAATGCTGTCAAATAGAAAAGAATTTGATTCACCTCGTATCTTTTTAATAAACGATGTAAGTGAAGGAATCTCTTTGATGTCAACAATAGAATTGATTTCTTGAAGAATTAACTCTTTTATTTTGCCACCTTCCTTGGTCAAAATACCTTTTACATTTTCCATTACAAAGTATTTAGGCTGTAAAACCTTAATGACTTCCAAATAATGAGAGAATAAATCGTCTTTTTTGTCGAATTTCTTTCTTTTTCCTGCAAGGCTAAAACTTTGACAAGGTGGGCCACCACAAACAACGTCTATTTTTCGACCATCTATTTTTTCTAATAAATTGTCTAAAAAGTCTGGCTCAGTAATATCTTGTTTGAGAAATTTAGCATCTAAACCCAATTGATGATTGTAACGAACAACGTGGGTGAGTTCGCAGTTTTCGTTTATATCGTTAGCTACTACAAAATCAAAGAATTTATTATTATGTTCAGCTTGTAAAAATCCCTCACTAAAACCACCAGCTCCTGCAAATAAATCTACAAAAGTGAATGGTTTTCCGTAAAGCGAAACCTGTTCTTTTACGATATTTACAATGCTATTTTCTTTATAATTTTCTATGTGTTCATTTAAAACGCTTTTAACTTCGTCTGGACTAAAAGTCTTTTTGTTGGAATGGTGCAGAAGTTCGTCAGCTCTGTCTCTTAAAAAATCCAAATAATGATTGATTTCGTTTGATTCTACACTCAATCCAATTGCTTTCTGTTTTGATTTATCGAACTTTTTCGGTTCTATTTTCTGCCCAGTTGAAACTTTAACCTGACTTCCGTTACAGTTTATTCGAAGATGAATTGGTGCAAACCCTTTTTTGTCAGGTTTGTCTAAATAAAAATTAATTGTTGCCATAATTATTTGCGGACGCTTTTACGTACACGGACAAATTTACGGACATTTTTTAAGTTTTAAAATTTAAATTAGATTTTTCTCATAATATCATTTAATGATGATTACTTCGGTAGATATTTTTTTATTCCGCAATAGTTTTTTTATTCAGCAAATAGATTGATGTTTATTTCAATATTACTCCAATATACCACACCTATTGTAAAATGGGAAACCAAAGCTTGGGGCGAAATTCCTGCAGATTTTGGTCGGAAGTGAGGGTGTGCAGCCTGTAGCACCCAATTCCCAGCCACCCCAAATAAATTGGGTTTTTAGTTTTCAAAAACCGTATATTTGCCTCAAATTTTCAAACCGTTATATGAGTAAATTAGTAATAGTAGGAACGGTAGCTTTTGATGCTATTGAAACCCCTTTCGGGAAAACTGATAAAATTTTAGGAGGAGCCGCCACATATATTGGCCTAGCTGCTTCACAATTTAATGTGGACGCCGCAGCGGTATCTGTTGTAGGTGGCGATTTTCCGCAAGAATACCTTAACCTTTTATCGGATAGGCATGTAGATGTTTCAGGCATTGAAGTAGTAAAAGAAGGCAAAACGTTTTTTTGGAGCGGTAAATACCACAACGATATGAACACGCGCGATACTTTGGCTACGGAGTTAAACGTTTTAGCCGATTTTAAGCCAGTAGTACCAGAAGCATACCGCAACGCTAAAATTGTTATGCTAGGAAATTTACATCCGCTGGTACAATTAAGTGTGTTGGAACAAATGGAAACCAAGCCTGAATTAGTTATTTTGGATACCATGAACTTCTGGATGGATTGTGCTTTGGACGACCTACTAACGGTTATTAAAAAAGTAGATGTTATTACCATTAATGATGAAGAGGCAAGACAACTTACAGGAGAATACTCCTTAGTAGTTGCTGCTCGTAAAATTCATGATATGGGCCCTAAATACGTGGTTATTAAAAAAGGAGAGCACGGCGCTTTATTGTTTCATAACGCTAAAGTATTTTATGCACCTGCTTTGCCGCTGGAAGAAGTGTTTGATCCTACAGGCGCAGGCGATACTTTTGCGGGTGGTTTTGCTGGATTTTTAGCTAAATCCGACGATGTATCTTTCGAAAATATGAAAAACGCTGTTATTTACGGATCCACTTTAGCCTCGTTTTGTGTTGAAAAATTTGGAACCGAGCGCATGGTAAATCTAAAAAGCAACGAAGTCCATAAGCGCTTGCAACAGTTTAAAAACTTAACACAGTTTGATATAGAATTAACATAACACACACCAAGCGCGCTCATAATGGAGCGCGTTTTTAATTTACGTAAACAACACAACACAAACAATGAGCGACGCTTTAAAACACGAATGTGGTATTGCCCAAATTCGTTTATTAAAACCTTTAGAATTTTACAAAGAAAAGTACGGCAGTGCCTTTTATGGGGTTAACAAAATGTACTTACTAATGGAAAAGCAGCACAACCGCGGGCAAGACGGTGCGGGCTTTGCTAGTATTAAATTAGATACACAACCGGGTGAACGGTACATAAGTCGCGTCCGATCTATAGCCCAACAGCCTATTCAAGATATTTTTTCGCAAATAAATAGCCGTATAAATAAGGAGTTTCAGGAACATCCCGAATATCTTAACGATGTAGCCCTGCAAAAAAAACACATTCCCTACATAGGCGAACTCCTTTTAGGCCATGTACGCTATGGAACTTTTGGTAAAAATAGCGTGGAAAGCGTTCATCCGTTTTTACGCCAAAATAATTGGATGCACCGAAATTTAATTTTGGCTGGTAACTTTAACATGACCAATGTAAACGAACTTTTTGACGGTTTGGTGCGTATTGGTCAGCATCCAAAAGAAAAAGCAGATACGGTAACTATTATGGAAAAAATTGGCCACTTCCTGGACGATGCCGTTTCCAAATTATACCGAAAACTTAAAAAAGAAGGTTACAGCAAACACGAATGTTCTGCCTTAATTGCCGAACGTTTAAATGTGGCTAAAATTTTAAAGAAATCGGCTAAAAACTGGGATGGCGGCTATGCTATGGCTGGTTTATTAGGTCATGGCGATTCGTTTGTGCTACGGGATCCAGCAGGCATACGCCCTGCCTTTTACTACAAAGACGATGAAATTGTTGTGGTAGCTTCGGAACGTCCTGTTATTCAAACCGTATTTAACGTAAGCTTTGACGATGTAAAAGAACTGGAACCAGGACACGCCATTATTACAGAAAAATCTGGAAAAGTATCTATTAAAAAAATTCTGGAACCCTTGGAGCGCAAAGCCTGTTCTTTTGAGCGCATTTACTTTTCGCGCGGTAGCGATGCCGAAATTTACCAAGAACGCAAAATGCTTGGGAAACTTTTAATGCCTAAAGTATTAGAAGCCATAAACGAAGACACTAAAAATACCGTATTCTCCTACATACCAAATACCGCCGAAACCTCGTTTTTTGGCATGATTGAAACCGTAGAAGAACACCTAAACAAGAAAAAAACAGCAGCCATTATTGCCGGAAACGGCGCTTTAAGTGCAGAAACCGTAACGCATATTTTATCTGAACGACCACGAATTGAAAAAATAGCTATTAAGGATGTTAAGTTAAGAACCTTTATTACCGAAGATAGTAGTCGGGACGATTTGGTAGCACACGTATACGATGTTACCTACGGCGTTATAAAACCAACCGACAATTTGGTTATTATAGACGATAGTATTGTGCGCGGCACTACTTTAAAGAAAAGTATTATTACTATGATGGACCGCTTAAAGCCCAAGAAAATAGTAGTCGTGTCGTCTGCGCCACAAATAAGATACCCTGACTGTTATGGTATAGATATGGCTAGGCTGGAAGATTTAATTGCTTTTAGAGCCATGCTGGAACTTCTAAAAGAAAACAACAAATACCATCTGGTAGAGGAGGTTTACCAAAAATGTAAAATGCAGGTAGCTTTAGAAGATAAGGATGTAAGAAATTTTGTAAAAGATTTGTACTCTGAATTTACCGCAACAGAAATTTCTAAAAAAATTGCACAATTAATCTCTAACGATAGTATTAATGCAGAAGTTGTTACCATTTTTCAACCGGTTGAGAATTTAAATAAGGCCTGTCCTAAAAATTTAGGCGACTGGTATTTTACGGGTAATTATCCAACCGTAGGTGGTAATCGCGTTGTTAACCGCGCGTATATTAATTTTTACGAAGGAAATAAAGAGCGTGCATACTAATGTATTGATTACGTGATTATTAGATATTATTCAGTCAAAACACTTAATCGATAATATTTGCGTTTTATCTAATATTTTAGTATCTAAAACTATAAATACAGTATCTTGTAGTTACCATAACATAAGTAGGTTAAGTTCATGGTAGATTTGGGGCAAAAGGCGAATTCACATTCGCCTTTTTTTTATGCCGAAAATTTAGGGAATTAAAAACTATGCATTCATAACCAAAAACAAGCCATTTAAAGGCTTAAAACGAACGTTCAACTTGTTTAAAATGCATTTCGTCTGATTTTTTTGTAAACATCGTATGGTGCAATGTATATTTGTGTCACCATAACATAAGTAGGTTAAGTTTATGGTAGATTTGGGGCAAAAGAGGTGAACATTCGTTCGCCTCTTTTCATTTTATAACGGCACGATTCTATAAGCAAATTACGGCTAACAACCATATTCGCACCTTGATTAGAATTTTATGTGAAACGCTTTAATAAGCTATTTTTTTAAATAACCATCAGCAAAACAAATACAACCAATACCAATTCAGCACTGATTTTTATGCATAAAAAAAAGCAAACTTAAACAAGCTTGCTTTTTTTTGTAAAGTTATAACAGCTACTATTTAGCTTCGGCATAACGTCGTTCTACTTCGTTCCAATTAATTACCTTAAAAAAGGCATCAATGTAGTCTGGGCGTCTGTTTTGGTAATTTAAATAATAGGCGTGCTCCCAAACATCTAAACCTAAAATAGGTGTACCACCACAGCCAATACCAGGCATTAATGGATTGTCCTGATTGGGTGTTGAGCAAATTTCAACTTTTCCACCTTTATGAACGCACAACCATGCCCATCCAGAGCCAAACTGTGTGGCCGCCGCATTACTAAATTTAGTAATAAAACTATCTTTATCGCCAAAAGCGGCATCAATAGCATCCTTTAACTCGCCAGACAAACGGCCTCTATCTTCAGGATTCATAACATCCCAAAATAAGGAATGGTTATAAAAACCGCCACCATTATTTCTAACAGCTTTGTTATCCATGTCTAGATTTTTCAAAATATCTTCAATAGATTTTCCTTCTAAATCTGTACCTTCAATAGCTGCATTTAATTTTGATGTATATCCCGCGTGATGTTTAGAATGATGTATTTCCATGGTACGCGCGTCTATGTGCGGCTCTAACGCATCGTAAGCATATTGTAATTTTGGTAATTCAAAAGCCATAATATTGTTGTTTAAAGTATTAATAAATTAATTCTTTCAAATTTACGGAATATTGCTAGCAATAAAAAATAATAAATACTTATCAAATCATTGATAGTTTTTATCTTGTGTCAAAAAATTGAAACCTGTATGGTAGCAGCTCAACCTTATTTAATTTACAATGCCTCTGCCGGTAGTGGTAAAACCTATACACTGGTAAAAACCTATGTAAGCATTTTGTTCAAGGCTACAAGTCCGTTGGCTTTTAAAAATATTTTGGCCATTACGTTTACTAATAAGGCAGCAGGCGAAATGAAAACCCGCATACTTGATACCTTAAAAACATTTTCCTCGGAAACTACCAATACCGCATCAAACACCATGTTTAACGATATATGTGCGGAATTACAAATAAGCCCAAAGGAATTACAAACTAAAAGCGCCACTATTTTAGATGCTATTTTGCACAATTACGCTGCCTTCGATATTTCAACCATTGATGGTTTTACACACAAAATAATAAGAACTTTTGCACACGATTTAAAGCTACCGCTTAACTTTGAGGTTGCTTTGGACACAGAAAGGCTGCTAGAAGAAGCCGTAGATCAGCTTATCTCTCGAGCAGGAACGGATGTACGTTTAACCAAAATTTTAGTAGATTTTGCTTTAGAAAAAGCCGACGACGATAAAAGTTGGGATGTTTCCAGAGACTTTTACGCCATTGCCAAATTGCTTATAAGCGAGAACGACCGGCCCTATATTGCCTCTATACAGGACAAAACTTTAGACGATTTTAAAAACCTAAAAACCAGTACCCTTCGGGAATTAGAACAAGCAAAAAACTTGTGCATAAAAACCGCTAACGCTGCCTTAAACATTATTGCTGAAAACGGCTTATCTTTTGAAAATTTTTCACGCGGTTCGGTACCAAACTACTTTAAAAAAATAGCTGAAGGAAATTTTACTACAGATATAAATGATAGAAAATGGGTAACGGATTTATTAGAAGGGCAACCCATTTATCCGAAGACTAAAACAAAGCAAAATGTAGCCACTATTATAGACGGTATTCAACCTAAATTAGCCGATTATTTTAATGCCTGTAAAAAAGCTGTTTTAAATTACACGCTACTAAACGATATATACAGACACTTAACGCCTTTATCCGTATTAAGCGCCATTAATAACGAGCTGACTTTAATAAAGGAAGATCAAAACTTAATCCTTATATCAGATTTTAACACGCTAATAAGTCGGGAAATAAAAAACCAACCAACTCCTTTTATTTACGAACGTATAGGCGAAAAATTTAAACACTATTTTATTGATGAATTTCAGGACACATCGGAATTGCAATGGCAAAACTTAATTCCGTTGTTGGATAATGCTGTGGCCTCTAAACCAGGCAGTATTATGCTAGTTGGCGATGCCAAACAAGCTATTTACCGCTGGCGTGGCGGCAAGGCAGAGCAGTTTATGGGTTTATATAATAAAACTAAAAATCCGTTTTATTTAGAGCCAGAAATAATTCCGTTGGAATCCAATTACAGGAGTTACCAAGAAATTATAACATTCAATAACGGTTTTTTTAATTATCTATCGGACACTGTTTTCAGTCAGTTGGAACACAAATCCCTCTACAAAAACGCCCAACAAAAATCACAAAAAGAAGCCTCTGGCTTTGTTCAGTTGGCATTTTTAGATGGCGAAGCGGAAACCGACACAACTACGGCTTATTGCGAGGAAGTTTACCAAACCATTACATCATGTTTGGATCATGGTTATACCGAGGCCGACATTTGTGTGTTGGTGCGTAAAAATAAAGACGGTGTGGCAGTTGCCAATTATTTGGCAGAGCGCCAAGTTACTATCATGTCGTCCGAGTCGTTGTTATTAGACAGTTCTGAACACGTACGCTTTATAAACAACCTATTACGGCTAATGCTTCAACCAGACAATCAGGATGTTAAAGCAGCCATTTTATACCATATTAGTCAGTTGTGCCAAATAAGTGACATACACAATTTTTTAAAAGCGCATGTTTATTTAAGTCCAGAAGATTTATTTAAAAAACTAACAGTTTTTGGCTACTCAATAAACTACAACCAACTATTTCAGTTGGCATTTTACGATTTAGTGGAAACACTTGTTCGCGATTTTAAATTAATTACACATTCGGATGCTTTTATTCAATATTACATGGATATTGTTTTAGAGTTTTCAGAAAAAAACCGAGCCGATATTGGTAATTTTTTGCATTACTACGATTCTAAAAAACACAAATTAAGCATTGTAACGCCAGAGGGCTACCCAGCTGTGCAAATCATGACCATTCACAAATCGAAAGGATTGGAGTTTCCTGTGGTTATTTTTCCGTTTGCGGATATAAATATTTATTCGGAAATGCATCCAAAAGAATGGTTCCCTCTAAATCCTGAAGCGTTTAACGGCTTTCAATACACCCTTTTAAATTACAGTAAAAAATTTGAAACCTATGGTGCGCAAGGAAAAGCTATTTTCGACAACCACCAAGCGCAATTAGAACTAGATAATTTAAATATTTTATATGTTGCCCTAACCAGGCCTGTTGAGCAGTTGTACATTATTTCCAAACTGGTTTCAGACACAAAAAGCACAAACAAACAAGCCAGTTTTAATGAATTTTTTATTAACTATTTAAAACATTTAGGATTATGGCAAGACAACCAACAGCGTTACCAATTTGGTCAGCAGCAAAGGTCTTTAAAACCCAAGGCAGCCAATTTAGCTAGCTTAACAAAAAATAAGTTTTTATCTACGCCAAAAGAAAGTCACAACATAAAGGTTATAACCCGATCTGGTAGCTTGTGGGATACGGCACAAGGTGCTGCCATAGAAAAAGGTAATTTAATTCACACCATTATGGCCCATATTACAACTCCCGAAGATGTAAACAGCGTTATGGAAGCACAACTAAAAAATGGCACTATAAACCAACAGCAGGAACCCCATTTGCGCGATATTGTGTTACAACTAATTACCCACCCAAAATTAAAAGCATATTTTGCCAAATCAGGCATACGCGTGTACAATGAACGGGATATTATTGCCAACAATGATCAAATTATTAGACCAGATCGCCTGGTATTTTTAAACAACAAGGATGTGGTGCTTATAGATTATAAATCTGGTAAAGAAGAAGCCAAACACCTGCACCAACTAGCAGACTATGAAACCATCCTAACAAGCATGAATTTTAATGTTACCAAAAAGATACTTATTTACATAAATGATAGCATTGCCATAAAAGAATTTTAACTTTGTAGAAATTTTAAATATTATGTACGGAAAAATACAACAACATTTAGCAAACGAACTTCAGGATATAAAGGATAATGGTTTATACAAAACCGAACGCGTTATAACATCGGCGCAAGGCGCGGAAATTACCTTAAATACAGGTGAAACTGTTTTAAATTTCTGTTCCAATAATTATTTAGGTTTGTCTGCCCACCCAGATGTTATTCAGGCAGCAAAAGATGTTATGGATACGCATGGCTTTGGCATGTCGTCTGTGCGTTTTATATGCGGAACTCAAGATATTCACAAAGAACTAGAACAAAAAATAGCATCATTTTATGGTACTGAAGACACCATTCTATACGCTGCTGCTTTTGATGCTAACGGCGGTGTTTTTGAACCACTATTAGACAAGGAGGATGCCATTATTTCCGACTCCCTAAACCACGCCTCTATTATTGATGGTGTTCGTTTATGCAAAGCGGCTAGATACCGCTACGCCAATAACGATATGGCAGATTTGGAAAAACAACTTATAGAAGCCAACAAAAACGGGGCGCGCCATAAAATAATTGTTACAGATGGTGTATTTTCTATGGATGGCTTGGTAGCCCCTCTGGACACTATTTGCGATTTAGCAGACAAATACGATGCTTTAGTGATGATAGATGAGTGCCATGCCACCGGTTTTATTGGTAAAACTGGCCGTGGTACCTTGGAAGAAAAAAATGTTATGAATCGGGTAGATATTATAACAGGTACTTTAGGAAAAGCCATGGGTGGCGCTATGGGCGGTTACACCACAGCTAAAAAGGAAATAATTGAAATTTTACGTCAGCGTTCCAGACCTTATTTATTTTCCAACTCCTTGGCACCTGCTATTGTTGGGGCCTCAATTAAGGTTTTCGATATGCTTAAAAACGATACCTCGTTACGCGACAAACTGGCATGGAATACCGCTTATTTTAAAGAAGGCATTAAAAAAGCAGGCTTCGATTATATAGATGGTGATTCGGCAATCGTGCCAATTATGCTATACGATGCTAAATTATCGCAAACTATGGCCAACATGCTTTTAGAGGAAGGTATTTACGTAATTGGCTTCTTTTACCCTGTTGTACCAAAAGGAAAAGCACGCATTCGTGTGCAACTATCTGCTGCTCATGAGCAGGCACATTTAGACGCTGCAATATCCGCTTTTATTAAGGTAGGAAAAGAATTGGAAATTATTTAAAATAATGACAAACTAGCAGATTTTAGGGGAATTAAGCAATATTTTTCTATATTTGTCTTTGTTAATAATTATTAACAACTTACTTTTGTATACAATTAACACTTAAAAATTAAACTTTTGAATATGAAAAATCTTAGCAGATTATTGTTCGCCATGTTGCTTATATTCGGTATGAGTAATACGTTCGCACAAGATGAAAACAATCCTTGGGCATTTAGCATTGGGGCAAACGCGGTTGATTTCTATCCTACGGGAGAAAAAGCACCCCTTAGTGATTATTTTGATGAGTATTTCAATGCCACAGACCACTGGAATGTATTACCATCTCTATCCTCATTAACTGTTGCTCGCTACTTAAATAGTGGCTTCACTTTAGGTGCTACAGCGTCTTTAAACCAAATTGATAAGTTTGGTGATGATGGATCAAAATATGACGAAGTTACATATTTCGGTATTGACGGTATTGTAAAATACGGCTTTGGTTCTTTAATTAATTCAACATGGTTTGATCCGTACCTAGGTGTAGGTGGTGGTTACACTTGGATTGATGAAATTGGTGCTGGTACTTTAAACGGTACGGTAGGAATTAACTTCTGGTTTAACGATAACGTTGGTCTTACAGTACAATCTGCTTACAAACACGCTTTTGAAGATTACTTAGATACACACTTCCAACACACTGCTGGTGTTACCTTTAAGTTTGGTGGAAAAGATACAGATGGCGATGGCATTTACGACAAAGACGATGCGTGCCCAGAAGAATTTGGTTTAGCTGAATTTAACGGCTGCCCAGATACAGACGGTGATGGTATCCAAGATAGTAAAGATTCTTGTCCTCTTGAGTTTGGTCCAGCTGAATTTAACGGTTGTCCAGATACAGACGGTGATGGCGTTCCAGACAAGGATGATGAGTGCCCAACAGTTGCTGGCTTAAAAGAATTAAACGGATGTCCTGATACAGATGGCGATGGTATTGCCGATCATAAGGATGAGTGCCCAACAGTTCCTGGTCCAGCTGAAAACAACGGTTGCCCATGGCCAGACAGAGATGGTGACGGTGTTCCAGACAAAGATGATTTATGTCCAGATAAAGTAGGTACTGTGGCTAACCAAGGTTGTCCAGAAGTAACTGAAGCTGTACAAAAAGCATTAAACGCTTACGCTAAAACAATCTTATTCGACACAGGTAAGTCTTCTATTAAAGCACAGTCTGAAAAAGTATTATCAGACATCATCGCAATCCTTAAAGAGTATCCTAACGCTAAATTTACAGTAGAAGGTCATACAGATAGCGTTGGTAGCGAAAAACTAAACCAAAGATTATCTGAAGCAAGAGCTTTATCAGTTAAAGATTACTTAACTTCTAATGGTATTGATGAGTTTAGATTATCATCTAAAGGATTTGGTGAAGCGAAGCCTATCGATACAAACAAAACGAGAGAAGGTAGAGCAAACAACAGACGTGTAGAAATTAATTTAGTAAAATAAATTATTGTACATAAATAATTAAGAAAACGCTCCGAATATTCGGAGCGTTTTTTATTTTTATAATATGACTACATTTATACAGGAGGTCCTTCAGGATTTAGCAAAACAAAACATAACTCTAGCAGATAGCATCATTGTTTTACCAAGTAAGCGCGCGGGCGTGTTTTTAAAACATCAGTTAGCGCAAAGCCTAAAACAACCCATTTTTTCGCCTACTATTTTAAGTATTGAAGAGTTTGTTGAAGAACTCTCGCAATTACAAGCCATTTCCAATACCGAACTTCTATTTGAATTCTACGACACCTATTTACAAGTACAAACCAATAAAACCCCCGAAAGTTTTGACGCTTTCTGTAAATGGGCGCAAATTTTATTGCAAGATTTTAACGAAATTGACCGCTATTTAATACCTCAAAATAATATTTTCGAGTATTTAAGCGCTATAAAGGAGCTTACACACTGGTCTTTAGACCCTAACAAAACCGACTTTGTAAAAAACTATTTAGTATTCTGGAAAAAACTAAAAACTTATTACAACGCGCTCATTACGCAACTTAAATCCAAACAAAAAGGCTATCAGGGATTAATATATCGCGAAGCTGTAAATAGCGTGACAACTTACTGTTTAGAACAAGCTTCTAAACGGCATATATTTTTAGGTTTTAACGCGCTTAACAAGGCTGAAGAGCAGATTATCCAAGAGTTATTAAAAAATCCATTAAACAAAATATATTGGGATATAGATCAGGTGTTTTTTAATAACAAAAAACACGACGCCAGTTTATTTATAAGAAAGCATTACCAAACCTGGCCTTACTTTAAAAACAACCCAATTAATTGGATAGCTAACAATTATAAAAACCCCAAGGAAATTTCTGTTATTGGCGTGCCAAAAAACGTTGGGCAAGCTAAATGTATTGGGAACCTATTACACACGTTACACCAAACAGATCCTAGCCTAAATAGTACCGCCGTAGTTTTAGGCGAGGAGTCGCTGCTATTACCCGTACTTAACTCTATTCCAAAGAACATAAAAGCCTTAAATATTACCATGGGCTTACCTTTAAAGGCCATCCCGCTAGCCACCCTATTCGAGCAGCTTTTTGACATTCATAAAAAAGGGTCGGCGCCGTTTTACTTTAAAGATGTAATAAGCCTAATTTCACATCAGTTTATTAGTCCGCTTCTTAATAGCACCAACCCTAAAGGATTAAATAACCTAATTCATGTAATTGAATCTAATAACTTAATATATTTATCCCTAGACCGTATTATTGCCCTAGCGCCAGAGCACGAGAACTTATTAAAATTATTATTTGGTAGCTGGAACAATGATGCTGCACAAGCTTTAAAGCAGTGCCAATTGCTAATATTAAAAATTAAAGCGCAATTGGATGGCCATAAAGCGGCCAATTTACTGGCTTTGGAACATTTGTTCAAATTTAACAGTCTGTTTAACGAACTCCAGCAACTTAATACCAATTTTAAGCATTTACAGACCATTTACAGTTTGTACAGTGTGTACACCGAGTTGTTAACTTCCGAAACATTGGATTTTAAAGGAGAGCCTCTGGAAGGTTTACAAATAATGGGCATGCTAGAATCGCGTGTTTTAGACTTCGAAACCGTAATTATATCCTCTGTAAACGAAGGTATTTTACCATCCGGTAAAACCAATAACTCCTTTATTCCTTTTGATGTTAAACTGGAAAATCAACTTCCAACATATAAAGAAAAGGATGCTGTTTACACCTATCACTTTTACCGCTTAATTCAGCGTGCTAAACGCGTGTTTATACTTTACAATACCGAAGTTGACGCCCTAAAAGGTGGCGAAAAAAGTCGGTTTATAACGCAACTCATGTGGGAGCATATTCATCCTGTAAAAACTAGCATTGCCCTACCTGAAATTCCTATTACCAAAGGACAGCAACCGGCAGTAATAGCTAAAAACCAAGATGTTTTAGAGGCTATTAAAGCCTACGCTGCCAAAGGGTTTTCGCCTTCTGCACTAACCAGTTACATAAGAAATCCAATAGATTTTTATTTCCAGAAAGTTTTAAAAATTAAGGAATATAACGATGTTGAAGAAACGGTTGCCGCCAACACATTAGGAACTGTTGTACACAACTGTTTAGAGGACTTTTACGCGCCGCTTGTTGGCCAGCAACTAACGCCAGAACACTTGGCTAACATGCAAGGCAATATTGAAGCCAGGGTGACACATCATTTTAAAGACCTCTATAAAGAAGGCGATATTAGTTCGGGAATTAATTTAATAATTTTTGAAATTTCAAAACGATACATCGCCAATTTTTTAAATTTAGAATTAACCGATTTAAAAGCCGGAAACACCATAGAAATTGTAGCCATAGAACTAGAAGCCTTCGCCACGGTTTCCATACCAGAACTAGGGTTTCCTGTAAAACTAACCGGCAAGGTAGACAGAATAGATAAGCGCAATGGTGTTACCCGCATCATAGACTACAAATCTGGACAAGTAAAACCTACTCATGTTAGAATATCCGATTGGGCCCATATAACTACAGATTATAATAAATACAGCAAACCGTTTCAAATATTAATGTATGCCTATTTAATGAACGCTAAAACGCCTTTTACGGAACCTGTAGAAGCGGGCATTATTTCATTTAAAAATTTAAGAAGCGGTTTTCTACCTTTTGGCAAAACCATACCAGGTACTAGAAAAACAGATAACCAAATTACTTCAGAAACTTTAGCAGCCTACGAAAAAGAGTTAAAAAACCTGATTCTAGAAATTTGCAATCTAGAAATTCCGTTTACAGAAAAACCTATTTAACACATTTTTAGTATCTTACAATACTTTATTTTAAAAATAAGGTTTGTATGTTTACTGTAAAGGTTGAAAATCGTATTATTAGCTATTGCCAAAACCTGGTTAATAGCCATAATTTTGGCAAGCGGTTTACAGCCAACGGAACAAAACAACAACAACTTACTGGTATAATTGGCCAGAGTGTGGTTATGTCGTTTTTTAATTTACCGCTACCAACGGGACAGTCTGGTTGCGATAATGGCACGGACTTAATAGTTAACAACAAAACCATAGATGTAAAAACCATGGGCAGAACAACCCATGTAAAACCTCATTACACTAATAATTTTTTAAAACTGCAAGATTACTTTCCAACAGATGTGTATATTTTTTGTAGCTATCATAAAACCGCAAAAAAATTAACAGTTTGCGGTTGGATATCGAAAACTGAATTAATTAAAAACAGACAATTTTTCCCGAAAGGCAGTACGCGTATTAGAAGCAATAATACTACCTTTAAAACCTTTGCAGATTTATTTGAAATAGATAATTGCTTTTTAAACTCTGTTGCAACTATTCAAGATTTAAAAGAACAACTGTATGCCTACACTTACTAACCAAGTATTTCACAGAAACCATAAAAAACCCTTGGTGTGGGACGCCTATTTTAACCAAACAAACATTAAAAAACCATTAGTTGTATTTTGTCATGGCTACAAAGGTTTTAAAGATTGGGGTTGTTGGCATTTGGTAGCCAAAGCATTTCAGGAAGCCAACCTGTTTTTTGTAAAATTTAATTTTTCTCATAACGGTGGAACTATTGAAAACCCCATTGATTTCCCCGATTTAGAAGCGTTTGCCGAAAATAATTACAGCAAAGAACTAGACGATTTAAACGACCTTTTACATGCTCTACATTCCGAAGAAAACCCCCATAAAAATGACCTTAATTTGCAAGATATTACCCTTATAGGCCATTCTCGAGGTGGCGGTATTGCAACCATTTATGCCGCAGAAAATAGGTGTGTTAATAAATTAATTACATGGGCCAGTGTTTCAGATTTTGGCAAACGAACGGCTACAACAGGCGATTTAGAAGCTTGGAAAAAAACAGGTGTTAAATATGTTTTAAACGGCAGAACCAAACAACAAATGCCTCATAATTATCAGTTTTACGAGGACTTTAAAGCTAACGAAACCCGTTTAAATCTAGAGCGTGCCGCCAAAACAATAGGCATACCGCATCTTATTATTCATGGCACCGCAGATTTATCTGTACCATTTAAAGAAGCTGAAGCGTTACACACTTGGAACCCAAAAAGCATTTTACTTCCTATAAAAAATGCCAACCATGTATTTAACGCGGCGCATCCATGGGAAACAGAAAATCTGCCCACAGCTCTGCAACAAGTAGTAAGAGCCAGTATCGCATTTTCAAGAAGTTAAACGTGGTATTAACGCTTAATAAATTACTGAATGTTAAAAGTCTAGAGCTGCATTTGTCATTTTTATTTGAAGCTCTTGCATGCGTTCAATTTGATCTGGCCTTAATTCTTTATTGTTTTTAGCTTTGTTCATGTTTTTCTGGAGCAATGTTACGTTTCGAATAAGTTCCGGATACTGCAACTCGCCATTCTTATGAGTTTTCGTGGCTTTGCCGTAGTATGTAATAAAGCTACGAACATAGCTTTCGTAATCGTCCAGCATTTCATCCCAGGCCTTACTGCTAGATGCTACAATGGGCGGAGTATTTTGCGTTTCTTGCTTTTGGTTTTCTTGCTGAAAAGCTGCAGAACTATTTGGTAACGTATGCTGAAATGCTACAGTAAACTGCTGCCAATTGGCAATAACAGCCTCTTCGTAGGCGGTTCCTTTTTGGATAATATAGCTTACCCAAAAATCTTGTGCGTTTGTTAATAGTAAATCCCGATTGGCACTAGGGAAATCCGATTTGTTTTCCAAAATGGACAAACCGCTTATGGGCACACTAGCAGCATCATAAATGGTTAAACTAAAAGACATTTGGTTAAGCATAGCAGCCTTATCCGGAAGCGGCACGTTGCTTTTAGCTATATTAACTCTAATTTTCCACTCTTGTACCCATTCTTGATTGTTTTGTTTTCTGGACCCCAAATAAGTAACTTTTGTTTTAGACGTATTTAATGTAAAATAAGGTCCAAATTCTCCAGCTATATCCGTGGTTTTAGCTGACAAAATTTTTTCCGATAATGCGGGTTTAAAACTTTCATAATCTGGTTCAAAATCACCTCCACAACTTAATAACATTGCAGAGGTAAAAAATATTACACGCCATGTTTTATTTGTATTTCTCATGATTTTTAGTTTACCATTAAAACATTAGTATTAATTACGCGGTTCTTTTATTAGACATTAATTATTTTCTAAATTTATTTATATTAGCTCTTAATTTTAGTCCAAAACTTGCCCATTCATGTCTACAGATTACACACAGCTTCTTATGGATGTTCAAAAAAGAGCAAACATTATCGTGAGCAGCAACAGAGATGTTAGGCTATTAAAAGAAGCTATAGATTTTAGTCTCGATAAATCTATTGGTTTAAACACATTGCGCAGAATGTTTGGCTATTTGGAAAGAACAACACCTTCTATTTCTTCATTAAATACTTTAGCGAGGTATATAGGTTACGATTCGTACGCGAGGTATAAAATTAATAAATCCAATCACGACCAATGGTATTTTCAACAAAGCTTACAGCGTATATTTTTATCAAAAACCGTAAAAAAGGAAGATATTTCAATAATAAATCAGGGCTTAATGAATGAGTCCAATAGCGTGTTTTTCGCTTACTTTTTAACGTTTCAAATAGGAACTAATAATCTGGAGGCACTAGATTTTATATTCCAACATGTAAAAATGGACGCTATTAAGAATACAGAACTGCATAAATTTGCCAATATAGTATCTGTAAAATTAAACAACACTTCAGAGAAAAAGGCGCTTAAAATTTACAAAACGCTAATACATTACAGCAGTTTTAGAGACAATGTGCCACTGCTATATGTGGATTACGCCAACTTAAATTCCAGATACCTTAAAATTTTAAACCTGATAGAGGCTCATGGCGCCAGTAGTACCGATATTTTATTTGTGTCCTACATGAAGTTGTATCTAAAATTTTATTCAGAACAGCCCATAACTAATATAAAGCTTAAGAAGCCTGATGGTTTAAACAATTTATTTCCTGTTTTACAAGGGCGTTATTATGCTTGTTGCATTATGCAGTCCAAAACATTAACACCAACTTTAATTGCCGAAATATTTGAAGCTTGTAGGACTTTGGAAGTGCGGTATTTTCTTCAGGAAATAATTCCCACATTAATAGTAAAGGAGGCCTATACTTTGTTATCGGAACTAATTAATACCTATTACGAAGATATCTTTGAAACCGATATGTGGGGATCTGCCACCATTAATAGCCTCTACCTAATTGGTCTTGCTAATGCCAATTGGTTTGAAAACGAACTGAAGCTCGCTAAAAAAAATTTAGCTCTTGTGGAGTTGCAAAAAGTGCAATTGAGTTATGCGTATTACGTAGATTTATTTTTCTACTTAACGCAATTAAAAATAACCTATTCTGAAAAAAACAATTTGGAAAACGCCGTTTATCTAAAAAAAATAAAGCAAGCCGTAAAAAAAACAGGTTTTACAAAATTCATTTCAGAAAGCACTAAATTTATTTTAAAGTAATATTTACATGGCGTTTTTAATACTGGCTATACTACTTTTTTCCTTTAACAATGTTTTATGGAAATCTTTTTTATCTAAAACATCTGTTTTGTTTTTAGCAACTTACCGCTCCTTTGTAACCAGTACCATAGCCTTATGCCTACTATTTATATTTTACAATGTCTTTCCACTGGATTACAGCAGTATTTTAAGAATAAGTTTAGGATCCCTATTTGGTGCCATTGGCTTGTATAGTATGTTAACTATTATCCAAAAAAAATCGTTGCAATGGGTGGCCGTATACAATTTAATTGGTGTTTGTTTTACGGCTTTTTATTTGTGGCTTTTTGAGAATATTAACATCTCGGCTGCCATAACAGGCCTGAGTATTATTATTTTAGGGTTTGTTTTTTATAGCTACTCCAATAGCGCTTCTAAAATAGCTATTTCCATACCGCAACACTTTATATTACTACTCATGACGTGTAGTTTTAACCTATCGGGGATTTTACATTGGAAAAATTTAGCGAAAGAAATTCCGCCTATATTAATAATTGCTAACCAAGAACTTATTGTTTTTAGCATTGGTTTTCTCTTGCTTTTAAAGCGGAAAGAAATTAAGCGTGTACAAGCCAATATAGGGCCTTATTTTAAAAAGATTGTCTTAATGAGTCTCATCGTTTTTATCGCACTATTTTTTAGTTTCATGGGTTTAAAGGACACAAACCCACTTATTTCTAGTGTTCTATTTTTAGCTAGCCCATTAACAACTATTGTTTTTAGTGCTTTGTTTTTTAAAGAACGAATTACCCTTATAAATTGGATTGCTATTTTGGTTATTGCTGTAGGCGCTTTAGTTGTTCATTGGCAAACATTGTAGGTAAACCTATTCCGCATTGGTCGTTTTTCTGATGGTTTAGGCAAGCCACCAATCACTAACGGGTATAAAAAAACCCACAATATAAAAATACTGTGGGCTTATTGTGGAGAATATCGGATTCGAACCGATGACCTCTACGCTGCCAGCGTAGCGCTCTAGCCAACTGAGCTAATCCCCCTTGCAATAAACAGTGTGCTAGTTTAGCAGTGGCAAATTTCGCTTTTTTTTATAATAAAAACTAATATTTTATCAATTTTCATTTAGTACCGTGTTTCTGTTTTTTAATGAAATGTTTTTACTGGTAACTTTGCTACCAAGCTTTCGTTATAAGCGCATTAATTAGAAACATAAATGCCGTTTAAAGCACGTAAAGAAAACTACTATAAATAGAAGTGTGGTATATAATGATAGAGATAAAAAAAAGTGCCTATTACGGTTTTAACCGCAACAGGCGCTTTTACAAAAACATAACTGTATGCCTTATTGCTTTATAAAGCGTTTAACACTTACACCTTGTTCGGTTTCTATTTTAACAACATATACTGAAGCTTTTAAATTAGCCGTATGTAATGTTATTGTCTGTTTTGAACTGTTAACCAATTCCGTTAAAACCAATCGTCCGTTAATATCAAAAACTTGAATGCTAGTTATAGCCAAATTGGCGGCATTGTTTACATTTAAGTTAGCATTGGTTGGATTTGGATGTAACTGCATTTTAGTGTCTAAAAAAGGACTGGTTGCACCTAATGTACTGCAGTAATCGTTTACGTCGGTTACGGTTACAACAGCAGCTAACGAGCTACTATTACCAGCACTATCTGTGGCAGTTAAGGTAACTGTATTCTCGCCTAAATCGTTGCAAGTAAACGTTGTTTGGTTTAAACTGAATGTTAATTCTGGCCTTGGTGTATAATTTTTACCGGTAGCAATGCCGAATACGCCGCCAAAATCGCCACTTACCACAATTTCAGGATCTCCTGAACCATCAGCATTGGCTTTTAAAATGTAATCGAAACCACTGTAATAATCAATACTTGAAATTGAGTAATACACGTTATTACTGGCAGGATCAAAGTCTATTCCATACGCTAACCCAGGAACATCGGTACTGGTATGTAAAATATAAGGTGTTTCAGTGCCGTCCGCCAAGGCCGTGTAGATAGCGTTTTGGGCCTGCTCAATCCAGAATAAACGCCCATTAGCTACATCCATGGTCAAAAATAATGCTGACGTACCTGGTATAAAATTAACATCTAAACCTGTACCATCCGCATTAATTTTACCAATACTATTTGATGTTGTAAAGTAGATAACTTGGTTAACGGAATCTAGCGTTAAACCAATTACGGTATCACCTGTATAAAAAGGCGTAATTGTAGCGCTGCCAATAGTTTGTTTATAGAGTCCCGATGCACGCGAAGTATAAACAGTTTGTGTGGCATAATCTATTTCAAAATCGTAGGTTTCATCTTCGGCACCTTCGCCCACAAGTGTTGTCATAGGTGCGGTACCTGCCAATGGTGCTTGCATTACAAAGTTATTAAGTCCGCCACCACCTGCAACATATAAATTACCTGTAGCATCGTTAACCTCCAAGCCACCGTAATTACCAAAATAATTATAAGCACCGTAAAACTCGCTGCCCACAACAGACCAGTCTACAAATATTTCTTGTGGTGCGTTATCTTCTCCTTCTGTATAACGCCATACTTTATTAGCACTAGCTCCAGCTGAAAAATAAATGGGTTTACTTGCTCCTGCACTACTAGAGCAGTTGTCCATTGAATCAAAATTTACATCTTGCGGGGTAATTGTTGCTACACCCTCGGCATTTAAATCGACTGTTATATTTTGAGTAACTACCAGAGGGCTCTCCAAATCGCCGCCAACAGCTATGTTAAATGCAGCCTGTACTGTAGCATTAGCCTCATCTTCTGCGGTAACGATAATGTTAACAATACCAGAGGCGTTAGTTTCTGGTGTTACAACAAGCACTATAGAACCCCCCTCATTAACAATTTGCAAATTGGCATCGGTTACTATTGCTTGGTTGTTAGAATTTGCTGTAACCATTAAATTCTCCGAAGCTGTTTCTGCATCGGTACATACAATATTTACGCGGTAGGAACTTTGAGGTGTGCAAAAATTAATATCTGCTATAGGTTGTAAAACAGGTTCTTGGTTTATATACATAAAACCACTTGCCGAGTCACTTCCACCATAATTAGTTACCGTAATATCTCCAGATAAACCTACGCCAACAACTACTGTTATTTGTGTTGGCGAATCTACGGTAAAACTCTCCACGGGTACACCACCTAAGGTAACGGCTGTGGTGCCATTAAAATTCTGACCAGTTATAACCACCGTTTCTCCTGCCGTGGCTTCCATAGGTGAAAAGTTGGTTATACTTGGTGGCAAAGCTTCGGAATAACGAAGTAAATTGTTATAATGCAGTGCTAAACCCTGTGTAGCGCTTGTAAATGCAACTTTACGAAATGAAGCCGATTCTGGTGAGGTACTGGTGTTTTCAGTAGTCCAAGTTACACCTCCATCGGTAGTACTTCTTATGGTACGATCATTCCCAACTACCCAACCTGTATTGGCGTCGGTAAAAACTATATCATTTAATCGGGCGTTGTTATTATTTGTTTCGGCATTAAGGCTTGTCCAAGTAGCTCCGGCATCTGTAGATTTTTTTATAACGCCATCGTCTCCACAAACATAAGCTGTATTAGCATCTACAAAATGTACCGCCCTATGTGTTGTAAACGGATTGCCAACCGACTGGTCTGTCCAGGTTATACCGCCATCGGTAGTTTTTAAAATATAGTTTAAGCTACCTACCACATAACCCACTGTTTCCGATGTAAAATAAATATCATTAAAAATACCTCCTCTAGGTAACACGCCTGTCCAGGTAAGACCACCATCGGTAGTGCGGTACACATAATTATAACCAGTAGCCCAACCTTTCGTTTCCGATATAAAATATACAGCCAATAACGATTCAGATCCTGCGGTTGAGCCCACTTGAACGGTTGTCCAAGTATTCCCGCCATCGTTTGTATAGAAGCTATTCAAATTGCCAACAGCCCAACCCTTAGATTCGGAAATGAAAAAAATATCTAAAGCACGAACACCTGTGGCTTGTTCGGTCCAGGTGGTTCCGCCGTTTATAGTTTTAAGAATAACACCGTCATTTCTACCAATCCACCCTATATTATCATTAAGGAAGAACATAGAAATATGTGTGTCTCCGGTATTAACTCCAGTAAGATTTGGAACTGTTTCCCAGTTTTGAGATTGTACAATTGTGCTACATAGAAAGCCCAAAAGCACGAAGAGTTTTGCTGAAAGCTTGATAGCTTTCTGTTGTGTAGTTTTTAACGTCATAAAATAGGTTTTTAATAAATTTGGGGCACAAAAATAGAAAAAAAACCATAATTCTTATGTTTTTTTAAAAAAAACACAAATAACCAGCAAGCAATGTAAGACTTAACCTACAAATACTATTTCAAATAGTACCCTAATTGCTAGTTGTTATTTTAAACCACTTAATACAAGAACTGGCAAGGTACTACTTTGAAAATCTTTTTTTAGAATGGTATTTTTCTCCCAAAGTTTTGAGAAAAAACCACGTTTGCGCCTTACCACACACAACATATCTGGGTTATTTTCTTTGTAATGCTCTAAAACACCTTGAAAAGTGGTGGCATTTTCGGTTTTAGTGGTATTGGTAATTAATTTGGCCAACTCTGGGTTAACATCAAAATCGCCGTCGTTATAAAACGGTGTTTTTACCAAAAGTAAATTGACAATGGAACGAAACTGATTTTTAATGGCTATTAAAGGTACTAGAGCGTCTTCTTTTTTAATAACAGCTGATTTTAATGCCATTAAAATATATACAATTGGCTTAAACGTAAGACCCTCCGGAACTATTAAAGCAGGAATATTAGTTTGTTTTATAATTTTACCCGATGTTTTTCCTAAAAACACCTCATCCCTAACCGAATTGGTTCGCGGCTCAATCATAATTAAATCGATATCCAAAGAATGGCAAACCAACTCCAAGGTATCTACTAATTTTCCTTTAAAAGATTTAATAATAATCTCGACACCTTTGGTATCCACTTTGGCAACATGAGCTTTTAAAAACTCATAACTTTCGCGGGCTAAAATGTGGTCTACCTTTATCATGGTGCCCGCTTTAGAGTACACATCGTAAATTTGAACAACATAAATTTTGGCTCCAAATGCCCGGGCAAAATCTACAGCATATTGTAAATGGCTAACCGCATTTGCAGACGATCCTACGGGTACTAAAATATGCTTCATAAAGGTGTGTTTAGTTTTTAATTTAGATGTAAATTTAGACAAAAATACATATTAATAATGATTCGGAATGCAGAGTTTTCAGAAATTGAAAACATTCTAAATATCACCCAAGCATGCGCTAGAAACTTGATTTCTAAAAACATACACCAATGGCATGCTAACTATCCCAATAAAACAATTATAGAACAAGATATTACATCCCATAATTTGTATGTTTTGGAGCTTAATGGCAGGCTAATAGGTTGTGTCACGCTGTCCAGTAAGTTGGATGCGGTATATAAAACGGTGTCCTGGCTAACCCCTAATTACAACAACTTATACGTACACAGGTTGGCCGTACATCCCGATTTTCAGGGACAAGGTTGGGCACAAAAGCTCATGAATTTTGCCGAAAATTATGCCCAAAAGCACCAATTTACGTCAATAAGGCTAGATACTTTTTCAAAAAACATTAAAAACCAAAAGTTTTACGAACTTCGCGGCTACAAGAAATTAGGATCTATTTTTTTTCCAAAACAAAGTGAACACCCCTTTTATTGTTACGAATTTGTACTGTGAGCACCAATATTAGTTTAAAACATATTAATAAATTAGCCATCCCTGCATTAATAGCTGGCATTGCAGAACCTATTTTATCCATTACAGATACCGCTATTGTTGGCAATATTTCGGAAAATGCTACAGAGTCTTTAGCTGCTGTTGGTATTGTAGGTACGTTTATTTCCATGCTTATTTGGGTGTTGGGACAAACCCGAAGTGCCATTTCATCTATTGTTTCGCAATACGTAGGTGCTAATAAGCTAGAGCGGGTAACAAATTTACCTGCGCAAGCCATTTTTATTACCACCGCTATTAGTTTATTTATAATTTTAGGCACATATCCTTTTGCCGACAGCATTTTTAAGTTGTACAACGCATCTAATTTAATTTTAAATTACAGCGTAGAATACTACCAAATACGTGTGTTTGGCTTTCCATTTACCTTATTTACCTTTGCCATTTTTGGTACATTTAGAGGTCTTCAAAACACATATTACCCCATGGTTATTGCCATAATTGGCGCTAGCGTTAATGTCCTTTTAGATGTTGTTTTGGTATACGGTATAACAGGTTACATTCCTGCCATGAATATAAAAGGTGCTGCCTATGCTAGTGTTATAGCGCAAATACTTATGGCTTTTATTGCAGCGTACTATTTACTAACAAAAACACATATTCCGTTGCGTTTTAGCTTTCCGTTTAATCCGGAAATTAAGCGCTTTATTGGTATGATTTTAAACCTGTTTGTTAGAACCCTAGCCCTGAATGTTACCCTGTATTTTGCCAGTTCGTTTTCTACCAGTTATGGAAAAGCCCAAATTGCAGCTTATACAATTGCTATTAACTTATGGTTTTTAGGTGCTTTTATAATTGACGGCTATGCCAGTGCTGGCAATATTTTGTCGGGTAAGTTGCTGGGTGCTAAAGCCTATAAAAAACTTGTTATTTTAAGTAAAAAACTTGTAAAGTATGGTGTTTTATTAGGTTTGGCAATGGCTGCTGTTGGTGCTTTAGGTTATAAATACATTGGCTTTATTTTTACACAAGAAACGGCTGTATTAAACGAATTTCAAAACGTTTTTTGGCTAATTTTAGCCATGCAACCTCTTTGTGCCGTTGCGTTTATTTTTGATGGCATGTTTAAAGGTATGGGAAAAATGAAAACCCTTCGAAACGTGTTACTTTTTGCTACTTTCGTCGTTTTTATACCGGTGGTTTTTATTCTGGACCATTTACAATACCAACTTCTAGGAATTTTTATAGCCATAACGGTATGGATTATTGCGCGTGGCCTGCCGCTAATTATAAAATTTAGACAAGAATTTTTGCCACTATCAGAAAAACAGTAACTTTGATTTTTAATGCAATATAACATGAGCCTAATTAGTGCTATTTTACAACAAGTAAATATTGAAGAAAAAGTAAAAAATGCGCCCGATAGCGCCTATGAAATTGGCGTGTTTATAGGTTCGTTTTTACCCTTTTTAATTCTGGTTATTATTGCTTACGCCTTATACAGATACAATAAGAATAATCAAAATACCGACTAGTATGGCTGGAAATATGCTTTTTTTAGTATTAGCTATTGTGCTAATTATAATATATGTGTACAACCGCAACAAACGCCGCTAATTAGTGCGTTTTAAGCCAACCTGTAATACTTAAACGCTCGGTTTTTACAGGTTTTACCTCATGCTCTAATAGCTGACTTTCAAAAATAACAACACGCCCCGGAAATGGATAAATAATTTTTTCAGTTTCGGTGTGTTGCTCATTAAAATACAACACCAGTTCACCGCCATTTTCGGGTAACCAACCTGCCTCATTTAAATAGCATACAAACGATAATTTACGCCTGTCGTCATTCTGAAAGGTATCTAAATGCCGTTTGTAAAAAGTTCCTTCAGGATACAACGCGTAATGAAACTCCTTATGTGCAATACCCAAAAAACAGGTTTTGTTTAAATAGGCAACCAAACTGTTTATTTTAGCAAAAAAAGCGGCCTCTAGCGGGTCAGCTCGCGTTTCGTCTATCCATAAAATAACATCGCCTCTAACAGATTTTTCAATTACCTCGTTTAATCTGTTACCAATTGCTGCTTTTTTAAACACATTCGCTTCATGCTTTTCTAGTAAAGATTGGCGTAACTCCATCACCTCTTGAGGCGTGAAAAAATTTTCAACAATACTGTATTTCTGTAATAAAATATCGTTAATAATGCGCTCGTACTGCGGATTTTCAACAAACGGAATATCTTCAAACAACTGATTCATAATTACCTAATAAATAAAAAGTGCGCAAAAGTAGTCTAAAAATAGATTGCTTTTACAAAACAACTATCTTTGTGCCGAAAACAACTATTATGGGACATATTCGAATTACAAAACAATTCTCGTTCGAGACTGGACATGCCTTATATGGCTACGATGGTAAATGCAAAAATGTGCACGGCCACAGCTATAAATTATCGGTTACGGTTATTGGCAAACCTATTGCCGATCCAGACCATGTAAAATTTGGAATGGTGATAGATTTTGGCGATTTAAAAAAAATTGTTAAAACCCAAATTGTTGATGTGTTTGACCATGCCACGGTATTTAACAAAAACACACCACATATAGAGCTAGCAAAAGAACTTCAAAACAGAGACCATAATGTACTCTTAGTAGATTACCAGCCCACTAGTGAAATGATGGTGATAGACTTTGCAGAAAAAATTAAAAAACACCTACCACACCATATTTCGTTGCACTCCTTAAAACTTCAGGAAACCGAAACAAGTTTTGCCGAATGGTATGCTAGCGATAACGAATAGTTACAAAGAAAAGGAATTACTTAAATGAAACATACCATGCGATGTAAATTTAAGTTTGTAAATTGAAAAACTTTAAGATTCCTGCCTCCGCGGGAATAGATTATATGTATCATATGAACATTCCTGAAGGTAAAAAAATATACTTTGCATCCGATAACCACTTGGGTGCACCCACGGCAGAAGCTTCCCGACCGCGCGAACAGAAATTCGTGGCGTGGTTGGACACTATAAAAAGCGATGCCGCGGCTATTTTTTTATTGGGCGATTTATTCGATTTTTGGTTTGAATACAAAACCGTTGTGCCAAAAGGTTTTACCAGAACATTAGGAAAACTTGCCGAAATAAGCGATTCTGGTATTCCTATTTACTTTTTTGTTGGCAACCACGATTTGTGGATGAATGGCTATTTTGAAGAAGAACTGGGCATTCCCGTTTACCACAAACCACAGGAATTTACCTTTAACAATAAAACGTTTTTAATTGGCCATGGCGATGGTTTAGGCCCGGGCGATACCGGTTATAAACGCATGAAAAAACTGTTTACCAATCCGTTTAGCAAATGGCTGTTTAGGTGGCTACACCCCGATATTGGTGTTAAATTAGCGCAATACATGTCTGTTAAAAACAAACTTATTTCGGGCGATGAAGATGCCAAATTTTTAGGTGAAGCTAACGAATGGCTGGTACAATATTGCAAGCGAAAACTGGAAACCAAACATACCGATTTCTTTGTTTTCGGGCACCGCCACTTACCTTTGGAAATAAACCTTAACAAACATTCGAAATATATAAATCTGGGCGATTGGATTCATTATTACACCTACGGTGTTTTTGATGGCAATCACTTAATAGTGAAAAAATACCCCGAACATTAGGCTGCTTTTTCGTGCGCTTCCAAATCCTTGGTTAAATCTAATTTTCTAAACGATGGGGACACAATTCCTGTGGTAAGGGCCGTAATTATTGTCATTGTACCACCAAATACCACCGCGGTAACAGTTCCCATTAATTTAGCAGTAACCCCACTTTCAAAAGCACCAAGCTCGTTGGATGAGCCTACAAACATAGAATTTACCGACGCCACACGACCACGCATATGATCGGGTGTTTTAATTTGCAAAATGGTTTGTCTGATAACCATAGAAACACCATCGGTAACACCACTAAAAAACAGCGCTAACACCGAAATCCAGAATACAGAGGAAAGCCCGAAGACAATAATACAAACCCCAAAACCAAATACGGCTGCCAATAATTTCATACCCGCATTTTTGCTAATAGGAATGTAAGCGGTAATTAACATGGTTAAAAAAGCCCCAACCGCAGGTGCTGCACGCAACACCCCAAACCCCTCGGAACCAACCTTTAAAATGTCTTGAGCAAAAATAGGCAGCAAGGCTATAGCGCCACCAAATAAAACCGCAATCATATCCAAGGTTAAAGCACCTAAAATGGCTTTGGTTTTAAATACAAAACTCAATCCTTCCTTTAAGCTTTGCATAACAGGTTCCCCTATTTTAGGATTTAAAATTGGTTTCTTCTTAATTTGTGTTAGCGTAATTAATGCAAAAATAACAAGTCCGAACACAAAGCAAAGCGACCAATGCACACCAATAACACTAATTAAAACACCAGCCGTTGCAGGCCCTAAAACAGAAGCCATTTGCCAGGTAGAACTGCTCCATGTCGCTGCATTTGGATATATTTTTTTTGGAACAATTAAGGCAACCAATGAAAAGATAGTGGGACCAAAAAATGCCCGCAAAAACCCGCCAAAAAACACCAAAGCATAAATAGCATATAAAATGGTGTTGGTAGACCAATTAGCTACAATTTTTGGCCAAGTTAGTAAAAACAAGCCCAAACTAATTAAGGAAAATAAGGCTAAACAAACAGCCAACAAATTGCGTTTTTCACGTTGGTCCACAATATGACCCGCAAATAAAGCCATAGTAAGCGCAGGAATAATTTCCATTAAGCCAATAATACCAAGCGATAACGGATCTTTAGTTATACTGTACACCTGCCATTCAATAATAATAAATTGCATAGACCATGCAAATACTAAAGCGAAACGAAGTGTTAAAAAAATATTGAATTCTTTAATACGCAAGGCTGCGTATGGATCTTTTTTTGCCATAGTTACACGTTCATAGTTGGTACAAATACCATTACTATTTTGCAAAAGTATTGAAAACTAAAATAACAGTATTAGAACCGTTAATTATTTTAGAAGTTTAAATTCTACCCGACGGTTTAATGCCCGATTTTCTTCCGAAGTATTATCAACAATAGGTTTTGAACTACCATAACCAAACCATTGAATTCTGGAAGCTTCCAAACCACTTTTTATTAAATAATCTGAAACTACTTTTGCTCGTTTTTCAGATAGTTTTTTATTATGTAATTCCATTCCTACAGGATCTGTATGCCCATAAATTTCAACGTTAAGATGATTTCCTTTTAAATGGAGATAAAGTTTATCTAATTCTTCAACCGATTCCTCCAATAAATTAGCCTTATCAAATTCGAAAAGGACATTTTTAAAAGTATATAGTGTATTCGTTTCATAGGTGTTTTTTATTAATTCAATTGAAATAGCATCAATATAATAATAGGTAAACGGATATTTAAATTCAGGTTTTTCTTGGTTGATAGCTGTCTCTTGGTTCGCTTTAAAATTTCCTATTGTAAAAAACTGTTCGTAACCTGTTGCTTGATAAGTAAAAGTAACCTGCATCCATTCCTTTGTATCATTATAAAAAGGAATTAACGTATCTTTTTGAATTAGGTTGTTTTGGATTTTCAATGCTTCTGGATTAATAAATTTCTTTGAAAGGTTACCAAACTTTTGATTACTTCCCTCCGGACTATTTAAAATTGATGCACTTTTGGTTGAAGCACCAATGCGTTCGTCAGTAAATAAAACAGCCATGTTTTTAATTGAAAACGATGATTTTTCGGCTAAACTGATATAAAATTGAATTGTGTAGGTTTCATTTGCCTGTAGTTTCTCCTTCAATTCGCCTTGAATATATTCGCGGTAATCATCTTCAGCATAGCAGTACATTCCAGCATACGCATCACCTAAAAATGGTGTTTGCTCACCATTATAATTTTGGTTTGTTTCATTTGTATTACCACAGGCTCTAAAAAAATCTGTAGAACCATGATTTGGGCAAGACCAATAATTTACATTACTATTGAACATGCCTAATTTCCAAGGACATTTTTCAAAATCTTCAAAACTTGGATTTTTTACTAAATTTTGAGACACTGCTAATTGAAAAGTTAGTAGTAATAAAAAGAATAAAAATTTAGTCATATCAAATGAACGAAAATAAGCAAGTAATATTATTTAATATCCCGTAATTTCAATTGCAAGGACACCTGATTATTCCAGTGATTTTCGTCTATAGAGTAGACAGCAGAAAAGGGTTTTTTATGGCTAATTAAGTCCAATTTATCGCCTAAACCAAAGCCTATACATACCAATTTTCGGGTGCGTTCTGGATTGGTAACTGTAACCCGTAAATGGTTTTCGTCCGCGCCTACACACTTACCATAGCCGGTGTCTTGAAGATTAGCTGTCATAAAAATAGGCGACATATTACCAGGACCAAAGGGCGCAAATTGTTTTAAAATACGGTAAAATTTTGGTGTCACATCCGTTAATTCTATTTGTGCATCAATTTTAAGTTCGGGTGTTAGCAGGGTTTTATCTATTGTTTTTGAAACCACATCCTCAAAAGCCTGTTTAAACGCCTCGTAATTTTCGGATTTTATTGTTAAGCCTGCTGCGTATTTATGACCTCCAAATTGTTCAATATGATCTGCACAGGCTTCCAAAGCATTGTACACATCAAAACCACTTACGGAACGTGCTGATGCTGCCAACCTATCACCACTTTTGGTAAACACCAAAGTTGGCCTGTAGTAGGTTTCTATTAACCGAGACGCTACAATACCAATAACACCTTTGTGCCAGGCTTCGTGATATACAACGGTTGTAAAACCGTCCTGTTCCTTGTTGGTTTCTATTTGCTGTAACGCCTCAAGCGTAATTTGTTTATCGGTTTCTTTTCTATCGGCATTAAAAAACTCGATTTCTTCGGCATAGGTTTTTGCCAATTCCGGATTGGTTTCCGTTAATAACGTCACCGCATAATTGCCATGTTTCATGCGTCCAGCGGCATTAATGCGCGGCGCCACAATAAACACCACATCTGTAATGGTTAAATGCTCCTTTTTTACTTCAGCAATAATAGCTTGAATACCTGGCCTGGGATTGCTATTTATAACATCCAAACCTAATGAAGCGAGTGCGCGATTTTCGCCGGTTATAGGTACAATATCCGCGCCAATGGCCGTTGCTACTAAATCCAGGTATTCGGTTAAATCAGAAGCTGTTTGACCCTGTTTGGATGCCAAAGCTTGAATAAGTTTAAACCCAACACCGCAGCCACATAATTCCTTATATGGATACGCACAATCGTCTCGTTTAGGGTCTAAAATAGCAACAGCTTTTGGTAATTCTGCTCCTGGTCTGTGATGATCACAAATTACAAAATCGATGCCTTTTTTGTTGGCATAAGCCACTTTATCAATAGCTTTTACGCCACAATCTAAAGCAATTATTAGCGAAAACCCATTGTCTTCTGCAAAATCGATACCTTTAAAAGATACACCATACCCTTCATCATAGCGATCCGGGATATAGGTAGCAACAAATTCGGTTCGGGTTTTTAAATAGGAACTCATTAAGGCTACAGATGTGGTGCCATCCACATCATAATCGCCATAAACCATAATATTTTCGCCAGTTTCTATTGCTTTTTCAATTCGCGAAACCGCTACATCCATATCTTTCATTAAAAATGGATTGTGTAAATCTTTTAAACTTGGCCTGAAAAATGTTTTGGCAGCATCATAGGTTTCAATACCACGTTGCAATAATAATGATGCAACAAGGGGTTCCACCTTAAGTGCTTTTTGCAAAGCAGCTACTTTTTTAGATTCCGGTTTTGGTTTAATGGTCCAGCGCATGGCTTTTTTTTATTATAGTTTTACCGATTAGATTATCATCATTAAAAAACAGTATCAAAGAAGATTCTTCGCTTTCTGCCTAACGGCAGACAGGTGCTCTGAAAGGCAAAAGGAAAACTACTTATCATGATAATGAATACACGTTTTTACAGTGGCGAGTTTTCGAAACATTTCCATAACGCCACAGTATTTTTCGATGGATAAATCGGCTGCCTTTTTTAATTTTACCTCTTAAAAGTTAAAAACCTAAAGGTATAAATTTTCGTTTATATCTTTAGGTTTTATGCAAGTAAGAGATTATGGGTTGAAATAAAACAACCTTACTCAATGATTATTTTATCTGTAAATAACTGATTGTTATAAGATAGAGAAATGACATATAATCCCGAAGAAAGACCAGACACATCAACTTCTTGATTGGTTGCAAAAGGTTTAAGCATGGTGGTAAGCACCTCTTGACCTAACATGTTATACATTTTAAAGGAAATTTGATGGGATTGCATATTGCTAGTTGCGCTAATTTGTAAAACGGTATTTGCTGGGTTGGGATATATGGAAAAAGGAGAAAACACTTCTTCTGGCACACTTAAATTACTTGGTGAAAATTTATTGATATACCCTTGCGTTCCAACTAACAATTCACTTCCTAGTGTATCTATATTTTCCGCACTAGACGTTCTTCCAAGTATATAAAAAGCATCCTGAAAAGGAAAGACCCAAGGAATGGTTTCGTTTTCTTCACCACCAAAAAAAGTACCCCATTCGCGTTCGCCTTCGGTAGAGAACTTCATAATAAAGGCATCCTTCTGTCCGTACAAGGTATTTCCATAAAGCGTTTCCATAAAAGCACCTTCAGTGGCAATATCCACATACATACTTGTTTGCCCTGTAAAATACACACCATCTTTTGCAGAGAAGACCGATTTTATTCTACTAACATTGCTAACACTACTTCCACAACTAATCGTAGTGTTTTCATAAGCTTCTTCTACCCAATCCAGTGTATAGGTAGCCCAATCTATCTCTCCAGAATAGTTTATTTTTGCCAAGAACCCATCGCCACAACCATTTGTTTCTTTGTAAGCCCCTGGCGTAGCCAAACCGGAAGTGTCGCCACCAGTACTACCTGCAGACAACCCTGCTATATACAGCCCCGTATTATCTAGTGCCAAAGTGGACATCCCGACGAATTCTACTCCGGAGCTTCCCACAATGCGACTCCACAGCCGTGTGCTCCCATCAAATGAAAAGCGCGATACATAAACATCGTTAGAATTAGCATAGGAAAACTCATAGGTATCAAAGGAATCAAAATAGGTATTGGGCACATAGGGAGAAGTAGGATAATCAATTCTGGCACCAACCACATATACACCTTTATAATCTGCAGCTATTGCTTTAATTTTAGAACTGTTTATCCCATAATAACTGGTCCACTCACGGTTTCCAGAAGACGAAAAAGCGCTTATGTAGCTTGAGTTACCAAGCATATCAGGTTGAAAAGCACCCGGGGTAGCTATATTATCGCTACTAGAACAATGAGTACAATCTCCTGAAAACATAAAAATAGTATTGGTCTCATTGTTTATGGCTACGCCTGCTGTAATATATTGCGGGTTCACAAAATCTTGATGAAAGTTATATGGTTCTTGATCATCAGGGCGGGTACTAGCATTATAAAAATGCGTACCCCAAAGTTGGCTACCATCGGCAGCAAACTTGGCTATAAAGGCACCACCACCTCTATCGGTAGGTTGCTCTTGAAAGGCGCCGGGTGTTGCAATGCCTGTAGCAGAATAGGTAATACCTACTACTACAACATGATCATTGCTGTCTATAGCAATGCCTTCAATAACATCAAAATCTTCACCTCCAAAATAGGTTGCCCACAAATTGTCACCTTCGGGACTGTGCTTGATAATAAAGCCATCTCCCTGTCCGCCTCCGTAATTGGATTGGTGCGAAGCTGCAGTTGCAGGAAACACATCTGTATCTGTTACAAAACCTACGGAATAAATATTCCCTTCACTGTCCATAGCATGACCTCGGACATAAGCCGTATTTCCGGTATACGTACCCCATTCCCGTTCAAAAGGAAAGGTTTGGCACATTCCATTATAGAACATGCCAAACAAAAGTAAAAATGTGACGAGTGGTTTCATAATAAATTTGGGTTTAATTAAGTACTAATTATATGAAAAATAAAATTTCTTATGCCAAAATAAACTACTTATCATGATAATGAATACTCGTTTTTACAGTTGCGAATTTTCGAAACATTTCCATAACACCACAGTATTTTTCGATGGATAAATCGACCGCCTTTTTAATTTTATTTTCATCTAAATTATCCCCATAAAAATGATATTCCACTGTAACCGTGTGGTAATATTTAGGATGTTCTTGGGTTAGTTCGCCATAGGTATCCATTCGGAAATCGGAGATTTGTACCTTCATTTTATCTAAAACAGACACCACATCCAATCCTGAACAACCAGCTAAAGCCGAAAGCATCATGGCTTTTGGTGAAAGCCCGGAACTATGCCCACCATTTTCATGGCTGGCATCCATTACAACCGTTTTCCCATTTGGGTTATCCGATTCAAATTGCATGTTTCCTTTCCAGTGTGTGGTTACTTTATTTGTAGTTCCCATAAGTACCTATTTTTAGTTTGTTAATTCGCGTCGTATATTTGCAGCTTTGTTTTTAATGGTTGTTTGTGCGCTGTTTACGGTTTCTTTCAAGCTATTTTCATCAGAAACCATATCGATGGTTGTTCCAATAGCTTTTACATACCAATCTTCCCACGCTTTAATAATTTCCATTTGTTCAGCTAATTTATCTCCTTTCTTAAGGGCTATTCTTCCTTGTTTCAATTCTTCATTCAATCTGGAAATAGCTGCTTTTTCTGTCGCTTCTATTATCATTTTAGCAGTTGTGGTATTGGCATTTAACAGCGTATAAGCCGATAATAAAGATGCTGTTCCAACATTTTTAAGCGTTTCTTTAGATACTTTATCCAAGCGGTCGTTATCCGTATGATAAAACTGATCGGTAAAATGCCAAAATAAGACACTTGGAATATTACTTCGTAAAAAAGGTACGTGGTCGCTTCCGCCTTCAAACGGGTTGGTGTTTACCTCCCAATTGGCACGTTTAGCTTGTGCTTGAAACTGCCCAATAACAAAGTCGTTTAAATAATGTGGTGTCATTTGATCTAAACTCATTTTGTTGCCGCCCCATTCCGAATGTTTATCATTACCACGTGTCCAGATAGCACTAGGATCTGGCATTTTTTCAATTAAAAACGAGCCGCCTGTAATGGCTGTATTTTCGCCAACCATATCCAAACTAATGCCCCATTTTATATTTTCTGCACGTGTTTTATCTTCTTGAACATAACGCCCTGTACTTACTATTTCGTCGCCCCAAAGAAAGGTAAGTGTTCTGGCAGGGTTCCAGATGTTTTCATTTAATAATTTTGCCGAAAGTGCGGCCATTTCTAGTGCCACGCCAACACCTGTTGCATTATCATTAGCACCTGGCTCTTGTACATGGGCACTAAAAACCAATCGCTCGTTGGGCATTTTATTTCCTTTAATATCGGCAACAATAGTAAGCTCCTCCGATTCGTAAATGTTGGTATCTATCTGCACATTTAGGGTAACTGGTCCTTTTAAAAGCGCCTTTTTTAAACGCTCTTTAGCCTGATAGGATAAGGCAACAGCCCAAGCTTGTTGTTTGGCATTTAAAGGAATAGAGCGAAACTGAATAGAGGTTATATTTTTTTGAGGTTGTAAATAAGATGGATTGTCGTAAGTTATTAAACCAATAGCGCCTCCTTTAACAATGGCGTCATTAAATATGCGCGACGGACTTGTTTCTGCAAAGACTATTTTACCTTTTAGATCTAGTTTTTTTAATTCGCGAACATCTTTTACATAAACTACCGAAGCTGTTACGCCTTCTTTTGGTGTGCTATACGAGTTTATAGCCACCATATTCCTGTTAGTTTTAAACTCTAAAAGTGGTGCCTCTTTATTACTGAAGGATACACGGGCATTAACAGGTTCCCATGTGGGTGCTTTAAGTTCGCGTTTTTCAATGCGGTAGGTAAGGCGGCTGTTTGGTGCTGCTTTTTCTTCTGGAACAAAACCAGCGTTTTCTAACTGATTGGCTATAAAGTAGATGCTCTCATTAAAACCGGTATTACCAACAACACGCCAGTATTTTTCGACAAATGCGGTGGTTTCGTAAGATAATTCGCCTGTGAAATTATCTATAACAGTTTGCTCTAAATGGTCCTTGGTAACTCGCTTTTTTATAGCTTGGCCATGAAACAGGTTTGTAAAAGCCATACTAGCAATAAGAAGCAAAATATAATTTTTAATCATGATACCAGATTTTAGTGTTACTAAATATATAGTTTTTTATTTATAGGCGGCAGGAGGTTTTTGTGAAAAATAAACAACTAAAGCCCAGGTTATAAACACCCAAACCTGTTAATTATGATAACTACCTTTAAATTAACACCAAGTTGCTACCTGTTAATTATGTCTGTATAGCCCTCCATTTTATTGTTTGCAAACTAGCGGTTACTTTTTACCGCCAACCACTATTACAATTTCGCCTTTTGGTGGTTTGTTGGTGTAATGTTCAAGAACTGCTTTAGCAGTTCCACGAATAGTTTCTTCAAATCGTTTGGAAAGTTCTCGAGAAACAGAAACAGCCCGATCCTCGCCAAAATATTCACAAAAATGAGTGAGTGTTTTAATTAATTTATGGGGACTCTCATAAAAAATAATCGTGCGGGTTTCTTCAGCAAGCAGTAGTAATCGGGTTTGGCGTCCTTTTTTTACCGGTAAAAAGCCTTCAAAAACAAATTTATCGTTTGGCATCCCACTATTTACCAAGGCAGGAACGAATGCGGTTGCACCTGGCAGGCAATCCACTTCAATACCACTTTCAATACAAGCTCTGGTTAAAAGAAAACCGGGGTCGGAAATGGCAGGTGTTCCTGCATCGCTAATTAAAGCCATGGTTACACCACTTTTTAATTTAGTAATTAAACCATCAAGTGTTTTGTGCTCATTATGCATGTGGTGCGATTGCATGGGCGTTTGAATACTGTAATGGTTTAGCAATTTACCGGATGTCCGGGTATCTTCGGCAAGAATTAAATCGACTGTTTTTAAAACCTCAACGGCTCTAAAAGTCATATCTTGAAGGTTTCCAATAGGCGTGGGAACAATATAAAGTTTCATAACATACAAAGGTTTCAACTAAAATAAAGCACCATTATTAAGTAGGTGCTTTATTTTAGTTGCAAAGGTATTTTGCATTAAATAGGCAACATTTAGGAACCGGCTTTTTTAGTTAAATTTTCGCGCAATAAGTTCCATAAAACGCGCTTCAAAATCGGTTTTTCCGTCCCAGTTATTGTAATCTGGTTTTACAATATTAAGAATTAAATGTTCTGCTTCCTCCAAAGAGTCCAATGTATTTACTTGCGATATTACCCGATTGTAATCGTCTGCAGCACCATTAAACAAGTGTTTTATAAACGCAATTTTATCGTTTAGGCCAATAACCAAACCTTTATTAAGTTTATCGTTTAAGGTTTTTTTCTCGGTTGCATCGGTTTTTTTAACCGGTTCAAAAATCGGTTCTGCATCAAAGCCAGCTGTAATATCGTCCAGATGTGTTTTATGCACCTTTGTTTTCGAGCTTACCACGGTTTCTATTAGTGTATCCATGGCTTGGGTTTCTTGAGGCATTTGCGCTACCATGTCTTTAATTTTCTCGATAGCAGGCTCCATAATTTCTTCTTGGTCCGAATCGTCTACATTAATATAGGTTTTATTTTCAAACTCAATGGTATCGCTAACCTTATTATTAAAAGCCACATCAAGCATGTCAAAAAACGAAGAATCGTTACCAATGGTTGGAATATCTTCATCAAAATTTTCTCTTGCAAATTTCAAAACCGTTAGTTTTTCATAAAGTTTAGCCACTTCGGCATGCATTTTATTAATGTCATCTTTTCCTTTTAACTTCAGTATGCTGTGAGCAATACTCATTAATTCAGCTTCTAATTTCTTCTTCATAACTTTTTACCTTTAAGCCTATTTATGCTTTTAATTTTTAATAAATTTACGCCACCTTTATACAAAACGAGCAATCTGTTTGTTTTAGTGTTAAAATTACAAAATGTTTCTCGAAAATACAGTAAATCATAAAGAACAATTTGGCTGGATAGAAGTTATCTGCGGATCCATGTTTTCTGGTAAAACGGAAGAATTAATACGTAGGCTTAAGCGTGCACAGTTTGCAAAACAACGCGTAGAAATTTTTAAACCTACCGTAGATACCCGTTATAACGAAGAGATGGTGGTGTCGCACGATGCGAATGAAATTAGATCCACGCCCGTTCCTGCCGCCGCCAACATTCCTATTTTGGCAGATGGTTGCGATGTGGTTGGCATAGACGAGGCCCAATTTTTCGACAACGAAATTGTAAGTGTTTGCAACGCTTTAGCTAATAAAGGTATTCGGGTTATTGTTGCCGGACTGGACATGGATTTTAAGGGGAATCCATTTGGACCCATGCCCTATTTAATGGCAACTGCAGAATACGTTACAAAAGTACATGCAATATGTACAAAAACAGGAAATTTAGCCCAGTACAGTTACCGAAAGTCGCCAAGCGACGATTTAGTGTTACTTGGCGAAGTTGAAGAATACGAACCCTTAAGCCGGGCAGCCTACTTTAAGTGTATGCAACGCGATAGAGCACGACATGCTGCCTTAAAAAATACCGAAACACCAGACAATAACACCAAAGACACCCATGGAACAAGTGCATGAAACCGTTCTTGAAATAGACCTAAAGGCCTTAAAGCACAATTTCCAATATTTAAAAACACGGGTACAGCCCAACACCAAAGTTTTAGCAGTTGTAAAAGCCTTTGCTTATGGTAATGATGCCGCTGAAATAGCCCGCTATTTAGAAAACCTAGAGGTAGATTATTTTGCCGTAGCCTATACCCAAGAAGGTGTGGCCTTGCGCGATGCTGGCATAAAAACCCCTATTTTGGTACTACATCCACAATCGGCCAATTTTAAAACACTTATTGCCCGTTGTTTAGAACCTAGTTTGTACAGCCATTTTGTGTTACGCGAATTTATAGCCGTTGCCGAAGCTGAAAAACAACACCACTACCCCGTTCATATTAAATTTAACACAGGCTTAAATCGTTTAGGTTTTGACCCTCAAGACGTTGCTAGCGTTGTAACAAGTTTAAAAAAGACCGAAAGTGTAATAGCTAAATCTATTTTTTCGCATTTGGCTGCAAGCGAAGACTTACGCGAAAAATTATTTACCAACAACCAAATTAAAACCTTTACAAGTATTTCTGAAACCTTTACAGCTGCCATTGGCTACAAACCAATGCTGCATTTGTGTAATACCTCTGGTATTTTAAATTACCCAGAAGCTCATTTTGATATGGTTCGTTCGGGTATTGGTTTATATGGCTTTGGCAATTCGGAAAAAGAGGATGTTCATTTTAAACCCATAGCGAGTTTAAAAACAATTATTTCTCAAATTCATACCATACCTAAAGGTGCTAGTGTTGGTTATAATCGTGCTTTTATAGCTTCAAAAAAAACAACAACCGCCACCATTCCTATTGGTCATGCAGACGGTATTGGAAGGCAATACGGCAATGGCAAGGCTTGCGTATTTGTAAACAATAAACCCGCGCCCATAATTGGAAACGTGTGTATGGACATGATTATGATTGATATTACAGGTATTTCCTGCCAAGAAGGCGACGAAGTTATTGTATTCAACCAAGCACATACGGCTCATAGTTTTGCACAAGGCGTAAATAGCATTTCCTACGAAATTATAACGGCTATTTCCCAACGTGTAAAACGTGTTTTTCTAAAATAATAGCGTGCTTTTGTATCATTTTTCCATCTTTTTTTTAATTTAGAATGCTAGTAACTAACCAAAAACATTTTAACATGCTAAAAGAATTTAAAACATTTGCCATGAAAGGCAATCTGGTAGATATTGCCGTTGCCTTTGTAATGGGTGCTGCCTTTAACAAAGTAGTGTCCTCTTTAACCGGCGGTATTGTTTCGCCATTAATAGGTCTTATTTTTAAATCGGATTTTAAAGACTTAAAATACGTTATAACCCCTGAAACAGTAACCGAAACTGGCGAAAAAATAGACGAAGTAGCCGTTTTATATGGCGAGTTTTTAACCAATGTTATCGATTTTATAATAGTGGCATTTGTTATGTTTTTGCTTATAAAAGGTATTAACGCGTTAAAGAAAAAAGAAAAACCAGCTCCTGCTGCGCCCAAAGGACCAACAGATATCGAGCTACTTCAAGAAATACGCGATTTATTAAAAAAACAATAAGTAGTAACCGCTACACTGTATATTCTAACCCTAAACCACTTCTATTAAGAAGTGGTTTTTTTATGCTTTAATTAAAATAAAAGCGCCTATTATTAGTTAGTTTTGTAAAAAATATCCTTTTATGAAAGTTGCAATTGTTGGTGCCACAGGTATGGTTGGTCAGGTTATGTTACAAGTTTTACAGGAACGCCAATTTCCAGTAAGCACCTTAATTCCGGTTGCTTCAGAAAAATCGGTAGGAAAAGAGGTTCTGTTTAACGGCAAATCCTGTAAAGTAGTTAATTTGGAAACAGCTTTGGCGGAAAAACCAGACATTGCCTTGTTTTCGGCGGGTGGTGAAACCTCCAAACTTTGGGCGCCAAAATTTGCTGCCAGAGGCACCACGGTAATTGATAACTCATCGGCCTGGCGCATGGACCAAGCTGTTAAACTTATTGTGCCAGAAATTAATGCGCACCTACTAACAGCCCAGGACAAAATTATTGCCAATCCCAACTGCTCTACCATCCAAATGGTATTGGTTTTAGCGCCACTTCATCATAAATACCGCATAAAGCGTGTAGTGGTTTCTACATACCAATCTATTACTGGAACTGGCTTAAAAGCTGTACAACAGCTGGAAAATGAAATGGCTGGTATACAAGGCGCTATGGCTTATCCGTATCCAATTCATAAAAATGCGTTGCCTCATTGCGATGTTTTTGAAGACAATGGCTACACCAAAGAAGAAATGAAACTGGTGCGCGAAACCCAAAAAATTTTAAACGATGCCTCAATAGCCGTAACAGCAACAGCTGTAAGAATTCCCACCTCGGGGGGGCACAGCGAATCGGTTAATGTGGCCTTTGAAAACGACTTTACGTTAACGGATATCAGACAACTTTTAAAGGAAACCGAAGGTGTTATTTTACAAGATAATACCGATGTCAATACCTACCCCATGCCTATTTATGCGCAAGGAAAAGATGCCGTTTTTGTAGGAAGAATACGCCGAGACGAATCGCAAGCCAATTCTTTAAATATGTGGATAGTTGCCGATAATCTCCGAAAAGGCGCTGCAACAAATACCGTTCAAATTGCAGAATACCTACTAAAAAACACCTTGGTGTAATTAAAATACAATACCAGATAGTGTTTTTTACATAATAGGCAATTATTTGTGATTTTTTTTCATAAATTGCTACCTGTTTTATAGCTAATTATGAAAAGAAAATACGATTACCTACACCTTATTTGCTTTATATTATTGCTAGGTTGTAGTTCTGAAGACACCGAATATGTGCCTTTACAAATACAAACCAACCCAGATGCTGTGCAAGTTTATCAAAACAGTTATGTGGATATATCGTTATTTGCAAACGATGCCAACATTCCCGAAACCGGCACCTTACGCCTTACCAACCCCAATCATGGTTCGGTAAGCATCCTTAATAACAACACGCCCAACAACCCCAAGGACGATATTGTTCGGTTTACAGCTACCGGTAATTTTACAGGAACAGACAGCTTTGTTTATACCATTTGTACCACCAATAATACCTGTGCTACAGAAACTGTAACGGTTACTATTTTACCGCCAACGCCGGTTGTATACAACCCAGAGGCATTACCATATCCAAAATTATCTGATTATAATTTCTTTAAAGGCGAATTAAAAAATTTAGAGCCCGTATCCGGGGTCGTGCCATACGATTTAAATTCGCCTTTATTTAGTGATTACGCACACAAAAAACGATTTGTTTGGATGCCAAACGGAACAAAAGCAACCTATAATTCGGATTTTACACCTTTAGATTTTCCCGTTGGTGCTTTTCTAATTAAAAGCTTTTATTACGACAACGTACTCCCAAACAACGCTACTAAAATTATTGAAACCCGACTTATGTATTTTACCGAATCGGGATGGGAGTTTGCTAAATACATTTGGAATGAGGAGCAAACAGACGCCACCTTTAGCAACGAAGGCGCTGTTGTAAATATTAATTGGAGCGAGGCAGGAACCACAAAAAGTGTAGACTATAGGGTACCATCTCGAGCAGAATGCTTTACCTGCCATAACAAATTTGGCACGCCCATACCAATAGGGCCCAAGCCTCAAAACTTAAACAAGAATTATACCTATGCAGACGGCACCGCTAACCAGCTACAAAAATGGGCCGAATCTGGGTATTTAGACCCCAATTATCCGGGCTCCATAAATTCAACCGTAGCCTGGGATGATACCCTTGAGCCCCTGGAACTTCGTGCACGGTCCTATATAGATATTAATTGTGCGCATTGCCATTCTGAAGAAAGTTATTGCGAGTACCGCCCCATGCGCTTTGCCTTTAACGAAACAGAACTAGATAGTAATTTAGGTATTTGTGTGGAACCAGACACAAATATTGGAAGTGCTTATACACATATTATAAGTCCAGGCAATCCAAGCGCTTCGGTAGCCTTTTTCAGAATGAGCTCTGTTGAAGAACAATACCGCATGCCTATAATTGGGCGTACTTTGCAGCATACGGAAGGGGTAGCTTTAATTGAAGACTGGATTAATAGCCTAACAAACCGCTGCGACTAACAAAAAAATGGCCCCTTAAAACTAAATAATAAAAACAACACTTATGAAAACAAAACTACTTTTCCTTATCTGCCTATCTGCAGCAACTGCCTTTGCGCAAACAAGTTCCAATACTTGTGTTGAAGCAGAGACGGCTTCTGCTCTAACACAACCGGGCATTTATTCCGTAGCTAGTATTGATGGCAGCCAAGCACCTAATTTAATTTGCGACGGGAGCACCGTTGTAGCGTCTTTAGGCGAGTGGTTCACTTACACACCGTCGTCAGATACCTATTTAACGGTTTCAACAGATTTAGACCAAAACTCGGGAGGCGATACACGTGTGCACATTTACAGTGGTACCTGTGCAGCACTTGTTTGCGAAGGAGGCGATGACGATAGCGGAACCGGTTTCTTATCCATTGTATCTGTTTACGCCGCAGCTGGCGAAACTTATTATATAGCTTTCGATAACCGTTGGAATGCTAGCGGTTTCGATTTTCAAATTTCAGAAAGCGAACCACCACCACCACCACCTGTAAATTTTAGCACGAGCAATTTGGCAACAACGGGTTCTAACCGTGCTATTGTTGATATGAATGGGGATCATTTAGACGATATCGTTTCAGTAAACAACACCAACATCAATATTTTTGAACAACAAGCATCCGGAGGATTCCAAGAAATAAATATTGAAACCACCTCGGCAAACTTTACCCCGTCATGGAGTTTATCGGCAGCCGATTATAATGCCGATGGTTTTACCGACTTATTATATGGTGGTGGAAATGGCGTTACCTTTATGCGCTCTAATGGCGATGGTAGTTTTACCGAAGTATCTGGTTCCGAGTACGTGTTTTCGCAGCGCTCTAACTTTATAGATATTAATAACGATGGCCATTTGGACGCCTTTGTTTGTCATGATGTAGAGCCTAACGTATATTATATTAACGACGGTGCGGGCAACTTAACCTTTTACCAAGGCGAAGACTCTGAAGGTGTACCAACAGGACTTGGGTTATACCCTTCAGGTGGAAATTATGGGTCTATTTGGATAGATTATGACAACGACCGCAATCAAGATATGTTTATTGCTAAATGTGGCGGCGAAGTAGCACGACGTTTAAACGAAATGCATAAAAATAATGGCGATGGTACGTATACCGAAGTTGCTGCCCAATTAAATTTAGCCGACCCAATGCAAACATGGTCTGCTGCCTGGGGCGATTTTGACAACGATGGCGATATGGATGTATTTGTTGGTGCTAGCTCTGGCACACACAAAATGTTGCGGAATGATTTAAGCGTAGATACCAACGGCAACACCACAGTTAGCTTTACCGATGTTACCGCCTCCTCTGGTGTAAATATTTTAACCGATACGGGCATTGAAAATGTAACCTATGACTTTGATAATGACGGGTATTTAGATATTGCTTCCAATGGTAATATTTTATTTGGAAATGGCGATTTAACCTTTTTCTTAATAGAAAATGTATTTCCTGGTGGTAATGGCTCTTTTGGCGATTTAAATAACGATGGTTTTATAGATAGTTTTGACGAAGGCACCGTGTATATGAACGATGGCAACGCTAATAACTGGATTAGTATTTGTACCATTGGTACCGAAGGTTTTAGCAATATAAACGGTATTGGCGCGCGCGTGGAGTTGCACACACCTTCTGGCGTCCAAATTCGCGATGTACGCAGTGGTGAAGGATTTCGATTTATGAGTACCTTAAACACACATTTTGGTCTAGGATCAGAAACAACCATTAACAATATAATTATTTATTGGCCTTCAGGCGTTGTTGATAATATTGAAAACCCTGGCATTAATCAGAAACTGTGCATTACAGAAGGAGAAGCATTAACCGTTGCCGATAATACTCTTGACACTTTAAAAATTCACCCTAATCCGGTAGCAGAAACCTTGTTTGTTTCTGCTCCAGTAAGCTTAATTGGTAAAATTGCTACCGTTTTTGATGTAAATGGAAAAAAAGTTTTAAACACTAAATTGCAAGAAAATGCATTAAATGTGTCAAAACTACCATCTGGATTTTATATTTTACGTCTAGAATCTAATGGCCGCCAAATAAGCAGAAAGTTCTTAAAAGAGTAATACGTATAACACGCCATATAAAATCGCCTCTCCTATCAAGAGGCGATTTTTTTTACTGTATTTTTGTAGGATGTTACAGGTTACTAATTTATCGTTTTCATACCAACAAACACCTATTTTAAAAGCTATTACACTGCAGGCTAAAGCCGGCGAACACCTTGCTGTTATAGGAGAAAGTGGATCGGGCAAAAGCACCTTGCTAAAATTACTGTATGGTGAATTTGACGCCAATTCTGGTACTATATTTTGGAAAAACACCGAAATTTTAGGTCCCAAATACAATTTAGTAGTGGGTTACGATTTTATGAAATATGTGGCTCAAGAGTTCGATTTAATGCCCTACACCACAGTATCAGAAAATATAGGGAAACACCTATCTAATTTTTATCCCGAAAAAAAACAGGCACGTATAAACGAACTTCTAGATTTAGTAGAATTACACACATTTGCTAAAACCAAAGTTAAACTTTTAAGCGGAGGCCAAAAACAACGTGTCGCATTGGCCAGAGCCTTGGCTCAAAAACCCGAAATATTATTACTAGACGAACCTTTTAGCCATATTGATAATTATCAAAAACAACGTTTAAGACGACGTATTTTTAGGTTTTTAAAAAAAGAAGGCATAACCTGTGTTGTAGCCACCCACGACAGAGATGATGTTTTAGGATTTGCAGATAATATGGTGGTATTAAACAACCAAACTATTGCAGCAAAAGGCCAGCCTATAAATTTGTATAACAATCCGAAAAGCGACCTAATTGCTGCTTTTTTTGGCGAATTTAACAAGATTAATAAACAGTATGTTTACGCACACCAACTGCAAGTAGTAGCGCATTCGGACATGCGAGTTTGTGTAAAACAAGCCTATTTTAAAGGTGCCTATTACCTAATTGAGGCCCAGTTTAATAATACGCCCATTTTATTTGAACATGCAACACATCTTGCGCCAAACGACTATGTTTTTCTTGAAATTATTACAGAATAGTCTGAATTGTAAAGGTATTACCCTGAAATGTAATGCGCCCACCAACTTCTTTTCCTAATAATAGTTTGCCCATGGGCGTACTTGGCGAAATAGCATAAAACAAGGTATTATTAACGTTAATGGCGCCTGCGCTAATAGCTATAAAATAATGATGATTTGAAGTATATACGACACTACCTAAACACACAGTTTTGGAGCTGTGTGTGCAGTTAATTTTAGTCAAGGTGTTTTGCTGTTTTTGAAGCCCCATAAGCTGGACGCCAACTTTTTCGCGCTCCAACTGGAGCATGGCGCGGCCTGTTTCGTGCTTATCGCCCGCTGAATTTTTTGTTTCGCTTGTTAGCGCTTCCTGAATATCAGAAATTTGGTTCTGAACACTTCGCAATTTAACTTGTAAAGCCGCCACACAAGCAGTATACAACTGTGTTTTAATACTATTATTTATTTTATTTTTTATGGCTTGTAGTTTAGTGTTCCAAAATAGCCCATTTGTTTTACAATCCACTGTTTTCTTCCAGCTATATACTTACTAGCGGGCTGCGCCTTGTATTTAATAGGATTGGGTAAAATGGCAGCAATAGAAGCTGCTTCGGGCATTGTAAGTTTTAAAGCCACTTTATTATACCAATATTTTGAAGCCGCTTGCGCACCATAAACCCTAGGCCCCATTTCGATACTATTTAAATACACCTCCATAATGCGCTCTTTACTCCAAAATAGTTCAATTAGAAACGTAAAATAGGTCTCCAACCCTTTTCGTAGCCAACTTCTATTGGGCCATAAAAACACGTTTTTGGCGGTTTGCTGACTAATGGTGCTTCCGCCTTTTAGGCGTTTTCCTGTTTTATTATTTTCGAAAGCTTTTTCAATAGCCTTTAAATCGAAACCATGATGCGTTAAAAAATTTTGATCCTCGCTACAAATAACGGCTAACTGTAAATTGGTAGAAATTTCTTGAAGCGGCACCCATTGGTGTTGCCAGGCCACCTGTTCACCTTTTTTGAAATCTTCTGCAGCCCTAATAACCATTAATGGTGTTACGTACACGGGCACCCATTTATACACCCATACAAAGACTACGGAAAGTACTATAAACCACCCTAACACCTTAAAAACAACTTTAAAAAATTTGCGAAACATGTTATTGTAATAATTCTGCTAATTCCTGTCCAACTGTACTTCCTATAGCCACTCCCATACCGCCTAACCGTACGCCGCAAAACACATGATTAGACACTTGTTTTACGCAAGGCTCCTTTAAACCTGCAGCAGTGCCGCTGCCTACTCCCATAATACCGCTCCAACGTTGCGCTATTTCAAAAGGTGTATTAGGTAAAATAATAGTATGTAAAAGTTCCTCTAGCTTGCTTTGAATGATAGAACTAACGCCCATTTCCGTGGTTTCTTCAGCATCAAAATCTAAATTCCGCCCACCGCCAAGTAAAATTCGGTTTTGCACATTTCGGAAATAATAAAAACCTCTATCCAAATGAAAGGTTCCAGAAATAGCTAAATTTGGAATAGGTTTGGTTATAAGCACTTGAGCCCTTGCCGGTTTTACAGCCTCGTTTAGGAGCTCGGATGCAAAGCCATTGGTTGCTATAAAAAGTTTGTTTGTATTAAACGTGAAATTTTCCGTGTGTACCGCTACGCCATCTGCAAGTTCGGTAAACCCGTTTACAGGAACATTGTTTAATATATTTATGCCGGCTATTTGCGCCTTTTTAAGCAGGGCAGCCATCATGCGGCCCGTATCAATTTGGCCTTCAAAAGGATTAAAAATTAAATTATTAACTGTGTTTTTAAAACCAAAGGTATTGGTTTTTAGCGTAAAAACAGGTTTTTTAAAAAGGGGAAACAGCAAGTTGTTAATTGTATCTATTTGCGACAGACATTTGTTGTATAAAGGTTCTGTGTCGTTGGTGAAAACTTCATAACCACCCAATTGTTGAAAGTGCATAACACTATCGGGAACATTTTGACGCAAGGCATCAAGTCCTTTTAAGCGTTTTGTTATAAGGTTTACTGCGGCTGTTTCGGAGTGCGTTTCTAAATCGTCTAATATTTCACTTAAGCTACCAAAGCAAGCAAAACCAGCATTTTTAGTACTGGCACCCTGAGGTAGCATGCCGCGTTCTAAAACCAAAATATTGGCTTTCGGAAATTTTTCTTTTAGTTTTAAAGCACAACTTAAGCCTACAATTCCACTACCAACAATGGTAAAATTTACCTTACGTAACCACGATTGTACTTCCCAAAACGATAAATTCATAGTTAAAAATTATTACCGAATATAACAAAAAAAGCCCCTATAATAGGGGCTTTTAAAGTTTTAAAACTGATTTTACTCGATAATAATTTTCTTGGTTACTTTTTTAGAACCTTCAGATATATTTAATAAGTATAATCCAGCTTGAGCATTATTTAATGAAATACTTTGGTTAAATGTGCCTGCACTGTTATAGGTATTGCTAAACACTTTTCTTCCTCTAATATCTAATACTTCAATAGTAATATCGTTATTAGACGTTGGGTTAAACTTCACATTAAAATCGCCTGTATTAGGGTTTGGGAATACAGTTAAATTACTTAATGCATCCACGTCATCTGTACTTAATGAGGTAGTACAAATTTCAATACTCCAGTTATTTAAAGTTCCTGTATCACCTTGGAAAAAATCTGCAATAGCAATAGTCCATTCTCCTGCAGAACTAAGGCCGTTAAAAACATCCATGGAGTTCACTGGCGCATAGGTTCCTGTTGTTGGAGAAGCACATTGTAAGGCTGGTCCATTTGGATCGAAAGTAACACTTATATTTTGGTTATTAGCGCAGTCTGCAGAATATAAGTTAACAAACGCTTCACCATTAGGGTGTTGTAATTGAATTATAAAATCGCCTAGGTATGTATGCGAAATATCTACGCTAACGGTTAGGTTATTATTAATTATTACATCTTCGGTTACTGTTATATTACTAAAAATTGGTGGTCCTTGTCCTGGTGAAGATGTACCTACCCCGTCTGGAATAGCCAAATTAAGGTTGCCAGATGCGTAGTCGTTACAAACTTCTGTAACAGTAGTTCCAATAGCAAAGGTTGTACTATTTATGTTAAAGAATGAACCTCCTGCAGCTTCTACCATAACACGGCAAAATGGAGCCACAACGTCTGGTACAGTAATATCATGACTACCATCGTTAGCCACATTAGAAGCCAATACAGTTGGGTAAGTTAATCCACCATCTGTAGAAAGTAAAATATTAACATTAGCTGCGTTTATGCCGTTACCAGTGGTACCCGCTACATTCCAAGTAATTGTTTCGGTAGAATTTTGAGTCCAGCTGATATTTTGAGTGTTTTGAGAGGTAACCACAAACGGACCTGCTGCATTACTCCAGGTTACAACCATGTTATCGGAATCCGTACCGCCGCCACCAACTCGGTTATCTCTAACAGTTAGTCTGAAGTCGGCCGTTCTGCCTACCGTTGGAATTTTTTCGTAAAGTGTACCATTCACACCCGACTGCACTAAATCGGCCATTAAAGGGATTGTTCTGGTAGGGTTAGATGTTGGTAAGTACGATCTTACAAGCGGTTCATTACTGTTGGTAGATGTTGGACTAGGAAAAGCTGTTTGGCCATCATTTTCGTCAAATTGTTCCCAGCAGTAAGTTAAGTTATCTGCCGAATCGGCATCTGTAGCAGAACCTGTTAACCTGAAAGGTGTGCCTTTTGGTAAGGTAATATTTGGTCCGGCACTAGCTACTGGCATATTGTTACCTGTATCTGTTTCTACATCGCAGGTGCGTGTAAGTACGTGAAGATTAACTTGCTGAATAGATATAGCATGGAAATAAGGATCTACAAATGGCTGAACATCAAATGATCCGGTAATACCCGCATAACTCATTATAGTAGAGCCACTACCAGGTTCCATTTGTGCAATACCAGCACCTTCCGATTGGAATGTAAAGGTATGACGTGCACCAAACTGGTGACCAAACTCGTGCGCTACAAAATCGATATCAAAATTCACACCAACTGGGTTGGTACTTGTTGTATAACCGCTTCCCTTTAATCCTGAAACACAAATACAACCAATACAACCTGCGTTACCGTTGTTTCCAATGCCCGCCATTAAATGACCTACATCGTAATTGGCATTACCAATGTTAGCATCCAAAGTGCTTTGTAAAACACCATTGTAGTTATTATCCGATGTGCTACTGTAAGGATCGGTATTTGGGTTTAAAAAAACAACAGCGTCATTGTTAGCAACTAAAACCATGGTTACGTTAAACTCGTTTTCGAAAACAGCGTTTACAGCTGTCATGGTGTTTACAATTGCTGCGTTTACCAATGGTAAGGTTCCACCGTGGAAAGTAGCATATTCACCTGTTACAGACATGGCCAAATCGAAGGTATGTAAAATGCCGTTTGTACTCGTTCTAGAAACACTAGCAATATCGTCTAAAACCTCTTCAGTTAACAAATCGGGTGTCGTACACTCAAAACTTTGTGTTTTTGAATTTGACCCTTCTTTTTTACTAATAACTATTGCTGAAACATTATCTTGAACTGGCTCGATAACTATCCCTTTTCCTTCTTCACCGGAAAGCACGATACCATACATGCCTTTGTAAGGAGAGATACTAAATCTTAAATACGAAGATGGTGTATCTATACCATATCCTACATAAGAACGAATTTCTGGATATTGCGCTTGTAATGCTGGTGCCATTACTGAAGCTTCCTGAATAGCAAAACGTTCCATTTTTCCATTTAAATCTGGTAATTCTAAAACCAAATTTTGAGTTGTTGCGTCTGCCGTTCCTCGTGGTTTAGCGTTACCTAAGTAGTTCATTAATTCATTTAACTCGAACGTGTAAGATGAATTAATTGCAAAACCCTTAGTTTGGCTTGCAGAAACCTCTTTAAAATGTGGAGATTGACTGTAGCCTGTTAAGCAAAACACAAGCATTGCAGCTGCTAATACGTTGCGTACAATTTTTTTCATAGATAGTAACTTTAATATTTTAATATGGCTAAAATAACATATTAAATAGATATAAGTCACAGCTTGAAGAATATCTTATGAATTTTAACAAATAGCTCGAAAAATTACTGTTTTTATGAGCCACATATAATCCGCGTTTAAAGTTGCAAGGCTTGTTGTTTTTAATACAACCCAGATAAAGAATGTTAAAAAAAAAGCTCTGAATATGTTTTCAGAGCTTTTTGTAACTATTATTTGTCATGTATTTTTTCCATAACAAAGTCTTCCATAAATTTTGTGGTGTAATTTCCGGCTAGATAATCTGGATGATCCATTAATTGTCTGTGAAATGGAATTGTGGTTTTTATACCTTCAATAACAAACTCATCTAAGGCGCGCTTCATTTTATTAATGGCCTCTTCTCGTGTTTGCGCTGTGGTAATTAACTTGGCAATCATGGAATCGTAATAGGGCGGAATAACATAACCGGCGTACACGTGGGTATCCAACCGAACACCGTGTCCACCTGGTGCATGCAGTGTTGTTATGCGCCCCGGCGACGGCCTAAAATCGTTATAAGGATCTTCGGCATTAATTCGGCATTCTATAGAGTGTAATTTAGGTGTGTAATTTTTACCTGAAATAGGAACACCAGCTGCCACTAAAATTTGCTCTCTTATCAAATCGAAATCAATTACCTGTTCTGTAATAGGATGTTCTACCTGGATACGGGTATTCATTTCCATGAAGTAAAAGTTTCGGTGTTTATCTACCAAAAACTCTACAGTACCAGCGCCTTCATATTTAATGTATTCTGCTGCTTTAACTGCAGCGTCACCCATTTTTTTACGCAAGGCGTTGGTCATGAATGGTGACGGCACCTCTTCGGTTAATTTTTGATGGCGGCGCTGAACAGAGCAGTCGCGTTCAGATAAATGACACGCTTTTCCAGTAGAATCGCCCACCACTTGAATTTCAATATGCCTTGGCTCTTCAATGAGTTTTTCCATGTACATATCATTATTTCCAAAAGCTGCTTTAGATTCTTGTCTGGCAGATTCCCAGGCATCCTTTAGGTCCTCTTTTTTCCAAACGGCACGCATACCTTTTCCACCGCCACCAGCCGATGCCTTTAGCATAACTGGATAGCCAATATCTTCGGCTAGTTTTTCGCAGGTTTCGTAGTCTTCAATAATACCTTCACTACCTGGTACACATGGTACGCCAGCTTCTAGCATGGTAGCTTTTGCATTGGACTTGTCGCCCATGCGGTTTATCATTTCTGCGGAGGCGCCAATAAACTTAATATCGTGCTCTTCGCAAATTTTTGAAAATTTAGCATTTTCCGAAAGAAATCCGTAGCCCGGGTGTATGGCATCTGCATTGGTAATTTCTGCAGCCGCAATAATATTGGACATTTTTAAATACGATTCCGAACTTGGCGGCGGACCAATACAAACGGCTTCGTCTGCAAATTTTACGTGTAAACTCTCGGCATCTGCTGTGGAGTAAACAGCCACCGTTTTTATGCCCATTTCTTTACAGGTTCTAATAACACGTAAGGCTATTTCGCCCCTGTTGGCAACTAATATTTTTTTAAACATAATTCTATAGCGTTTATAAGTCTTGGGTTTATGTGTTTAAAGTTCTTGTAAACCTTTGAAGAACTTTAGAGTTAAACTTTAAACTTTAGATTATGATGGATCGACTAAAAACAATGGTTGATCGAATTCAACTGGCGATGAATCGTCTACTAATACTTTTACTATTTTACCAGATACCTCCGATTCAATTTCATTAAACAGTTTCATGGCTTCTATTATACACAGCACGTCGCCTTCTTTAATAGTTTGGCCTACTTCCACAAACACTGGTTTATCTGGTGCTGGTTTTCTGTAAAGCGTTCCAATAATTGGCGATTTTACGGTAATGTATTTAGAATCTTCCGCTGTTGTTTCGGCGGCAGGTGCTGCAGGCGCCGGCGCAGCAGGTGCTGGAGCAGGTGCTGCTGGGGCTTGAGCTACGGGAGCTCCAACAGGTATTTGTTGTACGTAAGTAGTTGTTTCCGATTTTTCGTCGCTACCCGTTTTAATCGTAATCTTAACGTCGTCGGTTTCTAATTTTACCTCACTAGCACCTGACTTTGCTACAAATTTTATTAAATTTTGAATATCTTTTAAATCCATAAGTCTTTAGATTTTAGTTTTAATTTATTAATTAAGCGTTATAGGCCCATTTTAAGTAAATGGAGCCCCAAGTGAATCCGCCACCAAAAGCAGCAAATATAATGTTATCGCCTTTTTTTAATTGCGATTCGTAATCGTTTAACAATAATGGTAGCGTAGCCGAAGTTGTATTACCATATTTTTCTATGTTCATCATTACCTTGTGTTCGTCAAGGTTAATTCTGTTTGCGGTAGCATCTACAATGCGTTTATTTGCCTGATGCGCCGCCATCCAAGATATGGTATCGTTGGTTAGGTTGTTGCGCTCCATGATTTTTACAACCACATCGGCCATATTAAATACCGCATTTTTGAATACTGTTTTACCGTCTTGGAAAATATATTGTTTGCCTTCTTTTATGGCTTCTGGTGTAACCGGATAGCAGGACCCGCCATGCGTGGCCCGCAGGTATTCTCTGCCTATACCGTCGCTTCTTAAATATTCGTCCTGTAAACCAAGATTTTCCGTGTTTGGTTCAAATAGCACGGCACCGGCGCCGTCTCCAAAAATAATACAGGTTGCACGGTCTGTATAATCTATCATCGAGGAGTTTTTGTCGGCTCCTATTAGTAGTACTTTTTTGTAACGTCCAGACTCTATATAGCTTGCTGCGGTGGACATGCCAAACAAAAAGCTAGAGCAGGCTGCTTCCAAATCGTATGAAAAGGCATTTACAGCGCCTATTTGGGTTGCTGTATATGCGGCGGTTGCAGCTGCTTTCATATCTGGTGTGGCAGTGGCAACAATAACTAAATCTATTTCTTTAGGATCCAAACCTGTTTTTTCCAGAAGATTTTTAGCTGCATTTATAGCTAAAAAAGAAGTTCCCAGCCCTTCTTCTTTTAAAATTCTTCGTTCTTTAATACCTGTTCTTGAGGTAATCCATTCATCATTTGTGTCAACTAATGTTTCTAGAATTTGATTTGTTAACACATATTCTGGCACATAAGCGCCTACAGCCGTAATGGCTGCTGAGATTTTACTCATACCGTCTAAATTATTTAGCTAAACCCATTAAAACCAACTTATTCTGAAAAATTATATAACAGACAGCCTGCCTTATTAGGTGTAATTTAATGCAAATTAAGTGGTTTTTGGCTTCTATAAAAATTTATCATAAAAAAAACGCTCAATAATGAGCGTTTTCTTGTATGCATGCATAGTAATTATGCTGCGTTTTCTTCTGCAACCGAGTTATCAATTAGAACTTGACCTCTGTAGTATAGTTTACCCTCAAACCAGTGCGCTCTGTGGTATAAGTGCGCCTCACCCGTTGTTGGACACGTTGCTATTTGTGGTGCAACTGCTTTGTAATGGGTTCTTCTTTTATCTCTTCTAGTTCTTGAGATTTTTCTTTTAGGATGTGCCATTGTTATTGTTATTTATCCGTTAATAGTTTCTTTAGTGTATTCCAACGGGGGTCTATTTCCTCGTTATCTTTTTTTTCTTTGTTTTCTTTTGGACTTAATTCTTCTAACTTATCAAGAATTTCGGACTGCAACGTACCGTCTTCTAAACCAGGATGCGTTAATTTTGTTGGCACAGCTAGTATAATGGTTTCATATATATACTGTTGCACGTTAATTTCATATTCGCCGTGTGGTATTACAAGCAAATCTATTTCTTCGTCGTTGTAGGCTTCGCCAAACTTTACCACCAAATCGAAAGTGTTTTCTAACGGTTGGTTGTAAGGCTCGTTGGTTACATCGCAAGAAACGCCTACGTGGCCAGAAATTTGAAAATGCAACTCTAACAGTGTTGTTTTTTTGTTTAACTCTAGGTTAACCAACACATCTACAGTTTCAAAGTCTTGATAGTCAAAAAAATCAAAGAACGCTTTGTCTATTTTATACTCAAACTGATGCTTTCCTAACTTCAACCCTACAAATGGTATGGTAAATGTTTTCAATTCCCTCATTATCACATCTATTTTGAGCCTGCAAATATATAAAAATTATTTAGCTTATAACACTTATAAACATTTTTTTGTTTATATCTTTTTTTGTGGTGTAACTAGTGGGTTTTTAGTTAATTCCGCATACTCCATTCTATTTTGATACAATTTTAAAGCTAAAAAAATAGCTTCTTTAAAGGAGTTATTATCTGCTTGCCCCTTACCAGCTATTTCAAATGCGGTACCATGATCTGGCGATGTTCTAATTTTAGATAAACCAGCTGTATAATTTACCCCATTGCCAAAGGACAGGGTTTTAAAAGGTATTAAACCTTGGTCGTGGTAGGCAGCAATAATAGCGTCAAAATTTTTGTAATTTCCCGATCCAAAAAAACTATCGGCTGCGTAGGGTCCGTACACCAATTTACCGGTGTCGTTTATGGCTTGCAAGGTTGGGCGCATAATGGTATCGTCTTCGGTACCTATTACGCCATGGTCGCCTGTATGCGGATTTATGCCAAGCATAGCAATTTTAGGACGTCTAATATTAAAATCTTGTTGCAAACTTTTATAAACCGTTTGTACTTTATCCTTAATAAGCTCTGGCGTAATGCAACTGGCTACATCCTTAACAGGCACATGGTCTGTTAGTAAACCAATACGCAAGGTGTTATTAACCATAAACATAAGACTGTGCCCACCTAACTCTTGTGCCAAATAATCTGTATGACCTGGAAATTTAAAATCATCGGACTGGATGGTGTGTTTGTTAATAGGCGCCGTTACTAGCACATCTATAGCATCTTCCTTTAGCGCTTTGGTTGCTGCAAATAAGGATTTAATAGCGTATTGCCCAATAGCAGGATCTTCCTCGCCAAAATGTATATTTACCCGATCGTTCCAAACATTAACCACGTTAATTTTGCCCGTAATAATTTGATTAGCATTGGAAATACCGTTAAAATTAAGCGTTAAATTAAAATGATTTTTTAAAAACGTAATGGTTTTAGCCGAGGCAAAAATTACGGGCGTAAAAAGCTCCAGTATTCTATCATCTTCCAATGTTTTCAAAATTATTTCGCCACCCACACCATTCAAATCTCCTATGGAGATACCAACAATAACATTTTCTGCTTTCCTCATGTATTAACTAACTTTTGTTTGTAATTTTGCATTGCAAATTTAACCAAATAATCCGTACTTATGTTTACTGGCATCATAGAAGATATTGGCACTATACAAAAACTAGAAAAAGAAGCGCAAAATTTACACATTACTGTTAAAGCTAAAATTACACCGGAGCTAAAAATAGACCAGAGTGTGGCTCATAATGGTATTTGTTTAACTGTTGTGGCTATAAACGGTAATGATTACACCGTAACAGCTATTGATGAAACTATAAAAAAAACCAATATTTCAGCATTGCAAGTAGGCGATAACGTAAATTTAGAACGCGCCATGAAACTTGGTGCCCGACTAGATGGCCATATGGTGCAGGGTCATGTAGACCAAACAGCTGTATGCACACATGTTGAAGAAACGGAAGGTAGTTGGATTTTTAGTTTTGAATACGACGCTACACTAAACAATATAACCATAGAAAAAGGTTCTGTAACCATTAATGGTGTTAGCCTAACGGTTGTTAACTCCAAAAAAAATAGTTTTAGTGTTGCAATAATTCCCTATACGTACGAACATACAAACTTTAATACGTTTAAAGTGGGAACCGTGGTTAATTTAGAATTTGATGTTATTGGCAAATATGTAAAACGCCTATTTGAACAGCAAAACTAGCTAGTCTTTTTTACCAGCCTTTACAAGGCGCGACACCCCAAAAACGAGTCCAAATAGTAACCCAATAATAACACCACCATCTATGGGTAATCCCGGAGGTGGCGGCGGTCCTGGAGGTTGCGGCTGTGGCGGATCTTGAATAAAATAAGCCATACTTAATAAGATAACATTAAGTAAGGCCAATAATTTGTAAGTTAATACTGTCATGCTGAAACAAAAGTAAGAAAAAGATGGTCTAAACGATATAAATTTTTAAAAATCATCCGTGAAAAGCATATTTTTTCGACAAAATACATAAATTATATTTAAAAAACGATAACCACTTTTTTAAACTACCTATTTTACTAATCTTATTAAACTACCATTTCCTTATATTTAATTGCTAAAACCGCCACATTGTAAACTAAAAGCATGCTTAACGCTACTTTTTAACAATTAAAAACTCCGAACGCCTATTTTGCGCATCTTCCACATCTGTACAATTGGGAGCACAATTAACTTTTGGCTCGCTACTTCCCAAACCTACTGCAGCCAACCTGTCTTTATTGATACCTTTAGAAATTACATATTGCATGGTAGCTTGGGCACGCCTGTCGGATAATTTTAAATTATAATCTGCATTTCCTTTAGAATCTGTATGCGATCGGATTAAAATTTGCATATCTGGATAGTCCTTCATTACAGCTACTAATTTATTTAGTTCAAGGGCGCCCTGCTGGGTAATATTACTTTTGTCGAATTCGAAGAATATATTATTTAGCTTTACTTCAGTGTCTGTTATTAACGTGCTTATTGGCATAAGCGCTACCTGAACCACTGTTTTATTGTTTTCGGGGGTACCCACTTGTACGGAAGCTGTATTGTATTTTGCTTTTGCCACGTTTATAATATAATCGGGATTGCATGTTACATCAAAATCAATTTCCCCCTTGGCTTTTGTTTTTTGTTTCGCTATGGTATTTTGTTGCCGATCTAAAACAGACACGACAGCGCCTTTAATTGGTTGGTTGGTAGTGGCATCTGTAACCATAACAATGGTTTTAAACTGACAAATTGGTGTAGCCATATAAATATTATCAACACCAGACCTGTTTGAAGCCAAGAAACCAACATGGTATTTGGTATTAAAACTGAATGAAAAATCGTCCTTTTCAGTGTTAATGCCGGTGCCTAAATTAACCGCTTTTTCAGTTGTGTTTAGGTCTGTTTTAAACACATCTAAACCGCCGTACCCAGCTCTTCCGCTGGAAGCGAAATATAAAATATGGTTGTTACTTATAAACGGAAACCCTTCTTTACCGGCTGTATTTACCTGTTTTCCCAAATTAATTGGTTCACCATAATTATTGCCGTTTATGCTTACTTTCCAAATATCGGTATCGCCCAATCCGCCTGGCATATTGGATGCAAAATACAAGGTTTTTCCGTCGCTACTTAAACTAGGATGCGTTACTGAATAGTCGTTACTATTAAAGGGCAATGCCTCAATATTAGTCCATTTACCATTTACTAATGTTGCTTTGTATAAACCTTGTTGTGCTAGTTTTATGTTTTTATTTTCCAGCTTTTTAAACGATTTTTCGCTGTGCCCATCTCTGGAAAAAATCATAACCGTGCCGTCTTCACTTATCGTTAAAGGTCCGTCGTGGTAAGGTGTGTTTAACGCATTTACAGGTTCTGGTTCAGACCATTGTCCGTTGGCATCGCGTTGCGATTGATACATGTCTAAGTATGGTGTATTAGTCCATTGGTCCTCTTTTTTGCGCGTGTTACGGGTGCTGGTAAAGTACAGTATATTGGTATTGGAAAGCACCGGACCAAAATCGGTTTGGTTGGGACTATTAACTGTTGTTTCGGTAACTTCAAACAATTTAGAACTATCGGCAAGTTTGGGTGTATTGTTTGGATTTTCTAAATAAGCTATTGCCCGGGGATCTGTTGGGTTTTGTTGTGCAAAAACCGCCATTTGCTTGTTAGCCTCTTCGTAAGCGCCTTGCGTTCTTAAAGCTTGCGCGTAGCGGTAATACGTTTCAGCGTTTTGCGTGTTTTTTATAGCTTTAGCATACCATTTTACCGCTTCGTCCATATTAAAAACATAATAATAACTATCTGCCAATTGGTTATACACATAGGTATCTGCTTCGTTATTTTTTACTAGCTTTAAATAGGCATCTATAGCATCTACATATTGATAGGATTGAAATAACTTGTCTGCTTGTTCCGATTTTTCATTTTGCGAAAAGCCTCCAGTAATGACTAGTATGATACTTAATGCGGTAAATAGATTTTTCATTAGTGTGTGTTTTTTTCGAACAAATTAGATTGGATGTTACATTTAGGCAACGGTTTACATACCAACTATTTTTTTGTTTCTAAAATTAAAGCTACAATTTACTATTATATTTCAATTAATAGAACTAAAATGGATACCCAATAGCAAAATTTAGAATTGGTTCACTAACATCAAAATCAAATCGTTTTCCTTTAGGAAGAGCTGGGTCGTGAAACGGTGCTGCCAAATCGAACCGAATAACAAAACTTTGAATATCCACACGCAAACCTATTCCCGCTCCCATACCCAATTCGGATAAAAAATTGCCATCAAACTTATCGGCACCATTATAAATAGGGTTTTCTTTGGAATTCCAAATATTACCAGCATCTGCAAAAACAGCCCCTTTAAGAAAAGATATAATAGGAAATCGGTATTCTAAATTAGCCTCTAGCCTAATATTTCCTGTTTTATCGAAAAAGACGCTATTTTGGGAGGTGTCCGAATTGTAAGTACCTGGCCCCAAGGACCTAATATTAAAAGCACGAACACTGTAAGGACCGCCAGAATAATACTGTTTTACAAATGGAACCACATCCGAATTTCCGAAAGCCAAACCATAACCGCCAAATAAACGTGCTGCGATAACTTTTTCGTTGCCAAAATTAAAATGGTAATGAAAATCTATATCTGCTTTGGCGTACTGTGCATATTCAAAACCTAAAAAGGTTTTGGGCTTTTCTGGCCCTTGGTCTTTACCAAATAGGCCAATGGTGCTTCCAGCCAAATCTAATGTGAAATTAAAAAATAACTGATGCTTTTTTTGGGTGTCAATCATTTCATTGTAGGTAAAACCATAGGTTAAACCCGCAATAAACTGTTGGTCGAAACTGCGTCTTAAAAAGGGATCATTTTCTAAAATAGCCTCAAACTCGGGTGTATTATTTAATAACTCGGTGTAGTTTAAAGAAATAGGATTAATTTCGTGTGTTACATACCTATTGGCATCCCATAAGTAACCAAATAAAGCTGTTCCTGACAACAGCGTGTATAAATTGCTTCGCTTTAAGTAATCGACACTTAAGGAGGTTTTTGTTTTAGGAATGGAATACTTAAAAAAATCGTCGTTAATTTTAATTGGAAACAGCACTCTCGGAAAAATTAATTCGTTTTGTATGCCTAGCTCCAAACTGCTGTTTCCTGAATTTTGTTTGCCTCCTAGCTGTTTTTCGTATCCTATTTTGGGCGTAATATTAAAAGTTTCGCCGCCGCCAAATAGGTTTCTGTTGCTTAAGGTTAAACTAAAGGCGGGTCCTGCAAAATTATTAGATTTGGTTACCACCTGCAGTTCGGCTCTTAAGGCTCGCTTATTTAATGGCGATAAAAATATATTGGCTTCCAATAGTCCTGAACCATCGGCGGCTAAGCTATCTAGTTCTTGGTACTGAATGTTTACATATTTATACGCCCCAATTGTAGATAAGCGCCTGGCTGTATTTCGGGAGTCGGCTGGATTAAAAAACTGGTTTGTTTCTAGGGTAATAAACGGGTCTAGATAGGCCGGTTTAAAAAATTCTTCTTCTTGAATATACTGCTTATTGTTGTAGCTGGTAGTTTGCGCCGATACCGAATCTGATACGCGGTAGGTTGGATAAATATTTATTGTTGATAGCTTATATGGAATGATGCTTTTTTGAGGTACATCGTTTTTTAGTTTCAGAAATAAATCGAATTGTTTGTTAGTGTAATTGTTAGTATCTGCCTGAAATATTAAAAAGCTATCATTAAAGTTGTAATATCCTTTTTGTTTTAAACCTTTATCTATGCGATTTCGTTCCTGTTTCATCCTATTTAAATCGAAACGCATATTTTTTTCAAAAACAGTTTCCGGCATTAAGGCTTCAATACTTTTCCCAATACTTGTGGGCATGGTATCTAGTTTATACTGCTCCATTCTGTAAGGTTTGGGCACATTTATGTTGTAGGTTACCGCCGCTTTTTTATCTGTTTCTTCAAAAACAGCAGTTGCGCGACCATAAAAGAAACCTTTATTTTCCAGTCTGTTTAGCAATAAATCTTCCACCTCGTAGGTTTCTACATCCGATTGGTAAATGGGTTCTTCGCCTATTTTTTTGTATAACCATTTGTTTATAAATCCGGGTTTTTCGGTTTGATTTTTATAGTAGTAGTACAGCCCCAGGTGCATACCTAAAATTTTTGAATTTGGTTGAGGTTTTAAAACAGCCTGTAAATCGGTTTTTAAATCGGCTTTGTTTTCAATACTCGCCTCCGACTGGATGGTTAGGTTAGCGCCTGTGTAAAGCCGTTCATTCTCTGGAATATATTTTGTAATACTGCATGAGTAAAAACTTCCTAAAAGGAACCAATATATAATTAGTTGCGTTGGATTGGTTTTCAAGTTTCTAGTTTTACAGGTTAGGCCCTTCATATTCAGTCTTGTTATTTACGCAATAATACCCAATGTTACGGTTACTTTAGTTACGAGACTCGGTGTTGGTTTTAGCGTTGTTAGCTTTTGTTTTTGCTGCTTGTTTTTTTTGTTCTTTTTGTTCTTTGGCCTCTTTTTCAGATTTGGTTTCAGATTTAAAAAGCGCATCCCAAAGTTCGTTATATTTGTTAAATTCCTGCGTAAATATTAGGGCAATTCCACTTACTACCGTTTGGCCGTCTATTACATTTTCAAATTCATTTCTACTAAAACCCCTTAAGCGGTATCGGCCACTTTCTGTTAATAAGTACTCGATACTTACATTGCCAATAATAGGTGCGTCTTCGCCGGTAGAACTGCTTCCTTCAATATCTACCTCGCTACCAACGCGCACAATGAGCCTGTCGTCGAACAATTTTTTTTGTGCAGCAATATCCAATTGAGTCCGCTGCTTGGGCGAATTACCTTGGTAATCCGTATAACTATTTAAGCCAAAATCCAGTTCGAAACCTGTGCTACCCAATAATTTATCTGAAAACATATTTAACTGATCTGCAACGGCATCGTTTAAGTTATTTCTGGCAATAGAAGCCACACCGCCAGAACTGCCATCGCTGCCTGGATCTGGATAAAACCGGTTTAAAACTAGTAGGGAAAACACCTGTCTGTTTAATTCGTCCTCCTGATTATTTAGTTGTTGAATACGACCAAAAACCTGTCCACCAACGGCGCCTTGTTTTTCTTCGGGCATGTCCAAACTAAAGGCTATTTCGGGCTCCAGTAGTTGGCCATTAATATTTAGATACACATAAAATGGTAACACTTGGCGAAATTTTCCTTTAATAGCTGGGTCGCTTCCGGAGTAAACCGGTGCCATTAACGATGAGGCCGATGTTTCAACCTCGTATTTTGCTTTTACATCTAGTTTTGCATCAAAAGGGTCGCCAGACCAAGAAACTCGGCTACCGGGAACCAAGCTAAATTTTCGGTTTACAATTTTGTATAAATTTAATTCGTAGTGTCCAGAAGCTACTTCATAAATTCCCGACAGTCTTAAGTTTCCGTTAGGATTCATGCTTACATTAAAATCGCCTGCTCCAGAAACCTTAAAATTATCGCCTGTTTCTTTATCTAAAATTAAGGTAACGGCCGTTTCTTTATTTACCTTTATTTGCGCTGCAATATCGAGTCCTTTTACTGTGGCTGTGCGCTCTTTAGTTCGGGTTAAAATAGCATTGGGGTTATTTCGGTTAACAAATTCCACAACACCATCGCGTTCCTCTACATTTAAGGCTGCAGAAGGCAACACATAGGTTACGTTGGTATTGGGTGTAACTTCCATATTCATTTTTATTTTTGGCACCAGTAAGTTTCCAGTTATTTGAGCCGTCCCGTTAAAACCAGCCTTACCGTACAGAAAATCGTTATCTTCTTTGGTGGCATTTAGTACCTGAAAGTCGTTTGCAGTTACGTTTAAATTAAAACTTGGATTAACATAGGATTGGGTACCAATTTTTCCAGTCATTTTAAACAGATTGCCATTAGCATCGGTTATGGTAAAATTATCCATAGTAATTCCGGCGTTATTAACGGTAATGGTTTCTTCTTTTAAACTAAAAGCAGCATTAAACTTGGCCACTTTAAACTGGGCTTTATTAAATTGAATATTGCCGGTAAACTCGGGGTCTCTGGTGGTGCCAGACACATCAAAACGACCCGAAAAATAACCAGAGGTTTCGGTTAGTTCGCCATCGGTAAAAGCAGTTAAAGCTGTCATGTTAAACCTATTAATATCCAAATTTAGGTCTAAATTTGCGCCTACCGGCGTTGCCAAGTAATCGCCAGACAGGTCTAAATCTATTTCTCCGCCTTTTAGGTGTGCGTGAAAATCGTAACGTTCGCCACCTAAAGATTTGGCGTTTACTGTTAAACCCCCAACATTAACATCTACAATATGAAAGTCGGCTATATTTAAATCTGCCAATATGCCGGTATCCTCAAAAGGCTCCTCCAAAATTAAGTCGCCATTTAAGCTACCCGAGGCTAACTTTTCTTCTGCATTTAAATAGCTTAAAAATTCGTGAAGTTTAAAGTTTTTAAAGTTTACCGCAATATGATCTTTATTGTTATTGGGTAGTTTATCGGTTATTTCGAATGCCTGATTACCTTTTGTAAACTTGAAATCATTAAACGCCAATTTGTCATCGTACACAAGCATTTCATTGCTATCGGGAACCTGCCACTGTGTTTTATTAATAATTAAATTATCTGGTTGCACCTGAAACTTAAAGGCATCTGGGGTTCCTGTTATTTTACTAAACACCTGTGTTAATATTGCCTTGTTTTGATAAGCTGTAAACTCCAACATTAAACCCGAACTGGTTTGGTTTCCAGAAAATAGTGTTTTTTGAATATTTAACGGTCCTGCTGTAACCTCGTTAAAGCCAAGATTAAAATTAAAAGCATCTGAATTGGAGTTCATGGTAAACGCCAAATTATCAACTTCCAGATTGTTGTAGTTTATATAAGGTACGGTAACGGAGGCATCTAATTTTCGGGCTGCTTCATTAAAGTTTACAGCAACATCTATGGTGTCTAAATCTACTAAATTAACAAAAAACACTTCGTTTAAAATAGGCGATTTGCTTATTTTACCCTGCAACTTTAAATTTACGGGGCTAGCCAAACTGTCTCTATCCGACTTATAGCGATTAAAAAAATACCCCGAAACATGATGCCTTAACGCCGCCAAAATATCCTCTGGATAGGCATTAGATTGCAATACCATATCTGCCATTTTGTTGTTAAGTGTTACGGCCGTGGTATCTGGCCTAACGTAGGCAGATGCAGTGAGTTTACCTAATAAATAGCTTTTATTATCGTAAACAAAAATGCCGTCGTTTATAACCGTTTCCAGATTAAAATGTTTGGTATTACCTGAAAAATCTGCTTGAATATCCATGGCCGTTTTTATATCCCGATTTAGAATTCCGAGTGCTTGTAAATCGGCGCCAATAATTTTAACTTGGGCTGTGGCTTGAGGAGCCACCGAATCTAAAACAACTGTAGTTACTAATTCGGCATTTAAATTTTTATCCTGGTAGTTAGATGTAATTTGCCCCGTGCCGTTTTTAACAGCGCCATTTAAAACTACATTTTTTATAGGATAGTTTTTATAGTTAAAACTATCTATTGTTGCGGTAAGTTTGGCATCCAAACTATTTATATTGGCACCAGTTCCTTGGGCTTCTGCATGCATATTTAAACGCCCTAGATCCTTGTTTTGCAATAAACTGTTCAGGTCGAAATCCGCTACAGATACTTGGGCATTAAAGGCTAAAACATCTGTGTTTTCAAACCGCCCTTTTACAGAAGCACTGCCCTGCGAGCTTGTTAAATGCACTTGGCCCGCCATCCTATTTAAATTACCAACTACATCGCCTTTAACACGTATTTGGTTGGGTAAATAAATTTCTAGACTATCCGAATTTATAAACGGTGTTACATCATCCCGTTTTGTTTCTGCCGAAAACGCGGTAATATTAAAAGCTAGTTGGTCTGGATTGGTTATGTTTTTTAAAGTACCTGTTGCTGCCACATTAGTTTCATGCCAGTTTAGGAGAAACGTTTTAAATGTTATATCTGCTAGGTTTCCCTTTACTTTTATTTTACCGCTAATGTTATGCTTGCTCAATTGATTTAGATAGGTATTTTGTTGTAAGCTTGGCTGCAGTAAAAACAAATCTTGAAGCGCTATGCGCCATGTTGGAAAATTTGCTACAATTTGAGCCTGTTCTGGACTTGAAACTGCTGTTTGTAAAGCAGGATAATGCACTTGTACATTTCCTTCTAATAAATTTTTATTTAAAGCAAGTTCCAGTTTTTCAAGGTTTAAATCCGTGTCGGAAACCTGTAAATGGGCTATCAGATTTTTTAATTTAAGTCCCGATATTTCGTTAAAAGAAGCCTGATTAAGCTGTAATTGCGCCTTTTTATCTTGGAGCAAAATAGATTGTGCGTTGAGCTGAATATCTGAAAAATCCAATGCAAGCGGGTTAAAAACACCTGCTTTAGGAACCTGATTATTTGTTGTAAATTTAAAACTATTGTTTTCCAACTGTAAGCGACCTACCTCCAACTGCATGTTTGGCCATAAAGAAGCATCGGTTTGTGTTTGGGTCTCTTTACCTAATTCATTAGCCGCCAATTGCGTATTAAGCGTTATTTTTGAATTGTTAAGCTGAACCGCATCCAAAAGAAACTGCCGATTGGTTAAGTTTATTGAAGGTATTTTGGCAGAAAACCGACTAATATTCGCATTTACATCTATACCATTTGGAATGCTTTTGTAAAAAGCCGAAACATGGTTAAGTGTCAGTTTTTTTACACCTAACAGTGGTAACGCACTCGTTTCGTTGGTGTTGGGTACTGTTTTATGGGTTTCTAAAAATGTAATCTGACTATTGGTTAACGCTAGTTTAGACGCCTGAAAGGTTAGCGACTCTAGGTTGGTTTCCTCCATATTGGCAACCAGTTCATCAAATTTTATTCGGCTATTTATTCCGGTTACGGCATCGTTGTAAACCACATCAAAATGTTTAAAACGCATAGAACCTAAAATTAGGTTTAGAGGTTTGGCGTTAGCTGTTGCTTGTTGAGGTGTGTTGGCACTAGGCGTTGAAAAAGCATTAATTAAAAACTGAAAGTTAAATCCGTTAACAGTATCTTTCCGAATAATATTGGCGCGCAACCCGTCCCACTTTAAAGCATCTACCCCTATTCCGTTTCCTCTAACAAGCGCCCAAATGGGCACGTTTACTTCCAAGGATTTAGAGTAAATTAAGGTATCGCCTTGCTTGTCTTCTAGATATAAATTATCCAGTTGCACATCGCCATCGAATGTTATAAATAGTTTTTCAACAGCTAGCTTTGTTTCCGTTTTATTGGCTATAAAGGTAACCGCTTTGTTCACTATTATATTTTGCCCCCACGGACTACGAACGAAAAGAATTATTAAAAAAAACAGTAAAAGAAGAGCTAAAACAATCCGGCCGACTATTTTAAGAATTGTTAACCCAAGGGTTTTATTTACTGATTTCTGTGGCATGTTGTGGTGTTCCTTGTATTAAAAAAAGGATTTTCGAAATACAAATTTATTATTTTAAAGCTTGTTTATGCACTTTAATAAATATATAAATAATTCATACAGTAAAGTAATTAAAACTATTAACATCACAGGTATTATTTATGTCTTTTGTCTAGAAAATTGCCCAACGGTTAGCGCATAATTGCCAACGCGAAATTTGGTGTTTTATAAAGAAGGTGTCCAGCAAAAAACCTTGTTTTACCAAGGTATTTGGTATTGGACACAAAAAATAGTATTTTAAGAGGCCTCTTGTTTAATAGCTGTAAGTTTAAACAAATTTTTTAAATACGTTTCAGCCCCATGTCCGCTTCAAAAAAACCTCAAAAACGAATAGAATACAAAGGAAAACATGTACGTGTTTCTAGGACTGGAGGCCTATCGGCAACCAAAACTTTTTCGGGTAAAGGGTATGCAGCCACAATAAACACCAATCATGGCGTGCGCCTACATAAGCGCTTGTTTAAAGGTGCGCGTATGGGTTTTCAGCGTGGAAACTTTCAGTTTATAGGTAGGTATGCTAGCGGCCCTTTTCGCTTTAACATATCGAAAAGTGGCATGAGCACTTCTATAAAAAACAACCGAGGTTCTTATAACTTACTAAAGCCCAATTATTCTAGTTTTAAATTAGCAGGTGTACAGATTCGTGGAAAAAATGCTGCTACACTACAGCTTATTTATATGGGAACCTTGGCAGCTATTGGTATTCTTAAGTTGTTTTGGCGATTAACTGTTTTTATAGTTTGGATGTTGTTTTTAACCCTAGCATGGTGTATAGATTTTAGCGTAGGTTTTGTAAAAGGATTTCGAGACACTACATAAGGCTTATTTATTTACAAGCATTTATGAGGCTAATTGCTAAACGTTTTGCCTAATTAGCCAACAAAACCTTCTGGTATTGTAGCTTTAAAAAAACGTGTAAACAGCTAGTTCTTTTGTTTACAATTTATTAGGCACACTGGGCAATTGGTTATTCTTTAGGAATGTAAAATAAAAAGTAGTACCAACACCTTCTTGACTTTCTAGCCAAATTTCACCCTGATAGTAGGTAATTATTTTTTTAACAATAGAAAGCCCAATGCCAGAAGAGGTACTTTTGCTTTCCAGTTTGGTAAACACTTTAAATATTTTATCGAAATACTGTGCATGTATTCCAATGCCATTATCCTTTACAAAAAACTCGTAATGGTCTTTTTTTTCAACACAGCCTATTTCAATTATACCCTTTTCTTTATCGGAATATTTTAAAGCATTGTGAATTAAGTTCTGAAATACCTGTTTAATGCGCCATGTGTTGGCATAAATATTAGGTAAATTTTCTTGTATTTTAATTTGTATGTGGCGGGGTATTAAAAGTGTTTTTACAATTTCGTTTACAATGGCATTGGTATTAATTTTTGTGTCTGGTGTTTCCAGTCTGTCGATAGTGGAATAATCCAGAATACCTTCTATTAAGAAATCCATTTTTTCCACATTAAATAACACCAGATTTAGCTGTTCCAAATCGGTTTTATTTAATTGGGCCTTTTTGTCGTCCATAAACCACGTAATCAAGGTATGAATACTTACCAAGGGCGCCTTTAAATCGTGCGAAACCGCGTGTGCGTACTCGTTAAGTTGTTCATTTTGGCGCGATAAATGGATTAGTAGTTCTTCTTTTTTCTTTTCTTGAGCTTTTATTTGGTCCTCGTGTTCCTTTCGTTGCATAACATTAACCAGCATATTGGCAAAAACAAAGAGGATGTTTTTTTCGTTTTCAGTATAAGGTTTTAAGGTTTTTACAGCATCAAAACCCACAAAACCAATAAGCTGGTTGTTTTTAAACTTCGGAATAGCTAATAAACTTTTTACGCCCTGTGGTTCTAAAATACCGCGTAAACCATGTGGACCGTCTTTGGGCAATAAACTAACATTTTCAATGTAAAACGCTTCACCTTTTTTATGCGCTTCCAACCACTGTGGAATGTAATCTATGGGAACATTTTGTAAGTTGTGCATCTCCGACGATACACCTTCTGCACACCACTCGTATGTGTTGGAGGTGGTATTGGTATTAAAATCGTATGAAAAAATATAACTTCTATCTGAACCAACAAATTGCCCAATTTTTTTTAAAGACGCATTTATAATGGTATCGATATCCGATAAATCTGAATTAATATACTTGGTAGAAATACTAATTAATAAATCTTGAAAACGCAGCTGCCTCTCAATAATTCTATCTTTCTCTTCCTGTTTCATATACTAAATGGATCCATTTTAATAGTTTTTTTCGTGCTAATAACTATCTGCGCAGGCATTTCTTGCACTAAACAAGCGTTTATAAACGCACTGGTAGTTATTAAGCCCTGCAGAATATACTCAAAAAAAAATGTAATTGGATGCGTAAACGGTTTAAATACCACATATTTAATAAATATTACATTACCAATACATTAAAATACATTTTTACCAATAATTACAGTTGCTAACATAGGTTTGGGGCAAAAAACATAGTACGGCACTTTGTGATAATTTTAATTACACACTTCAAATTTACTATTTATTAGCAATATGTTTTAGGCAAAATAAAAAAGCACCTACAATAAATTTGTAAGTGCTTGATTTTAAAAGTGGTCCCACCTGGGCTCGAACCAGGGACTTTCTGATTATGAGTCAGATACTCTAACCAACTGAGTTATAGGACCCATTAGCGCTAGGCTAATTCATTACCCTCTTTTTGTAAAGAGAGTGCAATATTACTACATATTTTTTTACTCTCAAAGTATTTTTATTCCTTTATATCTTGACACAACTCAATAAGTACTCCATTTGTAGATTTTGGATGTAAAAACGCCACCATTTTATTATCGGCTCCTTTTTTAGGCGTTTTATTTAATACGGTAAAGCCTTCTTGTTCCAGTCGTACAAGTTCCGATGCAATATCATCAACATCAAAAGCTATGTGGTGAATGCCTTCGCCGCGCTTTTCAATAAATTTTGCAATGGGACTTTCGGGGTTGGTAGCTTCCAGTAACTCCACCTTATTGCTACCCACCTTAAAGAATGATGTATTTACGCCTTCGCTTGCCACTGTTTCAATTTTATAATGCGGTGCATTAAAGAGTTTTTTAAATAGGTTATTGGCATCTGCCAAATTTTTTACCGCAATACCAATGTGTTCTATTTTGTTCATATATAACTTTTAAAAGGTTTCGTCTGTTTTAATTAAACATATTTTAGTACCTTCAAAAATACAATAATCTTTAAATATGCGTATTTTTGTACCATGGAAGAAACTCAAAGACAAAAAAAAATAGGATCGGTTTTACAACGCGATTTGGTTGAAATACTACAAAAAGCAGCTATATATGGTGGCATGCAAGGTGTTTTAATATCCGTTTCGAAAGTAAAAGTTACAGCAGATTTGCTTGTTGCAAAAGTATATTTAAGCATTTTTCCTAACAATAAAGGTAAGGAGTTATTGGTAGGCATTCGTTCCAATGCGCCACTTATTAAACACGAACTGGCCCAGCGTACCCGACACCAATTACGACGTATGCCGCAATTAGAATTTTTTATAGACGACTCATTAGAATATATTGACGGTATTGAAAAATCGTTGAAAAGAACAGAAAATCCTATTCAAGATCCAAATTTACTGGAGAAGCGAAAAAAATCGTAAGGAAATTACAACACGCACTGAACACACATAAGTCTTATCCGAAATTATATGAGCCTATTAGCTAGGTAAATTATGAATTTTTCCCTTTACATAGCCAAGCGGTATTTACTTTCAAAAAGCAGTAACAACGCTATTAATGTTATTACCGGTATTGCCGCTGCAAGTGTTGTATTGGGGGCTTTATCCTTATTTATTGTTTTGTCCGGTTTTGCTGGCTTGAAGGATTTTACACTGAAATTTACCTCTATAATAGATCCTGATTTAAAGGCAGAAGCTGCAGTTGGGAAATCGTTTATGCTAACCACCGAAGATATAAACGCCCTGAATAAACATCCAGATATTGTTTCGTTTGCACAAATAGTTGAAGAGCGTGTTTTTATAGCTTTTGATGATAAAAATTATCCCAACGGTTTTATAAAAGGCGTAGATACCAATTATGTTGCGGTTACAGCCATTGATTCTGTTATTCCGTTAGGTAGTTGGTTTTCAAACAATAGCAACCAAATTGTTACAGGTTGGGGTATTGCCAACAGACTAAATATTGGGGTAATGGACTATGGGAAGGCTGTTGAATTATTTGTACCCAAACCTGGCAAAGGGCAAATTACCAACATAAAGCAGGCCTTTACCAGTTTAAAAGCTATAAACGTAGGTATTTTTGATGTTAACGAAACAGCCAACAATAAGTATGTTTATGCACCTATTGCCATGGCCAGACATTTATTAAATTTTCAGAGTCAGGAGGTAACAGCATTAGAGTTTAAGATAAGTAACGATGCCTCGGAAGAAACCGTTAGGGAAGCAATTACTGCTATACTAGGAGACAAAGTAGTCTTAAAAAACCGAGAACAACTTAACGATGCGCTGTATAAAATGCTAAATACCGAATACCTAGCCGTTTACCTTATTTTTACTTTAATATTAATAATTGCTTTGTTTAACGTTGTTGGCACCATTATTATGATTATTCTAGATAAAAAAAAGAATCTATTTACCCTTTATAATTTAGGTGCTACGGTAAAAGATATAAGAACCATTTTTTTTCTTCAAGGGTCCTTAATGACTGTTTTTGGTGGTTTTGTGGGTTTAGTTATTGGTTATGTATTGGTGCAATTACAAATAAGTTTTGGGTTTATAAAAATTACACCAACGCTACCCTACCCTATGGGCTTAAATATCGAAAACTTTTTAATTGTTTTTATAACCATTTCGGTTTTAGGTATTTTAGCTTCTAAAGTAGCATCAACACGTATTAGCAAAAAGTTAATTCAAACTGCTTAAAATTACCTAAAAAGCCAAGCAGTTATTGTGCAAATTGGTAATCAGAAAATTTATCTAAAACCTCATCAAAAGCTGCAAATACATCTACTGCGCTATCGCTGGTAACCATTTTCATACGGTACTCTTTAAAGTTGGGAATACCCTTAAAATAGTTTGTATAATGCCGGCGTGTTTCAAAAACACCTAATTTTTCACCTTTCCAATCAATAGCCATTTGCAAGTGGCGTCTGGCTGCTTCTACCCGCTCCTCCAATGAAATGGGGTCTAGATGTTCTCCTGTTTTAAAAAAATGTTTTACTTGTTTAAAAAACCAAGGGTTTCCAATGGTAGCCCGACCAATCATACAGCCATCTAGTCCGTACACATCGCGCATTTCCATAGCACGTTCGGGCGTATCTACATCGCCGTTACCAAAAACAGGGATATGCATTCGGGGGTTGTTTTTAACTTCGGCAATGGGGCGCCAATCTGCTTCACCTTTATACATTTGGGCCCGCGTTCTGCCATGAATAGAAATGGCTTTACAGCCCACATCCTGAAGTCTTTCGGCTACTTCTAAAATACGAATAGAGTCATGGTCCCAGCCCAAACGTGTTTTTACAGTAACCGGTAAATTGGTACGTTTAACCATTTCGGCGGTTAGTTGTTCCATTAGGCAGATATCTTTCAATATACCAGCGCCAGCACCTTTGCTTACCACTTTTTTTACAGGACACCCAAAATTAATATCTATAATATCGGGATTGGATTTTTCAACAATATCAATGGTTTGCAACATGCTCTCCAAATTGGCACCAAATATTTGAATACCTACTGGCCGCTCGCGTTCGTAAATATCTAATTTCATAACGCTTTTGGCCGCATCGCGAATTAAACCTTCGCTGGAAATAAATTCTGTGTATACCACATCAGCGCCTTGCTCTTTGCATAAAGCGCGAAATGGCGGGTCGCTTACATCTTCCATAGGTGCTAATAGTAGCGGAAAGTCAGGAAGTTCTATGTTACCTATTTTAACCAATTGCTTTTTATTTTGCGCAAAATTACGATTTTTTATTATTAGAAATCTCTTTTTTAACTGTATGCCTTTGTAGTACCCAAAAACCATAACAGGCTAGAAGCAACTCGCCTACCAAACCAATTTGATAAATTACCGTGGGTGTACCCTCTAGAATATACCCCAAAAGACGCCCAAAACCTATTCCAAACATAAATATACAATTGGATACTAAAGCCATTTTTAAATAGGTTTTGTTAAAAATACCAAGCAACCAAAGTACAGAAAACCCTATGTACAGCCCCATAACAGCTTTAAAAAAATGGTGTGCGTCTGTGGTGTTTATATGAATATTAAATAATAAAGCAGGTTTAAATCCGTAAACCAACGCCACAGGCAGCACGATACAAACCGATATAATTAAATGTATTTTGCTTGTAAATTCCTGTTTATTTATAGGCATAACATATTAAAAGTTAATAGTTACTTCCAAAGGTTTGCCGTTTCTTTTTACCGTAACTTTTGTACTATCGCCAGTATCAAAAACCGACAAAGCGCGCATATAACTCATCATATTCGTAACGGTACTATCACCAAGTTTAACCACCACATCACCTTTTTCCAAACCAGCTTTTTGTGCGGGTTTATCTTCGCTTACGCCATCAATTCGCATGCCCTCCCCATCGTATAAATAATCTGGAACAACGCCTAAACCAACGCGAAACCGCGGCGATTCTTCGCTTTCGTTTTTAGTTTTTCGGAAAGCTAATTTTCCATTATCATCCAAATCGGAAATAACATCAAAAATATAAGATGAAATAGTTTCCATGCCCGTATAATTTAGCTTGTCTGCATCATCACTAGGTTTGTGGTAATCCTCATGCTGGCCAGTAAAAAAGTGCAAAACAGGAATATCAATTAAATAAAACGACGTATGATCGCTTGGGCCCACACCAGATTCGTTTTCAACCAACTTAAATTTATCGTTATGTGCGCTTAAAACCTGTTTAAACACAGGTGAGGTTCCGGTGCCATAAACAGCCAACGTGCTATCCTGTTTTAAGCGACCAACCATATCCATATTTATCATATAACTTACGGCTTTACTATCAATAGTTGGGTTTTTAGCAAAGTAATTAGAACCCAATAAGCCCATTTCTTCACCAGAAAAAGCCATAAATAAATAATTATTGGCTGTATTAACACCTTTTAATTTTGCTGCTAAATCCAGCATTACCGCTACACCGCTAGCATTATCGTCTGCGCCATTGTGTATGGCCTTTTCGCCCTTATACAAAGACCCCTCGCCACCATAGCCCAAATGGTCGTAATGAGCGCCAATTATTACAGTATTGGCAGCCTGATTATCTATATAAGCTAATACGTTTATACCTGTTATGGTACTATCCTGATTGTTTGTAGTATAGGAAACAGATTCATGCGGATTGGTTTTTGGGGTAAACGTAAAACTTTGGTAGTAGTTATCGGTACCTTTTCCAGCTATACCCAGTTCTTTAAAACGCTCAACTATATAAGCAGCAGCCTTTTTTTCGCCTTGTGTCCCTGTTTTTCGGCCTTCCAAAGCGTCATCGGACAAAAATGCTACATCCTCTTTTATTTTGTTTTTGTAAGTGTCCTCTTGTTTACACGCTATAAATGAAATAAAAAGTATAATTAAGGCTATTTTCTTCATATTAATAATGTTATTTTTGAGCAAATTACGTAATTATTGTCACTTTTTAATAACAACTTATAATGAAACCTTTAATTTATAGCAGCCTGTTGGTTGTCCTATTATCCGTTTCCTGTAAATCGGACAAACATACCAATCCCGACGCAGAGTCTGGCGCAACAACCTGGGTAGATTCTTTAATTTATCCAGAGGAAAAACACTTTAAAAGCCTAAAACAAATAACCTTTGGTGGCGATAATGCCGAAGCCTATTGGAGTTTTGATGATAAGCAATTGGTATTTCAATCCAATAATACAGCTTGGGATGTAAAATGCGATCAGATGTTTTTAATGAACGCTGATGAAATTTTTAAGGACAATATACCTCCAATGGTAAGTACTGGAAAAGGCCGTACAACCTGTGCCTATTTTTTACCAGATAACAAACATATTATTTATGCATCCACCCATTTAGGAGGGGAAGAATGCCCCGAAACTCCCTTGCGTAAAAACGGCAAGTATATTTGGCCAATTTATGATACCTACGATATTTTTGTAGCCGATTTAGAAGGCAATATAACCGCACAATTAACCAATGAAAAAGGCTATGATGCCGAGCCTACGGTTTCGCCAAAAGGTGATAAAATTGTATTTACCTCTGATAGAAGTGGCGATTTGGAATTATACACCATGAATATTGATGGAAGTGATGTGAAGCAAATTACCTTTGAACTAGGGTATGATGGCGGTGCCTTTTTCTCGCCAGATGGTACCAAACTTATTTTCCGTTCGTCTAGGCCAAAAACAGAGGAAGAAATTAAAGAATACAAGGATTTACTAGCTGAAGGTTTGGTGCAACCAACTGAAATGGAATTATATATTTGTAATGCCGATGGTAGCGATTTACGCCAACTAACCAATTTAGGAAATGCCAATTGGAGTCCGTTTTTTCACCCAAGCGGCGAGAAAGTTTTATTCTCTTCTAATTTTGAGTCCGAACGCGGTTTTCCGTTTAATTTATATATGATTGATATTGATGGGAAAAATTTAAAGCGTATAACACATAGCGAAACCTTTGATGCCTTTCCCGTATTTTCTAACGATGGTAAAAAACTTATTTTCTCGTCTAATAGAAATAATGGCGGTGGAAGAGATACCAACTTGTTTATTGCAGAATGGCAAGATTAACAGGATAGCTATGCTGCATTTGTAGCCATTAAAGCTAACGGAATACCATGTTTAATTATTTAAAATTGGAGTCAGATAGTTCAGAAATTAGTTTTTCTAACATTCTAACACCTTTGTTTAGTTCATCTTTGGTAATAAATTCATTAGCTCTGTGGGCCTGTTCTATAGATCCAGGTCCGCAAATAGCGGTTTGGAAACCTTCATTTGCAAATTGCCCTGCTTCGGCTGCATAGGCTACTGTATTCAATTTAGAATTACCAGAAATACGTTTTAAAAGTGTTACAATATCGGCATCTGCTTTAGTATCTAAATGCGGTACTGCCGGATGATTTTCTTTTGTTTCTATTTTAAAATTTGGAAATTGGGGTCTGATGTCTTCTTCGCGTTGGCGACAAAAAGCTTCAAACTCACTAACTATAGTTTGTATATTATCCATGGGGATGGTACGAACATCCCAATAAAAAAAGGCGTTATCTGCAATTATATTTGGCGCAATGCCACCGTTTACCATACCAACATGGATGGAAGAATGTGGCGGTTGAAAGCGGTTGTCCAAACGCCCATCCTTAATTAACCGGTTCATTTTTTGCTCCAACCACCCTATTAAACGCATGGTTTCATGAATAGCACTTACCTCTTGTTTTATCCGGCTGCTATGTCCAGCCGAGCCGTTTACAGTGGTTTTTAAAATATTAATTCCTTTTTGTCCTACAATGGGTTCCATCATAGATGGTTCGCCAATAATAGCATATTTAGGTGTTTCGGTGTAGTGGCTTTTTAAAGCGGTTGCCAATTCGGAGCCAGCTAAACACCCCACCTCTTCGTCATAGGAAAAGGCAAAATAAATTGGTTTTTTTAGGTTGGCTGCTACCATAGCAGGGAGGGTAGCCAAGCAGCATGCTATAAAGCCTTTCATATCGCAGGCTCCTCTTGCATATAGTTTTCCATTACCCTTATCCGTTAGTTCAAAAGGATTTGTTTGCCATGCTTGTCCTTCAACGGGAACCACATCTGTATGACCCGATAAAATAACGCCACCGCTTACTGGCGGACCAATTCTACAATGTAAAGACGCTTTAGTTCCAGCTTGGTTGGGTACTAAAGTGGTGGTTATACTATGGGATTCTATATAGTTTTTTATCCAATGAATGATACTTAAATTACTTTGACCTCCAAGAACTGGAAAGGCTACTAATTTTGATAAAATTTGTTCAACAGTCATGATTACACTTAATTATAATTAATAGCTACGGCCACCATAAGTGTTACAAAAGCCATAATAAGCAGCAAAACAAACATAGGAAAAATAAAACGCAACCACCTATCCAGCGGTACACGGCACATACTTAACATAGCCATTAAACCTCCTAAAGTAGGATTGATTAAATTAGACAAACCATCGCCAATTTGAAAGGCTAAAATAGTTATTTGTTTTGTTAACCCCACCGATTCGCCTAAAGGCAGCATAATTGGTAGGGTGGCTAAAGCTTGACCACTACCAGATGGAATAAAAAAGTTTATAAGCGTTTGTGATAATGTCATGGTTATGGCCGAAGCATACACAGGCAAGTTTTGTAATACTAATGATACATGGTACGAAATGGTATCGGAAATCTGACCCATTTCCATAAGTACTTTTATAGAAGCGGCAAAACCTACCATAAAAGCACCAGGTGCTGCTACAGACACCGCTTTTAAAACGGTTTCGCTCATAATTTGTGCTTTCATTTTAGATACCAATCCACACAGTAAACCAATCATTAAAAAAACGGCAGACAATTCATTTAAATACCATTTTAAACGAAATACGCCGTATAACATAACAGCTAAACCACTAAAAAAAACAGCTAACACCAAGCCGTTATTAACAGAAATACGGTAAGCTTTTATAGGTTTAGACAGCGCTAAACCCGTAATATCCAGTTCTTTTCCCAAACTTTTTTCGGGATATTTCCTTATTTTTTTAAAATACCTTACGTTGTAATAGGCCATAGTACTTAAGGCTACAAAACACAGTACGGCACGTAACAAAGCACCAGAAAACATAGGCAACTCCGCTAATTTGTGTCCGGTGCCTACCGTATACGGGTTTATAGGTGATAACCCAAAACCAATTGTCATGGCACCTATGGAAATTCCTGCCGCTAAAATTAAATCGCCACCCAAAGCCAAACTCAATATAGCCGCAATTGGAATCATGGCAATATTATTTTCGTAGCCTACAGCAATACCTAAAAAACCATAAATAAACGTAACAAGTACAATTATAATTTGTTTGTTTTTAAGGCCTAAATGTTTAACCAAAGTACCAACCGCATTTTCAACCGCTTTGGACTTTTCCATAAAACCAAACATAATTGCGCCAGCAAATACCACAAAAATAATATCTACTGCCGCTTTAAAACCCAGCGGAATAGCTTTAAACATGTCTAAAATACCAATAGGCGTGGCTGGAATTGCTTGGTAGGAATTGGGTATTACAGATTTTCTTCCATCCACCACTACCCGATCGTAAGTGCCCGCTGGTAGTATATAAGTTAGTACACTAACTATAATTATAATGGCAAATAACATGGTAAGCGCATGAGGGATACGCGCATACCACGCTTTTTTGCGCACCTTATAATTTCCCATATTTATTTTTAATTACTTTTTTCCAAACGGTTACGCTCATCTAAATCGTTGGTGCGTTGGTTGGTGTTTAATCCTGTATTTCCAAATTTATACGAAAAACCAAGCTTAATATACCTGTTGTCTTGATTTAAAAATCTAGAATTATCCTGATTTAAATACCGCGATGTTACTGTATAATCCTGTGTGTTAAATAAATCGGCAAAAGCTAATGTTAGGGCTCCCCTGTTGTTGAGAATGGTTTTTTTTAGGGTTAAATCGCTTATTAATCGGGTGTCTATGGTTTGAAAACCTTGCTGGTATTCGCTTATATAAACTAACGAGAAATTAGCCGTTAAACTATTGTCTTCTAAAAACGTAAAATCGTTACTTAAAACGGAGTAATTGGACCAAGTGTCACGCTCCAAAAGCATATTGTTTATAGTTGCCTTATCGGACCAGTTTAAAAACGATGTTACCGCATACACATTCCAGTTTGGTAACACATCAAAAATTGCCACAAAATCGAAGCCAAAATCGACTGTTTTAACCAAATTAGTAGGTGTAAAAACAAGCAAGTTGTTTACATTATCTTGCAACGGTAATTCTGTAAAGCTGGATTCAATATCTTTATAATAGGCTTCAACAAAAAAGCTTTCGTTTAAAGACACGCCAATAACAGCATGATTTGTAATAGCGGGTTGTAAGTTTGGGTTTCCAGTTACAATAGTATTGTCGTTTAAATAAAACTTAAATGGGTTAAGCGATTGAAAATCTGGACGCTCTATACTGCGCTTAAAATTGGTGTAAATATTAATTTTTTTTGAAACCTGATAGCTTATATTGGCCGTCGGAAACCAGTCAAAATAATCTTGTTTATTGGTAATACTGCTGCTAAAATCTTTTCCTTTTGTGTCTGTTTGTTCTACCCGCAAACCAAAACTTAATTGCCATTTTTCCCAAGATTTATCGAAACTAGCATAAGCAGCGTAAATACTTTCATTGTATTTAAAAGCATTGGAATTAGCACTATCAAAAACAGATAAAGCACTATTAAGGTTAAACTGATTTAGCTTGCTATCTGTTTTAATAAACGAAACTTTAGCTCCTGCTGCAAAGGAGGCTGTTTCGCTTAAGGGCAAACTATAATCCATTTGACCTGTGTTTATTAAGGTGTTTTGGTCGGAAGTTGTATTGAATAGATTAAGAAAATCGAAAGCATTGTTGCTGTTAAAATAAGTACTTCGCACATGCTGGTCGCGGTGATAATCGTAAGTTGTTAAGTGGGTGTTAAATGATAAACTACTACCGCTTTCAAAATTAATATCGTAATCTAAATCGAAGCCCAAGTTATATTTATCGTCGTTGGAGTTGTTAATATTATTAAAATCGTACAACTTGTTGTAAGTGGCATTAAACACCTCCGAAGATCCTTTTGTTATGTATTTAAATTCAGGTACGTACAATAAATTGGCCGAAAACCCAATAGTATGGGTATCGTTAATAAAATAATCTAAATTGGTATTTAAGGTATGGGTTTGCGACCATGTCGTGCGGTCGAAATCTGAAAATAAGCGTTCGGTAACACCCAAATTATCTTTAAAATTCACGTTTTCATCACTGGCCCGTGCTACTTTGGCATCTTGGTAGTTGTAACTAGCAAACAGATTTATTTTTTTTGTTTTATAAAAATTAGAAATTCCGGCATCGTAACGTGCGTAGGTACCTTGCGTGTAATTTCCAAAAACAGTACCGTTGTACCCCGTTGCTAAATTTTTACTCATAATTATATTTAAAACCACACCGGCATCTGCATCGTATTTTGCAGGTGGATTGGTAATGACCTCAACAGATTTTATAGAATTTGCTGGTGTGCCCTCTAAAAGTTGTAATAATTCGGCATCGGTAAGGTGTATTTTTCGGTCGTTAATATAAACGGTTGGTGTTGCGTTACGAACGGTTAAACTGTTGTTTAAAATTAAAACGCTAGGCGTATTTTTTAAAACATCGGCCATGTTTCCTTCACTTAAGGCCGTATTAGCAACATTAAAAACCAACCTGTCTACTTCTTTTTTCAAGGTGGGTTTTTTAGCAATTAAAGCCACCTCATTTAAGGCTTCTGCCACTTCTTCCATGGTTATAGCCTCTAAAGTTAATTCTGAATTTGTAACAGAAATGGGAAGCATTACATCTTTAAATCCCACAAAACTAATTTTTAAAACATAGTTGTTTGGTGCAATATTTTTAATAGAAAAAAGACCTGTTTCTAGAGAAGATGTGCCGGTAACCGCCAAAGAATCTGGCGTAGATAACAATACAATATTGGCGTAGGCAATTGGATTTTTTTGTAAATCTGTGAGTTTTCCGGATACCGAAAAATTTTGAGATACTACGGTGTTTGAAACCAATAAACTGAAGCAAATTAGACTGTATAAATGCTTGACATTCATGAATAAAATTTTTGTTTTGCAATATATCGATTGTTTTTTACTCGTAATTACGGTTTTCCCGTAAATAAATAAAATTAAGATTATTTGTTAGAAATATTTAAAGCGCTAGAAAACAATTATATTTGCATTATAGTTATTATGCTAGACATCAGGATATGAAGCACATCAGAAATTTTTGCATTATTGCACACATCGATCACGGAAAAAGTACGCTGGCAGACAGACTGTTAGAGTTTACTGGGTCGGTAACCGATAGGGAGAAACAAAACCAACTATTAGATAGCATGGACTTGGAACGCGAACGCGGAATTACCATTAAGTCGCACGCTATTCAAATGGATTATATTTACAAAGGTGAAAATTACGTTTTAAACTTAATTGACACACCGGGGCATGTCGATTTTTCCTACGAAGTATCGCGGTCCATTGCTGCTTGCGAAGGCGCCTTACTTATTGTAGACGCGGCACAAAGTATTCAGGCCCAAACTATTTCTAATTTATACCTGGCATTAGAAAACGATTTAGAAATTATTCCCGTTTTAAATAAAATAGATTTGCCTAGTGCTAATCCTGAAGAAGTTAAAGATGATATAGTCGATTTACTTGGCTGCGATCCAGACGATATTATTCCTGCTAGTGCTAAAACAGGCATTGGTATAGAAGAAATCCTTAATGCCATTATAGAACGTGTTCCTGCTCCAACAGGAAACGTAAACGAACCTTTACAAGCCCTTATTTTCGATTCTGTTTACAATCCGTTTCGCGGCGTTGAAACCTATTTTCGCGTAATTAACGGTTCCATAAAAAAAGGCCAACACATTAAATTTATTGCTACCGGAAAAACGTATAACGCCGATGAGGTAGGTACCCTTCGCTTAAAACAATTTCCACGAACGGAAATTAAAGCTGGCGATGTAGGTTATTTAATTACCGGTATTAAAGAAGCTAAAGAAGTAAAAGTAGGTGATACCATTACCGATGCTAAAAACCCTACAGTAAACGCCATTAGTGGCTTTGAAGATGTTAAACCAATGGTTTTTGCTGGTATTTATCCGGTAGATACAGAAGACTATGAAGATTTAAGGTCGTCCATGGAAAAGCTCCAGCTTAACGATGCCTCGTTGGTGTTTACACCAGAAAGTTCAGCTGCTTTAGGTTTTGGTTTTCGATGTGGCTTTTTAGGCATGCTACATTTAGAAATTATTCAAGAACGTTTAGAACGCGAGTTCGATATGACGGTTATAACAACCGTCCCTAACGTTTCCTATCATGCATTTACAAACAAACATCCGGAAACACCAGTAATTGTTAACAATCCAAGCGATTTACCAGAACCATCTTCTTTAAACCGAGTGGAAGAGCCTTATATTAAGGCTACCATTATTACAAAATCCGAATTTGTGGGCAATGTTATGTCGTTGTGTATAGACAAACGCGGTATTATTACCAACCAAACCTATTTAACTACAGAGCGTGTAGAACTCACTTTTGATATGCCCTTGGCAGAAATAGTTTTCGATTTTTACGACCGCTTAAAAACGGTATCTAAAGGCTATGCGTCTTTCGATTATGCGCCTATTGGCATGCGGGCCTCTAAATTGGTACGTGTAGATATTTTACTTAATGCGCAACCTGTTGATGCCCTTTCGGCATTAATTCACGCCGATAACGCCTACACCATTGGTAAAAAAATTACCGAAAAATTACGCGAATTAATACCAAGACAACAGTTTGATATTCCTATTCAGGCTGCTATTGGTGCCAAAATTATTGCCCGCGAAACCATAAAAGCACTCCGAAAAGATGTAACCGCTAAATGTTATGGGGGCGATATTTCCAGAAAACGTAAATTATTAGAAAAGCAGAAAAAAGGTAAGAAAAAAATGCGCCAAGTTGGAAATGTAGAAATTCCACAGCAAGCCTTTATGGCCGTTTTAAAATTAAACGACTAGAACAAGCTCTTGCTTTAACGCCAAAACCTAATACAGTAACACCAGTAAAAAAACACCTATGCCCACTTAAACACAAGTGGGCATAGATATATAAAGTAGTAGCTTTACTCTTAAAAATTTAAGCTATTGTAGTTGCTAATTAGCTTAAGCTTGGGTGTTTTTTAGAACTTCTTTGGCCACATCTTCCACATCAAAAGGCTTGCCTAAATACACCAAAAACCAACCAGATTTTATACTGTCTGCATGGTTGTTATTAGCAGAAATAATGCTTAAATCGCCATCCTCATCTTTTAAAAACAACGGAATAATTTCCTTATCGTTTTTAGTTATTTCAATAAGTTTTTCAAAATGCGCTGGACTTTCTAAAGCTATTTCCTGAACAGATGGATGCTTATTGGTAACCGAAATTAGCGAGCTATAATCGTCTGTATTGGAAAAAAGCACTTCGTTAGGGCGTTTTTCATCGTTCAAAGTTTCTTCATTAGTTACTAATCTAAAACTACCATTTTCGCCAAATTCTTTGGTAAATTTATCAATAGCATATTTGTTAATATCGGAATTTGCCGTCATGGCCATAACATAGCCCACATCATTCAACTCAATATTATCACTTAAGTTTTCGGAATAAATATTCACATTTAAAGCCTCCAACCCTAGTTCTTTGCACTTGTTAATATTACTCTGGTTATTGTCTATAAGCACCACATGCCTGCCATTACGCTCTAAATAATGACCAATAACACGGGCAAATTTTGAGGCACCAATTATTAAAATACCTTCACTGTTAGTTAAAAATACACCCAGTAATTTAGCTACAAAACGCGCCGTAGTAGCATTTAAGAGGACGGTTCCTAACACAATCATAAACACCAAAGGCGTAATATACTCGGCACCTTCTACGCCTTGCTTCATCAGTTTTGTTCCAAAAAGCGACGCAATACCTGCTGCTACAATTCCGCGTGGCCCTACCCAACTAATAAACAACTTTTCAGGCGTTTTTAGCTTGGAGCCTGTTGTGCTTAAAAATACCGCTAGCGGTCTGATTACAAACACCACAATAGCAAACAACACAACCGTATTCCAATTGTAAAGAAGCATTAAGTCTGCCACACTAATATTGGCGGCTAAAAGAATAAAAAGAATTGAAATAAGTAAAACACTCAAGGATTCCTTAAAATATAATAACTCTTTGCGGTTTTGAAGTTTACTGTTTCCTAAAACCATACCCATAACAACTACAGCTAATAAACCCGATTCGTGTGCAAACACATCCGATTCTACAAAAACCAGTAGCACAGTAGATAAGGACACCACATTTAAAAGGTAATGCGGAATTAAATTTTTATTGATAACAAATTTTAAAGCATGGGCAAAAGTAAATCCGAAGGTGGTACCAAAAAGAATAATTTTACCAAACTCCATAAAAGCCGTTCGTGTAAAACCACTATCGCCGCCAACACTAATAAACTCGAATACCAAAACAGCCACCAAAGCACCAATAGGATCTATTAAAATACCTTCCCATTTTAACACAGCAGATAAATCCTGTTTTAACGGAATGTTTCTTAAAATAGGTGTTATTACCGTTGGCCCAGTAACAATAATGAGAGCCGAAAACAAAAAACATACCTCCCAACTTAAATAAAAAATGTATCGTGCGGCAATTGCTGCTCCAAAAAAGGTAATAACAGAACCTAGCGTAATAAGTTTGGTAATAACAGGGCCTACATTTCTTATTTCGTCCCGTTTTAGTGTTAATCCGCCTTCAAATAAAATAACACTAATGGCCAGAGATACAAAATAGTAAAGGCCATCGCCTGGAAAAAGACCTTTTTCGCCATTCCAAATAGGTTCAATCCATTTCGTGCCGTCGGCCGATAAAAATTCGGCTGCAATAGGCCCCACCAATAGGCCTATTAAAATAAGCGGGAGTATGGCCGGTATTTTTAGGCGCCATGCCACCCATTGTGCTAATATGCCTAGTATAATAATTCCTGCTAATTCAATCATAACATGTTGTGTTTGTACATGAGCTATTAAAAATTAATAGCTTTTCTGTGCAACCTACAAAAAACAAGTTTAAGATTTTTGTAATACCAAAGTAAGTTTCTTTTAAACCGTGTTTTATTTTAAGAGCACCCGCATGTGGCTAACCTAATTTAAAATTAAACCACTTTTATATTTGTAATGCACGCTAAATTAAAAAAAATTAACTAGCTGTAAGGAAGCAACCACCAGTAACCATCGCTTTTAAAAATAGTTTGTTTCTATTCGCTATGTAATGTAAAAGCTTACCAATTAGGACTATTTGTAAAAGTTAGTACCACTTGTAAATATTAAATTTGTTGTTTAACATACTTGTTTCGTGAAGTTTCCATCCAATTAACGCCCATTTTTAACAGGCAAAAACAACCACTTACCGAGCCCTAAGTTTAGAATAAATTACAAATGTTAAAAAATTTCTAATATCCGTATCTATTTGATTGGAATATGGACTGAATTTGTAATTTGCATACAATATGAAACTATATCCTATAAACTCCGGAAATTTTAAACTAGATGGTGGCGCCATGTTTGGCGTGGTACCCAAATCGCTTTGGCAAAAAACCAACCCGGCAGACGCTAATAATATGATTGATATTGCGGCGCGGTGTTTGCTTATTGAAGATGGTAACAGACTTATTTTAATAGACACAGGAATGGGTAATAAGCAAAGCGATAAATTTTTTGGCTATTATTATCTCTGGGGAAATGACTCCATTGACGCATCGCTAAAAGCAAATGGTTTTCACCGAGACGATATTACCGATGTGTTTATGACTCACTTACATTTTGATCATTGTGGGGGCAGTATCCAGTGGAATAAAGATAGAACAGGCTATGAACCCGCATTTAAAAACGCCCATTTTTGGAGCAATTTAGATCATTGGAACTGGGCCACACAACCCAACAGACGTGAAAAAGCGTCGTTTTTAGAAGAAAATATTATGCCCATGAAAACCAGTGGGCAATTAACGTTTACAGAACTCCCTATTCAAGGCGATATTTTAAGAAAATCCAAATTAGGTTTCGATATCTTTTTTGCCAACGGACATACAGACAAACAAATGATTCCAATGATTCAGTACAACGGAAAAACCATTTGCTTTATGGCCGACTTATTACCAACCGCAGGACACCTTCCGTTACCCTTTGTAATGGGTTACGATACAAGACCACTGCTGACATTAGATGAAAAAGAAAAATTTCTAAAAATGGCAGCAGATAATAATTATTACCTATTTTTGGAGCACGACGCTCATAACGAAATTATAACCGTACAAAACACAGAAAAAGGCGTTCGTTTAAAAAACGTGTTTTCCTGCAATGAAATTTTTAACTAAATATTTATACTACAATGAAACTTATTAAATCGTTCGTATTTACAGCAAGTATTGCTGCCGTATTGACAAGCTGCGGTAGTGGTTCGCAGGTGCTATCCACACCTATAGAGAACGTTGATTCCATACCTTTAAAGGTTAGTGACTTAACAGAAGCCGAAAAACAAAATTGGGGTCATTTGGATCTTATTAAAGATACCATTCCTGGCATGAGTGTTGATAAAGCCTACGCCGAAATAATTAAAGATAAAAAAGGACAAACCGTTATAGTAGCGGTTATTGATTCTGGAATAGATATAGAACACCAAGATTTACAAAATGTATTATGGACCAACACCGATGAAATTCCAGGAAACGGTATTGACGATGATAACAATGGCTATATTGACGATATTCACGGTTGGAACTTCTTAGGCGATGCCTACGATGAGCAATTAGAATTTGTTAGAATTATTGTAAAAGGCGATAAATCCAATCCACAATACGAAGCTGCTCTGGCAGAATACGAAGAAAAATACCAAGAAGCTTTAGCTAACAAACAACGTTATGAGCAAATTTACCAAATGGTAAAAACTTCAGACGAAACCATTGCCAAGCATTTAGGCAAAGAAGATTATACTAAAGAAGAAGTAGCTGCCATTGAAACCGATCAAGCAGATGTGAAACAAGCCGCTGCCATGTTACAAAATATGTACGCCAACGGTTTAGAAAGCTCTGAAGCCGCATTAAAAGCTGTAAAACGTGGTGTAGATTATTTTACTGACCAAGTTAATGTAAACCTAAACAAAGACTTAAAAGGACGTACAACTGGCGATGATCCAGACGATTTAACAGACACAGGTTACGGCAATGGAAACGTAATGCCGTCTGAAAAAGGGGAAAGCCACGGTACCCACGTTGCTGCTATTATTTTAGCAGAGCGCAACAATGGTTTAGGACCAAACGGTGTTGCTAATAATGCACAACTTATGAGCTTGCGTGCTGTACCAAATGGCGATGAGTACGATAAAGATATTGCTTTAGCTATTCGGTATGCTGTAGATAACGGTGCACACATTATTAATGGAAGTTTTGGAAAATACTATTCGCCACACAGCCAGTGGGTACGCGATGCTATTAAATACGCCAGCGATAACGATGTGTTATTTATAAATGCAGCAGGAAATGAAGGTATTGATATCGATAAAAAAGATGTCTTCCCTAACGATGCCATTGGTACAGGTCCTGAAGTTTCCAACACCTTTATTACCGTTGGTGCTCTAGAACCAGAATACGGCGCAGGAATGCTTGCTGGTTTTTCTAACTACGGTAAAGTAAACGTCGATATTTTTGCACCAGGTGCCAAAATATACGCAGCAACACCAGAAAACGAATACGATACCAAAGGTGGTACCTCTATGGCAGCACCAGCTGTTGCCGGTATTGCAGCTTTAATTCGCTCATACTATCCAAAATTATCTGCCGCACAGGTTAAACAAATCATTCTAGATTCTGGACTACCAATAAAAACAGATGTAATTGTTGGTGGTAACGCTGAAGATGTAAGACCATTTAGCGAGTTAACAAAATCAGGTAAAATAGCCAATGCTTACAATGCATTAATTATGGCTAGCCAAATGAAATAATTTAAACAATAATCAAAAAAAATCTCATCGCTAATCCGATGAGATTTTTTTTACTTAAATGTTACTACCATGAAAAAACACGTATTTTCAGTTTGCTGTATAACCTTGTTACTTACTTGCTTTGTAACCAATACGTTATCAGCACAAAACCCAAGTACTACTAGTACTACAAATCCGTATTACTGGCAACAACATGTGGATTATAAAATGGAAATTGATATGGATGTTAACACCTATCAATACAAAGGAAAACAAACATTAGTGTACACCAATAACTCACCAGATGTATTAAATCGTGTGTTCTACCATTTATACTTTAACGCCTTTCAACCAGGAAGCGAAATGGACGTGCGCTCCCGCACTATTGCCGATCCAGACCGACGTGTAGGCGACCGGATTAGTAAATTAAAACCAGACGAAATTGGCTATATAAACGTAACGTCTTTAAAGCAAAATGGGAAAAAACTACACTATGAAACCGTAGGAACTATTTTAGAAGTAGATTTAGCTTCACCTATTCAACCAGGCGAATCGGTAACCTTTAACATGGTTTTTGATGCCCAAGTACCAGTTCAAATTCGCCGTTCCGGACGCAATAGTGCCGAAGGTGTTGCCTTATCCATGACACAGTGGTACCCAAAATTAGCCGAATACGACTTTGAAGGTTGGCACGCCGATCCATATATAGGTAGAGAGTTTCACGGCGTTTGGGGCGATTTTGACGTAAAACTTACCATCGATAAAGATTACGTTGTAGGTGGAACCGGTTACCAACAACCCGATGTAAAAATTAAAGGAAACAAAAAAACCATTCACTTCATAGCACCACAAGTTCACGATTTCTTTTGGGCTGCCGATCCAGATTATATTCACGATACCATGCAGGTACCAAACGGACCTATGTTGCATTTTTACTACAAAAAAAACCTAGATGCCGAAAAATTAGAATTTTGGAAACAACTACAACCTAAAACCGTGGCTTTAATGGAGTATTTTAGCAGCCATTTAGGTCCTTATCCGTACAAGCAGTATTCCGTTATGCAAGGCGGCGATGGTGGTATGGAATACGGCATGGGAACACTTATAACAGGCAACCGATCCTTTGGAAGTTTAGTAGGTGTTACCGCTCACGAACTAGCACATAAATGGTTTCAGTTTATCCTAGCTACCAACGAATCTAAACACGAATGGATGGACGAGGGTTTTACCAGCTATATTAGCGATTACGCTATGAATGAAGTTATGAACGAAGGCAAAGAACAGCCTAACGCTGGCGCCTACAGAAACTACATATTTCTAGCTAAATCTGGTAAAGAACAACCCCTAACTACGCATTCCGATCGCTACGAATTTAATCAGGCTTACGGTATTGCAGCTTACAGCAAAGGCTCGGTGTTTTTATCCCAATTAGGTTATATTATTGGTGAAGAAAATTTAAAAACAACCCTTAAAAAATTCTACAACGATTTTAAATTTAAACACCCAACACCACTGGATATTATCCGTACAGCAGAGAAAGTAAGTAATTTACAACTAAATTGGTATTTAGTAGATTTTGCACAAACTACAAATACCATAGATTATGCGGTAAAAAGTATCGACAACAAAACCATTACTCTGGAACGAATAGCACTTATGCCAATGCCAATAGATTTAACAGTAACGTATACCGATGGGAGTACAGAAGATTTTTACATCCCTTTACAAATGATGCGCGGTGAAAAACCAACCGAAGCAACCATTATTTCCGATTGGGCATGGGCTTATCCTACCTACACCTTTAACGTGTCGAAAGACATAAAATCTGTTGAAATAGATCCCAATAAATGGATGGCAGACGTAAACAGAGACAATAATAAAATGGAACAATAACAGCCATATACCAAACTAAAAAGCTGCTTCTGTATGGAAAGCAGCTTTTTTTATGCTTATTTTGTAACTTTAAATACCCATGGATAGACGTTTTAATAAACACGAAAAATTAAAAAGTAAAAAACTAATTAATAAACTCTTTACAGAAGGGCAAACCGTTTCGGCCTATCCGTTGCGTTTGGTGTATTTACCTACTAGTTTAAACGAAGCCAATACACCTGTAAAAACAGGCGTTTCCGTATCTAAAAGATACTTTAAAAAAGCCGTGCAACGCATCCGAATAAAACGCCTCATGCGCGAAGCTTACCGCTTAAATAAAAGTACGTATTTTAACAACTTAACAACACCTCATGCGTTTATGATTTTGTACATTGGAAACAAAAAGCCCACGTACCTCCAAATGGAACAAGCCATGAACAAACTTTTTAACAAGTTTATAAATGCCACACATAAAGCCACTTCAGATGAAAAAAATACTTAAAAAACAGCTATTAATCCCCATTTTTGTTGGTATTGTTTTTGTAACAGGATCCGCTTTTAAAAACGATTTTTTTGAAATAGCCAAGCAAATTGAAATATTTACAACGCTCTACAAAGAAGTCAATATGAATTATGTAGACGAAACCAATCCAGCCGAATTAATGGATACCGCCATAAAAAGTATGCTCAAAGATTTAGATCCCTACACACAATTTTACAACGAACAGGATGTAGAGGCCGAAAAAATAAGACGCACAGGCGATTACACGGGTATTGGCGCTAATGTTCGCACCATGAAAGACAAGCTGGTTATTATTGAACCCTATAAAAATTATCCGGCGGATAAAGCGGGTTTAAAAGCAGGCGATGAAATTATAAAAGTTGAAAATACCCTTATTTCTAATTACAAGGACGATGCCGGGAACTTACTTAAAGGTACCACCGGATCGGAGGTAAACGTTACCTATTTAAGGCAAGGAAAAGAATATACTACCAAAATTACCCGCTCCGAAATAGATATCGATGCGGTTCCTTATTTTTCTATGGTAAACGCTAAAACTGGCTATATTGTACTCGATAAATTTAACAATAAAGCATCGCAGCAAACCAGTTATGCACTACGCGATTTAAAAGCACAAGGCGCCGAAAATATTATATTAGACTTGCGCGGCAACCCTGGCGGTTTATTAGTTGAGGCTGTAAATGTGGTTAACCTATTTATACCAAAAGGCCAGTTAGTGGTTACCACAAAATCCAAAGTTCAAAAATACGATCGGGAATACTATACACAAAAAGAACCGGTAGACACCAACATACCATTGGTTATACTTATAAATGGCAGTAGCGCCTCGGCTAGCGAAATTGTTGCTGGGGCTTTACAAGATCTAGATCGGGCTGTTATTGTAGGTGCCAGAAGCTTTGGTAAAGGGCTGGTACAACGTCCTAAACCTTTGTCCTACGGGACACAACTTAAAATTACTATTTCGCGTTACTATACACCCTCTGGACGCTGCATACAAGCTTTAGATTATTTGCATAGAGACGAAAAAGGCAATGCCGTACGTATAGATAAGACTAAATACAACGCCTTCAAAACAAAAAATGGTCGCGAGGTTTTTGACGGGGGCGGCGTGTTACCAGATGCCGTTTTAGCCACCAATAAAAACAATTTGATAACCAAAGCAATTCAAAACGATTTTTTAATTTTTAATTACGCCACTTCGTATTACTACAAACACCCTGATTTAAATATTCAGAATTTTAAACTAACTGAAGCCGATTTTGAAGACTTTAAAAACTATTTAAACACCCATAATTTTAGTTACCACACCGAAACTGAAAAAGAGTTAGAAAAGGTCTTAAAAACTGCCGAAAAAGAACAAATAGATACGCGCATTAGCGCCGATTATAATACACTATTAAATAGTATTAAACTTGCCAAAAAACAGGCAATAGAGGATAATAAGACCGAAATTTTAACACTACTAACAGACGAAATTATAAAACGCTACGTATACCGAGAAGGTTTATATAATTACAACAAAGAAACCAATAAAGAAATTCAAAAAGCAGCAGAAATCCTTTCAAAACCAGGCACATATTATGGGTTTTTAAAATAAAATTAATATATTGAAGACCATTTGCCCTGTAAATAATGAGAACAAGATTTCTTATCCTTTTTTTTATTAGCTTAAACTGGGTTTTTTCACAAGAGGAAGAGCTCCGACATGTTGTATTTTTTGAAACCGATGAATATGTTGTGTTACCCACCGAAGAAAGCAGACTTTTACTCTTTCTTTCGGAAATAGAATCTATGGATATTGAAAAAATTTCAATCTATGGGTTTACAGACGATACGGGCAGCGACTCCTATAATTTAAAACTATCGCAATACCGTGCCAATTCTATAAAAGCTATTTTTTCAAACAACGAATTCGACGAATCTAAAATTAGTAATGTAGATGGCAAAGGAGAAGTGCTTTTAAAAGTAATGGAAAGCGAAAGTATTGCCAAAGTTAGAGGTTTAAACCGTAAAGTAGAAATTCGTGTAAAACCCTATTCACCACCGCGAAAAGAATCGGAATTAATAAAACCAAAAAAAAAAACAGTTGCCGAAACACTAAAAGGCGACGTAAAGGCTGGCGATAAATTTTTACTAGAAAATATTTTATTTAAAACCGGTTACAGCATACTGCTACCAGAATCCAAACCCACTTTAGAAGAAATTGCCCAAACCCTACTGGAACGCGATGATATTTACTTTACCATTCAAGGACATGTTTGCTGCACACAAAGAAAACGCGACGCGGTGGATAGACGTACCAACAAGCAAAACCTATCTGTAGCCCGAGCCGAATACATTTATAATTATTTAGCCCGAAAAGGTATCGATAAAAAACGCATGAAATATGTTGGTATGCGCGGCCGTTTTCCGTTAGGAGGCGAGGCTAAATACGACCGTCGGGTAGAAATTTTATTAACCTACGTGGGTGGCCAGAATTAAGGTTTTACCATAGCAATATGTGGAATACCATCTTCTAAATAACTAGTGCCAATAGCCCGAAATCCTAATTTAGCATAAAAATGCTGTAAATAGGTTTGAGCAGAAATTTTAATTTGTGCCTCTTTATGGGTTTTCTCTAAAACGCCAATTGCAGCCTCCATAATAACATAACCATAATGGTGTTTTCGTTCGCTTTTTTTAACTAAAACTCTTCCAATACTGGCTTCTTTAAAATATATACCAGACTTAAACGCCCGTGCATAGGCCACTATTTCATTATTTTTAAAACCTAAAATATGTAATCCATCCGCATCATGGCCGTCTATATCTTGGTATAAACAGGTTTGTTCTAAAACAAACACCTCTGCACGCAGTTGTAAAATGGTATATAACTCATGCAAGGTTAATTCACTAAAGGATTTAATTTGTATACTTATCATTAGTTATAAAGATTTTCGGGTTATTAACAAGGTGTTTTCTGGTAATTTAACAGATACTTCAAAGTAATAAATGCCCTCCGTAACGCGTGTTGAAACATCGTAATTTAAAACCTCATAAGAATAGTAGTTATCTGGCATTTGAACTTGAATGGGCGCTTCAGAAAAAAGCTCGGGAATCTCGTAAAATTCCGAATAACTGTTTGCAGGAATTTGTTGGAACACAATAGTACCTGCCGTAGTGGTTACTTCGGTTCGTAAAAAAGGAAATAGTGTATTATTTTTTATACCAATTTGTAAGGTTTTTGGTTTGGGAAATGCCTGGTCTATAAGCTGTTCGGTAGTATGGGAACAGGATACACTTAAGCCCATTACTAAAAATAAAATAACAATCTGTTTCATCTGTTTAATCTTGTACAATAATGGCTTTGGAATCCATTTTATTAAATTCCGGTTGAATGGTAACATGGTTTATACCAAATTCATTTAAAAGTTGGGTTTCAATGGTTGTTAACAGGTTATTAAATTCGCTTACAGACATGTTTCTTACAACATCTAAATGCGCTTCTAAATGCACTTCGTTTTCATTTAAGCTCCAAATATGCACATGATGTAGTTTTTTAACATCTGGTATGTTGTTTACCATGGCAACCACCATTTCAATATTAATATGACTAGGTGTAAACAACATAAGCATGGTAGTGGAACGCTTTAATAAATTAAACCCAACAACAATTAAATATAAGGCAATTAAAAAAGTTAATACACTATCTACCCAATACACCTGGTAAACAGCCATAAACAAACCACCAACTAATACGGCAACACTTGCTAACAGGTCTGTTAATAAATGACTGTATGCCGAGGCCATATTTAAATTTGATTGGGCATCTTTTTTTAATAATAAAACGGAAAATCCGTTTCCTATAATAGCCACAATAGCCAACCATATAACTACTTCCGAATTTATAATTTGTGGATTAAAAAAACGCTTTACCGCTTCAATTATTAAAAGGACAGCAATAACCACCAAGCTAGCTGCGTTTATAAATGCCGCTAAAATTTCGGCACGTTTAAATCCAAAAGTTTTATTTTTTGAGGCCCATTTTGTAACCAATTTAGTGGCTACATAACTAATTATTAACGAAATAACATCGGTAAAATTATGAAGCGCATCGCTTAATAAAGATAAACTACCAGAAATTAAGCCACCAATTACCTGCGCAACGGTAATAACTAAATTTATAAAAATAGCGTAAACTAACCGCCTACTTTTTAAATGGTGTAAGTGGTTACCACCACGCACAGCCGTCATAATTTATGAGTTAGGAATTTTAGCTACACGATTTTGATGTCTGCCACCTTCAAAAGGTGTTTCTAGAAATGTATCTACCATATTAATAGCTTGTTGTACCGATGTAAACCGTGCTGGAATACTTAAAATATTAGCATCGTTATGTTGTCGTGCTAAAGCTGTTATCTCTGCAGTCCAGCAAAGGGCAGATCTTACTGCTTGATGCTTATTAGCAGTCATGTTTGCTCCATTTCCGCTCCCGCAAATAATAATACCAAAATCTGCTTGCTTGCTCGCCACATCGTTGGCAACAGGATGTATAAAATCTGGATAATCTACACTTTCTGTTGTGTTTGTTCCGTGGTTAATTACGTGATAACCCTTTTTTTCCAAATGTTTTTGAATGGCAAATTTATAATCGGTTCCAGCATGATCGTTGCCAATAGATAGTTTCATGTTCAATATATTTTAATGCTGTTAAAGGTAAAAAAATAATACCAGTTCTTTTTAAAAGTTTTTAACTTGAAACGGCTACCATATGTCATTCCAATTGGTTTAAAAAATGCTTCGTTTGGTTAACTAAATGCTTTTAAAATAACCAACTGTTTTAAAACCTAACTTATTTATTCAATTTAAACATAATACCAAGTAGCAAACACCTCCTGCCTAAATAAAATAATAAAAAGCTTAAATTAGGTCTGTAATAAATTATGTAATATACTAATTAACAGAACTCTATAGTTTAAAGTTTTATAAAATTTACAAAGCCTAATAAGGTTATTAATAAGTACCTAAGCTATGGTGCATAAAATGTTAATAAGTGTTCATTAAATTTTAAAACTTAAATTTTTAAAAATCAATTATTTTTTTCAAGCAAAAACCAAGCGGAATAAACCAAAAAAGTTAGCACTTATTTTTGGACAAGTTTTAAGACATCATTGACGGTCTTATAAACACCATATTTTAAAAAACTTTTCAATTATAAACTGTAAATTTAGGTTATTAACAGTTGTTAATAGCTTTTACAAGCTCACACATTTTAAAGGTTTTACCTTTATAGAAGTTGTTAATTTCCTACCTATAATTTGTAAATTACGACTAATCAAAATAAAATTACAGAAAGTTATACCTGTTATTAACAAGCTATCATAAACAGTATTATTTTTTTAAAAATTTAAAAGAAAATCTATTATACTTATATATGTGTGAATAACTCGTTTTGGTACTGTGCTTAGCTAGCTTTTATTTAAACGATATGTTATAAAATTATTAATTACTTAAATCCAAACTTACATCTCGTATTAAAACCGTAACTTTGTTACAAACTTACTAGTTTTAGTAACCTGATTACTACCAAACAAACCAAGTAAAAGCGTTAACCTCTTCCGTAAAAGTGGTAAGTTTTAAACTAAAATATTTCTAAATAGACCTAATAGCAAGGATATTGAGGCCAATAGAAATAAAACGATTACAAACTACATGACAAAAAAGAAACACAGGAAACCTTCAAATAACAAGATTTCCAATTTGACTAATACCATATTAAGTATTTTAAAAAAGGAACGCAATAAAGCGTTTAATTACAAACAAATAGCTTCAAAAATTGGCGTTAATGATGCCAGTAGCCGAAACCAAATAATTAAAAAATTACAGCAACTTAAAGCCAAACAGGAAATTGAGGAGGTAGAACGTGGTAAATTTAAAGCCATTATTTCTACCGAGTACCATACAGGTATTGTAGATATGGCCTCCAGAGGCTCTGGTTATATTATTTCAGACGATTTTGAAGAGGATATATACATTGCCTCCAATAATATGAATAAAGCGCTTCATGGAGACGAAGTGGAGTTTTATGCTTACAAACGTTTAAAAGGTGGTAAACGAGAAGGCGAAATTACACAAATACTTAAACGGGCAAAATCTGAATATGTTGGCGTAATTCAAATTCATAAAAACTATGCCTTTGTGGTTGTAGATAGTAACAAAATGTACACCGATATTTTTGTGCCAATTAATAAAACCAAACAGGCACAAGACGGCGATAAAGTATTAGTTGGTTTGGAGGATTGGCCACAAAAAGCCGATTCTCCAAACGGTAAGGTGTTGGAAATTTTAGGTCGTCCAGGCGAACATAATACCGAAATACACGCTATTTTGGCTGAATATGGTTTGCCAATGGCATTTCCTAAAGAGGTAGCAGATTTTGCCAATAAAATTGATACCTCTATAACCAAAGAAGAAATATCAAAACGCCGCGATATGCGGCAGGATTTAACCTTTACAATAGATCCAAAAGATGCTAAAGATTTTGACGATGCACTATCGTTTAAAGTTCTAGAAAATGGTTTATTTGAAATTGGTATTCACATTGCCGATGTATCGCATTACGTGCAACCCGGAACCATTCTAGATGATGAAGCTTACGAGCGGGCAACATCGGTATATTTGGTGGATAGAGTAGTGCCCATGCTACCAGAGGTATTATCTAATAACGCGTGTTCTTTGCGCCCACATGAGGAAAAATATACCTTTTCGGCTGTGTTTAAAATGAATGAAAAAGCAGAAGTGGTTCACGAGTGGTATGGACGAACAGTTACTTATTCCGATGCTCGTTTTGCCTATGAAGAGGCCCAAGCCATAATTGAACAAAACGATAGTTTAAACAAGGATAACCTATCTGCTTTAAAACAAAGTATAAACACTACTATTCCAGAAAACGTATCTATTTCTGGTAAAACTTATAATACAACGCCAGAAATTGCAGAAGCCATACTTAAAATGGATGCTTTTGCAAAAAAAATGCGAGCCAGACGCATGCGCTCCGGAGCCATTTCTTTTGATAAGGTTGAGGTTAAATTTAATTTAGATGAAGCAGCCAATCCTGTTGGTGTGTTTTTTAAAACATCGAAAGATGCCAATAAAATGATTGAAGAGTTTATGCTTTTAGCCAACCGGAAAGTATCGGAATTTGTTGGTAAACAGAAAAAAACATTTGTTTACAGAGTGCATGATGAACCAGACGATACCAAATTGGCAGCCCTTCAAAATGTAGTGGGTAGGTTTGGTTATAAATTAAATTTTAAAGACAAGAAAACAACGGCTGCGTCGTTAAATAATTTGTTGCACAGCGTTACGGGTAAAAAAGAACAGAATTTGGTAGATACACTAACAATTCGTACCATGAGTAAAGCCGAATATACAACGCATAACATTGGTCATTATGGATTGGCATTCGATTATTACAGTCATTTTACCTCACCAATTAGGCGCTATCCCGATGTTATGACGCATCGGTTATTGCAGCAGTATTTAGATGGCGAAAAATCGGCCAACCCCGATATTTATGAGGATAAGTGCAACCATTGTAGTAACATGGAAAATTTAGCCACTAAAGCAGAACGCGACTCTATTAAATATATGCAAATTAGGTTTATGGAAGACCATAAAGAAGCACATTTTGTAGGGGTTATTTCGGGTGTAACCGATTGGGGAATTTATATTGAAATTATTGAAAATAAATGCGAAGGCATGGTAAGTGTTCGGGATATGAAAGACGATCATTACCAATTTGATCCAGATCATTATGCTTTAATTGGGAAACATTCAAAACTCATGTACCAGCTGGGCGATGAAGTAATTGTAAAGGTAAAAAACACAGATTTGGTTAAAAAACACCTAGATTTTTATCTTTTGGGTAAAAATGAAGCCTAAAATGTGTTGTAAATAAATCATCATATTAAAAAAAATAGTCATGAAAAATTATCTGTTTGCCGGACTTTTCTATATGCTAGTTGTAGCGGGAAGTTTTGGACAACAAGAAAAAATGTTAGGCGATTTTAAAACGCTAAAAGTTTACGATAGGATAGAGGTAGCACTTATAAAATCGGATGTAAATAAGGTGGTTTTAAAAGGAAAATATACAGACGATGTGGTTATTGTTAACAAAAATGGCACACTTAAAATACGCATGTCACTTCAAAAATTATTTGATGGCGACGAAACCAGCGTCGAATTATATTACAAACACATAGATGTTATAGATGTTAATGAAGGTGCTTTTGTGGGTTCTAATGAGGTTTTTAATCAATTCGATTTAAAACTTCATGCCCAAGAAGGTGGTAGTATAAAATTGCAAGTAGAAAACATTACCTATCTAGAAACCAAAGCCATTACAGGAGGTGTTGTTCGGGTTAGTGGTACTGCAAAAAATCAGGATATCGCTATAAATACAGGTGGATCTTATTTGGGTTCCCAATTACAAAGTAACCAAGCAAACGTTATCATTCAAGCAGCGGGCGAAGCGCATATTTTTGCGCAAGAATTTGTGGATGCCAAAGTGCGCGCGGGTGGTACAGTTTATGTGTACGGCAACCCAAAAGAACTTAAGGAACGTACAGTGCTTGGCGGACAGGTAATTATTAAGGATAATAACTAGGTTTTTTATAAATTTGTAAAAAATCCTTTTAAATACGTATGTTGGACGATATTTTAGCGGCTATTCCTTTCGGAATACTATTATCTTTTACCATTGGCCCTGTATTTTTTGTGCTATTAGAAACCAGTGCAACAAAAGGAATAAAAAGCGCTTTAATATTCGATTTTGGCGTAATTTTAGCCGATATTTTCTTCATTATCGTAGCTTATTACAGTACCAGTAAATTACTAGATAAAATTAAGGACGATCCTAATTTTTTAATTTTTGGCGGTGTTCTTTTGGCTGTTTATGGCTTTATTTCTTTTATAAAAACATCCAAATCTTTTAGAGATATTGTTCGTGAATTTCATACGGTAGAAATAAAAAAAAACTTTGGTAAATTATTTATAAAAGGGTTTTTATTAAATTTCATTAATGTTGGTGTCCTTCTTGGGTGGCTTGGTTTTATTGTTATTGGTAACTCATTAACCGAAACCGAACACGGCTTATTTGTATTTTTAGGAACTATTTTAGCTGTGTATTTTATAGTGGATATTCTTAAAATGTTAGCAGCCAAAACTTTAAAAAACAAACTGACGCCAAAGCGTATTTTTAAAACAAAAAAAATTGTGTCACTTCTTATTATGGGCTTTGGTATTTTATTGTTAATTCAGGGGTTTTTTCCTAAAGAAAAGGAACTTTTAAAACAATCTTTAGACGATATTGAACTTTTTAAAACGCCATAAGTTTTCATTTAGGAGTTATAACCGTATCTTTTGAATGTTTAAAAACATGGTACGTTATGCTAAAATTTGAATAATTTTATCAGCATTCACATTTCTTGCTAGTTCTAGCTTACATACGAAAATCCTCGTGGGTTTTCTATCTCGTTTTATTTCCCAAATTAGGTACTTAAAATGCCATTAATCTGATGCAAACATGGTGTCGCCCATATTCGAACCGCTGTAAATGGCTGGTGTTTTAAATAATTTTTTCTAAAAATTAGAGATAAAAAAAAACCTTCAATGTTTAATCTGAAGGTTTTCTGGAGGTGTCGCCCATATTCGAACCGCTGTAAATGGTTGGTGTTTTAAATAATTTTTTCTAAAAATTAGAGATAAAAAAAAACCTTCAGTGTTTAATCTGAAGGTTTTCTAGAGGTGTCGCCTATATTCGAACCGCTGTAAATGGCTGGTGTTTTAAATAATTTTTTCTAAAAATTAGAAATAAAAAAAAACCTTCAATGTTTAATCTGAAGGTTTTCTGGAGGTGTCGCCCATATTCGAACCGCTGTAAATGGTTGGTGTTTTAAATAATTTTTTCTAAAAATTAGAGATAAAAAAAAACTTCAGTGTTTAATCTGAAGGTTTTCTGGAGGTGTCGCCCATATTCGAACCGCTGTAAATGGTTGGTGTTTTAAATAATTTTTTCTAAAAATTAGAGATAAAAAAAACCTTCAGTGTTTAATCTGAAGGTTTTCTAGAGGTGTCGCCCATATTCGAACTGCTGTAAATGGTTGGTGTTTTAAATAATTTTTTCTAAAAATTAGAGATAAAAAAAACCTTCAGTGTTTAATCTGAAGGTTTTCTAGAGGTGTCGCCCATATTCGAACTGCTGTAAATGGTTGGTGTTTTAAATAATTTTTTCTAAAAATTAGAAATAAAAAAAAACCTTCAGTGTTTAATCTGAAGGTTTTCTGGAGGCGTCGCCCATATTCGAACCGCTGTAAATGGTTGGTGTTTTAAATAATTTTTTCTAAAAATTAGAGATAAAAAAAACCTTCAGTGTTTAATCTGAAGGTTTTCTAGAGGTGTCGCCCATATTCGAACTGCTGTAAATGGTTGGTGTTTTAAATAATTTTTTCTAAAAATTAGAG